>CAWJRQ010000006.1:0-534240 GCA_963845345.1 uncultured Acidobacteriaceae bacterium
GTAAAAAAGCGTGAGATGTCCTTGCCATTATCAGCAAGTTCCGCGATTTTATCGGCGCTTGGTGGCTTGGGGGATACAAGCGCTTTCGGAATAGGACTGCTCTTCTTCAACTGCATACCTTAAAAGGATATATCCTAAAGAGTTGGCCGCTTTCCCCATTTTTCCCCGCGGCCCATCAGGTCAGGAGCAACTTTGGCGGATTTTCTTTCAGAACTGAAGCGGCGCGTGCTGGTCTATGACGGCGCGATGGGCACCAATCTGCAAAAGCACAACCTCACCGCGGAGGATTTCTGGGGCAAGGAAGGGTGCAACGAGCTGCTGGTGCTCTCGCGGCCCGACGTGATCCGCGGCCTCCACGCCTCGTTTCTTGAGGCCGGCTGCGATGTCATCGAGACCGACAGCTTCGGCTCGACCAGCATCGTGCTGGCCGAGTACGATCTTGCAGGACCGCACCCGCGAGCTGAATCTCGCCGCGGCGCGCCTGGCCCGCGAGGTGGCCGACGAGTACTCGACTCCGGACAAGCCCCGCTTCGTCGCCGGCTCCATCGGTCCCACCACCAAGCTGCCCTCGCTGGGCCACATCGGCTACGACGCCATGGCCGCCGCCTATCGCGAGCAGGCCGAGGCGCTCATCGAGGGCGGCGTGGACGTGCTGCTCATCGAAACCTGCCAGGATCTGCTGCAAGCCAAGATCGCCCTCGCCGCCTGTCAGGACGCGATTCGCGACGCCGCGCGAAGGCAAGATTCCCATCACCGGCCGCAACGTCGCCCTTCAGGTCCAGATCACCCTCGAAGCCAGCGGAACCATGCTGCTCGGCTCGGAGATCGGCGCGGCCCTCGCCGTCCTTGAAGTCTTCCAGCCCGACGTGATCGGCCTCAACTGCGCCACCGGCCCGGCGGAGATGAACGACGCGGTTCGCTTCCTCTGCCAGAACTCCACCCTGCCCATCAGCGTGCTGCCCAACGCCGGCCTGCCGCACAACGAGGGCGGCCACGCCGTCTACAAGCTCACCCCGGCCGAGCTGGCCTCCTGGCTCCGCCGCTTCGTCACCGAGTACGGCGTGCAGATCGTCGGCGGCTGCTGCGGCACCACGCCCGAGCATCTGCGCGCCGTCGTCGAGGCCGTGCACGGCGTAACGCCCGCCGCGCGCGCCGTGCAGCCGCAATCGGTCGCGGCCAGCGCCTTCTCCGCCGTGCCGCTCGAAGCCGACGCGCAGCCCATCATCATCGCCGAGGAGATGAACACCACCACCCGCCTCGAGACCTTTCGCAACATGGTGCGCGCCGGCGACTACGACGGCATTCTCGCTCTCGCCAAGCGGCTGGCTGGCCGAAGGCTCGCAGATGCTCGACCTCTGCTGCGCCATCGTCGGCGAGGACGAGCAGGCTACATGAACGCCGTCCTCGAAAAAATCGCCACCCGCGTTCCCGCGCCCATTCTGGTGGACTCCACCGAGGCCGCCGTCATCGAGGAGGCGCTCAAGCGCATTCCCGGCAAGCCCATCATCAACTCCATCAACCTGGAAGACGGCGAGAAGCGCACCAGCCTGGTGCTGCCCATGGCCCGCCGCTACGGCGCCGCGGTCATCGCCCTCACCATCGACGAGCAGGGCATGGCGCTCACCGCCGACCGCAAGGTGGCCATCGCCCATCGCATCCACGATCTGGCCGTCAACAAATACGGCCTGCGCTCCGAGGACCTGATCTTCGACGCGCTCACCCTGCCCATCTCCACCGGCCAGGAAGACTATCGCTCCGCCGGCCATCGAGACGCTGGAAGCGGTGCGCCGCATCAAGCTCGAACTGCCGCGCTCCCGCACCGTGCTCGGCGTCTCCAACATCTCCTTCGGCCTCAACGCCTATGCGCGCCGCGTGCTCAACTCGCGTCTTCCTCAAGGAGGCCGTGGACCGCGGCCTCGACGCGGCCATCGTCAACTACTCCAAGATTTATCCGCTCTACAAGATTCCCGAAATAGAAGTCGAGTTGGCCCGCAAGCTCATCTTCCAGGACCGCAGCCGGAACGGCGATCCGCTGCAGGCTTACATGGCTTACTTCGCCAGCCTCGGCAAAGGCTCCGTCGAGGAAGAGGAGTTAGCCGTCGAAAGCCTCACCACCGACGAGAAGCTCAAGCAGATGATCATTCGCGGCGAGCGGACCATTGGCTTGGACGAGCACAAACAAACTCTGGAAGCAACTCTGGAAGCGGCGCTTGCTAACTCACTCGCCGCTCGAACTGATTAACACCGTCCTGCTCGACGGCATGAAGACCGTCGGCGATCTCTTCGGCGCGCGCAAGATGCAATTGCCCTCGGTGCTCGATTCCGCCGCGGTGATGAAGGCCGCGGTCGCCTATCTCGAACCGAAGATGGAAAAGTCCGATGGCGGCGGCAAGGGAACCATGGTGCTGGCCACGGTCAAGGGCGACGTGCACGACATCGGCAAGAATCTCGTGGACATCATCCTCTCCAACAACGGCTATCGCGTCGTCAACCTGGGCATCAAGCAGCCCTCGGACGCCATCATCGCCGCCGCGCGCGAAATCGGCGCCGACGCCATCGGCCTCAGCGGCCTGCTGGTCAAGTCCACGCTGGAGATGAAGTACGTCTTGCAGGATTTGGAGCGGCTGGGCCTCACCGTTCCCGTCATCTGCGGCGGCGCGGCGCTCACCCGCAAGTACGTCGAGGAAGATCTGCGCAAGGAGTACTCCGGCCCGGTCTTTTATGCCGAGGACGCCTTCGCCGGATTGCACGCCATGGCCGACCTCACCTCGGACGACGCCGCCGTGCGCGAGAGCCGGGAAGCGGAAGGCAAGACGGTAAAGGTCTTCGCCAAAGGCAACGCGGCCACTGCCGGAACTAACCCTCGTCGAGCTGACCGCCGGAGGGCCGTTCGCCCGTCGTCGAGCGGCTCGCGGCGATTCCCAAGCCCGCCTTCTGGGGCGCGCGCGTCTTCAAGAATTACAAGCTCGACGATGTCTTCCCCTATCTCAACGAGACCGCGCTCTTCAAGAATCAGTGGCAACTCAAAACCGCCGCGCAGGCCGATTATCTGCGCCTGGTCGAAGAGAAGTACCGCCCCATCCTGCTCGACCTTCAGGAAGAAGTAAAAGCAGCGGGCTGGTTTGAGCCTAAGTCGGTCATCGGCTTCTATCCCTGCGCCGGCGACGGCGACGAGCTGGTCGTCTTCGATCCCGAAGACCCGAGCCGCGAGCTGGAGCGCATCACCTTCCCGCGCCAGGCGCAAGGCCGCCGGCTTTCCATCGCCGACTTCTTCGAGCCGCTCGACTGCAAGCGCAGCGCGATGTCGTCGGCTTCTCCATCGTCACCATCGGCGACGAGGCCAGCCGCCAGACCGCAAAGCTCTTCGAGGCCGGCGACTTTACAAAGTATCTCTATCTGCACGGCCTCTCGGTGGAGACCGCCGAGGCGCTGGCCGAGTTGGTCCACAAGCAGGCGCGCGAGCTGCTCGGCATCGCCGGCGAAGACTCGCCGCGCATCTCCGATCTCTTCCACCAGAAATATCGCGGCTCGCGTTACTCCTTCGGCTATCCCGCCTGCCCCAACCTCGAGGACCAGGCGAAGATCTTCCGCCTGCTCAAGCCCGAGGAGAACATCGGCGTGCGCCTCACCGAGCAGTTCCACCTGGAGCCCGAGCAAAGCACCAACGCCATCATCGTCCACCATCCCCAGGCCAAGTATTTTGTAGCGTGAAATTGAGGCTGAAAAATGCCATAAAATAAATCGCAAATCTTTGCGTATAATTATTCCCTTTTGTGCAACAGTAAGAAATAGGCAATCACAGAGACAGATGTGTGGGTCCTCCTCGAACGGCCAGGGCGCGGTTCCGGGCATGGCCGCGCTCCCGGCCGTTCGTCTTTTTCAGTCTTCCGCCTCCCGGTAGCGCCCCAGCTCCTTGACCATCGCGCAATGCGGCCTGAGCGCCTCCACCGCGCGCGTGCCCTCCTCTGCCGTGTGAATCTGGCAATCCACATAGAAGATGTACTCCCAGGGCTTGCCATGCACCGGCCGCGACTCGATCTTGGTCATATTGGTGCCCATGCAAGCCAGCTCGTTCAGCGCCGCAACCAGCGATCCCGGCCGATTCTCCAGCGAAAACGCCAGGCTGATCTTGTTCGCCTGCGGATCGGTCACCGCCTCCGCCGCGCGCCGCACCAGAAAGAAGCGGGTAAAGTTTTCCGGGTTGTCCTCAATGCCGGCTTCCAGAATCTGCGCGCCATAATACTTGGCCGCCGCCTCGCTGGCGATGCCCGCCGCGTGCCGGTCGCGCAACTTCACCAACTGCTTCACGCTGCCCGCCGTGTCATAAAAGGCGACGGCCTCCATGCGCGGGTGCGCGGCCAGAAACTTCCGGCACTGCGCCAGCGCCACCGGATGCGAAAAAACCCGCTCGATCTCCTCCATCGCCACGCCGGAGAGGCCGATCAGATTGTGCCGGATGCGCAACCGCGTCTCCCGCACCACCCGCACATCGTGGGTCAGCAGCAGGTCGAAGTGCTCCGCCACCGAGCCCGCCAGGCTGTTTTCAATGGGAATGACCGCGGCCTCCGCCGCTCCGCTTTCCACCGCCGCAAACACATCCGCCGAAAGCGAACAGGGAACAATCTCCCCATCGGGCACAAGTTTCATCGCCGCTTCGTGGCTGAAGGAGCCGGGCTCGCCCTGGATTGCAATCTTCATCGTATTCTCCGTTCCTCTAATATCTGTATCCTGAGCGGACACATCGAAGGCCTTATCTCGTACATCGCTGCAAGTGGTGGTTATCGCATCCACAAATCCCCCGCCACAAATCCTAGAAAAACCATGGCAATCACGCCGTTCATGGTGAAAAAAGCCGCATTCAGCCGGCGCAGATCGCGCGGCGAAACCAGGGAGTGCTCATAAGCCAGCAGCAGCCCCACTGCCGCGATCCCCGCCCAACCGAATCTCTGAAAATGAAACAGCTCTCCAAACCAGACCAGCAGCCCCAGCATGGCCAGATGCATCGCCCGCGCCGTCCAAAAGGCCGCCGGAATCCCCACCGCCTGCGGCAGGCTGTGCAGCCCCGCCGCGCGGTCGTGCTCAAAATCCTGGCAGGCGTAGAGCACGTCAAAGCCGCCCGCCCACAGCGTCACCGCCGCGGTCAGCACCAGAATCCGCGCGTCCAGCGAGCCGCGCACCGCAATCCACGCCGCCGACGGCGCCAGGCCCAGCGCCAGCCCCAGCCCCAGGTGCGACCAGCGCGTCATGCGCTTCAAATAGCTGTAGCCCCACAGCACCATGAGCACCAGCGGCGAAAGACTCCAGCGCCAGCCGGTTCAGCTCCGCCGCCGCCAGCACAAACACCGCCGCCGCCAGCAGCGTAAATCCCAGCACAAACTGGCGCGTCAGCAGTCCGGCGGGAATCGCGCGCGTCTTCGTGCGCGGATTGGCCGCGTCCAGCTCCGCATCGGCCCAGCGATTAAACGCCATCGCCGACGAGCGCGCCCCCACCATCGCCACCAGAATCCACCCCAGCGTCCGCCAGCCCGGCAGCCCGTTCGCCGCCAGCAGCACCGCCGTCAGCGCAAAGGGCAGCGCAAAGATCGGAGTGCTCCCACTTGATCATCTCCAGCGTCGTCCGCGTCTTGGCCCACAAGCTCGGCATGGTTGGCTCCCCAACGGTATGGGACCAGTGTACTTGAAGGTAAGCGCAAGAAAATATTCACAGCGACAGGGCGAGTGAGGTATATTGGCTCGTGCCGGAAAAACACAACGGCTAGCTTCGGTCCAAAGGAGGACAAATGAAAATCAGCAAGATTGCAAGTATTGTTGGGATTCTTCTCTGCCTGGGATCTGTCAGCATGATGGCGCAGAGCGTTCGGGTGGGAGGATGGTCCCTGCGTGCCAATGGCCAGGTTGCCCAGGGCTTTCAATACACGGGTTCATGTCCCGTCAATCTGAAATTTGGCTGGGGCTTGATCAGCACCGGGCGCACCGAGGTCGCTTACCGCTTTGACCGCAACGACGGCGGCCATACGACCCACTCAGAGAGAGTCGATATTCCGCAGGCCAACCACTCCGTGCCGGTCTATTATGATTGGCAGCTAGGCGCGAATACACCGAAATTCGCCGATTTTCACGGCTGGGTGAACCTGATCATCGAATCTCCAAATCCAATCCAGAAGAAGATCGCATTCACCATTCATTGCCGGTAGTAAAGTTAGTACGCGTGCCGGCCAGCATGCCGGCCGTAAAGCCAAACGACGCTGGAGAAGATTGAGTGCTCCCACTTGATCTTCTCCAGCGTCGTTCGCGTTTTAGTTCACAAGCTAGGCGTGGTTGACTCTCACCATTTTGTACGACAATACCCTCATGGACTCCCTGCGCATCGACAAATGGCTCTGGGCGGCGCGCTTCTTCAAAACCCGCGCGCTGGCCTCCAAGGCCTGCGACATGGGCCGCATCCTCTCCAACGGCCACGAAGCCAAGCCCTCCCGCGAGGTTCGCGTCGGCGACAATCTCGTAGTGAAGAACGAGGGCGGCGAGTTTCAGATCGAGGTTCTCGCGCTAAGCCAGATGCGCGGCCCGGCCGCCGTGGCGCAGACCCTCTATCGCGAGAGCGAGGCCAGCATGGAAGCGCGCGCCAAAGCCGCCGCCGAGCGCAAGGCCATGCAGCAGTTCGCGCCCTTGCCCGAGCGCCGTCCCTCCAAGCGCGACCGCCGCCGCATCATCAGCTTCCGCGGCAGAGCGTAATTTCGGCGCGGCCACAATTGCCTTCTAATCCCTAATCCCTAACCCCTGTCTTTTTCACGCTTCATGCGCCACGGCCACATGCGGTTGCGGCATCAACTCCGTCAGCGCAATCCCCGCCAGAATCAGCAGCGCGCCACAGGCGGGGCGCAATCCGAGCCGCTCGCCCATCACCAGGAACGAAGTAATCCAGGCGAAGACCGGCTCCAGCGTCAGCAAAAGCGCAATGTGCGTGGGGGGCAGCACCGACTGCGCCCAGCTCTGGATGGAAAAGGCTGCGGCGGTGGCCAGCACGGCGGCAACGCCCAGCGCCACGGCCAGCCGCGGCGTCCATGTAATCTGCGGATGCTCGATCAGCGGCATGCTCAGCGCCATGAAGACCGCGCAGAAGCCCACCTGCAGCAGCGCCAGCGGCTGGAAGGCGATGCGCGGCGAGACGTGGCTCAGCGCCAGGCAGTGGAAGGCGAAGCCCAGAGCGCAGCCCAAGCGTGAGCACGTCGCCCAGGTTGATGGAAGCTCAGATCGGGCAGCAGGCGCGCCGCCTCTCCCAGCAGGGAAGCCGGGCCGGATGCCGCAGGGAGCGGCTGGCGCGGTCAGCAGCACAATCCCGATAAACGCCAGCGCGGCGCCCAGAAAAACATTCCAGCGCGGCGGTCGCGCTCCCGGCGGACGCAGGCCGGGAATCATCGAGAGCAGCGGCACCATCACCACCATCAGCCCGGTGATGAAGGCCGACTTCGAGGGCGTGGTGCGGGCCAGTCCCGTGGTTTGAAACTGGTAGCCCATGGCCAGGCACGCTCCCACCAGCGCCCCGGCCCCCACCTGCCAGCCCCGAATCGCGCGCCAGTAGCGGTGATAGGCCACGCCCAGAATGGCGAAGGCCAGCGTCATCCGCACCAGGTTGAAGGCTCCGGGAGTGGCGTCGGCCAGCGCGCCTTTGACCAGCACAAAGGTCGATCCCCACACGGCAACCACGAAGAACATCAGCAGGTAGGCGCGCAGTTTCATCTCATTTGAATTATTGCAGCCGGCAGCCGGAGCAGCCGGCTGGTTGCCGTCAGCTCGTTCCAGGCACGTAACGGCCTACTGCTCCGCGGCCCACTCCACCATAGCCAGCGTCAGGAGCAACACTCGTTTCAGCCCCGTCTCGCGATCCCTGCGCCGAATACCACTCGGCCAGCGTGTGCGCGCCGCCGCCCTCGCCGCCCGCGCCCATCGACAGCGCCGGAATCCCCAGCGAGAGCGGAATGTTGGCGTCGGTCGAGCCCAGCCGCAGCTCGGTTTTCAGGCCCAGATGGCGGTCCACGGCGCTGAGAGCCTCCAGCAGCGGGGAGTCGGCGGGCAGTTGCGCGGCGGGCCGGTCGCCAATTGTGATCGATCTTGAAAGCCAGCAGGCCCCGACCGTCCGCGCCAGCCGCTTTTGCCTGCGCGTTGCAATGCTCCACGGCATCTTCCACGGCGCGATGCAGCGCAACCTCCAGCCGCAGCAGCTCGCTCCGTGCTGGTGGAGCGGAAATCGACGGTGGCCTGCGCGCTCTCCGGGATGGAGTTGACGCTGGTGCCGCCGCTGATCGTCCCCAGATTCAGCGTCGTCCGCGGCTCCTCCGGCAGTTGGGTCTCGGCCAGCACGGCCAGCGCCGAGGCCAGCGCGGCGATGGGGTTGGGCGTTCCCGCGTCGGTAAAGCTGTGCCCGCCCGGGCCGGTGACGGCTGACCCGGTAGCGGCGGCTGCCCAGCGCCTGCGTCACGGCCGAGTCCGCGCCCGCGCCGTCCAGCACAATGTGCGCGGCAATGCGGCCGGCCAGCGCGCTCTGGCTGTAGAGGCGGCGCACGCCGCGCAGGTCGCCCTCGCCCTCCTCGCCCACATTGCCCAGGAAGATCAAGCGGCGCGGCCAACTCCACCTTGGCCTCGACCAGCGCCCGCGCAATGGCCAGCATTCCCGCCACTCCGGCGCAGTTGTCGCAGGCTCCGGGAGCTGTCAGGCGGTCGCCATCCACCACCGGCTTCAGCGGCGTCTCGGCTGGGAAAACCGTGTCCAGGTGCGCGGAGAGCACCACCACCGGCCCGCTGCTCTCCGGCGGCAGTTTGGCCGCCGGTCAGCCAGCCGATAGACATTGCCCTCCTCGTCGGTTTCCACTCGGCTCAGGCCGGTCTCGGCAAAGCGCTCTGCGAGCCACTCCGCCCGCGCCTGCTCGCCAAAGGGTGGCGCGGGAATCGCCGCCAACTCCGCTTGCCAGTCCATGATGGTCTTGGGATTGCCATGCAGCCAGGCAAAGGCCGCATGAACCGGCCTCTGCTGGGCGAGCGCCGTCACCTGTGAGAAGGCCGAGTTGGAGGAAATCTGCGCCATTTCAGTGGAACTGTGCAGGATGCTTATCGAGATAAGCGCCAAACTGTTTTTCAGTCATAGTGCGACAGTGTCCTGCATCCCATTTCCCAGGATCGATGGTTACTGCAACGAATTTCTCGTTGTAGGTGGGTCCAGCCCATTCGAAATAATTCTTGATGGTATAAGCCTTTGACCAATCCAAATCATAGTGGGCAGGTTTATCGGCATCGAGAATGTAGACCCGGAACGGATCATAGGATTCAGCGTTCTTTACATCCCATGCTTCGGCATCGCTCGGTTGTCCAACCAATGCAATCCCACCTCCGTCAGGCAGCGGAAGAATGTTTTGCAAGAGATGTTCAGCGGCATGAAATACGATCTTCGGCGTACCATCCTCACCGGGCGTTAAAACGGTAAGGCTACCGACGCAGCAGCCAGAACCGCCGCCCCTCAAGATCAGATAAATGTGAGCATCAGGAGCCGTGCTTGAACGGACGAAGAGCATTCTTTTGGAATTCGAGAAGATTATTCTTGGAGAGGACCCTCGGAATAAAGGCTGTACTAAGTGTGGTCCATACGTCATCTTTGTTGAGTAGAATCCATGGCTTATTGCCTTTGCGATAGATGACGAGTCGGTCGGCGTCTCCGTCGAAGCCCAAGCCGTGTTGATAGGAAAGTGTAAAGGTAGTAGGCGTCCCTGAGTGATCCCAATCGAAAGATACTCTTTCGACAACTATCGGTGCATGGAGATCGCTGTTTGATGTTTCTTGAGCAGAGGCCAGGTTTGTCGACGCAACAACCAGAAGAAAGATGAAATAGTGACGTTTCATGTGTCGAGTATCCTCCTCGCATGACTTGTACTGCAATAATTTAGAAACGACTGATTCTATTGGAGATAGTGGACGGATGTTTCATTCCCCCTTGCCATAGTCCACCGAATATAGAAACAACCCCCTTGCCGGAGCCGTCGGCCCTGCCGCTGCCCGGTCGCGCGCGGCCAGAATTCCCGCAATCTCGTCCACGCCGGTCCGCCCACGCCCCACATCCAGCATCGTTCCCACCAGGTTGCGCACCATGTGGTGCAAAAAGCCGCTGCCCCGCACGCGATAGACCAGCAACTCGCCCTCCGGAATCGTTCGCGCCTCCCAAACCGAAGAATAAACGGTCCTTACTGTCGCTGGCATCGGCGGCATGGCCTGAAATCCCGGCCTGGGAAGGGGCCGCTTCTCCGGCTCAGCATCCTCATCCAGGCAGTGGCTGGCCAGCTCCGGATCGGTGGCCGCAAAGCTCAGAAAATCGTGCGTGCCCTCAAAAATCCGCGCCGCCCTTTGCAACGCCTCCACGTCCATCGGCCAGGAGCAGGCGTAGACGTATCGGGCCAAAAACGGCGGGCAAATCGCGCCCCGGAAGACCCGGTACTCGTAGGTCTTGGCCACCGCCGAGTGCCGCGCATGAAATGTATCCGGCACGGTTCTCGCTTCCAGGATGCGAATCGCCGGAGGAAGCGTCCGGTTCAGGGCGCGTTGCAGGTTTTCTGGCGGAATGGGCGCCGCCAGCGTGAAGCTGGCCACCTGGCCTAGCGCATGGACCCCGGCGTCGGTGCGGCCCGAGCCCTGTGGCAGGGGCGATTCCCCGCAAACCCGCTCCAGCGCCGCCTGCAACTCGCCCTGCACGGTGCGCTCCCCCGGCTGCACCTGCCAGCCGCTGAAATCGGTGCCGTCATAGGCCAGGGTCAGCTTCCAGGTCTGGAGCACGGGCGCGGGTTGGAGGTCTTCGGCTCATCTCACAACGCACTATCAGTAGCCTAAATGAAAGTGGCGCGCAAGCGCCGGCCGCCTGGACGGCCAGTCCCCGCGGGCTGGCCGGAACTTCGGTCAAAGAATTCTGTGCGAGCGAATAGCGAGCGGCTGCACCACCGCAGATGGCTGGAACGAAACAGGCGCTGCACGCGTATGGATAGGTAAGGCGGAAGGCCGCATGCCGGGCAACACGTTAGAATTGTAATGGGTACTCACAAACCTGCGTCCGGAATGGCATTCCGGACGTCTTTGACAATAGCGCCCCACATGCCTCAGCAGCATTCCTAAAGAGGAACCATGTCGTGGAGAGGAATCATGCATTTGTTTGATATCAGTGCGTTTGAGCAGCAGGAGAAGAGCGCGGTCAGCCGTCGGGTACGGGCTGCGCAGGCAGGGCAAATGGCTGTGCGCGGTAGCGGCGGTCCTGCTGGCGTGGGCGGCGGGAATGCCCGTCCGGATATGCCCAGCGCTGGAGCAGGAGCTAAGGCTCCGGAAAAGGCGGCCTCCGAGCTGCCCTCGGCGCCCCCGGTGGTGCTGACGGAACCGGTGAATCTGCGTCCGTCCTTGCGGGATTTTTCCAAGCCCGCGGGCAGGCTTGCTGGGCAATCCAATCAAGATGTACCCGCCCACCAGCATCGGCAAAGCCAGCTTTGTCAACTCCGTGCGGCTGACTGACCTGGTGAAGGACGGCAAGATCTACCTCAGCCTTTCCGATGCCCTGGCGCTGGCTCTGGAAAACAACTACGACATCGCCATTGCCCGCTACAACCTGGATATCGCGGACACCGATGTATTGCGGACGCGCGCAGGGGGCCTGGTGCGTGGCGTGAATTCGGGTGTTGTAGCCAACACACTAGGCGGTTCTGCCTCGACGCTGGTCTCAGGCGGCGGCCCTGGCGGCACCACAGGCGGTTCCGGCGGCGCGGCCTCGGGCAGTTCCGGCCTGGTGCTCTCCACCTCAGGCGCTGGCCCGACGCCGGAGAACCTGGACCCCAGCGTGAGCGGCACAGTCCAGTTCGACCGGAACAAGTCGCAGCAGACCAGCCTCTTCAGCCCGGCTTCCAAGACGAATACCGAGCAATATAATTTCACCTTCACCCAGGGCTTTACCCCCGGAACCTCGCTGGCCGTCACCTGGAACAATAGCCGCAACGCCACAGAGCAACATTCTTTCCAGCTACGTACCTGAGCTTTCCTCAACCTTCAAAGCCACTGTCACGCAGCACCTTCTGCAAGGTGCAGGCATCTGGGTCAACAAGCGCTTCATGTACCAGGCGCTTAATGACCGCCGCATCACCGATGCCTCCTTCCGCCAGCAGATTCTCTTCACCGTCAACCAGGTGGAGAACATCTACTGGGGGCTGGTGCAGGCCTATGAGGATGTGCAGGCCAAGCAGCGCGCCCTGGCGCAAAGCACCAAGCTGGCCAGCGACGACCGCAAGCAGTTGGAGATCGGCACGGTGGCCCCGCTGCAGGTGGTGCAGGACGATATCGAATGTCAACAGCGATAAACAGGCCCTCATCACCGCGCAAAGCTCCCTGACGTATCAGCAGCAGATCATCAAGCAGGCCGTGGCCCGCAACCTGAACGATCCGGCGCTGTCCATCGCCCCGGTTATTCCCACCGATCGCGTGACCATCGAGGAGATTCCCGAGGAGAAACAGCCGGTCGAGGAGTTGGTGCAGGAGGCTTTTCAGCAGCGGCCGGAACTGGAGCAGGCCGTGCTGCAACTAAAGAACAACGAGATCACGCTAAAGGGTGCGCGCAATGCCCTTCTGCCCACCCTTGACGCTTACGGCTACTACGGGGCCAGTGTGATTGGCGGCACCGTCAACAAGAATTGCAACTTCAACGGCATTTCCTGCGTCGTCCAGGGCAACGCTGCACCAACCGGCTTTGGCAGCGTGCTTCAGGATCTGGGCAACAGCACCGCCCCTGATAAGGGAATCGGCTTCAACCTCACCATCCCGCTGCGCAACCGGACGGCGCAGGCCGACCAGGCGCGGTCGCTCATTGAATATCGCCAATCGGAGTTGAGGCTGGAGCAGCAATACACCCAGATTCGCATGCAGGTAGTCAACGCGCAGTTCGCGCTGATCAACGACCGCGCGCAGGTGCAGGCTGCCATGGCCGCCCTGCAATACAATAAGCAGAATGTAGATGCCGAGTACAATAAGCTGCACACTGGAGCTTCAACCACGGCCACTGTCATGCTCCAGGAGCGCGGCCTGGCTACGGCGGAGGACAACCTGATCACCGCCAACGCCGCCTACGCCAAGGACCGCGCCGGCCTTTACCAGATGCTGGCTTCAACCTTGCAGCACTACGGCATCAACCTGAACGATGCAGCCTCCGGCGATGTGAAGACTGCGCCAGTCATTCCCGGCGTCACGCCTGCCAAGGAAGCCGCGCCCGCAACCAACCCGCCAGCCAAACCGTAGTCTTATGGGCAGCAGGAATGAAAAGGCCCGGCTCTGTGCCGGGCTTTATCATTTTCATTCGCTGACTTGCTGATTCGCTGACTTGCTAATCCGCAAAGTGGGCTAATTCGCTGCCTCGCTTCCTACCGTTCCGCCACCAAATCCAGCAGATCAAAAAACTCCGGAAAGCTGATCGCCGCCGACTCCGCTCCCTGAATCAGCGTCTGGACCCTCGGCGCGCAACGCGGCCACGCTGAAGGCCATGGCGATGCGGTGATCGCTGCCGGAGTCAATCGTTGCTCCGTGCAGCCTCTGCCCGCCGGGCACATCCAGCCCGTCTTCAAACTCCGTGACCTCCGCGCCCATCGCACGCAGATTCTTCGCCACCAGCGCAATGCGGTCCGACTCCTTCACGCGCAACTCCCGGGCGTCGCGAATGCGGATGCCGCCGCTGGTGTACGGCCCAATCGCCGCCAGCACCGGCAGCTCGTCGATCAGTTGCGCGGCCAGCGCCCCGCTGATCTCCGCCGTCCCCAGCCCTTCATCCGGCGCCGTCATCTGCACCGTCCCCACCAGCTCCGCGTTCTTCTCCTCCAAATTCAGTACAGAGACGCGCACACCCAGCGTCGTCAGCACATCCAGCAGCGTGGCCCGCGTGGGATTCAGCCCCAGCTCGTCCAGCACGAGATTGGACCCCGGAAACAACGCCGCCGCGCAAAGAAAAAACGCAGCCGAAGAAATGTCGCCCGGAACTGACAGCTTCGATGGCGTGCAGCTTCTGCGGCCCCTGTATCGACACCGAATCCAGCGTCCGCTCCACCCTTGCGCCAAATGCTCTGAGCGCCAGCTCGCTGTGGTCGCGCGTCCTCACTGCCTCGCGCACCGTGGTCACGCCCGCCGTCTGCAATCCGGCCAGCAAAATGCAGCTCTTCACCTGCGCGCTGGGAACCGGCATGGTGTAGTCGATGGCCTTCAGCGCTCCGCCTTCAATGGTCAGCGGCGCATGGCCCTCGGTCAGCGTCAGCCGCGCGCCCATCGCCTCCAGCGGCTTCCTGAATCCGCTCCATCGGCCGCCGCGAGAGCGACTCGTCGCCCACCAGCGTAAAACGTCCTTCCTGCGGAGCCAGCAGACCACTGATCATGCGCATCGTCGAGCCCGAATTGCCGCAATCCAGCGGCGCTTCAGGCGGCCTCACGCGCCCGCCCACGCCCGTTAACTCCACCGAGCCGTCTTCGAGCCGCCGCACCCGCGCGCCCAACGCCTCCATGCACTTCAGCGTCGATGCGCAATCGGCCCCGGTAGAAAAGTTGGTAAACCGCGACGTGCCTTCGGCAAACGCCGCCAGCATTCCGTAACGGTGGCTGATGGACTTGTCCCCCGGCAGGCGCAAGCTGCCGTGAACATTCTTAGCCGGGCGAATGATGCGTTCTTCAGTCAAATCGACTCCGTGGTGTGGACTCTATTCAAGTTTATCAACTGAATACTGATAGCTGAGAGCTGGCTTACCTGACCTTGAGCACAATCACCGTCTCATCATCAAACCGCTCCTGCTCACCCTGAAAACGGCTCACATCGGCCAGAATGGCGTCGGCAATCTCCTGCGCGGGCTTCTCGCGACGGCTGCACAGCAAGCTCGCCAGCCGCTCCTGGCCGTACATCTCGCCCTCGGCGTTCTCCGCGTCCAAAATTCCGTCCGAGATAAAAATAACCACGTCTCCCGGCTCGGTGGCCAAGGTCAGCTCGTCGTAGCTCACGTTAGAAAACATTCCCAGCGGAAATCCCTCGGTGCGCACCGTGGCCGATCCGTCCGCGCGGCAATAAACCGGCTGCACTGCGCCCGAGTTGGCCACCTGAAGTGTGCGGCTCTCATCGTTCCATACGGCAAACAGCAGGGTCACGTATTGCGATTCCAGCTTGCGTTCCTGTAGAGCGTCGTTCAGCAGGGTGAGCATCCCGGCCGGTTCCGGCCGCTGCTGCGCAGCCGAGCGCATAATGCCGCTCACCAGCGCCGCATATAACGCTGCAGGCGCAGCCTTGCCGCTCACATCGCCCAGCACAATCGCTGTGCGTCCCGGTCCGTAATCCACAAAGTCGTAAAGGTCGCCGCCGATCGAGCGAGCGGGCAGAAAACGCACCGCCATCTCGGCGTTGGCCATCTTCGGCGCCGCCTGCGGCAGCAGTCGCAGTTGCACCTCGCGCGCCATGGCGATGTCCCGTTCCAATTGTGCCTCCTGTTGGCGCATCGCCTGGTACAGGCGCGCATTTTCGATTGCGATGGCTACCTGCGCGGCCAGCGTGGTCAGTACCCGCTCGTGCTCCTCGTTAAAAAAGCCCGCGCGCGTGTGTTCCAGGTCCAGCACGCCGATAATGCGCCCCTTGTAAAACAAGGGCACAATCAACTCCGAGCGCGTCTCCGGATTTGTTTCCACGTAGCGCGCGTCCTGGCTCACGTCGGGCACGTTCACCATGCGCCACTCGCGCACCGCCGTGCCCACCAGGCCAGTGGTGATGGGAAGGCTGCGCTGCGGCGCATGTGCATGGCCAAAGCGCCAGGCGTAGCGCGTAATCAGCGTCTCGCCCTTCTCGTCCAGCAGCAAAATGGAGAACATCTGGTAGTCGATCAGCCTTCGCAGCAGTTGGCCAACCCTTTCCAGCAGCGGGTCCAGGTCCAGAATCGAGGTCAACTCCACGGCGATCTCGTTGAGCACCGTAAGCGTCTGCGCCTGGCGGGATGCGCGCGCGTAAAGGCGCGCGTTTTCAATCGCCTGGGCGATGCGCGAAGCGGTCAGCGTCAGCAGGCGCAGGTGCTCGGCGCGGAAGTATCCGGCCTGCTCGCTCTCGATGTCCAGCACCCCGATCAGCCGGTTTTTGGCGATCAGCGGCACGGCCAGCTCGGAACGCACATCGGAATTCACCTCGACGTAGTTCTCCGCAGTGGTTACGTCGTTCAGCAGCACCGGCTGGCGAGTCTGCGCCACGTGCCCCACCACGCCTCGGCCCATGGGAACACGCAGCCGCTCCACCTGCGTCGTGTGGCCGATCTGGAACCTCACCACCAACTCGCGCGTGCGGTCGTTCACCAGTAAGATCGCAAAAATGCGGTAGGGAATGATGGCCTGCACCAGTTCCGCAGTGCGCTTCAGCAGCGTCTCCAGGTCCAGCGTGGTGTTCAGCGCCTCGGCCAGCTCGTGCAGATAGGCGATATTCGCCGCTTCCAGGCGGATATTCGCTAGGTCAATAGAAACTCCCGGGTTTTCCGGCTCAGCCGGGCGAGTGTCGCCCTCAGGCTTGGCTTCTTCGCGCGGAGATGTTGGAGTATCTGTCATATGCGCTGTAGAAAATCATAGCGCATCGGCGCTCCCTGCTATGGCCGGTCAACCCGGTACAACTTGATCGTGTGTAAAAAGTATAGTCTGTAAAACATTTGGTAATATATGCTTAATCAATCTGGAAAGCATAATTCCGGATTGAATTGCACCGCTGGCCGCTTTGCCGGGAGATAATTATCCTGACAGGTGGTATCGGGATGTAGGGTGTGGAGTTGTAGCACAATTATGGATTTATAGGAGGTCAAGATGAATGAATCCAAGCTGAGGTTAAGTCCGGCAGGAGGAATAGATTCCAAATACAGAGAGACTACCGTAGAAAGCGTCCTGTTGTGCGTATTTATCGCTCTCTTTGTTCAATTGCTATTTATCTTATTTGTTTCGCTGATTACCGGACTCGCGCCGGCCTTTGTAGAGAAAAAGGTATTTCTAGTTGACTTCGGTAGCTTTTATTCTTTCACCGAGAACTGGCTGCGTGGAGCTGATCCTTATACTTCCCCCCGGATGTTTACTCCACCTCCGTCGCTTCTGGTAGCGCTTCCGCTTCAGTTTATAAGTAGTGGATTTGGGCGCATTGTCTTCCTGCTCATAAATATCGCAATCGTTGCTGCGTCGCTTGCCGGCATATGCTATTGGTTCAAGATGACGCGACGGGCAAGCCTTCTGTTATTCGGCATCGCTTCCATTTATTTCCCCGTCATCTTCCTTTTGGAGCGCGGAAATCTGGATGGGATTATGTTGGGCCTCATCCTGGTGTCGATTTTCGCAAAGAATCGTTTTATTAAAGAGCTTGCTCTTAGTCTGTCCATCGGTATCAAGGTTTATAGCATCCTGCTGCTTGTTCCGCTGATGATGGCGCGGCGATGGAAGCGGGTCATGGCGGTTTTGCTGCTGCTGGCTCTTCTGATGCTTTCTTTTTACTCTCTATTCTGGAGCTTCATCGATGCGCAAACAAAACGGAGCGCACTACTGGTCGGGGCGGAGAATATCTGTCCCATCGGAATGTTTAGCCCGATCAGTGTGACCCATGCGAATCAGCACTACGCATTGAGCCACGTCGTGACGCTTACATATATGACTTTCTGGATAGCATCCTATGCCTTCATGCTGTTCAGAAATCGAGACTCCGATCTGAAGGTCAAGGCCTTGTATAGCCTTGCCTGGATGCTTGCCATGCCCTTGATGGTATACCCCTATACCGGGGTTCTACTATTGCCCCTGATGGCATTGAAATGCCGCGAAATGGCGGAGAGGGGCTTTATCACCATCCCGGACCGTCTGTTTTTAATAGGATTTTGCCTGGTCGGTTTTCAGCAGACGGCATTTTCCTCATACTTCCAATTTCCGCTTGCGGCAAATCTCTTTCCGTATGCGATCAGGCTCTTCGATGCCATCAATCCGCTGGGCACGGCTCTTGTAATAGGCTCACTGATGTTGCAAGCATCGAATCAAAATACGCGGACCGATGCCGGCATATCTGTGACAGAGTTATAGTCAAACTCGGGTTCCTTGCGCGGAGATGGTGAACGATCTGTCATATGCAGTGTAGAAAATCATAGCGCATCGGCGTTTTCTGCTATGGCCGGTCAACCCGATACAGAACATCCCTGCCGGAACCGGCTAACGGGGTCAGGCTCCAGCCCTCGCTTGCGAGTCGCGATTCGATCCAATTGAGTCGGGGATCCCCTGAGCGTAAAAGCAGGAAGTGCGGGTGGCTCACGATAAAGGCAGTGTAGTCCGAAACATGCAGCGGTATGTACGCTTGGTCCGCGGCCAGCGACAATTCCGGCAGGAAGTCTGGCTGTTGCACGGCATAGAAAATATCGGAAAGATAAATGAGCCGCTGTTGAAGTGGTGGAGGCGCGTACTACCATTCCGGAGCGTAGTCAACGAGAATTACCAATATTAACAAGAATCATCATACTCGAATCCAGCTTGCAAGAGTTCTGACATTCAGCGTGGAAGTGCCGTCACCGTGTGAACGAAGATTGCTTATTGTGCGCAGCGGCCCTATATGCAGTCCGGCTTCGCCGAGCCGACGAGGCGGGCTTCAAAGTAGGCGCTCAAAAGCAGTATAGCCGCCACAAGCAGCCAAGCCGCCGGTGCGGAGAAGTGCAGAAACTGGCCGGAGCGAATGAGGAACGCCAGACCAGCAAAAAGCGCTGTGCCGACCAATGCGGCCGAGATGCGCCACTTGTCCCAATCGCTCAGAAACCTTCGAATGCACAGTGTTTCCACCGTCAGCGTAAACGGCACGGCGATGATCAAATCAAACAAGTAATGTTCGCCCAGTGCCAGAGTCGATATGGCCGTACATGTCAGAAATACTGCTGAGATGAGCATGGCTATGGTGGACTTGCTGCGTCTGAGCTGCCAATAAATCAGGAGAGCCCAGGCCAGATGGAGGGAAGGCACGCAGTTGAAATACGTCTTAGCCTCGAAGGGCCTCATCCATTGCGCCGTTATTGCCGGGACCACGGCCGGAAACAAGCCGTTAAGTGCCCATTTCGGTCCGGCAGCGGGCACCAGGAAATGCAGAAAACGGCCGATCACGCCAGCGACAATCAGGCTCTTCGCCAAATACGGCGCCGAGGCGCGACGAGACGCGGCATAGCCGCATCCAATCGCCAGCGGAAGTGCGTCGTAGACGAGGCGGAAGACCCTTAGCGCCGGGGGATGACTTTCTACTATTCGGGCCACCAGGTAGCTTGGCTGCAACCCTAATACACCGTCACAAGCCAGTAGCACCCTGTCAAAGGATAATTGCGTCGTGGGCTTGAGTAGGACGAAATCGATCAAGATCAACGCACTGGGCAGGCTTATACATAAAAGTAGGCAGTCGGCAGCTTCGCTTCGGGCGCGCTTCGATCGGGCCAGCAAATAGGAGGTGGTCAATGCAACCAGACAGCCGGCTCCCGCAAATGCGCCAAGAACTGCGATGTTGTATTCGACGTATGTGTACGGGTGGAAAAGTCCCCCAAAGAAGCGGTCTCGACAGAACGAGATTGTACCCGCAAAGAGAGAGATTGCAATCCCCCTGCGCCCCGGCGAATTGTTCAGGTAAATGACGAATGAGCCGAACATCGCGAACGCCCACCATGGATTCACCACAAACAGGCATGATCCAAGCAGAAAGATACTCAGGACGCAAGAACCGGCTACAGCGGCCGCCTTGATATACCGGATTGAATCGCTGGCAAGGGTCAGCACCAGGAGGTTTCCACGCGGCATACGACAGACTTACCCGGAATTTCCATTTTGAGAAGAGGTTCTCTGTAACTATATCACTCCTGATGCAGATTTCGAGGCCAAAAGAACATTTGCCCCGACAAAGCCAGCATTATCGGAAGAAAGGCCGGATGATTCGTTGCCATCTTTGTTTCGCCTGCCTCATCGAAAGCCCTCCAAGTCAATTGCGCCGGCACCTATCTATCCTTCTTTGCCCTCCGTGATTCGGATTCGCGGTGTTGCGGTCGGTCAGTTGGCCGGAAGCGGCAACAACGCGATCCTGCGTAACATCGCCGCGAATCATGTTCGCGTCAGGTGTCCCTCCGCCAGCATCAGCCATTAGTACCGCGCATGCTTCACCAGCCACCCGCAGCCTCCACGCCGCAGCGCGTTGCCGGCCAAGCCGCGTATCAGCGCCACATCAACCGGGATTGTATTCTGGTTCCATTGTAGGATAATATCCCCTAGCTATTTTCCTTTCGCATAGTATTTGAGCGCCCGTTCAACGCCCGTCCGGAAATCGGTTTTGTAACGGAATCCCAGTTGTCTCTGTTTCGTTGTGTCGCCGCCCCGCGCATGGACTCCGGCGGGCTTGTCGGATAAGCCTTTTACTTCCTGGTGGTAGCCCGCGATTCCGGCCGCCAGCTCCGTAAAATCAATGAAACTGGTAAAAATTCCGGTCGACAGGTTCACCGCGCCGCCATCGTCAATTTTGTCGATCGTCGCCATCACGCCATCCACGCCGTGCACTTCATCTCCGGCATCCAACAGCCGCTTCACCATATGCCGCCCGACGAAGCCCGCGGCCACGGTAACCAGCACTTTAGGCATTCTTGAAGTGCCTCCGGTAGAGCTTGAATGCCCGGTTCGACCTCTCGGGAAGATAGGCGGCAATCGATTCCGGATCCCGCGCCAGATCCTCAACCAGCTTCAGGTTGTTCTCATAGCCCATATACTCCTGCACCATATCGCGCACCAGGTCGTGCGGATTGCGCAGTTGGTAGACCGAGGCCTTGGCCCACACCGCGCGGTAGCCCTTGGCCTGCAAGTAATAAGCTGCCCAGATGTCGTCCATCCGCCCCACATGCGGAAACAGAAAGTAGTCCTTCAGGCACTTGCCGGCGATGAAGGTATTCTGCGAGTTGAACGGGCCCATCTTGTTCGCGCACATGGGGAAGGCCTGGGGATTGAAATCGCACTCCGGGGCATGCTCCATGCGGCACATGGCGTCGATGTCCGGATCGCCGTTCCAGAAATCCGCCTGCACATCCACATGCACCGTCTTGCGCGTCTTCTTCGAATAATCCCTCTTGGGAAGCAGTTGCAGCGGGTAGCCGCGGTGCCACAGGTGGGTGTGATTGGTCGCGCCTACCGGGTCGAAGGCGGGCAGATCGGTCTCGTAGAAATCCATCTCCACGTCTTTGCCCACCAGCAGATTCTCGCCCCACCCCTCCAGCGGGATGTTATCGTCGTCCACCACGGCCACGATGTCGGCTTTCATTTCGTGGGCCCAGAGCAGGCCCATGCTACGCCGCTGAATGCAATTCCAGCCGATGGCCTCCGAGAGCTCGGGATCGTACTTCTCCTGCTCCTCGGGAGTCACGTAGATTCCCCGCTCAAGATGATAGTCGCGCGGCGTCTTTTTGTCGCCGATGACCACCAGCTCGCAATCCTTCATTGCCTCGAACTTGTGAATCGCTTCAGTAGGAGGGTTGATGGTCGTGGTAACGATGACTGTCTTCAAATTCGGCCTCCTGCTTCCCTATGCCTGTATGCCCGTCTTGAGAATTGATTTCCGGCTGGCGAAGCGCGTTCGCAGGCCGGTGCGAAAGTATACAAAGTTAAGAAAAAATGAATTCCATGATCTCCCTTCAGGGCGCGCCTTCCACCCGCAAGGAATCTCGATTACCTCGACTCCCAGCCGCAGCGGCTTGACCAGCGTCTCAAATAGAAACGCGTGCCGCAGTTCTTCCCATCGGATGCTTTGGACCAGTTTCGTTGGAAATATCCGGTAGCCAAAAGTCATATCGGATAATCGCACACAATATAACGTCGCAAAAATCTTCTGAAAGATCCAGTTGCACACCAGCTTGATCTTCGAATAGCCCTCAAATGTCTTGCCTGCGCGCCAGCGACTGGTGGTTATGATCGCTGACGGATGGGTTTCCGCGTTGGCAATCAGGTTCTTCACCTCATTTGGGTCTGTTTCCATGTCACTGGCCATCATCACCACGTGACTGCCGCGGGCGAGATCAAAACCCTCTCGAATAGCGCCGCCTAAAAATGGCAGCGTCTGGATATGAACCCGGACCAGGCTTCCCAGGCTCTTGCTCAGGCGCTCGACCGTGGCCATCGCTTCCGGCGTCGTTCGCTTGCAAACCACAATTAAAATCTCAGCCACGCGATCCTTGACGTCGCGCATAACAATCCTCACCGTCTCTTCCAGAGAGACGGTCTCGTCCATGACCGTAATGAGTATCGTTGCCGATTCAAAACGGCTCGCGGATAGAGTATCGTTCATGGAATACCATCCCTTTGCTTCACAATTTGAGCCTGAATCCAGCAGACCCTTTATATGACACTGAAGGTGACTACTCAGCGCCCATCTCCCGCACAATGGCCACCGAGGCAGAAGCTCCAATGCGGCTGGCGCCGGCTTCCAGCAAAGTCTTTACATCCGCCAGGGTGCGAATGCCGCCCGAGGCCTTCACGCCGCAGCGCGAGCCGGCCACGCCGCGCATCAGCGCTACGTCGGCCGCGGTCGCCCCGCCGGAAGAAAATCCAGTTGACGTCTTGATGAAGTCCGCTCCCGCCTGTATGGCCAACTCCGAGCCGCGCAGCTTCTCTTCCACACTCAGCAGCGCCGTCTCCAGAATCACCTTGAGCAGCGTGCCGTGATGGTGGGCCATCGTGGCCGTGCTATGGATGGCGTTCTGCACCGCCCGGTTGTCGCCGCTCTTGAGCATGCCGATGGGAATCACCATGTCCAGCTCGCGCGCTCCCAGCCTGCTCAGCGCCGCCGCCTCGTGGTGCAGCGTTGACACCAGCGACGCGCCCAGCGGAAAGCCGATCACCACGCCCACCGGCACGCCGCTGCCGCTCAGCGCGCTCACCGCCGTCGAAGCCCACACCGGGTTCACCATCGCGCAGGCAAAACGGTAGCGAATCGCCTCTTCGCACAGGCTCACCACCTGCGCGCGCGTCGCTTCGGGCTTCAGCAGCGTGTGGTCGATCACCGCGGCCAGCGTCTGCCAGCTTTTAAGCGTTGCCGCGGCAAATGCGGCTGCGTCATAGCTTCTGTTTTCGAACTCCGGATCCGTATCCTGATGGGGGGTGGGCGAACTCATCGGTCTTGCTCCTGGACAGCGAAATGCCGCCCACGGGGCGGCTTATCGCGCTCTACAGCGACTAAGTATCGTGTCCGCTATTCAGTATAGTGTCTGCCGCGCCTAACAGCGAATTGGCGGCGCTAGCTGCCGTCTGGATTGTAAACTGATTACGCGTCAATTGGAAGGATCGGGAATGGTTTCATGGGTTCGCAGGTGCGGCATTCTTCTATGTGTATTCGCTAGCCTGGTTGGCGGCGCCATCCTCGTTGCTCAGCAGAATCGGGTTGTTCTTCAGCGGGGCGGCAGCACCATTGTGCTTGAGCCGTATGCGCCCAATATCCTGCGCGTCACGCTCAGCCTCAATCGCGGACCCGCGATGGCCCCTCCGGGCTATGGTGTCCTGGCCAACCCCGCCGCCGCGGGATGGCAGGCCAGCCAGAGCGCGCAGGCCGATATGTATCAATCAGCGCGCATCGTTGCCACCATCGATCGAGACCTGCCCAGCACCACGCCGCCGCTCCCGACGCAAGTGGACATCGGCAAGTACTTTAATGGCTCCGTTCCGGGCGCGCATATCACGCTGCGCACGCCCGATGGCAAAACGCTGCTGGAGATGACCGGCTGGATGCAGTCCGAGCTGAATCAGAAGGACGACACGGCCTACGTGGCTCGCGACCGCCGCCCGTCGGACGCCCAGTTCTACACCGTGGGCGCGACATTTGCCTCGCCCGAGGACGAGCACTATTACGGACTGGGCCAGAACCACGAAGGCTTCCTTGACCATCGCGGCCATGTGGTGCATTGCTGGGCCGATTACCTGGCTCCTGTCGCTCCCAGCTTCTGCGTACCCTTTCTGGTGACCAACAAAGGCTATGGATTGCTGTGGGATAACCCCTCCAGGACCACCATCGAGCCGGGATTCAACGAGCAGACCCGCTGGACATCGCAGGTGGGCGACCGCGTCTCCTTCTTCGTGATCGCCGGCGCTACCGCGGACGAGATCTACGCGGGCTATAAGCTGCTCACAGGACCCACGCATATGTTGCCCAAGGCGGCCTACGGGTACATCCAGTGCAAACAGCGCTACGCCAGCCAGAAGGAGGTGCTGGACGTGGCGCAAGGCTATCGCGACCGCCATCTGCCTGCCGATGTGATTGTGGTGGACTGGTTCTACTTCACCAAAATGGGCCAGTTCGACTTTGACCCCAAGTTCTGGCCGGATCCCGCGGTGATGAACAAGAAGCTCCACGCGATGGGCTTCGAGACGATGATCAGCGTCTGGCCGCGCTTTGTGCCCGAGGACCGCTACTACTGCGGAGCTGCTCAAAAAGGGCTGGCTCATCCACAAAGCCGACGGCACGCCCATCGATGGGTTGCCCTATGACCGCGCCGGCTCGGACATCGACACGACTAATCCTGAAGCCGCCGCGTGGTACTGGAAGACCATCCACGAGAACATCATCAGCCAGGGCTTCGACTCGCTTTGGGCCGACGAGACCGAGCCCGACCTGCCTCCCAATGGCGCCTACTTCCACATTGGCCCCGGAACGCAGTTCTTCAACGTCTATCCGCTCTTCCACACCGCGGCGCTCTTTGACGGCTTCCGCAAGGATGAGCCCGGCAGGCGTGCGCTGATCCTCTCCCGCGACGCCTACATCGGCGCGCAGCGCAACGGAACCATCTTCTGGTCCTCCGACATCTATCCCACCTGGGACACGCTCCGCCGGCAGATTCCCACCGGCCTCGATTTAGCCGCGTCGGGCATTCGCGTACTGGTCCAACGACACCGGCGGATGGCAGTATCTTCCCGAAACCCATCATCCCGCCCATAAGCCGCTGCTCGACCCCTCGGACGCCCGCGCCAACGTGGGCGGCTACGACGACTATCCGGAGCTGTACACCCGCTGGTTTCAGTACGCCGCCTTCCTGCCCATCTTCCGCACCCACGGCAGCCGCGCGGCCAACGAGGTCTGGTCCTACGGCAAAGAGGCGCAGCCGATTCTGGAGAAATATCTGCGCCTGCGCTACCAGCTCATGCCCTACATTTATTCGCTCGGCTATCAAACCTGGCTGACCGGCGCGCCCTTCATGCGCGCCCTGCCGCTGGATTTCCCCAACGACCCCAAGGTTGCTGATGTGCGCGACGAATATATGTTCGGTCCGGCATTCCTGGTTGCGCCGGTGACTGAGCAGGGCGCCATCAGCCGCGAGGTCTATCTTCCCGCCGGAGCCGATTGGTATAACTTCTGGACCAGCGAGCGGGTGAAGGGCGGCCAGTCCATCACCGTAGCCGCGCCCATTGATACGATTCCGCTTTTTGTGCGCGCCGGGTCGATCCTTCCCCTGGGAGCGCCGGTCGAGAGCACGCATCAAGCCCAGGCCATCGAAAAGGTGCGCGTTTATCCGGGCGCGAGACGCGGCTTTCACGCTCTTTTCCGATGACGGCACAACCTACGCCTATGAAAAGGGCGCGGGATCCATCACGCGTTTGCATTGGGATGACGCGGCTGGCAAGTTCACCCATGAAGGCGCGGAGGCCTGGAGCGGGCCGGATAGCGCGGTTGTGGAGGTTGTTAAACCCTGAATCGCCCTACTCCGGATGGTCGGGCGACATCACGCAGATGTCCGGCAGGTTCCGGTAGCGCTCCGCGTAATCCATTCCGTAGCCGATCACGAACAGGTTGGGAATGGAAAAGCCCACATAGTCCGCCTTGATTTTTTCGATGCGGCGCGAGGGCTTGTCCAGCAGCGTGGCAATGCGCAGCGTCTTGGGATTCTGCTGCATAAAGAGCTTGCGCAGGTAGGAGAGCGTCAGCCCGGTGTCCAGAATGTCCTCCACCACCAGCACATTCTTGCCCTCGATCGACTCATCCAGGTCCTTGACCAGCTTGACCGCGCCGGAAGACCTCTTCCCCTGGCCGTAGCTCGAGGTGGCCACAAAGTCAAAGGTGGCGTCGGCCTGTATGGCCCTCGACAGGTCGGCCAGAAACGGCGCAGCGCCCTTCAGCACCCCCACCATCACCAGCTTCTCGCCGTTCAGGTCACGGGTAATCTGAGCGCCCATCTCGGCCACGCGCTCGGCAATCTGTTGGCGGGTATAAAGAACCTCAAGGCCCTGGGGGACGTTCGTTGCCATGCACCCAGTATCGCCTGAACCCCATGCCGCCAGGCAAGCGCGCCTGTGAAAATCCTGTCATTTCATTCCCGAGCAGGCTCTTCGCGCTTCTTCCGCCCGCGCCCGGCTATACTTGAGAAGCATGATTCCCTTTATCGATATCAGTTTCCTGCACCTGCATCTCGGGCCCCTGCGCCTCGATCACCTGAACACCTTCGGGCTGATGCTGTGGCTGGCCGCCGTGGCCGCAGCTTTCGTCATGGACCGCGGCTTCCGCCGCGCGCGCGTCACCGCCGACGCCCTGGGCATGGTCGCCGTAACCGTGGTGGCCGGCATCGTGGGCGCCAAGCTCTGGCACGTCATCGACACCCCCATCGAGTTTCGCTATCTGGGCTGGCAGGTTTTGTGGCAAACGGACGGATTCGCCTGGTTCGGCGGCCTCCTCTTCGGCATCTCCGCGCTGCTCTTCCAGGGCTGGTGGGCAAAGATCGGCATGTTGCGCACCCTGGATTTGGCCGCTCCCGCCGCCGCCATCGGCTAGGGCATCGGACGCATCGGCTGCTTTCTCTCCGGCGACGGCTGCTACGGCATCGCCATCACCCCATTCATTTTCTCTCCTTCACATTTCGCCCCTGGGGCATGAGCTTTCCCAACGGCCTCGAGCCAGCCTTCGTCCCCGTCTATCCCACTCCGCTTTACGAGCTGGCCGCCGGACTGCTCATCGGCGTTTGGCTCTGGTGGCGGGCGGGCAAGTCCGATCGCACCGGCGCCATCGTCGGCCAGTACCTGCTGCTCAGCGGAATAGCTCGCTTTTTGGTTGAATTTATCCGTCGTAACCCCAAGGTTCTATGGGGCTTATCAAACGCGCAACTGGCCAGCGCCGGCTGCGTCGTCGCGGGCATTGCCCTGATCCTCTGGGCCGCCAGGCACTCCGCCACCGGCCCCGATAAAGCCGACCAGGAGATGAATAAAGCCGCGTAAGTTCGCTCAGACACTTTGAATTATCTGCCTGTGTCATCCGTCACCGACCCCGGCACGGCTGGCCAAAGATCATCCACACATGGCTGTCTTTGCCTCATGCGGCGAGGCCCTGGTCCTGGGTCTGGCCTCGGGACCTGCCTGTATCGCAGCCTGCGGACCCTGTCCTGGTTCCCTCTTTGCTCACCGAGCGCGCGGGCTTCCGGCCTCACCTCCGCTATCTCTCCGTCTTTCTCGCGGCGCGCCTTGTGGGATACATGCTCTTTGCCGTTGTGGCCTGGGAACTTGGCGCGCTGGCGTCGCTGCTGCCCGCGCCGCGCCTGCTGATGATGGGCGTGGTCTATGTGTTGCTCGCCGGCGTGCTGCTTTGGTACGCATACTCGGCCCGGCGCAGTTGCGCTCAATCTTGCGCGGATTCAAAACTAGTCCAAATCGGTGAAAACAGAAATCGCGGCGTCGCCGGCGCCGCCGCCTTGGGCCTTCTCACCGGCTTGAATCTCTGCCCTCCATTTGTTGTTGCCGGCATCAGGGCAGCCCAATTGGGCAGCATGGCCGCCGCCCTGCTCTTCTTTGCGGTATTCTTTCTGGGAACTTCCCTCTGGTTTGTGCCGTTTATGGGCTTGGGCTGCATCGTTCGCAACCAGGCCGTCCTCACCGTTGCGCGCATGGCGATGGTGCTCATCGCCCTCTATTACCTTTCTATGGGAATCGCCATGCTGTTGGGGAAAAAAACCTATGGCTACTGACGCTCGCATTCTGCCGTTCACTCGCCCTGCGCCGCGCGGCATCCTCTGGTCTCTGCTTCTCACCTTGCCCATCTTCCTCTGGTCGCTGCTCATGATGGGTTTTCGTCCCGGCGCGAGCTTCGATCCGGTCTCGACCACCGCCGGCGCAATCACTGCACTCTTCATGACCGTGCTCTTCTTCATGATGATGCGGACCCATAGTACCTATCGCTGGCGTCGCATCTTCTTCGTAAGCCTGGGAGTCCTCTTTCCCATTGGCTTTATTCATAACCTCCTCGTCATGCGCGGCTCCATGGGCATTCCCATCGAAGAGATGATCGCCGGCCGCACGCCATTCTGTTTCATGCCCATCCCGCTGCTCATCCTGCCGGCCGCCCTCACCAAAACAGTGGTCTTTCCCGGCTCCATCGCCAGCAACAGCCACGGCATTGCGGCCATGGTGGGCCTCTGGCTGGCCCTTACGCTGGTGATGGGCAAAGGCTGGTGCAGCTACGCCTGCTTCTTCGGCGGCATTGAAGAAGGCGTGGCCGCCATTCCTCCGCGCGCCAAAATCCGCAAGCTCGACCCCCGCTTGCGCTATCATTCCATGGGCCGTGCTGCTGGCCATGGTGCTGCTCTCGCTGGCCCTCTTTGAGCCGGCTTACTGCATGTGGCTCTGCCCCTTCAAGGCCGTCACGGAGTACGTTGCCGCCCGCAACCTGCTCGGCCTGGTGCAGAACGTCATCTTTATCCTGCTCTTCGCCGGGCCTCGTCATCGTGTTGCCCTTCCTGACAAAAAAGCGAACCCAGTGTTCCTGGTTCTGTCCCTTCGGCGCATTCCAATCCATCTTCAACAAGATCAGCATCTTTGAAATGAAAATTGACAAGGACGCGCTGCAAGCCCTGCCTGCTCTGCCAGAATGCCTGCCCCAATCTCTCCCTCTCGAAGGAATCCGTCGCCCGCGGCGAGACCTTGCTCTCCTGCATGAAGTGCGGCGCGTGCGTGGATGTCTGCCCGCGGCAAGCTGTTGTCTGGCATATCAAGGGAACTCAAATCGCATGGAAGCCGGAGCGCGCGCGGCTCATGTTCCTCTATGGCGCCTGGGCCTTGGCCGTCATGTTCGGCGGCAGCATCATCGCTCAGGGCCTTGCCACCATTCTGCACTTTGTCGTCTAGGAGGTACTGATGAAACTCCGTCCTATACTCGGCTACGCGGCGGCAGACGCTACCTTGCTTGTCGCGATGCTGACTCCCGTTTCTGCTGATGGGAACCTTCTCCAAAGGCGTTGCCGCCCTCCCTCTCCACGTGGACGAGGTCTACACCGGCGGCCCCAAGGTGCGCGCCATTCCCATGGGTGCATACTCCATCGACGTTCACCGCCCTGTCTATCCGCACTTCCTGCAAAGCGAAAAGCCCTTCGTCCAGCTCGATTGGACTCCCGTCAGCGCCTTGCCGCAGCACGTCTCCGACATGGTGGATGTAGACGGCGACGGCCAACCCGACATCCGCGT
This sequence comes from uncultured Acidobacteriaceae bacterium, assembly GCA_963845345.1. Lineage (GTDB taxonomy): Bacteria > Acidobacteriota > Terriglobia > Terriglobales > Acidobacteriaceae > Telmatobacter. Next base: position 29,494 of record CAWJRQ010000006.1, read on the forward strand.
CAGCTTCGACGTGCCCCGCGACCCCAAGGCTCCACTGCTGTCAACGTGGAATCGATCAACCCGCGCTACCGGCCATGCAGCAATGCGGGCAAGGAGAAATACTCCCGCCTGATCGTGCGCGTGGACAACGCCATCCTGGTCCGCGTTCCGCTGCGGAATCCTTAATAGTTTGTCGGTTTCTTGCTACGCCGTCTTTGCGCATTCCTTCATGTATCTGCTCTTAACGCCCATAGCATTAAGGAATCGGCTCCTCGTCTTTTTAACGATATCCTCGCCGAAGGAAACATTTCTTGGGCGCTTGAACGAGTGAATCATGTAGAGCTTATCCTTCGCTCGAGTCATGCCGACGTAGAAGAGTCTCGCCTGCTCCTCTATATCATTGGCAGAACCAGGGATAATGTCATCTTCCAAACCCACCATCACAACCACATCGGCTTCCAGTCCCTTGGCCTTTCTCAAGGTCATCAGTTGAACGGAGCTGAATCCAGGTGGCCCGCTACTTGTAAGTTGCTCCTTGACCAAAAGAAGATCCTTTGCGAGAGTCTCGGGCTGAATCCATCCGCCACACGCCAAGGCAAGGTATTTTGCGAACTCGCCTCTCCGATCTCCCTTGCATTCCGAGTACGATTCACGAAGACTGATGAGTACGCTTCTAGCGGCGCATAGCTCCTTAGAGGGCGAGGAGAGAGCTTCGAGGATGTCCATTAGGCTGCGACTGCTCGTAACGGCACTCCAAAGACGACCTATTTCAGTCTCAACGCCGACTCGGATTGCAATGGTTTCCGCCTTACAGCGCGTTCCCTTAGCGGCTCCCGCAATTTTGGATGTTCCATGGTTGATGACGCATTCGATTGCAAGACGTGTGAGGAAGTTATTGTTCTGATCCTGAATTTATTCAACCAACTGTCAGATGACGGATAGCCGGTCGTTAATCGTATCGGATAAAAGGTTTTCTTGGCAATCATGTGAGACTCCGTACTGATTCAGGGCTAGGGATAGACGTGGAAAGAATGCGCTCTTCGGCGCAAGCACAAGCACAGTCTTGTGCTCACCTACAGCCTGCCGAGCTATCCGCGCAACCCATTGCGCTTCTGCATCTTCGCTTGGGACTTGCCAAACCTTCGGCTCTTCGCCCGGAGGGATGCAGTACTCCAAATTGTGCGGTCCGGTCCAATTCGGGTAATGCTTCTTGAGTCCAGACTGCGCTCTCCCTAGGATGCCTTCATGGCAGCGTCGGCTGTAGGCCAGAGGTGCCGACCAGGCGTCAGTGAAATCGTCGATGAAACCGAGAATGAATTTAGGCGTAGCGCCTCGGAAGCTGTAGATGCTCTGAGCGTCATCCCCGACAACAAAGAGGCCGTCCAAGTTCGTCTTACTAAGCAACTCAATTAGTCTGAATTGAGCAGCATTGATGTCCTGATATTCGTCCACTAGTAAGTGCCGGCACTTTTTCCTATAATCCGCGAGAAGAACTGGGTCTTCCTCAAGAATCCGGCAAGCGAAAAGCACTTGGTCATCGAAGTCGAGGTAGTTGCACTTCGACATAATGTCCCAGTATCCACGGCAGACAAAGCATTTGCTCTCATTCTCAGTCGGTTTGCAGTCACCGCATGCCTTGCAGTCACGAGCGGCTTTCGCATCCTCCTCCGAAAGCCCAGCGCTCAGCGCCGCGTCTCTGAACAAGAGTTTTGACACCGAGGATTCCGACTGAACCCGCAGGTTTGTCTTGCGTAGGCCGACGGCTCCCGGCTTGGTGTTCACAATTTCGTATCCGAGTGAATGCAAGGTTGAGACGTGAGGACGCTGGTCGTATTTCAGTCCGAATCCATTGTTGGGATCGAGCAGCTTGTTCAGCATGTTCTGGCTTGCATCCTTGCCGAAGGTAAGCAAAGTGATGGTATCGTGGTCTACTCCGGCACCGAGTAGGCGCTTGACACGATCGCCGAGAAGGTACGTTTTTCCTGCGCCCGGACCTGCCAAAACGAGAGTCGGACGCCTCATCTCTATGACGATATCTTCGTATGAGATTGCAGGCATCAAAACTCCTTTCATTTCGTCTCGCATCGGAGTCGATTTAGTATAATCCAAAGCTAATCGACAACCATACAATCTCCGTTTTCCCCTACAGCCGCTTGATAAACGCCTGCGCCTCTTTCAGTTGCGGAAACAGCCTCTCCTCGGCCTTGAACTCCCGCGAATGTACGCACCGCCGCACCCCGCGCATCTTCACCGGGTGCTTCAGGTGCAGCATCTCGTGAAAGAGCAGGTATTCAATGGCGTAGCGCGGGCTCGATGGCCGGTCGAAGACGCGGCTCACCACGATGGTGTTGTGCGCGGCGTCGTAGTGGCCCAGCGCGCGCTTGGCCATCCCCTCGCTCCAGGTCAACTCCGGCCGCCCCAGCATCCCGCCGAAGAACCGCGCGTTCAGCGAGTCGAAGACCTCTTCCAGATGGTAGAAGCGTCCCTCCGGCCCGGAGAACCGCTTGCTGCCGCGCGCCCCGCGAATCAGCTCCGTCTGCCGGCTGACGGCGGCGCTCGACGAAAATCGCTTGTAGCGCAGGTTGTGCGCCGCGTCGATCGGCTTTTTGTAGAGCTTGGCCAGCAGAATATGCGCGATGGCGCGGATCACCGACTCCGGCGCGCCCTCCAGCAGATCGGAAAGGCTCGCCGGAATCTGCCCTTCGCGCAGCCGGATGCGCGTATTCAGCGAGGTAAACCGCCGGAAACGCACTGTCATGGGCGGCATCGGCGCCCGCGGGCGCAACGCCCGGTACTCTTCCTGAAAGATGGAAACTAAATCGAAGGCCACTAAGAACAGTTTACAGCGATCAGTGGTCAATGATCAGTGGTCGGCGACTGATGCAAATCTCATTTTTACCAAATTTATCGGTTTGATAATCTCTCCGGACTGTCTTTCTTGAGTGAAGAGTTTTCCTCTATTGGTTCTGTTCACTGTCCACTGTTTCACTGTTTTTTCTCCAGCACCAGCAGCCTTTGCCGCGCCTGCCACTCCTGATTCGGAAATTTTCCGGCCGCCGCAGTCCAGAAAGTGATGGTAGTAAGTCGCTGCCTGCTCCTTTTGGTGGAGCGCATCGTAGCTGATTGCCCAAAGAAAGTAGGTGGACGGAATTTCCGGAAGAAACTTCGACCGCATGGTCAGCGCGTGAATCGTGATCGCGGGCTGATTGGTCCTCGATGCGGCAAAGGCCAGGCCGCTCCAGCCGTCGGCGTTGGCCGCATCCAGCCGGGTGGCCTTGTCGAAGGCCGCGAAGGCCTCGGCGTACTTGAGCTGCCGAATCAGGTTTTGCCCGTGCGCCACCAGCAGGGCCGGGTCGTTGGGGCTGGCCGTCGAGCAGCGTAACGTACAGCTTGTCCGAGCCTGCCACGTCTCCGGCGTCGTCCATCACCGCGGCCAGCATGCGCGTAATGGCCGCGTCCTTGGGGTGGGCATCGTGCAGTTTCTGAAACAGCGGCAGCGCCTCGGCCTTGTCCTCGGCGGCCAGCACGGTGGCCAGTTGCGCGGTCAGCGCCGTGTCCTCGGGCGATTGCTCCAGCGCCGCCCGCAGCAGCGTCTCCGCCTCGGGATACTGTTTGCGCGCAATCAACAGGTGAGCCAGGCCGGCATTGGCCGCCGCCGACTTCGGATCCTTGGCCAGCATGCGGCGATAGGCTTGCTCGGCGGCGTCAAGTTGGCCTGTCTGCTCGGCCAGGCTCGCGGCCAGCAGCGTGTCGGTCGGCGTCTCCGGCGAGAGCTTCAGCGCCTCCAGCAAATCCTCCGACGCCTTGGCCGGATCGGTTGCGCTGTCAATCTCCGCCAGCGCCCGCCACGCCCGCGCCTTGGCGCCTGGTCCCGCCTCGCCGGGATCGAGCTGCGTCGCCGCTGCCAGCTCCGTTCGCGCCTCAGATAGTCTTTCCCTGCCGCGCCAGCAACAGCCCCAGCTCCACATGCGCCTCAAACGACTGCGGGTTCGCCTCCACGGCTCGCCGGTAGAACCCGGCCGCGGCCTCCAGCCGATTTTGCGCATCGGCCACGTAGCCTGCGTCAAACAGCGCCCGCGCATCGGTAGGGTGAGCCGCCAGCCAGGTGTCGAGCTTGGCCTCCGCCGCCTTCCAGTCGGACTTGACGATGGCCGCCTCCGCCTCCGCCACTTCTTCGGAGACGGGCTGGGCCGCGGCGTCGCAGGCGCGGCCTCCGGTGCCGGCTTCTTTGGATTTTGCGCGGAAATTTGGCCGAATCCGGCAACCGATGCCAACAGTAGCGAAAATCAGAACGCAATTCGATGCACGGAATACCTCAATCAACAGTTTACCGGGACGGAGCCTGACCGGAGTGGCTGAGAGTTCGACGCGCCGGGGCAGGGAAGGGAATCGAGGGATTTCCGCGGAGGCTGACAGACAGGCAGGCCGCCTCGCAGGCAATAATTGGCCTGAATAATCCTTGTTGGGTAGTGACGAAAAATTAGGTAAGGTGTATCCTCTCGGCAGTGCTGTTGCAGTACAATCTGTCTCATCAATTGCTTGGACTCCATTTTGTCGAATATGAGACCAAAGAATAACGAGGGGCTCATGCACTCTGCGGCTCAATGCCCATGGTAGATGAGACCGGTTCTAATCTCCCTGGAAAGGTGCTACTGAAATGCGTAACTTCAAATCTTACATCCTTGCAGCCTTCGCGTTGTTGACCATCTTCTTCCTGGCGCCGGCTAAACTGGCACACGCCCAGTTTCCCGCTTATCTCCACGCTCTCTCTGATCTGAAAACCGCGCGCGCCTACTTGCAGATGCCCGTCAAGCCGGAGGCGCAAGACGCCTGCAAGCATGCCATCAAGGAGATCAGCCATGCCATCGACGAGATAGCAAAGGCCGCCCGCGATGATGGCAGAAACCCTCAGGTCACGCCGCCGCCACAGAGCAAAGGCAATCAGAGTTGGCCGATTCACTCAGCGGTGAGGCTGTTGAAAGAGGCACGTGCTGACGTTGAACACGGCCGGGATATACCCGAAAACAAGGGATTGCGTGAACGCAGCCTTGATCATATCGACAAGGCGATATTGACCATTACGCCGTTCCTGTAAGCAATCGCTCCAGTCATTCGAGGCAGCAGCGTGTACACCGGCGCGTTGGTGCCTCGCATGGCACAGGAAAGGGTGACTCTCATGACAGCAGGCGTTACGCGCACGTTCAAGGCCGGCGAAATGGGCCTGTGCATAGACGATGACGGCCACTCCATCACCAGCGCCAGCAAAACCGAGGCTGCTACCTACTTAGTCGTCTACGTCGGTTCGCCCGAGTAAAAGGCGTCGAGAGTTAAGCTCAACAAGACGAGTGTCCCAATTCAAGCCTTAAATTAATTATTTTTTAACGAATACCGATACGCTTCACCGCCGTATCTGATTGAAATAAAATCATTTTCACTGCAACGCAAGCTCTGTGTGATGGGCCTGCACCCGATATTCACATTCAAAATGTAACGTTACTGAATATGGACTGATATTATCCAAATAGGGAACCCCCTGCCAGGGGATTCCATAATGGGAAATGCTGGCGGCTACCCCCGATGCTACTGGCCTATGCCCGAACCCAAAATCGGAGGTCAATCCATGAAATATCTTTCCATGCAACACATTCCCCTCTCATTTGCTTATCTGTGTCAGGACTGTAGTTCTGTTGGCAACTGCCCGGATCAGTGTCCGGCCTGCGCCTCAGCTGTTCTGATGGGGCTGGCGAGACGTCCTTGACCGCAAGCAGGAGAAGCGGTCGAGGTCCAATACCCGTGCCACCGCGTTCCCAGCTTGGCGTGCGCCGCTCCATCTCGAAAAGGCACAGATCCAGCTCCGTTCAGTTGCATAAGCTGGGTGTGGGCGCGGACGCCGGGCTCATTCGGACCGGATCGCACCGTATCCTCCACGGTGCTCCGAGCTCTATAATGAAGAATGGCCGTCTGCGTCCCAAGCCTCACTGAGGCTTCTGGGACGCGGTAGCCACAACTTCTCGCCCGGTGACTTCCCTTTGAACGACGCCATCATCATCCGCGGCGCGCGGACCCATAACCTGAAGAACATCTCCTGCGAGATTCCCCACGGCAAGCTGACGGTCATCAGCGGCGTCTCCGGTTCGGGCAAATCCTCGCTGGCCTTCGACACCATCTACGCCGAGGGACAGCGCCGTTACGTCGAGTCGCTCTCCGCCTACGCCCGCCAGTTTCTGGAGCGCATCGAAAAGCCCGACGTGGACGAGATCGACGGCCTCGCCCCGGCCATCGCCATCAAGCAGAAGAACACCACCCGCAATCCCGCGCTCCACCGTCGCCACCGCCACCGAGGTCTACGACTACCTGCGCCTGCTCTACGCCCGCTGCGGCACCGTCCACTGCGTCCACTGCGACGGCCTGGTCAAGCGCGACTCCATCGACGAGATCGCCGAGGCCACTCTGGCGCTGGGTGAGGGAACCCGCCTCAACGTGCTCTTTCCCGGTCCGCCACGCCGAGCCCGCGCCCGAATCCGACGCCAAACCCGCTCCGCCGCACCGCCAAATCCGCCGCCAAATCCGCACCCAAGCCCGCATCCGAATCTCCGCTCACCGAGGCCCTCAAAGCCCGCCTCATCGAACTGCGCGCCTCCGGCTTCAACCGCCTCTACCAGCAGGGAAGCATCTTCGAGTTCTCCACTCCCGAGTCGCTCCTCGACCTCGACTTCACGCTGCCCGTCTTCGTCCTTCTCGACCGCATCGTCGTCAGCGCAGAAAATCGCGCCCGCATCGTCGACGCCGCCGAAATCGCCTATCGCGAATCCGGCGAGGTCATCTTCGAGGAGCTCCCCCGCGACGAGTCCGCTCCAGCGCCCGCCGCCACCGCTTCTCCGCCGCCTACGAGTGCAAGAGCTGCCATCGCCCCGGCCGCGAGCCGGAGCCGCGCCTCTTCAGCTTCAACAATCCCTTCGGCGCATGTCCCCGTTGCCAGGGCTTCGGCAACACCATGGACTTCGACCTGAACCTCATCATCCCCGACAAATCGCCTCACCCTCAACGACGGCGCCATCGATCCCTGGAACCGCCCCAAGTACCGCCCCTGGTTCACCGAGTTTCGCAAGCCAGGCCGCCGAGCTCGGCGTGCCCCTCGACGTTCCCTGGCGCGACCTGCCCGAAGCCGCGCGCGAAATCGTCCTGCGCGGCAAAGGCAGCATTCGTCGGCGTCCTCGGCTTCTTCGCGCAGATGGAGCGCAAAAAGTACAAGCTCCACGTCCGCGTCATGCTCAGCAAATATCGCGGCTACGCCGAGTGCCCCGACTGCCGCGGCCAGCGCCTCCGCGCCGAGGCCCGCAGCGTCCGCCTCAACGGCCAGAGCATCTGCCAGGCCACCGCGCTCACCATCGCCGAAGCCAAAGCCTTCTTCGCCGCGCTCAAGCTCTCGCCCATGCAGGAGGAGATCGCCGGCCCCATCCTCGAAGAGGTCCGCCAGCGCCTCGGCTTTCTCGACGCCGTCGGCCTCGAGTACCTCACCCTCGACCGCCTCGCCTCCACGCTCTCCGGCGGCGAGGCGCAGCGCATTCAGCTCGCCACCTCGCTCGGCTCGCAACTCGTCGGCGCGCTCTATGTCCTCGACGAGCCCTCCATCGGCCTCCACTCCCGCGACACCGCCCGCCTCATTCGCATCCTCAAAGAGCTGCGCGACCTGGGCAACACCATCATCGTCGTCGAGCACGACGCCGACATTCTCCGCTCCGCCGATCATCTCCTCGACCTCGGCCCCGGCGCAGGCGAGCTCGGCGGCAAGCTTCTCGCCGAGGGCGTGCTCGCCGAAATCGAAGCCAATCCCAACTCGCTCACCGGCCGCTATCTCTCCGGCCAGCTTTCCATCCCCATCCCCACGCGCCGCCGTCCGCCCGGCCGCGAGCGGCTCGTCCTGCGCGGAGCCACGGCCAACAACCTCCACGCCCTCGACGTCGAAATTCCCCTCGGCATGCTCGTCGCCATCACCGGCGTCTCCGGCTCCGGCAAATCCACGCTCGTCCATCAGGTCCTCTATCGCGCCGTCGCCCGCGCCCTCGGCCAGTCCGAAGGCGCCGACCCCTCCAGCGTCTACAAATCCCTCACCGGCGTCGAGCGCCTCAACGACGTCGTCCTCGTCGATCAGACCCCCATCGGCCGCACTCCGCGCTCCAATCCCATCACCTACATCAAGGGCTTCGATCTCGTCCGCGAGCTCTTTGCCGCGCAGCCCGAGGCCAAGCGCCTCTCGCTCACTCCCGGCCACTTCTCCTTCAACGTTCCCGGCGGCCGCTGCAACACCTGCGAGGGCGACGGCACCGTCACCGTCGAAATGCAATTCCTCGCCGACGTCGAGCTGCCCTGCGAGGACTGCAACGGCACCCGCTATCAGGCCCGCATCCTCAACGTCCCCTACAAAGGCAAGAACATCCACGAAGTTCTGCAAATGACCGTCAAGGAAGCTCTGCGCTTCTTCGCCGGCCAAACCCGCCTGCTCGAAAAGCTCGCCGTCCTCGACGAAATCGGCCTCGGCTACCTCCGCCTCGGCCAGTCCGCCACCACGCTCTCCGGCGGAGAGGCGCAGCGCGTCAAGCTCGCCGCCCATCTCGCCCAGGTCCGCGCCGTCAACGCCACCGCCAAGCCCTCCCAGGCCAGCCGCGTCCTCTACATCCTCGACGAGCCCACCACCGGCCTCCACTTCGACGACGTCTCCAAGCTCCTCACCGCCTTCCGCAAGCTCATCGACGGCGGCGGCTCGCTCATCGTCATCGAGCACAATCTCGACGTCATCAAGTGCGCCGACTGGGTCATCGACCTCGGCCCCGAAGGCGGCGAAGCCGGCGGCCGCATCGTAGCCAAGGCACCCCCGAAGAGATCGCGACAAATCTCCACTCCCACACCGGCAAGTGGCTGGCGCGCGTCCTTTGACCTTCGCTTGATTCCGCTGACTCGCTGACGTGCTCACCCCGCTAACTTCGCTCTTCGCGTACAATTATTCTTCCGGAGGTCTCCATGCAGCGCCGCGATTTTCTCTCCGCCTCTCTTGCCGCCTCAGCCCTGGCCCTGGCCCGCGAAGCCGCCGCCCAACCAGTCCAGCCCGCCGCCACCTCGCCCGAGTACTATCAGATTCGCCGCTACCAGCTGCACTCCGGCCCGCAGACCGTGCTCACCCAGAGCTACTTCGCCGACGCGCTCATCCCCGCGCTCGTCCGCCTTGGCTTCGGCCCTATCGGTGCATTCCAATCCGACATCGGCTCTCAATCCCCGGCCTTCTATCTGCTCATCCCCGCCGCCTCCCTCGAAGCCCTCGCGCAACTCAACCTCCGCCTCGCCGCCGACCCCGTCTTCCTCAAGGCCGCCGACCCCTTCTGGAATGCTCCCGCCTCCGCGCCCTCCTTCGACCGCGTCGAGACCTCTCTTCTGCAAGCATTTTCCGGCTGGCCCCGCCTCACTTCCCCTTCGGCCGCCGCCACTAACCCCAAACGTATCTTCCAAATGCGCACCTACGAAAACCCCAGCGAGCAGGCCCACATCCGCAAAGTCGAAATGTTCAACAGCGGCGAGTTCGACTGTTTCCTCGCCGCCGGCTTTCATCCCGTCTTCTTCGGCGACACCCTTATCGGCCCGCGCATGCCCTGCCTCACCTACACGCTCAGCCTCTCCAGCCTCGACGAGTACAACGCCCGCTGGGACGCCTTTCGGAACCATCCCGGCTGGAAAAAGCTCTCCTCCAACCCCCGCTATAACTACGAAGCCATCGTCAGCAACATCACCAACCTCATCCTCACCCCCCTCCCCTCCTCGCAGATTTGATTATTCGCTCGTCATCCTGAGCGAAGTTTGTCGTAGCGGGTATTTCTTGTTTGACCATCCACAAATGATCGGATGCCCCATCCTTTCGCGTTTTTTGCGAAAGGGTGGGATACCATAACACTCAACATCGTCATCCTGAGCGAAGTCGAAGGTACTGCATCTGTTTTCGGCGCACTTGAAGGGTACGGGCTTCAGCCCGTACATTACCCACCTACACGTTTTTAGAAATCAACCAGCGCGACGAAGTCGCGCTCAAATCCGCTGACTTGCTAACCCGCTGACTTGCTGACTTGCTAACCCGCTGACTCGCTGTTCCCCCTATGCACCCCGTTTCTCCCGTAGGGAGAACACGAAAATAGCCCAGGGTTTCAACCTTGGGCTATCTCTGATTACGAATTCGTCCTTGCTTTACCGTTAAACCCTCAGTTCGCCAGGCGCCAGTGCCACGCGCACGCCAGAATTAGACAACCAGTTAAAAATGTGGCAAACCGCTTGGTCAAGTTCCACGGCATGAGAAAAAGCACCTTCCACTTACATTTGAAGGAAACAGAATTTCGCTTCAACCAGAGGAAAAACAACCTCTACAAAGTGCTACTATCAATCCTCAGAAAGGACCCGCTCTGACGACCTTTTCTTCCTAATCCCCTTAAATTATTTCAGAACGACTCCGTGCTTGGAGGTAAATCCCGACACTCCAAGGTACAAAAAACCGGAGAGATGTGATCTGAATCACAGAAGCGCCTCTCTATGACAGGTAAGACAGCACTCGCCCCAATCCACTCCGCCCCGCAGGGCCAGAACGAATACGAAGTCAATCTGCCATCAATCGGGAATCGTCTCTCGCGACACGGCGTTGTTGAGGGCTGATCCGCAAAAACCCTATTCTACTGCGACAAGCTAAGATGGATGAGCGCATTGGTCTATTCTCTGTAACTGAGATTCAACTCTTCTCTAAGTTCTCATCCCGGAAACGATTCCGCCGCAATTACAGCTGGACCTGCACGGCTGCACAAGAAAACCTGCGCGAAATTATGACGCGAGTTGTTTCCACCGAGTAGGCACGTCCCGTTCCGGCAAAGGTGCCAGCGCCCCGATGGCGAAGACGCATACTAGCCGGTGTTCTTCAAGTTCGAACTTAGCGCGTTCCATATCGACATTCTTCTTAGCCAGGAGGCTTGTACTGACCTGAGTACATGCCGCGGAACGAGCCTCGATGTACTCGCTGAGCCCTGCCGCAAAAACTCGTGCCAGTTCTTTACAAATTGTGCAATTCATATCTACGCCTTTCCGGCGTTCTGCCGGACCAACCGTAGCTTCGATGCGGTCGTGGTTTAAAAAAAGCCCAAAAACTCGCTCGCAGTGATATGCCGGCCAGGGCAAGGGCGAGAATGTTCCAGTATGAAGTTTTCGACAAACGTCAGCCTGATCTCCCGTGGTCCGTCCGGCCTGATCTTTGAGGTATTGGCTTGATCGGCTTCTCTCGCCGATCCAAACGAATGTGGGCTCTGGTTACGACGCGCGGGTAGACGATTGCTTACATCGCATTTCTTGAGGAGGCTCATCGCCGCTCCAGTCATTGCGTTGCGTTCTTAAACGATGCTCGTCTGGGGCAAAGCTTAGAATGCGGGAGGCGAGAAGGGAATATTGCGTACTGTGTCGATCATACTCCCATTACGGCTCGCATGCCGGCGGCTTTACACCTCATGGTAATTAGCGGTCCCTGGGGCGTGTTTCAAAAAACAAGCTTTGCGTCAGGGCACGGTTTCACCGGGATCCCCTGCGAACGATCTTTGTTCGTTGGGGTGATTTCACAGCTTGCGTAAAAACTCATTCGGGTGGTAAGCCGGGGATTTATCCCCGGCATCAAGTCAATGAAATCAGCGGTAGCTTTAGCCACGGAGGTATGCATTTCCTGCTTGTTGTTTGGAAATGGGGCTTTTTCGCAAGCCGTTTAGTCATGCCGTAAATGCAAAAAAATGAAAGCGGGATTTAACTCCTGAGGTATCAAAAGAAAACCATCGCCAGATGGTTGACCGCGTAGGCTGCGATCCAGGCCAGCGCCAGCATATAGAGGAACTGGAATGCGGGCCATTTCCAACTGTTGGTCTCGCGCCGCACAACGGCCATCGTCGAGGTGCATTGCATGGCGAAGGCGAAGAAGATCATCAGCGCCAGCGCGCCGCCCAGCGTCATGTCGTGGTGCAGTGCGGTTTGCAGGCTGAGGGCGTGCGTGTCGGCCTCGGCGCCATACAAAGTTCCCATGGTGCTGACCATTACCTCGCGCGCCAGTACGCTGGAGAGCAACCCGATGCCAATCTTCCAGTTGAAGCCGAGGGGCTGAATGGCCGGCTCGATGAAGTGGCCGAGTCGTCCGATCACACTGTCAGCCAGCTCTGGCGCGGAGATTTGACCGCTCGGAGACTGAATTACCGGCAAATGAGCCAGAACCCAAAGCGCCAGCGTGACACACAAAATGATGGTTCCTGCCTGGCGCAGGAAGACTCTCGCGCGGTCCATCAGTCTCAGTCCCAGCGAGCGCAGCGTGGGCATGCGGTACTGCGGCAGCTCGAGGATGAAAGGCGTCTCGCTGGATTTGAGGATGGAGCTCTTCAGCAGCCAGGCGGTGGTCATGGCACCCACAAAGCCGGCCAGATAAAGGCCCAGCATGGTCAGCGTGCGCAGGCCGAGGAAGCCGTGCAGGTAGGTGATGTTGGGAATGAAGGCGGCGATCAGAAGCATGTAGACCGGCAGGCGGGCCGAGCAGGTCATGAAGGGCGCGACCAGAATCGTGGCCATTCTATCGCGCTTGTTCTCGATGGTCCGCGTGGCCATGATGGCCGGGACGGCGCAGGCGTAGGCCGAGAGCAGGGGAATGAAGGCTTTGCCGTTCAAGCCAGTCGTCCGCATCACGCGGTCGGCGATCAGCGCGGCGCGGGAGAGATAGCCGGAGTCTTCCAGGATGCCGATAAAGAGAAAAAGCAGCAGAATTTGCGGCAGAAAGACGAGCACAGACGAGATGCCCTTCCACGCGCCGTCGAGAATCAGGGATTGCAACCATCCGGCAGGCAAAAGAGGACGAATGAGGTTGCCGACACCGGCCAGGATGACGCCAAAATTGTCAGAGAGCGGTTGGCCAATGGAAAAGACCACCTCAAAGACGCCGACGACGACGAGAAGAAACAGGAGCGGTCCCCAGACGCGATGCAGCAGAACGCTGTCAATCTTGCGCGTGCCTTCGACCGAGAGCGGAGCGCGGTATCCTGTGCGTCGGCTTACCTGAGCGGCCCAGGAGTGCGCGCTGGCTGCGTTTCCCACGACGGGCAGCGTGAGCGGTTTGGCGGCGGCACGATCGGTTTGCTGGTTCAGGAAGAGCGGAACGGCATCCAGGCCGGTTCCGTTGACGGCGCTGATCTGGGCCACGGGAGCGCCCAGCTCGCGGGCCAGCTCGAGCGGGTCGATGTGGCCGCCGCGGGCCTCCATCAGATCGCTCATGTTGAGCAGCACCAGGGTAGGCAGACCCAGCGCCAGTACCGGCGCGGCCAGCATCAGTTGGCGCGTCAGGTGCAGGGAATCGAGCACCATCAGCACTGCATCCGGCTTGGGCGTGCCGACCATCTTACCGCGCAACACATCGATGGATACCCGGGCATCCTCGCTATAGGGGTCGAGCGAGTAGATGCCGGGCAGATCGATCAGCGTCAGATCGGCGCGGCCCACCCCGGCCATCAGGCCCATGCGCTGCTCGACGGTGACCCCGGGGAAGTTGGCCACCTTCTGGCGCAGGCCGGTCAAACGATTGAAAAGAGTGGACTTGCCGGAGTTTGGCGGGCCGATCAGCACCACGGTCTTGAGCTGCCCTGCGTGCGGCGGGGATTTGGGCGGAACGAAGGCTGGAGTCTCGCAGCAGGCGCTCATTGGGCGGCCTCGATTTGCGGGAACTTCGGCTTGGGCGGGGCGCATGCGGATGGCTGCGGCGGTCTCGCGGCGGAGGGCAATCTCCATGCCGTCAACGCTATAGACGGTTGGGTCGCCGGCCGGAGCGCGCAGCAGGACCGTGACCAGCGCATCGGGAACAAAGCCCATGTGCATCAGATGGTTCTGCACGGATTCAGGCAGATCGAGGCCCACCAGGACCCCGCTCTCGCCTACATTCAACTCGCTCAGCACGCTCAACCGCCGGACTCCGATGGCCGCACAAAGGCGGAACACTGAAAATACGACTAGAATTGTCGTATTTAAGTATACGGCCTACTCGCCTGTGCCGCAAACGGTGGTTTTCGCTTCTTCGGCAGAGGTTGAGAGTAAAATTCGTTTTGGGAAGCAGGAGAAAGCGGGATTCAGAATGCAATATCGCAGTTTTGGAAGGCTGGATTGGAAGGTTTCGGCGCTGGGATTTGGCTGCATGAGGTTTCCCACCCCGGATGGCAACCGTTTCAGTGGAGAGATTGACGAGGCCGAGTCGATACGCATGGTTCGCTACGCCATCGACAACGGGGTGAATTATCTCGACACGGCGTACGTCTACCATGACGGCCAAAGTGAGAGATTGCTTGGCAAGGCGCTCAAGGATGGCTACCGGGAAAAGGTGAGGCTGGCCACCAAGTTGCCGGTATGGTTTGTAGAGAGCGCGGCGGACTTCGATCGCATTCTTAACGAGCAACTGCAAAGGCTGCAAACGGACCACATTGACTTCTACCTGTTGCACGCGCTGAACCGGACGCGTTGGCACGAAATTGTTTTGAAGCACGATCTTCTCAAGTGCGCCGAAGCAGCGCTGGCCGACGGGCGCATCGGGCATCTGGGCTTCTCCTTTCACGATGAATACGAGGCCTTTGAGGAGATTGTGAACGGCAGCGATCTGTGGAGCTTTTGCCAAATTCAATACAACTATATGGACACGGAGAATCAGGCAGGTACGCGCGGCCTGAAGCTGGCGGCAGAGCAAAGGACTGGCCGTTGTGATTATGGAGCCGCTGATGGGCGGCAGGCTGGCCGATCCGCCCAAGGATGTGCGGGAAGCGATGGAAAGATTTCCCGTGCGGCGCTCGCCGGTTGAGTGGGCTCTGCAGTGGCTCTGGGATCAGCCGGAGGTTTCGGTGGTTCTGAGCGGCATGAGCACCATGACGCAGGTGGAAGAGAACATGAGTTTTGCCGAGCGCTCGGCTGCTGGGAGTTTCGGCGCGGCAGAGCAGGCGCTGATTGCCGAGGTGAGGGAAAAGTACAGCGCTCGCATCGTGATTCCGTGCAGCAAGTGCAATTACTGCATGCCGTGTCCCAACGGCGTGTGGATTCCGGCCAACTTCGAGTTTTTCAACTTCGCGCATTTATACAACAACGTGGCGGACGCGCAGTTCCGGTACAAGATCTTTCTCACCGATGCGCAGCGAGCGAGCGCCTGCATCTCCTGCGGCCTGTGCGAGGAGATGTGCCCGCAGGGAATTGCGATCAGCGAGCAGATGGCCAAGGTCGCCGCTCTGCTGGGATAAGCGAAAAATATTCGCAGCACGGCAAAAAAAGGTAAAAAACAGTAAAATTCCGAGATTTCCCGGCGTTTTTCAGAGGCCAAATCTCACGATGTGGGACATTTTGGGGCAAAAAGTTTTCCACAGGCATTGATTTCAAAGGGCTTACAAATAATCTGCAAGGCTTTTTGGGTAATTTATACCCCCCAGGGGTATAGGGGGGTAGGGGGTACCCCCTACAGTTGTCAGTGATCAGTTGTCAGGGGTCAGCCACAACCCGCGCGTTTGGATCTTGTTCATGGGATGATTATGCGCCAAGGGAAGGTAATTATCTGCAAAAACCTGAGCTGGATGAGATGAAAATATTCTTACTTGAAAAGGGGAAGAAATGGTGAATCTGTGCTATTCTCATTGCGATTCCGAAAGGCGCTATGGAAAGACACAGGAAGCAATACGCCAACACGCTTGTCCTTGCATCTGCACTGATTGCAGCCGTCGCGATTTTCCTGCTCCCTCCTTCGCTCCAGGCCCAGACTCAAGCTCAACCCAACGGCATTGACCCGGCGCTACTTGCCAAGGCGAATGCTGGCGATGCAGATGCGGAGTTCCGCATTGCGATGAGTTACGCAAAACAGGGCAGTCAGAAAGAATCACACCGCTGGTACCTCATTGCAGCACAAAACGGCAATGTCATTGCCATGACAATTGTTGCGGCTGACTATGAGTTCGGCAGGAATGTTACGAGGAACGACGGGCTAGCGTTTAACTGGTATCGCAAAGCTGCTGACAAAGGGAACTTAGTAGCGATCTCTAATATCGGAGACATGTATGAGAGGGGAGTGGGTGTCCAGAAAGACTTGACTCAAGCAATGACATGGTATCTGAAAGCTGCCAATCAAAACTATGCATTTGCGCAACACAATATTGGGTTAATGTATTTCTCCGGAAATGGTGTTAAGCAAGATTATGAGCAGGCCGCCAAATGGTTCCGTATGGCTGCCGAGCAAGGGCTTTTTTTATCACAGTCTTATCTTGGCACGCTATACGAGAACGGTCACGGTGTACCGCAAGACTACATTCAAGCTGCTATGTGGTATCACAAAGCTGCCGAGCAGGGTGACTCTCTGGCGCAGTGGAGCCTTAGCTCACTATATGAATCCGGTAAAGGCGTGGCGCAAGACTACAAGGAGGCGTATTTTTGGATAAATCTTGCCGCTGCAACCAATCTCGAAGGGGTCAAACAAGAGGACATTGACAGCTTTCGAGACGAAATCGCCACACATCTGGCACCAGCCGATCTGTCTGTCGTACAGGAGCGGGCGCGGAAATGGTTTGAGGATCATCACGTTAAGGCGAATCTGCAATAGGACTTTCCTCCATCACCAAAAGCTAGGAGGCGATATGCAGCAATCACTCTCATCTCTCGTTCCGAACGTCGCCGATCTACTCAACCTCGAAGTGGAAGAGTTAGCTGGTGTGTTGCTCCTGCACCTCATTGGTTACGAAGACACAGTCAAGAATCAAGGTGGCATCAACTACAACAATTTCTTCAACGTGCGCAACCGCCAGGATTACGAAAGCCGACAACCGGAGGTCAACCAAGCGCTCATGGAGGCCATGGCTTGGCTTCGGAGCGCCGGATTGCTAGTGGAAAGTGCAAGTTTAACTGGAGGCTTTTTCTTCGTTTCACGGCGGGGAAAGCAAATCACGTCCCGCGAAGATTTTGCGGCTTATCGTAAAGCTAGTCTCTTGCCAAAAGGCCAGCTTCACCCGCTCATCGCCAGCAAGGTTTATCCCGCTTTCATGCGCGGCGAATATGATACAGCCGTCTTTCAGGCTTTCCGTGAGGTTGAAATCACCGTCAGGACGGCCGGAAACTTCGGACCCGATGACTACGGTAAAGATCTGATGCGCAATGCCTTCAGATCTGTTGGGAAGAAAGATAAAACGGCGAACACTCTTGGTCCGCTCACAGATAAACAGCTACCAATAGCTGAACAGGAAGCGATGGCCAATCTCTTCGCCGGAGCGATCGGTCTTTATAAAAATCCCCCGAGTCATCGCTATGTTCCCACAAACCCCGAAGACGCAGCCGAGATTATTATTTTCGCAAGCCAGCTTTTGCGGATCGTTGATCGCCTGAAACCATAAACGGATCACCGGGTGCACTACGGGCAACGCTGCTCAAGCTCAGTCTTCAAAGCCGCCCAAGTGATGCCCTCGCGCCGGTCTTCGTCGAGCGTTGCAAGGCGGCGGTCAAGCTCCCCCCGCTGAGCAGCTGTCAAGGGAAGGTGGTTATCTTCCAAGCTGTCCCAAAGCTGCGAGATTAACGTAAGACGCTCCGGCGGAGTCAGACGCACAAGCTCATCATGGGTGAGTAATTCCATATATCGAGCATAGAAGGCAACGCGAGCGAAAGCAATAGGGACCGGTTGTTTATCCCGAAACTGCATGATCTGGTCATTGCTTTTGGACTAGCGTGGACCGGGAGGTCCACGCTACAGCCGGCCGGGAGGCCAGCGCTACATTCCGGCCATTACATATAGCGTGATTTCACTCCCATTATGTGCGTTGCATCACAGCCGCTTTGACCCCTATAGAAGAGACTCAGAAATAGCGGCTTTTTATCTGCCCAACCCGTTATGAGGCTAAGTAAATGAGTGAAAAGAACATGGTTATTCTGGATGGGAACGAGGCGGCCGCCTCGGTTGCCTACCGGCTCACCGAAGTTGTGGCCATCTACCCCATTACGCCGTCGTCGCCGATGGCCGAGCGGGCCGATCAGTGGCGCTCGGAGGGGAAGAAAAACATTTGGGGCGCATTGCCCATTGTGGAAGAGCTGCAGAGCGAAGGCGGAGCGGCAGGCGCGCTGCACGGCGCGTTGCAGGCAGGAGCCTTCGGGACCACGTTTACGGCCTCGCAGGGGCTGCTGCTGATGATTCCCAATATGTATAAGATTGCCGGCGAGTTGACCCCGGCGACGATGCATGTGACGGCCCGGACGCTGGCGACACACGCGCTGTCGATCTTTGGCGACCACTCCGACGTGATGGCCTGCCGCTCGACGGGCTGGGCGATGCTGGCCTCGAATTCCGTGCAGGAAGTGGCCGACATGGCGCTGGTGGCGCAGATTGCGACGCTGGAATCGCGGATTCCATTCATGCACTTCTTTGACGGCTTCCGCACCTCGCACGAGGTGGGCAAGATTATTCCCATCAGCGACGAGACGATCAGGGCGCTGGTGGACGACAAGTACATCATTCAGTTCCGGCAAAACGCGCTCTGCCCGGACCGGCCGTTTATCCGCGGCACGGCGCAGAATCCCGACGTGTTTTTCCAGGCGCGCGAGGCCTGCACGCCCTTCCATGCGGCGGTTCCGGGGATTGTGCAGAATGTGATGGACCGCTTTGCCAAGGAGACGGGCCGGGCCTACCACCTGTTCGATTATTACGGCGCGAAGGACGCCGAGCGGGTAATCGTGATGATGGGCTCCGGGGCCGAGGCTGCCGAAGAGGCCGTGGAGGCACTGAACCAGAAGGGCGAGAAGCTGGGAGTGCTGAAGGTTCGCCTGTACAAGCCCTTTGACGCCAGCGCTTTTGTGGCCGCGCTGCCCAAGACGGTGAAGTCGATTGCCGTGCTGGACCGCTGCAAAGATGCTGGCGCGAGCGGCGAGCCGCTTTACATGGATGTGATGACAGTATTGGGAGAGAACGCCGCCAAGCTGCCGTTTGCGAAGATGCCCACGGTGGTAGGCGGGCGCTATGGCTTGTCGAGCAAGGAATTCACGCCGGCGATGGTCAAGGGCATCTTCGATGAACTGGCGAAACCCGCGCCGAAGAATCATTTCGCCATCGGCATCAACGACGACGTGAGCATGAGCAGTTTGACGTACGATCCGGCCTTCTCGACGGAAGACGCGAAGACGGTGCGGGCGCTGTTTTACGGGCTGGGCTCGGACGGCACGGTGGGCGCGAACAAGAACTCGATCAAGATTATCGGCGAGCAGACGCCGAATTTTGCGCAGGGCTACTTTGTGTACGACTCGAAGAAGTCGGGGTCGATGACGACCTCGCACCTGCGATTCGGGCCCAAGCCGATCCGGTCAACGTATCTGATTACGCGCGCCAGCTTTGTGGCCTGCCATAACTTCAGCTTCCTGGAGAAGATGGATGTGCTGGAGGCGGCCATACCGGGCGCGGTCTTCCTGCTAAACTCGCCGTTTTCGGCGGCCGAGGTTTGGGACAAGCTGCCCAAGACGACGCAGGAGGAGATGCTGCGCAAGAAGATCGAGTTTTATGTAATCGACGGATACAAGGTGGCGCGCGAGGCGGGAATGGGCTCGCGCATCAACACCATTATGCAGACCTGCTTCTTTGCCATCAGCGGCGTGTTGCCGCGCGAGGAGGCGATTGCACAGATCAAGAAGGCCATTTACAAGACCTACGGAAAGCGCGGCGAGACGGTGGTGCAGAAGAACTATGACGCGGTGGACGCGGCGCTGGCGCACCTGGAAAAAGTGATGCTGCCGGCGGCGGTTTCGTCCAGCTTCGATCTGATTCCGCCGATTTCGCCCAAGGCACCGAAGTTTGTGCGTGATGTGCTGGGAGAGATTGCCGGCGGGCATGGTGACCAGCTACCGGTGAGCGCGATTCCGGCCGGCGGCGCATTTCCCAGCGCAACCGCGCAGTGGGAAAAGCGGAATATCGCCCAGTTTATTCCGGTGTGGGATAGGGATTTGTGCATCCAGTGCGGCAAGTGCGTGATGGTTTGCCCGCACGCGGTGATTCGCGCCAAGGTTTACCCGGAGGCAATGGCCAAGAATGCGCCGGCAACCTTGCAGTGGGCCAAGCCGAAGTGGAAGGGGATGGAGCAGGACCGCTACACGCTGCAAGTGGCTCCGGAGGATTGCACCGGCTGTGCAGTGTGCGTGGATGTATGTCCGGTGAAGAACAAGAGCGACGCCAGCAAGAAGGCCATCAACATGGCGCCGCAGCAGCCATTGCGCGAGACCGAGCGGGCGAATTGGGAGTTCTTCCTCAACATTCCGGAAATTGACCGCTCCAAGCTGTCACATGGGCAGGTGAAGGACCTGCAACTGTTGCAGCCGCTGTTTGAGTTTTCAGGCGCCTGCGCGGGCTGCGGAGAGACGCCGTATATCAAGCTGCTGACGCAACTGTTTGGCGACCGGCTGTATATCGCCAACGCCACCGGATGCTCGTCGATTTACGGCGGCAACTTGCCCACCACGCCCTACGCCAGCAACGCGCAGGGACGGGGTCCGGCATGGTCCAACTCGCT
This sequence comes from uncultured Acidobacteriaceae bacterium, assembly GCA_963845345.1. GTDB lineage: Bacteria > Acidobacteriota > Terriglobia > Terriglobales > Acidobacteriaceae > Telmatobacter. Next base: position 50,052 of record CAWJRQ010000006.1, read on the forward strand.
GTTTGAAGACAACGCGGAGTTTGGCTTCGGCATGAGAATCGCGCTCGACCAGCAGAAGGAGTTTGCGGAGTTGCTGGTGACACGGCTGGCTGGGGCTATTGGCGATGAGCTGGCGAAGGGCCTGCTGGGGGCCGCGCAGAATACCGAGACCGAGGTGAACCAGCAGCGCGAACGGGTGAAGGCCGTGAAGCGAAAAGCTGGCCGGCAACAAGAGCTCAGATGCGCGGAATCTGCTGGCGATTGCCGATACGCTGGTTCGCAAGAGCGTGTGGATTCTGGGCGGCGACGGATGGGCGTTTGACATCGGCTTCGGCGGACTGGACCATGTGCTGGGCTCGGGCAAAAACGTGAACGTGCTGGTGCTGGACACCGAGGTTTACTCGAATACGGGCGGACAGATGTCGAAGGCGACACCGCGCGGCGCGGTAGCCAAGTTTGCCGCCAGCGGCAAGACGAACAGCAGGAAGGACCTGGCCATGGAGGCCGTAAGCTACGGCTCGGTTTACGTGGCGCAGGTGGCGCTGGGCGGCAACGACAGCCACGTGGTGAAGGCCTTCCAGGAGGCTGAGGCGCACGACGGGCCTTCGATCATCATCGCCTACTCCAGTTGCATCGCCCACGGCTACGACCTGGTGCATGGGCTGGAGCAGCAGAAGCTGGCAGTGCAATCGGGTTACTGGCCGCTGATGCGCTACAACCCGGCGTTGCGCGAGGAGGGCAAGAATCCCTTCCAGCTTGACTCCAAGGCGCCGGTCGATCCGGCTCAAGGAGTACGCTTATCGCGAGGCTCGCTACACAATGCTGGCGCGGGGCAATCCGGAGCTGGCGGCGCATCTGCTCAAAGAAGCGCAGGATGACGTGGAGCGGCAATGGCGCGTATACTCTGCGACGGGCCGCTATGCCGGGCCGCGGTGAGACGCCGAACATCGCTCCCGCGGAGAAGCCTGAGGAAAAGCCGGAACAAAAGCTGGCGGCCGAAGCTGCCGGAGGTGCGGAATGATCGATTTTTCCACGAAATATCTTGGTATGAAACTGAAAGGCCCCGATGGTGGTCTCCTCCACGCCGCTCTCGGAGCCGATTGACAATGTTCGCCGCATGGAAGATTGCGGCGCGGCGGCGATCGTGCTTCACTCGCTCTTCGAGGAGCAACTGGCGCTGGAATCGCGGGCGCTGGACGATGATCTGTCGCGGGGCACGGAGTCCTTTGCCGAGTCGCTCGGCTACCTGCCGGATTTGAAGGACTACCGCATGACGCAGGAAGCCTATCTCGAGCACCTGCGGCAGTGCAAGGAGGCAGTGAAGATTCCCATCCTGGGCAGCCTGAATGGCGCCACCACCGGGCGGCTGGGTGCGCTTTGCCAAGGATATGGAGCAGGCCGGCGCGGACGCCATCGAGTTGAACACCTACGCGCTGGCCACGGACAAGAGCCAGACCTCCGCGGAGATGGAGGGGCAACTGCTGAAACTGGTGGCTGCGGTTACCGCGCGGTCAAGGTGCCGGTGTCGGTGAAGCTGTCGCAGTGGTTTACCAGCCTGCCGCACCTGGTGGGGCAACTGGAGGACGGCGGGAGCGCGCGGCGTGGTGCTGTTCAACCGCTTCTATCAGCCGGACTTCGACATCGAGACTCTGGAAGTGCGGCCCACGCTGCATTTCTCCAAGCCCTCGGAGTTGCTGCCGCGGCTGCACTGGGCGGCGATTCTCTACGGCCACGTGAAACTCGACATCGCCATCACCGGCGGCGTGCACTCCGCTGAGGATGTGCTGAAGAGCATCATGGCCGGTGGCAGCGTGGTGCTGATGGCGTCGGCCTTGCACATTCACGGCATCGAGCACATCAAGCGAGTGCTGGACGACATGCGTTACTGGCTGGAGAAGCGCGAATACAACTCGCTGATGGGAGACGCGCGGCTGCCTCAGCCGCCGCTCCGTTCCCGATACCTCAGCGTTTGACCGCGGCAACTACATCAAGACGCTCAGCTCGTATAGCCTGCGACAGACGATGGCAGCGTTCTAGGGCATCGCAAACGACAATATCGATGTGACGGCGGCGCACATTGGTGCAGCCGCCGTCGGCGTTTCAGAGGGCATGAGTATGGTTGGCAAGTTCGCGCACGCTGATTATGATTCGGTGATACACACTATTGCGCTCGGGAAGAAGGGGGAAAAGATGATGAAAAGGCTGCAACTTATCGGACTGATTACAAGTGTAATGATGGGAACTGTGCGGCCTTGGCGTGGCGCAGGCACCGATCAAGTATGAGCCGACGATTGCGTCGCTCGACCGGCATCCAGGTGCCTACTGGTATACGCACGCCAAGCTGGGCATCTTCATCCACTGGGGGCTGTATTCGGTGCCGGGCTGGGCGCCGCTAACCATCCAGATCACGATTTCAACTCCCCCGACTACATCAAGAACAACCCATACGCGGAGTGGTATTACAACACCATGCGCATCGAGGCTCGCCCACGCAGGCCTATCATCGCGAGCACTATGGGGCGAATTTCAACTATTACGATTTTGCGCCGGTTTTCAATCGCGAGATTCAGAAGTGGAAGCCGGAGAAGTGGGCAAAGATTTCCGCGCAGTCCGGCGCAAGGTACGTGGTGCTGACCAGCAAGCATCATGAGGGCTTTACACTGTGGCCCAGTTCGATTCCCAACCCCACGCTTCCGGCGGACCGGCAGCACGCCTCGCGCGACATCGTGGGCGAGCTGGCGGCCGCGGTCGCGCAAGCAGGGGATGCACATGGGGCTGTACTATTCCGGCGGGTACGACTGGACCTTTGTGCCGGGGCCTATCACGGAAAGCAGCCGACTACGAGACGGTGAAGCCGCAGAGCGAAGAGTATGGCAAGTATGCCAATGCGCAGATTCACGAGCTGATCGAGCGCTACCATCCCTCGGTACTGTGGAACGATATTGACTGGCCGAAGACGGGCAAGGCTATGGAGGTGGAGGCGGACTACTACAACGCGGTTCCGGATGGCGCCATCGACGACCGCTTCGGAATTGCGCACGCGGACTTCACTTCACCCGAGTACCAGAAGATGGACCAGATCAGCAAAAAGAAATGGGAGGAGTGCCGAGGGCTGGGCCGGTCCTTTGGCTATAACCGCGCTGAGGGCGAGGCGGAGACGATTGCACCGGGGGAGCTGATTGCGCTGCTGGTGGATATCGTGAGCAAGAACGGAAACCTGCTGCTGGATGTGGGACCGGAGGCTGATGGCACGATTCCACCAGTGCAGATGGAGCGGCTGATGGAGCTGGGGGCGTGGCTCAAGCAGAATGGAGCGGCGATCTACGATACCGAGCCGTGGAATCACGCGGAGGGAAAGACGGCGGAGGGCGACAACCTGCGCTACACCTGGCAAGGCCACATCAATGCGATTTTGCTGGGAACTCCCAAGGCGCGAACGGTGACGCTTGAGGATTTCCAATGGACTCCCAACATAAAGGTTTATCTCATTGGCGCTAAGGGGCGGCTGAAACAACTGAAAACCAAAGCGGCAAGCGAAAACAAGCTGCAGGTTCAGTTGCCCGAGCAACTTCCGGGCAAGTATGCCTATGTGATTGAGGTTCACAATTACATGCACTGAGACTATTACGGGAGTTCACGGCCGGAGAGGAAGCGCAGGACGGTTTCTTCGATCAAGCGGCAGGCTTCGGGAAGCGCGGCGGTCACGGCGGGGCTGAAGGAATTCGCCCAACTCGGTTGAGCCGGCGCCGATGGTGAGTTGCAGCGCCTCGCGGGGCAGGGAATTGTAAAGCTCGCGGCCTAAGGCGAGCAGTTCGGCTGCGCCGAGATGGTGGGTGTTGTGTTCCGGGCTGCCGGAGGCTGGCTCAACGGGCGACAGATGGAGCGAGCCGGGTTCGGAATCGAGGGAGCAATCGATAAACAGGACGGATTGGGCGCGGGCAACGTCTTCAGCCAGTTCCGGAGTCCATTGATGGTCGGCGATGACGCGCACGCCGGGTTGGTTTGAGAATCGCTGCTCGGCCCACTCGGCAAGCCAAAGCCCGACGCCGTCATCTCCGCGCAGTGTGTTGCCGCAGGCGAGGATGAGGCATCGGGCTTGGGTAGAGCTCATTGATTCAGTTTAGCGGACGAGCTGATCCACGACCTCGCCGTCGGCGTTGACCAGCGTGAGAACCAGGGGCATCTGGCCGAAGGCGTGGGTGGAGCAACTGAGGCAGGGATCGAAGGTGCGGATCACGGCCTCGATGCGGTTGAGAGCGCCGGGGGTGAACTTGCCGTCCTTGACATAGGCCTTGGCCGACTGAAGAACGCCCTTGTTCATGGCGTTGTTGTTGTGGCCGGTGGCGACGACCAGGCTGGCCCAGGTCATCTTGCCGTTCTCGTCCACCTTGTAGTGGTGATTGAGCGTGCCGCGCGGAGCTTCGATCTGGCCCGCGCCTTCGAGGCGGTTGACGCCGGCCGTGGCGCGCACATGCTTGTCGAGGATGAGCGGATCGGCGAGGATCTGCTCGATCTTCTCGATGCCGTAGAGCGCCTCGACCAGCCGCGCGTGGTGATAGAAGAAGGAGCTCTCGATGGGTCCTGCAGCCAACTGCTTGAACTCGGCCAGCTCCTTGTCGGCCTGCGGCGTGCCCATGGACTTGACGATGTTGAGCCGCGGCAGCGGGCCCACGCGATAGCTGCCCTGGGGATAGCCGAGCGGCTTGTAGTAGACGAACTTGGTGTAGCTGTAGTTCTCGACGGCCTCGCCGATCACCTCGGTGAAGCGGCTGGCGGTGATGCCGTCCTCGATGATCAGCGCCCTGGGGATCGATCAGCCGCAGCGCGCCGTCGGTGAACTCGATGGACTCGTCCTCGTTGATCAGGCCCAGGTAGTTGGAGGGGAAGTTGGCGAAGACCTCGATCTCCGGCTTGAAGGAGCCGGCGATCTGCTTGTAGGTGGTCAGCGCCAGCTTGAGGTGGGCATAGGCCTGGGGAATCATGGCCAGAATCTCGTCGCGGTGAGCAGAGGAGAGCGGCTCGGTGACGCCGCCGGGGACTACCCACCCGGTATGGATGCGCTTGGTGCCGAGCAGCTCGATGATGTGCTGGCCGAAGCGGCGCAATCCGATGCCGGCCAGGCCCAGGTCGGGCCGTGCGGCGGCGACGCCGAAGATGTTGCGCGCCGCGGGGTCGGACTCCATGCCCAGCAACAGATCAGGAGAGGAGAGATGGAAGAAGCTCAAGGCGTGCGACTGGACCATCTGGGCCATATTCAACAGGCGGCGCAGTTGCGCGGCGGTATGCGGAATGCGGACCGCCATGATGGCTTCGCAGGCCTTGGCGGAGGCCAGCAGGTGAGAGACCGGGCAGATGCCGCAGATGCGCGCCGTGAGGCTGGGCATCTCGTAAAACGGGCGGCCTTCACAGAACTTCTCAAAGCCGCGCACCTGGGTGACGTGAAAGTGCGCGTCCTCGACCTCGCCCTGGGGGTTGAGCTGGATGGTGATCTTGCCGTGGCCTTCGAGGCGGGTTACGGGATCGATGGTGATGGTCTGGGTCATGACTCAGGCTCCAAAGCGGGTGAGGGCTGAAATATCCAGCGGCGCACCGGTTACCAGCGCGGTCAGCGCTGCGTGAAAGGTCTCGGCCGAGGGCGGGCAGCCGGGTAAAAAGACGTCGACGGTCACGAACTCGTGAATGGGCCGCACAATCTTGAGCAGCTTGGGCACCACGACGCAGGGAATCTGCTGCTGTATGCTGGCGTTCTCGATGTACGCACGGTTCAGAATCGCTTCCGGGCCGATGGGATTGCGCATGGAGGGCACGTTGCCGGCCACGGCGCAGTCGCCCATGGCGATCAGCATTTTGGAGTGGGCGCGAACCTTTTTGATCTTGATCTCGTCGTCCACCGAGGCCACGGCTCCCTCGACCAGGGCAATATCCACCTCGTCGGGGAACTCCTTGGCGTCCACGAGAGGGCTGTAGACCACCTCGATCAGCTTGGCCAGCTCGAGAATCTTTTCATCCATGTCGAGAAACGACATATGACAGCCGGAACATCCGTCCAGCCACACGGTTGCCACTTTCAGTTTGCTCATATGCGCTTCCCTCATTAGATTCAGAAAGGTAAGAAAATCGGGATACTTGGGGTGCTCGGAGCCGATCTTGCTTTTGTCAAAGAGGGCTCCGGTGGGGCAGCACTGCACGCACTTGCCGCAGCGAGTGCAAGCGGAGCTTCCCCACTCATCGTGCAGGTCGGTGATGACGATGGAGTCGATGCCGCGGCCCATGACATCCCAGATGTGCGCGCCTTCAATTTCGGCGCAGACCCGCACGCAGCGGGTGCACAGGATGCAGCGGTTGTGGTCGACGGTAAGCGCTCGTGCGAGGCATCCACGGCGAGCGCGGGATTGCGATAGGGCAGGCTGATGTGGGTCAGGCCCTGGCTCTGGGCCAGCGCCTGCAGCTCGCAGTGGCCGTTGGAGACGCAGACCGAGCAGATGTGATTGCGCTCGGCGAAGAGCAACTCGAGAATGACGCGGCGGTGCTTGCGCAGCCGCTCCGTAGTCGGTGGAGACATCCATGCCTTCATAGACAGTGGCCACGCAGGCGGGAAGAAGCTTATTGCTGCCCTTGATCTCCACCAGGCAGAGGCGGCAGGCGCCCACCGCGCTCAGTCCCTCCAGATGGCAGAGGGTGGGAATGTTGATGTCGTTCTCCCGCGCCACTTCCAGGATGGTCTGGCCGGAGCGGGCGCTCAGTTCCTGACCGTCGATCGTCAGCGTTTTGACTTCGCTCATGCCAACACCTCCTTCGCAACGGCGACGGGCGCGGGCGCTTCCATGTTGCAGACGCCGGCCGGACATCGTTTATTGACGATGTGCTCGATGTACTCGTTTTTGAAGTACTTGAGCGTGCTGAGCACGGGATTGGGGGCCGTCTGCCCCAGCCCGCAGAGGCTGGTTTCCTTGATGGTCTCGCACAGGCTCACCAGCAGGTCAAGGTCTTCCATGGTTCCCGCGCCGGAGCAGATGCGGCTGAGCAAGGTGTACATCTGCGCGGTGCCGGCGCGGCAGGGAATGCACTTGCCGCAGGACTCGGTCATGCAGAACTCGACGAAGAAGCGCGCCACGTTGACCATGCAGGAGGTGTCGTCCATGACGATCATGCCGCCGGAGCCCATGATGGAGCCAACCGCCATGAGGGCGTCGTAGCTGACACCGAGGTCGAGCATTTCGGCGGGGATGCAGCCGCCGGAAGGGCCGCCGGTCTGCACGGCCTTCAACTGATGCCCACCCGGCACGCCTCCGCCGATGACCTCGATGATCTCGCGCAGTTTGATGCCCATGGGCACTTCGACCAGGCCGGTGTTGGTGATCTTGCCGGTCAGGGCGAAGACCTTGGTTCCCTTGCTTCTCTCCGAGCCCATGTTGGCGAACCACTTGCCGCCGTTGCGGACGATGGGGGCGATGTTGGCGAAGGTTTCGACGTTGTTGATGAGCGTGGGCTTGCCCCACAGGCCGCTGACCGCCGGGTAAGGAGGGCGCGGCCTGGGCGTGCCGCGCTTGCCCTCGATGGAGGCCAGCAACGCCGTCTCCTCGCCGCAGACAAAGGCGCCAGCGCCAAGGCGGATTTCCACATCGAAGTTGAAGGCAGTATTGCAGATGCCGTTGCCCAGCAGGCCGCGGCGGCGAGCTTCGCGGATGGCCGTGGTCAGACGGGAGACGGCTACCGGGTACTCGGCACGGACGTAGATGAAGCCTTTGCTGGCGCCAACAGCGTAGGCGGCGATGGCCATGCCTTCGATGACGCGATGCGGATCGCCTTCCATCACGCTGCGATCCATGAATGCGCCGGGATCTCCCTCGTCGCCGTTGCAGACCACGTACTTCTGCTCGCCGCTGGCCTTGGCCACCGTTCCCCACTTAAGACCGGTGGGATATCCGCCTCCGCCTCGCCCCCGGAGTCCGCTTTCGGTGATGCGATGAATCACGCCGTAGGGGGTCATTTCGGTCAAAGTCGTCAGCAGCGCCTTGTAACCGTCGCGGACAATGTAATCGTCGATCTTTTCCGGATCGATGTAGCCGGCATTTTCCAGCACCACGCGCACCTGCTTGTCAAAGTGCTCGTTCAAATCGCACTGCAGCTCAGGTACAGGCTCTCCGCCCAGGCTTTTCACAATCGCCTCGGCGTGGCCGGCGTTGACATGGTGGTAAAGGGTCTCCTCGGGGTCGACGCGAACCAGCGGGCCGCTGGAGCATGGCCCCATGCACCCGGTGCGGCGGACGAGCACGTTCTTCCCCGATGCTGCAGAGGCCTTTTCCAGCGCCTCCCGCAAACGGTCCGCACCCTGGCTCATGCAGGCCAGGTCCATGCAGACATTCACTTCAAAATCGTATTTGTCGTTCTCCTGGGAGACGCTTTTGGCTACCTGTTCGAGCTCTTCGATTGTCATTCCACAGCCCACCTTTCGAGTTGCTCGAGCATCTGTTCGGCGGTCGCTTCGCCCACCACTTCGCCGTCGCACAACACCACGGGCGCGCGGCTGCATGCGCCCACGCAGCGGGCAGTCATCAGGCTGATCTGGCCATCTCTGGTGGTCTGTCCACGGGGGATGCCCAGGCGCTTTTCGGCCGCGGCCACCAGCTTGTCTGCGCCCTTGATGTAGCAGGCCGTGCCTTCGCAGACGGTGGCGGTGTGCTTGCCGGGCGGCTTGAGGCTGAAGTAGTGGTAAAAGGTCACCACGCCGTAGGCCTGGCTGAGCGGCACGCGCAGGGACTGGGCCACAAAGCGGATCGAGTCATCGTCCAGGTAGCCGAATGCGGACTGGACGGTGTGGAGCGTTTCAATGAGCGCATGGCGGGCAAAGCCATTCTTGCGCATGGTGCCGTTGACAATCTTCCAACGGTTGTCGCTGCTGGGCAGCGGCGGGGGGGTAAATACAGGCACAAATCCTCCGAACACGGAAGGCAACGCTCAGCGATTGCACTGCCGCGCCGGATTCCATGTCTATCTATTTATAGGCCCTCGCGCAAGGTTTTCTCCGTGACCACGGTCACTTGGAGTTGTAATTGAAATACACCTTTGTCATAAGAAGAAAACGTTCAAGATTGGGAAATCACGAATTTGTAGTGGGAAAGCCCGTTTCTGCCGCATGCAAGGCTGTCGGCAATGCGCGGAGGAGAAAGGATCAAGATGCCTTTGCAAGAGCGCAGCATGAAGAAGAGGAGCGATAACGGCGCTACCCGACGGATTGCCTGCCCACTACAACCCCGTAATCGGGCCTCCGGGCTGCGTGGATGCGCGTCTGGAGCCGACTACGCAGCACTAACCCATCAATAAATGCAATGCTTTGTAAGGCTCGTGGCCTTAGCTGGAGCTTGCTTCTTTCTGCTCTTTTACGCCCTTGATGATGAGCCACATAGCCAATCCGAACTCCGCAATTAACATAATCGGATACAGTGGGTACATCAGTTTTTCGTGGCCAGGGAAGAGGCAGAGCTGAATGAAACAGATCATCAGGCTCAAACCGTCCAGGAGAAGCAATATGCCCAGAAACCGCGGAAGAAATCCGGACTTGAAGACCAGATAACCGAGAGGGAAGAGCCATACGCCATAGAAAAGCGTCAAAATCATATTATCGCTGCCGCCCAAACTGAGGAAAAACTGCGATAGAGCCTGAAGTTGGTCCGGCTTGAATGCGTGCAAATAGCCGGATCTGCCTAACAGCAACAGGGCTTCGAATTGGATCAGCGTATAAACACATTCCACGGCGACGCCGGTCAAGTTGAACAACACGAACAACAAAGCCAGATTCTTGCCCACAGGCTTCAGCAGCACGTATAAAGCCCAGGCCGTCGAAAGAAAGAACAGGTCGGCGACGATTGTGCCCATGAACTGAATCCGAAGCATCAGCTCGGAATCCGCGATATTCCTGGCCATTGCCGCGGGATCGTCCCAGACAAGCGGCTTGTGCTGAATAAAACTCGAAGAGGCAAAGAGAACGATATAAGCGAGATAGAGAAACCCCGCTAACCTTGCAAGTTTGCGCCGCGAACCATCGTGCACATCACCTGCGATTTCGATACCAGTAATGCCTGCCATTTCAATTCCTCCATTGTTCTTAATCTAACTATTAAATAGGGAGGAGAAGCAAGTATTGCAGATACGATGGTTGGCCCGCTATCCCAGCGACGGCAGGTGGTCGGAGATTCCGAAGAGGAAGATGATGCCGATGATGAAGCTATAGGCGGCGCCGGTCCAGGCGATGGCGTGGTAGAGGCGGGGATGGTGATGGCCGCTGGCGTTGAAGGCTCCGCCCATGGTGGCGGTCATCAGGGCATTCATGGCTACCAGGCCCACAGCAAAGGCCGCCAGGCCCATCATGCCGCGCGAGGTTCCTCCCAGATTGGCGGTGAGAAAGAAGAGAGCCAGCTGACTGGGGGTTTCAGCGCCCACGCCGTGCAGAATGCCGATGACGAAAACCGATTTGCCGGTGTACATCCACTGAAAACGCTCGGGTTGAGGAGCCTCAGGATTCCATGTGCGGCGAAGTTTCCAGCCCATCCACAGCGCCCCGTTGATGGCGATGGCCAGGCGGCTTTCGACGCGGCTATGGGAGTGTCCGTGCGCGTCCTTGCGTAGTATTCCGGCCACTACCCCGATGCCGAGAACGATGAGAGTGAGGCCGATCAGCCTTTCTGCCCAGTGGTCCAGCCCCTCGGGCAGGCCGAGGTGCAACTCCAGCACGGCGATACCCAGTACGGCCACCGTGAAGGCGTGGCCCAGGGCGTAGGTCATGCCCAAGCGCAGGCCGCTGCGCCAGTTGCGCTGCACGGCGGTGATGTCGCTGATGGCTGCCAGGTGATCGTAGTCGAAGCCGTGGCGCAGCCCCAGCAGCAGGCAGGAGCCGAGCGCGGCATCGAGTTTCCAATCGCCGAAAACTGGTATCACGAAATTCAGTATAGCGCATACGCGAGGAATCGCGCGGATCATGAGGCCCGATTCGCCACTTTACCGCGTCACTTCGCCGGACGCAGCTGAATCTTGTAATCCCGATAGTCTATAGTCACGGTTGTACGTCCAAGAAGAAAGCTTTCCGAGACGGCCCGGGCCTGGGTGGCCATGGCGAAGCCGTTTACGCTAACGTACTGCCGCAACACCTGAGCGGCTCCAGTGAAGATGGAGGCACTTTGGGATGCGGTTCCTTCGATCTGGACGATGGAGCCGTTTTTGGCGTCCACCCAAAGGGTTCCTACGATCATATTGGTAGCCTTGCGTTTGGGGTGAATCGTCAGGGCAAGGCACTCCCGTCCATCGAGAAGCTGAACGCCGCCGGGCTTCAGTTGCATCTCATAATTGGCGGAGGTGAAGAACGAATGCTCCCGGATGCCGGGCAGATTGATTTTCTTCTCATTGTCGAGCAATGTTCGTAACACGTGATTACGGATGAACTCAGAGCCGGATTCCGAAAGGATTGTGTAACTCTTGCCGGAGTCCTTGCGGTAGAGGGTCTGCACGGTCATTTCCGCCGCGGGATGGGTCTCGTCCTTACCCCGGTAGACGGCATAGTGCTCGGTGACGGTATATTCGGCGATGCTCTCAACCCGGGTTAGAACCGCCGCGTCGATACTATGGATAACCGCGGCGGCGTCGGGCTGCTGGGCGCGCATCGTGACGCCTGCAAGAAAGGCCATCACACAGGCAACGGCGATGGCCGGAACGTCGCCCAGCCACCTGTTGCACATCGTGCTGAAACTCCTTGCTGTCCGGATCATCATAAAAGTAAGTTTATCCGCTTTCGGGCTGCCGGTCATCAGCCAGATGCAAACGCCAAAATACGGAGATAGGGTCATGCGGAACAAGAAGGCGTAATGCGCTATGCTGGACTGCAACGAGAGGCATTATTCTTGACGGATTCGACCCAAGCTAAACGATGGCCGCACGAAGCGCTGATACGGAGGGCAGTGATGGTGCGCGGCGTGGTGCAGGGGGTGGGTTTCCGTCCGTTTGTCTACCGGCTGGCCCTGGAGGAGGGACTGGCGGGGTTTGTCGGCAACGATACCGGCGGGGTGACGATAGAGATCGAGGGGGCCGAGGGGCGGGTGAAGGCGTTTCTTGCCCGTCTGCAAACCGAGACGCCGCCTTTGGCGCGCATCGACGCGGTCGCGGTGCGGGAGCTGGTCCTTGCGGGGGATTCTGGCTTCAGGATTGTAGCCAGCGAGGTGCTGGGCCGGGTGAGCACCGGAATTCCGGCCGATGCGGCGACCTGTCCGGATTGCCTGCGCGAGTTGCTGGACCCCAGGGACCGTCGCTACCGCTATCCGCTTTTGAATTGCACCAACTGCGGGCCGCGCTTCACTATCACGCGTCGGATTCCCTATGACCGGCCGCAGACCTCGATGGCAAAGTTTCCCATGTGCCCGGAGTGCCAGCGGGAGTATGACGACCCGTTGAACCGGCGCTTCCATGCGCAGCCCAATGCGTGCTGGGTGTGCGGGCCGCGGGTGTGGATGACGGGGACTGATGGAGTGGAGATTGCAACCGCGGACTACGCCGTGATTGATTGCATAGACCGGCTGGTTGCGGGTCAGATTATGGCCATTAAAGGGATCGGCGGCTTTCACCTGAGCGTGGATGCAACCAACCCAGAGGCGGTGATGCGGCTGCGCGAACGCAAGCGCCGCTACGGGAAGCCACTGGCGGTGATGGTGCGCGACCTGGAGGCGGCGAGTCAGGTGTGCGTGCTGACTGCTGGGGAAGAGGCTCTTCTCACCACGCCTGCGCGGCCGATTGTGTTGGCGCGGCGTCGTGCGGGGTGTGGCATTGCGGAAGGCGTGGCGCCGGGGATTCCCTGGTTGGGCATCTATATTCCTTACGCGCCGCTGCAGCATCTGCTTTTTGCCGACGCTCGCGTGCGCGCGCTGGTGATGACCTCGGCCAATCTGAGCGAAGAGCCGATTGCAATCGATAACGAAGAGGCGCAGAAGCGACTGGGCGGGATTGCCGATGCCTTTTTGATGCACGATCGCGAGATTTTGCAGCGTTGCGACGACTCAGTGGCCGCCGTGGTGGACGGTGCGCCGCAACTAGTCAGGCGAGCCAGGGGATTTGTGCCGATGGGGGTGGAGTTGCCGCTGGGGCCAAATCTGGAAGCGCCACCGCTGCTGGCCGTCGGCGGGCACTTGAAGAATGTTTTTACGCTGGCGCGGGGCAGGTTTGCTTACCAGAGCCAGCACCTGGGCGATCTGGAAAATCTGACTGGCTTGGAGTTTTTCCGCGAGTCGCTGGACCATTTGATGCGAACCTTCGAGATTGAGCCGCAGACTGTGGTGCATGACCTGCATCCGGGCTACCTTTCGACAACGTGGGCGCAGGAGTGGGCGAAAGAACGAGGATTGCAGACAATCGCCGTGCAGCATCATCATGCGCACGTGGCCGGTTGCATGGCCGAGCACGGACTCACAGGCACGGTGATTGGCCTGGCGCTCGACGGCACGGGCTACGGGAGCGATGGGAAGATCTGGGGCGGGGAAGTGCTGATTGCGAACCTTGCGAGCTTTGAGCGGTTTGCGCATCTGGAATATGTGCCCATGCCGGGCGGCGAGGCGGCGATCAAGGAGCCGTGGCGCATGGCGCTGGGACATCTGAGTGCGGCAGGATTCGATAACCAAGGGCAACATTTTCTCGCTGGGACAGGAGCCACGGAGCAGGAGGGTCGTATCGTCCGGCGTATGCTTCAGCGAAGGATCAACTCACCGATGACTTCCAGCCTGGGGAGGCTCTTCGACGCAGTGGCTGCGATTGTGCTAGGGCGGCGCGTGGTGGATTATGAAGCGCAGGCGGCAATCGAGTTGGAAGGGCTGGCCGTGGATGAGCCGGATGACGCGCCCGGTTATGTGCTGGAGATCGCGGGCGGAGATTGGGCAGCGCGCGAGCCTGCGCGAATCAGCACTGCTGCGTTGTGGCGCGAGTTACTCGATTGATTTACGCGCCGGGGTGAGCAAGACGCAGATTGCGGCGCGTTTTCATGCGGGAATAGCTGGGGGCTTTGTCAATGCGGCGGTGATGGCGCGGGCGGCAACTGGAATCAACCAGGTAGCGCTGAGCGGCGGCTGCATGCACAATCGCCGGCTGGCGCGGCTGCTGCGTTCAGGACTGGAGACGGAAGGCTTCGAGGTCTTTCAGCATAGGAACGTCAGTCCTGGAGATGGCGGGCTGAGTTATGGGCAGGTTGCGGTGGCGGCGGCGATGATGAGCCAGACGCAGTTATCCGGAGATGCGCACTAGCTGCTCGGCTTCTTCGCGCGGACCGAGGATGGAGACGCGGGGAATGCGGCCGCGCACCATGGCCACCTCGTCGCAGCGATGCAGGCGCGGACAGCTCTGGCAGTCCTTGAAGATCTTGTCGGGCAGTTCGGTTTTGTCTTCGACGGTGCGGAAGCCGTAACTTGAAGAAGAAATCAGGGATGCGCGTGAACAGGCAGACGGATTGGATGCCGTGCTCTTCGGCCTCGTCAATAAGCGCGGCGAGGATGCGGCTGCCCGCGCCCTGGCTTTTGGCTGCGGGCATGACCACGATAGAACGCACCTCGCACAGATGCGGTCCGTAAAAGTGCAGCGCGCCGCAGCCCAGAAAGACGCCGCCATCGGATTCGGCGACGGTGAAGTCGCGGATGTTTTCGCAGACTTCGGCGAAGGAGCGCTTGAGCAGCGTGCCGTCGGGCGGAGAGCGAGTTGACCAGGTCGTAGACATTGGAGGCGTCCTTGAGCAGTGCCTTACGCACCAGCATGGGCGGCCTCCTGCTTGCAAGGCGCGCGATGCGTTCTGATGCGGCGGCAAGGGCCTCGCGAACGCGCTCGCGCGCGGTTCCTCCCGTCACGTCGTGGCAATCGAGCGTGGCCGTGAGCGTGACGGCGGCAAAGAAGTCCTCGCTCGAACTCTTCGCCAAATTGGCGCAGTTCGTCGAGGGTAAGCGCGTCGAGTTCAACGCCTTTCTCGATGGCGAAGCGCACGGCATGGCCGATCTTCTCGTGAGCGGTGCGGAAGGGAACGCCCTTGTGGACAAGATAGGTGGCCGCGGCCATGGCATTCAGGTAGCCCGATTGCGCGGCTTCTTTCATGCGCTCGCGATTGAATTGAAGAGCGGCGGTAAAGCGCGCCACGAGCGCGAGCATCTGCGGCACAAACTCGACGGCAAAGACCGGCTCCTGCGTCTCCTGCATGTCTTTATTGTAGGCCAGGGGCAGGCCTTTGAGTTGCAGCGTGACAGCTTCGGCCGCGCCGTGGATGCGGCCGACTTTGGCGCGGATCAGCTCGGTGAGGTCGGGATTCTTCTTCTGCGGCATGGCGCTGGAGCCTGTCGAAAAGGCCTCGGGCAGCGTAACAAATCCGAACTCCGCCGTGGCGAAAAGCGTAATTTCCTCGGCAAAACGGCTCAGATGCAGGCCGACAAAGGTGAGCGCTTGCAGATATTCCAGAATGAAATCGCGGTCGCTGGTGGCGTCGATGGAGTTGGCGGTGGGCGCGGTGAAACCCAACTCGCGCGCGGCGATGGTTGCGGTCGAGCGCAAGCGTTGCGCCGGCTACCGCGCCGGAGCCCAGCGGGCAAAAGTTCAGCCGCGCGGAGCAATCGCTCAGGCGCGCCGCATCGCGCAGAATCATCTCGACATAAGCCAGCAGCCAATGCGCAACCAGCACCGGCTCGGCGCGCTGCAGGTGCGTGTAGCTGGGCATCACGGAGTCGCCGGCGGCGCGGGCCTGCTCGACCAGCGCGTTGGCCCATGCGGCCAGCGCTTCAATGACAGGTCGATTTGCTTGCGCACATAGAGGCGCAGATCGGTGGCGATCTGCTCGTTGCGGCTGCGTCCGGTGTGCAGCTTGAGGCCCAGCGAGCCGATGCGCTCGACCAGCTTCAAGTTCGACAAAATGATGAATGTCTTCGGCTGTCGCGTGATCGCGCACCAGCGCTTTGCCTGCCTCCGATGCGTGCTCGGCGGCAATCGCATCGAGCGCCGCGCGGAGCTCCGCTCCTTCACTCTTTGTAAGAATGTTTGCGGCAACCAGAGGCGGACGCGTGCGCCTTGCTGGCGGCGATCTCCTCGTCGAGAAGCCGCCAATCGAAGACAATCGACCGCTGCCAGCTTCGAACTCCGCATCCAGCGGCTCGCGAAAACGGCCGGACCACATCTTCCCGGATTGTTGTTCGTTGACATTATCTTAAGCGTACCTCATGCTATTCCTTTTCTTTTGCCGCTGTTGAGCTGGGGCATTTCGCTGCCTTTGCTGAGCGTGAGGAGGCCTGCTTTGGCGTAGGTAAGGAGCTTCTCGCGGGTGTCGGTGATGTCGAGGTTGCGCATGGTGAGTTGGCCGATGCGGTCGCGCGGGGAGAAGGTGGATTCGGTCTTCTCCATGCTGAGGCGCTCGGGATGGAAGGTGAGGTTGGGCGACTCGGTGTTCAGGATGGAGTAGTCGTTGCCGCGGCGCAGCTCCAGTGTGACTTCGCCGGTGATGGGTTTGGCGACCCAGCGCTGGGCGGATTCGCGGAGCATGATCGCCTGGGAGTCGAACCAGCGGCCCTGGTAGAGCAGGCGGCCGAGCTTGCGGCCATTGTCGCGGTACTGCTCGATGGTGTCCTCGTTGTGAATGCCGGTGATGAGGCGCTCGTAAGCGATGAAGAGCAGGGCGAGGCCCGGAGCCTCGTAGATGCCGCGGCTCTTGGCTTCGATGATGCGATTCTCAATCTGATCGGACATGCCGAGGCCGTGGCGGCCGCCGATGCGATTGGCTTCGAGAAGAAGTTCGACGGGCGTCGTCGAATTGCCGGCCGTTGAGGGCGACGGGCAAGCCCTCTTCAAAGCGAATGGCGACCTCTTCGCGCTGGATCTCGACATCGTCGCGCCAGAAGGCCATGCCCATGATGGGAGCGACGATCTTGATAGAAGAAGAAAGGATGCTCCAGGTCTTTGGCTTCGTGCGTTGCGCCAAGCAGGTTGGAGTCGGTGGAGTAGGCCTTTTCCGCTGACATCTTATAGGCGAAGCCGGTGCGCTGCATGAACGCGGACATCTCGGCGCGGCCGCCTAACTCGTCGATGAAAGCCGCGTCGAGCCAGGGTTTGTAGACCTGAAGGCTGGGATTGACGAGCAGGCCGTAGCGGTAGAAGCGCTCGATGTCGTTGCCCTTGAAAGTTGAGCCGTCGCCCCAGATGTGGACGTCGTCCTCCTTCATCGCGGCCACCAGCATGGTGCCGGTGACAGCGCGGCCGATGGGGGTGGTGTTGAAGTAAGGAACGCCGGCCGTCGTGATGTGAAAGGCGCCGGCCTGGAGCGCGGCGATGCCTTCGCGAACGAGCGGGCCGCGGCAGTCGATGAGGCGGGCCTTTTCTGCGCCGTATTCGAGGGCCTTGCGCGGGATGGCGTCGTAGTCGGTTTCGTCGGGCTGGCCGAGGTTGGCTGTGTAGGCGTAAGGGATGGCGCCCTTCTGCTTCATCCAGTGCAGGGCGGCGGAGGTGTCGAGCCCGCCGGAGAAGGCAATGCCAACTTTCTGGCCGACGGGCAGGGATTCGAGAATTACGGACATGCTTGAGAACCTCAGATAGTCGCTTCCGAGTGTTCATCGCTAGATGCGATACTGACTCACTGAATTGTTACTGAAAACTCTCGATATTCGCCAATCCGCCCAGCAGCAGCAGCAGCAACGCCTTCTGCGCGTGCATGCGGTTTTCGGCCTGATCGAAGACGATGGACTGCGGGCCGTCGAGCACCGCGTCGGTGACTTCGGCGTTGCGGCGCGCGGGCAGGCAGTGCATGAAGACCGCGCTGGGCTTGGCCTTCGCCATCAGCGCCTCGTTGACCTGGAAGGGCCGGAAGATGGGCGCGCGCTTGGTGGACTCGTGCTCGAAGCCCATGCTGACGCAAACGTCGGTGTAGATGGCGTCCGCGCCTTCGGCGGCAGCCTGCGGGTCTTGCATCAGGCGCAGCTCGCAGCCGTTGGCCTGCGCAATCTCCCGCGCCACGCGTGACGATCTCAATGTCCGGCGAGTAGCCGCGCGGCGTGGCCACGGTGACATTGGCGCCCAGATGCGCGCCGGTGAGCATCAGCGAGTGGCAGACGTTGTTGCCGTCGCCCACATAGGTAAAGTTGAGTCCGGCCAGCGGAGCCGAAGTGCTCTTCGAGAGTCATGAAGTCGGCCAGAGCCTGGCAGGGATGCTCGAAGTCGGAGAGCGCGTTGATGACCGGCACGCGCGAGTTGGCGGCCATCTCGGTGATGGTGTCGTGCGCGTAGGTGCGCAGCACGATGACATCGACCCAGCGCTCCACGTTGCGCGCCACGTCGGCGATGGACTCGCGCTCGCCCAGCGGCGAGTTGGTCTGATCGACGAAGATCGCGTTGCCGCCCATGGTGTTGATGCCGGCCTCGAAGCTGAGGCGCGTGCGCAGGCTGGCCTTCTCAAACATCAGCACCATCTGCTTGGCGTCGAGGGCATGGCGATACTTTGCGCGGGTTGCGCTTGACGTCGTGGCCCAGCTTGAGAATGGCGCGCACCTCGCCGCTGGAGAGATCGGCGATGGAGCACATATCCTCGCCGGCCAGCCGCGCGGCGGCGGCAAGAATGTCGGGGTCGTTCTGCGACGGGGATGGCGTGTTCCGGGGTTCGATGAGTTGCTTTGCTAGCCACGTTGCTTGTCCTCCTGCGGAGTGGGCTACTGATGGCGACGCCTGGGCGGCCGTGTTCGGTGAAGATTTCGTCCAGCGCCGCGATGGCGGTGTCCACATGGTCGCGTTCGAAGAATATAGGGCGGCAGGAAGCGCAGGACCGTGTCGCTGGTGCAGTTGATGACGATGTGCTGCTTGAGCATCTCGGCGACGGCGAGCTTGGCCAGATCGGCGGAGTTGAGCTCGGCGGCAATCATCAGGCCCTTGCCGCGCACGTCGATGATGGCACTATGGCGCTCGGCCAGCGTGCGCGAAGTTGCGCCTGGAAGTAGTCGCCGACCTCGGTTGCGTGAACGAGCAGATTTTCCTTTTCGATAGCAGTCGATGACGGCGATGGCGACGGCGCAGGCCAGCGGGCCTCCGCCGAAGGTGGTGCCGTGCATGCCGGCGTGGAAGGCGCGCGCAGCCTCTTCGGTGCAGAGAATTGCTCCCATTGGAATGCCGCCGGCCAGAGGCTTGGCCAGCGTGGTGATGTCGGGCTGAATGCCGAAGTGCTGATAGGCGCACCACTTGCCGGTGCGGCCCATGCCGGCACTGAATCTCGTCGACGATCAGCAAGGCTCCGGTGGAACTGGCCAGAGCGCGCGCCTCGGCGAAGAACTCCTGCGTGAGCGGGCGAACGCCGCCCTCGCCCTGGATGGCTTCGACAAGAATGGCGCAGACTTCATTGGAGAATTTGGCGCGCAGGTCGGCGATGTCGTTGAACTTCACAAACTCGACGCCGGGAACGACGGGGCCAAAGGGCTCGCGATACTTTTCCTTGTAGCGTGGTCGAGATGGAGCCGAAGGTGCGGCCGTGAAAGCTCTGTTCGAGGGCCAGAAATTTTGTGCCGATCTGCTTGCCTTCGCTCGCGCAGAAGGCCGGCGTGGGCGCGGGCCAGCTTGAGCGCGCCTTCCCAGGCTTCGGTGCCGGAGTTGGCAAAGAAGACGCGATCCAGGCCGGTGCGCTCGGTGAGCGCGCTCGCGCCAGTCCGCCTGCCTTTCGTGGTAAATAGTAGATTCGAGGCGTGGATCAGCGTGCGGCTCTGCTTGGCGATGGCCTCTTCAATCGCCGGGTGCCGTAGCCGAGCGCGTTGACGCCGATGCCGCTGAGCAGATCGAGATAGCGCTCGCCGTTTTCGTCGATCAGATGAACGCCCTCGCCGCGACAAACAGAATGGGAATGCGATCATAGTGTGGAATGAGCAGCCGCGCTTCGGCGGCTTGAATCTCTTCGAGCTTGGTCAATTTGTTTGTTATGTCCATTCTATCTCTCCTCAGGCCACCATCACTTCGGTGCCGTAGGCTACGCGGGAGCTGCACAGGTCGGGTAGGGAACTGGCAGCTTCGGCGGGTAAAATGCGTACGCGCTTGACGCCGTTCAAAAGAGCCTCGCGGCAGGCGCTGAGCTTGGGCAACATGCCGCCGGAGATGACGGCGCTCTTGGCCATCTCGGCGATTTGATCGATGGAGAGCCATCGCATCACCTCGCCGTTCGCGCCCTTGACGCCGGGCACATCGGTGAGGAAAACCAGCGCATCGGCGCGGCAGGCGATGGCGCAGGCCGCGGCCATCTCGTCGGCGTTGACGTTGTAGTATTCGCCGTCAAAGCCGAGAGCCATGGAGGAGAGAACCGGCACGCCGTTCAACTGCCAGATGGCCTCAAGCCAGCGCGGATCGCTGGAGGCGATCTCGCCCACAAAGCCAAGATCGGGCGCGGTGCGCTTCTTGCGCGCGCGGAAGATCAGCCCGTCGCCGCCAGACAGGCCCATGGCCGGGACGCCCAGCGCGCCCAGGGCGGCCACGAGCTGCTTTGTTCACTTTTCCGGCCAGAACCATCAGCGCCACGTCGCGGGTTTCAGCGTCGGTGACGCGCAGGCCGTTGATGAATTCGCTCTGCTTGCCCAGCGCCTTCAGCATGCGCGTCAACTGCACGCCGCCGCCGTGGACCACGGCCACCTGATGGCCGTCGCGCACCAGATCGGCAATGGCGCGCGTGCAACCTTCCAGCAGCGACGGAGTTTCCAGGCCCGCTCCACCCAATTTGACGACATACTTCATTCCAGGCCCTCCGCGGCTAGTTTCATTCGAGACCTTCCGATTCAGGCCAGCCCAGCATCACGTTCAGATTCTGCACGGCCTGACCGGAGGCGCCCTTCAGCAAGTTATCCAGGCAACTGACAATGACCGCGCGGCGGCCGTCGGCGGCGAGTTGAAAGCCGATATCCGCATAGTTGGTGCGGACCGAGTACTGAATCTGCGGCAGCGCTTTGTCGTAGAGCCGGACCATGGGGCTGCCGGCGAAAGAATTCGTGGTAGACGCTTTGCGATGCTGTCCCTGGTCTGCGGCTCGCGGAAATGCACGTAGATGGTGGAGAGAATGCCGCGCGGAATCGGCAGCAGGTGCGGCGTAAAGATGATTTCGCTCGCGTCAAGGCCGATCTGCTCCAGCAACTCGCCGGTATGGCGATGGGTAAAGACGCCATAGGCGGAGAGATTGTCGGCCGCGTACATGAAATGCGTTTTGGCGGTGGGCGCCTTGCCCGCGCCGCTCACGCCGCTCTTGGCGTCGGCCACGATGCCGCGCGTCAGGTCAACCAGCCCGGCGGCCACCAGCGGCCTCAGCGGGAGAATGATGGAGGTTGCATAGCAGCCGGGATTGGCAATCAGACGCGCGCCAGCAATCTGCGCGCGATGCAACTCGGGCATGCCGTAAACGGCCTGCGCCTGGGTTGCCGCGGCCAGCTCGGAATCGTCGTCCTCGAAGGCATAAACGGCGCGATTGGCCGCTTCATTCAGCCGCCATGCCCCGCTCAGGTCGATGACGCGCATTCCGCGCTCGAAGCGCTTCGGGCACCCACTCCCGCGATTGCTCGTGCGGCGTGGCGAGAAACAAAACCTCGAACGCCACGGCCAGCCAGCAGCTCCCAGGAAAATGGTTCCTGCCGGAGATGCGCCGCTGCCGCTCGCAATCGGCCAGTTGCGGGATGAATCTCGCCCAGAGGAACGCCGCCCCGCGCCGCATCCTTTTCGTCGACGCGCCCGGCAAAGACCGGCGGCTTGCCCTTGAGGCGGGGATGCCGCAACAGCAGCCTGGCCAGTTCCGCGCCCGCGTACCCGGTAACTCCCACTACCGCTGTTTGCATGGTCTTGGTCATGATTCCAACATCGCCTCAATCGGGCTTCCACTTCGCTTGCCCGGCGATGGTCGGGACAGATCACCAGCACCGTATCGTCGCCGGCCACGGTGCCCACAACATCGGTCCAGCCTTCATGGTCCAGAGCCGCGGCCAGCGGCTGCGCTCCGCCCGCCATCGTGGCCAGGACCACCTGATTCATGGCCTGCCGCACGCGCAGCCCAAAGCCTTCCATCATCTCAGTCGAGAGCGGGCGGGCTGTTGTCTTCGACCTGCCGTGGCCTGAGCCATTTGACAATGTGTAGCCGCCGGGCCCTTTGGAGAGGCGCAACTCGTGAATGTCGCGCGAAAGCGTGGCTTGGGTCACAGCGAAGCCGCGGCGGCGCAGCTTGCGCCGCAACTCATCCTGGTTGGCCACCAGGGCATGGGCCACCAGTTCGCGAATCGCATTGTGGCGCAGAGACTTCATCAACCTCTTCCGAGACAAACGAAGGCGCAGCAAAGGATGGACAATCGTACCGTATAAATATACATCATAATTGCATAAGTATGCAAGATTAGGCATCGCCGGTGGAAAACCGGGGCGAAATTATGATTTTTCGGGACTGTGCCCGGTCTGCGCTGATACACTCTCGAATGTTCGCGGCAGAGGAGTCTCGCGTGGCCAACAAAACCCAAAATGACACAGAACCCTCAAATCTCCACCATCAATGACCTGTTTCGCCGCGTTGCCGCGGCCGCCAACCCCCGCGCCATTCTCTGGCAGGACGAGTTTGGCCTGTGGCAGCCCATCTCCTCCGACCAGATTTACCAGCGGGTTCGCGCGCTGGCCCAGGCATTTCTTGGCTGGGGCGCGCAAAAGGGCGACCGCATCGCCCTGATCGCCGAAAATCGCTGGGAGTGGGCGGTTACCGACTTCGCCGCGCTGGCCATCGGCGCGGTGGATGTGCCCATCTATCCCACGCTTACCGGCGAGCAGATCGCCGCGCTGGTGGCCGACGCGGGCTGCCGGATTGCCGTGGTCTCCACCCGCCAGCAGTTCGACAAGCTGAACGCCGTGCGCAGCAAGACGCAGCTGGAACGGATCCTGATGATGGATCCGGCGTAGCGCCCGAGGGGGCGGCATCGCCTTCAGCGAGGTGATGGCCGGGGCCGATGACCGCGGCGCGGAGCGCGACCCGGTCTTCGACGCGCTGGTGCGCTCGGTCGAGCCGAAGGATCTGGCCACGCTGATTTACACCTCCGGAACCACCGGCGAGCCCAAGGGCGTGGCGCTCACCCACGGCAACATCGCCGCCAATCAGAACTTCGCCGCCGTGGAATTCAACTTCGACTCCCACGGACGCCTTGATCTCCTTTCTGCCTCTCTCGCACGTCACGGCGCGCGCGCTGGACTACATCATGTACTCGTTCGGGGTGCAGGTGGCCTATTGCTCGAAGTTCGACAAACTGCCGCAGGCCATGCGCGAGATCCGGCCCACGGTCTTTGTGGGCGTGCCGCGGGTCTTCGAGAAGATTCGCCAGGAGGTGGAGCGGCGGGCGGGCTTGTCGCCGGTCAAGAAACGCCTGCTTGCCTGGGCGATAGGCGTGGGCGCCAGGCATATGCGATACGGTCTACGACGGCCGCCGGCCCTCTTCGCCGCTGTGGAAGCTGGCCGACAAGCTGGTCTACTCCAAGGTGCGCGAGGCCTTCGGCGGGCGGGTGAGGATCTTCGTTCCCGGCGGCGCGCCGCTGGGCATCGACACGGCGAAGTGGTTCGCCTCGGTGGGAATTGCTCTTTGGGAGGGCTATGGGCTGACCGAGACCTCGCCGGTGATCGCCCTCAACACGCCTCTCACCCACCGCATGGGCGCCGCGGGCATGCCGCTGTCCAATGTTGAACTGAAGCTGGCCGAGGACGGGGAGTTGCTGGTTCGCGGGCCGTCGGTCTTTGCCGGCTACTGGCAAAAGCCGGAAGCGACCGCTGAATGTCTTCGATCGCGGAGGGCTGGTTCCGCACCGGCGACATCGGCCACATCGACGACGGATGGCTTCCTCTTCATCACCGACCGCAAGAAGGAGCTGCTGAAGACCTCGGGCGGCAAGATGGTGGCGCCTCAGCCGATTGAAAACAAGCTCAAGAACAGCATTCTGGTGGCGCAGGCCGCGCTGGTGGGCGACAGGCACAAGTTCATCTCGGTGCTCATTTCGCCCAACTTTGTGGCGCTGGAGGAGTGGGCCCGCCATCACGGCATCGAGGCAAAGATCGCGCCGAACTGGTGGCCGACAGCCGCGTGGTTGCGCTCTACGCCGAGATCGTGCGCGAGGTGAACGGCAGCCTGGCCAACTTTGAGAGCCTGAAGCGCTTTCGCGTGGTGGCCGACGAGTGGACGCAGGAGACGGGCGAACTGACGCCCTCGATGAAGCTCAAGCGGCGCGTGATTACGGAGCGATACGCGGCCCTGATCGACGCACTTTATGCGGACGAAGCAACCTCGCGCGGCGAATAGGGAAGGTCAGGCCCCGGCCCAATTCCTTGCCCAAGTGGGCGCGCTTGTCCCACAAGCGGTGCAGCCCGCGGAAGAACGGCGCGCCCCAGGCGCCCACCGCCAGCAGGCTGCCGAAGAGGATGATGGCGTCGATGTGAGAGCCGCCCGGCGCGCGACCAGTAGGCATCCGGTTCCAGGTCCAGCCAGAGCGAAAATTCGTCCAGAGTCAGCGCCGCGCCCACCCCGTAGCTGACCGACATCAGGCGGCTGAAGAAGATGGAGAGCGGCGAGTGCGATCGCCCCAGGTCCATCAGCCAGCCGTAACCGACCAGCAGCAGGATCAGAATTCCCCAGACCAGGTGATGAATGTGCCGTCCATGCACCACCACCCACTGAAATGGCCCTGCATTGATGGACGATCAGCCGAACCAGGATGCGGACCCCCACAAATGTGAACAGGAAGGAGACCGAGGCGATGAACATGCGCCGCCGCGGGCGGTCGGGGATGGTGGAGCGGACCAGGAATCCAAGCCGCGTCAATTGCAGCAGGACCAGCAGGACGACGACGACCAGGCTGGCAAAGGCCAGCAGAAACAGCGCTCCGGTTCCGGGCATACCTTATTGAATCATTCTGAGCGTTTTCGTTACAAGGGAATCCGGTTCGGGAAAGTGAACGGAAAGCGTGAGCGCGGTCACGATTTATCTTTACAGCGGCGGAGTAAACTGGATAAGGCGTCGAGACCGGCAATACCGTCTGCGGCATGATTTGCCGTTGGGCCTGATTCCGTTCTGGACTACTTTCAGGGAGATATTTCCGGCCCGGCTTTATTGAGCCGCGCCTTCGATCAGGAGATTTTTACGATGCGAGTTGCTTTGTTGACCGGCGGCGGCGACTGCCCCGGACTGAATGCGGTGATCTACGCGGTTGTGCGCAAGGGCATCAACCACTATGGCGATGAGTTCATCGGCTTTCTCAACGGCTGGAAGGGCGTGCTGGACAACAACTTCATTCCGCTGACGCTGGAGAGCACGTGATGGCATCCAGTTGAAGGGCGGCACCATCCTGCACTCCTCGCGCACCAACGTGAAGAAGATTCCCGGCGGCATCGAGAAGGTGCAGGAGGTTCTGAAGGCCAACAAGATCGACGCGCTGATCGCCCTGGGCGGCGACGACACGCAGTCGGTGACGCTCTTTCTGAGCGAGCACGGCGTGCCCAGCGTGGGCGTGCCCAAGACCATCGACAACGACATCAGCGGCACCGACCAGACCTTCGGCTTCGACACCGCCGTCATGATCGCCACCGAGGCCGTTGACCGCATCCACACCACCGCCGACTCGCACAACCGCGTGGTCGTGGTCGAGGTGATGGGCCGCGATGCCGGCTGGATCGCCTATGCCTCCGGCGTGGCCGGCGGCGCGCACGTGATTCTGGTTCCCGAAAAAGAGATCGACATCGACCACGTCTGCGAGCTGCTCAAGTACAACTACGACCACGGCAAGCACTATGGCGTGGTGGTGGTGGCCGAGGGCGCTCATCTGCCCGAGGTGGGCCAGGTGATCAACGAAAACGCGCAAGCTGGATTCCTTCGGCCATGTGCGCCTCTCCGGCATCGGCGAGGCGCTGGCGGAACTGATCGAGAAGAAGACCGGCTACGAGACCCGCTCGGTCAACCTGGGCCACACCCAGCGCGGCGGCGTTCCCACGGCCTATGACCGCATCCTCGGCCAGCGCTACGGCCTGCACGCCATCGACATGGTTCACGACAAGAAGTGGGGGCGCATCGCCGTTCTCAAGGGCCTGGACATCACCGACATCCCCATCAAGGACGCCATCGCCACCAACCGCCGCCTCGATCAGCGCTTCTTCGACGTGATCACGGACCTGGAAGCGAAGGTCTAGCTTCCAGTTCATTCTGGGACTTGCAGAAAGCCATCCTCATTGCGAGGATGGCTTTTTGCATTTCGCACTGCTCGTAGAGTTGGACTGTGCTGTATCGCCCTTTCACGCCCGAGGATTTCGACCGGCTCTATGCCCTCGAAGAAGCCTGCTTTGAGCCGCCTTCGTCGCTTTAGCCGCCGGTATATGCGCCAGCTCGTCAGCCGTCCGAATGCGGCGACCTGGATTGCGGAAGAGGACTGGGCAAATAATGGGCTTTGCCATCGTCGAGTGGGCAGAACGAAAAAACGGCGTCACGGCTTACATTCAAACCATCGAAGTTGCTCCGGAGGCGCGAGCCGGAGCGTTGGGCGCGAGCTGCTCGGCCGCATCGAAGGCTCAGCGCGCGCTGCGGGCGCTTGCATGATCTGGCTGCATGTGGAGGCGGCAAATGCGAGCGCGATCCGGCTTTACGAGGCGCACGACTACCGCTGCGAGGGCAGGAAAGAGAACTACTATCCTCTGGGCCAGGCGGCGCTCATCTACGGAAACGGTTCGACTGCAAAAGCCTCGGGTTAACGGGGCTTTCATCTCTGCGCTGTTCGACTTCATCAATACCGCCAACTGGTCAGGTCCGCACCCACGGGCGCAGTCTTCTGCATGCGGTCCAGGATCTTGGGCAGGTACATGGTGTTGTAGTGCAGCCGTGAGTAGGCGTTGGGCAGCGTGGGATCGCCGTTCCAGCAGTGCTCGGCGCGCGGACCGTAGGCCACTTCGCCGCCGTAGGGAGGGTTCTTCGTCGAGTTGAGAAAATCTTCCATCAGATAGACGGCATCGTTGAGAAAGTACGTGTCGTCGGAGCCGACATAGATGTGAATCTTGCCGGCTAACTCCGGCCCCAGCTTCGCCCAATCCCGCTCCAGAATCGCTTCCAGATCGTAGTGCTCGCGCCAATACTCGGCGACCTTGTGATCGATCTCGCCGGTTACCTTGTCGAAGATGGGCGGCAGGATAGCCGTCCGCGCCCACCGGCCCAAAGACCGCCTGCCAGATGTCGTATTGTTCGCCGCAGCGGCCATGATCGCCCAGCGCCAGTTCGTAGGCGTTGGTCTCCTCGGTGGTGATGAGGGTGTGGCCCAGGTAGTCGCGCATGGCCGGCTGCGCCACGCGCTTGTGCGCGCCTTCCAGGTAATAGACGTTCTTGTCCTTGTAGATGTCGATGTTGGTGTAGGCATGGAAGTCGATGGGGTCGGGGCAGGCGGCAAAGGCGCCGTTGTAGTGCTCCGGATAGAAGACCTGCACGGCCAGAGCCTCCCAGCCGCCGGTCGAGCCGCCATAAACAAACCGCGCCCAGCCCTGGCCGATAGCGCGAAACTGCTTTTCGATGGCCGGAATCAGCTCTGTTTCGATGGCGTCGCCATAGGGGCCCACGTTGGCCGAGTTCACGGCGTAGGAGTCGTCATAGAAGGGGTTGGCGTGCTGAATCTTGACGATCAGCACCCGCGGAAAGCCCGGCGCAATCCACTGCTGATAGAACTTGTAGGCCTCCTGCTGCTGGATGCGGTTGTAGCCGGCCAGGTGGAAGCGCTCGCTGTAGTCGGGCTTCAGATCCGGGTCGGGCGGCGTGGTGCGGAAGTCGCTGAAATCATTCACAAAATGGTCGTGAAAGATGATCAGCGGGAAGCGCGCGTTGGGGTGCTCGTCGAAGCCCTCGGGCACCAGCACGATGGCGCTCAGGAACATCGGCCGGCCCCAGAATTTGGTCAGCAAGCGCGCTCTGGATGCGGATGTGGCGAATGTATTTGGTGTCGGCCGGCGTGGGGATGGGCGGAATCATCTCGGTCAGCGTGACGGAGATCGGTAGCCGCCGGGCTTGACGGTGATCTTCATCGGCTTGGAGTAGAGGTTGCCGGGCGAGATGTTCCAGTGCTGGCCCTCGCCCTGGTCCATGTGCAGCTTGACCGTCTTTCCGTCGCCGCGATGAAAGGTCTCGTACTTGTTCAGCACGGCCTGAACAAAGTATTCGCCGGGCGGAAGGTCCTTAAGGCTGCGAATGGGATAGCCCCAGGCGGTTGCGTCCACGATTGCGGGCTGGCCGGGCTGCCAGCCGTCCACGGTCAGGCCAAAGACGATCTGCGTGCGCGGGGTGTCGTCAATCTGGTTGCGCGGCTCGTCGCTGGGGTCTGTGGAGAGGCACAGCAGCAGCCGCCCGTCGAGGCGCTCCGCACTAACTTCCTTGGGGAAAGAGACTGAGAATGATTGAGATGCGGCGAGGGTGGCGGGAATGAGTAGGAGAAGGGACAGGGCAATGCGCTTCATACAGAAGAGTATACTAACGCCAACAAGAATCATGGAGAACATGCAGATGATGCAGTTTACCGATCCGCTAAACGAAAGGATAGTGAAATGAGCAGACCAATTAGTCTCTTCTCTGGCTACTCCCAACGTGAAAATCGCACTACGAACTATTGTCTCTTGTTATTGAAAATGCTCTACGAAGAGAATCCGAAATTCCTCGCCGAGGTGATGAGCGCGTTGGTCGGAGAAGATTTGGACGAACGAATCAACGTGAGGTTCCATCAGCAAGAGCGTAAGGATTCGAGCATCCCGGATGGGCTCATCCTCCAGCCCGCCTTCACCATCTACATCGAAACAAAAAACTTTGACTGGTTCTACGACAAGCAGCTTGAAAAACACCTCGCAGCCCTAGACAAAGAAAGCTCGGGCCTAAAGGCTCTACTTGCATTGGCTAACTTCGGAACCGAGGCCCCGGAGAGATTCAAGCGGATCCGCCAACTTTGCGCCAAGAAGTACAAGAATTCGATCAAATTCGAAGAAGTATCGTTCGAGGATTTTGTCCAAGCATTGGAACATTTGCCTTTGCCCAACAACTTGGCGGATGCAGTCGTCGCGTTCAGAGCGTATCTCGATGAACAGAATCTGCTTCCGTCATGGGAACGGTTGCTTGACGTTGTCAACTGCGCTGGTCTACCGAACGACATCTTGGTTGGGAACGTTTATATGTGTCCTGCGACGGGCGGAGCTTACAACCACAAGCGCTGCAAATATTTCGGGATGTACAGGAAGAGACGCGTAGAGAAACTCGCTCTCATCGAGGCCGTCGTTGATGTGGAGGGCGTCAACCGCACGACGATAAAATGGCAAAACGTACAGCGCTCCCAAGACAATATTAAGAAACTTGCCGAGGGAAAGATTCAACAGTTCCGTCCTAAGAACTTTCCCACAAGGGTGTTCCTATTGGGCCAGCTTTATGACACGAATTTCCAAAAAGACAGTTCGGGAGGAATGCAACAGAGCAAGCAATACTTCGATGTTGGATTTCTTAAGGCAGAAAGCGCGGAACAACTTGCTCTTGAGTTGTCACGCCTTCCTTGGTCGAAAATCCGCGCCCATTCTTAGCTTTTACTTGTTGTCCGCCTGCGTTTTCTTGATGAACGCCGCCACGCGGTCGTGGAGCTGCTTCAGGCTCTCGTCGAGCACGTAGACCATGTGGCCGGATTCGTACCAGTCATACTCGATGTTCTTGGCCAGCGATTGCGGAATGGGCAGGTGCTTATCCTCGTACTGCGCGGCGAAGAAGGGCGTGGCCAGGTCGTAGTAGCCGCCGTTGACCATGATCTTCAGCCGGGGATTGGTCTTGAGCGCCTCGGCCAGGTCGTTGGAGACGTTGAGGCTGATGGGGTTGTGATCGTGCACCAGGTTCCAGTGCGTGCCGCCGAAGAGCGCTTCGGGCAGATAGGTCTGGCCCTCGCCGTACTTCAGATCGCGGCGCACGTAGTCGTTGAAGAGCGAGACGTAGGCCGAGGAGATGGCCGAGCTTTGCGGGTCGTACTCGGCGCCCTGGCTCAGGGAGTCGAGGTTGGGTCCGGAGAAGCGCGTGTCGAGCCGGCCCGTGGTCAGGTCCTGATCGTCCTGCAGGGTCTTCTCGAACTCGCCGCCGTTAACCCGCAGATTGGCCTTGAGCAGGTAGGCCACGGGCAGGCCGGTGTAGCTCATGCAGCTTCTCGGCCACCTGCTGCTTCTCTTCAGCGCCCAGATCGGTGCCCAGGGCCAGCGCGTGGGCGTAGGGGCCCATGGCGAAGTCTTCCACTTCCTTGAGGAACGGCTCGAGAGCGGCCGGCTGCTGGGGCAGCTTCTTGTGGTACCAGGCCGTGGCCGCATAGGTGGGCAGCGCCAGCACGTAGGGCAGGTCCACGCCGGGATTGCCGGTGGGGAAGTCGATGTCGGTGGTGAAGTTGAAGATCTGCGAGAGCAGGATCACGCCGTTCAGGTCGATGTTCGTGTGGTTTTCCAGAATGTTGGCCAGCACGGCGGAGCGGGTGGTGCCGTAGCTCTCGCCAAAGATGTACTTGGGCGAGTTCCAGCGGTTGTACTTGGTGATGAACCGGGCGATGAAGCGGGCAAAGGCGTTGGCGTCCTCATCCACGCCCCAGAAGGCCTTTTCCGCGTCTTTGCCGGTGAGGCGGCCGAAGCCGGTGCCGGGCATGTCGATGAAGACCAGGTCGCTGGTGTCGAGCAGGGAGTAGGCGTTGTCGACCAGCTTGTAGGGCGCGGCGGGCAGGTGCTGGTCGCCGCTGGTGACCACGTGCTTGGGGCCGAGCGAGCCCATGTGCAGCCAGACGGTCGAACTGCCCGGCCCGCCGTTGTAGAAGAAGATGACGGGGCGGTCCTCAGCCTTCGCGTCCTTCTTGAAGTAAGCGACGTAAAACATACGTGCGACAGGGGTTGCGTCCTTGGGGTCCTTGGGCACGTCGAGGGCAAGCTGGCTGCCGGGCTGCGGCTTGCCGTCCAGGCCCAACTGCGCGTCCTGGATGTCGGTTGAGCCGACCGTGAGCGTGCCGGCGATGGCCGTGTAGGCGATCTTCTCAGCCCGCCCACCATCGACGTGCCTTGCGTGGTAACTTCGGCGGGCGGAGCCTTTTCGGCGGTTTTGTCGGCAGTTTTATCGGCGGCTGGCTTGGCGGCGGGCGTCTCGTCGTCGGCTCTGAGCAGGGCCGGGGCAAAGAACAGAGAAACCGCAAGCAGGGCAGCGGGGAAGCGATGGATATGAGACATTCAGGAATCTCCAGAAAGGGGGATCGTGTGAAAGGCCAGTATAGACTGCGTTGATGCTTCATTCAGGATATGTTCTGCCAGTCAAGGATCACCTTTCCCGAGTTTCCCGCGTGCATTGCGGCAAATCCCTCTTCAAATTGATTCCAGGCCAGGCGGTGCGTGATAATTTTGCTGATATCCAGGCCCGACTGCAGCATGACCGTCATTTTGTACCAGGTTTCGTACATCTCGCGGCCATAGATGCCGCGAATCGTGTACTGGTTAAAGATCACTTTGGCCCAGTCAATGGACATCTCGGAGGGAGAAGGGATGCCCAGCATGGCGACCTTTGCGCCATGGCTCAGGTTGGCCAGCAGATCGCGAAAGGCATGGACGTTGCCGGACATCTCCATGCCCACATCGAAGCCTTCCTGCATACCGAGCTTTTTCTGCACCTCTTGCAGTGTTGTATCGCGTGGATTGACGGCCTCTGTTACGTGGGCGGCATGTTTCGCCAGTTCCAGCCGATAGGGATTCAGGTCTGTAATCACAACTTTGCGCGCGCCGGCATGCCTGGCAACCGCGGCCGCCATGATTCCGATTGGGCCCGCGCCGGTGATCAATACATCCTCGCCCAGCACGGGAAAGGCCAAAGCCGTATGCACCGCGTTGCCAAATGGATCAAAGATGGCCGCGATTTCCAGCGGAATATCGTCCGCATGGCGCCAGATGTTGGTCATAGGCAGGACGATATACTCCGCGAAAGCGCCAGCGCGATTGACTCCGACTCCGCGCGTGTGCGCGCAAAGATGCCGCCTGCCGGCCATGCAGTTGCGGCAGCGTCCGCAGACGACGTGACCCTCCCCACTGACCCGGTCGCCAATCTGGAAGTCTGTCACGTTCGAGCCAACCTCCACAATTTCGCCGACAAACTCATGGCCGATCACCAACGGAACGGGGATCGTCTGCTGCGCCCAACTGTCCCACTCATAGATGTGCAGGTCAGTGCCGCAGATTGACGTCAACAGAACGCGGATCTTCACATCGTTAATGCCTGTTTGCGGCTCCTCAACATCTTCAATCCACAAACCACGCTCGGCGCGGGACTTGACAAGAGCTTTCATCTCAGTCTCGATTTTCCTACTTTTGCACCTTGTCGAAGGGCTGTTTCTCGGTGATTCTAGGCCGGTTTTCGGCTTGCAGCTCCCTGGCCACCTGCTCCACCTCGCGGAAGACGCGCAGCAGGTTGCCGCCC
This sequence comes from uncultured Acidobacteriaceae bacterium, assembly GCA_963845345.1. Taxonomy (GTDB): domain Bacteria; phylum Acidobacteriota; class Terriglobia; order Terriglobales; family Acidobacteriaceae; genus Telmatobacter. The sequence goes on from CAWJRQ010000006.1 coordinate 82,502, forward strand.
AGAATCTTGCGGCAGTCCTCGGCCGAGTAGCCGCGCGCCATCAGTGCCTCGGTAATCTTGGGCAGATCGGCGGCCGAGTCGATCCCTTCGGGAAGCTGGCCGCTGATGCCGTCAAAGTCCGAGCCCAGGCCCACGTGGTCCACGCCGGCGACCTTGGCGATGTGGTCGATGTGGTCGATGAGCACGGAGAGCGGCGGGCGGGGGATGCGGTCGCCATACTGGCGCTGGAGCTTTTCGATCTCGTCGTAGGGAATCGGTTTGCCTTCCGCTATGGCCTTGTCCTTGAGCGCCTGGACAGCCTTTTTCATCTCCGGCTCCAGGGCTTTGGACAGCGTCGCGATAGGCCTGCGACAGGAATCCGGAGTAGAAGTTGACCTGGATGACGCCGCCCTTGGAGTTGGGGCCGCCGTAGCGGGCCACGGCGCGCAGCATATCGTCGCGTCATGTTGCGCGGAGCGTCGCAGAGGGCGCGCGCCGACGAGTGAGAGGCGATGACCGGCGCGCGGCTGATGTTCAGCGTGCGATAGAAGGTGCGGTCGGAGACGTGCGAGACGTCCACCATCATGCCCAGCCGGTTCATCTCGTAGACCACGTCCTTGCCGAACTCTGTCAGCCCCTCTTTGGTGTGCGGGACGGAGGCGTCGTCAATGTCGCCGGAGCTGTCGGCCCAGCCGTTGGAGTTGGTCCAGGTGAGGGTCATGTAGCGCACGCCGAGGGCATAGTACTGGCGCAGCAGCGGGATGGAGTTCTCAATGGAGTGGCCGCCCTCGATGCCCATCAGCACGGCCATCTTGCGTTCGCGGTGGGCCAGATCGATTCCGGCCGGAGTGGCGACGAACTCCAGCTTGTCGCGGTGGCGGGCCACCTGCTGCTTGACGGAGTCGATCAATTCCAGGGTCCGGCGGGCGTACTGCCCCTTGTATTGCGCGGGATCGACCCAGATGGAGAAGAACTCGGCGCCCAGATTGCCTTTCCGCGCATGAATCCAGATTGAGCTGGCCGCCCTGCAAGGGGTCGCCCAGGTCAAAGTGTTCATCCACAAAGCGTTGCGGGGTGTCGGCGTGGGTATCGATGACCAGGGCGGAGCGATGAACCCCTTCGGGGTTTAGCGTTTTGGTTGGCATTTTGTGGACCTGAGTGGGCTGGGGTTTGGGCGCAAATCAGCGCCGGAACGGCGGCGAGCAGCAGAGTGAGAGAAAGATGAGCGGAAGACATAGGCTTGGGATGAGTGTATACCCGAAAGGCAGAGTATAGGGAGGAGCCACCCCAGCGAGCAAAAATCGCATCCCACACCCCAACGAGTAAAAATCACTCGTTGGGGACCCCATGTCGCCGGGGACCCCGGCGAGGGAATAGGGACTAGAGAACGCCTTTCAGCGCATCCTTTTTCTGTTCCAGATTTTGTTCGAGTGATTTATTGTAGATAGCAGTGGAGACTCGAACTGCTCCTTCATCGACTTTTGTATCAATCGACTCGTAGGAAATCATGATATTTATTCCAGACCACCCTAACTTATGGTTGTCGAAAGAAGCTCCCATTCTATTTTGGACAGTTACGATCTTTTCATAGTGCGGAGGCCCATATTTTTCTTTCAGGGCTTGAGCCACGCTTAAAGCATTCCATGATTTAAATCTCGTGCTGATGTACTCCACTTTTCCATTCACTTCGGTGACTGTTGTCTCGTAAAATATATGGAGATTGTAGACCTCGTACATGCCGGGTGTGCCTGAATATGGAGAGAAGCATGGACGCCCGAAGTTTGGCCATTCGTATCGGGTAATTCCATACTCAGTTATTTTCGGACATGCAACGACAGAGGCGAGAAGTGGCTGCCCAAATTGGATGCCCAAGAACGACGTAGGTTCCTGTGGCCACGGCTGCGGTTTGGTTTCCTGAGATGCAATCTGAAGGCACGACAGGATGATGATTGCAAATAGAACTACGCTTTTTCGCATCACGCTCTCACTTTCCTGCTGATTTCAGCTTCGCCAACCCTTCGACTAGCACAAAAGGAAACCCTGGAAGATCATCTTGCACCTCAAAGGCCTGACTCGTTGCTGTCTGGTTGCCCTTGCAAACGGCGAAGCCATAATCATAGCGGGTGAAAGAAACAATGTCCCGATATTTGATTCTCAAGGCTTTGTGCGTACCGCCGAAGAGAATTGCACGATCTGTCAAGGCTAGCAGGCCGGTATCGATCAGGACAAACCCCTGCGAAATGCTCGTTGGAGCCGACTGCCCTATGTGGGTATAGAGCCCAGGAAGAACCCTCATGCTTATGCCACCGTAACCGCGAGATGAAGAGCGAACCGTTTTGAATTCTAGATATTCGACCCCCGCAAATACCCACACCACAGTTTCGCCGTTTTCAGTATTAAAGGGCAGGTTTCCTGCCACCTTCGCCCTCGTTGGGAGCAACCCCCGATCAATATCCCCACACGCACAAATGCGCACGAATTTACCCCACAATTTATCCGGGAGATCGGAGCCCTTGAGGCCATAATGATCCAGAACGGCTGGAACGAGAATCTCCACGCGAGCTTGCGAAGCTGCATCCAGTACGGCGTCTCCCACAAGATACCTGAACCATTCGACAACTCCGCGCTGAATAATGCCTGGATCGCTGCCAGCGGCGCGATCAACGGACGCGGCTATCTCATCTATCGACTCCGAAGGTGGCGATACCAAGATTGCTTTTATCTGTTGGGCTTTCGCCTGCGCTTCTACCTCGCGGGAGATGCTCTCAGCTTCTTCGCGCTCGTGCTCTGCTTTGCACTCTGAGTGCGCGTCGTTGAAAAGACCTGCTGGTTTTCCGCAGAACTTACACTTTGCCATAACTCCTCACTTCCAGCGGCATAGGCCCGTCGCTGGGGCCCCGGAACCCTAGGCTTCCAAGTGCTCCCTAATCAGCCGGTCAACCAGCATGATCAGAGGCTCGCTGGTGCGTGGCAACACAAACGACGAGACTCCTGCATCCCAATCCAGCTTGAAGCTGGTGGAGAGAGCCGAGATCCAGATCTGGCGCACGGGCGCGTTGGGCGTAATCACGAACTTGCCAGCCGGCTCCTCGAACAAGATGTTCAGCACGCCGCCCTGTTCGTCGACCTCAAAACGGGACTCCGCCTCTTGCTCGCGCGCGATCAAATGCCGCAAAAGCGAGGTAAGAGCAATATCGGCCAGACGGCGGAACTCCAGTTCATCCAACATGGTCTCAGTTTAACAACACCTGTTGTCGCAGACCGGCCCGGCAGAATCACGCTTTAGCCGAAGAGTGGGTTGGCTCGGGGCAAACTGTATCAAAATCGGACATAAATGATGTCTAAAATTACCTCAGCTACACGACTGTCCTGATTATATCTGATTGAATAATAAGTATTTATATATTGGATTTGCAGAGTGTACTATATCTGTACACAATTTTCCGGAGGGATTCATGTTTTCGCTCAATCTGCCGATAAACACCGTCAGGGGGGAGTTCCCGGACGGGAGTAGACGGCGATGGAGATCGGCCCGGTAGCCAGCGTTCGCATCGCACCGATGGTCAAGCCCAGGGAGGCTGATCTAGGGATGACAGATGTGTACGAGGTCGAGCACACAACACGAACCCGCGACGAGATCTATATTCCCAGTGGCACAAAAGCCGCCAGCGGCTTTGAAGAGGACGAGGACAAGTACGAGGAGCTGGAAGACGAGCCTCGATGCAGAACTCAAAGGCACGGCCTGCCGGGATAACGAAAATCAACCGCTTCGCCTGAACGCAATTGATATATGAATGATAATAATGAGATTATGCGCAATTTGTACGTTGACAGATTTCACTGTAAATGGAATACAGACAATTTTTCATCCTTAGAAAGCACACCGGGGTAGAAAAAAATCTGTCGCTATGATAATTTACTAACTAGTTAGTGAATGAATACATAACACACCAACCCGCACCCAGGCCGAGCGCGCCGACCAGACCCGCGCTCGCATCCTCGACGCTGCTGTACGGCAGTTCAGCGCAAACGGTCTGGCTGGCGCGCGTACGGAGCAGATTGCCGAGGAGGCCGGCGTCAACAAGGCGCTGCTCTACTACTACTTCAAGAGCAAAGAAGACCTCTACGCCGCCGCGCTGGAGTTTGTCTTTGAGGGGGTGCGTACGGCCAGCCTTGCTTTGCTGGAAGCTGGCGCCTCGGCCGGGGAGCGATTTCTGCAGATTGTCTTGAGCAGCTTTGACCGCGCCTACTCCCATCCCGCATTGCAGTCTCTCATGCAGCAGGAGATGGTTCGCCTGCACCGCGGCGAGGAGCACAGGATGGCGCGGATGGCGGAGAAGTTCTTTCGGCCGATGTGGGAGAAGTTGGAGGAGGTACTGGAGGAAGGCATCGCTTCAGGAGAGTTGATCCGCGTCGATCCCGCGCAGATGCGCTATGCCGCGCTGGGCGCGAATGCTCTTTTACTTCCTCTCCGCGCCGCTGACCCGGTTGGCCTTTGGCATCGATCCGATGGAGCAGAGGTGAGCTGGAGCTTCGCCGCAAGGCGGCCATCGAGTTTTTGGGCCAGGCGATCTTCATCGACCGCGAGCATGGCGCGCGCGTGGCCGCGCGGGTGCTGGCGGCAACGCCCATGCCTGAGACAAGCGCAATCGGCAACGAAAATCAATTGATCTGCAATAGAAACCGTCATGAATCGTCTTTGAAGAAGTGAGGCACAAGTGAACGCACGCAATCGAGTATTTCTGACTTCTAGGCTTGCTGACCGTGGGATCGCTCATCTGGTACCTGGTTACGGTGCGGCCCTCCGCCGATCTGCAACTGATTGGCACGGTGGACGCTAACGAAGTGGTGGTGAGCAGCAAGATTCCCGGACGCATTCAGACGCTGTTTGTTGACGAGGGCCAGGATGTGAAGGCCGGCCAGTTGATCGCCGTCATCGAGAGCGAGGATCTTGCCGCGGCACGCAAGGCCGCCGAGGCCAATGCCGCCAGCCAGAAGGGCAAACTCGGCGGGACCGTCGAGACCGAGCACCAGACCCGCGGAGAAACCAGCAACGCTACCGTCAACGCCGAGGCCCAGCTACGCGCGGCACGAGCAGCACTGGCCCAGGCGCAGGCCAACTACGATCATCAGCTGGCCGACACCAGCCGCACCGTCGCTCTCGCCCAAGCAGGGCATCATGAGCGAGCAGGCCAGCGACGACGCGGCCACCAGCCTGCAGGCAACCAAGGCCGCCGTTGATGCGGCCCGCGAGAATGTTGCTGCCGCCGAAGCCTCGTTGCGCCAGGCCCGCGCTCATGAGTTGCTCACCAATGTTGCGGCCCGCACCGTGGACTCCACCCGCAATGAGGTAGAAAACGCCCGCGCTCTTGCCGATCAGGCTAAGGTTCAGTTGGGTTATGCCCAGGTTTATGCCCCGGTCAGCGGCAAGGTTAACGTGCGCGCCGCACGCCAGGGCGAGGTGGTCACAGCTGGCGCCGCCATCGTCACCATCATGGACTTGACCCAGACATGGATTTATGCGCCGTTGCCCGAGACCCAGGCCGACGCAGTCCAGATTGGCGACTCGCTGCGCGTCGTGATGCCCTCCGGCGCAACACTCCAGGGCAAGGTCATCAACAAATCCGCCGAGGCGGACTTTGCCACCCAGCGCGACGTAAGCTCCCGCAAGCGCGACATCAAGACCATCCAACTGAAGCTGCTCATTGACAACCCCGAAAAGCGCTTTGTTCCCGGCATGACCGCCGAAGTGTACATCCCTAAGAACAAGCTGGTGAAGCAATGATGAAACCGGTCACAACTCCGCCAGGAGGCAAGGCGCCGAGCAGCCGGCGATCGAGGTGGCCCACATCGTCAAACGCTACGGCGACTTTGAGGCGGTCAAGGACGTGAGCTTCTCGGTTGCCGACGGGGAAATCTTCGGTCTGCTGGGTCCCAACGGCGCGGGCAAGAGCACGCTCATCCGCATGATGACCACGCTGATACCGCTCACTGCCGGAAAAGCCTTCATGGCCGGCTATGACGTGGCCAAAGAGCCCGGACGCGGTGCGCCGCAAGATCGGCGTCATTCCCCAGGCGCTGACCAGCGACCCCGACCTCACCGTCGAAGAGAATCTCAGCATCTACGCCAAGCTCTACAGCGTTCCCCAAGGCCGAGCGCGAGAAAAACATCGACCAGGTTCTGGAAGCCGTGGACCTGATCAAGTGGCGCGGCGCGCAGGTCAAGACGCTTTCCGGGGGAATGAGCCGCCGCGTGGAAATTGCCCGCGGCCTGGTCCACAATCCCAGCATTTTCTTTCTCGACGAACCCACCACCGGCCTCGATCCGGTCTCCCGCATCGCCGTCTGGGAGATGCTCGACAATCTGCGCAAGCACGCGCAAACTCACCATGCTCATCACCACTCACTACATGGAAGAGGCCGACAAGCTCTGCGACCGCATCGCCATTGTCGATCACGGCAAACTGGTCGCACTGGGCACGCCCATCGAACTGAAGCACAGCGTTCCCGGCGCCAACGTAGTCGAAGTGCACTTCGACCGCGAAACCGAGGAGTGGCAGGACGCGCCTGGAAGCACTCGATGGCGTGACCAGCGTGCAGGCCGAGAGCGCCGGATTTTATCGCGTGCTCACTTCTTCCGGATCAAGAACTACCATGCAGTTGGTGGAGCTGGCCGCGTCCCTGGGCGAAACTCTCACTTCGCTCAGCGTGCAGAACACCACGCTGGACGACGTATTCGTCCACTACACCGGCCGCCAACTCCGCGATGAGCAGGTCAAACCGCCCGTATTCACACTGCCGCCGCGCCCCGGAGCACGCCCATGAACAGAATGTTCGCCATTGTCGAGCGCGAGATGCGCAAGTTTTTCCGCTCGCCCACGCTGATGATCATGTCGCTGATGATGCCCATCCTGCAGTTGCTCATCATGGGCAACGCCTTCGGCGGCAAGATCGTGGGAGCGCGCGTCGCCGTGGTGGACTACGACCACGGCCCCCAGGCCGTAAAACTTCGCGAGGGCTTCGACTCCATCGCCGTCAACATCAAGACCTTCACTACCGTCGAGTACACCTACGAGGTGCAGGCGCGCGAGGATGTGCGCACCGGCAAGATCGACGGCGCCGTCATTATTCCTGCCCAGTATTCGCGCCGCGTCTATGCGCAGGACGCCCCGCGCATCGGCTTTGTTGTCGACAACACTGACCTATTCAGCTCTGGCATCCTCGAGGCCGAGATGCAGTTGCTGGTCACGTGCGCTCACTGCGCCCGTCATCCAGCCGCGGCTGGCCAGCCAGATCGCGCTGGAAATCGTCGAGCTATATCCCTATGTCAATTACTTGAAGTTCCTGCTCCCCGCCTGCATTGCCCTGGCCATGTATATATCTGTCATGATCGGCGGCGGCATGTTGTACATCGACGACAAGGCCCGCGGCGTTCATGAGGGCTACCTGGTTACGCCCATCACAAAGCTCGAACTCGTCTTTGGCCTCAATATGTCCGGCGCTATCAAGGCCACGCTCTCCGGCATCTGCCTCACAGTGATCGGTTCCCTCATGGCCGGGTTGGGCATCATCTTCCATCCATGGGTGCTGCTCCAACTCCTTGCCCTCATCCTCGGCACCTCCATCGCTTTCAACGGCATGATGTTTCTTCTCATGGTGCGCGTCGAGGATCCGCTCACCCCGCGCGCGATGTTCGGTGTCCTCAACCTGCTTTTGTTTTACCCATCCGGCGCCATGTATCCCATCGCCTCTTTTCCCTGGTGGCTGCGCGCTATCTCGGTCGATAGACCCTTTCACCTATGCCATCCACGGCTTCAAAGCGATCATTCTCAAAGACGGCGGCTTTGCGGCGATTCAATTCGACTTGTTGTTTCTCTTTGTCTTCGGAATCGGAACACTGCTCATCGCCACGCCGCTGTTCAAGCGCACGCTGTAACGCATTTATTCCGGCAGGAGCCATACCGCAGGTGGTTGTACACTGAGCCTATGATGCGTAGATTCTTTGCTTCCTCTTTGCTCGTTATTCTCATGCTGGCCGGCTGCCACTCCGGCCAGAAGCCGCCCTCGCAGCAACCCAACGCCAGAGCATCATGGGAATTTAACAAGGTCTACCATCTGCGCGGCAAGGTGGTCTCCACCGATGCCGCCAAGGGCGAGGTAACGCTGGACCATGAGGCCATTCCCGGCTTCATGGAGGCCATGACCATGCCCTACAAGCTGACAGGATGCGAGCATCCTGAGCGAGCTGCATCCAGGCGACGTGATTACCGCCGATGTGCTGGTCTCGCAGGATCCGGATGCGGAGTTGCTGCTCGACCATATTGTCGTGGTGGCGCAGGCCAAGCCGGATTACACACCTACGGTTTCCTATCATGTGCCGGCACCGGGCGACGCTGGTTCCGGATTTCAAGCTGCGCAACCAGGATGGCCAGGCCGATTCATCTCGGCCAGTTCAAAGGCAAGGCGCTGGTGGTCACCTTTATCTACACGCGCTGCCCTTCGCCCGAGTTTTGCCCCCGGGTGACGCGTAACTTTGCCGAGCTGGAGAAGCATGATGGCGGCCAACCCCGGACTCTATGCCAAGTCGCATCTGCTCTCGGTCAGCTTTGACCCGGAGCACGACACGCCGGAGCGGCTACGCGCCTATGGAGCAACATACATGGGCAGCGACGCGAAGAATGCCTTTGCGCATTGGGAGTTTGCCGTGCCGGAAAAGCCGGTGCTGGACGAGATGGCAAAGTTCTTTGACCTGGGCATGACAGTGGGTGCGGATACGATGATTACCCACACGCTTTCGACGACGCTGATCGGCCCTGATGGCAAGGTGGTTCGCTTTTATCCGGGCAATGAGTGGACGCCGGAGCAGGTGCTGGCCGATGTAAAGCAGACAGCTAGAACCGCCAATTGAATCAGCATAAATCAACTCGATTAAATCAGAAGATAGCACATAGCTTCGCGAACGAATCCAATTCAATCAACTGCTGTCCTTCAGGCGCGGGGTCGAGCGTGGCATGCTCCAGCACCCACGTGTCTTTGTGGAAGAGAAAGACAGCGTTGAGACCGGCGGCGAGCGCAGGGTTGATGTCGCTTTTGGGGCTGTTGCCGATCATCCAGCTTGAGTGCGGCGATAACTCATGGCGATGAAGGACTTCGCGGTACGTCGCGGGGTCTTTTTCAGCGGGGATCTCCACGGCGGAGAAGTAACTCCGCGAGGCCGGAGCGGCCGAACTTGTCGGCCTGCTCGGCGTGGTTGCCCTTGGTCATGAGGATGAGCCGGTGGCGCGTGGCCAGCTCGCGCAGGGTCTCGGCCACGCCGGGAAGCAGTTCAATCTCCTGCTCGGCGATGGAGCGCGCGAAGCCTTCAATGCGCTGGCGCTTTTCGTTGGTTATGGGCGCGGGGTTGAGCCGTTCAAAGCAGGCAGAGCAGCGAGCGAGTGAAGCTCGACAGGCCGTAGCCATGGGAGAGAATGGTCTCGCGCTCGGCGGTGTTCAGCGCCTGGCGCACCTCGGCAGGCGTGTACTCGTGGTGATTCAGGTAGCAGATGAAGGCGGCGATGGCGCGCTCGAAGTAAACGTTGTTCTCCCAGAGAGTATCGTCGGCGTCGATGAGCAGCGTTTGGCCTGGAGCGAATCGCGGCATGAGTCTTATCGTAGCGAATCGGAGTGCTTTGGTTGTGTTGCAGCCAGCCACTTGCTTCAGATTCGGCTCCTGGAGCTTGCGTAGCTCGATGCAGCCGTCGATGCTTTCCAGCGCGTGCTTGAGAGCTTTATCGGAAGAGGCCACCTTGTGCGTGGAGAAGAATTGCTCCACGCTGGCGCGGCCCTCGGCAGAGCAGAAGCTGCCTGTGGAGCTGACCAGCACGGCGCCCATCTCGGTGGTGAACTGGGCCTGCACCTTCTCCCAGTTGTTCTGGATGTACTTCCATGCCTGCTCGCGGTTCTTGTCGCTCTGCAGGGCGATGGCGAACTGAATAACTGCGTCCTGGTTGCGAACCTTGCCGGAGACGGCGTAGTCGAGGGAGCGCTGGACCAGCGCGGGATTTTCAAACGTCGGCCAGAAGGCGCAGCGCGCCCTCCTGGAACTCCGGATTGGTCGAGGTCTCATGAGATTTTCTGCAACTGGTCAAAGAGAGCAGCGTCGCCGTTGCGGGCGGCGATGGCCAGGGCGGCCTGGCCGAAGGTGGCATCGACGGAGCCGGGATTGGCCAGGTACTTCGCCGCAGTCTCTCGCGCCTGCGCCAGGACGGCCGGGTCCATTGCCGTAGTTGCCGAGGAGGCCGAACAACTGGGCGCGCAGCTCGCGGGTATTGGCCGAGTCGGCGCCAGAGGGCGGACCAAGTTTGGCGTACTGGGACGCAAAGGTCGAGCGAATCCAGGCTGCGAGCGCGGCACGCTCTTCGGCAGTGGAGGCTACACGGCGTAGTAAGTCGCGCGGACACCGCTCGCGGCTGCACCCACAACCTCCGCTTCGGGATCGGTCTTGACGGCCGCCACCAGGTCTAGATAGGCGCCGATGGGAGCCTTGTTGGCGCGCGCCTGCGCCCACTCGTCGCCGATCAGGCTGATGCGCTCGGCGGGCGTGAGCGTGGTTTCCACCTGAGCCACCAGGGCCGCATACACGCTGGGCGGATAGGAGCTGCGATAGTAGCCCTTGCCGCCGGCATTGGCAAAGAAGAAGTGTGCCATTGGGCGCCTTGAGCTTGGCCGTGGAGGGAGTGAGAAGATCGCAGTTCTGGCTGGTTTTGGTCTTAAAGCAAACCGGGAGCGTCCACTTCTGCGCGGGGTCCGGCTGAATGCTGGGGCTGAGGTAGAAACGATTCTGATTACGGCAACTTTGCCCTTGGCCTGCGTCGCCGAAGGTGAGGATGGGCGCGCCCGGCTGTGCCACCAGGCTTTCCATGATCTTGTCCACCGGCTTGTGGCTGGTCGACGGTCTGCGCGCCCCAGAAATCCTCCGCGGTTGCGTTGGCGTATTTGTGGGCGGCCAGATAGTTGTGCACGCCCTGGCGGAAGGTCTCCTCGCCCAGGTAGTTCTCAACGGTCAGCAGCACGTCGCTGGCCTTGCCGTAGGCGATGCCGTCGAACATCTGGTTGATCTCGTCGGGAGTGTCGGCCTTGGCGCGGATGGCGCGGGTGGTGGGCTGCGCGTCAATGTTCAGCGAGCTGCTCCACGCCCGAAACCACACATCTGGTCGATATTCCACTCCGGGTGCATGGCGGCCACGGGCTTGTTTTCCATCCAGGTGGCAAAGCCCTCGTTGAGCCAGATGTTGTCCCACCACTGCATGGTCACCAGGTCGCCAAACCACTGGTGGGCCATCTCGTGGGCGATGGTCAGTGCTACATCTTTCATTGCGCCGACGGAGGCGGTTTTGGGGTCGAGCAGCAGTGCGGTCTCGCGAAAGGTGATAGCGCCGAAGTTTTCCATGGCGCCAGCCTCGAAGTCAGGCAGGGCGATCAGGTCGAGCTTCTTGAGCGGATAGGGAATTCCGAAATAGTTGTTGTAGTAGTGCAGCACATATTTGGCGACATCGACGCTGTAGGGCGTGAGCGCAACTTTGTCGGGCGTGGAGCAGGAGCGGATGGTCACGCCATCGGATTCGCCTGTCGTGCATTGGAAATCGCCGACCAGAAACGCGACAAGGTAGGTGGACATTTTGGGCGTAGTGGCGAATTTGAGCGTGTGCTTGCCGGCGATGGGGCCGGGCGTGTCGGCGATCGATCTCGCCGTTGGAGATGGCCGTGTCGCCGCTATCGACCACCAGATGTGACATCATAGGTGGCCTTGAAGGCCGGCTCGTCGAAGCAGGGAAAGGCGCGGCGCGCGTCGGTGGATTCGAACTGCGTCACGGCGTAGTTGCGCTTGTCGGTCTTGGAGAGATAGAAGCCGCGCAGCTCGTTGTTCAGAATGCCGGTGTAAGCGATGGACAGCGTTGCCTTGCCCGCGGGCAGCTTATCAGCGAAGGTGAAGGTGGCTTGCTCCTTGTCCTTGTCGAGCGAGACGGCGGCCTTTTGCTGCTTATCGCTGGCGGTCACGGTCACGCTCTCAAAAGCAATCTCGACGGCATTCAGCGTGATGCGATCCGTCGGCTCGGCAAGATTCACGTCGATGGTCTCGACGCCGGAGAAGGTTGCGGCCTTCAGGTCAGGCGTGAGAATGAGCGAGTAATGCTCCGGGCGTACGGTCTGCGGCAGCCGCTGAGCGCTTGCAGTGCTCAGAAAAATGCAGCCAAGCGCGGCTATTACGGCGAAGGTCATGCGAAACGAAGGGGCGGAAAAGTGAATCTTCATGCAATCCTCGTGAGGTGGGTGGAATTTCCGAGTATAGCCGATACGCTATAGACCAATCGGGCCTGAAAAGGTTACGCGCCTCGTGGGCGAAAGGTTCCATTTCGCGATTTCGAGCCTAATGCGCTGGCTTCTTCTTCGGCAGCAGCGTGTCGAGCAGCAGCAGGCAGGCGCCGGTGACGACGGACGAGTCGGCGATGTTGAAGTCGGGCCAGTGGTAGCTGAAGATGTGGACCTCGATGAAGTCCACCACCGAGCCGTAGGCGATGCGGTCGTGAACGTTGCCCAGCGCTCCGGCAAAGACCAGCGCCAGCGCGACGGTGGTGAGCGTGAAGCGGTCGCCGAGGCGGACCAGGAGAAAGAGAATAATCAGCGCCATCAGCGACGAGAAGCAGATCAGATCCCCAGCGAACCATATTGGGCGAGGCGGTGTTGGCGAAGAGCGAAAAGGCCGCGCCGATCATTGGTCCAGTGAGTGATGCGCAGAACATGCGGGATGACCGGGATTGCGCCGCCGTACGGGATGCGCAGTGCGACCCAGGTCTTAGTCAGCCGGTCAAGAAAGATGATGACGGCGGAGAGGATGAGCAGCCAGTGCAGGCGGCGTGGGGCGACGAGTTTCATTGAGCTTCCTTGTAAGCAGTGAACAGTGGTCAGTGTACAGTGAACAGTGGCGGGTGCCCCACCCTCGCCGCGTTCTTGTTTTTGCGGCTAGGGTGGGATACTCGATTATGTTGCCACGGGCGGGGCAATCTTCATTTCCCTCAGCGCTTCCTGGCAGCGAGTGCAGACGTTTTGCCAGATGCCGTAGTTGGACGTGTCGCCCGTATAACGCCAGCAGCGGATTGCACCTCACGCCAGTTGCGGAAAATGCTACTGCCGCAGGCCGAGCGGGTGTACCGTCTTCGTTGACGCCTCTTGAGGGCCGGATTACAACCTTGGAGACGTTGAAAAACTCCGCGAGAGCTTCGTTAGCGAAAGATTTCAGAAAAGCTGCATCGGATTCCCGTTGGCAGCGATCTCCACTCGGACGTCGAGTCCTTTGCCGATGTTGCCTTGTTTGCGTTCCGTTTCAATTGCGCTGAAGACTTCATCCCGGATGGCGAATAACTGCTTCCATTCTTCCAGCAACAGCGCGGGATCTTCTGAGAATATCTCCGCCGGGGCAGGGAATTGCGCCAGATGAACAGAAGCCTCGCGGCCTTCAACGGCGGGCAGGTAATCCCAAACCTCGTCGGCTGTAAAACTCAGAATCGGCGCAACCAGGCGGACGAGGGCTTCGGTGATCTGCCACAGCACGGTCTGCGCGGAGCGGCGCTCCTGGCTCGTGGGCGCGAAGGTATACATGCGGTCCTTGAGCACGTCGAGATAGAACGAGCTCAGGTCCACGATGGCGAACTCGTTGACCGCGTGGTAGACGCGATGGAACTCGAAGCGCTCGTACCAGCCGAGGATATTCTCCGTCAACTCGCGGGTGCGGGCCAGCATATAGCGGTCCAGCGGCAAGAAGCTCGGCCTCGGCAACGCGGTCGCGCTTGGGGTCAAAGCCGTTCAGATTGCCCAGCAGGAAGCGGAAGGTGTTGCGCAGCTTCTTGTAGATTTCCGCGCAGCGCTGCATCAGGTTATCGCTGGCCGCCATGTCCTCGCGGAAGTCGATGGAGGCTACCCAGAGGCGGACAATTTCGCCGCCCATGTGATTGGCAATATCCAGCGGGTCCACGACATTGCCCAGCGACTTGCTCATTGCCCGGCCCTGCTCGTCAAGAGTGAATCCGGCGGTAACAACATGCGAGTAAGGAGCGCGTCCGCGCAGAGCCACTGAGGTTAGCAGCGATGAGTGGAACCAGCCGCGATGCTGATCGCCGCCTTCAAGGTACAGGCACTTCGGGGCTTCCCGCCCTTCGCCCTTTTGGAAGGCTGCATAGGCGGCTTTCAGATCAGGGTCAGACTCGCAGACGGCATACCAACTGATGCCGGAGTCGAACCAGACATCCAGAATGTCGGTCTCTTTGCGGAAGGATGTGCCACCAAAGTCGCATTCATTTGCATGAAGCATCTTCAACTCGTCCGTAAGAAGAGAGTCGACAGCGTTTGTGTACCAAGCCTCAATTCCATCTCGCGCGAACAAATTCACGATTTTCTCGTTGAGATCATGGTTAATTATTGGCTCATTACATTTTTCGCACACGAAAACGGCAATGGGCACACCCCAAATACGCTGGCGGCTGATGCACCAGTCGGGGCGTGTAGCGACCATGTTCTTGATACGCTCTTCACCCCATTCCGGATCCCATTTCACTTTTTCAATCTCTTCGATAGCAAGTTCACGAAGAGTAATAAGCGTTCCGTTTGGTCGCATCATCAAACTCAGCCCCGTACTTGGCATCGGTTTATCAAGCGAGATAAACCACTGCTCGGTGGCGCGGAAAATGACCGGATGGTGGCAGCGCCAGCAATGCGGGTAGGAGTGTTCCAGGTCGCTCACGGCCAGCAGCGCGCCACGCTCTTCCATCATGGCCACAATGATCGGGTTGGCGGCCCACACCTTCATGCCGTCGAAGGCAGGAGGCGCGGCCAGCGGCCAGGCTTCCGGATCAACCTGGATGCGGCCGGAGGCATCGACACGGCAGACGGGATCGATGTTGTAGCGGACGCCGGTGTAAAAATCCTCCGCGCCGTGCGAAGGAGCCGTGTGTACCGCGCCGGTGCCGGTGTCGGCGGTGACATAGGTGGCTAGGACGCCCAGAATGCTGCGCTCCAGGAAGGGATGCTGGAAGGTGGCGCGCTCCATCACGCTGCCCTTGAAGCGGGCCAGCTCCGTGCTTTTCCCCAATTTGCATGCTGCGGCCACGGATGCGGCCAGTTCGGCGGCCACGATGTAAACCTGGTCGCCAGTGGAAAGCGCCACATAGTCAAAATCAGGATGAAAGGCCACGGCCATCGACGCGGGCAGGGTCCAGGGAGTGGTGGTCCAGATAATGGTGGAAACCTGCTTGCCTTTGAGCGCCGGGTCAATCGCCGCCGTGTCGGAAGTGAGCTGTAGCGCACGTAGACCGAGGGGCTGGTGTGCATCTCGTACTCGACCTCGGCCTCGGCCAGCGCCGTGCGGTCGTGAATGCACCAGTAGACCGGCTTGAGGCCGCGATAGACGAAGCCTTTTTCCAGGAAGCCGTAAAAGGCCTCCAGGGTGCGGGCCTCGTAGTCGCGAGACATGGTCTTGTAGGGCGTGTCCCAGCGGCCCAGGCAGCCAATGCGCTCAAACTGCGAGGTTTGCAGGTCAATATACTTCTGCGCATAGGCGCGGCAGGCTGCCAGAACGGCCGGCACGGGCATTTCCAGCTTTTTGCGGCCCAACTGCTCGTCCACCTTGATCTCGATGGGCAGTCCGTGGCAGTCGTAGCCGGGAACGTAGGGCGCGTCGAAGCCGGCCATGGTCTTCGACTTGACCACAAAATCCTTCAGCCCCTTGTTGAGCGCATGGCCCAGGTGAATGGGGCCATTGGCGTAGGGAGGGCCGTCGTGCAGCAGGTAGGCGGGGCGGCCCTGGGCGGCCTTGCGCAGCTTGTCATAGAGCCCAAGCGAGGCCCAGCGGGCCAGCCGAAGCGGTTCATTCTGCGGCAGGTTAGCCTTCATCGGGAAGGCGGTTTGCGGCAAGGTAAGGGTCGCCTTCAACTCCGGTGCTGGGGACATCGTCACTCCCTGAGGTACTCTCGATATGGTTCATTTTTCAGTGTAAAGGACGGAGGCGCAGATTTCATCGAGTAACAACCGCTGGATGTCAAACCGTCTATAGATTATGGGATACCTCACCAGTGCCGGAATATGAGAGACTGGAGGACGAGGCCCTCCCGGTCGAGACACAAACGGGCGGCGTCAAGCATAATGAAAGTACGGTCCTGGAAACGAGAACACCCCCGTTCGGCCGGCAGACCAGGCACCCAGAGGCAATAGAACCAGACGCAACGATGGCCAACGACCTGCTCGACCAAATTACAGAATCCCAAACTGCCGCAGACCCCATCGGACGGTGTCGAACTCGACCTCGCTTTCGGCGCTCCAGTTAAGGAAATACCCCTCTGGATTGATCTCTATGAGAGCATCCGCGATCTATTTTTTCCGCCCAAGCTGCCTCCGCTGGAACTGACCTCAACGCCGATTCCGGTGCCTGACCGGATGGCGGTAAAGCGCAATCCCTGGGCTTTTGGTATCTCTGCCACCTTCAATATAGGAATTGCGGCGCTGGCTGTCTTTCTCGGAGTGAATACCTACATCAACAATGCCAAGCCGAAGATGCAGGTTACGCCGATCGATGTGGCGGAATGGAAGGCTCCCAAGACCGTCGTTGCCGCGGGAGGCGGCGGCGGAAGCCCGGACAAAATGGAAGCCATCAAGGGCAGGATTCCCCCGCGGGCGGATCCGGTTGTAGCTCCCAAGGTGGAAGAGCCGCCGGTTCCCACCATCGATGTGCAACCAGACATTACCATTCCCGACAATATGAGACTGCCGAACTTCGGCCAGTCGAACTCGCCTAATGTCAAGCTGAGTTCGTGGGGAAACGGGTCCGGCATGGGCATGGGTTCGGGGCATGGAGACGGATACGGTCCGGGCTAAGGTGGAAATATCGGCGGCGGAAATAGGCGCATTGGCGGAGCCGTTTCGGCCCCGATTCCTTTGTTCGAGCCAGAGGCGGAGTTCTCCGACGAGGCGCGCCGGGCCAAGTACCAAGGAATCTGCATCGTGCAGATACTCGTGGATGCGCAGGGAAATCCGCAGAATCCGCGAGTGATTCGCACATTGGGCATGGGGCTGGACGAAAAGGCCATTGAAGCGGTGATGAAGTACAAGTTCAAGCCAGCCAGGGAGAACGGCAAGCCCGTGGCGGTTTGGCCTGTCGATATTGAAGTTAACTTCCATCTCTATTAATGGTTTGATGCGGTCCAAGCAAAAGAGCGAAACGCCTATGCGTTTCGCTCTTTTCATTAGGAGGGAAAGTAAGTGTTGACGCTACAACCAATGATCTTGCCGCTATTTGTGCAAAGCCGGAAAAAACACAAATCGAGGAATGAAATGGTGCGCCCGGAGAGATTCGAACTCCCGACCTACTGGTTCGTAGCCAGTCGCTCTATCCAGCTGAGCTACGGGCGCATGAAGTGCAAGAACCATAGACAGAATATCAAGGTTCCGGTGTCTGTGCAATTGCGGTATTCAGGCTGCCGGCGTCTGCTCTCTGATCCGGCTTGCACGGGAATCAAGGGCAGTTCTGCATCGATCTCCAGGCCTGCCTGGCGCACCAGTTTCGTCACGGCACGCGGCGTTGAGCCGAGTGGCGTCGTACTCCACGCACAACGTGCGGGCGGCGTGGTCGAACGTGAGCCGGCGAATGCCGTAGACCTCGCGGGCGTTAGCCAGCGCACGGATCACCGCCTCCGTAGGCGGGTGGTATAGCGAAAGAGAATCTCCACCGTGGTCATAGGAGGAATGATAGCAAGAATCTACAGGCTTTTCAGATAAGCGCGGATTTCCGGGCTGCTCCAATCCTGCGGGCCGACGACCTTGCGGCGGATGACGCCTTTCGGTCGATGATGTAGGTCTCCGGCCAGCCCTCGGTGTGATAAGAGCTTGGCTGCTTTCTGGGCAGGGTCGCGGACCGTGGTCAGGTCCACGTGATGGCGGACGAGAAAGCGGCTGTAAGCGTCAGGGTTTTCATCGATGCTGACGGCCAGGATGGCCAGATCGGGCCGGTCGTGATGCAGTTCAAGCAGCGAGGGCATCTCCTCGACGCAGGGCGCGCACCAGGTGGCCCAGAAGTTGAGCAGCACTACGCGGCCCCTGTAGCTGGCCAGATGGACCGTCGTTGTGCCGTCGGAGATGGTGAAGTCCGGGGCTGCCTGGCCTGTCTGTGCAGGATGGGCGCCACGGTCGCAGCCGGCGCCAAGTGCCAACGGCACAAGCAAAGTGAGAGAGAGGAACCGACGAGGGAGCCGCACATCTCTATAATACGAGCGAAAGGCCCCAACGGTAATACGGTGAACGAATGAAGAGGAAACGGGAGAGCGCAGCGGTTGAGGAAGGCGGTTTCAAGCCGGTGTTTAGGCTTTCCGAGGCGCCAGCAGCGCTGCCCATGCAGTGGGGAACGGTTTTCGACCAGCCGGAGCCGAAGAAATTGCTGGAGCTGACCGTCATTGTTCCGGCGCGCAACGAGGAAGAGTGCCTTGCCGCTTGCCTTCAGTCGCTGGTCAGCCAGTCCGAGGAGATCTTCAAGCTGGGCCGCGACTGGGAATTGATGGTGGTGGACGACCACTCGACCGACCGGCGACTGCGGAGATTGCCCGCGGATTTGCAGGGGTCACCGTGCTGGATAGCGAGGAAGCTGGAGGCGGGACAGTCTGGACCGGCAAGAACAACGCCATCTGGACCGCGGCCAAGCGGGCGCGCGGACGGTGGTTGCTCTTTACCGACGCGGATACCCTTCACGAGCCGGGAAATCTGCACCGCGCGCTGCATGAGGCCGCCCGGCACAAGGTGGGAATGTTGAGCTACTCGCCGCGGCAGATCGTTAGTGGGCTTTGGCAGCGGTCGCTGATGCCACTGATCTTTTCCGAACTTGCTCTGGCGTATCCTCCGGCCAAGGTCTCCGATCCCGCCAAGCGCATCGCCGCGGCCAACGGCCAGTTTTTGCTCATCGAGCGGGAGGCCTACCGGCGGCTGGGTGGCCACGCGGCAGTCTCCGAAAAAGTTCTGGAGGACGTGGAACTGGCATTCCTGGCCAAGCGGCGCAAGATCGGTCTGCGCTTCCGCTATGCCGAGGACGCCGTCTCCACGCGCATGTACCGCTCGACGGCGGCGATGATCGAGGGCTGGACCAAGAACCTGGCGTTGCTATTTGATAATTGCCTGGCGCTGGCCGTTTGGCGGGTGATCGATATTCTGCTGCTGGCAGCGTTGCCGTTGCTGGCGGTGGAGTTCTGGAACGCGCGCCTCTTCGCTCATTCGGCGCAGTGGCTGATCGCCGGCTGGGTTCTGGCGCTGCTCTGGGTGCGCAACCTCTTCCGCTTCTATGGCCGCGTGGCCAGAGTCAAATTTTCCTTCTATCGATTGTGCGATTTCGCCGCTGGGGCTGCCTCTCTTTGTGTGGCTGCTCTACCGCAGTTGGTTCCAGCACCGCATCCAAAAGCGCGTAAGCTGGAAGGGGCGGGAGTACAGCGTAATGCGTATAAGCAGCTCATATGCATGAAGCCTTGACTGGGGCTCAGGCATCTGTTTCTATGAGGGGTCAGAATGATTTATCTGACGCGGCGGGCCACATTTTCCGCTTCGCACTATTACTGGAACCCGGCGTGGACTGCGGAGAAGAACGAGCAGGTCTTTGGCCGCTGCGCCAATCGCAACGGGCACGGGCACAACTACACGCTGGAGGTCACGGTGGCGGGCGAGCCGGACCCGGTCACCGGCTTCGTCGTTGATCTGAAGTGGCTCAAGGACGATAATGAGCGCGAGGTGCTCGCAGCCTGGGATCATCGCCATCTGAACCTGGAGGTTCCCGAATTTGCGAGCCGGCGATTCCGACGACGGAGAACCTGGCCATTGCGGCATGGAAGCGGCTGGAGCCGGCTGTAACGGCCGCAGGCGGAGCACAATTGAGCCGGGTTCGGATCTACGAGACGCCGGAGATATTTGCAGAGTACCGAGGCGAGCCATGAAGGCATATTTTGGCCGCCGCTACACCATCTCCGCCAGCCACCGGCTGCATACGGAGGCACTATCGGCGGAAGAGAACCGGGCGACCTACGGCAAGTGCAACAATCCACACGGCCACGGGCACAATTATGTTGTGGAAGTGGTGGTTGCCGGAGCCGTGGACCCGGAGAC
The DNA here is from genome assembly GCA_963845345.1 of uncultured Acidobacteriaceae bacterium. GTDB lineage: Bacteria > Acidobacteriota > Terriglobia > Terriglobales > Acidobacteriaceae > Telmatobacter. The sequence continues at coordinate 102,638 of CAWJRQ010000006.1, forward strand.
AGGAATGGTAGTGAACATGGCCGCGCTGGACGAGGTGGTGCGCGAGCGGGTCGTGGATCGATTCGATCACGCCAACCTGAATCTGGACCCGCTGTTTGTGAATCGCGTGCCGACGACGGAGAATCTTAGTAGAGAGGTCTTCGCATTGTTGAAGGACGCGCTGCCGGCCGGCGTATCTGGAGCGAGTGCGCGTGGAAGAGACGGAAAACAATTTCTTTGAGTGCGAAGGCGAGTGAAAACGACACCCTATTCCCCAGGGAGGATGAGAAGCATGGCACAACCGATAGCAGTGAGCAAGAGGATTCATCGGGCAGTTGAGGCGGATGAAGGCCTGAGCGCGTTCAGCACCCCAGAGATGTATCGCGAGATTCTGAGCCGTCTGGGCGAAGACCCCAGCCGCCAGGGCTTGCTGGCCACGCCCGGTCGCGTGGAGAAGTCGATGGCCTTTCTGACCAAGGGCTACGGCGAGGATCCGAGCAGAAATCCTGCGCGGGGCGCTCTTTGACGAGGACTACGACGAGATGGTCATCGTCAAGGATATCGAGATCTTCTCGCTCTGCGAGCATCACATGCTGCCTTTCTTTGGCAAGGTGCATGTGGCCTATATCCCCAAAGGTAAGGTGATTGGATTGAGCAAGATACCGCGATTAGTTGAAGTGTTTGCTCGACGTTTGCAGGTGCAGGAGCGGCTCACCCGGCAGATTGCTGACGCTATTCAGAACGCCATTCCGCCGCTGGGCGTGGGCGTCGTCATTGAGGCGCGGCACCTGTGCATGATGATGCGCGGCATCGAGAAACAGCACTCCTCCACGGTGACCTCAGCCATGGTGGGCTGCTTCCGCCAGAAGGAGTCGCGCCTGGAGTTCCTCTCGCTGGTGCGGCAGCCCGATTCGGGCGGGGTGTGAGTCGGTAGGCATGGTCAGCTAAAGTGAAGAAGTGAACGGGCTTCTGGTGATCGACAAACCGGCCGGCATGACCAGCCACGACGTGGTGGGAATCCTGCGCAGAATTACCGGCGAACGCTCCATCGGCCACCTGGGCACGCTGGACCCCATGGCCACCGGCGTTCTGCCCCTGCTGCTGGGCAAGTTTACGCGCCTGGCGCAGTACTTCTCCTCGGCGGAAAAGAGCTACACAGGGACGATCCGCTTCGGATTCGCAACCGACACCTACGACGCCGAGGGCCAGCCTGCCGGGCCGGACTGCATGCCCGCTGCTGACGCTGGAGCAGGTGCGCGCGGCGGCCAGCCGATTTCATGGCGAGATGGAGCAGATGCCGCCGCCGTTCTCCGCAAAGAAGATTGCCGGCACGCCCGCCTATAAGCTGGCCCGCGAGGGCAAGCCGGTGGAACTGAAGGCCGCCAAGGTTCGTATATCCATCGCTTTGAAATCGTTGCGCTCGACGGCGCTGAGGCCAGCTTCACAATGACCATCAGCGCCGGTGGCTACGTGCGGGCCGTGGCTCATCAACTGGGCCAGGATCTGGGCTGCGGGGCGCACCTGAGCAGCCTGCGCCGCACTCAGGCCGGAGTCTTCACGCTCGCCGAGGCGCACACGCTGGACGAGTTGCAACCGCTGACGGGGAACTCAGAGGCATTGGAGGCGTTATGCGTCCATCCACGCAGCCTGCTGCCGGAGATGCCATCGGTCACCGGCGATGCGCTGGCTCTTGGGACGGCTGCGCAACGGCGCGCAGGCCAACCTGCCGGAGTTTTCCCGCGCGCCGCTGGTGAAGGTCTTTGCCGGTCAGACGTGAACTGGTGGGAATTGCGAAGAGGGTAGTTGGGACGCTTTTTCAGCCGGTGGTGGGGATGGGGTGAACGATAGTTGTCAGTTATCAGTTGTCAGTAGTCAGTTTGTTCTGTGAGAATTCGAACTTCTGAAGCAACGGACAAGATGTGCACGTGGATGTTTTTACTGTTCACTGGCCTTTGCGCAGCAAGGGCGTCAGCGCCGGCAGCAGCGTCCGCGCGATGATCTCCGAGCCTTTGGCGGTGGGATGGATGCCGTCGGGCTGGATCGTGCCGGGGACATGGACCAGGTCTTTGTAGATCATGGGAACGAAGGCGGCGTGGTGTTTGTGGGCCAGGTCGCGGAAGATCTGCTCGAATTGCTGGATGTACTCCTGGCCGTAGTTGGGCGGCAGCGTAATTCCGGCGAGCAGGGTTTTGATGTGGGCGTTTTCGAGGGCCGTCAGCACTGCATCGAGGTTGCGGCGGGTCTCGGCGAGGGGCAGGCCGCGCAGGCCGTCGTTGCCGCCGAACTCGACGATGACGACCGCGGGGTGCAGCAGCAGGATGGAGTGCAGACCGGCGACGGCGTCCTTGGTGGTGGCGCCGCTGGTTCCCTGGTTCAAGACTTTGTAGTGGTAGCCGCGGCGGTCCAGGTCGCGTTGCAGGGCGTCGGGAAAGGATTGGCCGGTCTCAAGGCCGTAAGCCGGCGGTGATGCTGTCGCCGTAGCAGACCAGGACGGGCCGGTCGGCGGCCAGCAGCGGCGCGTAGGCCAATAGAATCAAACCAAGCGAAACAATCAGTGAGCGGCGAACGTACACAAGTACAGTGTAGCGAAGAGCAGAGGAATCGAGAATAGACAGAGAGTTTCGGGAGGCAGGCAGAGTGATCGAGGTTCGGGACGCGAAGAAGTGGATTCAGAACGGCGCGCGGCGCGTGGAGATTCTCAAAGGGATCACTCTGACCATTCCAGCCGGTCAGTTTGTGGCCATTCTGGGCGCGAGCGGCAGCGGCAAGAGCACGCTGCTGGGACTGCTGGCGGGCCTCGACACGCCCAGTTCCGGCGAGATCTGGCTGGACGGCGTTCCGATTCACAACCTGGCCGAGGCGGAGCTGGCCGCTGTGCGCGGAGAGAAGATCGGCTTCGTCTTTCAGTCGTATCAGTTGATCGAGACGCTTACGGCTCTGGAAAACGTGCTTGCTGCCCTATGAGTTGAACGTGGAAGGCAGCGGCATCGCGCAGGCGCGGCGGCTGCTGGACGAGGTGGGCCTCACGGAGCGAGTGGACCACTACCCGGTGCAGCTATCCGGCGGCGAGCAGCAGCGCGTGGCGTTGGCGCGGGCCTTTGTGGTCGAGCCGCCCATCGTGATGGCCGATGAGCCGACGGGCAATCTGGACTCCGCCAACGGGCGGATGGTGCTGGACCTTTTGCTGGAGCGCAAACGCAAGGCGGGAACGACGCTGGTGCTGGTGACGCATGATCCGGAGGTGGCCAGCCGCGCCGACCGCAAGATTGTTCTGAGGGACGGAATGATCGTGGAAGATACGTTGCCATATACCGGGCCGAGCGCGATTGCGGTTCAAGATCAGGAGAAGAATGGCTAAGCGCGCGTTGAGTTGGAAGCGGGCCGGGGCCATCGGCTGGCGGGATCTGCGTTCCGCGCCAGGCAAGTTCGGCTTTGTCGTGCTGTCGGTGGCCGTGGGCGTGGCGGCACTGGTTGGCGTGCGCGGCTTCAGCGAGAGCTTCCGGCGGACGCTGAGCACGGAAGCGCGCTCGCTGATGGCCGGCGATCTGACCGCGCGATTCTTCCATCAGCCGACAGCCGAGGAGAAGGACAGGATTGCGGCCATCGCGCAAGCCGGGCAATATTCGCACCACCTGGGTGACGGAGACGGTTTCCATGGCTTCAGCGCCGCCCGACCCGGTGCCGCTGCTGGTCTCGCTCAAGGCCGTGGACCCAGCCGAGTATCCCTACTACGGCACGGCGCAGTTGGAGCCGGCGATGAGCCTGCAGCAGGCTCTCGACGGTGATTCGGCGGTGGTGGCCGAGGAGTTTCTCATTCGGCTGAATGCGCGGGTCGGCCAGACGCTGCGGCTGGGCGGCAGGAACTTCCGCATTGCCGCCGTGCTGAAGCAGGAGCCGGACCGCCTCAGCGCCGGAGCGGGACTGGGACCGCGGGTGATGATCTCGCAGGCGGCGCTCGAGCGCACCGGCCTGCTGGCGCCGGGCAGCCGGGCCAGCCAAAAGCTGCTGATGAAGCTGCCGCCGCAAGCCGATCCCGTCGCCTTGCGCAAGCAGGTGGAGACGGCGCTGCCCGACGCGCAGGTGATGGACTTCAAAGAGGGCAATCCGGGGCTGAATCGGGGCCTGGACAACGCGACCGCGATTTTGAGCCTGATCTGCCTGGTTGCCATGGTGCTGGGAGCGATTGGCGTGGCCATGGCCATGCACGCTCACCTGGAGCAGCGCATGGACATGCTGGCCATTCTGAAGGCCGTGGGCGCAAGTTCCGGCGATCTGCTGCGGATATTTCTGTTGCAGACGCTGGGCCTGGGGCTGGCCGGAGGCATTCTGGGCGTGGCTGCGGGTGTGGGCGTGATGGCCGCTCTGCCGGCGGTCTTCGGCAAGCTGCTGCCGGTTCACTACGACGCTGGAATTTCCCTGGCGCTCGATTGCTGCCGGGCTGGGAACGGGATTGTTGACGACGCTGCTTTTTTGTCTGCCGCCGCTGCTGGACGTGCGGAATGTCAGGCCGGTGCTGGTGTTGCGCAGGCTGGTGGAGCAGGGGCCGGAGGGCATTGGCGGCTGGTTTGCCCGCTGGTGGGCGCGACGGCTGCAACTGGGAATTTCGGCGGTGGTCATTGCTGCGCTGGGCGGAATCGCCTGGGCGCTGTCGGACTCGGTCAAGGTGGGCGGCTGGTTTGCGCTGATCTTCACGATTGCGCTGGTGGTGTTGCTGGTGCTGGCGGCGGTGGCGTTGCGCACGCTGCGCTTTCTGCTCAATCGCGTCCGGCTGCGGCTGCCTTCGTTTCTGCGGCACGGGCTGGCGAATCTTTACCGGCCGGGGAACCAGTCGGCGGCGGTGCTGGCTGCGCTGGGCACGGGCGTGATGCTGATTCTGGCGGTCTACCTGATGCAGGCGATGCTCTTGCGCGACATTCGCGAGACGGCCTCGCCCAAGCTGCCCAATGTTTTTCTGATCGATGTGACGACCGATGAGGTTGCCGGAGTGAAGGAGTTCTTCGCGCACCAGCCGGGAGTGAGCCAGGCTCTGGACTTGATGCCGGTGGTGACGGGACGCTTTGTTTCGCTCAACGGCAAGCCGCTGGAGCAACTGAAGGAGCAGCATTTCCCGCGCCGCATGCTGGAGAACGCGGAGCTGAGCTGGGCCGATGCGCCTCCAGCGGGCGACAAGGTGACGCAAGGCAAGTGGTGGACGATGCCGGCGCGGCGGAGTTGGCTATAGGCGAGGGAACTGCCCAGACGGCTGCATCTTGGCGCTGGGCTCGACGGTCGAGCTGGAAGTGGGCGGCGTGGTGCGGACGCTGAAGGTTACCGCGATTTATCGCGCCGATGGGCAGCATCTGGGAGCGCGCGTGGCGTTCGTGTTGCCTTCGGGACAGCTCAAAGACCAACCCGCAACCTGGTACGGCGGCGCGCACATCGATCCCAAACAGGTGGCGGCGATGGAGCGGGCGCTCTTTGCGGCTTATCCCACGATTTCGGTGATCAACCTGGCCGATGTGCTGGAGCGCATCGAGAGCGTGGTCGATCAGATTACGTTTGTGGTGCGTTTTCTGGCCGGGTTCTCCATCTTCGCCGGGTTGATGATTCTGGCTTCGAGCATCGCCAGCACGCGCTTCCGGCGGATGCGCGAGGCGGTGGTGCTGAAGACGCTGGGCGCCACGCGGATGCGGATTGTGCGCACCTTCAGCGTGGAGTTCAGCGTGCTGGGCCTGCTGGCAGGCTCGGTGGGCGTGATCTTTGCCAACGTGCTGACGCGCGTGCTGCTGCGCAAGCTGGAAGTGGGCTTCCAGATCGAGTGGAGCGCGACGCTGGTTGCGCTTGCTGGGAACGGCGGTGCTGGCCACGGCGACAGGATGGATTGCGAGCTACAGGATTCTCGGGCTGCGGCCGCTGGAAGTGCTGCGCGAGGAGTGAAAAGAACTGATGTCAGTGATCAGTGGTCAGTTTTCAGTTAAAAGCCCGTGGGCTGACCACTGAAAACTGATCACTGACAACAGTCTTAAAACTCTTCGGTGGATTCAACCGCGGGCAACACATCGTCTTCGCGGGCCACCCAGACGTAGAGCGTGGGCAGCAGGAAGATGCCGATGACCAGGTTGGCGAGCAGGCCGCCGACGATGACGATGGCGAAGGGGCGTTGCGAATCGGAGCCGATGGCGTGGGAGAGCGCGGCGGGCAGCAGACCCAGCGTGGCCACCAGCATGGTCATCATGATGGGCCGCAGGCGCAGCACAGCGCCCTCGACGGCGGCTTCGACGATGTGCTCCTCGGTGGAGACTTCCATGCCCTTGCGGCGGGCGCGCAGCTGGTTGATGAACTCGATCATGATGACGCCGGTCTGCACCGAGACGCCGAAGAGCGCCAGGAAGCCGACCGCCGACGAGACCGAGAAGTTGGTGTGGGTGAGGAACAGCGCCAGCGGGCCGCCGATGGAGGCCATGATGACCGAGACCAGGATGAGCATGGCCCACTTGAAGGAGCGGAACATGGTGTAGAGGATGAGGAAGATGACCAGCACGGTGATGGGAACGACGAGGGCCATGCGCTTGTCGGCGCGCTTCTGGCTCTCGTACTCGCCGGCCCACTCGAGGTGATAGCCGGCGGGCAGCTTCACGTTATTGTTCGACCTTGCGCAATGGCCTCTTCGACGGTGGAGCCCAGGTCGCGGCCGCGCACCGAGTACTTGATGGCGATGTAGCGCTGGCCGCCCTCGCGATAGATCTCCTCGGCGCCGTCGTCGGTGGAGACTTTGGTCAGCTGCGCCAGCGAGACGCGCTCGCCGGAGGGCGCCAGCAGGCGCACATTCTCGATGGCCTCGCGGGTGTCGCGATACTGCTGCTGATAGCGCAGCGTCACGTCGAAGCGCGCCTCGCCCTGCTGCACCTGGGTGACGGCGTTGGCGCCGACGGCAGTTTGCACCGCGTCCTGAATGTCGGCCACGTTGATGCCCCAGCGCGCGGCGGCGGCGCGATCCACGGTGTAGTTGAGGTTGGGCTGGCCGATGATGCGGAAGATGCCCAGGTCCTCGATGCCCTTGACCGCGGCCATCTGCGCCTGGATCTCTTCGGCCTTCTTTTCCAGCGTGCGCAGATCGTCGCCGTAGAGCTTGACGGCCAGTTCGCCCTTGACGCCGGAGACGGCCTCTTCCATGTTGTCGGAGATGGGCTGCGAGTAGTTCCAGATGACGCCGGGAAACTTCTGCAAGTTCCTTGTCCATGGCGGCGATCAGCGCTTCCTTGTCCTGGTGGAAGACGGGCCGCCACTGCTTCTTGGGCTTGAGATCGACGAAGTACTCGGTGTTGAAGAAGCCGGTGGTGTCGGTGCCGTCGTCGGGGCGGCCGGTCTGGCTGACGACCTGCGTGACCTCAGGGAACGAGGCCATCACCATGCGCGCCTTGTTGGTGAAGTCGATGCTGGCGGTGGGGCCTTCGCTGGGAGGCAGCGTTCCGCGCACCCAGATGGAGCCTTCGTCGAGGTGAGGCAGAAACTCCGAGCCGATGGGTCCGCCGAAGGTGAGATAGACGGCGATGAGCGAAGAGGACGGTGGCGATGCCGAAGGTGATGTTGCGGTGCACGATGGCCGCGCGAACCGCGGCGCGATAGTGCTCCGTGAGCCAGAGCATGATGGGGTTCTGCCACTCCTTGGCGCCTTTGCTGAAGACCATGCTGGCCATGACCGGAGCGACGAAGATGGCGAAGACCAGCGCGCCCAGCAGGGCAAAGGTGACGGTCCAGGCCATGGGCTTGAAGAGCCGGCCCTCGACGGCCTGCAGGGTGAAGATGGGCAGGTAGGAGGTGATGATGATGCCGCGGGCGAAGAAGACCGGGCCGCTGCACTTCGTGCGCGGCGTCGCGAATCTTCTGCGCCGGCGTGCGGGGGTCGTCCTTGTGCGCGAGATGGCGGACGATGTTTTCGATCATCACCACCGAGCCATCGACCACCATGCCGAAGTCCAGCGCGCCCAGCGAAAGCAGGTTGGCGGGAATGTGGCTGAGGTCGAGGCAGATGGAGGCGAACAGCAGCGCGAAGGGAATGGTGAGCGCGACGATGATGGCGCCGCGCACATTGCCCAGAAAGAGAAAGAGAATGATGGAGACCAGAATCATTCCCGCGGTCAGGTTGTGCTCGACGGTTTCGACCGTGAACTTGACCAGGTCGGAGCGGTCGAGGAAGGGAACGACCTTGACGCCCTTGGGCAGGATGCCGTGTCCGTTGAGCTTCTTGACCTCAGTCGTGAATGCCTTCGAGCACGGGATCGGAGTCGTCGCCCTTTTGCAGCAGCACAATGCCTTCGACGGTGTCGGGATTATCGACGATCTGTGCCGTCGGCGCGATGAGTGGCGCGGCCGATCTGGCCGAGGCGAATCTTGGGTCCCTGCGCGACGGTGGCGATGTCCTTGATCTTGATGGCCGCGCCGTTCTGGGTCTTGACGACGGTGTTTTCGATGTCCTGCACGCTGGTGAAGAGGCCCAGCGACTGCACGTTGATCTGCTGCGCGCCCTGCTCGATGAAGCTGCCGCCGCCGTTGGTGTTGTTGTTGGCGATCTGCTGCTCGACCTGGCCGATGCTCAAGCCCGTAGGAGACCAGCTTCTCCGGATCGAGCTTGATCTGGTACTCCTTGGTCGGCCCGCCGAAGCTGGAAACATCGACCACGCCGGTGACGCTCTTGAAGGATTTCTCCAGCGTCCAGTCTTCGAGCGACTTCTTCTCCATCACGTCGTAGGCGGGATTGGTGCTCTCCAGCGTGTACCAGTAGATCTGGCCGACAGGGCTCCAGTCGGTGCCCATCTGCGGAACGAGATTGGCGGGCAGGCTGACCTGGCTGAGCCGCTCCAGCACGTGCTCGCGATTCACGTCGCTGGTGGAGTCGTCGTCGAAGATGAGCATCAGGCTGGACAAGCCGGCCAGCGTGGTGGAGCGCAGATGCGTGAGGTGGGGAATGCCGGCCATCTGAATCTCGACCGGCACGGTGACCTGGCGCTCGATCTCTTCGGCGCTGCGGCCCGGCCACTGGGTGATGATCTGCACGTAGTTGTTGGCCACGTCCGGGTAGGCCTCGATGGGCAGGTTGCGGAAGCTGACGATGCCCCAGGCGGTGAGCACCACCACGCCGCCGAGGACCAGCCAGCGGTTCTTGAGCGCGAAATCGACGAGTGCGCGAATCATCTACTGGTTCCCCGCGGTTTCAAGCAGCAGTGCGTTGGTGACAACCTGCTGGCCGGGCTGAATGCCGGAGAGAATCTCCTGGCGGTTGCCGTCGAGCATCTTGCCGGCGTGAACCTCGGTGCGCTTGAACTGATTGCCGCCCGCCGGCAGAAAGACCCAGTCGCGATCATGCAGGTGCAGAACGGCATCGGCCGGAACCACGGCGTGCGTCTCTTTGGTGCGGCTGGTGAAGGTGGCCGTGGCGAACATGCCCAGCTTGAGGAAGCCGGGATTGGCAACCTCGATGCGCACCTTGGCGGTGCGCAGCGAGGGATCGAGGATGGGGCCGATGTCGCTGATGCGGCCGGTGAGCGGGCGATCGGGATAGGCATTGAGCTTGATCTTCGCTTCCTGGCCGAGTTGCAGCTTGGGAATGTCGTTCTCGTAGACATCGCAGACGATCCAGACCGTGGAGAGGTCGGCGATGGTGAAGGCGGTGGCCGAGCCGGAGAGGCTGACGCCCGCGGCGGCGGCGTTGGTCACGTTCTGCGCCACGATGACGCCGGAGATCGGCGCATAGACATTGACGATGCTGCTGGGGTGGTTCTTGTCCACGCCCAGGGTCTTCAATTGCTCTTCGGCGGCGGTCAGGTCGGCCTTGGCGTCCTTCTCCGTGTCCTCGGCCTGCTCCAGCATGGCCTGAGAGATGGCGCCGTGCTTGAAGAGATCGTCGGCGCGCACGTAAGCCTTGTTGGCAAGCTGCTCGTCGTTGGCGGCCTTCAGATAGGTGTCGAAGGCGCTGGTGATGTCCGGGCTTTGCACCTTCAGGAGCAGTTGGCCTTTCTTCACGTTGTCGTCGAGGCGGGCCTTGATGTCCACCACGCGGCCATTGGCCAGCGAGATGACCGGAACTTCGCGGGAGATGTCGGGAAAGACCGAGCCGGTGGCGGTCAACTCGGAGGCGGATTCGATCTGGCTGGCCGCGGCGAGCGGAAACTTGGCCACATCGTTGGCGTCGATGGTGATCAGGTTCATGTCGGCCACCTGAATGACCTTGGCCGGCGGCGGCGCGCCATCGCCCTGCGTCCTTGCCCTTGCAGCCGGAGAGAGCGAGGCTGCAGACGATGCTGCCAGCGCAAGAGCCAGTGAGAGCTGCTGGGGAGTTGCTTCAGGAAGGAATAGACATCATTGGATTACCTCGCGTCCCACGGCAAGATTCAGTTGTCCGGCGGCGGTCAGATAGGAGCCGATCAGTTGCAGATAGGCCAGTTGCACGGCCCGGTAGTCGCTCTGCGCGTTGAGAAAGTCCATCAGCGATGCGCCGCCGTGCTGGTAGGAATAGGTCACTGTGTCGCGGACGCGAGCGCCTGCTCCTTGTATTGCGCCTTGTAGGGCTTGAGCAGCGCGATGTTGCTCTCCACCTGCGCGTAGGCCGAGTCCACGTCGCTGAAGACCTGGGCGCGCGTGGCTTCGGTCAATTGCTGGTTGCGGCCAATGTCGATCTGGGTGCGCTGCTTCTCGCCCTGGTTGCGGTCGAAGATGCGCAGCGGAATGTTGACGCTGGCGCCCAGCGTATAGCGGCCAAAGGGGTTGTTGAACGCGGGGTTGTAGGAGTACCAGGCGCTGAAGGTCGGATCGGCGGAGCCGTTGGCGATGGCCAGCTTGTGATTGGTCTGGGCCTGCTGGATGGACTCAAGCGCGGCGCGCAGGTCGGGCCGCGCATCGAGGGCGATCTGGCGGAACTCTTCCAGCGGCTTCAGATCGTCGGAGAAGTCGAAGGCGCCGGTCACATCGAACTGCTCGACCGGCGTGCGGTCGTTGAGCAGTTGCAGAAGCTGAATCTTGGCGGTGCGCAGGTTGACGATGGCCGTCTGGATCTCCACTTCATATTGCACGCGCAAGCAGTTCGATGCGGTCCAGATCGATCTGGGCGATGTCGCCGGCGCTGGAAGCGGTTGCGGCTGATGTCGATGATCTTGTCGTAGTAATCGAGGTCGGCCTTGGCCAGGTCGAGAACCGCCTTGGCCTGCAAGCGTCTGCACGAAGGCCGCGCGCAGATCGAAGAGAAGATTGCGCTCCAGGTCCTCGTGCTGCGAGCCGGCGATCTGCGTGCCTTCTTTGGCGCTTTCAAGGCGCAATTCGCGCTTGCGCTCGCGCTCGTGCAGGTAGTTGATGCTGGGGACAAGCTGGGTGCCGGTCAGCGGCAGCCAGTGTGTCCCCAGACCGGGGACCGTGTGCGGTGCAATTTGCAATCCATCGCTGGACAGGCCGACCTGCGGATTGGGACGCAGAAAAGCCGTGATCTCCGCGGCCTTCATCTCCTCCACGCCGAGGGCGTCGGCACTGAGCGCGGGGTTGGCGGCTTCAAACCTGGCCTTCACCTGATCCCAGGTCAGGGCAGAGACTCGGTTGCTGCCGGACCTGCCTGTTGCGCAAATCTGGAGACCGGCGCGAGGAAAATCAGCGCGGCCGCCGCCGTGACAAACATGAACAGAAGAATTGCTTCATACACAGCCTTTGCGCCGTGGTCTGCACGACGCTTACAGAATGAAGGGAGCCTATGTGTTAGACGCGATGGCGAACAATCAGGCGGCAGGCGGCGGGCGATTCTGAATGGAAGCCCGGGCGGGAATCTCCACCGAGCGGCTCGGGACGATTGGACGGCGCGGCAAAGCGCAAAAATCTGAAGGAATGGTCGGCAAAAACCGGCGGGGGAAGCATTGCGGCGGCGGGAAAGATGGAGTGAGTACAGGAGACCGCATGATGGCGGCGCGCGCAGCAATTGAGTTCAGCAGGATTATGGGCGGCTACGAGGTCGTCGGTCACCGAGATCACGGGGAACAGAATCACGATGAGCATCAAGAGCGCAACGGCCTGCGACCGCGTACTGACACTGCTGCGGAGCGCAGGCCGCAGCCAGAGCCTTACGAGTAAAACGGCCAGCAGCGCCCAGGCGAGATTGAGAGCTAACTCCATTCTTGCTCTGATTTTACATCAGTAGCGCATCCAGAATGGCGCAGCCGCAGGGAGTTTGACCGGAGCAGGGAATCCCCTTATGATGAACCAGTTGGCTTTTGGTCGCCGGCGCCCTGCCGCGATCCCTGCCAACACGGCTGCAAGATAAGCCTGTGCGTTCTTGTTGCCCCCTCGTTCAATGGTAGGACAGCCGCCTCTGGAGCGGCATATCGGGGTTCGAATCCCTGGGGGGCAGCCATATAGAATCAACCATCTCGAGACTGTATCTGCTTTCTTATCAGTACTGTTATGGCTGCGCCCCGGCTCTGTATTCCCGTGCTATTCATAGTACGCTCAGAATCTAAAATCAACAACATTCCTGGTTCTGCAATCTAATTCAGATGAAAGAATCAGGAATGGAGGGTTCACATGGTAAAGGTGACATTGGTTTTTGCGGTTCTTTTGATTGCCCTCGGCCTGGCTGGCTATCTGGGCACCGGCAGCGCGCACCCCACCGCGCTGATTCCCGCCTGGATCGGCGTTGCCCTGGGCTTTGGCGGCCTGCTGGCCATCAGTCCGAGCGAGAAACGGCGCAAGATGTTCATGCATATCAACGTGACCATCGGCCTGCTGGGTTTTCTGGGCGGCGCGATTGAAGTGGTGCGCGGCTATGTGCGCGCTACATTTCAACTCCCGATCGAAATGCCGCCATGGCATCGAAGCTCGCTCTGACCGCTCTGCTGCTGATCTACGTGCTTCTCTGCGTGCGCTCCTTCATCGCCGCGCGGCGCTCCGGGAAGGTTTAGCGCATGGGCGGACTGCGTGGGCCTGGCGGCGGAATGAGCATGGGCGGGCGCGCTGAGCGCTCGCCGCGCGGAGGCGGCGCGCGCGCGGGTCAGGCCGATCTGCCCAAGCGCAAGCCCAACCTGAAGAAGCTGTGGCCGCAGATCCGCGCGCTGGTTGCCCCGCGCAAAGGGCTGCTGGTGGCCGGGATGTGCCTGATGGTCATCAACCGCGTCGCCGGCCTGGTGATGCCCATCACTTCAAGGCCGCTGATGGATACGGTGTTTTCTGCATCGCATCCGCGGCCCGATCTGCTGCCCATCTTCATCGTCCTGGTCTTCGGGGCCATGGTGGTGCAGGCCATTACCTCGTTTTCGCTTACGCAACTGCTCTCCAAGGCCGGCCAGCGGCTGATTGCCGAGATGCGCTGCCAGGTGCAGCGGCACGTGGGCCTGCTTTCCGTCTCCTACTACGACGAAAACCGCAGCGGCACGCTGGTGGCGCGCATCATGACCGACGTGGAGGGCGTGCGCAACCTGGTGGGCACCGGATTGGTTGAGTTTATGGGCGGACTGCTGACCGCCGTGCTGGCCTTTATCTTCCTCCTGCATCTGAGCGTTGCCGTGACACTTACGGTCTTCTCGGTGCTGGGCGTCTTCGTCTTTGTCCTGCAATACGGCTTCAGGGTTATTCGCCCCATCTTCCGCGAGCGCGCCAAAATCAACGCCGAGGTGACCGGCCGGCTGACCGAGTCGCTGGGCGGCGTGCGGGTCATCAAGGGCTATCACGCCGAGGAGCGCGAGGCAAAGGTCTTTTCGGCAGGCGTGGATCGCCTGCTGGCCAACGTGATGAAATCGCTGACCATGACCAGCGCACTGGGCGCCGCATCCACCACGGTGCTGGGGCTGGTTTACGTGATTGTGATGGGGCTGGGCGGCCATCTGGTCTTCGGCAAGAGCTGGACCACCGGCATGTACTTTCAATACATCATGTTTCTGGCCTTCATGATCGCGCCGGTCTTCCAGATCGTGAACATCGGCACGCAACTGACCGAGGCCTTCGCCGGCCTGGACCGCACCAACGAGATCATGGCCGAGCCGGAAGAGAACCAGAGCCCCGGACGCACACTCAAGCTGCCGCCCATCCAGGGCAATGTGCGCTTTGAGGACGTGGAGTTTGCCTACGACCCGGAGAAGCCCGTGCTGCATGGCGTCAGCTTTACCGCCGAGCCGGGAACGGTGACCGCGCTGGTGGGCTCGTCAGGATCTGGCAAGTCCACTATTATCAGTCTGTTATGCGCCTTCCACACGCCGTACACGGGCCGCGTTCTGGTCGATGACGTGGATTTGGCGCAGGTCAACCTGGACACCTATCGCACGCAATTGGGCGTGGTGTTGCAGGAGTCGTTTCTCTTCGACGGGACGATCAGGGAAAACATTCTGTTTTCGCGGCCCGACGCCACCGAGGAGCAGTTTCTTTCTGCCTGCCGCACGGCGCGCGTGGACGAGTTTGCCGAGCGCTTCCCGGAGGCCTACGACACCCTGGTGGGCGAGCGCGGCGTGAAGCTATCGGGCGGGCAGCGGCAGCGGCTCTCCATTGCGCGCGCGCTGTTGGCCGAGCCGCGCATTCTGATTCTGGATGAGGCGACCAGTTCGCTCGACTCCGAGTCCGAAGCGATGATCCAGGCGGGCTTGGCCAACTGATGCAGGGGCGGACGACCTTCGTGATTGCCCACCGGCTTTCGACCATTCGCCGCGCCGACCAGATTCTGGTGGTGGAAGGCGGGTTGATTGTCGAGCGGGGCAACCACGCGGAGCTTTTTGCCCTGGGCGGCCGCTACTACGACCTCTACACGCGCCAGCACGGGCTGGAGGCGAACCTATTCCTTGCTCCGGGCGAAGGGGGCGACGCCGAGGAAGGCAACGGCGAAGAGGGAAGATCTATTTGATTAAACCAGATGCGGCATAACCAGGCGCTTCTCGCGAAACAGGGCCACGCAAATCCGGACAGCCTCGGTATCCAGTAATGTGCCGGCTTGTCTCTCCAACTCCTGCAGCACCATGTCTATATCAATGGGCGGCCGGTAGGGCCGGTCGGAGGCCATCGCTTCAGTGATGTCGGCCACGGTCAGAATCCTGGCTTCGAGAAGGATTTCATCCCCCTTCAGGCCAAATGGATAGCCCGATCCATCCAGCTTTTCGTGATGCTGGCGCACGATCTCCGCGATCGGCCAAACCATAGGAACATCCTTCAGAATCGTCATACCCGGTTTCCGGATGCTCGCTGGATGCTTTCCCGTTCCGCCTCGGCGTCAGCCTGCCCTGTTTGTTTAGTAACTCGGTAGGCGTCGATATCTTCCCGATATCGTGAACCAGAGCAGCGAGCCGAAGTCCTTGCAGCCGATCCTCATCCCAGCCCATCTCCCTGGCAATGGCCACCGCGATCTCTGCCACCCGGCTTTGATGACCTGAGGTGTACGGGTCGCGCATTTCCATCGCGTTCACAATGGGAGAGACCATGGCAGACAACGCTTCGTTTAGATGCCGTCTGCGTCTCTTCCAGGCGCATCTACTCGGACCGTAGAAGCTGATCTTGCTCAATGGCGCGAATGCCGTGGCTGATCTGTCCGGCAAGGTGCTCAAAAACCTCAATGGCCGCCGGTTCAAATGCGTTGGGGATGTACGGAGTAAACCATCAACGCGCCACGCCTGTTCTCCTCGATGGAAAAGGGAATCGACAGGCTGGAACGAATGCCGGCTTGCCGGGCTCGTACGCGCCAGGGAACGAATATCTCCGCAGTCTCGGTGTCCTCCAGAATGCACACCTTCCCAGTGCGGATACATATCCCTGTCGGACCTCTTCCGTGTGGATCGTCCTCCGCCCAGGATACCGTCAACCCATCCATGTATCCGATGACGCTGCCGGCGGACGCGGCAATCCGAACATTCTTCTCCGCGTCGTCTTCGGCGATACCGATCCACGCCAGGGCATAGACGGACTCGCTGGTAATGGCCGCGCATATGGACTGTTGCAGTTCCTCGATGGAATGAGCGCGCCCCAGGGCTAAAGCCGCTCCCGCGTAGGCCGCAAGCGCCCAGTTCTGCGTTGACAGCAGATGCTCCTTTTCCACCTCATCCGAGTTGTCCATGTACATGCAGATCGATACAAACCGGCCGTCCAACTGCAATGATTGCCATGCGCGGATTCTCACGGGAAGGCGCTGGCCGTCCTTGCGCTGGAGATGAAGGCCGGGGTAGGAGAACGGTTCCTTTATCTCCCTGAGAAATTCATTCCCGACCCGCTCACGTTCCTCCACCGGGTGAAGCATGGCAATGTGCGATCCGAGAAGTTCCTTCCGTGTATACCGGGAGAGACTTTCAGCGGCGGGATTGACGTCGATGATTGTCCCGGTGAGGAAGTCAAAAGCAAAGACGCCGCCCGGCGCATTGACCCAGAACGATTCGTGCAACTTCCGTGTTGAGTTGGCGTTGAGAGCGGGTTCCATGGGCGACGGTCTTTCTGTTATAGAGGGTCTGGTGCGTGTTGAATAAATGCACACCCAATACGGATTATCCGCCAAATGGCGCGAAAATCGACAGATATTCCAGATTGTCTTTTTAAATAGCGCGGCTCCGCTGAGCCAAAACGGGCTTGTCCCCTTGATAAAAGCGCCAGTGGGCCGGCCTTTCATGGATCGGCAGCATCATCCAAGATAACGCGCACTGGGACCTAATAGCTTCCAGTCTTCACTTCTTCTGAATCACGATGAAAGGCCCTGGCATCTCCTCTCAGTCATCGCCGGCAAACGCTGGCTGAGCCATCGACGGCGCTAACGCAGGCGCCCACTCGCGCGAGCCAGCTCCGGCATGGGCTTGGCCCGGAAGAGCTTCTTGCACTGGCGCGCTGTCCACTTGGCCCAGGCCTTGGACTTCTTGCGGCGCGCGCTGTCGGTGGAGATGCCGGTGCCCGCGTACATCTGCCGGTAGAGCTTGGAGAGAAACATGAAGGCGATCCTGCGAAGTGATGTCGGGCAGCAGGCAGATCTCTTCCAGATATCGCCCCAGTTATAGAACTTGTCCCACACCTTTTGCGTGCGCTCCCGAATCTCATCCGAACTCATGGTGGGATGCGGGGTGAACATCTTGGGCCGAACCGCGGTGGGAATCAGCCAGTAGCGGGTAATCGGCACATCGCCCACCATGGTGGGGTTCTCCGCCTGCTCCTTCTCCCAGCGCCCAAAGTCCACTGTGCCGGGAAACGGCGTCATCATCACGAACTGGGCAAAGGTGATGCCCGCCTTCTTGCGCCATCGCAACCGTGGCGTCGAAGGTCGCCGGCCTGTCCGTCGGCAGCCCGAAGATGAACGAGCCCAGCACATGAACGCCGTGCTTCTTGAAGGTCTGCAACTGCCTGGCCATGGCGTCGCCAGCCAGATTCCAGTCCTTGTAGATCGCCTTCGAGCCCTCGGGCGTCACCGCCTCGATCCCCACCAGCGCGCCCTTGATGTTGGCCTTCTTCATCGCATCCAGAAACTCAACGTCCTCGCCGGCCTCCATGGTCATCTGCGTGTAGAAGACCATGTCTTTCGGCAGCTTGGCCAGCTCTTCCATCAGGCGGAAGCGCTCGGCGCGAATCGCCGTCAGCTCTTCCAGCTTGGCGGTATTGCTCTGCTCGCGGGCCAGCCGCAGATCGGTGAAGGTCACCGGGATAGAAGTTATCGTCGGCCAGGGCGATGAAGCGGAATCCGATCCGGCGCAGCTCCACAATCTCGTCGATGACTCTCTGGTGGTTCCGTTGCCGGGGCTTCTGCCCATCCGTCCGCCACACGCTGCAAAAGGAACAGTGCTTGGGGCAGCCGCGAATGGTTTGCACCGAGGCCCACATATATTTTTCCGGGTTCATCAGATCCCAGCGCGCGGCCAGAAACTCGCCGCCGCCAATCCGCCCGCCGTCGTAGATTCTCTCCGGCTTGCCTGCCAGGCAATCCGTAACCGCCTTGCCCCAGGCCACGTCGCCATCTCCGGTGACCACCGCGTGCGCCTGCCCGCGCTCCAGCGCCTCTTCAGGAAAGAGCGTGGCGTGAATGCCGCCATAGATCACCCACGCGCCCCGGCTGCGCGCCATTCTGCCCACTTCGTAGCCGCGCAGCGCATTGCCGGTGTGCACGCTGATGCCCACAATGTCTCCCGGCTGAATCGTCTCCGGCACAATCTGCTCCAGCGATTCATCGACGAGAATGGGATCGCCCGCCGCGCGGGGCGTCGCCGCCGCCAGCACAAACAGCCAGCGCGGCGTGATGACCGCGGTGCCAAAGGCATTGTCGCTGGGATTGACCAGATGAACGCTCAACCGATCCAACCTTTCCTCGTGCAAGTAGAGTTGCGTGCGAGTACAGTGGCCTCGGAGAGCGTTGCCGCAATCGGACACATCGATAGCGGAGATGCACTTCCGCAAGATTGCCGAGGACGATTCGTCCCGCCGACAGTTTTGTCAGGTTATAGGCTCCAGGCGGAATCGAGTGTTCAATATTGACCACTCTTGCACAGGCAGGATGCACTGATTTCGATGAAATGTTTGGAGAAGATGTACCGCTCCGGGCCTTATTTGCCCGTCTGCACTCCTCTACCGGAATCGCCACCTGCTCGACGATCTCCAGGCCGAATCCCTCCAAAGCGGGAATGTGCATGGGGGTATTCGAGAGCAGGCGGATGCGGCGGATGCCCAGGTCCGACAGGATCTGGCCGCCCAGGCCGATGGCTCTCAGAATGCGCCCGGTGCGGGCCTGCTAGTCCTTCGCGCGCGCGCAGTTCCTGGTGCAGGACAAGCTGGCCGGCGTTCAATCCGGCGCGGCATGCAAGCTGCGGCTCCATCTGGCTCAAAAGCACTGGCCGGCTCGAAAACACATTCCGGCGCCGGCGCGCGGTCAATCTCAAAGCCTCGCGAGGTGTTGTGCAGGTAGAGCAAGCACTCCGCAACCCTCCTCGGCGATCATGCGCAACGATTGATCCAGAATCTCGCGGCAGTGGCAGTCGGCGGCAAAGACGTCGCCCGCCGTGCAGCGGGTGTGAACGCGCACCAGGACGGGGCGCTCGCAGGGCGGCCGCAACTCTGCCTGAGCAGGCGCACCATTTTCCGGCTGGCCGACAGCGGGCCCGAAATGGAAGGCCGGGCAGTCGGCGCAAAGGTCGCCGCGCACCAGCGCGATGTGGCTCTCGCCGCCGTTCACCTGGCTCTCGTAGGCGATCATGCGGAACTCGCCGTAGCGTGTCTGGATGCGGCTCTCGCCGGCGCGCACGATGTAGCGCTCGTGGCGCAGCCGGTAGCGGATCAGCTCCGCCACGGTCAGAATCCGCAGCCCGTGCTCCTTGCAGAAGGGAATCAGGTCGGGAACGCGGGCCATGGTGCCGTCGTCCTTCATGATCTCGCAGAGCACGCCGGAGGGATTCAGCCCGGCCAGCCGCGCCAGATCAACCGAGGCCTCGGTTTGCCCGGCGCGCACCAGCACGCCTCCCCTGCGGCGCGCGCAGCGGAAAGATGTGGCCGGGGCGGGCCAGGTCGGCCGCGGTGGAGCGCGGCGCAATAGCCGTTTGGATGGTGTGCGCCCGGTCGTAGGCGGAGATGCCGGTGGTCACGCCCTCGCGCGCTTCAATCGACTCGGTAAACGCCGTGCCAAAGCGCGAGGTGTTCTGCTGCGTCATGGGGAAGAGGCGCAGATAGTCGGCGCGCTCCTCGGTCAGCGCCAGGCAGATCAGTCCACGGCCGATATTTGGCCATGAAATTGATGGCCTCCGGGGTGACAAACTCGGCGGCCAAGGTCAGGTCGCCCTCGTTTTCCCGGTCCTCATCATCGACCACAACGATCATGCGTCCGGCGCGCACCTCGGCCAATGCGCCGGGTACATCGGTAAAGGGAGGCTCGAAGGTGCGTGGGGTTTCTGGCATCGACTCTTCTATTCTCGCCGATGGCGGCGGCAAACAGCAAAAGCGCCGATCCAGACGTCAGTTAGGGCATGAGGCTCGCTCACGGCCCTTTCCTAAAAAGAACGTCCGGGAGTAAACTCCCGGACGCTCGTAAAACAGCTTCGGATCAGGCCGCCCTTTCTAGACAGCGTCTGTATAGATCAGACGAGCCAGGAGATTCTCGATTTGCTCCTGCTTGCCAGAGCGCGGTTGAGGATTGATGCCGTTCTTGAGAGCCGCTGCCTCGATCTGATCGAGCGAAACCTTGCCGTCGAGCATCGCGACCGCCTCAGGCGACTTCCAGCCCGCATAGCGCTCGGCGAGGATCGCATCGTAGCGGCCGTCTTCAATCAGCTTGGCAGCCGTCAGGAAGGCGCGGGCGCAGAGGTCGGCGCCGCCCACATGGGCATGGACCATGTCTTCGGCGGTAAAGCTCTGGCGCCGCACCTTGGCGTCAAAGTTGCACCCGCCCTTGTTCAGGCCGCCGGCTTTGATCACGTGATACATGCTCATGGTCATCGACCAAAGTTCGTTGGGGAACTGGTCGGTGTCCCAGCCCAGCAGCGCATCGCCGCGATTGATGTCCAGAGATCCGAAGATTCCCAGGGCGCCCGCGGTCGAAATCTCATGCTCAAAGGTATGCCCGGCGAGCATGGCGTGGTTGGCTTCGATATTGACCCGGACTTCCTTTTCCAGGCCGAAGCGCTTCAGGAAGCCATAGACCGTCGCGACGTCAAAGTCGTACTGGTGCGTGGTCGGTTCCTTGGGCTTGGGTTCGATCAGAATCTGGCCGTCAAAGCCGATCTTGTGCTTATACTCCACCACCAGAGTCAGGAAGCGGCCCATCTGATCGAGTTCCTGCTTCATATTGGTGTTCAGCAGCGTCTCGTAACCTTCGCGTCCGCCCCAGAGCACATAATTCGAGCCGCCGAGCCGCTTGGTGGCGTCCATGCAATTCTTCACCGTGGCCGCGCACCAGGCGAAGACCTCGGGATCGGGATTGGTGGAGGCGCCGGCCATAAACCGCGGATGGGAGAAGAGATTCGCGGTTCCCCACAGCAGCTTGGTGGGATACTTTTCATCTTCGTCTTCGAAATAATCCACCATGGTGTGGAAGTTCTTCAGGGTCTCGGCAAGCGTGTCGCCGCCGGGCGCGATGTCGGCATCATGGAAGCAATAAGAAGGGAAGGCCGAGGACGCGGAAAAGCTCGAAGGCCGCATCGGCTTGCACCTTGGCCTGCGCAATCGGGTCGCCGGCGGCAAACCACGGGCGCTGCAGCGTGGCTGAGCCAAAAGGGTCGCCTCCTCGCATCGCCAGCGAGTGCCAGTAGGCGACCGCGAAGCGCAGATGATCCTTGAGGGGCTTGCCGAGTACGACCCGGTCTGCATCGTACCAGCGGTAGGCGAGGGCCTTCTTACTGGAAGGGCCCTCGTACTTTACTGAATCGAAAGAGCTAAAGATTGTTTCGGCCATGGTGAATCTCCTATCGTTCAAGAAAAATCAAAATTGAGTCTGTGAGTTGCTCGGCTGAACACCATCAATCCAAAGGAGAATGCATCTTGATGAAAGCTTCTTAGTAAATCGCTTTCGATCAGGCGTTTGCGGCACGGTCTCCCGGACACTATCTTGTATCATAACGCAAGTCCTGCCGCACAGATCACTCTCTTCCAATCCAAGCCCCCGATTTTGCCTTGTTTGGGCTATTACGGTGTCAAATGGGCAGGAAATCGGCTGTTTCTGATGGATTCCTGCTGGCCGGAAATCCAGTTTGCGGCAATCCGGAAACTCCACGGCCAGCCCCAAACAGCAAAAGCGCCACCCGAAGGCGGCGCTTTCACTGGAAACACGCAGAAATGGAAATGGCTTACAGAGCTGATTCGATCTCAAAACCCCAGGCTTCGAGAAGAGCCTCGGGGATGTACTTGGAATTCTTGTTGCGGCGCGCCCACTCCCGCAGACGGGTGGACCGGATGTACTGGTCCGGGCTGAGCTTGAACTCCTTCACGATCTGCTCGAAGGAGGTCACCGTGGGCACAACCGGGCCGATGGGCTCGGGCTTGCCCCAATTTGGATTTCCACGACGCTTTGCCATCGATTTGCATGTCCTTAGAGAAGGTGTGTTGCCTGTAAATCCAGAACCGCGGGCCGGGGATCGAGCTGGCCCGGAGGAAGATACTACACTCCTATTTTACGGATTTTTCCTTCAAAAATCAATAGCAAAATTGCACAATTATTTGAACAATCGTCCAATTCATTTTTTCATCGCGCGGAAAAGCCACTATATGGTTCTTTCTGAATGGATTTAGACCGATCATTCACGGTTCCTGACAGGATCCGGAATACGCGTGCGCTGGAAACGACCTAGTTTTGCACCAAAACGGGAAGCAATCGGAGCCTATGCGCACCAGGCGTTGAAGGCTCCGGCCCTGACGGCTGCCGCCATGGCCTCGATGTCGTGCGCCAGAACGCGGTCCTGCTCCAGACGCGGCACAATGGCCCGCACCACCGCGTGAGCGCGCTCCACCTCGCGGCTGGCGCGGAGCGGCCGGCGGAACTCCAGCCCCTGCGCCGCGCACATCAGCTCGATGCCCACAACCCGCTCGGCGTTCTCCACGATCTGGCGCAGCTTGAGCGCTCCGGTCATGCCCATGGAGACATGATCCTCCTTGCCTCCATCGGTGGGAATGCTGGAGGCCGAGGAGGGATGGGCGAGCACCTGGCACTCGTTGATCAGCGCCGCCGCCACAATCTGCGCGATCATGAAGCCCGACGAGAGCCCCGGATCGGGCGACAGGAAGGCCGGCAGCCCCTCGTTGATGTCCATGTTCAGCAGCCGGTCAATGCGCCGCTCGGTGATGCCGGCCAGATCGGTGAGCACAATGGCCGCATAATCAAAGGCATAGGCCAGCGGCGCGCCATGAAAATTCCCGCCTGAGACAACCGCTCCGCCGTTTTGCGTTTTGGTGGAGATTTGTCGGAAAAACCAGCGGATTATCCGTAGCCGAACCCGACTCAATCTCCAGGATTCCCCGCACGTGCTCCAGCGCATCGCGCACCGCTCCATGCACCTGCGGCATGCAGCGCAGGCAATAGGCGTCCTGCACGCGCGTATCCGCGGTGCGATGCGACTCGCGAATCGGCGAGTCGGCAAGCAACTCGACCAGGTGCTCCGCCGAGCGAATCTGTCCCTGCGTGCGGACGGGCCTGGTGAATGCGCGGATCGAAGGCGGCCGGCGTGCCCATCAGCGCCTCCAGGCTCATGGCTCCGGCCAGGTCGGCCAACTGCGCCACGCGCCGGGCGCGCGCCACGGCCAATGCTCCCACGGCGGTCATCGCCTGCGTCCCGTTCAGCAGCGCGAGGCCCTCCTTGGCCGCCAGAACGATGGGCTGCAATCCGGCTCTGCTTGAGCGCCTCGCCGCCGGCCATGCGCTCGCCTTTGTAAAAGGCCTCGCCCTCGCCGATGACGACCAGCGCCAGGTGAGCCAGGGGCGCCAGGTCGCCGCTCGCGCCCACCGAGCCTTTTTCGGGGATCACCGGATGCACCCCGGCGTTCAGGAGCGCCACCAGCAGCTCCACCAGGGCAGGGCGGCAGCCGCTGAAGCCTTTGGCCAGCACATTGGCGCGCAGCAGCAGCATGGCCCGCGATTCAGCTTCGGACAGCGGCTGGCCCACCCCGCCGGCGTGGCTGCGCACCAGGTTGGTCTGCAACTGCGCCAGGTTTCCGGCGGGAATGCGCACATCCGAGAGCTTGCCGAAGCCGGTGTTGACCCCGTAGACCGTCTCTCCGGCTGCCAGAATCTCCTCGATCAGCGCCCGGCTCTGGGCGACGCGGGCCAGGGCGGCGGGCGCAAC
This sequence comes from uncultured Acidobacteriaceae bacterium, assembly GCA_963845345.1. Classification (GTDB taxonomy): domain Bacteria; phylum Acidobacteriota; class Terriglobia; order Terriglobales; family Acidobacteriaceae; genus Telmatobacter. The sequence continues at coordinate 126,319 of CAWJRQ010000006.1, forward strand.
GGCCACCGGGCGGCGGGCAAGCGAAACAGCTTCAATCTCGGCCAGCGTCAGCGGCTGGCCGTCAAGAATCAGAGCATCCATAAGCCGATAGTAGGCTGCTGGAATGCTCCGGTCCAGAGCGATTGCGACGGAAGAATCTGCGGAAAGCCGGTTATTTCCCCAGCTTGTCGAGAGCGAGATTGAGTTCGAGGACGTTGACGCGCGGTTCGCCGAGCAGGCCCAACTGGCGCGGGGTGATGTGCTGCTCGATGAGCTTGCGAACGCTCTCTTCGCTCAGGTTGCGGGCCTTGGCGACGCGGGGAGCCTGGAAGTCGGCGGCGTCGGGGGTGATGTCGGGATCGAGTCCGGAGGCGGAGGTGGTGACCAGATCGATGGGCACCGGCTTGCCGGGATTCTGCTGCGGCCAGCTTGTCGATGACGCCTGGATGCGCGTGACAAGCGCTTTGTTGGACTGGGCCAGATTGGAGCCGCCGGAGTGCGGTGGCGTCGTAGCCGTTGCCCGCGGCCGAGGGCCGGGGATGGAAGTAGCGGTCGGAGGTGAAGCTCTGCGCCAGCAGCTCGGAGCCGATGACGGTGGCCGTCCTTGAGGATGAGGCTGCCGGCGGCCTGGTGGGGGAAGAGAAGCCGGCGATGCCGGTGACCAGCAGCGGATAGCCCAGGCCGAGCAGGAGCGTGGTCACAAGGGTGAAGCGAATCGATGTCTTCCAGACGGAATGCACAGGTACGATCTCCTTGCGGTGGCAGCGCCCGCGAGTTTTACGCCAGATGCAGCGCTACCAGCAGCCAGGTCGATGGCCTTGATGCCGATGAACGGGACGATGATGCCGCCCACGCCGTAGATCAGCAGGTTGTTGCGCAGCAGAATATCGGCCGGCTTGGGCTCGTACTTGACGCCCTTCAGGGCCAGCGGAATCAGCGCCACGATGATGAGCGCGTTGAAGATGACCGCCGAGAGAATCGCCGACTGCGGCGAGTGCAGGATGCATGATGTTGAGCGCGTTCAGCACCGGGAAGACGCCGGCGAACATGGCCGGGATGATGGCGAAGTACTTGGCCACGTCGTTGGCGATGGAGAAGGTGGTCAGCGCGCCGCGGGTCATGAGAAGCTGCTTGCCGATCTCGACGATCTCGATCAGCTTGGTGGGGTTGGAGTCCAGATCGACCATGTTGCCGGCTTCCTTGGCGGCCTGCGTGCCGGAGTTCATGGCCACGCCCACATCGGCCTGAGCCAGCGCCGGGGCGTCGTTGGTGCCGTCGCCGGTCATGGCCACCAGCTTGCCCTTGGCCTGCTCGCGCTTGATCAGGTCCATCTTGTCCTTGGGCTTGGCCTCGGCCAGGAAGTCGTCCACGCCGGCCTCGCGGGCAATCACCGCGGCGGTCAGCGGATTGTCGCCGGTGATCATGATGGTGCGGATGCCCATGGCGCGCAGGCGGGCAAGGCGATCCTTGAGGCCGCCCTTGACGATGTCCTTGAGGTGAATGACGCCCAGGGCGGTCGAGTTTTCGGCGACCACCAGCGGCGTTCCGCCCAGGCGGGCGATCTCTTCGACGCTGTCGCGAACTTTCTTGGGCAGCGACGAGCCTTGCTCTTCAAGGAAGCGGGCGATGGCGTCCACCGAGCCCTTGCGAATGCGCGAGCCGGGCAGGTTGACGCCGCTCATGCGGGTCTGCGCGGTGAAGGGAACGAACTCGGCGTGGATGCCGGCCAGGTCGCGTCCGCGCAGGTTGTACTTCTCCTTGGCCAGCACAACGATGGAGCGGCCTTCGGGGGTCTCGTCGGAGAGCGAGGAGAGTTGCGCGGCGTCGGCCAGCCGCTCGTGGCTCACGTCCGGGCGCGGGAATGAACTCCGTGGCCTGGCGATTGCCCAGGGTGATGGTGCCGGTCTTGTCGAGCAGCAGGGTGTTCACGTCGCCCGCGGCCTCAACGGCGCGTCCGCTCATGGCCAGCACGTTGTACTGGACGAGGCGGTCCATGCCGGCGATGCCGATGGCCGAGAGCAGCCCGCCGATGGTGGTGGGAATCAGGCAGACCAGCAGCGAGACCAGCACGAAGACGGTCTGCGGCGCCTTGGAGTAGATGGCGAAGGGCTGCAAGCGTGACCACGGCCAAGCAGGAAGACGATGGTCAGGCCGGAGAGCAGAATGCTCAGCGCGATCTCGTTGGGCGTCTTCTGGCGGGTTGCGCCTTCGACCAGCGCGATCATGCGGTCGAGGAAGGTCTCGCCGGGGTTGGAGGTGATGCGGACCTTGATCCAGTCCGAGAGAACCTTGGTGCCGCCGGTGACGGCCGAGCGGTCGCCGCCGGCCTCGCGGATGACCGGCGCCGATTCGCCGGTGATGGCCGATTCGTCCACCGAGGCCACGCCCTCGATCACTTCGCCGTCGCCGGCGATGTAGCTGCCGGCCTCGACGTAGATCACGTCGCCCACGCGCAGCAGGCCGCTGGCGACCTCTTCCAGCTCATCGTCGTGCCGTGTAGCGCTTGGCGATGGTCTCGCCCTTGGCCTTGCGCAGCGTGTCGGCCTGGGCCTTGCCGCGGCCCTCGGCCATGGCCTCGGCAAAGTTGGCGAAGAGCACCGTGAACCACAGCCAGAGAGTGATCTGCAGGTTGAAGCCGAAGCCGGCGCGGTGGTGGATGGTGTTGTCGATGAGCAGCGCCGTGGTCAGCACGCTGCCCACCTCGACGACGAACATCACCGGGTTCTTGACCATGCCGCGGGGATCGAGCTTGCGGAATGCGTCCACAAGCGCCTGGGCCATGATTTCCGTATTCCAAAGACTCTTTTTTTCAAGCATGACGGTCCGGTTTGCCTTGTTCGGATGCGGTATCGGTTAGAAAAGCTGGCCGGCATTGGCGTGAAGCTGCAGGTGTTCCAGAATCGGTCCCAGGCTCAGCGCCGGGAAGAAGGTGAGCGCGCCCAGAATGACAATGACGCCGACCAGCAGCACGGTAAAGAGCGAGCCGTTCACCGGGAAGGTTCCGGGCGAGGGCGGCACGCTCTTTTTCTGGGCCAGGTTGCCGGCCAAGGCCAGCACCGGAATCATCATGAGAAAGCGGCCGACCAGCATATCCCAGCCCAGCGCCACGTTGTACCACCAGGTGTTGGCATTCAGTCCGGCAAAGGCCGAGCCGTTGTTGCCCGCGCCGGAGGTGAAGGCGTAGAGAATCTCGGTCAGCCCGTGCGGTCCCTGGTTGGTGAGCTGCGGACAGGCCGATCGTCGGGCGACAGAACAAAGACGGCGGTGAGCGAAAGAATGATCAGCGGGAAGATGAGCACGTAGAGCATGGACATCTTCACGTCGTAGGCTTCGATCTTCTTGCCCAGATACTCCGGCGTGCGGCCCACCATCAGGCCGGCGATGAAGACCGCCAGCACCACCATGATCAGAATGCCGTACAAGGCCGGAGCCGACGCCGCCAAAGACCACCTCGCCCAGCATGATGTTGATCAGCACCACCATGCCGCCCAGCGGCGTGAAGCGAGTCGTGCATGCTGTTGACCGCGCCGCAACTGGCGTCGGTGGTGATGGTGGCGAAGAGCGAGGCTGGCTGATGCCGTTGCGCACCTCCTTGCCCTCCATGTTGCCGGCCGGAGCGGTGGCGGTGCCGGTCTGCGCCGCGCTGTGCAGCAGCGGATGAGGCTGCGACTCGGCCCAGTAGACGGTGGTGAATCCGGCGGCAAAGAGCACGAACATCGCCGCCAACACCGCCCAGCCGTGGCCCGGCGAGCCGGTCATGCGGCCCAGCGTGTAGGTGAGTCCCGCCGGAATGATGAAGATGGAGAGCATCTGCAGAAGGTTGGTCCAGGGCGTGGGGTTCTCGAAGGGATGGGCGCTGTTGGCGTTGAAGAAGCCGCCGCCGTTGGTGCCCAGCATCTTGATGGCTTCCTGCGAGGCCACCGGCCCCTGCGCGATGGTCTGCGTCTGGCTCTTCCAGCGTGATGCGCCGTCGTATAGGCGTTCAGGTTCTGCGGAACGCCCTGGGCGACCAGCAGCAGCGCGTAGATGAAGCGAGGCGGGCAGCAGCACGTAGAGCAGGGTGCGCGTCATGTCCACCCAGAAGTTGCCGATGGTGCCTGAAGTCGGTCCGCTTGATGCCGCGGATCAGCGCCACGGCCACCACGATGCCCACCGCCGCGGACCAGAAGTTGTGCGTCGCCAGACCAGCCATCTGGGTCAGATAGCTCATGGTGGTCTCGGGCGTATAGGACTGCCAGTTGGTGTTGGTGGTGAAGCTGGCGGCGGTGTTCCAGGCCAGATCCGGGCCCACGGCGGCCAGATGCTGCGGATTCCAGGGCAAGAAGTTCTGCAGCCGCTCAATGGCGTAGGTGACCAGCAGACGTGACGGCCGAAAAGCCCAGCACGGCAAAGGCGTACTCGCGCCAGTTCATCTCTTCCTTGGCGTTCACGCCGCAGAGCTTGTAGATGAGCCGCTCGAAGGGGCGCAGCACGGGAGTGAGCCAGGTGCGCTCTCCCTCCAGCACGCGGGCCAGATAGATGCCCACCGGGCGAACGCTGGCCAGCAGAATCAGCGAGAAGATGGCAAACTGCAACCAACCGTTGGCGGACATCGTTAGAACTTCTCCGGGAAGAGCAGGGTGATGGTCAGATAGCCAAACAGCAGGACGGACAGAATCAAGGCAACGGCGGTGATGATGTCGATTTGCATGGGTTACCTCAGCTTCTGGCAGGCCTTGACGTAGAGAAACGCCAGGCCGAAGAAAACTACCGTGAACAGCAACATCGTCACATCTTGCATCGCGGTCTCTCGATTCCATGAGCGGGAGATTGGGGAAGCCGCCTGCTCAAGAATGATTCTGGCTCATGCCTGGTTTGATTATCGAAAAAGTTTCCTAAATAAAGCGTAAGGAATGAGTGCGCGGGCGAGAATTTCTGCGAATATTCTTCAATCCCGTATGGGACGTGCCTCGCTCCAGCGCTTACTCTTCGTTTCCGGTCCAGCCCTCGGGGAGAAAGCGGTAGCCTACCCATGGCTCGGTCTGAATGTACTGCTTGCCGGTCTCCGCTTCGAGCTTCTTGCGCAACTGGCCGATGAAAACGCGCAGATATTCCGGCTGATGGGCCGACTGCGACCCCCACACGGCGGTCAGCAGCACGCGATGGGTCATCACCTTGCCGGCATGGCGGGCCAGGTGAAGCAGCAGATCGAATTCTTTGGGCGTCAGGTGAATGGGTTTGCCCAGGACGGTAATCGAGTGACCCTCCGCATCCACCACGAAGTCGCCGGCTTCCAATGGCTGTGGCCGTCCGCTCCGGGGCGCGGCGCAGATGGGCGCGAACGCGGGCTAGTAGCTCCTGAATGCTAAAGGGTTTGGTTACATAATCGTCGGCCCCCGCGTCCAGGGCCTCGACTTTGGAGCGTTCGTGGTCGCGGACGGACAGCACCAGCGATTGGAATTGCAGAATGAGCGCGGATGGCGCGGCAGACCTCAACGCCGCTCAGGCCGGGCATCATCAGGTCAGTAACCACCAGGTCCGGAGACCAATCGTTAAAGAGCAGCAAGCCCTCCTCCGGATCGTTGGCGGTGCGCACGTCAAAGCGCTGCGCGGTGAGAGCGGCGCGCAGTACGCGGGTAATCTGCGGTTCGTCGTCGATAACCAGGATTCTGCCCGGCATGGCAAATACTCCAAATGAAGAGTACATCATCCTGCCGGACAGGTATGATTTGTCTGGGGGAATTATGCGATTGTCCTCCTATGCGCGCGATATGATCCGCTGGCTCACGGCAACGCTGGTTGCGGCTGCAATTACGAGCCTGATGGCCTGGCTGGGGGCCAACGCTACTACGGCTGGGCTGATCTTTTTGGTGCTGGTGGTGTGGTTTGCCGCCCAGGCGGGAATTCTGGCTAGCGCTATATGTCGCGCTGATCTGCGCGCTTTTCTTCGATTATTATTTTCTGCCGCCGGTCGGCACGTTGCAGGCTCGCGGGCATTCAGGCATGGGTGGCCATGATCTCGTTTCTGCTCAGTTGCGCGGTGGTGGGCCGATTGGCCGAGCGGGCGCGCGGCCAGGCGCGCCAGGCCGAGCAGCGACGCGAAGACGTGGAGCGGCTGTACGAACTGTCGCAGGAGATGATGCTGCAGGAGGACGCTGCCGAGCTGATCCGCGACCTGCCCCGCCTGATCGGGCGAATCTTCGCGTTGGATGGGGTGGTGCTTTACGTCCGCGACCAGGACCAGTTCTATTCCTCAACTTCCGAGCTGCCAGCGAGCATCCAGGCAAGCTTGCGAGCTATGACTCAGGAGCACAATCCCGCGCCTGCCATTCCGGGCGGCTTCACTGCGATGACGTTGATGATGGGACTGCGGCCGGTGGGCGCGTTAGGCCTGCGGCCGGACGTGCTTTCCCGCGAGGTGGCCACGGCGGTGAGCGCGCAGGTGGCCATCGCGCTCACCCGCGCCACGGCCATCGAGGCCTCTGCCCGCCTGGAAGCGGCACGCGAAGCGGACCGACTGCGCGCCGCGCTAATTGACTCGTTGACGCACGAGTTGCGCACGCCTCTGACCGCCATTCGGGCCGCAGCCATCCACGTTGGTTGAGGGTGTGGGATTGGACGAAGCCGGGCGGTTGGAACTGGCTGCTATTGTCGATGAGGAGAGTTTGCGACTGGATCGTCTGATTGGCGAGGCAGTAGAGATGGCCGAGATAGACGCCAATGTGGTCCAGGTTCGTCTGCGTGCCGCACAATCCCCGCGCTTTGCTTGAGCAGGCAGTGGAGGCGTCACGAAATGCGCTGGCTGCGCACCGGGTAATGATTGAAGTCGAAGAGACTCAGAATCCGGAGAAGTCCGCCTGGTTCGATCCGCACCTGCTGGGGCGAGTGCTGCGCCATCTGCTGGAGAACGCGGTGCGACACACACCGGCGGGCGGGCGCATCCTGCTGGGCAGCCGGCGCAACGGCGACCGGCTGGAGTTTCGCGTCGAGGACGAGGGCGAGGGCATCGATGCCGCCGATCTGCCATTCATCTTCGACAAGTTTTACCGGGGCAAGAAGGGCTCCGGTAAAGGGAAGGGAACGGGGATGGGGCTGGCCATCTGCCGCGCCATCCTGGCAGCGCATGGCGGGGGAATCGAGGTCGAGAGCGCTCCCGGACAGGGGGCCTGCTTCCGATTCTGGGTGCCGTTGGTAGATAAGGAGCCGGTGAGCGCTCGAGATGCGAAGAGACAAGCCATATGAAGAATTTCGCTTCGGCGCACAATCCTCGCATTACCCCTACTTCGGTTCCTGGCTCCAGTCGCAGATGATTTCGCGGCGCTTGTCAGAGCTTTCCATGGCCCACTCCAGAGGCGCGCCACACGCCAGGCATGCCAGGGACGGAACTGGTGCCGGCGCTTTGCCCAGCAGGGCGTCGCGGACGCCCGCGTAGTAGAGCCGGTAGTCGCCAGGGATGGGCTCGATGGACCGGGTGACGGTGCTGCCGTCCACATCGGCGATCAATGTGCCCCATTCAGCAGCAGGCTCCTTGCCCCATTCCGGATCGTCGATGCGCGTGATTTTGTTAAGCGCGGCCTCCTGCGGGTCGAGGCCAAGCTTCCAGTAGTTGCCCTTTGTGCCGCGCAGGTGGAAGCGGGGGCGCGCAGGCGTCGTCAGGCAGTTGGCGCCCAGGACGACCGAGAGGCCCGGATAGCGCAGGCGGAGGGTGAAGGAGTCATAGGCGCGGGCCCAGTCGCGCTCGCAGAGAATCTCGGCGGAGACCGCTTCCGGCTTGCCGAAGAGCGTCAGAGCCTGGTCGGCCAGATGCGTTCCCAGGTCGAGCAGAACGCCGCCTGAGGAGGGGTCTTCCTTCCAGAGGCGGTCGGTGGGGGGATCAGGCCGCCAGCGGTCAAAGCGGGACTCAAAGTAGACCAGACGGCCCAGCAAACCTTCATGCAGTAGTTTCTGAATCGTCTGGAAGTCGCTGTCCCAGCGACGGTTATGAAACGGGAGCAGAAGGGCGTTGTGGGCCGTGGCTAGCTCCATCAGCTGGGCAATTTCGGCGGAGGTGGTGCACATGGGCTTGTCCACAATGACGTTTTTGCCGGCTTTGAGAATCTGGCTGGCGACCTCGAAGTGGCTTTGGCTGGGCGTGGCGACGACAAACAGGTCGAGCGAGGCGTCGGCCAGCATGCGTCTCGAGAGAGCGGTAGGTGAGGATGCCGGGATAGCGCTGGGCGGCATTGTCCGAAGTGCGCTCCATGACGGCGGCCAGCTCCAGCCCTTCGACGGAGGAGATCAGCGGCAGCATGAAAGACCCGCCCGCCATTCCAAACCAACCAAACCGACACGAATCATGGTTCCTCCCCAAGCGTTAGCCGCTGACTTGCCAGCCCTTTTTAGCCCTCCAGTTTATACCGGGTCTCAGCCAGGCGGTAGAGGCGCCGCCAGACCAGGCGGTTCATGGTGACGACGATGGTGGCCATCAGGACGGTGGCCAGCAGGAGAGAGGAGAAATTTCCGCTGTCGCTGGCGGCGCTGATCTGCGCTCCCAGGCCGATTGTCTGGAGGGTTTGGTCGCCGATGTGGAAGTATTCAGAGACAATCGAGGCGTTCCACGCTCCGCCCGAGGCGGTAATCATGCCGGTGACGAGATAAGGAAAGATTCCGGGCAGGATCAGCCGGGTCCAGCGCTGCCAGCGGGTGAAGCGGTAGACGGCGGCGGCCTCTTTGAGGTCGGAGGGGATGGCCATGGCTCCGGCGATGACGTTGAAGAGGATGTACCACTGCGTTCCCAGCAGCATGAGAGCAATGGAGCCGACGCCAAGCCCTCCGCCCATGCGGATCAGCGCCCAGCATCAGGACGGGAAAGAGCGCCGTGGCAGGGACCGAGGCAACGACCTGGGTGATGGGTTGGAGATACCGGGCCAGTTTGGGATTGGAGCCGATGGCGACGCCGACGGGTATGGTCCACAGGGCGGCGATGGCAATGGATGCGTTGACGCGGAGATAGGTGGCTCCAGCGCCCAGAAGAAGCAGGCGAATCTCTGCCCAGGTGACGCCGCGGAGCAAGCTGGATAGGCCTGGGAAAGGCCCCAGAGGACGGCCAGAGCGGCGAAGACAGCCAGCAGAATCGGAGAGCAGGCTGCCGCCCTTGTCGGCCGTGTCGTCGATGGGCTGCACAATGCGGCATTCGCGGGTTTGGGCGAGCCGATGGTAGACGCGCTCTTCCATGCCGCCCCAGACGCGCGCGGGCAGGCGGGTGAGCGCGCTGGGCTGCTGCAACAGCGAGAGGATGGGCGAGGTGACGCGAGTGGCGGATTCGACCTGCTCGAATTTGAATTTGTCGCTCCAGGCGATGAGCGGCCGCCAGATCAACTGGTCGGTGGCGACGATGATAAGCACCAGCACGACCAGTCCCCAGAGCAGGGCGTGCGTATCACTGGGTGGAGGAGGCAGCGGTTTGCAGGTAGCTGCCCAGGCCGGGCAGGCGGAAGCTGGTTCCGCCGAAAGGCGAACATCTCGCAGACGATGAGGAAGAACCATCCGCCGGCAACCGAGACAATGGAGTTCCAGATGAGGCCGATGGCGGCAGAAGGGCATCTCCAGCTGCCAGAAGCGCTGCCAGGCGGAGTAGCGGTAGATGCGCGAGGCTTCAATCATCTCGCGGGGAATGCTCTTCAGCGAGGAGTAGAAGCTGAAGGCCATGTTCCAGACCTGGCCGGTGAAGATGAGCAGGATGGAGCCCATTTCGATGCCCAGTTGGTGGCCGGGGATCAGGGCCATCATGGCTAGCATGACGCCGGGCAGAAAGCTGAGCACGGGAATGGACTGGAGAATGTCGAGGACGGCGATCATCCAGGCTTCCACGCGGGGATTGTAGGCGGCGATGTAACCGTAGGCGACGGCGAAAATGAGGCTGAGCAGGTAGGCGATGGCGATGCGCGCGACGGAGTAGAAGGCGTAGAGCGGCAGCGCGCGGACGGAGTGGGAGATGACGACTGCCGGCATCGGGCTGCGCCATCCAGTAGGTTCCCAGCTGGATCATGCGCCAGGAAAAAGGCGAGGCCGCAGAGGACTACGGCCGAGATCGATGAGAAACGGCCAGGTGCGGGCGGGGACCAGCGTTCGCGCCAGTGGGATGCGGGAGATTCACTCGGCCTCCTCGCTGGCGGCAATCTCTTCGTCCTGCGCGTCGGGCAGCACAAAGCGGCGGTGGCCGGCGTCATAGTCGAACAGCTCCGCGTAGCGGCCCCAGGTGACGGCGGTTTCTATCTGGCGCTGGCACTCCTCCTCGCTGAACTGCTCGTCGAGCATATCGAGGAAGAAGTCCTCCGGGACGGTGTGGTCGCTCTTGGTTTCGAGAGCGCGTGCGAATCTGGCGCAGCAGCAGGACGTTGGCCAAGGCGGCGTCGCGGAAGAGCTCCTTCTGGCGGAGAATCTCGGAGTTGGCGAACTCCGTGCCGCTCGCGGTGATGGCCGCGTCGCCCTCCTCGACAGTGAGGAATCCGAGCAACTGGGCGGCATCGACGATGGGCAGCAGGTCGTCGATCTCGAAGCTCAGATCGTCGGCCAGGCGGTAGATGTCGTCGCGGCCGCCCTTGTCGAGCAGCAACTCCAGCAGGCCGGCGATGCCGCCGGGGCGCGCATGGGGCAGCATCTGGTAGTGCATCTGGCGCTGGTCGCGCGGCTTGGGCTCGGCTTGCTGATCGGGCGCCTCGGCGGGAACTACGTCGGGCTTGGTGAGCACCTTGTAGATGTAGTCCACCAGTTGCGGTAAAGGGCGCGGATCTGCGGTCGCGGGGCTGGGCGAGCTGCACCTTGAAATCCGTGCGGATGTGGCCGGGATTCTTGCCCAGCACGATGATGCGGTCGGCCAGCAGCACCGCCTCTTCGATGTTGTGCGTGACCAGGAAGACGGCCTTGGTGGGCATGGTCTTGTTGGCCCACAGCTCCAGCAGTTCACTGCGCAGGTTTTCGGCGGTCAGCACGTCGAGGGCGCTGAAGGGCTCGTCCATGAAGAGAACTTCCGGCTCGACCACCAGGGCGCGGGCAAAGCCGACGCGCTGCTTCATGCCGCCCGATAGCTCTTTTGGATAGGCGGCTTCAAAGCCGTCCAGGCCGACCGTGTCCAGCATCTTCATGCTGCGGTCGCGGCGCTCATCGGCGGGAACGCCGCGCGCCTGCAGCGGAGCTTCGACGTTTTCCAGCACCGTAAGCCAGGGAAAAAGCGCAAAGCTCTGAAAGACGATGGAGACGTTGATCTCCGCGCCGGCGATGGGCTTCTCGTGCCAGTAGACCTGGCCGGCGGTGGGCGTGGAGAGGCCGGTCAACATGCGCAGCATGGTCGATTTGCCGGAGCCGGAGGGACCGAGCAGGGCGACAATCTCTCCGGGAACGATGGAGAGGTCGGTGGCGGAGATGACCTGGATGCGGTTCTGGCTGGGCTGCGCGTAGTACTTCTCGATCTTCTCGGCGCGAATGATGGCATCGGCGGCCGGGAGCCGTGGCCGGCATCGGCCTTCGCTGGGATGCTGTTTCCTCATGCTGGTTCTCGGATGGCCGATTGCTGCAGCCGCGGCGTGGTTGCTCCAAGTGTAAGCTGACCTGATGTCAAACATTAAACCTCCCGGGCGACCGTTCCTAGTCGCGGCGCCTCACGCCCGCGCCATGGTCACTTCGTCGGCGTATTCGATGTCGCTGCCGGCGGGAACGCCGGTGGCGATGCGCGTGATCTTGACCGAAGGGCCGCGCAACGCGGTTGCCAGCCAATGGGCGGTGGCTTCGCCTTCGAGAGTGGGGCTGGTGGCCAGGATGACCTCGTCCACCTCGCCGCGTTCGACGCGGGCGATCAGGGTGCCGGTGCGCAACTGATCCGGGCCCAACGCCGTGCAGGGGCGAGAGCGTGCCGTGCAGCACGTGATAGACGCCCTGATAGCCGCCATGCGAGCTGCGGGTGCGCTCCACGGCGGCAATGTTGGTGGGCTCCTCGACGACGCAGACCAGGCGATGATTGCGCGTGGGGCTGGCGCAATAGGCGCAGGGATCGATGTCGGTGACGTTGTTGCAGACCGAGCACAGGCGCAGGCTGGCCTTGAGGCCGCGCACCGCCTCGGCCAGCGCCGCTGCATCCTCGTCGCTGGAGCGCAGGATGTGGAAGGCGAGGCGCTGAGCGCTCTTGGTTCCCACTCCCGGCAGCTTCTTCAACTCTTCAATCAGCCGGGCCATCGGCTCGGCATAGCGGGTCACGGGTTGCGCCTCCTACAGGGTTCGATAGACGATGCCGGTAAACGTATCGGCGTTCATAAAGCCTTTGCCCCAGGCGGCATCGAACTCCGCCGTGGGCTTTTTGGCGATGGCCTCCTGCTCGCTGGCGCCGGCGGCCTTGAGCGCGGCCACCTTGTCGCGAACCGCCGAAAGCATATCGTGAAAGCTCTGAAATTCGGCCTTCGTTCCCAGCGGTCCATGGCCGGGAATGATCTTCGTGTCGCTGTCGGCCACGGCCAGCACTTTTTCGGCGGCGCGGATCATGCCGCCGATGGAGCCGCCGGTGCCTTCGTCGATGAACGGATACATGCCGTTGAACCAGATGTCGCCCACGTGCAGCACATCGGCCTTGTGGAAGTGGATGTAAATGTCCGTGTCGGTGTGCGCCGGGGCGAAGTGGACCAGATCGAGCGCGTCGCCGTTGCGCCAGATGTTGATAGTGTCCTCGAAGGTGACCGTCGGCCAGGCGCCGGCTGGAGCGGCGGGCGTGGTCGAGTGAAAGATCTTCATGGTCTGCGGAGTGGAGAGCCGCTCGCGGGTATTCTGGTGGGCGATAGATGGTGTACCCGGCCGCGTGCATGCCCTCGTTGCCGCCGGTGTGGTCGCCGTGCCAGTGGGTGTTGATCAGAGCGAAGGGAGCGTCCTTGCTGACGGCGGCGATGGCCTCAAGAATCCGCGGAACTGCCGGGGCAAAGCTGGCATCGATGAGCATGTTGCCCTCCGGGCCGGTTTGCAGAGCCATGTTGCCGCCCTGGCCCTGGAGCAGATAGACGTTGTCGTAGAGCTTGGTGGTCTTAACAGGCGTGGTTGCGGCGCTGGCGCGGGGTTGCGCCGCGCTGGCGAAGCTGGCGCTGCCTGCGCTCTCATCGTGCGCGGAAGCATGGCCGCCGCGCCTGCCGTGAGGCCAAGTTGCAAAAAGTTTCTGCGATTCATTCCTTCGAGCATTGATTCACCCTCCTTTGATTATGCTGATTTGGCGTACAAAGTCAAGATTCAGCCCAGTCCCGGCAGATTCAGCCCGCCCAGCATTCCCTGCACGCTGGATTGCATGGCCTCATCGGCCTTGCGTCCGGCTTCGTTGACCGCGGCCACCACCAGGTCTTCGAGCATCTCCACATCCGGCTTGTCGCCGCTCAGGCCAATCACCGCCGCCGGCTCGATGCGGATTTTGAGAAGCTGCTTCTTGCCGTTCATGGTTGCGGTCACGGCGCCGCCGCCGCTGGTTCCCTCGACCACGGTCTGGGCCAGCTTGTGCTGAACCTCTTCCTGCATCTGGTTGGCCTGGGAGAGCATCTCGGAGATTTTGAGCGGGTTGAGCATGGCCTGTTCTCCTCATCTGGCGCGCGCGTATTCACTTTTGCCGCAGATCGACGACGCTGCGCACCTCGGCCTTGAAGATCTCCCGCGCCCGCTGGACTAACGGATTGGCCAGCGCGGCCTCCTGAATGCTGCCGGCGAGTGGCGCGGGCATCGGCGCGGCTTGCGCCGTGCCTTCGCCGGGAACGACCAGAAAACGGGTTGGCGCGCCCAGCCGTTGCAGCTCCTGGCGGATGATCTTCTCCGCCGCGGCATTGACCGTCAGGGCGAGCATCTTCTTGCCCATGCCGGCGACCTCGATGCGCAGGCTGGCGCCATCGATGGTCCATTTGCCCGCGCCCAGCAACTGTGCCGCCGAGACGTGACCGCCCTCGACCAGCGCGCTGCCGACGGCGTGGCGAATATGCTCGATGCTGGGAGGAAGACTTCCGAGCGACAGCAGTCTGCGGAGCCACGGCCAGCGCGCCTTCGGTAAGCGTTGTGTTGTAGATGGTGGCCGTAGCTGTTGAGGCCGGGAAGGGCGCAGTGGTTGAAGCAGGAATCTGACCTGATTCCATCTTTGGGCCAGAGTTGACTGCCGCTTGCTCTTCCAAAGGGCGAAAGAGACGGCGCGGCAGCCGGAGCAGAGGATGCAGCCGGACGCGGCGGGCTTGCGATTGACCGTGGCGAGGATGCCGAGCTGGAGGCCTGTGATGAAGGGCGATTAGCCCCGACGCCGCTCAGCAGTTCCTCAATCGGCAGCAGCCGCTGGGCATGAATCAGCTTGAGCAGGCCCAGCTCCAGGTGAAAGCGCTGCTCCTGGCGGTAGTTCAGGTCGTCGAAGGTGCGCAGAACGATCTGCAGGTTGCGGGTCAGCTCTTCCTCGGTGAAGAGTAGCGCGGTGCGCGCGGCGCGGGCGCGCTCATCGGCGGAGATTTGCAGCAGCTCGGTCTGCTCGCCGCCCAGCTTGGCCATCAGGGTAGTTGCGCAGATAGCGGACCATCTGCCGGGCCAGCGACGATGGGTTGTGGCCGGCATTGACCAGCAGGTTCAACTGCTCCATCAACTCGGCGCTCTGGCCGGCGGCAACGGCTTCCAGCAGCCGCTCGAAGACCGCGTTGGGAACCGCGCCCATCAGCTCGCGAATCTGCGCCGCCGAAAGCACCGGACGGCCATTCTCGACCGGCGCGGAGGCGATGGCCTGGTCCATGATGGAGAGCGCGTCGCGCATGGAGCCGTCGCCGGCCTCGGCCAGCAGGGCCAGCGCGGCCTCCTCGGCCTCGACCTTCTCCTCACCGGCGATCATCTTCAACTGCGCCAGAATGTCGTCGAATTTGACGGCGTGAAAGCTGAAGTGCTGGCAGCGCGAGCGGATGGTCTGCGGAATGTCCTCCGGCTGCGTGGTGGCCATCATGAAGATGACGTGCGCCGGCGGCTCTTCGAGGGTTTTGAGCAGGGCGTTGAAGGCCGCGTCGGTAATCTGGTGGGCCTCGTCGAGGATGTAAATCTTGTAGCGGTCGCGGGAAGGCGCGTAGCGGGCGGCGTCTCTCAGCTCGCGAATCTCGTCGATGCCGCGATTGGTGGCGGCGTCAATCTCGATCACGTCCACGGCGTTGCCCTGGCGAATCTCGATGCAGGAGTCGCACGTGCCGCAGGGCTCCGGCGTGGGGCGGGCCGCGCTGCCCACTTCAGTGCGGCAGTTCAGCGCCATGGCCACGATGCGGGCGATGGTCGTCTTGCCGATGCCGCGGTGGCCGGAGAAGATGTAGCCGTGGGCGACGCGGTTCTGGCTGAGCGCGTTGAGCAGGGTGCGGGTGACGTGATCCTGGCCGGCCACGTCGGCAAAGCGCTGCGGACGGTATTTCCTGGCTAGAACCTGATAACCCATGGCTGAACTCGCTTCCCGAGGCCGCTCGTGGAATGGAGGCCGCCTAGAGGGGATTGTATCGTTTTTGGGTGGGGTAGACGGTGGATAGTTGAATACGGAACGCTAGGCCTAGCGGAAAACTAATGTGGCTAATTTCGGCATAGAGGGATTCTTGTGGCACGGACTCGCTTCCGCATAGACCGCACCTGAGAGAACCTGTGTTCAGATCTCTTCCGGGACGAATTTCAACTACATTTGGAGTTTCGCACGAATTGATCGAACCGCTGTTCATTTCTTTTTGTACAAACGGGACCACCTCAAAATCTCAAATTGTCTTCCGAACAACATGGATTATCCTTTCCGCTCCGCAGCATTTAACCCTCTCTCGTAAGCAATACTTTAATTTGCACTTGCCACCCATCCATTTGGAGCTTTTATTGAGGACCTGTATTGCGGTGGCGAATCTCTTTGTTTGAGTACATGGTGCCATAGCATTTGACTTCGCTGCAATTGCACAGCGCTTTGCCATCTATGTAGGTGAACATCCTGATAACCTTACGCCCACCGATCAATCTATACTTAAAGGGTACGAGGCGAGACGGATGAGACGCGCATCATTATTTGCACTGGTTGTGGTTGGCTGCCTTACGGTCTGTCTGGCTGCGGGGCCTCGTCTGCTGGCGCAGGCGCCGGCTGGGGGCGATACAAAGGGACAGAGCAAGCCGGCTACGCAGTCAGAAGCCAGTCAACTCATTGCAGCCGGAGCGACCACATTCCAGCAACAATCCCTTTCCCGAGGATACGAGTACGGTTCCTGTGATGCCTTCGAAGACCACGCCGCCGCTGCCGGAGGGAACCTCTCAATCGGCGGAAAGGCGGTATGGAAGTGCGCCGGTTCCGCTGCCGGGCGAAGATGTTGACCCGGTGCGCAGTCCGGACGACCCTGCGCCGGAGGCCGCCAGCGGCTCGGATACGAGCCAATTCCAGCTCCAGCCTCACGGGCATGGAGCGGCTGCTGCCCACGGCCGGAGGACGATCAGCCGAGCGGCAAGAAGAGAAAACTCCTCGTCATCAAGGAGCCCACCCACCAGGAGGCTGCCTCCAAAGACATCGAGGTGGGCAGCTATTATTTGCGACGGAAAAACTGGAAGGCGGCTCTTTCGCGCTTCGAGTCCGCGCTGGTGCTGGACCCGGAGAATCCCGAGGTTTATTGGGGTTTGGCCGAGGCGGAGCACCATCTGGGCAATTATGCCCACGCCAAAGCGAATTATCTGAAGCTGCTGGAGTACGATCCCGACGGTCCGCACGGCAAGCAGGCGCGCAAGGAGCTGAAAGACCCGGCGCTGGATAAGGCGCAGAGCGGCCCGCCTGGCCAGCCTGCGGCTGCGACGCCGAAGTAGGTATTACCCTCCAAATCCTTTAGATACAACTGTGCGCAAATCGCCGCGCGCTGGTAGGCTAAAACCAGGCATGAACGAGATTTTGCACCAGTTGCGCTGTATCGGATGCGGGGCGCGGATCGCCGGCGCAGAGGCCCAGCCGGACTTCCGTTGCGCCGCTTGCGGAGAGCTGTTTGAGGTGGAGTACCCCGGCTGGAGCCAGCGCGGGGGCCAGGACCGGCCCAATGCAGGCGCGCTCAAGTGGGTGTGGCGGGAGCGGCGCTCGTCCTCCGAGGCGCTGGACCACTCCGGCGTCTGGCGCTTTCGCGAGCTGCTGCCCATTCTGGACAACTTTGGCAATGCGGTGACCCTGCGCGAGGGCAACACGCCGCTCTACCACCTGACGCGCGCGGCCAAAGCTCTGGGGATTGACCAGCTCTTTGCCAAGCACCAGGGAATGAACCCGACCGGCTCCTTCAAGGACACGGGCATGACCGCGGCGATGAGCGTGGCCAAGGAGCGGGGCTTCGAGTGGGTGGCCTGCGCGTCTACCGGGAACACTTCGGCCTCCATGGCCGCTTATGCGGCGCGCGCCGGGCTCAGGAGCCTGGTGCTGATTCCCGAAGGCAAGATCGCCTGGGGCAAGCTCTCGCAGGCCATGGACTACGGCGCGGTGACCTGCCAGTTGAAGACCGATTTCGACGGCTGCCTTCGCCTGCTGTCGCAGATTGTGAAGGAAGCGCCCATCTATCTGCTCAACTCGGTGAACCCCTACCGGCTGGAGGGGCAGAAGACTCCGGCCTTCGAGATTGCCGAGGCCTTTGACTGGAGCAGTTCCCGACCACCTGATTGTGCCCGGCGGCAACCTGGGCAACAGTTCGGCGCTGGGCAAGGGCTTCAGGGAGATGCACGAGCTGGGGCTGGTGGCGCGGATGCCGCGCATCAGCGTGATTCAGGCGGCGGGGGCGAATCCCCTGGTGCGCAGCTTCAGCGAGCATCAAGCTGCCGTCGCTGGAGCCGGTGGAGGCCCACACCCGCGCCACAGCCATTCGCATCGGCAATCCGGCCTCGTGGCGCAAGGCCGCGCGCGCCATTCAGGAGACCGGCGGCTGGTGCCTGGACGTGACCGAAGCCGAGATCGCCATTGCCAAGGCGGAGATCGGCGCCGAGGGGCTGGGCTGCGAGCCGGCCTCCGCGGTTACGCTGGCCGGGCTGAAGAAGCTGCGCGCCGAGGGCAAGGTTGCTTCCGGCGAGACGGTGGTTCTGATGCTGACCGGCCACTACGCTCAAGGACGCCGACTACACCATCGACTTTCATCGCGGAACCCTGCTGAAGGAAGGATGAAACTGCGGGAAGGGAAGCGGAGATCGCCGGTCTGCGGCGTGACGCGGTAGTCGTGGAGGCTACGCCGGCCGCGGTATTGGCCGCGCTGAAGGGGAGCGCCCGATGAGCGAGGATTTGAGCGCGAATCGGAGACATAAAGCCTGCAAGATTCCGGCTGCGCCTGCCGGCTACCTCCGCCAATCTCGGCCCCGGCTTCGACGCGGCGGCCGTGGCCCTCGACTTTTATCTGGAGATTGAGGCTGAGCCGGCCGCGGAGTTTTCGATTGCCGCAACCGGGCGCGACCGGGAGCAATGTTCCCGGCTTGAGAACAATCTCATTCTGGAGATTTACAAGAAGCTGCTGGAGAGCAACGGGCGGCCGGTGATTCCTTTGGCGATTCAGATGACCAACGAGATTCCGCTGGGGATGGGCTGCGGCTCGTCGGCGGCGGGACGGCTGGCGGCCATCTGCCTGGCGGTTCATTTTGGCCGGCTGGGGTGGAGCGCGGAGCGGATTCTGGAGGAGGCGGTGGCGCTGGAGGGCCATCCGGACAACGCCGCGGCCTGCTGGCTGGGCGGATTTGTGGCTGCGGCTTGCGAGGGCAGGCGAGTCCATGTGGCTCGCGTCGAGCCGCCGGCCGAGTGGCGGGCCATCGTGGTTCTGCCCGCCGAGCCTCTGGCCACCAGCAAGGCCCGCGCCGTGCTGCCCGCAACCTACTCCCGCGCCGACGTGGTGGCCAACATTCAGTCCGTGGCGCTGCTGGGGCTGGCCTTTGCCCAGGCGCGGGGCGACCTGCTGCGCATGGCCATGCGGGACCGCATTCACCAGCCCTACCGCGCGCCCCTCTGTCCCTTGCTGCCTCGCCTGCTGCCGCTGGCCGGAGAGCACGGCATTCTGGGCGCGGCTCTGAGCGGCGCCGGGCCCTCGGTTCTGGTTGTCGTTGGCAGCGAGGGGAGTGTGCCGGAGCCACGGCTGCCATCCGCCAGGCGCTTGAAAGGCATGCACGGAGCCGGAACTCAAGCTTTGCCGGTTTGAGCCGGCAGGAGCAAACCAGTCCTTTGAGGCGCGCGACGCCTGAACCACTGACTCACAGAGTTACACAACTTCGACAAGTATTTCCGCGGTGCATAGTTATACCGGAATTCTGTAATGTTACTATTTCTCAATTATTCCTCACTGTTTATGTTACTTAAGTTGTTACTCAAGATTGCTTGCTTTTCACCTCATGAAACTCCTAAATTCTGCACACGTGGGCAGTTCTGGGGGAGGGCTGCTCTAGCGCCCGTGATCCTTCACAGGATCCGGGCGCTTTTATTTTGCAATAATGAATTTCACTGACACGGATTCTGTTGACCGTAAACGACTGCTTTGCGACTTTGCTGCCATTTGACGCATCTCATGAGAGGGCTGGTTGCCGTTACACTGGATATAGGCAGTAGCCGCAAGGAGAATCATGGCTGGATTGGGAGTTCTGGAAGTAAGCGATGCAACATTCGACCAGGAGGTGCTCCAGAGCGAGCAGCCGGTTCTGGTGGATTTCTGGGCCGTATGGTGCGGTCCCTGCAAGGCCATTGCGCCGATTGTGGATGCCTTGGCGGCAACCTATGCCGGCAAGCTGAAGGTGGCCAAGGTGAATGTGGACGAGAACGGCGCAACCCCGTCGCGCTACGGCATTCGCGGCATTCCGGCACTGCTTTTTTTCAAAGGCGGCAAAGTTGCCGACCAGATAGTTGGCTATGTTCCTCAGGACGTGATTGAAGAAAAGATCAAAAGTCTGCTGGCGTAAAGAATCTGTCAGCGGATGCCGATAAACGGCGAGAGAGCCCGGCGCGTGCGCCGGGAATTTCCAGTGAGAGATTTTGTACGTGGGCGATGGACGAACTCCAAATTCAAGTAACTCATTCATTTCCGCGCACCCTCTAGGCGGCCGTTCTTGAGAGTCGCAACGTCCTGCGCAGAAGGATATCCTCATCGTCACTGGATCCAGTTCTATGTCCAAGAATCTATTCTTCGTCGGTTTGATTCTTTCCTCGACCGGGCTGGTCTCTCCGCCGGTGGCGCTTCTCCTGGGCCTGATCTACGGTTTCTCTTTTGCTCACCCCTTTCATCTGGAAGCCAAGAAGCTCACCAAGGTTCTCTTGCAGGCCCTCGGTGGTTGGCCTGGGCTTTGGCATGGATTTGCAGCAGGTTCTTCGCGCGGGCAGTTCCGGCTTTGTCTATACAGCCGCCGGCATCGCGACCGCGCTGCTGCTCGGCTGGGGGCTGGGAAAACTGCTGCGCGTGGAGAAGAGAATCTCCTTTCTCATCTCCACCGGCACGGCCATATGCGGGGGCAGCGCCATTGCCGCTATAGCGCCCGTCACCCAGGCCAGCGAAGAAGAGATTGCCGTCTCGTTGGGCACAGTCTTCGTGTTGAATTCGATTGCCTTGCTTGCCTTTCCGGCCATCGGGTCGGCGCTGCACATGACGCAAACCCAGTTTGGACTGTGGGCGGCGCTGGCCATCCATGACACCAGTTCCGTAGTGGGCGCCGCGGCAAAATATGGCGCCGTGGCCTTGGCCGTGGGCACCACCGTCAAACTGGCTCGCGCCCTGTGGATCGTTCCGCTGACCATCGCCACCGCGGCATTCCACAGAAGCAAGGCGCGGGTGCAATGGCCCTGGTTCATCCTCTTCTTCTGCCTGGCCGCTGTAGCCAACACTTACATCCACACATTTCAGGCGTACTATCCCGACCTGAAGCGGTTGGGCGTCATCGGCCTGACCGCTACGCTCTACCTGATTGGCACGGGGCTCTCGATGAAAACGCTTCGCCGCGTCGGCCCGCGTCCGCTGATGCAGGGAATTCTTCTCTGGATCATCGTTGCCACGGCTTCGGCTGCGATGATCCGCACCGGCTGGATTCATCTTTAGAATTGGAGACCTGAACGGCACAGAGAGCGGCTGTCTCCATGAGGACCGCATTATCTGAGTCTCTTTTAATATCCCGCGGCAGTCGCTGATGCGCCGGTCTGTTAGATAGGCTCCAGACCGAGCCGCTTCCTGCACTCCTCGAGCATGGATTCTGTTCGTGTCGCGCCCACCCGGCTCACTCCGATGTCGCGTATAGCCAATAATGTATCGAGATCGCGAACGCCGCCCGCCGCCTTGACCTGAACGCTGGCCGGAGAATGTCTGCGCATCAGCTCGAGATCGGCAAGAGTTGCCCCGCTGGGCGCATACCCGGTCGAGGTCTTCACCCAATCGGCTCCAATCTCCGCGCAAATCTCGCACAACCGGATCTTGGCGGCATCGTCAAGATAAGCATTTTCAAAGATTACTTTGATCTTGGCTCCGCCCGCATGGGTGGCCGCCGCCAGCGCCGCGAGCTCATCCCGTACATACTGCCAGTCCCCGCTCAGGGCCTTGCTGATATTGATAACCACATCCAGTTCCTCGCCACCGTCGGCCAGCGCCTGCCGGACTTCTGCGAGTTTGACTGCGGTTGTGTGCCCTCCATGAGGAAAGCCGATAGTGGTGCTCGCACGGACCGAGCTTCCAGCCAGCAGCGCGGCGCACCGGGCCAAATAATAAGGCAGTATGCAGACGCTGGCCACGTCGTATCGAACCGCCAGAGCGCAGCCTTCTTCCATAGCCGCGTCCGTAAGCGACGGGTTAAGCAGCGAGTGATCGATCATTTTGGCTATAGCCGGATAATCGTAGGGCTGGGACACGTATACCTCCTGGCAAACATGATCCTGCCGGCGTTAGATATGCTGGCAGGCCTGCATTATTCCGGTACTTGCGCAGCACGCCCAGCACGCGGCCCTGAATGGCCACCTGCGCGGCGGGAACGTAAATGGGCTCCATCTCCATGTTGGACGGTTGCAGCCGCACCCGGTTGCCCTCGGTGATAAAAGCGCTTGAGAGTGGTCTCGGCGCCACGCACCAGGGCCACCACAATCTCGCCCTGGCGCGCCGTGCGCGTGCGCTCCACCAGCACATAATCGCCGCTGATGATGTGCTCGTCGCGCATCGAGTCGCCGCGCACCTCGAGGGCAAAGACGTCGCGGTTGCCCACCACGTCGTGCAGCGAGATGCTCTCCTCGGTCTCCATCGCCTCGACGGGAAATCCGGCGGCGATGCGCCCGGCAAGCGGCAGCCGGTCGCTGGTGCGGGTGCGCGTTCCCGGCGGCACCACGTCGATGGAGCGGCTGCGGTTATGCACGCGGTCCAGCAGCCCCTTCTTTTCCAGGTTGGTAATGTGCTTATGCACGGTGGCCAGGCTCTTCAGCCCCATGCCGCGCGCAATCTCTTCAAACGACGGGGAGTAGCCGTTGCGCCTTACAAACGACTCCAGGAAGTCGAGAATCTCTTTTTGCCTTCGGGTAACAGCCATGCGCGCATTATAGCGAATAAAAAGCGAACTGTGTCAACTCTTTTTTCGTCTTTTTTTCGATCACTGCGCAAACTGGCTTCTGAAGACCGCTTTCACGTGTTCCAGGCGCTTGCGCAGAGCCTCCGCCTCCTCCGGCAAACCGAGCTCCTCGGCGTGCCCGATGGCCGCGTAGAAATAGTCCTTGGCGTCGCGGTAGCAGTCGTTTGCGTCGCGGAAGGAGTGCGCCTCGTACATGCCGTCGTAGGCCTTTTCCGCCTCTTCTTTGCAGCTCGCAATAGCCAGCTTTGGATTGCCGCTCTTCTTCCGTCAACCTGCATCTCCATCGAAACCTCTGAGTAGAAATCAACTTTCTCCGCGCAGATTGGCGTGCAATCATCCTACATCCGAGCTAAAGAAAACTCGAGAAGCTGCCGATAAGCCTGTGGTATTCCATCCCGCTTCACCATGGCGCAGACAGCGTTCTTCGCCCGAGGCAAATGATCTCCATCAAACGATATCTTGAACAGACGGAAACGGAGTCCGGCGAGCACGATGAGCCGGAGCACGAAGTCTCTTCTGCCGGTGACTGTTGCCGCCTATCGCTCCGCATTGGTGGAGATGGGCAACTGCGGCCAGGATGCCTGCCCGGCTCTGGGCGGGGAACTGAAGCAGGGGCTGGGCAAGCTGGGAGAGAAGCTCTCCGCGAAACTCACCTGCGAAGCGGTCAAGGAAACGGAAACCGGCGTGCGCGAGCATTGCAGGGCTGGGGCCGGCGCACGGCCATGCATTACCGGCAACAGACCAGCGAAGTGAAGGAGATTCTGCTGATGATGGCCCGTACCGCCGAGTCGGTGGGCGAGCGGGACCAGCGCTGCGCCGCAGCAGATCACCGACGTCACAACGCGGCTCAAGGGCATCGCCAACCTGGAGGACCTGACCGCAGATCCGGGAGTCGATCAAGCAGAGCGCCACGGACCTGAAGACCTCGATCGACAGGATGACCGCGGAAGGCAAGGCCGCGATCGACCAGCTCAGGAAGGAAGTCACGACCTATCAGACCCGGCTGGAAGAGGCCGAAGAGATTGCCTCGCGCGATGCGCTCACCGGGCTGCGCAGCCGTCCTGGCGTGGAAGGCCAGATCGAGCAATCGCTCCATGGCCGAGGCGCCGTTCTGCGTCGCCATCATCGACATCGACGAGTTCAAACGGGTGAATGACGAGCATGGCCACCTGGTTGGAGATGAGTTGCTGAAGCAGTTTGCCGCCGAGATGCGCTCCGTCTGCCGCTCCACGGACACCATCGGGCGCTGGGGCGGCGATGAGTTCATCCTTCTGCTGCATTGCGGCACTCGCCGAGGCCACGGCGCAGATCGACCGGCTGCGGAAGTGGGTGTGCGGCGACTACACGGTTCAGGCAAACTCCGTGCCCAGTAAGCTGCACGTGGACGCCTCGATCGGCCTTGCGGAACGGCTGGCCGGCGAGACGATGAAGGAGCTGGTCGAGCGCGCCGACGCCGAGATGTATCGCGATAAAGCAGCGTCGCGGACGAGCAAGAACAATCGCGTGAGATAGCACGGCTGCTGGCTGAGGATTGCCTTACCGGCCGTAGCTGCAGAGCCGTCTGAGAGAGTGAACTGCAACCCGCTGTTCCGAACGCATGTGCGCACTCTCGCCATTTCGGGAACCCTCCCAGCCTCAGTGCCGTTCCTGGAATCGCTCTCTCTCCTTTTTTCTTCCAACTCTTGAGTTCCTTCTCCTCTACGCGGGAAGGTTAAGGTGAAGCCGTCCGTTAGCGCACGCTAAGCTGGCCGGACAGGAATGTGGAGCAGACAGGCGCAGCGAGCTAAGGGCGCCGCTCAAAGAGAAAGGCTGCCATGAGGTTATTGATCGCCGAAGACGACAAGGCGCTGGGATTGTTTCTGAGCCGCGGCTTGGAGGCCGACGGGCACCGCGTCCGCCTGGCCTACGATGGAGCCGCCGCGGTGGAGGCATTTCGCCAGGAGATGCCCGACCTGACCATTCTTGATTTGAATATGCCGATCAAGGACGGCGAGCAGGTGCTGGAAGAGGTTCGCGCGATGGACGCGGATCTGCCGGTGCTGGTGCTGACCGCCCGCCAGGAGGTGGACACGCGCGTCCGCTGCCTGGACCGCGGGGCCGACGACCTGATGATCAAGCCCTTCAGCCTGCACGAGCTGCGCGCTCGCTGCCGGGCGCTGTTGCGCCGCAAGCGCGAGGCGCGCCTGCTGTTGCGCGCCGGCGACCTGGAACTGGACCGGCTGGACCACACCGCCCGCCGCGCCGGGCAGTCGATTGTCCTCACCAACAAGGAGTTTGCCCTGCTCGAACATCTGATGCTCAATCGCGGCCAGTGCGTCTCGCGGGTGGAGCTGCTGGATTCGGTCTGGAACCTGGAGCCGACGCAGACCACCAACATCGTGGATGTCTACGTCAACTACCTGCGCCGCAAGCTGAAGGATCCGCCTCCCGGGCAGCTGATCCGCACGGTGCGCGGCCAGGGCTACATGGTGCCGCCGGAGGCCGATCTTGCGCTTTCCGCCCTGCCCGTGCTTTCCGTGCCCGCGATTCTGCCGGGCGTGGCTGTTCCGGCGGCGGCCGCATAGTTTTTGAAGCGCACTAATTTTTTTGATTCAACCAACTCGATCGATGTTCAGGAGAATCTTCATGGCAACCGTTCCCGTTTCCACTCTTCCTCTCGCCAGCCGCATCCGCCCGCGCACGGCGCTGGTGGCCAGCGCCGATCGCAGCTTTCGCCAGCGGCTCTCCGAGACTCTCACCGGCCTGCGCTGGCAGGTGCGGGAGGCCGAAGGCGGCGCCCAGGCCTGGGCGGAGGCGGAGGCCGCCCCGCCGGAGGCGGTCATCGTCGATTCCTGGCTGCCCGATCTCGATCTGGCCGAGTTTCTCAAGGACTTCCGCAGCTCATTTCCCGGAAGTGGATCTGGTGACCGCCAGCGGCTCGATCGCGCAGGAGAGCCCGCGCGGACCCTACCGCCAGGAGCTGCTCTATGCGCTGCGCCGCTCGCAGGACAATGACACGGCGATCTGGAACGCGGCTCCCGCGCTCGACAAGCCGAACCCGCTGCCCGACCACCTGCATGCCAATCCGTGGCCGGTTCCATCTCTTCCGCCGAGCGCCCCGCCGGCTTTTCCGCCGCAGAGCGCCTCGCCCGACATGATGTATCCCATGCCCAGCCTTCCCCGACACATACCGGCCGAAGCGGATCTGCCCGTCAGTCGGAGTCGAGCCGGCATCCAGCGAGCGGCTGCCGGAGATGATTGGCTACGCTCCCTGCATGCTCGAGGTCAGCCGCCGCGTCCGCCTGGTGGCTCCGCGTTCGACCCCGGTGCTGATCGAAGGGCCGACCGGCTCGGGCAAGGAGCTGGTGGCCGAGGCCCTGCACCGGCTCTCGACCCGCAGCCGCAAACCCTTTGTCGCCATCAACTGCGCGGCAATTCCTGAAGCACTGCTGGAAGCCGAGCTCTTCGGCCACACCCGCGGGGCCTTTACCGGCGCGGTGCAGGGGCGCGTGGGGCGGATTGAGGCCGCCGACGGAGGCACGCTGTTTCTGGACGAGATCGGCGAGATGCCGCTGGCCCTGCAATCCAAGCTGCTGCGCTTTGTGGAGTGCGGCGAGTTGCAGCGGGTGGGCGACAACGAGACGGTGAAGGTGGACGTGCGCATCGTGGCCGCCACCCACCAGGCGCTGGCCCAGCAGACCCAGGCGGGCGGCTTCCGCTCCGATCTCTACTACCGGCTGGCCGTCTTTCTCATCCGCACCCCGTCGCTGGCCGAGCACACCGAGGATCTGCCGCTGCTGGTCAATCACTTTCTGGCGCGGATGGGCCGCGAGGCGCCGGTCAAGCGGGTCGATCCGGGGGCGCTGGCCAAGCTCGCCGCGCACGACTGGCCGGGCAATGTCCGCGAGCTGGAGCATGTGCTGGAGCGGGGCGCGATTCTGGCCGGCGAGGAGTCCGTGCTCACCGCGCGGGAGATCGACTTCGGGCTGACGATGAACTGAAGCAGCTTCAGCTCAGCTACGGCCAGCGGTTAGGTCGATCTAAGCTGAAAGGAGGGATGGAGATGCAGATCGAGACCCAGCTCAGCGACCAGATTGCCCGTTATCTGGATCTGGCCGTCAGCGAGGCCAAGCTGACCGCGGCCAACATGGCCAATATCGACACTCCCGGCTACCGGGCCGTGGGCATGGACTTCGAGGCCGAGATGCGGCGAGGCGATGACCGGCGTGGAGCAGGGGCAGCGCGGCCCGGCCGGTGCGCGTCAAGGCCGTGGACGGGCTGATTGCGCGGCCCGACGGCAACAACGTCTCCATGGACCGCGAAGGCCTGAACCTGGCCGAGGCGCAACTGAGATTCAAAACCGGCGTGACGCTGCTCCGCCAGGAGTACCAGCGCATCTTGGACGCCATCCATTCCGACAGCAAGTAAGTTGGAGAGCCACGTGCAGGGATTCATCTGAGATTGCGCAGCAGATTGTTGCGAGGAGGAAGCCAGATGAACCTCTTTGCGATGATGGAGACCTCGGGCAGCGCCATGCAGGCCGAGCGGATGCGCGCCGAGGTGGTGGCGGCCAACATGGCCAACGCGGAGACGACGCGCACCGCCACCGGCGGCCGCTTACCACCGCCAGCACGTCGTCTTTGCCGCCAATGCCGGCGATCCGGAGTTTGCCAACAGCTTCAATGCTGCTAGCAGGAACTACGGCTTCGAGGACGAATGCTTCGGGAAGCCTTGCCGCGGCAGCCTTGCCCGCGCTTTCCGGCGCCTTTGCTTCCGCTGAATTTGAATGGCTCGGCGGCCGACAGCTGCCGGGCGTGCATATTGCTGCTGTGGTCGAGGATACCTCGCCTCCGCTCAAGCGCTATGACCCCGGGCATCCGGATGCCGGGCCGGACGGGTATGTCTCATATCCGGACATTAATCCCCTCACAGAGATGGTGGACCTGATGGGGGCGACACGTGCATATGGTCTGAATAGCTCCGCCGTGCAGGCCGAGAAGGGCATGATCACGTCGGCATTGGAGATTGCCAAGTCGTAATCGCCGTGCCGGGTATTGCAGCCCATGCGAGGCAGAGCGTAGACGAAGCTGAATCCAGCAGACGATAGCAGCAGGGAGAAGCAATGTTAACCCCAATCAATCCCATGACCACAGCAACGCAGGCCTTGCAGGGCCTTTCCGGCGCTGGCGCTGGAACGGCCGCAACTTCGACCGGCGGCTCAGGCGCCGCGCCCACCCCGTTTTCCGATCTGTTGACCGATGCGGTTGGCCAGGTGGACCAACTTGAAAGCCAGGCGCACGCCGCCGTGGCCGGATTGATGACCGGCTCCGGCGTGGACGTGCATCAGGCGATGATTGCCACCGAGAAGGCGAGCATGGCCTTTGAGCTGGCGCTGGCGGTGCGCAACAAGGCAGTCCAGGCCTACCAGCAGGTGATCGGAATGCAGTTTTGAGACAGTTCAGTTGTCAGTATTCAGCTGAGGCAGTGACTGATCGATGACAACTGATCACTGAGCACTGGCAACGGCAGAAAGCGGAGACCATGGCCACCGGAACACAGTTGCAGAAGAGCGCGCCGGCGATGCCCGGCCAACCCCAGTTGACCGACCGGCTGGCCGGGCTTTGGGGCCGGACGCGGGTGCGCTGGGCGCAGATGCATCCGGCGCAGCGCGGCTGGACGGTGGTGGCGATCCTGCTGCTTGCGGGGCTGGTTGGAGGCTTCTTCTGGTACGGCCTGCGGCCCGACTGGCGCATCCTCTATGCGGATCTGGACCCGGAGGATGCGCGCCAGGCCGGCCAGGTTCTGGCTCAGGCGCAGATTCCCTTTGAGCCGGCCGCGAACGGCACGGGCATTCATGGTTCCGGCCGCGCAACTGGACAAGGCGCGGCTGGTGACCGCGGCCAAGGGCCTGAAGAGCGGGCGGCTGGGCTTTGAGATCTTCGACAAGCCCAACTGGGTGGGATCGGAGTTCGACGAGCAGGTCAACTATCAGCGGGCGCTGGAAGGCGAGCTGGAGCACACGGTCGGAACCCTGTCGGATGTGCAGTCGGCGCGGGTTCACCTGGTGCTGCCGCACGACTCGCTCTTTCGCGAGGCGGAGCGGCCGGCCAAGGCCTCGGTGGTGCTCAAGCTGCGCCATCGCACGCTGGCCGACGGAGAGCCGGAGGCGATTCGCAATCTGGTGGCCTCGGCGGTGGACGGCCTGACGCCGGAGCGCGTGGTGCTGGTGGATGCGGCCGGCCACCTGCCGCTGGGGCCGAAGACCGCCGACGCGCTGCGTTTGAGCGCCGAGCAGGCTCTGGAAGAGAAGCTGATTGCCACCCTGGAGCCGGTGACCGGCGCGGGCAACGTGCGCGCCTCGGTGACCCTGGACTACGACCCGGCAGCCACCGAAGAGACCAAGGAGAGCTACGACCCGGACCAGACGGTGACCTTGTCGATGCAGCGCACCGAGCAGAGCCTCCGGCCCGCAGCCGGTGGCCGCCGGCGTTCCCGGCGCGGCCTCGAATGCGCCCAACTCGCAGGCCTTGCCGGTCTATCCGACAGCAGACCTCAGCGCCGCAGACCGCCAAGAGCGAGTCGGGAACCTACGCGGCCACGAAGACCATGCGGCACGTGATCGAAGGCCCGGGGAGGGTGCGGCGGCTGACCGCGGCCATCGTGGTGAACGACCGGCTGGCCCAGCCCGCCTCCAAGGGCAAGGCGGCGCAATGGCAGCCGCGCTCGCCCGAGGAGTTGCGCAACCTGACGGCGCTGGCGCAGGCCGCGGTGGGCTTTGACGCCGCGCGCGGCGACCTGCTCGAGGTCGAGGATCTGGCCTTCGAGGATAACCGTTTGCAGCCGCCGGTCTCGTTGCCGGGCCAGATTCTGGCCACCGCCGAAGGCTCGCCGGTGTTGATCAAGTATGCAGCCTTGCTGACGGGTCTGCTGGTGGTGGTGGCCTTCGGGGTGCGTCCCGCCCTGCGCCACGCCCGGCTCGCGCCGGCCGTCGGCAAAGGGAGGGGTCAGGGAGTTGCCGGGACCTGCGGAACTGCGGCACTCGATCTGAGGCCGCCTGAGCCGGTCGAGGTCGACCCGGAGCGGATCAGGACACAGGAGATCTTCGAGCAGGTACCGAGCCACCTCAAGCGCGAGCCCACGCAAAGCTCCCGGCTGCTGCAGAGCTGGATCCACTCCGATTGATCCGGAATGCGGCGAATGCGGTTCGAGAGCGAGGCACGGAGCGAAGAGCCAGGGATGGAAGCGGGGTTCCGCCAGCTGAGAACAGGCGCGGTAACCAGGAGCAACAGAACCAGAGGTACAGGGAAAGGACCGGAGTCTTGGCCGAACAGGAATACCAGAACGCGGCAGCACGGCGCCAACTGACGGCGAACATGAGCGGGGTGCGCAAGGCGGCCGTCTTGCTGGTGGCCGTGGGCGAGGAGTCGGCCAAGGAGATTCTGCGCGCCCTGCCGGAGGCGGACGTGCAGCGGCTGACCGAGGAGCTGGCCGATCTGCGCGGCATCACGCCGGAGATGTCTGCCGGGATACTGGAGGAGTTCTGGGAGCTTCTGGAGACGCAGAACTTCATGACCCACGGCGGGCTGGACTACGCCAGCCGGCTGCTGATGGAGACCTTCGGCAAGGAGCGCGCCGACGACCTGCTGATGCTGGTGCGCCGTTCGCAGGAGGCGGCGCAGGGCAATCTGGCCAAGCTGCAGCGCACCGATCCGCAGCAGTTGGGCAAGCTGCTCGACAGCGAGCATCCGCAGACCATCGCGCTGGTGCTGGCCCACCTGGATCCGCAAGCGGCGCCTCGATGGTGCTGGACAATCTGAGCGAGGACCACAAGGTGCTGTCCATCCAGCGGCTGGCCGAGATGCGCCAGTTTTCGCCGGAGATGGCGCAGAAGGTGGCGCACATTCTGCACCGGCGCCTGGAAAACGTGGGCGACACGGCGCGCAAGAGCTACTCCGGCTTCAAGGCGGTGGCCGATCTGCTGAACCGGCTCAATGCCGAGGAGTCGAAGAAGATCCTCGAAACCATTGAGGATGGCCAGCCGGAGCTGGCCCTGGCCATTCGCAACCTGATGTTCACCTTTGAAGATCTGGTGACGGTGCCGCCCAGCCACCATCCGCGAGATCGTCTCCGGCGTGGACAAGCGGCAACTGGCGCTGGCCCTGCGCGGCGCCAAAGACGAGCTGCGCGCCCAGATCTTCAAATCGATGAGTTCGCGGGCCGTGGAGATGCTGAAGGAAGACATGGAGGTTCTGGGCCCGGTGCGCTCGCGCGAGGTGGCGCAGGCGCAGCAGGAGATTCTCAACCTGGCGCGGCGGCTGGAGGCCGAGGGCAAGGTGGTTCTCAAGCTGGAGACCGGCGACGAGATGCTGGCGTGAACAGCAGACAGTTACAGCGAACAGTTCACAGTTTGCGTTGGCAGGCAACTCGTAACTATTAGCTGACAACTGTCAGCTGTTAACTGGAAAGGCAATTCTTGCAGCAGGCGGAATCGGCAACGAGCAAGGGCGCTTCCGGGCGCATCGAGGTCTTCGAGTACCCGGCCGGCCCCGATGCGCCTTCTTTGCCGGAATGGGATGGATGGGAGAATGTCGAGGATGCCGCGCCCAAGGCTCCTGCAGCGCCGGCCAGAGATGCCGCGAGCCGGAGCCGTCGAGACCCAGCTGCGCGCCGAGTTCGAGGCTCGGCTGGCCGAGGAGAAGCGCCGCTCCTTCGAGGCGGCCGCGAGCAGGCCGCCAGGAGGGCCGCAAGGCCGAGCACGAGGCGCAGAGCGGCTCCGCAGGCTGCGGCCCAGCAGCGAGCGGGCGCAGCAGGCCGCCGCAGCTGATCGAGAGCTTTACCCAGGAGCGGGACCGCTACCTGCAGCGAGGTCGAGCACGAGGTGGTGAAGCTGGCGCTGGCCGTGGCGGCGCGCATTCTGCGCCGCGAGGCGCAGATGGACCCGCTGCTGCTGACCGGCGCGGTGCGGGTGGCGCTGGGACAGCTCTCCGGATCGACCCAGGTGCGGCTGCGCGTGCCCCCGGCCGAACTCGACCTGTGGACCGAGGCCATCGCCCTGGTGCCCAATCTGGCCGTCAAGCCAGCCGTGGTTGCCGGCGAAGGGATGCGGCTGGGCGATTGCGTGATCGAGACCGAGCTGGGTTCGGTGGATCTGGGGATTCGCGCGCAGTTGGGAGAGATTGAGCGGGGCTTCTTTGACCGCGCCGGCAGCTCCAGAACCGGCAGTTCCAAGTCCGAAGCTGCCGAGCCGGTGGGCGCGATCGCTGGCTCGAGCCAGGAGAGCCGCGCATGACGCAGATGCTGGAGCGCTACTTTAGCCGTCTGGAGCGCGGCCAGCCCTGGCGCTGGCGCGGGCAGGTGCTCGAGTCGGTGGGCCAGACCATCGAGTCGGCGGGGCCGCTGGCCTCGGTGGGCGAGTGCTGCGAGATTCAGGACCAGTATGGCCGCGCGCATCTGGCCGAAGTGATCGGCTTTCGCGGCTCCAATGTGCTGTCGATGCCGGTCGAGAGCACCGAGGGCATTCGCTTTGGGAATCAGCGTGGAAGCCTTGGGCGTCCATCCCGAGATCGAGGTGGGACCGGCGCTGATGGGCAGGGTGCTGAATGCGCTGGGCGCGCCGATCGATGAGGGCCGCCCGCCGGCCGTCTCTCAGGCGCTGCCGCTGGAGGGGGTGGTGCGGCCGCCGCTGGACCGGGTGCCGATTCGCACGCCGCTGGGCACCGGAATTCGCGTTCTCGATGCGCTGTTGACGGTGGGCCGGGGGCAGCGGGTGGGCATCTTCGGCGGCTCGGGGGTGGGCAAAAGCACGCTGATCGGCATGATGACCCGCAACACCGAGGCGGATGTGACGGTGGTGGGCCTGGTGGGCGAGCGGGGCCGCGAGGTGGGCGAGTTTCTGGAGGATTCGCTGGGCGGCGAGGGCCGGGCCCGCTCGGTGGTGGTGGTTTCGACCTCCGACCAGTCGCCGCTGATGCGCATGAGGGCGGCGCTGGCCGCCACCACCATCGCCGAGTTCTTTGCCGCCCAGGGCAAGCATGTGCTGCTGGTGCTGGACTCGCTGACCCGCTTTGCCATGGCCGCCCGGGAGATTGGCCTGGCTGCCGGAGAGCCGCCCACCAACAAAGGGTATACGCCTTCGGTCTTCAACCGTCTGGCCAAGCTGGTGGAGCGCGCCGGGCAGTTCCGGGTGGGCTCGATTACCGCCTTTTATACCGTGCTGATGGAAGGCGACGACCAGCAGGATCCGCTGGTGGACGCGGTCCGGTCGCTGCTCGACGGCCACGTGGTGCTCTCGCGCGCGCTGGCTGCCGAAGGCTGGTATCCGCCCATCGAAGTACTGGACTCGATCAGCCGGCTGATGCCGGTTGTCACCCAGCCCGCGCATCGCGAGCAGGCGGCGCTCCTGCGCAAGCTGATGGCCGTCTACGCGCGCAGCGAGGATCTGGTGCGCATCGGAGCCTACAAGCCGGGCTCGGACCCGGATCTGGACCGCGCCTTGAGAGCCCGGGAAGCGATGCGGGCTTTCATGACCCAGGACGTGCATGAGCAGGTTCATTTTGCCGATGTGTGCGCCGGCTGGCGCAGCTGGCCGCGGAGGTGTGAGCCATGGCCGTCTCGCGCGCGTTGCGCCGCCTGTTGCGCATTCGGGAGCTCGAGGAGGAACAGAGCCGGCTGGCTCTGGAGTCCGCGCTGGGCGAACTGCATCGCCTGGAGCACGCGCTGACGGCCACCGTCGAGCGGGAGCGCCGGGGCCGGAGCCTGGTTCAGGCCAGTGCGCAAACCGGCCAGTTGATGGACCGGCTTGCCGGCCTTGAGGAGACGCGCTCGGCCGGCCTCCATGCCGCCGCGCTCGGGCCCAGAATCGACGCCATGGGAGAAGAAGTCACGGATCGGCGTCAGGAGTTTCTCTCGAAGAGGGTGGAACGCCGCCAGGCCGAGACCCTGATCGAGGAGACTGAGGCGCGGGAGGCCATCGAGGCTGGGCGGCGCGGCCAGCAGGCGCTCGACGACTGGTACAGCTCCCGGCTGTACCGTGACGGAGTAAAGAAGAAACCGGAAGCTGAATCAGCCCTCTCACCGCGCGAAGAGTACGCCTCTCATGCAAATGCCGTTTACCCAGCCTGCCTCCGGAAACAAGTCATGCGCTGAAACAATAACTTGAGTGAAAATCCACATGAATGACATTAGCACTTCCTGAATCGGGATTACCGGTTCCATTCCTGACAATGCTCTAACCCGCCACTGTCGCGCTTTGGCACACTGTCTGCTCTATCTCTTCGCATGACGGTTGCCGCAGCCATCGAGATAGGAGCGGGAGGAACTCCGGCGCCGGGCCTGGGCAAGGCGCTGGGCGCGGCGCACGGTGTTAGGTCGTGCAGGGCGGCCGCTTTCGATCTCTTATCATCCACGGTTTCTGCGGCAACTAGCTTTCGTGCTAACTGGCAATCGCTGCTGGCTTACGCTGCATTCCAGCATGGAAGGATTCAGCGAGATCGAAGCAAGTCAAGAAGCAGCCGCCACTGCGCTGGCATCCGCGCAGACTTCTGATACATCCTCCGCATCTTCCCTGACAGCCGGCATGGATTTGCGCCTGGTGCAGGGAATAGCGACTGAGAGCCTGGAGACTGGCGCGGGGTCGAGCGTTACGCCGGGAAACGGGAAGGGAAGCGGACAGCCAGGCGCCGGTGCGAAGTTGTCTCCAATTAGCGCTCGGGCTGGAGCTAATGTGATCCAGTCTGCTGCCGTGGTGGCAAAGCCGGTTTCATCCAAATCTGAGGACACGAAACCGGTAGCGAAGCAAGGAGCGGAATCTGCTCGTGGCTCGCGTTCCGCCCGTTCTATTAAGGTAGCCAAGCCAGAGGCTGTGATGGCGCAGCCGTTGCCTGTTGTAGCCAGTCCATATACAGCCCCAGCCGGGCTGTTGCCGGAAACGCTCCCTGAGGCAAGTTCTGGTCTTGCGCAGGCTGTGCAGACAACCGCTAGCGTTAATCCAGTTGCTCGTGGAATAGACGAGCGGACGCAACCTGCCCAAACAGAGGTCTCTGCCGGCTTATCGACGGACCCGCAAATCGCTACTGCTTCAGTTTCTACCTCTGTTTCTGCTTCTTCATCCGCTTCTGTTTCTACTGCTGCTTCTGTTTCGGATTCTTCTTCTGTTCCAGCCCCTGTTTCTACTTCTGCATCGGCCTCTTCTTCTGCTTTGCTGAATACGCGAGCGCCAGACAGATATATACCCAGTAGAAATATCAGCGCGGCAAATGCATCTGTGCTGGAGACTGTGAAAGAACCTGCAATGTCCGCGAAGCCAGAGCCAGTCTCGTCCGTTTCCAACCTAAGTGGCACGTCCATCCAGACTTGCAGCGAATCAAATACTTCAGTTGACGGCAATTTTGCATCGCTACCTGTCACGCTGTATTCCGAGGGCGGTAACCCGTCTAAAACGCCTGCGCCGAACCAAAGCCTGAATCAGACGACTCTTCAGACAGAAGCGCAGAACGCGAATTCAGCGGATAGATTGACGCCAAGCCAGAAGCCGATGCAGGCGCAGGTTATGAGCAATAACCCGGTTACGCAGAACGCGGTGCGAATCGTGAATCCAACGGAGACGATGGCGCTTAGCCAGGCTCAGACTCCTGCATTCGTTCCAGAGCAAAATTTAAATTTGACGACAGCGCCGAACCAGAATCCGATACAGGTGCAGGTTGTTCGCCAAAGCCCCGTACAGACTGAGGTGCCTAGCACAACCCCTGCGGAATCGCTGGCGACAAGCCAATCGCTGACGACAAGTCAAGCTCCGTCTTCTGCATTCGTTCCAGAGCAAAATTTAAATTTGACTTCAGCGCCGAAACAGAGCCCGATTCAAACGCAGGTTATGAGCCAAAGCTCAGCACAAACTCAGGAACTCAGCACGACCTCGGCGGAATCGCTGACGACAAGCCAATCACTGACGACAAGCCAGACTCCGTCTCCAGCATTCGTTCAAGATAAGGCCCCGACTCCGACCGTTTTACCGGACAAGAACCCGATTCAGGCGCAGGTCGTTCTCCAAAGCCCTTCTCAGACTGGAATATCGAGCCATGACCTAACGGAGAAATTGGTGGCAAGCCAAGTGCTGGCAACGAGTCAGGCTCAGTCATCAACATTCGATCGAGAACAGAATCTGACTCAGACAGCAGCACCAACCCTCAATCCAATTCCGACGCAGGTTACGAACCAAAGCCCCGTGCAGACTGAAATACCGAGCCATGACATGACGGAGAAATCGGCTGCAAGCCAAGTGTTGGCATCAAGTCAAACTCCGTCTACATTATTCGAACGAGAACAGACTCCGACTCTGACTACAACGCCTAGCCGTAATTCAGTTCAGCAGCAAGCTGCCAGTCAAGGCCTCACCCAAACCGCCTCGCTAGGCACGAACACGCCGGAGACACAGGCGCTTAGCCCAAATCCAACTCCGGCGCTTACGTCAGATCAAAACACAACTCAGATGTTTGTTCAGGGTCTGGAACAGATTCCGGCACAACCAGTAAACCTGGGCGTGAACACAATTGCAGTTTCAACAACTGGCAACGGCGTGAATGTATTGCCCGTGGCAGACAGCATCGCCTACCAACCCCTACAGTTTTCGGTTCAACCCCCAGTTGAGGGCAAGCCGAGTTCAGTCCGCGGTGTAAAGGCCTCGACCTCCGAATCGATGCAGTCTGCGCGTAGTGCCGTAGATATTGATGCTGTCCGGCCGGCAAGGCCCCTCGCGGAAGGACAGTCTTCCGGCCCGGCTGCGGATACTTTTGCGATGTCGCGCGCAGACTCAGGCGCAAGCCAGACTGTGAATACAACGGGCGCGCATACGTTTGATTCAGCGGCGGCAACAACCGGACCAGATTTCCGTGAAGCCTTTGCAACACTCGATGCAGCTGGCACGCCGGAAACGCCTGCCTGGATTCATGCCGGGGCGCAGCGGGCCGAGGCAGGTTATCAGGATCCGGCCCTGGGTTGGGTGGGCGTCCGTGCGGATTTGAGCGGGGGCGGAGTTCATGCCCAATTGGTGCCCGGTTCAGCCGACGCTGCGCAGGCGCTGGGCGGCCACCTGGCAGGATTGAACGCCTATCTTGCCGAACACCACACGCCGGTCGAGACGCTGACGCTGACAGCCGCCCGAGGGCGGATGGTCGGGGTCAGGCAGCGGCCAGGGTGCGGAGCAGGGAATGCAGCAGGGTACAGGACAGCAGACGGCACAGGGCGCCGATGCAAGCTCCACCTCCGGCCTGTATTCAGACATCTTTGACCCAGTCGCCGGTCCGCTTCGGCTGGAGTTGCCGGCCTTCTTCGGGGATATGGATGGAAGCGCACAGGCGGCAAGTCTGGGAGGCTGCCACATTTCGGTGATGGCCTGAGCCTGATGGCAGACTCAAGCAACAAACAGGCAGCGGGCAAGAGCCCGGCAAACAAGGACGCAGAAGAACGCAAATCGAAGCAGAGAAGAGCAGGGAGGCAACATGGCAGCGGCAATTTTGAATCACCACATGACGGCGGCGCAGGCTCTTACGAGCACTGGCCGCAACCCCCACTAGCGGCAGCGGCAAACGGTACAAGCGCCACGGCAAATGCGACCAGCAGTTCAAGCAGCACAAGCAGCTGACTCGGCCACCATCTCGGCCAACGACTTTCTGACTTTGCTGGTCACCGAGATGAAGAACCAGGATCCAACCGCGGACACCGACCCCAACGAGTACATCAACCAGTTGGTGAATGTGAACAGCCTGGAGCAGTTGATCTCGATCAACCAGACGCTGACGACGGATCTCGGCAGCACAACGGCCAGTTCGAGCGAAGCTGCAGCCACGCGCTCAAGCACGGCCTCCGTCGCCAGCCTGACCGGCGCGGGTGCAAGCGCGCAGGCGCAACCGGTCTCGTCCGCAGCCGCGACAACACTTCCCGGCGCCCTCAGCGCGGCAGCGGCCAAACTGGCTCCCGGCAATCTCGGTATTCCCGCGGTCAACCCCGCGGCCCAGAGCGTGGCTCAGTCCCTGAGCGGACGGCCACGCACGTAGCAGCGATTTCGCGGGCTTGAAACAGCCCGGCAAAGACAGTTTATCCGCCGGCCGCATGGCCCGCGCCAACTTCAGATGCAGTCGAGAGGAGATTCACCATGCCCAGTTTTTACATTCCACTCAGCGGTCTCAACGCCGATTCGACGGCGCTGAACACCATCGCCAACAACCTGTCGAACATGAACACCACGGGCTTCAAAGCGCAGACGACCAACTTCAGCGACCTGTTTTACCAGCAGGTGGGCACGACCGGATCGGGAGATGAGATTCAGGTAGGAACGGGCGTGCAGGTGGCCTCGAACAGCACCGATTTCACCGGCGGCTCGATCTCCTCGACCGGCGTTGCGACGGATGCGGCCATCGACGGCACAGGCTTCTTTGTGCTGGATGCCGGCGGCGGCAGCCAACTCTACACGCGCGACGGCAACTTCCAGGTCAGTTCCACCGGCACGCTGGAGAGCACCCAGGGCCAGGCGGTCATGGGCTATCTGGCGACTCAACGGCGTGATCAACACCAGCGGCGGCTTGACCGATATCACGATTCCCACCGGACAGGTGATGCAGCCTTCGGCGACAACCACCTTCAGCATGGACCAAAACCTGGATTCCGCCTCTGCCGATAGGCGCACAAACCACCGGCCAGGTGCAGGTCTATGACTCGCTGGGCAAGAGCTATGAAGCCACGGTGACCTATACCAATCTGGGCAACAACAA
The DNA here is from genome assembly GCA_963845345.1 of uncultured Acidobacteriaceae bacterium. Taxonomy (GTDB): domain Bacteria; phylum Acidobacteriota; class Terriglobia; order Terriglobales; family Acidobacteriaceae; genus Telmatobacter. The sequence continues at coordinate 164,547 of CAWJRQ010000006.1, forward strand.
GTGGAGCTATGCGATCACGCTGCCGGATACTTTGACGGCGGCGGCGACCACGGCGGCGGCGGCATCGACCATGGCGTTGACGGCATCCACGCCGACCGCTACCTCCGTAACCGCCGCAACGACGGTGAGTGAGCCGTCGGTCACAGTTGCCAATCCGGTTACAGCAGCTACTCCGACAACCGTAGTAACGACTCCGGTTTTGAATCCGGCCGCGGCCGTTGCAAATGCTTCCGCCAACACTCTGCTACAGCCTCAACCAGGTTCTCCCGCTGGCACATTCATCTACAACTTCCCCACCAGCAACGGGAATCTGGCCACAATCGATCCCAATACCGACCTGAGGTTAACCGGACTGGACATAGGAGCGGTCTCACAAACTACAGCAAAGGTCGCATTCACTGAATCCGTCAGTGGGGGACCAACAGAGACCCTGGCGGACTATGCGGTCGATCTGCAAACGGCCCTTACCGCTTCAGGCATTGTCGGAGTAGCGATTACCACTCCTGCTGCCGGTGAATTATCCATCGTTGGACCCGCCACGTTGACGGCTTCCAATCTGACGGACCCAAATCTCCTAGCCTCCATTGGCCAAGACTTCACCGGAACCAAGCTCAATTACAACTTCCTCACCAGCAATGGAATGCTGGCCACGGTAGATCCCACCACCAGCCTGACCATTACTGGGCCGACCACGGCCGGAGGCACCACAACCGTAGGCCCGTTGGTGGTTTCCGCCGGCGAAACGGCAGCCGCTTATGCGGCGGCCCTGCAAGCTCAAATCGCAGCGGCCGACATCACCGGCGTCACCGTGGGCTTCAACCCTGCGAACGGCCAGATGTCTATAGCCGGGCCAACCACGATTATTACCGGCGGCAGCATAACCCAGGATTTTTCAGGAGTACAGACCAACTACACCTTCGGCTCGTACACCGATCCGGCCACCGGCTTGGTCACCCAGGCCGCAGTCGATCCCAAGACCAGCCTGACCATCACTGCGCCGAACACCGCTGGCATATCGACACCCGTTACGATTGCGCCCTCCAACCCCGCAGGTGAAACAGTAGCGCAATACGCCGCCGACATCACGACTGCACTGGCGGCGGCTAAAATCTCCGGCGTGATCGCCACGGGAGTCAATGGCGTCCTGTCGCTCGTCGGACCCTCCAGTCCCAGCATGACCATCGCCGGCTACGTCAATCAGGACATTTTGGGGACGACCATCACCAGTGCCGTATCGCCGACGACTCCGGTCACAACCGTCTCAACCTCAACTTTGGCCCCGTCGCCCGCGTTAATCAACTCGACTAGCACCACCACGATTACGCCGGTTTCGGACTCGACCACAGTGCTCGGAACAACAACCGACACGTACACCTTCGCGGCTACCGGCACGGTGAGCGGCAACGCCAGTGTGACGATTACCGGACCGACAAAGGGAGGCGGCCCTCCGGCTACAACGTCCATCGTCGTGACGCCCAGTGTGCCGGATGAATCGTTGACCGCATTTTTCAACACTGATTTGCTGCCCGCGTTAAATGCAGCCATCAATACGGGTGCTGGCGGAGTGCACATCACCAATCCCACCGCAAATAAGTTGGTCATCTCCGGACCGACAGCATCCCTGGTTGTCAATGGCGCTGTAAAGCAGGATGTGGCTTTGACGACCACTGATTACAACTTCGTCACAAGCAACGCAACTCTGGCCTCGGTAAACCCAACTACAACTTTGGCCATCACCGAGGGAGGCAAAACCGTCACCGCTCTGCCCTTTACCTCCGCCATTCCCATTTCCACCTATGTCACTTCGCTGCAGAACGAGTTGACCGCGAATGGCATTCTCGATGTCACGGTAGCGGACAACAATGGCGTATTGGCCATAACAAATCCGACCAACGCGACCATCTCCGGTAATGTCGTGCAATCTTTCACGGGTGCGCAGTCCAGCTTCGACTTCGGTACCTACACGGATCCGAATACGGGATTGACTGTCGCGGCAACGGTGGCCCCTTCAACGACCCTGACCATCTCCGCGCCCACCATCAACGGCGGCACGGCCAATGTTACAGTCTCGCCATCGAACCCCGAAGGAGAATCTCTGGCAACGTATCTTGCCGAAGTACAGACCGCATTGGCGGCAAATGGTGTTACTGGTGTGACGGTCACGGCATCGAATGGCGTGTTATCAATTGTCGGGCCCGACACCGTTACCGTTGCCGGCAGCGTGAATCAAAATATGCTGGGAACCACGAGCAATTACACCTTCCAAACCAACTCTACCGTAGATCCTACGACCAATCTCAGGATTTCCGGAGAGACAGCGACCGGCACCTCGGCCATCATCACCGCGCCTACAGTTACAGCCGGTGAGACGGTGGCGCAATACGCCGCATCTCTGACGGCCGCATTGACCACTGCCGGCATTACCAACGTAGATGTTACTTCCACCAACGGCCAGCTGGCCATCGTGGGCGCCAATTTATCAACGGTAGGTAGTGTGAAACAAGGCTTATCGGATGTCACCATCAATTACGACTTCGGATCGAGCGCAACGGTAGATCCCACGACCGCCCTGACGATCGTCGGACCCACTGTGACCGGTGTGCCGGCCACAGCCATTACCATCGCCCCGACAGTTACTGCCGGAGAGACAGTGGCCGAATATGCCGCTGCCCTGAACAAGGCATTGACCACGGCTGGTATCAACACTGGTTCGGACGGTGTATCCGTCACTGCCAATGGCGGTCAATTGTCCATCGTCGGCCCGGCAGCCACCCTCAAGACCGCCGGCATTGCGAATCAGGATCTGACCGCGACCACCATCAGCTACGACTTCGGAACCAGCGGCGGCACCATTGCCGCGGTCGATCCCTAAAACCGATCTGACCATTACCGGGCTGACGGCCAGCGGCGCCACGGCTACCACCGCCGCGCCAACGGTCACCCTGGGAGAATCGCTGGCCCAGTATGTCAATGATCTGACCACTGCGTTGGCGACTGCGGGCATCGCCGGGGTGACGGTTACGTCCACGGCTGCCGGGGTACTTGTCCATCACCGGCGCCAATCTCTCGACCGCCGGCAGCGTGATCCAGGATCCGGTGTCGTCAGCCAACTGCCAGCGGGACGCTGACCTTCGATTCGAGCGGCAACCTGGTCAGTCCAGCCGCCAATCTGACCAACATCACCTTTGCCGGACTCTCCGACAATGCGGCAGCCAATGAACATGACCTGGGATCTCTTTAGCGCCAATGGAGCGGGTAACATCAGCCAGACTGCCGCCGCATCCGCGCAATCGGCGCAAAACCAGAACGGATATCACGAGCGGCGAGTATCAGAGCTTTACCATCGGCTCCGATGGCACCGTCGCGGCCAACCTACTCAAATGGCCAGAGCCAGACTGTGGGCCAGATTGGCGATCGCCACGGTCAGCAACCAGCAGGGAATGGTGGACGTGGGATCGACCGAATACCAGGCCACCGCCGCCTCGGGCGTTGCCACGGTGGGCGTGGCCGGTGCGGGCGGACGCGGCACGCTCGAAGGCAGTTCTCTGGAGGCCTCGAACGTCAACATCTCAGCCGAGTTCTCCGACCTGATCGTCGCCCAGCGCGCCTTCGAGGCCAACGCCAAGGCAGTGACCACCTTCGACACCGTAACCCAGGAAACCATCAACATGATTCACTAATTCGTACTTCCGTCTTGTCCGGGTATGGAATCGAAGCCCCGCCTCTTGCGTAAACTATAAGCCAGTGGCGGGGCATGTGTTATGGTAACATCCGCTATGATGTATCAACGGGTATTCTTTGTTACAATTACTCCGCGTCCATGCATAACTAAAATTTTCCCGTTTTTTTCTTTTACTGCCACCTCGTGTGGCGCTGCCAGCGCTTCAACCGAACAATGGGTTGAGGTGCGCAGCCCTCATTTCACTGTTATTCACCGACTCGAACGAGAAGCAAGCCCGCCACATAGCGGATCAGTTCGAACGGATGCGCTGGATGTTCCAAACCCTATTTCCCAAAGCCATCGTTGATCCGGTAGTCGCCCATCATAGTACTTGCAGCCAAAAATGAAAAGAGCTTTCAATCGCTGGAGCCGGCGGCATACCTGGCAAAGGGCCAAATGAAGCTCGGTGGTCTCTTTATGAGAGCGCCGGACAAGAACTATGTTCTGCTGCGCCTGGATGCCGCGTACGAACACCCGTTTGCCTCTGTTTATCACGAGTATACACACTTGCAATTCAGTGACGATAGCGCATGGATATCACTTTGGCTCAATGAAGGATTTGCGGAATTCATCCAGAATACCGAGTTTCGCGACAAAGAAGTGTTAATCGGTGAGCCAAGTGCAGATGACATTCACTACCTCAGGCAAAATCGGCTTATTCCGCTAGATATGCTGTTCAAGGTGGATGTCAAATCGCCGTATTACCACGAGGAGCAGAAGGGCTCGGTTTTCTACGCAGAATCATGGGCGCTTACCCACTATCTCATTATTACTGACCGTAAAAAGGGCACGAACAAGATAGGCGCATACTGGGACCTGCTCAGCCATCATGTGGATCCTGTGTTTGCTGCAGTGAAGGCATTTGGGGATTTGAACAAATTACAGGAGGATCTGGAAGAATACGTCCGTCAGCGCGAATATATGCACCTCATAATATCTAGTGCCGCAGCGCCGATTGATGAATCATCTTTCACAGTTCGGACACTTACGCAGACTGAGTCGGATACGGCTCGTGCGGATTTTCTTGCTTATGAACAGCGTGTCAAGGATGCGCGGGAGTTACTGGATACTGTATTCAAAGCTGATCCGAATAACGCGCAGGCGCATGAGACCATGGGGTACCTTGAATTTCACGATAGGCATATGGACGCGGCGCGGAAGTGGTACGCGGAGGCGGTCAAATTGGGTTCGCAGAACTACCTGGCGCATTACTATTTCGCCACCCTGTCCATCGGGCGCAGAGACTTGGAGCAAGACAAGGAGATTGAATCGAGTCTGCGTACGGCAATCCGGCTTAATCCCCGCTTTTTCCCGGCCTATGATCAACTGGCCTCTGTGTTGATCTCCAAGGAACGTAATACTGATGCGGAGGCGGTTCTGCAAGACTCTGTTAAGGCCGCAAGTACTTCCGGTGAGGCTGCAAAAGCGCAGCGAAGGATCGCCGAACTAAAACAGATGCAGGTGGTGCGGGCGCAGGCCGAGGCCAACACAAAGGCAAAAATGGATGCGCAATCACGGAATCGGTCTTTACTGCGGAAGAGCGTCCCAAGCATCCTGCAGAGCCGCCGGATGGACCAAAGCACGAAGCGGTTGGATTAATTCGTGGCGTTCAATGCAGCTATCCCGCTGTGATCGAGTTTCGCGTGGAAGGCGCGAAGAAGACTGTTTCGGTATACGGCAGCAACTATTACAAACTCGACATTTCGGCGTTAGGATATACGCCGGAGGGCGATTTTAACCCATGTAATGACCTCGAAGGAATGAAAGCGCGAGTACAATATGCGGAGGGTTCGGACAAGACGGTCGATGGGCAAGTGATAGCGATCGAACTTAGAAAATAAACTAAATGTTGTGAGTTAACGAATCGGTCAGCCGCCGGCGAGTGATTGCTGGCTACAGGCTGCGCACTTCGACGAACAGTCCCTTGCCTTCAGCCAGAACATGACCTCTGTGATTGAGAAGCCTGGCCTCGGTCCAGTGATTTGCGGCCCTCGCTGCGCACCAGGCGGCCCTCCAGGCGAATCGGCGCTCCGGAGTGGACGGGGCGCAGATAATCGATCTCCATCTGCCGCGTCATGGCCGTCAACCCGCGCGCCCTGACAGACTTGCTCATGGCCTCGTCCAGCAGCGTGGCGATGATGCCGCCGTGCAGATAGCCAGCCGGTCCCTCGAAGCTATCCGGAATCGTCGGCAGGCAAACCACGCTCCCATCCTCGGCAAGCAGGAACTCCAGGCGCAAGCCGGCAGCATTGGCCGGGCCGCAGCCGAAGCAGCGGTTCTGGGCCCTGTGCGCCATGGGGGTCAGTTTTTCGGAATTCTCAGATGACAAATCCATGGTTCCAGCATAACGGAGACGGCATAGTTCGGACACGGACAGGAAATCTCTAAATTTTCACGCAGACTTTCCCCGTCTCCGTGCATCGAACCCATCGGAGGTTTTCACACATGGACCGCAGAACCGCAATCAAGCACATGGGCGGCGTGGCAAGCGCGCTGCTGTTGACCGAAGCCCTGAGTAGCCAGGCACTTCCCGCCGGCCAAGCCGCTGCCGCAGCCCCGCCTGCAGCGCCCACCGGCCCGTTCACCCTGCCGCCGCTGCCCTATGCCTACGACGCGCTGGAGCCGTATTTCGACGCCGAAACCATGCACCTGCACCACGACAAGCACCACCAGGCCTACGTGAACAACCTGAACGCCGCCGTGGCCGCGCATCCCGAGCTGGCCGGCAAGTCCGTGGACGAGCTGGTCGCCAACCTGAGCGCCTGGCCGGAATCGGCCCGCACCGCCGTCCGCAACCAGGGCGGAGGCCACGCCAACCACTCCTTCTGGTGGCCGACGCTGGGCAAAGGCGACGCTGCGCCCACCGGCGAGCTGGCCAAGGCCATCGATGCAAAGTTCGGCTCGCTCTCCGGCTTTCAAGACAAGCTGACCGCCGCGGCGCTGGGCGTCTTCGGCAGCGGCTGGGCCTGGCTGGTCAAGCTGCCCGACGGAACCGTGGCCATCGAATCCACTCCCAACCAGGACAGCCCGCTGACCCTGGGCCACAAGCCGGTGCTGACCGTGGACGTTTGGGAGCACGCCTACTACCTGAAGTACCAGAACCGGCGCGCCGAGTACGTGAAGGCCTTCTTCCAGGTGGTCAACTGGGACTATGTGAGCGGACAGTTTGCTCAGAAGGCGTAAGGGAGCGTGGCCTGGATGGTCGGCCGAAAGGTGGGCTGGGCTTTTGTTTGTATCAGGACTTGGCGGCCAGTCTCGACCTTGTATTGGCTGGCTGCCACTCTGTGCCTGCGCTCACCCCGCAAGAGGCCGAAGGCAAGCACCTCTACCAGGTTCGCTGCGCCCATTGCCATGAAGACAACGATCTGGCGCTCAAGAAGATCCCACCGGATCTGCATGGCGATCTTCGACCGCAAAACACTGCCTAGCGGTGTTCCAGCCACGGACGCGGCCGTGCAGCAAAATGTGCTGGCAGGAAAGGGAATGATGCCCGGTTTTGCCGGCCGCTTCACCGATGAGCAGATGGCGGCACTGCTTGCCTACCTGCATACCGGGCTGCGCTGAATTCTCATCTCCATATGACCGATCGCCACGATAAAGCATCATCGTGATTTAGATCACATTTATGTATATTATTACCATAGTAATATTAGTGTTCGATATTGCCGCACTTCAGTAATCATATTTGGGTATATTTTAAGTATTACCACTATGCATCATTTTTTATCTTTCTCTCTGCAAGCTGAAAGGGGTAAGACAATGATCCAGAAAATCTGCACAAATTTTGGCAAATGCGCACTCGCTGACAGTCATGAAGATTTTATTCTTGATAAGAATGTCAGGAATTGTTGTCCACTTTGCGATAGTGCACTCAGTGAAGTCATAAATATGGCAGAGGTCAAAATATGGCGCTCGCCAATGTCAAATCTGCGTCGCCCAGGAACGTGAACTCGATCTTCTCCGACCTGGCCCTGGCTTTAGTTCTTATCGCTTTTCTTTTTGTCGCCGTAGGAAAAGACTGGTTCAAGGCGCCGCAAGGAACCTATGCCGCAGAAATGAAGATCATTCATCAGAATGCGATCCTTCGTTTAGCTGGTTCTGACATTGTCGGAGATCGTCTGGGGCCCGAGTTGGCCGAGGCCTTTCTTCAAGCTCAGGGATGCGACAAATCTTCAAATTATTTCTGGAGCAAACCCGGAGGAGAAAATCGTTGTGGGTGTTTTGCCCGGTGATACAGAGCCCTCCTCGATCGAGATCGCTGCCCATGGCTCCGCAAACGCATTTACCTCCCTGGCCCAGGAAACCTGCGACATTGGGATGAGTTCGCGGAGAATCAATCCGGACGAGGTAGCCAAACTGGCGACGTTGGGCAATATGACATCAGCTGCCGACGAGCATATTCTAGGGCTTGATGGCATCGCGGTGATCGTTAATCCCTCCAACCGAATCAACGAGCTTCGCAAAGACGAGATTCGGCGAATCTTTACCGGGGACATTACCGATTGGTCTCAGGTTGGGTCCTTCCACGGTTTGATCAAAATATACGCAAAGAGACGATCAGTCGGGGATCTTCGACGCGTTCAATAGCATGGTGCTGGCTGGAAAACCCTTGGCATCAACAGCCCGCCGTTTCGAGGATAGCAATGCGCTCTCCGATGCAGTCTCCGACGATCCGAATGGTATCGGTTTCGTCAGTCTTCCTTACGTCCATAACGCGAAAACTATTGCTATATCGGAAAAGGGAACAGTGGCGCTCAAGCCGACCCGGCTGACTGTCGCTACGGAAGACTATCCGCTTTCCAGGCGGCTATATCTCTATACTCCCGCAACCGCCCGGAACAAATACCTGCAGATGTTTATTGCGTTTGCTCTCTCCTGGCAGGGGCAGGAGGTGGTTGCCGCCAGCGGATTTGTCTCCCAGAATCTTCAGCATGTCACGCAAACTGTATCCATTACAGCTCCGGAGGAGTACAAGCTGCTGACGGAGGGCGCCGAACGCCTGTCAGTGGATTTTCACTTTCAGTCCGGAAAATCGGAGCAGGACAGCAAGGTTCAAGCGGATCTGGACCGGATCGCCTCTCTGATCGCGGACCAGAAGGCGAGGGAGACCGGATTCTGCTCTTTGGGTTCGCAGACAATGAAGGCACTCCGGAAGAGAGTCAAGCGATGTCATTGAGCCAGGCCAAGATCGTTGAGAGCTCAGTTAAGTCAGCGGGGTATCAAGCTCGCGGTGGTGCGAGGCTATGGATCAGTGCTGCCCGTCGCTAACAACGACACCAGCGAAGGCCGAGAGAGGAACCGGCGCGTGGAGATTTGGATCAAGAAGAAAGCGAAGCAGGATAAAGCCGCGACTGGCGAAGCGGGGCAGGAAATCGCCGATGTTCACCAGTAGCGGAGTTGAGAGCTACATAGTTCAGGATCTGCATGGCATCACACGCGGCGGCGCACATCGCCTGTCTGGCGTAGCGGAGTTGCGCTGATTTTTTACCTTCCTGCGATTATTTTTTCACTCTCCGTTAATGACTTCCGTTACATTTGCCAGGTAACCTTCTCTCATACAACCGGAGTTGTCTTTAAGCCGTGCCTCTCTCTCTGACTAGTCACGAGAGGAGCGAAATTGTGCCCCGGAGCCGGATGAAGAGCAACGATTTGCTTTGAGTTTGTCTCATGCATGCTCAGAGCGCGTTATGGCAAAAGAGGAGAAAGGTGAACAGAGATGACTGTCCGATGGGGTAGATGTTTTAACTTCAAGAAATGCAAGGAAGCCAAACAAAAGCACCATATCCCCATTCCTCACGGCGCTGCTTTCATTTGTCCTGAGTGCGCCGAACCGCTGACTGGATGAAAATGATATCGCTCCCCCACGAGGCGCCTGCCACGCCCAGCAAGAAGTCGCCGGCGATTCTTCTGGTTGCCGTAGCAGTTGTGCTTCTTCTTGCCGTGGTTGCTGGGTTCGCAAGATGGGGCATGCAGCACGGCGCGAAGGCGGCATACATCAAAGACGATTCTTCGCCTGGCTGGCTCGAACACCATTGGAGACACGCTTGGGCCGTCATTGGCCGAGGCATTTCTCAAGGATCAGGGAGCGACAAATGTTCGCATTCTCCCCGGAGCCAACCCGCTGGAGAAGATCGTTGAGGGCGTGCTGCCCGGCGACAATATCGCCTTCCTCGATTACCATTGCGGCGCATGGTTCCGCGACCGCGTTTACCGCTCTGGCAGAGAACAGTTGCGATATCGGCATGGCCTCGCGCAAAATCAAGTCCGATGAAGCAGCCAAGTTGAAGTCACTGGGAGATATGTCTTCCGTTTTAAACGAGCACATCCTGGGGCTTGACGGCATCGCTGTTATTGTCAACGCTGCCAACCCCGCCAATCAGCTTGATAAAGACAAGATCATGCGCATCTTCACCGGGGAGATTACTGACTGGTCGCAGGTTGGAGCATATAAAGGCGCGATCAAGGTCTACGCGAGAAATGACAATTCAGGCACATATGACACCTTCAAGAGCCTGGTGCTTGGGGGCAAGCCGCTGGCCGCGGGAGCGCAAAGAATCGAGGACAGCAAGGCGCTCTCCGATGCGGTAGCCGCTGATCCGTACGGCATCGGCTTCATTGGTCTTCCTTATATCCAAAGCGCCAAAGCCCATCGCCGTCTCGGATAAGGGGACGCTGGCTCTGTTGCCCACCCGGCTCACTGTGGGCACGGAAGACTATCTTCTGTCGAGAAGGCTCTACCTCTATACGCCTGCCAATCCGAGCAACAAATATACGCGCCAGTTTGTAGAGTTTGCCATTTCCAAAAAGGGTCAGGACGTGGTTGCCGCCACAGGCTTTGTTGCCCAGAATGTGACGCAGGTGGAGCAGACGGTGCCCGCGGACGCTCCGTCGGAGTATAAATCGCTGACTAAGGATGCAAATCGCCTCTCGCTCAATTTCCGCTTTGCCTCCGGACAAATGGATTTGGACAACAAGGCCAAGGTCGATCTGGAGCGGGTCGTCTCTCTGATTGCGGACTTGAATTTTCCAGCGGACAAGATCATGCTCTTCGGTTTTTCGGATAGCACCGGGGATCTACGCGTCAAATCTGGCGCTGTCACAGAGCCGGGCCAATGCGATTGAAAGCCAACTCATCCGGAGAGGGATGAAACCGGCGATTGTTCGCGGATTTGGTTCGGACCTGGCCGTCGCTTCCAACGAGAGCGACGAGGGACAGGCGCGAAATCGGCGCGTAGAGGTTTGGATCAGGAAATAATGCGCTCCAGCCGTGACCGGCGCAGTGGGGCAGGGAATCGCTCGCATTTTAGACAATCGCGGTATACTTTAGGTTGCTATGGCAACCGACAAAACATTTTATATTGAGACCTTCGGCTGCCAGATGAATGCCCATGACTCGGAGAAGGTCATCGGCACATTGCAGCACGAGGGCTACCGGCAGGTCGAGCGCGAGGAAGATGCCGGCCTGATTCTCTACAACACCTGCTCCATCCGCGACAAAGCCGAGCAGAAGGTCTTTCACCGCCTGGACGAATACAAGCGCCAGCACAGGAACGGCAAGCGCTTCGCCGTGCTGGGCTGCGTGGCGCAACAGGAGGGCGAAAAGATCTTCGAGCGGGCGCCTTATGTCTCGCTGGTCTCTGGCTCGGCCTCCTATCGCAAGCTGCCGGAGATGCTCGCGCGCCTGGAAGCCGGCGAAACGCGCATCACCGGCCTGGATGACCGCCAGACCGACGAGACCTTCGAGACCGAGTTCACCGCCCGCCAGAACCCCTATCGCGCTTACATCACCATCGTCGAGGGCTGCGACAAGTTTTGCGCCTACTGTGTGGTGCCGTACACCAGGGGCAATGAGCGCAGCCGCAATTCGAGTTCGGTGCTGGCCGAGGCCCGCCGCGCCGCCGATCAGGGCTACACCGAGATTCAGCTCCTCGGCCAGAATGTGAACAGCTATCGCGACCCGGAAGGGAAGTCGGAGCTTCGCGGAACTGCTTGCGGCGGTGGGCGAGGTGAGAGGCATCCGCCGCGTGCGCTTCACCACCAGCCACCCGCGCGACTTCACCCGCGACATCGTCGAGGCCATCGACGCCGTGCCCACGCTCTGCGACCATGTCCACCTGCCGGTCCAGTCAGGTTCTTCACGGATTCTCAAGGCGATGAACCGCGAGTACACCCGCGAGAGCTACCTGGAGCGGATCAGTCTGGATCAAGGCCGCGCGCCGGCCCATCTCGATTTCGACCGACATCATCGTCGGCTTTCCCGGCGAAACCGCCGGACGACTTGCATCCAGACTATGGACCTTCTGGCCGAGGTAGAGTACGATTGCGTCTTCGGCTTCAAGTACTCGGGCCGGCCCAACACTCCGGCTTTAACCATGATCGATTCCATCCCGGAGGCCGAGAAGGTGACCCGGCTTCAAGTAGTGCTTGACCGTCAGCGTGAGATTCAGAGAGTCAATTATGCCAGGCACTTGGGGCAGATCAATGGAAGTAATGGTTGAAGGAGCTAACCCGGCGCGTGGGCAGGTTATCGGACGTAGCAGCCAGAACATGCCGGTGAATTTCACCTGCGCCCAGCTGATCGCCCCGGCGCCGGGAAGCTACCTCCAGGTGAAAATTACCGCGACGCACCCCAACAGCCTGGTGGGTGAAGCCGTCTAAGATTGCAGAGCGGGCGAAGGAAGGGAAGCCATGGAGAGCGATTTGTCGAAGCGGATCGAGGCATTGCGCCTTGAGGCCGAGGAGCAGACGCGCAAGGGGCAACTGGACCGCGCCGCGGAGATCCAGTTTGGCGAACTGCCCAGGCTCGAAGCCGAGTTGAAGAGGTTGACCGGGGAGCAAGACGGAACTGCAAATGGACAAGGGAAGCATCGAGGTGCGGATTCGCGGGCTGATGATGGACCCGTCTACCAGTATGCCCATCGTGGTGCTCAAGGATATCGCTTCCGATACGGTCATGCCCATCTGGGTTGGGATCTTCGAGGCCAACTGCCATAGCTCTGGAGATTCGAGAAGGTTGCCGCGCCACGCCCGATGACCCACGACCTCACCAGGAACCTCATCCGTAACTTGAATGCCCGGTTGGAACGTGTTGTGATTTCAGAGCTTAAGGACGAAACATTTTATGCGACACTATGGCTTCAGCAGGGGGATGAGCCCCTGGTGCTTGACGCCCGTCCGTCGGATGCCCTGGCTTTGGCGCTACGTGCCGATTGCCCCATCTACGTCACGGAAGAGGTCATGCAGAAGGCCAAGCTGAACACCTCCGGCCCGGCAGAAGGCCCCACAGCCGAACAGTTGCGCGGCTGGCTCGAAGGTCTGAACGACGAGGACCTTGGACGCTACAAGATGTAATAAGCACTCTTCCTATTGGCAACAACCAGGCAAGGAAATCGAACAGGGAGTCGGCTGCAAGATTTTTTTATTTTCTGCTCCATTTTTCACTTATAATCCCGCCATGATCGGAATGAACTCACCCAAGGCTCTGGAGCTGTGCCTCCGGCAGGGGAGTAATTCGATGATCAGGTATTTCTTGTCATGAATGGTTTAAGGAGATTCTGGCGGCGCATTACCGATGGCATGGCGCTCAGCCAACTGTGGAGTCAATTCCATGCCGATGCCCGCTTCAGTTATCGGCTTTATTCTCAGGAAATTGATTCTCACCGTATGCCCGGAACCGGCAGGGTACGCCATTTATTCCGGATGATAAAGCTGTTCATGTGGGCCATCGTTGAAAAGATGACTCCCGCGCGTCGCGTCATCCTATTGATTGCGCTGATCTTACTTATCCATAGCGTGCAATTGGTCTTGATAGGCGGGGATCGTTATGTAACCACCTTATGGCACCATGGCGCCTTTTGGAGCAGTGTGTTGCTGTTCCTGCTGCTGGCGCTGGAAATCGCCGACCGCGTGGTTATGAAGCGTGATTTGCAGATTGCCAAGGAGATCCAGGCCTGGTTACTGCCTCAAGGCCCGCCGCAAGTGCCGGGCCTAGAGATCGCCTTCGCCACTCGTCCCGCCAATACCGTGGCAGGGGACTACTACGACGTGTTTCCTCGTCCAGCCTCGCCTTCGCCTGGCGGAACATATCTGATCGTCATCGCCGATGTAGCCGGCAAGAGTATTCCCGCGGCCATGTTAATGGCCTCCTACCAGGCCAGCCTGAAGACCCTGGCAGGCATCTCCAACTCATTAACCGATCTGACTGGCAGCATGAACAACTACGCCTGCAGTAACAGCCAGAACGGACGCCGGTTCACCACAACATTCATCGCTGAATACGACCCTGCAACACGAAGCCTGGTCTACGTCAACGCCGGGCACGACCAGCCCATATTGCGACGTCAGTCAGGAGCACTTGAGCGCTTGACGGTAGGCGGACTCCCGCTCGGTATCCAGGAGAACACTCCATACGAATCAGGAAGTACCACGCTGCAATCCGGCGATTTGCTCGCCATCTACACCGATGGAGTCACAGAGGCTGAGAATATCCGCCAGGAAGAGTATGGGGAAACGCGTTTTATGATCATGCTCTACGCAAATCAGACTAAGACGCCTCAGGAACTGTTAAACACCATCTTTACAGATATCAAGAACTTTGTAGGGAACACGCCACAACACGACGACATCACACTCATGCTACTGAAGGCAGTGTAGATGAGACAGTGTTGATTGGCTGACTTGCAGTATACAGAATATACGTTATCAGACATTACACATAGGCCGTAACCGTGACTATTTGCTATATAAACTGCCTGAAATCAGTAAATTTCAGGGGAAAACAGGTCGGCCATCGTCTCCCGGCGTCGTATCAGCCGTGCCTTTGCTCCTTCCACCAGCACCTCGGCGGCACGTGGTCGGGTGTTGTAGTTGGAGCTTTCTGCCATGCCATAGGCTCCTGTATCGAGAATTGCAAGCAGAGTCTCCCGGCTCAACCGGTGCAAGCTGGCGGTCGCGGGCAAAAAAGTCGCCCGTTTCGCAGATCGGTCCCACCACGTCTACGATCCTTGGTTTCCCTGCCCTCGGCCTGACCGGCACAATCTGGTGATAGGCCTGGTAGAGCGCGGGACGGATGAGGTCATTCATGGCGGCGTCGGTAATCACAAATGTCTTTTTCCCGTTGCGTTTGACCTGAAGAACGCGCGTGACAAGGGCTCCGGCCTGGGCTACGATAAAGCGGCCCGGCTCGATGAGCAGGCAGCCCTTGTAGCCGGCCAATGCGTTCTGAATGGCTGTGGCGTACTCTCGAACTTTGGCTGCGGCATCGAATTTTCCGGAGTGATAGTTGATTCCCAGTCCGCCACCCGCATCAACGGTTTGTAGGACGATGCCTTCGCGCTCTAGTTGTCGCAGCAGCTTGCTGACTCGTCTCCATGGCTGCTCCAAAGGGAGCTGCGGAGCAAATCTGCGAGCCGATGTGAACGCTGACGCCGTGCGGCTCAAGCCAGCGGTTGCTTGGCGGCGCTCTTGTAAATCTTCAGCGCCTTCCGTATGTCGATGCCGAATTTGTGCTCTCGCAGGCCGGTGGAGATGTAGGGGTGGGTCTCGGCGAACACGTCGGGATTGACGCGCAGGGCGAAGCGCGCTTTGCGCTGGAGTTTGGCGGCGCGTGCGGGCCAGCAGATCCAACTCCGCCGCGCTCTCTACGTTGAGTTCGAGAATTCCTGCCGTAAGCGCCAGGTCAATCTCGGCGGCCGTTTTGCCCACGCCGGAGAAGACGATCCGGCTCACGGCCTCTGGCGCAGCAGCCAGCACCCTCTCCAGTTCGCCGCCGGAGACAATGTCAAATCCCGCGCCATAGCCGGCCAGCAGCTTGAGAATGGCCAGCGCCGAGTTGACTTTGACCGAATAGCAGACCAGATGTTCCCGTCCCGCTAGTGCATTCTGAAAAAGCTCCAGCCGCTCAACAATTTGATCGGCGGAGTAGACATAGAGTGGTGTCCCGTGGCGTTTGGCGAGCGTTTCCAGCGAAACCTTGCCGCAGTGCAGAGCGCTGCCCTGCTGCGGATGGTGGAAGGGACGCGGCGATAATGGCAAATGTTGGGTCAAGATGATGCTTTCCGAAATCAATCTCTCTTTAGAGCCTACAGCATATCCGAGATGCATTCGAGCATTAAGATATTTTTGAAGTATTCCGGTCAAATGACTCCGCCTGCAGCGCATGTGAAACGCTCTATCGCCCATTACAATCACAGTATGACGGAGCCGCCGATGGTTGACCTGGTGGGCGTTGGATTGAACGCCACCGACACGCTGATTCCCCTTCCCGATTATCCCGGCGCGCGGCTCCAAGGCCGAGTTTCGCGGCGCAACCGTGATGCCCGGCGGGCAGACGGCGACCACCGTGATTGCCTGCCAAATCTGGGGAATGAGCACCCGTTATGTGGGCAAGCTGGGCGACGACGACGCGGCCCGTCTGCATCGTGAAGCCTTTGCCACAGCGGGGGTGGATGCGCGCCTGATTTCGGTTGCGTCAGCCGCCAGCCCGCAGTCGCTCATCATCGTGGACGGTGGTGGCGAGCGGACGGTGCTGTGCAGAAAAGACGAGCGGCTGGTCTTGCAGCCCGAGGATCTTGAGCGTGAATGGATTGAAAATGCGTGCGCGCTGCACGTGGATGGCTACGATACGGCCGCGGCTACATTGGCGGCCAGCTGGGCGCGCGCTGCCGGTATCCCCGTCATCGCCGATCTTGATGAACTCTACCTCGGCGTGGAACATCTGATCGAAAACGTGGATTATCTGATCGTCAGCCGGGACTTCCCTTCCCGCCTGATGAAGGAGAAGAACCTGGCTAATGCGCTGAAAGGAATGCACTTGCGCTATAGCTGCGCGCTGACTGCCGCGACGCTGGGCGAGGCGGGCGTGCTGGCCTGGGATGGCAGCCGCTTTCTCCACCGCTCCGCCTACCGGGTGCTGGTGGTGGATACGACCGGCGCCGGAGACATTTTCCACGCTGGATTCATTTACGGACTGCTTCAGAAGTGGCCTTTGGAGCGACAACTCGACTTTGCATGTGCTGCCGCGGCCATGAACTGCATGGCGGCCGGCGCCAGGGGCGGCATTCAATCTGTCGCCGCCATCGAGGAACTGATGGCTACTGTTTCGCGTTACGAAGTGGACTATTCCTCGCTGTTAAAGGCGGATTGAAGCGCTTGCCTTGCAGTGAACTTCCCTGCCCTCTCAGCCTTCGAACTGCCGCAGCCACTCACCCATCAGCGCGGCAACCTTCTTCGGCTGTTCATATGCGGCAAAGTGCCCGGCATCGGGCAGTAGATGGAACTCGCACCCGCCAGGTGCAGCGTGGAAGGCCTCCATCTCAGCGGTAGTAATGACTGTGTCTTCGCCCCCTGTAATGGCCAGAACAGGAACCTCGATGGTAGCCACGGTAGGCACGGAGTCAGGCCGCGCGCCCAGGCCAGCCTGCACAGCGACCAGGGCTTCCGGGGTCAGTGTCATACGAGCGCGCAACTGAGTTACGATCTCGGGTTGTAGCTGGCGGGTGGTTGCCCCGATCAGATTCTGGGCCATGCCGTCGAAGAGAGTCGCACACTTGCCTTCTCTCGCCTGTGCAATGGTGACGACGCGCCGGGAGAGGTTGGTAGCTGCGTCCGGCTGTGGCTTGGAGCAGACAAATACCAGCCCGCGCATTCGCTCCGGAGCCTGACGCCATAGCTCCAACAGCACAGAGCCGCCAATGGAGCAGCCGGCAAAGACTGCTGCTTGAATCTTTAAATGGTCGAGCAGAGCAAGAACGTCGGCGGCCAATCGCGCCATGGTCAGCACGGGGGCATCGGGAACCAGCGCGAAGCCGCCCACCGGCAGTGTTCCCATCTCCGAAACGCCATGCCCGCGCAGATCAGGAACAATCGCGCGGATGACGTACAGGTTCTCGGTGAGCGGGCGCCAGTACTCCCCATCAATCGGCGTGGGATGAAGAAAGACCACGGGCAGGCCAGCCCCTGTCTCGCGAAAGGCCAGCGCCGCCCCCTCTGATAGGTAAGTTCTATTCATAGCAAAAGAATACGCTCAGGACAGCGGAATCGGCTCCTCGGGAATGCCGATCCAGCAAGCCAGATAAACCAAACCCACCGTCCCGCCGGAGAACAAAAGCCCGAGTGCCGTAAAGATGCGAACCAGCGCAACATCCCAACCATAGGCCTGCGACAGGCCGATGCAGACCCCGGCAATCTGGCGGCCCAATATGGGGCGGACTAGCGGCCGTCCAGGAATGAAGGTTGATGCGGGAACAACCGCGCCGCAGTTGGAACAGAAGCGCGCGCCTGCGGGCAACCCGGTTCCACAGTGATGACAAAAGAAAGCCATTGCCAACCCCTCCCTCAGAAAAACCAACTCTATATGCAGATACGGCGGCTGGGCGGCCGCGGTTCCCTCTTCAGATATAAGATCCACCAAGCCTCACGGT
The DNA here is from genome assembly GCA_963845345.1 of uncultured Acidobacteriaceae bacterium. GTDB lineage: Bacteria > Acidobacteriota > Terriglobia > Terriglobales > Acidobacteriaceae > Telmatobacter. The sequence goes on from CAWJRQ010000006.1 coordinate 182,688, forward strand.
TCGTGGTAGGGATTGCGGAGATGCTTACGCGCTGTGTCGGCGCGCGAGGTATTCGGGCCAGCTTCGATGGCTGCCTTATAGTCCCTGATAGCCAACTCGCGCTCGCCGTCCAGATCACGGCACTCTCCAGCCGCAAGCAGCGACCGAATTTTGAGTTCTGGACCAACATGTTTAGTTCCCGCGGCCTGCTCAAAGGCCTGAGCCGCCTCTGCAAAGTGGCGCTGTCCGCGCAGGGCGTCACCCAGCCCAAAGTAGGCCAGCTCCAGTTGAGCCTGGGCAAAATAGCCGGGCTTGGCGCTGTCAGCCAGAAGATCCCTATATGCCTCTACCGCGACCATGCCCTCGCCCGCGTCCCTGCGCAGGTTGGCCTCTTCCAGGCAGAAGAGGAAATCGCGGGGATACTGATCCTTGAGCTTGCGAACCACCTCAATCGCCTCTTTGTATCTAGCCTCGCGGCGCAGGAAAAGTGCTATCACGGTGCGCGACTCGGTGCTGGTGATCACGCCGCGTTTGCCGGAGTCATTGAGCATCTCAAGGCCGCGCGTCTTCGATCCGGTAATCCCGGCAAAGCCAATCAGCAGTTTGAAAGGCCAGGGCAACGCGCCCACCACGTACTCATACACCCCCGTCACCAGCTTGGCGTCCACATAATCCGGATCAAGCTCCAGCACGCGCTCTTCGTCGTCCTTGGCCTTGGTGGCCAGCCGAAAGCCCGCCCCATACGCTCTTTCCACCATGGCCACATACGCGCACCTGAGGCTGCGCACCCATCCGCGGGCAAAAAGCGCATCGATGTCGTCGTGGTTGCGCTCAATGCGCGCGTCCGCCTCGTGGATAGCCTCGTCGGCCAGTCCCAGGATGCGGTCGCGCGTCGCGGGGTCTTCCTCGGTCGCGTGCCGCCCGGTCAAAAAGCCGTCATTGGCGTAGAAGGTGGTGTCCAGCAGGTCCAGCCGGTAAAGTTCCTGAAAAATCAGGGCGTTGAGCAGCAGCGCGCTGGCTTGCGGATCGCCCGGATGCGCCTCGCGAATGCGTTCAAACCGCTCCACGGCGCCGGGATAATCCAGGTTGTAGAAGTGCTCATAGGCCTCGCGCACCTGCGGCTCGCGGTTCAGCGGATTGGTATGCACCTCTGAAGCCCAGCCCGAAGTGGCCATCAGCAACGCAACAACGCAGGAGCCAATCCAGATCGTAACGTTCTTCAAACCGAATTCCTCTCCGTTACATCCCCGATTTTTTCTCGATCTTGGCCCAGGAGTCTTTGAGCGGCAGCGTCCGGTTGAAGACCAGCTTCCCCGGCAGTCGAGTCGGGATCGAGGCAGAAGTAGCCCACGCGCTCGAACTGGAAGCGGTCCTCGAGCTTGAGCGTTGGCAAGCGAAGGCTCCAGCTTGGCGCCGGTGAGGATCTCGAGCGAGTTGGGGTTGAGATTGTCGAGAACGTCCTGGCCTTCTTCCAGGTCGTAGGGATCGGCCTTGGCGAAGAGGTTGCCGTAGAGGCGGATTTCGGCGCCGATGGCGTGGGCGGCGGAGACCCAGTGCATGGTGGACTTGACCTTGCGGCCGTCGGGCGAGTTGCCGCCGCGGCTGGCCGGATCATAGGTGCAGTGCACCTCGACAATGTTGCCGGCGGCAGTCCTTCACCACGCTTTGTGCGGTGACAAAGTAGGCGTTGCGCAGGCGCACTTCTTTGCCCGGAGAGAGGCGGTAGTACTTGGGCGGAGGAACCTCGCGGAAGTCGTCCTGCTCGATGTAAATCTCGCGGGAGAAAGGCACCTGGCGGGTCCCGGCGGAGGGGTCTTCGGGATTGTTGGCGACTTCGACGAACTCCTCCTTGCCGTCGGGGTAGTTGTCGATGACCAGCTTCAACGGATGCAGCACGGCCATGGCGCGGCTCGCGCGGCGGTTGAGGTCGTCGCGCTGGAAGTGCTCGAGCATCTCGATGTCGGTGCTGCCGTTGGTGCGCGAGACGCCGCTGGCGGCGACGAAGGTGCGGATGGCTTCCGGGGTAAAGCCGCGGCGGCGGATGCCGCAGAGAGTGGGCATGCGGGGATCGTCCCAGCCGTTGACGCGCTTCTCCTGCACCAGTTGCAGCAGCTTGCGCTTGCTGAGCATGGTGTAGGTGATGTTGAGGCGGTCGAATTCAATCTGCTGCGAGGGGAAGATGCCGAGCTGCTCGATATACCAGCGGTAGAGGGGCTGATGGTCGGCGAACTCCAGAGTACACATGGAGTGGGTGACGCGCTCGATGGAATCCGACTGGCCGTGGGCGTAGTCGTACATGGGATAGATGCACCACTCGTCGCCGGTGCGCTGGTGCGAGGCGTGCAGGATGCGGTACATGACCGGATCGCGCATATTCAGATTCGGCGACGCCATGTCGATCTTGGCGCGCAGCACGCGCGTGCCGTCGGGGAACTCGCCGGCCTTCATGCGGGTGAAGAGGTCGAGATTCTCTTCGACGGAGCGATTGCGATAGGGCGAGTCCTTGCCGGGCTCGGTCAGGGTGCCGCGGTGCTGGCGAATCTCATCGGCGGAGAGGTCATCGACGTAAGCTTTGCCGGCCTTGATGAGCTGCAATGCCCACTCGTAGAGCTGGCCGAAGTAATCCGAGGCATAGCAGAGGCGCTCCCACTCGAAGCCCAGCCAGCGCACGTCCTCCATGATGGAATCGACGTACTCCTGCTCCTCTTTTTCAGGGTTGGTGTCGTCGAAGCGCAGGTTGGTCTTGCCGCCGAACTCGTCGGCCAGGCCGAAGTCGATGCAGATGGCCTTGGCGTGGCCGATGTGCAGGTAGCCGTTGGGCTCGGGAGGAAAGCGGGTCTGGATGACGGCGTCGCCGTACTTTTTGGTGCGCACATCCTCGGCGATGATGTCGCGGAGGAAGTTGGAGGGACGGGCGTCTGTTGGGCGTCTTGGCTTTCCGGATTTGCGTTGGTCATGGCTATTATTCATTATCCCACTGAAGGGCTATGCTCAATGAGAGCGGCGCGGGTGACGATTGAACTGGCGCGGCAACTGGGCATCCATCCAAAGACGCTGGAAAAAGCGCGAAAAAAACGCGGGATCGTGGCAAGCAAAGCGGACAAGGGTGCGGGATGGATTTGGCACTGCTCGTTTACATTATCTTAAGTTGTGTTGTCGGTCGAGGCACCTAATGCTTATTCGTGGCCGCCGTGCTGGCGCATCAATTCTGCCGTGTCAGAGTGGCCCGTTGCAAGCGCCAAGTTCAAAGGCGTCCGCCCATTGTTGTCCGTAGCATTAACATCGGCCCCGCTGGCCAGAAGTAAATCGACTACGTCCGCATGGCCCTTAACTGCGGCCCAGTGCAAAGGGGTCGCGCCGTTATCAGCCTTGGCATTGATGTCGGCTTTGTTTGTCAGCAGCAATTCCACTACATCCCTGTAGCCGTACATTGAAGCCGTGTGTAAGGGGGTTAAGCCGCCGTTGGCCCTGGCATTGACGTCGGCTTTGTTCGCCAGCAGCAATTCAACTACGTCTTTGTAGCCACCACCCGCGGCCCAATGCAAGGGCGTCCCGCCGATTCTGTGCGGAGGCGTACCGCCTATGCTATTGTCCCTGACATTGACATTGGCCTTGTTTGCCAACAGCAATTCCGTCATGTCCTTGTAGCCCCTATGCGCCGCGTAGTGCAGAGGTGTTAGGTCGTCGTTGTCCTGTGCGTTGACATCAGCCTTGTGGGCCAGCAACAATCTCGCAATGTCACAGTGGTCATTATCTGCAGCAAAGTGCAATGGCGTCGCGCCGTTGCCCCCTTTGCTGAATACCAGAGTGGGGTTTTCTTTGAGTAACACCCGGACCTTTGTTAGGTCACCATCCCGAGCCGCGTCATGAATCGGATCGCAGAAGGCGAGACTCGTCCAGGCCAGTGCCACCAGCAGAACGACGGCAAGGCGAGGAATTGGAAAACGGTGGAGTCGGGTAAAAATGGAGCGCATATAATTCACCAGTCTCTCATTTGTTTGGTAAGATTTCCACGGCCAATATCTCAGGTGAGTCAGTGTCGAGAGTCAGGAGCGTTCTTGCCCTCGAATGGCTCTCGGTGTACCTACCGCTTTGGCTGACTTTTGAAAAACCGGATGGAGGCGTCGGCGGCTCATAGGTCAGCAGACCGAGGTTACGAGCGCTATCCCCATCAAGCGCGATCTCAATTCCCGGGTTACTTCCAACGGTTACCTGCACCCTGTTAATCGCGGAATCAAATACTTGCCCGGCAACTAAAACGGGGACCTGCAACGATCCTCAATCTAGTGGTGTTCGGGTGCATGTGGACATATGCAAGATACGCCACTGGCGTCGCAGTTTTTGTAGCTTTCGTCCAGTCGGCAGATTCGTTTCCTCCGCGGTGTTTTAGTCGGAGCTTTCTTGGTGACGGTGGTTGATTTTGTTGGAGTCGTAGTCGTTTGGGTGAACGCCGTTCCCGTCAAACCGATCGTCGCCACTAGAATACCGTAAATCAAGGAGCGCTTCCGAAAGCGAATCACTTTTAACCTTGTCATAAAAACTCCTTAAATGTTAGATGCAGCGAGTATACTGTCACTATCCCTGGTTTGCAAGAACAATCCTATGGAAAAAGCGGGCGCATCGGCCTGCCACATTGCGATGTTTGAAAAGGAAACTCAACCGATCGATTGAAGGCCGGCTTCGGCCTGGCGAATGCGTGCAAGGCACACGTCGCGGCCGAGGACGGCCATGGTTTCAAAGAGCGGCGGCGCGTTCTTGCGTCCGCAGACGGCGATGCGGCAGGGACTGGCTTTCAAGCGGCTGCTTTGCCGGCAGGCATGGGCTGGGCCACCAAACGCACGCCGAGCGCCGCACAGACGCGGCTGATGGTATCAAAGCGCGGCGCGCTATCGGGGCGAAGGGCCTTGTAGAGAGCTTCGCGGGTAATTCCGGCGGCCTTGGCGATCTCCGTCATGCCGCGCGCGCGGGCAATGTCACCCAGCGCCGAGGCCAACAGGGCTGCGTTATTCGCTTCCAGAATTCCGGTCAGATAGACGGCGATGCTCTCTTCGTTGTCAAGGTACTGCGCGGGGTCGAATTCAGGCAGGTCGTCCACGTTGAATGGTTTTTCTCATCTTTAGTCCCTTTCGCTTTTCAGCAATGCGGCCAAGGCCTTAGCCCGTTGGATATCTTTCTTCTGTGTGCGTTTGGAACCGCCCGCAAGCAGCACGACGATCTGCGCGCCGCACTTGCGTGTAATACAGACGCCAGCCCGCGCCGAAGTCGATGCGCAGCTCAATCACGCCATCGCCAATCGCCTTGAAGTCGCCCAGCAAGCCGAAGGAGAGGCGCTTGATTCGTTCCACCACCGCGCCGCGTACCCTGTTGTCTTTCAATCCATCAAGCCAGCTGTGAATTCGGGAAGCGGCCTGACGGAAAACATGAGTCGAAGTGTAATCGAACGATTACAGAATGTCAAGCAAGACATCAGAGGTCGGCAACACTGCCAGTATGGACTGGTTCGCACTCAACCGAGCGATTGAAGGCTGGCTTCGGCCTGGCGGATGCGGGCGAGGCACACATCGCGGCCGAGGACGGCCATGGTTTCAAAGAGCGGCGGCGCGTTTTTGCGTCCGCAGACGGCGACCCGGATGGGCTGGAAGGCCTGCCCGGCCTTGAGTCCTAGTGACGCTGCGGCCTGGCGAAGCGCCTGGTCGAGCGAATCGTGATCGAAGTTCGTCCCGGCCAAAACTTCTTGAGCATGTTTGAGGATGCGGAGAGCCATAGCAGCATCTCCCTTCTGCGGAATCAGCTCGGCGGGGTCGTAGGGCGCGAGCTGGTTGAGGAAGAAGAAGTCGGCGGCGGAGGGGGCATCGCGGAGGAGCTTGATGCGCTCGCGGATGAGCGGGGTGACGGCGAGTATTTTTTCTGGCGAAGTCTCAAAGCCGGCCTGCGCGAAGAAGGGCTAGATGCAGCGGCTGAGCTGCTCGACGGGCAGGGCGCGGATATGCTCGGCGTTGAGCCAGACGGCCTTCGGGTCGAACGGGTCTTCCTCGGTGAAGTTGATCACGGCGTTGGCGCGGTTGACGCCTTCGAGAGTGAAGGCGGCGGTGAATCTCGTCGAGAGTGAGAAACTCGCGGTCGTCCTTGGGCGACCAGCCGAGCAGGCAGAGGAAGTTGACGAAGGCCTGGGGCAGGAAGCCCGCATCGCGATAGGTGGTGACGCTGACGACGGGGCCGTGCTTGCGCTTGGAGAGTTTGGCGCCGTCGGGGGCGACGAGCAGGGGCAGATGGGCGAACTGGGGCGGCTCGGACGCCGAGGGCCTCGAAGATCAGCAGGTGCTTGAAGGTGTTGGTCAGGTGATCCTGGCCGCGGATGATGTGGCTGATGCGCGAGATCGGCGTCGTCGGCGCAGGAGGCGAGGTGATAGGTGGGCATTCCATCCGAGCGCAGCAGGGCGAAGTCTTCGACCTCGTCGGCGAGCTTGGACTGCTCGCCGTAGACGCCATCGACGAAAGTGCAGGGTCCGGCCTTCACCGCGCGGGACGCGATAGCGGAGGGCGAACGGCTCGCCAGCGGCGGCGCGGCGGTCGCTCTCTTCGCGTGACATTTCCCTCATGCCGGGATTGAAGAGCCATGCGCCCTGCGCGGAGGACTGATTGTCGTCGCCCGCGTGGGCGGGGGTGAAGTCGCGATAGGCAAGGCCCTTGGCGAAGATGGCTTCGGCCTGCCGGCGGTGCAGGGCAAGGCGTTCGGATTGCTTGTACTCTTCGTCCCAGTCGAGGCCCAGCCAGCGCAGGCCTTCAAAAATGGACTGCACGCTGGCCTCGGTGTTGCGCTCGACATCGGTGTCGTCCAGGCGCAACACCATGGTTCCGTGATTGTGGCGGGCATAGAGCCAATTGAAGATAAAGGTGCGCGCGCTGCCCACATGCAGGAAGCCGGTGGGCGAGGGCGCAAAACGAACGCGGGGAGTCTTTGCCGAGGAGGGAGTCGAATCAGGCATCTTGATTGTATGTTACCAATCGCGACGCAGGCAGCGCCCCCTTCAGCTGCCGGTCCGGTCTCAGGCCTGAGGCGGATACGGCGGCTGCGGCGGGTACGGCGGCTGCTGCCAGACAGGCGGAGGCGCGGGCACGACCTTCCACTCGGCAGAAGGCCAGGACGTAGAGCAGAACCAGGGTGCCAAGCGACGGAATGATGCACAGGAGCGACAGCCAGGGCGAAAAACCTGCCTTTTTCAGGATGAACCAGCAGGGCACCATGACGATGGCAATCGCCACGAGAATGATGATCGGGAATAAGCGCGAGCATAGCCATGACTATATGCTGGACGACTGCCGGATCAGGCTCGTTTTGCAGGAAAAACGCCAAATATTGCATACAGAACACTCCAAGTGGTGAGATGAGAACTCGCTGCAACGGTAAAGCTAAACACAGAAATCCGCAATCATATTTTCGCACGGCTGCAAATTGGTCTTATAAGCCCGGTTCAGTACATTAAGACCTGCTTGTTCAGAGTGACTATAAACCGGGGCATAGGTATCCAGAGTTAGAACGATCGGTCTGCTGTTCCATGATCTTTGTTCCCTGCCCTACGGAATCTCCTCGGTGTCGTAGTCCGGCCCGCCGCGTTTTTTGGGCACTCCGTGGACCGAGCTGAGCAGGTCTTCGACAACATCTTCCAGCTGGCGCTGGCTTTCGATCACGGCGCTCATGCTCTTCAGGTCTTCCGGCTCGATCACGCGCTCCACCAGGGCGATGGCGTGGCACTGGGCGACACGGTCGAGGTTCAGCCCCTCCGGGGTCTTGGCTTTGATGCTGACCTGGTCCGTGCCCAGGCCCAGCAGTCTCGGCGATGCGGGCGCGCATCTCTCCGGAGACGGGGCCGATCTTGGGCGCGGCCAGAATCAGCGTGGTGTCGATGTTCACGATGCGGTAGCCGGCGCGTTGCAGCGTCTCCAGGGCCAGGTTGAGGAAGATGGCCGAGTCGGCGTTCTTCCAGCGCGGGTCGCCGGGCGGGAAAAAGCTGCCGATGTCGCCGGCGGCAATGGAGCCCAGCAGGGCGTCGGTCACGGCGTGCAGCAGCACATCGCCGTCGGAGTGGCCTTCCAGGCCCTCCGGGTGGTCGAGCGAGACTCCGCCGATGCGCAACGGCACGCCCGGCTTGAAGACGTGCGAGTCATAGCCAAATCCGATCCGTGTTTCCATGGTTACCCTGCCTGTTCTTGCTTGGATTCCGCTCTTAGCGGGCGCGCTGGCGCAGGTAAAACTCGGCCAACTCCAGGTCGCCCGGCTGGGTAATCTTCAGATTAACCGCGAGAGCCATGGACCACGGCCACCGGATGGCCGGCGCGCTCCACCACCGAGGCCTCGTCGGTGCCCACAAATCCGTCCGCCATGGCCTCGGCGAAGGCGCTCTGCAAGAGGCCGAAGCGGAAGCCCTGCGGCGTCTGCGCCAGCACCATAAACTCGCGCGGAATGGTGGAGGTAATCAGCGCCCCGTGCGCGGTCCGCTCCACCTGCTTGATGGTGTCCACGGCGGGCAGTCCCACGATGGCCGCGCCATGCTCCAGAACCGCGTCGATGGTCCGCTCGATGGTGGCCGCGTCAATCAGCGGCCGGACGGCGTCGTGTACCAGAACAACATCGTCGGGCTGGGCCGGCAAAGCGGCCAGCGCGTGGGAGACAGACTCCTGGCGGCTGTCGCCGCCTTCCACCACGCGAACCCGGCCGGCAAAACCGTACTCGGCAATCTGCGCCTGGACGCGCTCCATCTCCGGCTTGCGCACGGCCACATAAATCGCCGTCACCCGCGCCACCGAGGCAAAGGCGCGCAGCGAGTGAATCAGGATGGGAAGCCCATCGAGGATGAGAAACTGCTTGGGCTGCGGCCCGGCCATCCGGGTTCCCAGCCCCGCAGCGGGAAGAATCGCAAAGACTTGCATATCGGTTGGAGTATACAACGAAGCGGCTCTGGATGCGGAAACTGCATTCATGCACGGTATGCAAAATGTGCAATCTTCTCCGGCAAGGCGCAGCATCGCCGCCTTATCATTTTGAAATGCGCGCCGAAGCTGCCCATCGATGTGTCGCTGCTCAGGCCGGGACTTCGCCTGGCCGTGGGCCTCTCTGGCGGCGCCGACTCCGTGGCCCTGCTGCGCGCTCTGGCGGAGCGGAGCGGAGAGCTGGGCCTGGTGCTCCACGCCGCCCATCTGCACCACGGCTTGCGCGGCGAGGAGGCCGACGGCGACCTGGCCTTTGCCCGCTCGCTTGCAGCCGAACTTGGCCTGCCCTTCCACGAGGCGCGGGTCGATGCCGGGGCAACGGCCCAAGAAAACGCCGAAACCATCGAGGAGTCCGCCCGCCGCCTGCGCTACAGCTGGTTCCGGCAGCTCATGGCTTCGGGCGAGGTGGAGGCCGTGGCCACCGCCCACACCCGCGACGACCAGGCCGAAACCGTTCTGGCCAAGTTCCTGCGCGGCGCCTGGACCGAGGGCTTGAGCGGCATCCATCCGGTGATCGAGTTTCCCGAGGGCCGCATCCTGCGCCCGCTGCTCTCCACTACGCGGGCTGAGGTCGAGGCTTATCTTAGGCGCGCTGGGCCAGGGCTGGCGCGAGGACTCCTCCAACCGTCACCTCACCTTCACCCGCAACCGCATCCGCCACGAGCTGCTGCCGCTGCTGGAGGGCTGGAACCCGCAACTGCGCGAGCACCTGGCGCAGATGGCCACGCTGGCCCGCGACGAGGAGGCCTGGTGGCAGGCCGAACTGGCTCGCCTTGGGCCGCAGATTTTGATGCCTGGCCGCCCGGTTCGAGGCGGAGGCCGAGCAGCCGGCGATGGCCTTGCCCTCGAAGTCAGCCGTCTGGCCGCGCTCCCCCCGGCCCTCCAGCGCCGGCTCTTGCGTCATCGCCGCAGAACAGTTGGGCGCGGCAGTCGATTTTCCCTCCACCGAGGCGCTGCGCAACCTGGCCCTCGCAGGCCGTGCCGGACAGAAGCTCCAGTTGGCCCAGGGATTCCGCGCGGAGCGAACCGCGAGGGAGTTGCGGCTGGCCGTTCTGCCGCTGGAGCCGGCAAGCACGAGTGCCGCGGAGCTTGCACCCGAATACACAGTGGCCATTCCCGGCGAGGTGGCCGCCCCAGCCTTCGGACTGCGGCTGCGGATCGAGCGTATGGATGCGTCATGTACGAAGCCAGACTGACCGGCCCAAGCTAGCCACAGCTGCGCAACTGGAGGCCGGGCGACCGTGTTCGGCTGCGCCACTCCTCCGCCCCGCGCAAGGTGAAGGAAGTGCTGGAGCGCCTCAAAGTTACCGGCTCCAGCCGCGCTCTTTGGCCGGTTCTCGAACTCGATGGCCGCATCGTCTGGATGCAGAGGAGTCGAAGTGGAGCCGGAACCGGGAATCCGCATTCGGGACTTACCAGCCTGGATACCTGCCACGGAACCGGCCCAATAATTGCTGCAAGTCTACCGGACTGGAGAGTACAATTTAAGTTACTGCTTCTTCCGGGCGGAGGTGTGTATGTGTTTAGCCGTCCAGGCTTCCGTTTATTTTCTGTAACTTTGTGGAATGTACCGGCGTCTAAAGGAGATACAGGCGGTGCTTGAGACACGTTTGACCGTTCTTCCAGCACCTGAAGAGAGGAATCCTGGTGAATTCGACCGTCAAATCGATCATGGTCTGGGCCTGCATCATCGCCTTCGGCATGGTTCTTATCAGCTGGGTGACGAAAGGCGCCAGCATGGGCGGCAAGAACACTGAGATCGCCTACTCCGACCTGTTCGGACAAGATCGAAGCAGGGGCAGGTGCAGGACGCCAGATCCAGGGCAACCGAACTGCACGGCCACCTGAAGGCCACGCCCAAGGAACAGTTCCACACCACGATCTCCGGAGAACACGACGAAAACCTGGCAAAGGAGCTGCACGCGCCAAGACGCACTTCGCCCAGAAGGAGCCGCAGAGCAACCATCCTGTTGCAAGTGCTGTATAGCGTAGGTCCGTTCGTTCTGCTGATCGGCATCTGGTTCTTCTTCATGCGCCAGATGCAGTCCGGCGGCAATAAGGCGATGTCGTTCGGCAAGAGCCGCGCGCGCCTGCTCTCCATGCAGCAGAAGAAGATCACCTTCAAGGACGTGGCCGGCGTGGACGAGGCCAAGGAAGAGCTGAAGGAGATCATCGAGTACCTGAGGGAGCCGGCCAAGTTCCAGAAGCTCGGCGGACGCATTCCCAAGGGCGTGCTGCTGGTGGGCCCTCCGGGAACCGGCAAGACGCTGCTGGCGCGCGCCGTGGCCGGCGAGGCCAATGTTCCCGTTCTTCTCCATCTCCGGCTCGGATTTTGTGGAGATGTTCGTCGGCGTGGGCGCCAGCCGCGTCCGCGACCTCTTCGAGCAGGGCAAGAAGAACGCGCCCTGCATCATCTTCATCGACGAAATCGACGCCGTGGGCCGCCATCGCGGCGCCGGCCTGGGCGGCGGACACGACGAGCGCGAGCAGACTCTCAACCAGCTTCTCGTCGAGATGGACGGCTTTGAATCCAACGACGGCGTGATTCTGGTGGCCGCCACCAACCGCCCCGACGTGCTGGACCCGGCGCTGCTGCGTCCGGGCCGCTTTGACCGCCGCGTGGTGGTGGGCCTGCCCGACGTGCGCGGCCGCGAGGAGATTCTGCGCGTCCACGTCAAGAAAGTTCCCGTCTCCGACGACACCAACCTGAACGTGCTGGCTCGCGGAACTCCCGGCTTCAGCGGCGCCGACCTGGCCAATATGGTCAACGAGGCCGCCCTGAGCGCCGCGCGCATGAACCGCAAGCAGGTCACCATGTACGACTTCGAGGTGGCCAAGGACAAGGTGCTCATGGGCGCGGAGCGCAAGTCCATGCTGCTCACCGAGGAGGAGAAGCGGGTTACCGCCTATCACGAAGCCGGCCACGCGCTGGTCTCGTTCATGCGCGAGCACTCCGACCCCATTCACAAGGTCACCATCATTCCCCGCGGCATGGCTCTGGGCGTCACCATCTTTTTGCCCGGCGACCGGCACAATTACACCCAGGAATATCTGGAAGCCAAACTGGCCATGTCCTACGGCGGACGCGTGGCGGAGGAGATCTTTCTCAACCAGATGTCCACCGGCGCGGGCAGCGATATTGAAAGCGCCACCGATCTGGCCCGGCGCATGGTCTGCGAGTACGGCATGAGCCGCCTCGGTCCGCTCACCTTCGGCAAGAAGGAGGAGCAGATCTTCCTGGGCCGCGAGATCGCCCAGCATCGCGACTTCAGCGAGGAGACGGCCCGGCAGATCGACCTGGAAGTGCGCCGCCTGATCGACGAGGCCTACCAGTCGGCCCATGCCATTGTCGAAACCAACGCCGACGCCATGCACCGCATCGCCGCGGCTCTGCTGGAGCGCGAAACCATCGACGCCGAAGAGGTCAAGATGCTCATCGAGGGCAAGGAACTTCCCCCATTGCGCTCGAATCTGGCCACGACCCTCGGACACCGGCAGCAATGACGTGCAGGAGGTTCTAAAGCCGGAAAGCCGCGGCCCGGGCTACCCTGAAGGCTCGCCTTCACCGGCATAACGGCAGCGTACTTTAAGCAAGACAAGAGGGCCACTCCCAATGGAGTGGCCCTCTTTGCTTGTGAGGTCCATCAGAAAATCTTGTAGCTCATGCCCACGCTGGCCCCGTAAGGCTACAGCGTGGAGTTGCTCCCACTTGGGCCAGTAATGGTACTCGAAATCCGCTGCGCGGAGGCTGATCCGCTTGGTCAGCTTCACATCCACGCCCCCGCCGAAGGCCAGGTCGGTGAACTTGCCATGGTCGTCCGTAGAGTCTCGAAGTTCATCTTCGAGATATCCGCCCAGCGCCTTGCCATAGACGGTCGCCTTCCAGAAGTCGGTACACCGGAAGCCTGGGGCCGATCAGGTAGTTGTCCTGGTAGATGCCATCGTACTGGTTCCAGCGCAGCCAGCGGCCTTCGGCCTCGATCTGCACCCAGCGCCTCAGCCTCACGTCCACATAAGCGCCCACGCCGAACAGCGGCTGGGGGCTGGCTTGCGCGATGTAGCCGTATGAAGGCAGCTGCCAGTTGTACGCGAAATCCGGCTGAAATATCGAGGCCATCCCGCCAGCGGTGATCGAAACCTGCCGTCCGGTGGCGGAGGGAACCACTTGCGCACCGGCGGCAACGGCTCCGGCAAAAAGCAGAATCGAGAACAGAAACGAGCTAAATCGTCTCATAAGTCAAAGGCACTTTCAGTCCCGGCATATCTTCGCAGCCGGTGACAGAGTTCATATCGAACAGGTTTTGGAATCCCTGGACCGGAATGCAGCGCACTGCGCATCCCGGTCCAGAGATTCCCGATAAAGGCTACTGCGCTGGCGGATGCGATGTGCCTGCGGGCTGCTGGGGCGCTTCGCCGGCAGCGGGCGGCGCAGGGGGCGGTGCAGCAGGGCGGCGTCAGCTTCGAGGCATCATAGCGCTGCAATTTGATAGAAGATCGGCGTCACCTCCAGCGGCATCTTGTCGCGGGGGTTCATGTAGGCGTAGATCTTGGCGTTGAGCTGATGCACCCTGTCGTCCCAGGGATCGGTCTTGAGCCAACTGCCCAGCGGCAAGGCCGGACGCTGGGTGAGGTCGTCCCAGTTCAGCTTGGGCGCCATGTTCTTCAAATCGGCCATCCACGGGGTTCCGTCGGTCTTGAGCAGCGAGTCGCCGAGCTTGGCCGTGTTCAGCGCCTTCAGCTCCTTTTCCCGATCCACCAACTGCGCATAGTAAAGCCCCGCCGAGGGCAGCCTGTCCTTGTACATGGAGTTCTGCAGGTACTCCATGGCCTTCTTGGCGGCCTCCGCGTTGTCGTGATCCGAGTGGTACATATCGATTTTCCTGAAGGTCGACTTCGTCGGGGAACAGCAGCCGGTCGTTGAAGGCGTAGCGGGTGTCGATGTGGTGGCCCATCACGATGTGGGCCAGTTCCATGGCCACCACCGAGGCAATCGATTCCTCGTTGGGCAGGCTGTCGATCAGCCCCTTGCTGATCAGGATGGTGTTGCCGACGGTGGTGGTTTCCACCGTGGTCGAGAGCAGGATGCGGGTATGCACCTGGTCGGTAAAGGCCAGATTATTGGGCACTTGCAGGTTGATGACGATCTGGTCCAGCACCGTGTTTTCATAGCCGCCGGGAGTCAGCGGCGCCACCAGGCCGGCTTCCACCAGGCGGTCGATCACGTTGTTTTCCGCCTGCGTGACCCAGGCGCGCGAGGCTTGCAGCGGACCCACATCCTGCGAGTCGTCGCTCTTGTCCACCGCGTCGTCCACCTTCACGCTCACGTTTTCGCTCTCCCGCGTGGGCAGCTTGAGGGAGTAGCCCCAGAAGTGCGTCTGGGCCTTCAGCCCGACGCTTGTCGCCTTCGGTGCGCTGGGTCTCTTCCACATAAACGGCCACCGGCAGCCAGATGCCCGGCTGCACATTCATCCGCCAACTGTCGAAGTGGAAGTAGATAGCGCGAGTCGTCCTCGGACTCGGGGTCCGGTATAGGTGCCGTTGAAGCGGACAATGTTGCCATCCTGGTCCTCGATCCAGATGCGCCCATAGAACCGGCCCATGCCGGAAACCTTGGGCTGCACATCGTAGACCCAGGTGCGCACCGACCCCAGAAACTCCCGCCGCACATAGCTGAAGACATAGTGCTGATTGTCGAAGCTCTTGGGATCCAGGAACATCATCTCCGTGAAGCCCAGTGGGTTGATAGGTCAAATGCGTATCCAGCTTCAGCGCCTTGGTCAGTCCGGTAATGGAGGCCAGCGAACCCTTGAAGAATTCGTGCTTCTGCCTTGGTGGTCGCGGGGTTCGTAGGTCTTGTCGAAAAAGACCTTGCCGAAGTCGATGCGGCTCAGCATGTACTCATCCGAGACCGGCACCTGATAGAGCTTGATATCCGGCTTGGTGTTCTGGATGTAGGTCTCCACCAGGGGCGTGCGCTGCTGAATGTTCTTGATCAGCACCTTTTCCCGGCCAATGGCCCTTTCCACCAGCGCCGCCTGCTCCGGCGTGAGCTGGTGGACCTGCGAGTACTTGTGCTGGGCGTCTTCTTCTTGCCCAACCCCAGCGCAAACGCGCTCGTGGCACTCAGGGTGATGAGCAGCAAGGCGAGGGAGATCTTCCGAAACGTCATGTCAGGCTCCTAAGCTGGGTTCTTCCACTTCTTCTCTGGCCGCTTGCGCCGTTCCAGCATCCCGCGGCTGAGGCATAGCTGTGTGATCTTGCGTGCAATTCCGATGTTACGCCAACTGAAACGTAATGGTGATGTTGGTTGTCATGTCCACCGCCTGGCCATTGCGCGTGGCGGGACGGAAACGAATCTGTTGCGCCACCCGGCGCGCCTCTTCATCCAGGCCATGGCCCAGGCCTTGCACGACGCCCTGCACCACCACCTGGCCGTTGGCCGTGAAGGTAACCCGCAGAATCACGTCGCCCTGCACCTTGAGCTGCTTGGCTTCGCTGGTGTACTGAGGCTGCGGCTTGGAGATGACCACCAGGTCTGTGGGGGGCGGTCCAGCGACCGCTCTGGGGGCTGCCGCCACAGCCGTGGGCGCGGTGGGAATGCCGGCCGAGGCCACCTTGCCCATATTCCCCGATGGGGCCGCGATCGTGGCTGCGGGAACCACCGGCCGAGGCTACTCTTGCCGCCAGGCCTGCCGTTGTTGTTGCCGAATTTGGTTCCATCGCCAATGCCCGTCGAGCCCACCACTCCGTGGGGCGCACTGGCAGGCCCCTGATTTCCGCCGTACATGATTGCCGATGGCCGCCACCGTGGCCGGCCCCTTGGCGTTGGGATTGGGCAGTGACGCCAAAGGTCTGGCCAAAATGCACCGGCTTCGTCGAGGGCTTAACGCTGTTGTCCTGCGCCGGCATGGCCGCCGGGGCCAGCGCCGACTTGGGCTGCGGCGCCAGCCTCACATCCAGCTTGGCGTCCTTGATGGCCGGCATCGTCAACTTGGCTTCAATCTGGATCGGTTTCAGATCCGGCTTGGGCTCCGGCTTGGGGACGTTGATCTTGGGCGCTTCAAACTTCACATCCCGGGCTTTGGCTCCTCGATCGGCGGCGGAGGAGGCATCTTCTCCTTGGGCTTAGGCGGCTCCTTTTTGGCCGGAATGACCAGCAGCGTCTCCTCATACCTGTGCTGATCGATTGTCTTCTTGGCCAACGCTCCAACGTAGAGAAACACGGCCAGCATCAGCCCGTTGATCACCATGCTGGTGATAAACGAGCCGGGGCTGCGCTCCGGCTCGGGGAGCAATCCGAAAGTGGCCCGTCCTGGAACAGGTGCGATAGGCTGGTCTTCACCCGCTTAGGCGTATTTCCGCATGCTCTCAATCCTCGCATCACGGCCATAGTGGCCGCGCCTGCATCCGGTCGTCATGACCGGATCCAAATTGCCCATGCGTAGATCGGATGGGGGAAAAGGAAAACTCTGTTCATGCTTGTCGCAGCGTGATCTCGGAAAAAATGTGCGTCGCCACGGCCAGACCCTGGCTTGCAAGCTCCACGCAATATGGACTGCCGGCATGCCTGGACCCTGGACATTCGAATACACTCCAATTCACGTCCAGGGCATCCAACAAAAATGCAATCCCTCCTTGCGAAAGATATTCACTCCCGTGCTGCGCTGCATGCGCCTGCAATCAGCCATGCTCGCCCCGGCAAGACAAAATCAGAAATCGCAACTGCAGCCGTCTTTCCGGCGGCCTGATCGGCGGCCACAGACCGGCCCAACCAACTCTGCATATTAGACTTTAAGCTAAACCAAAGTGTTTGGGAAGGACGAGTTTTTTCGTGAAAATTCTGGTTACTGGCGGTGCGGGGTATATAGGTGGTACTGTCGCGGGCTTGCTGGCCGAAAATGGGGCACCAAGCCGTTGTTTTTGACAATCTGAGCCATGGCCGGCGCGACCTTTTGCCCCCCGGCGTCGATTTTATTGAGGGAGAGCTGGCAGACCGGCCCGCTCTTGAAAAGATTTTCACCACCGCCAAAGCCCAGGGAAAGCCCTTCGACGGCGTCCTCCACTTTGCCGCCCTCATCGAGGCCGGCGAGTCCATGCTCCATCCCGAGCAGTACTTTCGTAACAACACCGCCTCCACCCTCGCACTGCTCGAGGCCATTCTGGCCCACGGCCCCCGCCGGCTGGTCTTCAGCTCCACCGCCGCCGTCTACGGCGAGCCGGAAGTGATTCCAATCAAAGAAGATGCGCGCCTGCTGCCGACCAATGCCTATGGCGAGTCCAAGCTGCTGGTCGAGCAGATGCTCGACTGGTTCCACCGCATTCACGGACTGCGCTCGGCCTCGCTGCGCTACTTCAACGTGGCCGGCGCGCCGGAAGGGCCCGAACGGCATCACCCGCGGCGAGGCCCACGAGCCCGAGTCTCACCTCATTCCCCTGGTTCTCGACGTTGCCCTCGGCCGCCGCCCCTCCATCCGCATCTACGGCGACGACTACCCTACCCCGGACGGCACCTGCATCCGCGACTACATCCACGTCTCCGACCTGGCCGATGCCCACCTGCTGGCCCTCAACGCCCTGGAAACCGCCCCCGCCGCCGAAAACCGCCTGATCTTCAACCTCGGCAACGGCCAGGGCTTCAGCGTCCGCGAGGTCATCGAATCGGCCCGCCGCGTCACCGGCCACCCCATCCCCGCCGAAGTCCATCCCCGCCGCCCCGGCGACCCCGCCGTTCTGGTCGCCAGCTCCGAAAAAGCCATCCGCGAACTGGGCTGGAAGCCCCGCTACACCCAACTCGACGAGATCGTCCGCACCGCCTGGGTCTGGCACCAGAAGCGGTACGCGCGGTCATGAAGGTCGTAATAGAAGGATCTCCGATCAAACATTGTTTGTTTATCCCTGCCGTCACCTGCGCCACTTGCCGTTTGTATGCATCTCTAGATAGAGTGCTTTCACGCGGAGCTCTGCCGGGAGCTCGTCCCGCTGGCTGCCGTGAGCCGTTTTGATTCTCTCTTCCCCAAAGGTCGGTTCGCATGACTTCCCTGCCCGCTGTTGCAGTTGCCGGTCCTGCTCCTGCCGTTGCCAGCCAGGACATCGACTCCACGCTGCGCGAAAACCGCGTCTTTCCGCCGCCGCCGGAGTTCAGCGCCAAGGCCCACATCCAGAGCCTGGAGCAGTACGAGGCCCTCTACAAGCAGTCCATCGACGACCCCGAGGCCTTCTGGGCCGGCGTCGCCCAGCGAGCTGCATTGGTTCAAGCCCTGGGACAAGGTTCTGGAGTGGAATCTCCCATCGGCTCAATGGTTTGTGGGCGGCAAGCTCAACCTGAGCTACAACTGCGTGGATCGCCATGCGCTGGGCGAGCGCCGCGACAAAACCGCGCTGATCTGGGAGGGTGAGCCGGGCGAGGTGCGCCGCCTGACCTACGCCGAACTGCACGCCGAGGTGCAGCGTTTCGCCAACGCCCTCAAGGCGCTGGGCATCCGCAAGGGCGACCGCGTGGCCGTCTACATGGGCATGACCCCGGAGCTGGCCATTGCCCTGCTGGCCTGCGCGCGCATCGGCGCCATTCACTCGGTGATCTTCGGCGGATTTGCCGCCAACGCCATCGCCGACCGCGTCAACGACTCGGCCTGCGTCGCCATCCTCACCCAGGACTCCAGCTACCGCCGCGGCAACGAAATCCAGCTCAAGCGCACCGTCGATGAGGCCATGAACGCCTGCCACACCGTCAAGCACGTGGTCGTCTTCCGCCGCACCGGCTCGCCCGTAAACATGGTTGACGGCCGCGACCACTGGTGGCACGACCTGATGGCCGCCGCCGCGCCCGATTGCCCCGCCGAAGAGCTGGACTCCGAAGACCCGCTGTACATCCTCTACACCTCCGGCACCACCGGCAAGCCCAAGGGCCTGGTCCACACCACCGGCGGCTATGCCGTGCAGACCTACATCACCGCCAAGTACGTCTTCGACCTGCAAGACGAGGACATCTACTGGTGCACGGCCGACATCGGCTGGGTCACCGGCCACTCTTACGTCGTCTATGGCCCGCTGCAGAACGGCGCAACCGTGCTGATGTACGAGGGCGCGCCCAACTGGCCCGACTTCTCCCGCTTCTGGAAGATCGTCGACGACCACAGGGTCACCATCTTCTACACCGCGCCCACCGCCATCCGCGCCTTCATGAAGTGGGGCGACCAGCACGTCGAAAAGCACTCCCTGGCCTCGCTGCGCCTGCTGGGCACCGTCGGCGAACCCATCAATCCCGAGGCCTGGATGTGGTACCGCGAGAAGATCGGCCACAACCGCTGCCCCATCGTCGATACCTGGTGGCAGACCGAGACCGGCGCCATCCTGATCGCGCCCATTCCCGGCGCCGTGCCCACCAAGCCCGGCTCGGCCACGCGGCCCTTCTTCGGCATTCAGCCCGAGGTGGTCAACAAGCAGGGCGAGCCGGTGCCCGCCGGCCACGGCGGCCTGCTCGTCGTCCGCAAGCCCTGGCCCTCGATGGCCCGCACCATCTACGGCGACCCCGAGCGCTACCGGAAGACCTACTGGAGCGACATCGAGGGCTGCTACTTCACCGGCGACGGCGCGCGCCAGGATGCCGACGGCTACTTCTGGCTGATGGGCCGCGTGGACGACGTGATCAACGTCAGCGGCCACCGCCTGGGCACCATGGAGGTCGAGTCGGCCCTGGTCGCGCATCCCAAGGTGGCCGAGGCCGCCGTCGTGGGCCGCCCGGACGAGCTCAAGGGCCAGGCCATCTCCGCCTTCGTCACCCTGGAAAGCGGCAACGAGCCCAGCGACGAATTAAAGGACGAGCTGCGCAAGTGGGTCTCCAAGGAGATCGGCTCCCTGGCCCGCCCCGACGACATTCGCTTCACCGAGGCCCTGCCCAAGACCCGCAGCGGCAAGATCATGCGCCGCCTGCTCCGGGAACTGGCCACTCACGGCGAAATCAAGGGCGACATCACCACTCTGGAAGACTTCACCGTGATCGCCAAGCTGCGCGAGGCGGAGGAGGGGTAGAGCCGCGATTCAGACCCGCAAGTGGTCGGCGCGCCAGTTCTGGATGCGCTCCTTGATCTGCTTGCGAGTCAGATTATGTTCCAGCGCCTGCTTGGCCAGTTCCACCACCTCGTCATCTGCGGCAAAGCGCAGGCCGATCAACTGGTCTTCGGTGAGGCGATAGATCTGCGGGTGCCATTCCGCTGGGGCCAGCGCCTGCAAGCGCAGCCGCTCCTCAAGACGAATGACGCGGTCCTGCACTTTGAGCGGATAAGTGCGCAGCTTGAAGACAGGGAATGAACACCGCCAGTGAAAGCACCACGTACCATGGGCCGGCGAAGTAGGCATCTTCCCGATGGTGAATCATGTGGAATGATCGGCGAAGATCAGGTTGGCAACCAGAATGAAAAACAGCACAAAGTGAAACGGCGGATCAATCCTTCCGTGGTTTTTGAGATTCTGCGGAGAGGATTTGCTCATGCGCGACCTTGATTTCTGTCAGGCCGGAGTTGGCTGTCGCAGTAGTCTTTGTTTTCGCTGGACCGCCGGCAGCGGCGCTGGGGACCTGCGCACCTGCGCTGACGGGATTTTCTGCGGCGCGGCCCGGAGCTGTCAACGCAAATAAATTCTCCGGAGTCAGCATCTGCGGATGCTTGGGGATGAGATGGTGGCGGCCGCGCGCCAGGTAATCCACGAATAATCCTCCGGCCAGGTATGGATTCATCAGCGCGATGGGGATGGCATAGCCGGTGGTGGAGAGCGACTCGGCGATGCTCTTGTTGGAGCGGCTCTGGCGGCGATAGCCGGGAATCTGCGGAATCTCGAAGATCGTCAGTTGCGTCTCGGGATGCTTGCGGGCATAGCGCTCCAGCTTATAGGCCAGTTGCTTGGGAGTGGTCATGCCCGCGTCCGGAAAGACGTTGCGTCCGAAGGTGCCGGGAAAGTAGAAATTGAGCACAACGCGCGCAAAATCCGAGCAGTTGTTGAACAGAAGATGAAAGTGCGAACGATTGGCGCTGATCGTTCATCAGCGCGATGAAGGCGTCATCCTGCTCCTCGGTGGTCTCAAAGCGGAAGGCGTAGATGCGCCGCTCATAGGAGAGGCCCACCATTTGATTCCAGCCGCCATGCACAATATTGCCTGGCGGCAGATCTTCTCCCAGGCTGAGCAAATGAGCTTCATGATAGCGGTCGCGCAGCTGATGGACGGTCTCGCGGTTGGCGCGCGCGGGAACCTGCGGAGGCGTTCTCGACGGAATAGAGGTAGGGAATCAGCGGGATCGCCACCCAGTCATACCCATCGATGCCCTGATAGCGGGAGATAACAGCTGCCCTGCTCGCCGGCCTGGCAGCGGCGCAGCCTGACAGGAGTTTCGGCGCAGATGCGCTCAAAATAAATGGCATTGTGCCCGGTCGGATTGACGGAGCCAAAAAAACCATACGGCTCCTCCAACAGCAGCGCTGCCTGCGCCCGGCCGTGTGCAGGGGAGAAGGCCAAAACCGCTAAGGCCATGAGAGCAAATGCAGTTGTGCGCAACTTTCGCGTCGAGAGCATCGGTCCTCCGTGGTCAATGTGGTCAATATTGAACACTTCCAGTATGCCTTAATTTCGAATAATGGTCTGCATTATTTTGTGGTATCAGGTCAATCGGCTGGTCGAAGAAGAGACACGAAAAGAGTGATCGCGTCGTCCCGCAAATTCTTGATTTCATTGACATAAAAAAGCTAATATTGTTGCGAAATCTCTATTAAAAAAATGAATAAAGCTGAGGGAGCGACACGAAGCACATTAGAATCAGAAGCCCACCCTCACCGGCTCCATCTCCAGACGAATGCCAAATCGCCCCTCGACAGCAGCGGTGATCTGGCTGGCGAGCGCCAATATTTCCGCCGCGCTGGCTCCACCACGATTGACGAGCGCCAGCGTATGCCGCGAGGAGATGGCGGCATTGCCCCGCGCGTAGCCCTTTTGCGAAACCGGCCTGCTCGATCAGCCAGGCTGCCGGAACCTTGACCCGGCCCTGATTCTCTGCCTCCGGACCTGCGGGAAAGCGTGGCGGCGCATTTTCGCCGGCGGCTGCAATCTGCCGGTATTGCTCGTCAGTCACCACGGGATTCTTGAAGAAGCTGCCCGCGCTGCGGCAATCGGGATCGCCCTCGACCATCAACATTCCCTTGGCCTGCCGGATGCGGCGCACCTGGGCCGCCACCTCGGCCAGGCTCGGCTGCATGCCCTCTGCGAAAGGCTCTTTGCAGTTCCGCGTAGCGCAGCGTACGGCGCGCCGCCGGGCGTGAGCCGATAGTCCACGCGAGTAATGATGTACCGTCCGCGATCAGACGAGTTGAAACGGCTGCGGCGATATGCAAAGCCGCACTCCGCCGCCGGTATCTCGACGAAGTTGTGCTCCTGGAGATCAAACGCCCGCACCCGTTCGATCACCGAGGCCGCCTCTTGCCCGTAAGCGCCGACGTTCTGCACTGGCGTCCCGCCCACCGTGCCGGGGATGCCGGCTAGGCACTCTAATCCCGCACAACCATCCTCAATGGTCTGCTGCACGCAGTGCTCCCAATCTCTCGCCGGCGGCGGACTGATAAATTCTCTGACCGGACTCGCCCGGCGCATCTATAACCGAAATGCCGCGCAACCCCACGCGCAACACCAAGCCATCAAATCCGGCGTCGGAGACCAGCAGGTTGCTGCCCCCGCCCAGGACAAACATCGCCACTCCTCGCTCGGTAGCCCAGGCGGCAGCCTCGGCAATCTCCTCTTCGCTTGTAGCCTCGACAAACCAGCGCGCAGGACCGCCAATGCCGAAGGTGGTGAAGGGCGCAAGCGGCTTGTTTTCTAAAAGGAGCATCAGTTCAAGGCTATACCACGGAAGGAACGCTGTATGAAAATCCTATTGTTTCCTCCTCGAGGCAAAAGGCAACTGACACAACGCCACATGGCCTCCCGCAAAGGAGGCCGTCGTGCATTTCTGCCTGATCCCGCTGTATTAGTCGCCCTCTTGCGCCTTGGGCAGCTTCTGCACCTTGCTGTGGCGAATCGAGTAGGAGAAGTAGATCACCAACCCCACCAGCATCCAGCCGAGCATCACCATCCAGGTGATCAGTGGTAGATTGCACATCAGGTAAACCGCCGTGACGATGCCCAGGATGGGCACCAGCGGAACAAACGGCGTCTTGAAGGGCCGATGCATCTCGGGGTGACGCACACGCAGAATCCACACGCCAGCGCAGACGATGGTGAAGGCCAGCAGCGTGCCGATGTTCACCAGCTCGGCTAGCCGGTCAACGGGCAGAAAGGCCGGCAGGATAGCCACCACGGCGCCCACCGTGATGGTCGAAATCCACGGCGTGCGAAAGCGGGGATGGATCTTCGAGGCCCACTTAGGCAGCAGGCCGTCGCGGGACATCGAAAAGAAGACGCGCGATTGGCCCAGCAACATGACCAGCATGACGGTCGCCAGACCGAAGACCGCGCCGATCTTGACCAGCAGCGAGCCCCAGCTAACGCCCGTTGCGTCGATGCCCAGCGCCACCGGGTCAGCGACATTCAACGAATGGTAGTTCACCAGGCCGGTGAGGATGGTGGAAACCACGATGTAAAGAATGGTGCAGATGACCAGTGAGCCGAGAATGCCCATCGGCATATCCTTCTGCGGATTCTTGGACTCCTGGGCCGCGGTGGAGACGGCGTCAAAGCCGATGTATGCAAAGAAAATGGAAGCCGCGCCCGTGGCAATTCCCTTCAAACCGAAGTTGCCGTGGCCATCGGAGGGCGGAATAAACGGATGCCAATTGGCCCAGGCCTTGTCCGGATGATGAAGGAGGAACCATGCGCCCAGAACAATGAAAACACCGACAACGCTGAGCTTGATGAATACAATCGCGGTGTTCAGGTTGGCCGATTCCTTGATGCCGATCACCAGAACGGTGGTGATAGCCAGGATCGCCAGAATCGCCAGCAAGTTGAAGAGCGCCGTCACGTGCGGCAACCCAACGGACTCGGTTCCCGGCGGCAGCGAGGTCAGCGGCAGCCATCGCTCGTGAAAATAGACCAGCACCGTGCCCGGCGTAGCGGTCAATCGTGGCGGAAGATAAATGCCCAACTGCTGCAAGAGGCTGTTGAAGTAGCCCGACCAGCCGGAGGCCACTGTGGCCGCGCCGAAGCCGTACTCCAACCCCAGGTCCCAGCCGATGATCCAGGCCACAAACTCTCCCAGCGTGGCATATCCGTAGGTGTAAGCTGAGCCGGCGATGGGAATGATGGAGGCGAACTCGGCATAGCACAGTCCGGCGAAGGCGCAGGTGATGCCCGCCAGCACAAAGCTCAGCGCCACAGCCGGGCCGGCGTGCTTGGCCGCCGCCTGGCCGGTGAGCACAAAAATGCCCGCGCCGATGATTGCGCCGATGCCCAGGGTGACGAGGTTCAGAGCGCCCAGCGAACGCTTGAGCGTGTGTTCGCCCTGTTCACCAGCCTCTTTTGAGAGCAATGACATGGGTTTGATGCGTAGCAATCTGGACATGAATGAAGGACTTCCTCCACGGGAGTGTTAACAAACTAAGTTTAGTTCACAGGGCTTGGCGCACGCGTCCGCCGCGACCAGAAGAGATAGACAGGAATACCTAGCAAAACCAGAACCAGGCCCGGCCATGTGTATTGTGGCTTGTATCGCAATAGTACGACACAAATCCCGCCTGCCAACGCGATGTAAAGCGCGGGCAACACGGGATAACCGAGCGCTTTGTAAGGCCGCGCCGCGTCGGGCTGCTTAAAGCGCAGCACAAACAGCCCTACAATGGTGAGAATGTAAAAGACCAGCACCGCGAAGATGATGTAGTCCAGCAATTGGCTGTACGAGCCAGAGACGCACAACACGATCGTCCACGCGGCCTGCACCAGTAGTCCGGCGGCGGGCGTTTTGTATCGCGGATGCAGCTTGCCGACCGACTTGAAAAATAGGCCGTCCTGGCTCATGGCGTAGTAGACGCGCGCCCCGGCCAGCGACATGCCATTGGCGCAGCCGAAGGTGGAGATGAGAATCGCCGCAGCCATCAGGTACGCCCCGCCGGAGCGGAAGATCTGCTCCAGCGCTGCAGTGGCAACGCGATCCTCGGTTGCATACTGAATTCCTCGCGCCATCACTGTAGCGCCGTGCGGGTCGCCGTGTAGAGGTAGAACCAGCAGGTAGCTCAACGAGACCAGAAAATAAATGAGAAGCACAAATCCCGTACCGAGAATCAGCGAGAGCGGAATATTCCGCCGGGGATTCTTGACCTCGCCAGCCGTGAATGTGATGTTGTTCCAAGCGTCGGAAGAAAACAGCGAACCTACCTGCACCACGGCCAGAATCACGAGCACGATTCACAAGAACCAACGGCCCGCCCACGCCCACCTGGACCTGGTGCAGAGAGTGCCATCCGGCGTTCTTCCAGAACTCGCTCCAGTCCGCCCCGAAGTTAGCCGCAATCGCCGCGGCGTTGCGTCCCACCGTGAAGGCCAGCAAAATCAGCGCCGCGAGCGAAAGTGCCTTGGCCGTGGTGAAGATGTTCTGAATCAACGCGCCCAGCTTCACGCCGAAGATGTTTACGACGGCGAGAAAAATCACGATGCAGATGCCAGTCAGGTTGGCGGTGTTGACGCCGATCTCCATGTTGCCCAGCACCATCGGCCCTACCGGAAGCGCCGGTACGTGGGCGATGTGCCAGAGCCAATGTGTCGTCGAAACGACTGGAAAAAAGACGCCGAGAAACTTGCCGAAGGCCACGGCCACTGCGGCGATGGTCCCTGTCTGGATGACCAGGAAGAGCGTCCAGCCATAGAGAAAACCCCACAGCGGTCCCAGCGACTCGCGCAGGTAGACGTACTGGCCGCCGGCCTTGGGCATCATGGCCGCCAGCTCGCCGTAGCTGAGCGCGGCGGTGAAGGTCAGGATGGCCGTCACCACCCACGCGCCCAGAAACAGCGCCGGGGAGCTGGTGCCGCGGGCAATGTCCGCGCCGACAATGTAGATGCCGGAGCCGATCATCGATCCGACCACTATCGCGGTGGAGCTGAAGAGGCCAAGGCTTTGCACCAGCCCGGTAGAGTTGGCTGGAGCTTCTGAGTCAGGAGTAGGGTTGGGGTCTGAGATCGTCACGTAAAGAAAGTTTTACCGGATTTCAGCGCGATTGTCTTTCATTTTCTCAAAAGTGTCTGAATTCAGGACATATTGTATGAATTCAGGACACTCTTGTATCGATTTTTATGGAACCTGCTGATTTGTGGTTAGCTTAAGGGCGGGCCGCTCGCTCTCTCCAATTGTTCCACGTGGAACATATTTGATTCTGATGGCTTTATGTGCATGTTAACTCGATAATTAACAGCAAGATTTTTGAAAATATTTTTGTGTTTCTTTCAGGTCATCAAAGTTTGTGCGAGACAACCAAAACCGGGTGCCCATCCTTTTCGCGTTCTTGCGAAAAGGATGGGATACCACGAACCCGTGCTTGACAACGCTCATCCCAACGCGGCCATCCAACGCCGGAAATCCGCGGCCGGGTCTGGTTGGCGGAAGAGCGCTCCGGCGATGGCGACGAGCGTGGCTCCGGCAGAAAGAGCTTCGGCTGCCGTGGCCAGCGTGATGCCTCCTATAGCGACCAGCACCGGGCCAGCGCCAGCCTCCGCGCGCAGCCGCCGTACGCCTTCCATGCCGATAAGCGGTGAGCTGGTTTGCTTGGTCCGTGTGGCAAAGACAGGACCAATCGAGAAGTAATCCGCAGGAGATTCGAGAATTCCTGGAAGCAATCCCGCAGCGCCGCCGCCGAAGGTGCCGATGATGCGGCCTGGACCCAGCAGCTTGCGAGCCTCGGCTGGCTTGAGATCTCCAGCATCCACATGAACGCCGTCAAAGCCAATCTTTTCAACCAGATCGGCCCTATCATCGAGAATCAACTTTACCTGTCCGGCAGGCATCGCACCGCGCAAAATTGCGGCGTCGGCCAGCAGTTCAGGCTTCTCGCCGGCCTTATTGCGGTACTCGAGCAGCGTTACGCCGGCATCGGCCAGCGAACCGCCCAACCGGCGCAGAAACTCGGCGCGGCCAGTGGCAGGAATGAAGGAGGCGTCGAGAATGGGGTAGACCTTGGAAACTGATGAAGAATGCATAAGTCTGGTCACCATCGACTTTCTACAGAAAAATTGGCCGCTCATCCCTTGCGCGCCTCGGCCTCGGCCATCCATCCGCGGCGCAATCTTCTCCGGGGGAATGCTCGACAGGTAAGGCTTGATGTCCAGAATCGGCGTGCCGTCGAGCATGTCCACGCCGCGCACACGAAGCGTTCCGCCCTCGCGACCCAGCAGCTCAACGACCGTGAGGCCGATGGGGTTGGGGCGGCGCGGAGATCGCGTCGAAAATACGCCATGGGGACGATGTCGTCGATGGGCGGCGTGGCCATCAGATCGAAGCCGTCGGAATGGTCGAAGACCCAAAGCACAATCAGGTGCGAGTAGCCCTCGATGTCAGTGAGGCCTTGCTCAAATGCGGGCAGAATATTCAGCGCGCCCTCCGCCTCGTGTTTGGCGCCAAGGCCCTTGGGGATTGCCTTTGTATCGTTGAAGGGAGTGCTGATAAATCCAATCGGTTGCGGAGTGAACATGAAGCCGTCGCCTCTGCATTCATACTAAACGCGCTGGCGCGGAAAACCGGGAACAACAAGCCCAGCGTTCACCAATCGCCGGGCTTGTGAGAACTACAAAGAAACAAGCGTGGACCAGGAGGTCCACGCTACAGCCGGCCGGGATGCCGGCACTACAGTTTCATGCCTCGTGGGTCGGCGAAGCCGGTGGACAACTGAAAACAGACAACTGAAAACTGACAACTGTCCTTACATCTCGTTCGCCGAGGGCCCGTACATGCCCGGAATCGGCTTGTCGAGCAGGCGTAGGTAGACCCCCAACTGTGCGCGGTGGTGGATCATGTGATTCATCACCCATGTGCGCCAGGCCCAGTTCTTGGGTTCGTCGATAAAGGTCTGGCCGCCGTAGATAAACTTCCAGTGCTCTTCCCACTTCTCCGGGGTGAATTTGGCCAGCACCGCCTTCGTCTCAGCCACCTGTTTGTCGAAGCGTTCCAGGAGCGCCTTCGTGGAGGCCGGGACGTAGGGCTCGAACTTGTGGTCGCGTAGAATACTCCATCTTGTCTTTGGTCAGGATTTGAATCGCCCAGTCCCCGGCTGCCGTCTCCGCGACGTGTCCGGCTAAGTTGCCCAGGCTCATGGATTTGGCGTGGGGTTTGTAAGAGAAGTCAACATCGGCCGGGATGGCCGCAAGCATTTTGCGCGTTGCGGCGGCTTCGCGGTCAAACTCGGCAATCAATTCCTTTTGAAAGTCCATTTGGCAACCTCCCAAGTTGCGAAACCAGCATACAACAAGCCGGCAGAAAAGGCGAATAAAAAGCGATAAATCGTTCGGCAAGGAGCGTACAATCGACACAATTCGAAGCTGCAAGCGAATTATCTCAGGGCGTGAGGTTTCGTATGAAATGGCAGTTCTTTATTCCGGCTGCTTCCCTCGTGGTGGCTATTGCTGCCGCCGCACAATTAGCCGGATCGGCGCCACGCCTTGATGCATGGAAGATCATCGGTCCGGGCGGCGGCGGAACCATGATTTCACCCACGATCAGCCCGCATGATCCTGCCCTTGTGCTGGAGCGCTGCGACATGACCGGGAACTACATTACGCTGGATGGCGGCCAGTCGTGGCGCATGTTCAATCTGCGTTCGGGCATCGTCACCTTTGCCTTCGATCCAGGCAATCCCCGGCGCATCTACGCAGGAGGCGCAGCATTGTGGCGCAGCGACGACAGCGGCAAGACATGGCGCATGATGTTCCCCAACCCAGCCAAAAAGACTGGCGAGCATCAGAATGGCGACCACGGAGACTACAGCCTGACTTCAAACGACGGGAATTACGTTTCCGGTTTAAGCATCCATCAGATCGTTGTGGACTCAAATGAGGTCCACATTGCGTTCACCGATCCGCAGTACGGAGGAACAACGCTATTGGCTTCAAAGGACGGCGGAGCCTCCTTCCTGCACGAGAACACGTATCCGGCGGATAAGATTCTTCTCCTCTTCTATCGCAGCGGGAGCCGGCTGGCGATTGGCGAGCAGGGCGCCTATCCAGGACGGGCAATATCCGCCTGGCGAATTGCCATGCCAGGCGAGAAAATTGCACATGCCGGCGCCGGCGAAGCGGACGGCAAGATTTACGTTTATGCAACAACGGTAAAGGGAGATGTGTTTGTCTCCGAAGACAACGGCGTAAGCTGGCAAATGAGAACGCCGACACTCGGCCAGCAGTCAGGCCAGTTTGGCGCAATCGCAGCGGCAAGCGGCAATGGGCGGATCGCCTACATCGGCTTCCGCGGATTGAAACTCGGCGAGGGCCCTGAAAACATTTACAACGGCATCGCGAAGACTCTCGATGCAGGCAAGAGCTGGTCGATCGTCTTCCGTGAATCTACAAGGGCCGCATCCAACCTGGATGCTTCCTGGATCGAAGAGCGCGCGGTTGGCACGGACTGGGACGGCTACAAGAGCATCATCTTCGATGCTCCATATAGCTTGGGTGTCGCTCCCGGCAACCCGGATATCTGCTACGCCACCGATCTCTTCCGAACGTACCGGACGCTGGATGGAGGCAAGAGCTGGGCGCAGGTGAATTCCGCGCGCACGGCAGATCATCATTGGACAACACGCGGCCTCGACGTCACCACAGCTTACGGCGTGCAATTCGACCCATTCGACCCCCGGCATATCTTTATCGACTACACCGATATAGGAGCTTTTGACAGCCATGACGGGGGCCGGTCCTGGGAGTCAGCTACCAACGGGGTTCCGGACGCCTGGCGAAACACAACGTACTGGCTAGCGTTCGATCCACAGGTTAAGGACCTGATGTGGGCAGCATTCAGCGGAATTCATGACCTGCCGCGGCCGAAGATGTGGCAACGTGGAAATTTTCTTGACAGAGTCACGGGAGGCGTCGGCATTTCGACCGATGGCGGACGGACCTGGACCCCTTCAAACACCGGCATGAGGGAAACAGCCGTCACGCATGTATTGCTCGATTCCGCGTCTCC
Source organism: uncultured Acidobacteriaceae bacterium (assembly GCA_963845345.1). Taxonomy (GTDB): domain Bacteria; phylum Acidobacteriota; class Terriglobia; order Terriglobales; family Acidobacteriaceae; genus Telmatobacter. The sequence goes on from CAWJRQ010000006.1 coordinate 212,789, forward strand.
TGTTGGGCGGCGCACCCTGTATGCGTGCGGATTTGGCGTGGGCGTTTATAAGTCGACGGACAACGGAAAAACCTGGCAACTGAAGAACAACGGGATTACCGAATCAGAGCCCTTTGCGTGGCGAATTGTGCAAGCCGGACGAGGGCACGCTCTATCTGATTGTGGCCCGCAGCAACGATGGCCGCTTCGGCGAGACAAATGGAAGCGGCGCGCTTTACAAATCTGTCGACAGGGCCGAGCACTGGATAAAGATGAAGCTGCCTGAAGGAGTAAACGGGCCGAACGGACTGGCGCTGGACCCGCGAGACAACCGGCGCATCTACCTGGCCGCATGGGGACAGGAGCGAGAAGGCGTAGACACAGGGGGTGGTGTGTTTCTGTCCACGGACGGAGGACAGAGCTGGAAGCCTATCTTCAGCCAGTCGCAACATGTTTACGATTTGACGATCGATCCAGGCGATCCCGACAAGCTGTATATCTGCGGCTTTGATGCGGCCGCTTACCGCTCGACTGATGCCGGCCTTCATTGGACGCGGATTCAGGGTTACAACTTCAAGTGGGGCCACCGCGTGATTGTCGATCCCCGCAACTCATCAAGAATCTACATCACCACGTATGGCGGCAGCGTGTGGCATGGCCCGGCGGCCGGCGATCCCAGCGCGCTTGAGGATAGTTTGACGCCTATCCCGATTGCCCAATAGAGCGCCGTGCAGAGCGGCTTGAGTGCATAGCTTGCCGGTGTGCCGCGGGCATGATCGCAACTTGCCGGACTGAATCCGTCTTGATTCCGCGCTATTCGGCCTTGCCGGCCAGAAAGTTTTCCATGAATTTGGTGTCGAACTCGCCGGCGCGGAAGCCGGGGTCGGCAAAGATCGCCTGGTGCAGCGGGATGGAGGTCTCGATTCCCTGCACAACGAACTGGCTGAGCGCGCGCTCCATCTTGGCAATCGCCTCTGCCCGGTCGCAGCCGTGGACGATGAGCTTGGCAATCAGCGAGTCGTAGTAGGGCGGGACCACGCTCTCGGCGTACTGCGCCGTGTCCACGCGCACGCCGTTGCCGCCGGGGACGTGGAAGACCGTGATCTTGCCCGCCGAAGGGGTAAACTTCTGCGGGTGTTCGGCGTTGATGCGGCACTCGATGGCGTGGCCGCGAATTTCCAGCTTTGGAGGCAGAATGGCATCCAGCCGCTCGCCGCCGGCGATGAGCAACTGCGCCTTGACCATGTCCACGCCGGTGATGGCCTCGGTGATGGGGTGCTCCACCTGGATGCGGGTGTTCATCTCGATGAAGTAGAGCTGGCCTTCCTCGTCCATCAGAAATTCGACCGTGCCGCAGTTCTGGTAGCCGATCTCCTTGAGGCAGTGGCATAGGGTGCGGCCGATCTCCTCGCGCATCTTCGGCGTCACCTTCAGGCTGGGCGCCTCTTCAATGAGCTTTTGATGGCGGCGCTGGATGGAGCACTCGCGCTCAAAGAGCGAGACCACGTTGCCGTGCTCGTCGGCCAGCATCTGGAACTCGATGTGGCGCGGGTTCTCGACGAACTTTTCCATGTACAGCTCGCCGTTGCCGAAGGCGTTTTCCGCCTCGGTGAAGGCGGCGTGGAAGAGATTGGGCAGCTCCTCCGGTGCGCGCACGATTCTCATGCCGCGCCCGCCGCCGCCGGCCTTGGCTTTGAGGATGACCGGATAGCCCACCTTCTTTGCCCAGCCCTGCGCCTCCTCCACCGTGGCAACCACGCCATCGGAGCCGGGCAGAATCGGCACCTTGGCGCGCTTCATCGCCTGGCGCGCCTTATCCTTCTCGCCCATCAGGCGGGTAACCTCGGGCGGCGGGCCGATGAACTTGATATTCGAGGCGCGGCAGACCTCGGCAAAGTTGGCGTTCTCGCTTAGCAGGCCGTAGCCGGGATGAATCGCGTCCACGTCGGCGATCTCGGCCGCGCTGATGACCGCCGGGACATTGAGATAGCTGTCGGCTGCGCGCGGCGGGCCGATGCAGATGGCCTCGTCGGCAAAGCGCACGTGCAGCGAGTGGCGGTCGGCCTCGCTGTAGACGGCGACCGTGCGAATGCCGAGTTCCCGGCAGGCGTTCATAACGCGCAGCGCGATTTCGCCGCGATTGGCTATCAGTACCTTACGAAGCATGCAGGTACCTTTGCGTGTGGGGTTAGCGGAGTTATCGGAGTTAGCGGCGTTAGATCGAGGCTAACTCCGCGAACACGCGCATAGCGCGGCTAACTCCACTATCTTTCTCACCCCAGCCGGATGGAAAAGAGAGGCTGCCCGAACTCGATGGGCTGGCCGTTGGAAACCAAGCACTTGACGATCTCGCCGGCAGCGTCGGACTCGATCTCGTTCATCAGCTTCATGGCCTCGACGATGCCGATGACCTGTCCCTTGGTTACGCGATCTCCGGGAGAGACGAACTGCGCGGCGCCGGGCGAAGGCGAGCCGTAAAAGGTGCCGACGATGGGCGACTTGACGATGTGCAGCCCCGCCTCCGGGTCAGCGGCTACTGGTGTTTGAGCTGGTGGGTGAGCAGCCTGGCTTGACGCAGCATTCGGCGATGCAGGCGGAACGGAATGAATCAGACGCGCCAGGTCGGCCAGTCCCGCCGGAGAAGTCTCCGCCGGGCTGAACTTGAGCCGGATCTTCAGGTCGCCGCGGTCCAGATCGAATTCGGCAACCTGGTATTCCTTGAGGAATTCAATCAGTTGTTTCAGATCTGCAATGTCTTGTGGTTTCATTCAGTCCTTGACTCCAGCCTATTGCCGGAGGGGTTAGATCAATGTTCTGTCAGAGCTTGATCAGTGCTTTGGGCGCAGGGGTAAGCACCTGGCCTCCATTGCGGGTGACTGCCACCATGTCCTCTATGCGAATGCCGAAGCGTCCGGCTAAGTAAATTCCCGGCTCAATGGTAATAACCATGCCGGTGAGAAGCCTGGCCTGTCTCTCCGGCACCGATGCGCGGCGGCTCGTGAATCTCCAGACCGAGACCATGGCCAGTGGAGTGGGAAAATGCCTCCGCCAATCCTGCCCTGCGCAACACGCTGCGCGCTGCCTCGTCCACTTCTGAACAACGAATGCCCGAAGCCACCGCGGCCACCGCAGCCTCCTGCGCCTCCAGCACTGCCTCGTAGGTGGCTCGCTCACTTGCCTTGGGCTTGCCCAGATGCACGGTCCGGGTCATATCCGAGCAATACCCGTTGAGAATAACACCAAAATCGAGGGTGACAAAGCCTCGGCGCGGCAGCTTGGCGGCTGTGGCGCGTCCGTGCGGCATGGCCGAGCGCGGGCCAGAGGCCACGATGGTTTCAAAGGACATTCCCTCGGCTCCCAGCAAGCGGGCCTGATGCTCCAGCTCCGCGGCCACTTCAAACTCCGCCAGGCCGGGCTGGATGAAGCCAAGAATATGCTCGAAGAGCTTGCAGCCGGTCAGCGCCGCCTCAGTCATCAGCGCCAGTTCGTCCTCGTCCTTGATCTGGCGCAGCGGCGTAATCAGAGGCGCGGCAAGGGCAGTGAGTAAGCTGCGGCGAAGGCGGGCGGGCAACGCGGCACGGTAGCGAGCCAAGTTGGCCACCGTGGTTTGTGACGGGTCGAATCCGGCAAACTCAACGCCGGGCTGCGCGGCCAGCCATTGAACGGCGGCAACTGCCGGAGAGCTGGCGACAATCTCAACCTGCGCGACGGAAACCTCGGCTGCGGCCTGCGTCTTATAGCGGCCATCGGTAAAGAGGCGCGCACTGTGGCGCGTTACGGCCAGAGCGGCGCTGGAGCCTGTAAAACCAGAGAGATAGCGCAGATCGGGCAAATGTGTGACCAGCAGCCCGTGAAGGCCAGCTTTGGTCAGACGGCGTCGCAAGAGGCCGATGCGGCGAAGGTGGTCCACTAGTTGAGGATAACAGGGCGCAGCAGCAGTGATTTAGGGGTCGTCGTTTTGCGTATAGCTATCTTCAGAACGCCGGCCGAACCGGCTTCTTGTCATGGGGATCGGCTACGGCTTCGGCGGCATGCTGGTCGGACTGGCGATCCATCCACTCGTCGAGGCGGGAGCGCTTGAAGCGCCAGCGGTTGCCCAGTTTGAAGGCGGGAACGAAGCCCTCGGAGGCGTACTTGTAGAGCGTGTCGGAGGAGATGCCGAGGTAGTCTGAGGCCTGGCGAATGTCCATGACCTCGCGGACCTCAGGGACCAGCAGGTTGGAGCGGACTGCGGCGTTGCGCACAAAATCCTCCTTAGGGCGGGGCTGCCCCTTTCCGGTAGTCGGCAAAGCATCCGGTACTTCTGTATATAACGCGGTTTTGTCAGGCATTTCAAGGGATTACCGGCATTTACAGGAAATTCATCGGATTTAGGAATACCGATTTGGGAGGTTTCCCGGGTGAGTTACGGCTAATAACGCCGCCGGTTGGGGCAAAGACGTAGCCTACCCCAAGAACTTGCGTTGTTATGCCGGATGGTGCGCACTGCGCTTCACGGGAGCGGATCTGATTCAGATTATTGGCCTTTCACCCTACCGCCATAAAACAAGCCGAAGGCGGCTGCAGTCCGCAGGACCCTAGTTCTGGCCATCGCGGCGATGCAGGGTGGGTTTGTCGTCGTCGCTGGAATTGGCTGGGCTGGACGAGTCGCCCGAACCTGAGCCGGCCTTGCGCAGCGAGGGCTTGTTGACGTTTGTTGAGCCGGTTAGGCGGCGCTTGTTTTCAATGCGCGCCAGCCGCGCCTTCACGTCGTCAAACTCCGAGGTGGTCACCATGTACTGATCGCGCGCCGACAGAATGCGGGCAATCTCCTGCTGCGAGCGCAGGATGCGTTCGAGAGTCTGCGGATGGTCTGCAAAGACCTTATCGACGGCGCCGGGCTTGCGTTTTTGCAGAGCCTGAATCTTCTCAAAGAAGGTGATGAAGGCCTGCGGGTCGTAGCCGGCGCGATACATATATTGCACGCCCAGGTAATCGGCTTGCTCCTCGAACTCGCGATCGTAATGCAGGAAGGTGACGGGCACGCCGACAGAAGCGGCTTCGTAAGCGCCGAGGCCTGTCCAGCCGCCGATGAAGATCAGCGGAATGGCGCCTAACTGGGCGTAGTGGAGGCGGGTCTGCTCGCGGACCGCGTGATGGGCGCAGACGTGGGCAGTTTCGTGGGCCATCACCCCGACGAGCTCTGCCTCCTCGTCGGCGTTCAGAAGCAGTCCGGAGTTGACGAAGAAGTACCCGCCAGGCAGCGCAAAGGCGTTGATCTGGTCCGAATCGATGACCTTGATAGTAAACGGCACCTTGCAATCGGAGTTCTTGACGATGTTCTGCCCGATGCGGTTCACGTATTCTATGACCACCGGATCGGTAATGAACCTGGTGCTCTTCTCGATTTGAGCAGCGTACAGCCTGCCCATCTTGATCTCGGTGTCCGACGAGAACCAGTTGCTCCATCCCCGGCCGCCGATCTTGCGATTGCCCACGGCATCCACGTCGTCAATGGAGCCCAGCTTCACGTTGACTTTCTGGCTGCCTGGCTCGATCAATTTATCCGGATGGATTTGAGTTGCCGGAGTGTCGCCTCCCACCGGCGTGGTCCCTGGGGCAGGCAGGCTTGCGGGAGGCGCGCTTGGCGGCGGTGTGCTCGCCGGCGTGGACTGCGCCCACGCTGCCACGGCCAGGGCAAACGACAATCCTGCCACCGCCACCGCTTGGGAAGCTATGCGAATAGCATTCATCTCCACCTCGGCTTAAATCCATTTTCGCAGCTTTCTCAACTGACCGTAAGCCAATCCGTCTTCAATTTAGGCGAATGAACTGAGAATATATTACGCTCCACCACAATCTAACCGTCATCGATGCTACATATCTCGAACTCGCCTTGCGCCTTTCGCTGCCGCTGGCCACGCTTGACGGCGACCTCCGCCTTGCCGCGCAACGAGAAGGCGTGCCGCTGCTGGGGAAGTAGATTTATACGACCGATGCGATCCAGTCAGCAAAATATAAAGGAACTTCAGCGTTATCCGGCTCGTATACGATTCCATCTCATGATCGGACGCAACCATAAATGCTGTGCTCTGTTCGCACGCGCGTGGCGATGCGTTTGCTCGAGTTTGGAGTCAGGATGAAAAATTTACGTTTTTGGCTTCTTCTCTTATTGGTGGTTGCCGCGCGTATTGTCTCTTTGTTCTTCCTCAAAGCCGATCCTTCCTTCGTGTTTATTCCGCGGAGTTTTGTTGGCGGCGGCTTTCAGGTCATGCCGGCGCTGCTTGATCTGTTCGTACCCATCTTTGCCATTTTCTGCCTCTGGCCGGGGCGGCGCTTCCAAGCTACAACGATTTCATCGGGTTGGCTTGTCCTCTTGGATGCCGCGTCTTTTCTGCTGATTCCCCTGTTGGCGGGGGTGTCGCTGTTTGCCTATCTTGATCCGTGGCAGATATTTCCCAATCTCTCGTCGATTACTCTTCTGCGCTGGCTGGAGTTTATCGTTACTTATCTTGCCTGGAATTTGATGCTGGATGAGCTGGTCGAAAAGAGACTGTGGCAAAAATTCGCCGTTGTACCGCTTCTCGTACTGAGCCTCGGCCTGTTTCAGGATGGATTCGCTGCCCTGCGCGATCCCTTTCAGATCATTCTCAGCATAGGCATGACGCTGACCTGGACGGTACTGGCCTTCCGGCGTCGATTCGGCCAATCGCCGCTGGCTGCCACGGTGACTGCGGCTCTCATCGGTGGCGTCAGTTGCACGCTCGTGGTCATGGCGCCTTCCAATTCTGCTCTGCCTCCTTTGTTGCTGTCGCTTGCTTTCCTTGCCGGTTCACTTACACTTCGTTGCCGCTCCTGGTGGCCGCGATGGATTGCATTGGCTGGCATAGCGGCAGTTGGTTTATTCCTCAGCCTGGTACTACCGCGCTTTTTCCCGCCCGAGCAGAGGGCGATCATTCTCAACCAGGACTCGCTGCCGCAGCACTCTGAAGTGATCGAAGGCATTACCGTTCGCTACGACGACCTGCGCGTACGCGCCGTCGCGCTGCAAATGGCGCATGTCCTGGCCGCCATCAATCAGATCAGCCAGGAGGCCTACGGTCTTTCGCCGCAGGTGAATGAGCTGGTAATCCGAGGTTTTGAGGCAGGAGGATTTCAGGCGCAGTTTCCACACAGCATTCACGGCAATCTTATCTCTCCGCGCTATGTGGAGTTATGTTTCGATAGCGCGTATCTGAACGATCCCAATGGCTCGATCCATTTTCCTGATCCGGTCAATGCAATTCTGCACGAATACAGTCATCTTTACGGCACGGTTCCCTATAACTCCTGGTTGATGGGAGGAACAGAGGGATCGGAAGAAGAGGGCTGGGCGACCTTCAGCGCCACGCGCCTCTCGCGCCGTCTTTATGAGCGCTTCGGAGCGGGCCTGTGGTCTCCGGCATATAACTATGCCGCACGCGCCGACGCAATCACCCAGGCCAACCTGGCAGGCCATTCCGTTTACTGGTCGCATAATAACGAATTCGGGGGCTTTCGCCTGTGGTATTCGCTAAGTCAGCGAGACGGCGAGAGGGAGGTCTATCGCATTCGTTGGGCACATACACGGCGGGATGGAAGTTGGTGGTTCCAGATCAATGACCCGGCGGCTGCAAGGGAGATCGCTCAGTCATTTGGCTTGGTGGATTTCTCCGCATTCGGAGCAGACGCGGTCGTTCGCTTCGACCAGGTGCATACATTGCAGGATCTGCAACCGCTGGGAGAAATCGCCGGCTGGAATGCGGAGAAAATCAAGGCTATCTATGAAAGAGAATCCGGTGAACTAATCTACCCATCGGTCAAGGTACCGGCGCAAAGACCATTTGCGCTTGATATTGCCTGTTGCTTGTTGTTCCTGGTGCTGTTCGGGGTGGTCAAAAGAGTCACACGCGGAACGGCATAACAATTTTCTATAAGGACAAAACGCCCCACCCTTGCGGATGGGGCGCTTGCCTTGCGCTTGTGACCAATAGGCACGTACGCCTGGACAGCCTGCCCTGAGCTTTCCGATGGGGCCAGTCCTAGTCGTAGTATTCCAGGCCGAGGTGAGTGATCAGATCTGCGCCCATGATGTGGCGCAACGTGTTTTTGAGCTTCATGGACTGAATGAACAAATCGTGTTCGGGATAGAGGCCGGCAGCGCTCTGCGGCGACTTGAGGTAGAAGCTCAGCCACTCCTGAATGCCGATGGAACGCAACGACGGCGTGCGCTTGGCCAGGTCCAAGAAGAGCACCAGGTCGAGCGCGATGGGCGCGGCCAGAATCGAATCGCGGCAGAGGAAGTTCACCTTAATCTGCATGGGGTAGCCCATCCAGCCGAAGATGTCGATGTTGTCCCAAGCCTCCTTGTCGTCGCCACGCGGCGGGTAGTAGTTGATACGAATTTTGTGGTAAAGATCCTTGTAAAGATCCGGGTATAGCTCCGGCTGGAAGATGAAATCGAGCGAGCCGAGCTTCGATTCCTCCTTGGTTTTGAAGGACTGCGGATCGTCCAGCACTTCGCCGTCGCGATTGCCGAGAATATTGGTGGAGAACCAGCCGGAGACGCCCAGCATGCGTGCCTTGAGGGCCGGCGCCAGCACCGTCTTCATGAAGGTCTGGCCGGTCTTGAAGTCCTTGCCGCAGATGGGCGCCGCATTTCGCTTGGAGAGCTCAATCATGGCCGGCGTGTCCACGGTCAGGTTGGGCGCTCCGTTGGCAAAGGGCACGCCCTCAGTAAGCGCCGCGTAGGCATAGATCTGCGAGGGCGCTATGGCGATGTCGTCGTTGTCAAGCCCCTTCTCGAAGGCTTCAATGCTCTGGTGAACGGCTGTCGGCGCGATAAAAATCTCCGTCGACGCGGCCCAGATCATCACTACGCGATCCACGGTTTTCTTGAAGGCGCGAATGTCAGCCCTCAACTGCTCGGCCAGGTCGCGCTTGTTCTTGCCCTTCTTGACGTGCGTGCCGTGGAGGCGCTTTACGTAGTACTGATCGAAGACCGCCGACAGCGGCTTGATGGTCTCGAGGTAGGGCTTCAGTTGCACGAGCGTCTTCTCGTCCAGCACCTTGGCGTGCGCGGCAGATTCGTAGACGTTGTCCTTGAAGATGTCCCAGCCGGTAAAAACCACGTCCTTCAAGTCGGCCAGCGGCACAAAGTCCTTGATCAGCGGGGATTTGTTGTCGGTGCGCTTGCCCAGCCGAATGGTGCCCATCTGCGTCAGCGAGCCAATCGGTTTGGCCAACCCGCGCCGTACAGCCTCGACTCCGGCGATCATGGTGGTGGCGACAGCGCCCAGGCCGACGACCATCACTCCCAGTTTGCCCGTGGCGGGCGCAACCTTGCAGGATGCTTTGGGCCTGCCAGCGATCTTCTTCTTCGTTGCCATGGATTGATTCCTTTCCTTCTCTTGTCTTTGATGGTTGAAGTTGTATCCGAAAAACAGTGTTGAATCTTCGTTGTGCTCTACCGAAATCCGAACCCGTGCTCCCATGCGTTCATGGGACCTCAGATCATATTCCGTCTTCGCGCTCTCATTACGTGGCTCCAGACAAACCAGACGACTCCCGCAGCCAAAGCTACGACCACAATCAGATGAAACCGATGAAACCACTCGTGCATCCGCGGGTCCGTGTCCCACGCCGCTCCCAGTTCCATACCGGCCCAGGCCAGGCAGAAATACCAGATCAAGGAGCCTATGGTGGTGTAAATGTGAAATCGCAGACGCGGCATCCTGGCGATCCCTGCAGGAAAAGCGACATACGTTTGCACGATCGGCAGCATTCGCCCGATCAGAATGGTGATTGAACCGAAGCGATCAAAATAGCCGCTCATACGGTCCAGATCATGACTGCTCATCAGCACCCATTGACCGTACCGCTCGACTAATGGCCTGCCGCCTTTGGCGCCAATCCAATAGGCAATGGCAGAGCCTATATTGCAACCGATCGCTCCCGTTACGGCCACAAGAATGAGGTTGAAGCGGCCCAGGTGGACCAGGTACCCGGAGAACGGCAGAATGACTTCTGACGGGATCGGGATGCCGGATGCGTTAAGGGCTAGAAGCGCGGTGATGCCTTTATAGCCGCCTGCACTGATGACGTGTTTGACCAGCTCTCCCAGGAGCGCGATAAATTTCTCAATCATGCCTTAGCGAGTATAGACGGTTGCATTTGTCTTTCCTGTTGCGCATCTCTCTTTTGCTGGCCTCGCACCGGGGAAACTCTCTTTTTGCAAGGAGTTTGCGCGGTTTATCTTTGTTCAAGTTACTTTGTTATTCATAGTTGCTTTGATATATATTATTACTGGCAACTAAATGACCAGAAAATACTCCATGCGCTGTTCGATCGCGAGCACCCTCGACATCATCGGTGACCGCTGGACCATCCTCATTCTGCGCGACCTGTTCCTGTACCAGACACGGCGTTTTCAGGACTTTGAAGCCAGTCTGCCCGGCCTGACACCAAGTGTGCTCTCTGCTCGCATCAAGGAACTCACTGCGCACGGCATCCTTACCAGCCGTCTCTATGCCGACCATCCGCCACGGCCGGAATACATGCTGACGCGCAAGGGCCGTGCGCTGAATCCGGTTCTTATTGCCATAAAGGCATGGGGCGAGCAATACGCTGCCTTCCTGCCAGGTGCGGCAAGCCTGGAGAGCGATCTGCGCAACTGACCACGGTGACTTTGTTAGGATGAAGCAGTCGGCAACGAGGTGCGCTCCGTGTCTGATTTCTCTCCAGTCCCGCTTACTCTTGAAGGCTCCTTCCTCCTTCACCAGTTCTTCCGTTTCGACTGGAGGGCCTGGCGCTCCTGCGCGGAGGGCGAACCCAAGAACTGCGCGGAGGGCGAGCGTGCGGCGATTGCCGCTGAGGCCGTTGCCGCGCTTCAACGTTTAGAGCGTGCTGGGCCTGAGGCGCCTGTGCGGACGGCGCTATTTTCGCAACTGGGCCACAAGGGCGACCTGATCCTGATTCATTTCCGCGACTCGCTTGAGGCACTCAATCAGGTCGAACTCGACCTGGCGCAAACCAGGCTCTACGATTTCCTCGATCTGCGCCACTCCTACGTCTCGGTGGTCGAACTCGGCCTTTATGAATCCAGTCGCAAGACCTGGGAAGCAGCAGCCGCCAAAGGCCTTGAACCCAACTCTGATGAATTTCAGGCAGAGGTCTCTGCCAGCCTGGAGCGCGCCTCCGCCGCCATGGCGCCGCGTCTCTACCCTGTCGTGCCAGAGGCGAAGTATCTCTGCTTTTATCCCATGGACCGCAAGCGCGACGAGACGGTCAACTGGTACACCGTGCCCTTTGCTGAAAGGCAGCGCATGATGCACGAGCACGGACTCATCGGCCGCCGCTATGGCGATCAGGTCAAGCAGATCATCTCCGGGTCCATCGGCATGGATGATTGGGAGTGGGGCGTAGACCTCTTCGCCGATGATCCGGTGCTCTTCAAGAAGCTGATCTACGAGATGCGCTTCGACGAGGTCAGCGCGGTCTATGCAAAGTTCGGACAGTTTTTCATTGGAGTGAGGCTGCCGGTGGAGAAGCTCAGTGGATGGCTGGAAGGAAAGCTGTAAACGCGAGCAAGCCATCGACAAACCTTGACGGTAAGGGTTATTTGCCTTACTATAAAAGGAAGGTAGATCAATGACTACGCTAACGATTACCGCCAAGGGCCAGATCACGCTGAAGCAGGAACTGCTCCGGCATCTGAATGTTGTTCCCGGCCAGAAAGTCGAGGCCGACAAGCTGCCGGACGGCCGGCTCGTGCTACAACCCGCCGCGCGGACCGGCTCAATCGCAGACTTCAGCGGTTGTCTGGCAAAGCCAGGAACCCCACGGCTCACCATCGCCCAGATCAAAAAGATCACCGAAGAGGCCTGGGCAGGTAAGCGATGAGAATCGCCGCAGACGCGAACGTTCTGTTACGTGATGCGCTGCAGGATGAACCTGTACAGGCGCGGCTTGCGAAAAGTGTCCTCGATAATGCTGAACTCGTCGCCATCCCCGTGGCGGCTCTTTGTGAATTTGTTTGGGTCTTACGGCAAGGGTACAAAAAACCGGCCGCTGAGGTTGCAGACGCGATTCGTGTACTGATGGATAGTTCGAACGTCGTAGTGAATCAACCAGCCGTCGAAGCAGGATTGGCGATCCTCGATAAGGGCGGCGATTTTGCCGACGGGGCCATTGCTTATGAGGGCCACTGGCTGGGTGCGGAGGAGTTTGTCAGCTTCGACAAGCAAGCTGTCTCCTTGCTGAAGTCGCAAGGCAAGCGAGCCCGGCTGCTCGCCTGAATTATCATGTAAAATGACCTGCGGTTGCTTTTGTATTTACCGGGTGTCCCACATTTCCTTAACTGCTGCGTTGTATTGTCGGATAGACCGGGAGTATAGTTGTAGATCAGAATACGCTGGGTGGAGAATTAAAATGTCACATTACGAACAACTGAGCATTATCATCAGCACTGTTCAAAGTATTGTTCTGCTTGTAGTACTCATTGTATATGCAAGACAACTAATGGCCATGCAACGTCAGGTCGAAACTGTCCGGCAAGTCGCGTTAGGACAAAATCTTCTGGCATTATTCAACTTCCTTCAAAACGAGGACGTACGTGATGCTCGTCGTATCGTGCTAACAAAACTTGTCGGGCGTAACTACTCAGATTGGAATGAAGAAGAAAAACGTGCTGCTGCCAAAGTCTGTTCGAATTATAGCAATGCGGGATTTATGACTGAAAATGGTCTCGTACCACCTGTGCTCCTAATCGAGCACTGGGGACAGAGTATTTGTCGGTGTTATGCGATCCTTCATGAATACATTACAGATCTGCGACATAATATGGGCCCTGAATACTTGGCACCATTCGAGCGGCTCAATGAGAAAGCGGTACTCAGGTGGAAGATTTATCCTTCGGATACGAGCCAGCCGAATGCCTAAGCCCATTTACAACAGTTGTTGTTATTGCCGGGTACCCTGTTGTCGCATCTTTGCTTTTGTAGCAATAGCGGAAAACCGCTAATCTCCATCACTGAACAACGAAACTTCAGACTATGCTCGTTACAAAAGGGAACAGCATACCCGCCGCGAGGAAACAAATTAAGGCGCCTCCCAAGACCTGCGCGCCCCGTGGTCCACTCACCCCCTCCCGCATCGCCGCCATCCTCAAAGGCCTCGACGAAGCCTATCCTAACGTCGAGTGCGCGCTGACGCACCGCTCGCCGTGGGAGCTGCTGGTGGCGACGATTCTCTCCGCGCAATGCACCGACGTGCGCGTGAACATGGTGACGCCGGAGTTGTTCAGGCGCTTCCCTACCCCGGCGGCGATGGCCAAGGCGACGTTGCCGCAGTTGGAAGCCCTGATCCGGACGACTGGCTTTTATCACAACAAGGCCAAATCGATTCAGGGCGCGGCGCGCAAGATCGTCGCCGAATTCGGCGGCAAGGTTCCGCAGACGCTTGCCGAGCTCATCACCCTTCCCGGCGTGGCGCGCAAGACGGCCAACGTGGTTCTCGGCGTCGCTTACGGCAAAGCTGAAGGCGTAGTGGTGGACACGCACGTCTTTCGCATTGCGCGCCGGCTGGGCTTGGCCAAGGGCGAGACGCCCGAAAAAGTGGAGCAGGAGTTGATGCGGATTCTGCCGCAAAGCCGCTGGATCGGACTTCTCGCACCAGATCATTCATCACGGACGCGCGGTCTGCGAGGCGCGCAAACCCAAGTGCGAGCGCTGCAATCTGGAGCAGCTTTGCACGGCGAAGGATAAGACGTGGCGGTCGTGAGCAGCTAGTCGCGTTCCTTGCGCATGATTCTCAGGACATTGCCAAAGAGCGCCAAGGCGAGACCCACAACAAAAATCCCCCAGATAAAGTATACACAAAAGACTCCAAAGCCACTCCCCCAGTCGCCGGCTAAGATATAGACTCCTCGGTGCCCAGCCATACCACCCCAAGGGACAGGACCACGCTAAGAATGAGCAAAATGATTCCAAGCCGTAACATCGATTTCTCCCCCGGTTCGTATTTAACCGATCAGTATACTCCGGCTTACTTGGCGGAAAAGATGACGACCGCGGCAATCAGGCCGGGAATATCGGAAGGCACTGCCTCGACGGCGGGCGGCCAGCCAAGCTCGCGCAGCGTCTGGCTGGTGATGGGGCCGATGGAGACTGCCGGAACTCGGCAAAGGGCCAGGCAACTCCAGCCGCACGCGCCGCTTCGGCCAGATGCGTTGCGCTGGAGGAACTGGTGAAGGTGGCCGCGTCGAGTCCCTTCTGCAATAGCCTGGCGCAGTTGCTCCGGCGCGGCTTCGGGCAGGACGTTGCGGTATGCGTCCACCACATCGACCACAGCGCCCGCAGCGCGCAAGGCGTCGGGAATCACGTCGCGGGCAATGGCGGCGCGGGCCAGCAGGATTCTCTGGCTGGCTTGCTGGTTTTGAAGCGATTGCAGCAGTCCCTCGACCAGGCTTTCGGCTACATAGGTTGCAGGAACAAAGGCGACCTGCAAGCCAGCCTTGCGCGCTGCTGATGCCGTCGCTTCGCCAACCGCCGCCACTTTCAACCGGGCCGGCTGCGCCAGCTGCAATCCCCAGCGCACGCGCCCGCTCCACGAGCGCGCGCACCGCATTGGCGCTGGTCAGAATCAGCCAATCGTAGCTGTCAAGCTGGCGCAAGGCCGCGTCCAGCGGCTCGAAGCTGGCCGGAGGACGAATCTCCAGCACCGGAACCTCGACCGGCTCCGCGCCCAAGGCGCGCAAGCCTTCGCTGAGCTTGCCGGCCTGATGCGCGGCGCGGGTCACCAGAACCCGACGGCCGGCCAACGGCAGCGCGCTCACCGCAAGCCTCCGGCAGCCTCAAGCAGCGGCCCGGCTCCCGCATCGATCAGTTTTTGCGCCACCAGCCGGCCCAGCGCGACGGGGTCCGCGCCGGCATGAGGCGCGCGATGATAGATGCGCACGGACTTCCCTGTCTCCGGAGCAGCGACAACGGCAAAGAATTCGTCCCAAAGAGCTTCATCTGCGCTGGAATCCTCATTCAGCCACGGCCGGCAGTGAATGCCGATGGGAACCTGGCAGCCTCCGCCAAGTGCGGCAAGCGCCGCCCGCTCGACGGTGACGGCAAAGCGCGTGGCCGCATCGTTGAGAAAGGCAACGGCGTAATAGTGACCGCGTCGCTCTTGCGGGTCTCGATGCCCAGCGCACCCTGGCCGGCCGCTGGGCAAAACTCCTTCGGCTCCAGCCGTTCGCGAACCCACTCGGTTTTTTCCAGGCGGTCAAGACCTGCCGCAGCCAGCAGAATCGCATCGACCTGGCCCTCGGCCAGCTTGCGCAGGCGCGTGTCCACATTGCCGCGAAATTCCTGACGCCTCGATGTCGGGCCGCACGGCCTTCAACTGCGCGCGGCGGCGCTGGCTGCTGGTGCCCACGCGCGCGCCCTGAGGCAACGCCGCCAGACTTTCATATTCCACCGAAACAAAGACATCCCTCGGGTCAACACGCTCGGGCGTGGCAGCCAGCGTGAAGGGCTCCGGCAGCTCGGTGGGCAAATCCTTGAGCGAGTGAACGGCCAGGTCCACGCTTCCGGCGGCCAGAGCCTCCTCGATCTCCTTGGTGAACATGCCTTTAGTGCCGACCTGGGCAAAGGTGACCTAATGCAGCCGGTCGCCGGTGGTTTTGATGATCTTGAATATCGACAGAATGGCCCTCGTTGCGGAGCAAGGCGGCGATATGGTTAGCCTGCCAGAGGGCCAGTTGCGAGCCGCGGCTTCCGATACGCAGGTTCATTTGCGGCCCGCCTCGCTGCTCTCGTTTACTTGCGCTTTCTCTGTTTCAGGATTTCCGGCGCCCGCGGGCAGCGACCAGGTCTCGCAGAGCGCTTCCAGACGCGTAGCATCGTTCTCGCGGGCAGCCTGCTTG
Organism: uncultured Acidobacteriaceae bacterium; assembly: GCA_963845345.1. Taxonomy (GTDB): domain Bacteria; phylum Acidobacteriota; class Terriglobia; order Terriglobales; family Acidobacteriaceae; genus Telmatobacter. Next base: position 228,678 of record CAWJRQ010000006.1, read on the forward strand.
AGCGCCTGCATGGGCGGATGAAGAAATTTGTTGACCAGCCCGCGGGTCAGCGCCTCGACGGCCGCAATCTGCTCCGCGCTCAGCGGACCCAGACGGGCCTGCGCGCGCTTGAGCTCCGCCTGGCGAATCTCCTCGGCCTGGCGCTGCAGGGCGACGATGGCCGGAGCCACGTTGACGGCAAGCTGCCGCTGGTGGAATCGCTCGACCTCACCGGCAATCAGCGCCTCGGCTGCAGCGGCTTCGCGGCTGCGCTCGGAAAGATGCGCCACGGCCACCTGCTTGCAGGTCGTCGATGTCGTAGACAAAGATGCCCTCCAGGTTGCCCATCAGCGGGTCCACGTCGCGGGGCACGGCAATGTCGATGAAGAACATGGGCCGGTTGCGGCGGCGATGCAGAAAGGCCTGGCCATGCTCGCGGCGGAAGATGGGATGCGACGCGCCGGTGGAGCTGATGACGATGTCAGCCTGGCTGGCCGCCTCATAAAGCTCTTCAAACGGGATGACCTGGCCGGCAAATGCTTCCGCCATGCGCCGCGCGCGCTCCAGGGTGCGGTTGGTAACAAGAATCGCGCCGGCTCCCTGCTGCACCAGATGACGGGCGGCCAACTCGCTCATCTTGCCTGCGCCGACCAGGAAAACCGTGCGGCCCTGAAGCGAGCCGAAGATTTTGCGGGCCAGCTCCACGGCTACCGAGGCAATGGAAACAGAGTTTGAGCCGATCTCAGTCTCTGTGCGAACCCTTTTGGCGGCGGCAAAGGTGCTCTGCAACAGGTGTTCGAGCTGCCCGCCCACGGTGCCCGCGGCGCGCGCCACGGCGAAGGCCTCTTTCACCTGGCCGAGAATCTGCGGCTCGCCTACCACCATCGAGTCCAGGCTGGCGGCTACGCGGAAGAGATGGCGCACGGCCTCCTGGTCGCGATGCTCGTAGAGGTGCGGGGCCAGCAGCGCGGGATCGAGGCCGAAATGCCGGTGCAGAAAGCTGGTCACGTCAATGGCCGGCGACTCGACGGCAGCCAGAATCTCCACGCGGTTGCAGGTGGAGACGATCATGCACTCCGCCACTCCGGGCACGGCGGCCAGGGCGCGGGTGGTATCCGGCAGCTCCTCGCGGGAGATGGCGATGCGCTCGCGCAACTCGATGGGCGCGGTCTTGTGATTGACGCCGATGAGGGTCAGGGTCATTGCGGACCGAACCTGTGAACGCGGCTGATGACATTGGCGGCCAGCACGGCCAGCATCACGAGAAAGACCGCGCCGGAGAGATAGGCTGCCTGGCGGCCGCGCAGTCCGGCGCTGCGGCGCACAAAGAGCAGGGTGACGTAAACGACCCACATCGCAAAGGAGGCAATCACTTTAGGGTCGAAAAAGTAGGCCGCGCCACGCGCGGTCTCCTGCGCCAGAACCGAGCCAATCACCAGGCCGACGGTCATGCAGGGAAATCCAAATTCAAGCGTCGCGTGAGCGATGCGCTCCAGGGTGTCAAGAGGCGGCAGCCAGTCCAGCGGAAGCCACCAGGAGTCCTCGCCGGGCTTGTGCTTGCTCTTCAGGCGGCGCTCCTGGACAAGGTAGAGCACCGAGGCCAGCAGGCTGAAACCAAGGGCGACAAAGGCCGCCTGCAGCGCGGCAATGTGCGCAACCAGCCAACTGAGGCGTACGCCTTGCGAGGGGAAAGTGTAGCGGTCGGGACCTAAGGAGGGCACAAGAACAGGAAAAAAGTAATCGGTAAGACAAAGATTCCAAGGGAGATGGCGTCGTAGAGCCACCAGACAAGAAGAAACAGGCCGGCGATGGCAAAACCCAGCAGGGATTCAACCTCGCGGACGCCGACGGGCACCCAGCGATTGGCCTGGACAAGCATTTCAACGCACGAGACGAAGTGGAAGAAGAAGGCCATGCCGGCCAGGTGGACGCAGGTCTTGCGCCAGCGCACAATGCCATAGAGCACGGCCGGAAAAACGGCCACAGCGGCCGCCGCATAGAGGATCGCCGCAACCTGGAGCCAGAGAAGATACATTTCGATTCTCACCTTACTGGTGCAAGAAACAGTATACTGTGACGCAAATCACCTGGCGGGGTTCGGAGCTCTGCTGACGCATTCCACGCAATCTACGGAGCCACTGGCGCACATGGCCGAATCGCAAAGGATTCGGCCATGGAACAAGTCCTGATAGTCCTGGACGTTGGGTTGGCAGCTATGCCAGCGGCTCAAACCGCGCCTGGAAGAAGCGCAGGTATTTTGGCTCGTGGATCATCTTCAGCCCGCGAATAGCTGCTCTATCGGCAAAGACCGACTCCACCGACTCGGCAACTACGTCCATGTGGGCCTGGGTGTAGACTCGCCGCGGAATAGTCAGACGCACCAGCTCCAACTTAGGCTTGTTTTCTTCGCCGGTCTCCTTGTTTCTTCCCGCCGAGACGATGCCGCGCTCCATGGAGCGAACGCCGGAGTCAAGATACAGCGCCGCTGCCAGCGCTTGCGCCGGATACTGCTCCTGGGGAATGTGGGGCAGAAAGGCGCGCGCATCGAGGAAGACGCCGTGGCCGCCCACCGGCAGCACAATGGGCACGCCGGCATCGATCAGCTTCTGGCCCAGGTACAGAACCTGCCCGACGCGGGCGCGGATGTGGTCCTCGTGCAGTGACTCTTCAATGCCCGTGGCCAGAGCCTCCATGTCGCGGCCGGCCATGCCGCCGTAAGTGTGCAGGCCCTCGTAGATGACCGCGAGATTGGCGGCGTCCTCGTAGATGGCATGGTCATTGACCGCGAGGAAGCCGCCGATGTTGACCAGCGGATCCTTCTTGGCGCTCATGGTGCAGCCGTCGGTGTAGGAGCAGAGTTCCTTGACGATGGAGGCGATGGTGCGGTCCTGACAGCCGGGTTCGCGCTCCTGGATGAAGTAGGCGTTCTCCACTACGCGCGCGGCGTCCAGAATCACGCGAATACCGTGCTTGTGGGCCAGTTCGCAGACTGCCTTCACGTTGGCCAGCGCAATCGGCTGACCGCCGGCCAGGTTCACCGTGGCGGCAATGCTGATGTAGGGGATGCGCGCGGCGCCGTACGTTTTGATGACCTGCTCCAGTTTGTCCAGATCCACGTTGCCCTTGAAGGGGTGAAGATTCTGCGGCTCGTGCGCCTCGGGAATGATGATGTCCATGAAGGTGCCGCCAGCCAGTTCCTGATGAAGCCGCGTGGTGGTGAAGTACATGTTGCCGGGAACGATGTCGCCCGGCTTGATGAGGGACTTGGAGAGCAGGTTCTCCGCGCCGCGGCCCTGGTGCGTGGGGACCACGTACTTGTAGCCGTACCAGGTTTGCACCGCCTCTTCCATCCGGTAGAAGCTGCGGCTGCCGGCGTAGGCCTCGTCGCCCACCATCATGGCCGCCCATTGCCGGTCGCTCATGGCCGTGGTTCCGGAATCGGTCAGCAGGTCAATGTAGACATCTTCACTGCGCAGTAGAAATGTGTTATAGCCGGCCTCGACAATCGCCTTTTCCAGCTCTGCATGGCTGGGAATCCTGACCGGCTCCACGACTTTGATTTTGAACGGTTCTGCCCACGTGCGCTTGCTGCCTGCCATCTCGATCACTCCTTGTATGCATTGCAACCTTGCTCCCTGGAGCATGCGCAATACACTCTCAGAGAATACGGCAGCAGAGGAGGGTTCTTGAAGGCCATTTCGACTGTTATTTCTTGAATGTACTGATGGAATATTAGCTTAATCTTGCGCTATATACTTTACGAACGTAAGCCTGAACGTAAAGGAGGCATGGTATGTCCGATTCCGCCAAGGAAAAACATCTGGATCCTCTGGGATGGAAGATGCTCATCGAGCTGCAAAAGGACGCCCGCATCTCCTTTGCCGAGCTGGGCCGCCGGGTGGGGCTCTCCACGCCGGCCGCCGCGCAACGCGTGCGCCACATGGAAGAAGAAGGCATCATCCGCGCCTACCGCGCCGAGATCAGCCCGTCGCACGTGGGCTTGCCCATCACGGCCTACATTCGCATGAGCATTGTGGGCGACGTGTTGCCCAGGCTGACCGCCCAGCTCCGCTCCATGACAGAGATCGTCGAGTGTTACCGCGGGACGGGAGCGGACTCGTTCATCATGAAGGTGAACGTCATCTCGGTCGAGCATCTGAACGACGTGATCGACCGCCTGACGCACTTTGGAACTACCTCCACCTCGCTGGTGCTGGGGGCGGTTGTCGAAAAGAACCTGCTGGGGCCGGAGAATCTCGAGTGGCCTGCCAAAACAAAGCCCTCTTCCTAATTGCGAATCCCCGCCAGCAGCCCCTCAATCTCCGCCTTTTCGGCGCCTGTAAGCGGCAGCAGCGGCGCGCGGGCGCGGCCTCCGTAGTAGCCGTTGAAGTCGCAGGCGTGCTTGACGCCAGCAATGCCCAACTGGCCGACGATGCGCTGGCTTACGGCTGCGATGCGCTCCTGCTTCTCTTTTGCGAGCTTGAGGTCGTGGTCCTTCCAGGCAAAATAGACCTCCTGGCAGGCCTGCGGAGCGCAGGCGGCAAAGCCCAGGATGGCGCCAGATGCGCCGGCCTCGAGCGACTCCAGCAGCGTTCCGGCCGAGCCGGTGAGCACCTGGAAGCCGACCTCTTTGGTTCGCGTCTTGATAGGCAAAGTTGCCGTTTATGGCCGCGCCGCCGGTCAAATCGCCGGCAGAGATAAGCGCATCGCCGTTTCCGGCATTGGGCGAGAGCATCCGCCCTGTGACCGCCTCGAAGACGGGCGTCACGGTCACGGTGCGGCGGGGCGCGGCGCTGGTCTGCTCAACCAGGGCGCGAATCCGCTCGACGCTGCCGCTGGAGTCCTTGATGCCGAGGATGTTGGGATGCTGGGCCAGTTCGGCCACCAGCTCGACGGGAATGTTGTAGGGCACGCAACGGGGAATGTTGTAGATCAGCACCGGCAGGGGCGAGCGGTCGGCCACGCTGCGAAAGTAGTGAAGCACGGCCGCGGGCGTCATCTGGCTGGCATAGTAGGTGGGCGTGCGGACCAAGAACGGCATCGTAGCGGAACTCGGCCGCTGCCTCGGCCAGCGCGACCGTGGCCTTCACGCTCTCGCGTCCGACGCCGGCGATGAGCACCTTTTCCGGCGCGGCGGCTTCGGCGGCCACGCGCAACACCTCGCGGGTCTCGCCGTCGTCTAGTTCTGGAGCCTCACCCAGTGGAGCCCAGAAGCAGCATCCCGGAGAGCAACGTGCGGGAGTAGCGGGCGATATTGGCTTCGAGCTTGCGAAAATAGACTCGCTCGTCAGGGTAAAACGGCGTGGGAACGGCGGCAAAGATGCCTTCAAGCAGCATGAACTTATTGTAGAGGTCTGAGGCGCATTACCTAAAACCGAACCATATGATTCGTCGCATATTTCATGCGTCGCGGCAAATCACACTCACTCAGGCACCGGTAACAGCATGCAGTTGCTGCAGCGCGTAGACCGTGGTCTGGCGAAGTTGCATGGCATTGATGCCCTCGACGGCGGCCTGCGCGGCGGCAATGGTGGTGATGGTGGGAATGCGCGCCAGCACCGCGGCCCGGCGAATCGCCTTCTCGTCGAAGAACGTGTCCTGCCCGCGCGGGGTGTTGACGATCAGCTGAATGCGGTCGCCCTTGATCAGGTCCACGACGTTGGGCCGGCCCTCCTTGACCTTGAAGACCCGCTCCACCGTGAGTCCGGCCTTCTCCAGCACATTGGCCGTGCCCTCGGTGGCGACGATCCTGAAGCCCAGGTGAACGTAGCGGCGCGCCAGCTCGACGGCCGCCGGCTTGTCGGGATCGTTGACGCTGAAGAAGACCGTGCCGCCGGTGGGCAGAACCTGTCCGGCGGAGAGCTGCGCCTTGGCAAAGGCCTCGCCAAAGGTTGCCGCCACGCCCATCACCTCGCCGGTCGAGCGCATCTCCGGGCCCAGAACCGTATCCACGCCGGCAAATTTGTTCCACGGAAAGACCGGCGATTTCACGTAGAAATGCGTGCCGGTTTCGAGATCCTTGCCCGAGGCAAGCTGCGCGGGCAGCAACTCGCGCAGCTTGCGGCCGGTCATCAGCCGCGCGGCAATCTTGGCCAGCGGAATTCCCGTCGCCTTGGAGACATAAGGCACGGTGCGCGAGGCGCGCGGATTCACTTCGATCACGTAGACGTGGTCCTGGCCTTGCGGCGTCGCGCTGAATGGCGAATTGCAGATTGACCAGGCCGACGACCTTGAGCGCCAGAGCCAGCTTGCGCGTATAGGTGCGCAGCGTCTCCAGCGTCTCTTCGCGGATGCTCACGGCGGGCAGCACGCAGGAGGAATCGCCGGAGTGAATGCCGGCCTCCTCGATGTGCTGCATGATGCCGGCGATAATCACATCCTTGGAGTCGCAGAGCGCGTCCACGTCCACCTCGATGGCGTTCTCCAGGAAGTGATCGACCAGCACCGGCCGCTCCTGCGAATACTCCACCGCCTCGCGCATATAGCGCGTCACGGCCTCGGCGTCGTAGGCGATGACCATGGCCCGCCCGCCGAGCACATAGCTGGGCCGCACCAGCACCGGGTAGCCGATGCGCTCGCCGACGGCCAGAGCCTCTTCCACGCTGGTGGCCGTGCCGCCGGCGGGCTGCGGAATCTTCAGCTCGTCGAGCAGCTTGCCGAAGCGCTTGCGGTCCTCGGCCAGGTCAATCGACTCCGGCGAAGTGCCGATGATGGGCACGCCGGCCGCGCGCAGCCGCTGCGCCAGATTCAGCGGCGTCTGCCCGCCAAACTGCACAATCATGCCGATCTTCGCGCCCGATTGCGCTTCGTGGTTGTAGATGGCCAGCACGTCTTCCAGCACCAGCGGCTCAAAGTAGAGCCGGTCGCTGGTGTCGTAATCGGTGGAGACGGTCTCCGGATTGCAGTTGACCATGATGGTCTCGTAGCCGTCGTCCTTGAGCGCGAAGGCCGCGTGGCAGCAGCAGTAATCGAACTCGATGCCCTGGCCGATGCGATTCGGCCCCGAGCCGAGAATGATGATCTTTGGCGTCTGCGGTCGGCGGCGCCTCGTCCTCTTCGTCGTAGGTCGAGTAGAGGTAGGGCGTCATGGACTCAAACTCGGCGGCGCAGGTGTCCACCAGCTTGAAGACCGGCCTGATGCCCTTGCTCTCGCGCAGTTCCCTCACCTGCTGCGTGCCGGCGTGGCCTTCCAGCTTCCACTCCGTCGCGATGCGCTCGTCGCTCAGCCCGAGGCGCTTGAGCTGGCGCAACTGCTCCGTGCTGATATGTCTCCGGCGTGGTCTTGCGCGATGGCCATCTGCGCCAGCGTGATCTCGCGCATCTGATGCAGGAACCAGGGGTCCATGCCGGTGAGCCGCGCCACTTCGCGCACGCTCATGCCGCGCTCGAAGGCGTAGCGGATGTAGCCCAGCCGCTCCGGCCGCGGAGTAACCAGCATCTGCGTCAGCCGCCGCGGCTCCAGAACTTCCGCGCCGGTCTTCTTGCCGGTTTCGAGCGCGCGCCAGGCCTTCATCAGCGATTCCTTGAAGGTGCGGCCGATGCACATCACCTCGCCCACCGACTTCATCTGCGGGCCCAGCGTTTCGTCGGAGCCGGGAAACTTTTCAAACTGCCACTTGGGAATCTTGACGACGACGTAATCAATGGTCGGCTCAAAGCAGGCCGGCGTCTTGCGCGTGATGTCGTTGGGAATCTCGTCGAGCGTGTAACCCACGGCCAGCTTGGCGGCGATCTTGGCGATGGGAAATCCGGTGGCCTTCGAGGCCAGCGCCGAAGAGCGCGAGACGCGCGGATTCATCTCGATCACCGTCATGCGGCCATCGACGGGATTGACGGCAAACTGCACATTCGAGCCGCCGGTCTCGACGCCGATCTCGCGCATCACGGCGATGGCCGCGTCGCGCATCTTCTGGTACTCGCGGTCGGTGAGCGTCTGCGCCGGAGCCACGGTGATCGAGTCGCCGGTATGCACGCCCATGGGATCGAAGTTTTCAATGGAGCAGATGATGATGACGTTGTCGGCGAGGTCGCGCATCACCTCCAGCTCGTACTCCTTCCAGCCGAGCACGCTCTCTTCGATCAGGCACTCATGCACCGGCGAAAGGTCCAGCCCGCGCGCCAGAATCTCCATCAGCTCTTCGCGGTTGTAGGCGATGCCGCCGCCCGTGCCGCCCAGCGTGAAGCTGGGACGAATGAGCACCGGGAAGCCGAGCTTGCCGGCAAACTCCAGGCCGTCGCGCAGGTTGTTCACCAGCGCCGACTTCGAAACTTCCAGGCCGATGCGCAGCATGGCGTCCTTGAAGAGCAGACGGTCCTCGGCCTTCTTGATGGCTTCGAGCTTGGCGCCGATCAGCTCGACGTTGTAGCGGTCGAGAATGCCCGCGTCGGCCAGATCGACGGCCAGATTGAGCGCCGTCTGCCCGCCGACGGTGGGCAGCAGCGCGAACTTGCCGGCAGCTTGCCATCGCGGCCAGCGGCGAGCATCTCCGCCTCGATGCGAATGATCTCCTCGACATACTCGCGGGTGAGCGGCTCGATGTAGGTGCGGTCGGCCAGGTCGGGATCGGTCATGATGGTGGCCGGGTTGGAGTTCACCAGCACCACCTCATAGCCCTCCTGCTTGAGAGCCTTGCAGGCCTGCGTGCCGGAGTAATCGAACTCCGCCGACTGCCCGATCACAATCGGCCCCGAGCCGATCACCAGAATCTTCTGAATGTCATTTCTGCGTGGCATGGTCTAGTTTGATAGCTCCTGATATTGCCATGGCTCGCGCTTTGAGCGAGGTTAAGAAGGTTTTCAAAGCTCAATTCGGTCGATGGCTGACGATAACTTCCATCTTCGGCCGAAGCATGACTGGAAAGCAGAAGAGCCGCACTGTCGTACAGCCGCTCCCTAACCAGCTTTGTCATCAAAATCTCATATCGCTTGGCATAAGAAGCATCACGAAACTCTGGAAACACCGGAAAATGAGGTTCTTTGACGCCGACCGGACTCAATGATCGCGCAACTTCTTCAAGCACCATCACATATCCAAGCCAAGGGCGTTGCGAAAGAGCAAATGCACCTTCCCGGTATGCCGTCCAAATATCGGTTGCACTTCCCAAGACTTCTTCGGTGCGATTATTGAAGTTATTGCCAAAAGAACCAACCTGCGACTTGAATTCCATCGCCGCAATCAATTGTCCCTTGACGACAACCAGCAAATCCCACTTCTTCTCTGCCGAAACCAGCCAGGAAGTTCGACAGCCTGATTACAGAAGATGCAGGATTGCTCAATTTCGCATTCGATAAGAAAATCCCGAACCAATTCGACAAATCCATCCAACTGTTTGCCGCCGGTAACCGCCGTCCGATTCCCGGCATCTCTTGCTCCGGTTTTTACGCCCTGCTTCTGCGGCTTGATTTCCACGCGTCGCCCAGAACTGCTTGACGGCTGCGTGGATTCGCTTCTCCCAATAGGCTGCAAACTCATGGCTCTTCCACCTCCGTCACTTGCGGCTGCCAGAAAAGACCGCCAGTCTCACGATAGAAGCGCGCGACGGACATTTTGTGATACTTGGCGCTGATTTCAAAACCGATGCTGTGCCGTCCGGTTCTGGCGGCTGCAATCGCGTTGGTTCCCGAGCCGGAAAATGGATCGACCACCACATCCCCAGCAAAACTGAACATCCGAATCAGCCGCTCGGCCAGTTCGACCGGGTAAGGCGCGGGATGATCCTTTGTCGAAGCTCCGGTAAGACCGGTCCAAATCTGCTGAAACCAGCTTTGGTAATTCTCGGCGCTGATAACAGAGAGCAACCGCTTGGCGGAGGTGGGCTTGCGATAGCCGCCCGGCTTGCGGAACATCAAAATGTACTCGACATCGTTCTTGATGACCGAGTTAGGTTCATAGGGCTTGCCAAGGAAGCCTCCGCCGCCGGAAACCTCATAGACGGCATTTGCAATCTTGTGCCAGATGATCGGCGCAAGATTGTCGAAGCCGATCTTGCGGCAAAACTCCTGAATGGAGGCATGAAGGGCACAACCGTATGCCGGCCATCGTTCTGCCGTCTCGACAGACAAACATCGCCCACCACGCAGATCAGTCTTCCGCCGGGAACCAGCAAGTCGAAGCAGCGCTGCCAGACTCGCCTCAACTCCGCCAGAAACTCGTCGTAGCCGCTCCACATGGCCAAGCTGCCCATCAGCCTCGTCATATTTCTTCAGCGTCCAATAGGGGGGCGAAGTCAAAACCAGATGAGCGCTTTCCGGAAGGAGGGAGCGCATCTCGCGCGCATCTCCATGCACCAGATAGTGGCTGGTTGGAATGCGCAGCAACACCTGCTCCAACAGGTTCATTGCTGCGGGGTTGCGCGCCAACCGGGGAATTTCGGTCTGTTCAAGAGAGTCGAACTGAAGCGGCTCCCGCAGAAAGGAAGAAAGGTCCAATTCCGGAATGATGATCTCTCCGGCTCCGGTTCTTCCCTTCTGGCTGCGAGTCCGCTCATGATTTCCACTCCTCCATCATGCGCCGGAAGTCGCGGAAGAGGTAATTCGAATCGTGCGGGCCGGGGGCGGCTTCGGGGTGGTACTGCACGCTGAACAAGCGGCAGCGTCCGGTGGCGCAGGCCTTCGAGCGTCTGGTCGTTCAGGTCCACGTGGGTCAGCTCGACCTCGTTGGCGTTGATCGAGTCGGGATCGACGGCGAAGTTGTGGTTGTGCGCCGTGATCTCCACCTTGCCGGTGATCTTGTTCTGCACCGGGTGGTTGCCGCCGTGGTGGCCGAATTTGAGCTTGTAGGTCTTGCCGCCCAGAGCAATGCCGGTGAGTTGATGGCCTAGGCAGATTCCAAAGACCGGCACGCGGCCCAGGAATTTGCGAATGGCGCGGACGGCGTAATCGACCGGCTCGGGGTCGCCGGGACCGTTGGAGAGGAAGACGCCGTCGGGCTTCAGGGCGAAGACATCCTCGGCGCTGGTCTCGGCGGGAACCACCGTCACCCGGCAGCCCTCGCGCACTAACATGCGCAGAATGTTGAGCTTGATGCCGAAATCATAAGCCACTACATGAAGGCTCTTCCGCGCTTCCGCCTTTTGGATGAGAGCTGTGGGCAGCAGGGGCTCGCCCGTCTGGTTGCGGCTGTCGGCGGAGTCGAAGGTGATAGATCGACTTGGTCGAAACCACGCGCGCCAGATCGGTGCCGTCCATCTTGCGGATGGCTGCGGGCCTTGGCCACCAGGACATCGGGATTGCTCTCGGCCGTCGAAATCACGCCGCGCATCACGCCGTGGGTGCGCAGATGGCGCACCAGGGCGCGGGTGTCGATCTCGGCCAGCACGGGAACGGAATAGCGCTCCATGTACTCGTCGGTGACCTGCTCGGAGCGCCAGTTGGAGCTGATGGGCGAGAACTCGCGGACGATCAGGCCCTCGATATAGGGCCGGGCCGACTCGTTGTCCGCCTGGTTGGTGCCGTAGTTGCCGATCTGGGGGTTGGTGAGAACGACGATCTGGCCGGCATAGGAGGGATCGGTGGCGATTTCCTGGTAGCCGGTAAGGGAAGTATTAAAAACAACTTCGCCCCGCGCATTCGCCCGGGTGGCCATAGCCGTGGCCGCGGAAGATGCGCCCGTCTTCGAGCGCTAGAATTGCCTGCATCGCCTCTCCGAGGGGTTGGATTCAACTGATTCTAACAGGGTTTGCGAGTGAATATGTGCTGGCAGAAATCCGGACGGTATTTGAGCAGCCTACCGCACCGTGCCCGCATCGCTGCGCCGGCCACAGGACGAAAACCGCCTTTCCGTAGATGAGCGAGCGCTCGACGGGGCCGAATGTGCGGCTGTCGGAGGAGATGCAGCGATGGTCGCCCATCATGAAATAAGCTGTCCGCGGGGATAACGATCTCCGGATAGGAGACGCTGTCGCGGTACTCCTCCGGGACATACTCCTCAGAGCTGCGGCTTGCCGTTGAGCCAGACCGTGCCGTGGTCGATGCGCAGCCGGTCGCCGGGCAGGGCGATGACGCGCTTGATGTAGCTCTTCTCCGGGTCGCGCGGGTAGTGAAAGACCACCACGTCGCCGCGCTCGATGGCCGTGAAGCGGTAGACAAACTTGTTGATGAAGAGCCGGTCCTGATCCTCCAGCCGCGGCAACATGCTGGTGCCTTCCACGCGCACCGGCTGGTAGAGGAAGACGATGATGAGGACTGCGGCGGCGGCGGAGATCAGCAAATCGCGCAGCCAGAGCTTCAGGCTGCCGGCTCTACGGGACGGCGCGGGAGCTGGGGCGGGAGGCCCGGGTTCAGATCTCGTCCCAGGCGCAGCAGCCTGATCGGGATCGGGAACAGTTCTGGGGAAATCGGTTCCATCGCTCCTTCTCATGTAGAATCAATGACTTACAAGTTCATTCCGGCAAAATCCTGGCAAGTAAAATCACTCCTATCATTCGCCTGATTAGAGTGTAATCGTTCGCCCATGCGCAGGACCAGAGGTTAGAGAATGCACACCGCACTGGACGCAACCTCTCGGCTTGCCGAAGCAGGCTACCCCGCTGCCGTCCCGCCGCGATACTCTTAAAGCCAGCGTGATCAGAGAAGATCAACAACCCGCTGCTCCGCAATCTTCTCCTTTGGACAAGATTCCTGCCGACCTGACGCCGTTCATGCGGCAGTGGACGGCAGCCAAGCGGGAGAATCCGGATGCGCTGCTGTTTTTCCGCATGGGAGATTTCTACGAGCTCTTCTACGACGATGCGGTGACGGTGAGCCGGGAGCTGCAACTGACGCTGACGGCGCGCGACCGGGAGCGGAATCAGCCGATGTGCGGCGTTCCCTATCACGCGGTGGAGAGCTACCTGATGCGGCTGCTGCGCAAGGGCTACCGCGTCGCCCTCTGCGACCAGATGGAGGACCCCAAGCTCACCAAAAAAATCGTCCGGCGCGAGGTGACGCGTGTGCTCTCGCCGGGAACCGCGCTCGATGCCGGACTGGGCCAGGAGCAGAACAATTTTCTGGCGGCGTATTTCGAGGTTGGAAACGTGCATGAAGGCCAAAGCTCAGACCGAGACGGTGTGCGCGGTGGCGTTGCTGGACGTTTCCACCGGCGAATTTCGCACGGCGGAGTTTCACGGCGCCGCGGCGCGGCAGCAGGCGGTGGACGAGATTGTGAAGGCCGGGTCGAGCGAGGTGCTTGCTGGCCACAAGCACGGAGTTGCCGGCGCAACTGGAGCGGATTCCGGCGCGGACGCGCGTCGAGGACTGGGTCTGGACGCGCGAGTTTGCGGTTCCGCTGGTCGAGCGGCAGCTGAATGTGCGCTCGCTGGAAGGGTTTGGGCTCGACCGGGCATCCGGCGGCGGCGATTGCGGCCGGCGCGGTGCTGCACTATGTGCGCACCACGCAGAAGAACGAGGCGCTGCACATCGACAGCCTGAAATTCGAGGAGCACTCGACGGCGCTGGAACTGGACCAGGTGACGGTGCGGAATCTCGAACTGGTCGAACCGCTCTTTGCCGGACAGGACGACCGGGCAACGCTCTTTCACACTCTGGATGCCTGCCAGACGCCGATGGGCAAGCGGCTGCTGCGAGCCACGATTCTGCGGCCGCTGGTGGACGCCGAGGCGCTTGGGGCCGCTATGAGGCAGTCGGCGAGGCGCATGGCGACCTGGTAAAGCGCGAGGAGATTCGGCGCGCATTTGCGGGGCTTTTGGATTTGGAGCGGCTGCTGGCGCGGCTTTCTTTGGATTCAGCCGGAGCCGCGCGATGTGCGTGCGCTGGCCGCGAGTTCGAGCCGGTTGCCGGGATTGAAGAAGGCGCTCGACTGCGATGCAGGCGGCGCGTTGGCGGGAGCTGGCGGAGCGGCTGGACACGCTGGAAGACGTGACGGCGCGGATTCAGGCGACGCTGGTCGAGGAGCCTCCGCTGACGCTGGTCGATGGCGGAGCGATTGCCGCCGGCGTGGACGCGGAGTTGGACGAGCTGCGAACGATTTCAACAACCGGCAAGCAGCAGATCGCGGCCATCGAGGAGCGGGAGCGCGCGCGGACCGGAATCGGTTCGCTGAAGGTGCGCTATAACTCGGTTTTCGGCTATTACATCGAGATTACGAAAGCGAACATGGCCCTGGCGCCGGCCGATTATGAGCGCAAACAGACTCTGGTGAATGCGGAGCGGTTTACCACGCCCGAGTTAAAGGAATATGAGCGCAAGATTCTCTCCGCGCACGAGCGATGCATCGAGATTGAGAAGCGGATCTTTGCCGAGCTGCGACGAGCAGTGCTGGAAGCCGGCGGGGCGCATCAAGCGAACATCGGCTGCCGTGGCGGAGGCGGATCTGCTGGCTTGCTTTGCGCATCTGGCGGCGGGGCGCAGGTATGTGCGGCCCGCAATCTCTGATGAGCCGGTGATCGAGGCCGTGGCCGCGCGCCATCCGGTCATCGAGCAGTGGATGGAGGAGACGCGCGAGGGAAGATTCATTCCCAACGACATTTATCTGAATGCGGCGGGCGATGGGCCGAGCCTGCTGCTGATCACCGGCCCGAACATGGGCGGCAAGAGCACCTATCTGCGCCAGGCGGCGATGCTGGTTCTGCTGGCGCAGATGGGCAGCTTTGTGCCGGCGGAGAGCTTGCGCTTTGGCCTCGTGGACCGGATTTACACGCGCATCGGCGCCAGCGACAACGTGGCGCGGGGCCGCTCCACCTTCATGGTGGAGATGACGGAGACGGCGACGATTCTGAATACGGCGACCAGCAAATCGCTGATCCTGCTGGACGAGATGGGGCGCGGCACGGCAACCTTTGACGGGCTTTCGCTGGCCTGGGCGACGGTGGAGTTTCTTCATGCGGAGACCCGTGCGCGGACGCTCTTTGCCACGCACTATCACGAACTGACCATGCTGGCCGAAAAGCTGCCGCGCGTCAGGAATCTGCGCGTGGGCGTGAAAGAGGCCGCGGGCGGGATCGTCTTTCTGCATAACATCGAGCCGGGAGCGGCGAGCAAGAGTTATGGCATTGAAGTGGCGCGGCTGGCGGGGCTGCCGGCGGCGGTCATCGAGCGGGCCAGGCACCTGCTCCGCCAGCATGAGAAGCAGGAGCGGCAGAGCGTGCAGGTGGAGACGCAGGCGGATCCGGTGCAGTTGACGATCTTCACGCCGCTCTCGCAGCGCATTGTGGACCGGATCGAGGCGGCAGACGTGAACCAGCTGACTCCGTTGCAGGCGCTGAATCTGCTGGAGGAACTTCAGCAGGAGTTAAAAGGGACGAAGGAATAGGGAGTGCAACCGGCATGAACACAAAGCCAATGACGGTGGCCGGCATCATGAGCGGAACCTCGGCCGATGGGATCGACGTGGCCGTGGTGCGGATTGCGCCGGGAAAACTGCG
This sequence comes from uncultured Acidobacteriaceae bacterium, assembly GCA_963845345.1. Lineage (GTDB taxonomy): Bacteria > Acidobacteriota > Terriglobia > Terriglobales > Acidobacteriaceae > Telmatobacter. The sequence continues at coordinate 244,016 of CAWJRQ010000006.1, forward strand.
GCCTGAGCTGAAGCTGTTGGCGCATGAGGGATTTGCGTTCCCTGCCCCGCTGCGGCGCGCGGTGCTGGCGGCGATGAACGCGGCTGCAATCTCGACGGCGGAACTGGCGCGGCTCAATTGGCGACTTGGCCTGGCCTACGCCGAGGCGGTCAACGCGACGATGAAGCGGCATAAGGTGAAACTCGACCTGATTGGCTGCCACGGACAGACGCTCTATCATCAGCCGCGCGCGGAGAGCTACGCGGGACGGCGCTTCGGCTGCACCTGGCAATTGGGCGAGGCGGCGGTGATTGCCGCGGCGGCCGGAGTTCCCGTGGTCTCGAACTTTCGGCCCGCGGATATGATGGCCGGAGGCCAGGGAGCGCCGCTGGTTCCGCTGCTGGACTATGTGCTCTTTGCCGACCGCAAGCGCGGGCGCGTGCTGCAGAACATCGGCGGCATCGCCAACCTGACCGCGATTCCCGCCGGAGCCAAGCCCGAATGCAGTGATAGCCTTCGACACCGGACCGGGAAACATGGTCATCGACGCGCTGGCGCAACAGCTTTTCAACAAAAGATTTGACCGCAACGGAGGCTTTGCCGCGCGGGGTACGGTGCTCGGCGCCGGTGTTGGCCGAGGCGCTGGGCAACCCTTACTTCAAGCTGAAGCCGCCGCGCACAGCGGGACGGGAGCAGTTTGGGCGCGAGTATGCGGCGAAGTTTCTCGCCAGCTTGCCAACGCCATAGCAACCGGCCCGAGGACGCGCTGGCCACGGCGACCGCGTTGACGGCCGAGACGATTGCGCAGAGCTACAAGGCTTTTGCCCGGCGCGGGATGAGGGGCTGCGGAGTGGATTACATTGTCTCCGGCGGCGGGGCGCGCAATGCCACGCTGATGGCGATGCTGGCCGCGAAGCTGGAGCCGATGGGTTGCGAGCTGGCCGCCAGCGAGGAGTTCGGCCTGCCCGCCGAAGCCAAGGAAGCCGCGGCCTTTGCGTTGCTGGCGTGGCAAACGTGGCATCATCTGCCGGGGAATGTGCCCCGGGCAACCGGCGCGGCGCGGCCGGCAATCCTGGGACAGGTGACGTACGTGTAATAAGCAGTTGTCACTGCCGTCAAATGCTTCCTGCATGGTTTCGCATATTCCCTTCCGTGAGACACATATAACAGCCGGTTAGACACCCATCACGATTCTTACGAACCTGTAATGCGCTGAGATATAGGGAGTTCACGGCAACCGGCTACATGATGGAACGGCTCTCTCAACCTTTTGGCGGCTTGGTTCGTCTACCAAACAGGGATGCAAGTTTGCCATTCCGGACAGCGTGTATGGCGTTTCAGGCGAGAATGTTGATGAGGAAGAGAGAAATGAAGAAACGGTTTACCTTTCTGAGGGCGCATGTGGCCATGGGTGTCGCACTGCTTGTCAGTTGTGAGCAGCTGGCTCAAGCGCCGGCATAGCGCCATTTCGGGGCACGATCACCGCCATCAGCGGCAACACGCTCACGGTGAAGACTGACGCGGACGGGGTTCAGCAGGTGGACGTGCCTGCCACGGCAGCGATCAAGCGCATCGCTCCCGGGCAAAAGGATCTGAGCGCCGCGGAGACGATTCCGTTCAGCGATCTGGCCATCGGGCGACCGCGTGCTGGTGAAGCCCGATCCGAACGCAACCAGCGCCACGGCGCAGGCGCTGCGGATTATCGCCATGAAGCAATCCGACCTGGCGCTGAAGCAGCAGAAGGATCGCGAGGACTGGCAACGGCGCGGCGTGGGCGGACTGGTGAAGAGCGTTGATGCATGCGGCGGGCGTGATTGTGCTGACCAGCGGCGCGGGAGCCACGGCCAAGACGATCACCGTGCATACCACCAAGGCGACCATGCTCAAGCGCTATGCGCCGGCCTCGGTGCGCTTTGACGATGCGCAAGCCTGCGCCGATCGATGCGATTCACGCGGGCGACCAGTTGCGCGCGCGCGGCACAAAGAATGCGGACGGAACGGAGATTGCCGCCGAAGAGGTGGTCTCGGGCAGCTTCCGCAACATCTGCAGGAACCATTGTGTCGCTGGATGCGGCAGGCTCGACGCTGGTGGTCAAGGATCTGGCGACCAAGAAGCCGGTCACGATTCACATCACCGCGGATGCGCAGATGCGGCGGCTGCCGAAGATCGCATGGCGCAGATGCTGGCGATGCGGCTGAAAGGCAGCACAGGCGTGCGGCTGGAGCGAGCGGAAACGGCACGGCAGGCGGCAGTGCAGCGGCCAGGCGGCGGCCAAGGCGGCGGCGGCGGCCAGATGGGCGGGCCGGAATGGCGGACAGGGCGGCGGTTTTTCTGATCCGCAGCAGATGCTCAGCCGCGCGCCGGCCATTCAACTCGGCGATTTGAAGAAGGGCGAAGCGGTGATGCTGGTGTCCACCGACGGCACAACCGAGGTTACGGCCATCACGCTGCTGGCTGGCGTTGAGCCGCTGCTTGAGGCTCCCGCGGCCAGCCAGAACCTGCTCTCCAACTGGAGCATGAACTCCGGCGCAGGCGCGGCGGAAGCAGCTGCCCAGTAGGCGTTACACAACCATTCAGCGAAAACAAGCGAGGGATACGTGTATTCAAAATTGCATTGCTTCACTCATTTTTTGATTGCCCTGGCGTTCGGCGTGGCCGGTGCGGTCAGCGGCGCATGCGCAGGCTCGCCACGCCGCAGCTGCAGCCGCCACGGCAACTGCCGCACCGGCGGCTGCCGCAACAAGCCACTTGCGCGGGCACATCGCCGACCCCACGGGCGCGTTGATTCCCGGCGCGGCCATCACCATCACCAATCGGCGGGAACGACCGTGACCACCACCACAGCGGACGCAGCCGGCGCCTATGAGGTGAACGGCCTGGCTCCCGGCAGCTACATCGTGCAGGCCTCCGTTGCGGGCTTCGCTCCCTTTGCTTCGCAGGCCATTCAGCTCGCCGCCGGCCAGGTGAAGCGCGTGGACATCTCCATGGCCATGGAGGTCGAGCAGCAGAGCGTGATGGTCACCGACGAGTCGCCCCGGTCAACGTGGAGGCCGGCGGCAACGCCAGCGCCATCGTCCTCAAGGGCAAGGACCTGGACGCGCTCTCCGACGATCCCGATGAACTGTCCAACGAGTTGACGGCGCTGGCCGGACCCTCGGCTGGACCGAACGGCGGGCAGATTTATATCGACGGCTTCAGCGGCGGGCAGCTTCCGCCCAAGTCGGCGATCCGCGAGATTCGCATCAACCAGAATCCCTTTTCCGCCGAGTTCGACCGGCTGGGCTACGGGCGCATCGAGATTCTCACCAAGCCCGGCACCGACAAGCTGCACGGCCAGTTCTTCATCCAGGGCAACGACAAGGCCTTCAACACCGGCAACCCGTTCACTCAAACGATTCCTCCCTACTACAGCTACCAGTTCAACGGCACGGTCAGCGGCTCGCTCTCCAAGAAGGCTTCGTTCTTCGTCAGCGCGGAGCAGCGCAACACGGAGAACGTCAACGCCTGGCTGATTCCCGATGCGATCTTGAACTCACCGAGCGCACGCAAGCTGCCGGACCGGTCCGTACGTGGATCGCCTGAACTACGGCGTCAATCTGTTGAACCGGCGCATCCGCGACAACGCCTCGGCGCGCATCGACTGGCAACTGGGCGCGAAGAACACGTTCACGGCGCGCTATGGCTTCTGGTCCGAGTCCGAGCACGGCGATCTGAACCAAGGCTCGCTGCCCAGCGCCTCCTACGCATGAGTCGAACACCGACCACACCGTGCAGATGAGCGACGCAATCGTCATCAACGATCACATCGTCAACGAAACCCGCTTTCAGTACGAGCGGCAGAATGAGAATCACTACCCCGACTCGACGGATCGCACCATCAACGTCACGGGCGACTTCACCGGCGGCGGCTACTCCAGGCCAGCAGAGCCGCGATCACACCACGCGCCTCGAATTCCAGAACATGACCACGATGAGCCACGGCGCGCACGCCATCAAGTTCGGCACACGCATGCGCGACACGCGGGATGCGAACTTCACCAACGCGAACTTCAACGGCTCGTTCACCTTCGATTCGGCCGACGAGCTATCTGAGCGATGGCCAACGGGCTTGGCCAGCTAGCCGGCAACAGCACTTCGACATACTCGGTGACTGCGAGGCTATGGCCCAACTTCCGCCAGCTACACCACGCGGCACCATGCAGTCGGCGCTGGCCAATGTCTTCGACATGGCGCTGTTCGCCCAGGACGACTGGAAGTTCAATCCGCGGCTCACGCTCTCCGGCGGCCTTCGCTGGGAGGCGCAGAATCACATCGCGGACCACGACGACTGGGCGCCGCGCGTCGCCTTTGCCTACGCCCTGGATGGAACGGCAAAGACAAGAAGGCCAAGACCGTGCTGCGCGCCGGCTACGGCTTCTTCTACGACCGCTTGGGAACCGGCAACCTGCTGACCATCAATCGCGCGAATATCCAGAACCAGATCGTGCTCAACAATCCGACCTGCACATTCCACGGCGACTTCGCTGGACGCGATCGACATGAGCACCTGCACAAGCACCGTCGGCAGCGTCCACGCGCTTCAGTCGCCAGTAAAGTACCAGGTCGACTCCTCACTTATCACTCTCCCTACACCGAACAGGCCGGCGCCAGCCTGGAGCGGCAACTTTACCACCGGCACCAGCGTGACGCTGACCTATCTGCACTCCTTTGGCGTGCATCAGATGGTCACGCGCAACGCCAACCAGGCCACGGGCGGAACTCCGCAGACCAACTCCGGCGGATACCTGTATCGAGTATTATCCCGAAGGCGGTCTTCAAGCAGAATCAGCTGATCGCCAGCGTCAACGCCAAGATCAGCAAGAACCTCAACCTGACGGGCTTCTACACTCTCTCCTTTGCCAACGGCAACAGCAACGGCAGCGCGTCGAACGCCTACAACCTGGACCAGAACTACGGGCGCGCCGGCTTTGTCACGCGCAACATGCTCTTCATGATGGCCAACTACACCGGCCCCTGGGGCATTCGCTTCAATCCCTTCCTGATTGCGCAGTCGGGCCGGCCCTTCAACATCACGCTGACCAACGACCCGCTGAACAACTTCTTCAATCAGCGGCCAGGCTTCCGCAACCGTCGACGACTCCACTGCCTGCACGAAGCCAGCGATGTGCAGACCACCTTCGGCTGCTTGACACCCAAGCCCGTCACGCAGCGACACGCTCATCCCCATCAACTGGCAAGGCCCCGCGGCGGTGGCCGTGAATCTGCGCATCAGCCGCGCCATCGGCATCGGTCCCAAACTCGCCTCGGCGACAACTCAGCCAGATGGTGGACCGCCTCCGGGTGGACCGCCTCCGGGTGGCGATGGCCGTCCGGGCGGCGGGCGCGGTGGCCCGGGCGGTGGTCTTGGACCGGGCGGCCTTGGCGGCGGTGGCGGACCGGCGGCGGTCCCGTGCGGCATGGGCGGCAGCGTCAGCACCGGCCGCAAGTACTCGCTGACCTTCAGCGTGCAGGCGTTGAATCTCTTCAACGACATCGACTATGGACACGCCGAATGGAACGATCTTCCGACGATGGATGCTTCGGGAACATTGGACCTGGCGATCAGTTTGGCAAATCGACCAGCCTGGCCGGCGGAATCTTCTCGCACGGCTCGGCGGCGCGGCGCATCTTCGTCCAGGCTGTCTTTTCGTTCTGATCGATGCAGCGCATACCAAGACGAAGAGCTGGAGCGCAATGCTCCGGCCCTCAGTTTTCTTGTGAGGCGTGCTCCTACGGCTTTGCCGCCGTCACCGCCGCCGGCCGGTCATCCACTGCAAAGGCATCGGTCAGCGAGATCACCTTCAACTGCGCCTTCAACGCGTCGAGCGAAGCCGCGCTGGTGGCTGTGATCTCCGCCGTCTCGCCCGGCAGCAGGTCAAAGTAGTTGTCGGAAACCTGCACGTCGAGATCGCCGAAGGAGAGATAAACGCTGCGCGCCAGCACCGGCGAAGTGATGCGAATCTTGTAGCTACCCTTCGCGCCGGTGGTTTCCACCTTCAATTGCGCCGGCTTCAGATGCACTCCCTTGGTCGGCGCGAGATAGACGAGGTTGCGCGAAATCTGCGCTCCGCCCGCGCGTCAGCTCGGCCACGACAAAGACGCGCGAAGTATCTGCCGCGCCCGCGTCGGTCAGCTTCTTCAGCGGCCAGTCGAGATAGACCTTGCTGGCAAGCGGCGCCACATTCACGGCGCTGCGATCTCCTCCAGCAGCACCTTGCCGTCAAAGTCCATCAGCCGCACGCGCAGCGTGGCCGGCTCGGCCTTCATCTTGTCGGTGACGATGTAAACCTTCAGCGCGCCATCCTCGACGTGCGGCGAAACCAGGATCGGCGCATAGAAGCGCCGCGCATAGTATTGCAGCGCCTTCCAGCGGCCGTAGTAGTCAATCGACGACCACGAGGCCACCGGCCAGCAGTCGTTCAACTGCCAGAAGATGGAGCCCATGGTCTCCGGCCGCGAGCGGCGGAAGTGCTCCGCGCCGATCTTGATGCCCTCGGCCTGCAACACCTGGCTGACGTAGAGGAAGCTGGCAAAATCCTTCGGCTCGGGATAATCCTTGAGCAGGTAGTCGTGGATGATGCGAGTTGCCTTCGTTGTTCTTCTGGTGGGCCAGCATCACCGGCGTGAAGATGTCTGGTGCGGTCCTCCGGCTGGGTGAAGGCTCTCCACCGTCGCATCTCCGGGAAGGACTGGAAGCCGTACTCGGTGACAAAGCGCGCAGTGATGCGTCTCGTAGGTCGAGAAGGGCACGCGCCCATGCCACACGTCCCAGATCGTGCTGCGTCGCCGGTCTGGTAGTGATCGCTGAGCTGGCTCATAGTCGGCGCTGGGCGAACTGGGCCAGTAGGGCGTCTCCGGATTCAGCCGCGCCACCACGCGGGGCAGAATGCCGCTGAACTCGGTCAGATAATCCTGCCACATCTGAAACTTGCACATCCGGCGGGCAAGCTTGGCCGCGGCGCCCCAGTTCGAAGGCGCTCTCGGTCTCGTTGTTGCCGCACCAGATCACGATGCTGGGATGGTTGCGCAGCCGCCGCACCTGGTCCTCGGCCTCGGCTTCGATGTTCAGCTTGAAGGCGTAGGTTCCCGGCTGCCAGTCGTTGCCGAACATGAAGTCCTGCCAGACCATGATGCCCAGCTCGTCGCAGATCGCGTAGAACTCGTCGCGTCTCGTAGTAGCCGCCGCCCCAGTGGCGAATCATGTTCATGTTGGCGTCGCGCGCCGACTGCAGAATGCGGCGATAGTCGGCCGTGGTCACGCGATTGGGAAAGCTGTCGAAGGGAATCACGTCCGCGCCCTTGGCGAAGACGGGAATGCCGTTGACGACAAATTCAAAGCTGCGGCCCCACTTGTCCAGCTCGCGATGCAGCACGATGGAGCGCAGGCCGGTCTTGACCTTGCGCTCTTCGGCAGTCTGGCTCGACCGTGCCCACATGCGCGGTGAATTCGTAGAGCGGCTGCTCGCCGTAGCCGGCCGGATACCAGAGCTTCGGCTTGCGAATCTCGATCGGCAGATCGATGACGTTGCGTCCGGCATGAAGCGCTGACCGTGCTGAGCGAGCGTCACCGGCTTGCCGTCGTCGGAGTACTGCACAGCTCACTCATGGCCGTGGCCTGCGCTGGCGGCCTCGATCTCAACCTCCGCGTCGAGATGCGCCACTTCCCTGCTCACATCGCGCTGGCGAATGGCGAAGTCGGCGATGCGCACCTTGTCCCAGGCCTCCAGCCGCACCGGCTTCCAGATGCCGCTGGTCACAAAGCGCGGACCCCAGTCCCAGCCGTACTCATAGGCGGGCTTGCGGATATAGGTCTTGGCCTCGGTCTTGGTCTTCGGCTGCCAGGGATCGCTCGGCGGCAGCCTCGGCGGCGGCCTTGATGGGCGATGGAAAGACAACGCGCAGCAGATTCTTGCCGGCGTGCAGATGGCTCTTCGCGGGCACTCTCCAGACGCGGAAGCTGTTGTCGGCGCTGAGCACCTGTGCGCCGTTCACGTAGACCTCGGCGGCGCCATCCAGCCCGTCGAAGACCAGATCGACATTGCGAGCGGGCAAGCAGCGCCGGCGTGACCTCGAAGCTCAGCCGGTACTCCCAGCTCTCCTTCTCAATCCACTGCAGCTTGGCTTCGTTGTCGCGAAAGAACGGGTCGGGAATCTTCTTGTTGGCCAGCAGATCCAGATGCACATCGCCGGGAACGGTGGCCGGCAGCCAGCCGTTCTCGCGCCTCCGGCGCCGGCCGTGATCTGCCGGAACTGCCAGCCGTGATCGAGCGCCAGCAACCGCATTCTGCAACGCTCGGATTCGGAACCGCTTTGGCCTGCGCCCGCGCCATCTCGCCTCCCATGCCAACAACCACGCCCAACAGGACGCAGCACACCACTCGACGACCGGCATTGCTGCTCGCATTCAGTCTCCTCCACGCCTTCCGCTGAACCGATTGACCGGCCAGGAAAGGCAACTCATGAAATCGCTGATAAGGGTATCATGGGGCGGCTGATGGCAAACTCACTAGGCCGAATCACGCAGAATTGCGATACGCCGATTCATTCACATTATCCGCCAGCATCTTCCGGTACAGCGCCTCCCACTCATCGGCTTTGGCGTCCATGCTGAATTGGGCCTGCGATGCGTTCACGCGCCGCCAGGCCCAGTTTGCGGCGCTCTTCGCCCGTCCTCCGCATCATCTCCAGCATCGCCTCGGCCAGGCTCTCCGGGCTCTTGGCGGGAACGATCACGCCAGCCTCGCCCACCAGCTCGCGCACGCCGCCCACATCGGTGGCGACAACCGGCTTCTCCATGGCCATCGCCTCGCCCACGGCCAGCGGCATTCCCTCCCAGGCCGAGGCCAGCACAAAGCCGTCGGCGGCGTCCAGCAGGGCGGGCATATCGCGGCGCAAACCCAGCCAGCGGACGGATGCTACACCCAAATCAGCCGCCAGGGCTTGAACTGCCGCGGAACTCGGCGCCAACGCCTCTCCGGCAACCCATAGGCGAGCCGAGGGGACGGCGGCGCGGACGCGCGCAAAGGCGCCGCAGCAGGTTGGGATAGTCCTTGGCCGGCACGATGCGCCCCGCCGTCAGCCAGACAAACTCGTCGCCGACGCCCATCTCCTCTCGCATGCGGGCGCGGCGCTCGGGGCTGGGCGCGAACTCCAGTAGTGTCGATCCCATTGGTGAGGACCGAAGACTTGCGGGCCGGCACGGCCTTGAGGCGCACATACCGGTCGGCGGCAGCCTGGCTCACGGCGGTGGTGTGGCGGCTGAGAGGGTCGGTCAGCCGGTAGGCCAGCATGCGCGGCCATGCGCCTTCGTAAACGTTGTGAATCGTGGAGAGAACAACCGTCGCCTGGATCAATAATCTTGAGCAGACGGGCCGCCATGTTGGCCGGGTAAGTGTGGCTGTGGATCAGATCGGGCTGGAAGTCGCGCAAAAAGCGGCGGGCTTTCGCCAGGCCGGCCAGGATGCTGGCAGGATTCCTGCGCATGTCGAGGCGGACCAGATCGAGCGTCGTGGGCCACTCTTCGGGCTGGCGGCCGCGGAGCACGAGCAGCGCAACCGCATGGCCGCGCGCCGCCATGCGCTCTGCCAGCGCCAACGCCTGCCGTTCCGCTCCGCCGATGCCCAGCGAGGTGAGCACATACGCGATCCGCATTCCACTCACACCCTGCAAAAGATCAAGTGGAACGATGATAACGCGCGCGGTCAGGCTTTGGCAGCATCCCGATTTGGATCCCGTCGTTGCCCGTGTACCATTATGTTCACCTGAAACTGGGAAGTGGAAATACCGGTCCCGACATTTGCGTTGATGATCTGGTAAACTAGGAAGTGTTTTCAAAGAAGGTGAGGAGGTTTCATGGAACTGGGCGAGTGGGTGAAATCCAATGTCGATTATGGCCGGCGGCTGGTGGGCTCCGGTATCGAGGGGGCGCGCTCCGGCCAGGAAGAATTCCTCAACGGAGAACCTCTTGCTCCCTTTCTTGGCGAGTCGGTCAAAGGCGCGCTGCTGCCCGCCGCTGTGGGCGCGTGCGTCGGCGTGCTGGTCGGTTATCCCATCTGCCGGCGGAAATCCCCGTGCTGTCACATGGGCGTATGGCCTGCTGGGTTGCGCCATCGGGCTTACCACCGGCATGGCCTGGAAAAGCCGCCATCTCGGCGCCAGTGTCGCCGGCGGCGCACATGAAGAACATCGGCAAGGTGCGCGATGAGCAGTGGCTAACCAGGCATCCCATCAACTACGCATAATCCTGGCTTCGTATTTAGGAATATGAAACCCGCCATCAGATTTGTTGTCTGATGGCGGGTTTTTTCATGGCGCCTGTTTTCGTCCCCGGCCTATTCGACAATCTCCCAGCCCAGATCGCAGCTCGATTGAGGATCCGGCGCCAGCGAGATCATCGTTATCTTTTTTGTGCCGTCCGGGTTGGACTTGATGGTCAATTGCCACAATGTATGGTCAAAGGTGAATTTAAGCCGCTCCTTGGGCAGGTTGTCGAAGACCACCGTTCCACCATGAGGGACAGGCGGACCATCGTAGTGCCGTACTCCCGTACGCCCTTGCGCATTCTGTGGCGGAAGTTGCGCTGGACTCGCCGGAGTTGGATGAAATGCAGGAGTGGACTCCGCCTGGTTCCCGTGCCCGGAGTGGCTGGAACTCCGCGGCTGAACTGGGACCGAAGGCGCGTGATGGGGCGGAGTCTCTTGTGTTTGAGGGGCTACGGGAGCTGGGACGCCTGCGTGCGGCTTCGGCGCTTGTTCCGTTGCCTCTGGTACGGCGGTGGCTTGCTCCTGGACTGTTGGCAGCGGTGTGGGTTGCGTAGCCTGCGCAACTGACCCAGCTCCACCGCTAACACCTTTATGTTCATGGACATACCACGCCCATCCGCCGCCTGTCGCTGCCAATACTGCTGCGGCAATGCCAACTGCAAGCAGCACGATTTTCGTCGTCGACTGGTCACCAGGCTCAGCCAGAGGCACGGACGCGGTGCTTATTGATGAAGAGTCCGTCCAGTAAGGTGCGGTCTCTTTGACTGGTTGCCACTGCGAGACTGAAGCGGGTTCCGCAGAATACGGCTCCGAGTAGGAACTATCAAAGATCACAGTCGGCGCGTGACTAGTCACCCAGGGTGCCGGTTCTTTCGCTGCGGTCTCCGGCAAGTTGACAGGCGTCGGCGCTGACAGTGGCTGTTCAAAGACCGTGGCCGCAGTAACGTCTTCAACCACTGTTTTCGCGTTCACCGGCAAAGCCTGGCCGCAGCCTCCGCAAAAACGCTTTCCGGCAACGACTTCTCTTCCGCATTTTGTGCAAAATATATTTGCCATTTCAGCCTGCCTGCGTTCCGTGATTTATGTGAGGGAGAAAAACATTAGATCATCTCACACGCCGTTCAGAAGCTGTGATTGCACACAAGTCATTATGCGTCTATTGAAGACCGCCTTGGCGCCGTTGTGGATGATCTTTGGCCCCTGGCGCGCCGCACGTGCGGCGCACCAGGAACCTCAGTTCTCTGGCCAGGGGACCTGGCCTGGTGTTTGTTATTGAGACGGCGGCGTAGTGTCAGCCTGGGTCGCTTGGTTGCTTACGTCTGTCTCCGCCTGATCGGCTTGCTGGGTCTGCTGTTGAATCTCATTTCCAGCGTTAGGATCCGCAGGAGGCGCCACATCGGCATAAGCAGCCGGAGCCGGCTGGCCCTGTGCAGCAGCTGGAGCCTGCGGCAAGCCTCCCTGGCCCTGCTTACTCTGCAGTTCCTGGAGTCCCTGGTCGATCAGCTCCCGCATATGGTTCTGCATCTCCTGCAGGTCGGTCAACTGCACCGTCACCGTGCTTGTTTTCCCGCACTCGTTGCCGCCCTTGCTGGCCAGCACCACCAGGTCCGCCGCTGCCGCATCGGGCGGTGGCGGGCCCATCAGCGCCAGCACATCACCGTCGCTCAGAGCACACTCGGCCTGGTTGGAGTCCACCACATCCAATGCGCTACCGACCACGAAAACATGCTTATGGCCGTCGGACATCATGCGCGCAATTCCGCTGGATCCGGGGTCCACGTCCTGCTTCTGCGTGTTCTGCTGCGCCTCCTGGTTCTCCAGCGCAATCTGGCCATTGACCTCTTCGGCGACCTGTTGTTGCACGTCGGGAGTGATCGCCGGCCCGCCGCCAGACGCGACAACAACGGGGGCTGCCTCGCCGGCCTCTTGATGGGCCGCATACGCTGCCTGCAAGTTCTGCGCGATCATGTAATCCGTCAGCCATAACGCAGCGCTAGGGTACACCGGAGCAGGCGCAAAGAAGCCTCCGTAGTACCCGTACCAGGGCGCTCCTCCCCATCCCCAGCCGTAGTGAATCGGCGCGCCCCATGGATGATACGCCCATCCATAAAAGCCGGGGTGATAGAAGTGGTCCGGGGCGTACACGTCGAAATGCCTTCCGTGATAGTCATAGCCGTGATAGAAGTGGCTGTACGAGTGGCCGTGGTAGGAGTAGCTGCGCCGCCCGTAATCGTGGCCATGATAGCTATAGCCGTGTTGCACGTAGCCCGGACGGCCACGCTCGCCATAAATGTGGCTATGGTCGGGGCGGTCAACATGGATTGAGCGGTTGCCGTTCAGCCCGTGATGCACGTCCATGCCCCGCTTGGGATCATGCACATCGCTGATATGGCCGTTGGGCCGCTTGGTTAACGCGGCGCCGTTCTTGGCGACATGCGTGCTGCTTCCCTTGGGCGCTAGACCATTCCCGATGTTCGAATGGCCGCCGTAGCTAGAGTTGTGCGCGCTACTGATGTTATGGGATGTGGTGACTGAGTGCGCGCCGCTGTTGGTCGTTCCATGCGTGGTGGCCCCGCTGTTGGTCGTTCCATGTGTGGTGGCCCCGCTGTTGGTCGTTCCGTGTGTGATTCCGCCATCCGTGGCGTGCGTAGCACCGGTTGTTCCGTGAGTGATTCCGCCATCGGTGGCGTGCGTGGCACCGCTGTTGGTCGTCGGTCCATGCGTGGTAGCCCCACTGCTAGTGGTCGTTCCGTGCGTGATTCCGCCATCGGTGGCGTGTGTGGCTCCGGTTGTTCCGTGCGTGATTCCGCCATCGGTGGCATGCGTGCCACCGCCGGTGGTCGGTCCGTGCGTGGTGGTCCCACCGCCGCCAGTATTCATGTTGGTGGCTCCGCCAGTCGTCGGGCCGTGCGTCGCAGTCCCCCCGGTCGTCGGTCCGTGCGTGGTGGTCCCGCCGCCGCCAGTATTCATGTTGGTGGCCCCGCCGGTTGTTGGCCCGTGCGTCTGCGTGGTGCCCCCGGTCGTCGGTCCGTGCGTGGTGGTCCCGCCGCCGCCAGTATTCATGTTGGTGGCCCCGCCGGTTGTTGGCCCATGCGTCTGCATGGTGCCCCCGGTCGTCGGTCCGTGCGTGGTGGCCCCGCCAGTTGTCGGTCCGTGTGTGGTGGCTCCGCCAGTGGTTGGCCCGTGTGTCTGCGTGCTGCCTCCGCCGGTCGTTGGTCCATGCGTCATAGCCCCGCCGGTCGTTGGCCCATGCGTGGTTGCCCCGCCAGTTGTCGGTCCGTGTGTGGTGGCTCCGCCAGTGGTTGGCCCGTGTGTCTGCGTGCTGCCTCCGCCGGTCGTTGGTCCATGCGTCATAGCCCCGCCGGTCGTTGGCCCATGCGTGGTTGCCCCGCCAGTCGTCGGTCCATGCGTCTGCATGGTAGACCCGCCGGTTGTTGGTCCATGCGTTGTGGCCCCGCCAGTTGTCGGCCCGTGAGTAGTGGCTCCGCCAGTCGTTGGCCCATGCGTCTGCATGGTAGACCCGCCAGTTGTTGGTCCATGCGTTGTGGCCCCGCCAGTGGTTGGTCCATGTGTGGTGGCTCCGCCAGTCGTCGGTCCATGTGTGGTCATGGTGTGCGTGCTGCCGCCGGTCGTCGGCCCGTGCGAACTGGTCGTCGGTCCATGCGAGCTGGTCGTCGGTCCATGCGAGCCGCCTCCGGTCGGTCCATGTGAGGCGCCGCCGCCAGTCGGCCCGTGCGACGCGCCGCCGCCGCTCGGGTGCGGTGTGCTGCCGCCACTCGGTCTATTTCCAGCGGCTGCTTTGCCCACCGCGCCGAATGCCATAAGTCCTGCAAGAATCAGAATTGCAGAGCCTTTGCGAATAACCCTGTCAAGAAGTTGTATCGTCATTGGATCCTCTTTTCCTTTTCCATCTCTCGATCCAGGCGCAACCCTGGAGCATTTTCACTGATCCCATGTTGCAGACATCGTGAATACCCATCCTTGCCGCAAAAACTTGAGACGCGGCAAGGATGGTGCACACATGAAGTCCAGCTACTAAACAGCTAATTCGTCGGAGGCGGAGCAGCCGGTGATGCAGTAGCATCCGGCGTAGTGCTCCCCTGGGACGCATCGTTGCTTACATCCGTCTCCGCCTGATCGGCCTGCTGGGTCTGCTGCTGAATCGCAGTCCCGGCATTGGGGTCAGCTGGAGGCGCTACTTCGGCATACTGCGCCGGAGCCGGCTGGCCCTGCGCTGAGGGCGGAGCCTGCGGCAAGCCTCCCTGGCCCTGCTTGCTCTGCAGTTCCTGGAGTCCCTGGTCGATCAGCTCCCGCATGTGGTTCTGCATCTCCTGCAGGTCGGTCAACTGCACCGTCACCGTGCTGGTTTTCCCGCACTCATTGCCGCCCTTGCTGGCCAGCACCACCAGGTCCGCCGCTGTCGCGTCGGGTGGAGGCGGGCTCGTCAGCGCCAGTACGTCGCCGTCGCTCAGAGCGCACTCGGCCTGGTTTGAGTCCACCACATCCAACGCGCTGCCGACCACAAACACATGCTTATGGCCGTCGGCCAACATGCGCGCAATTCCGCTGGAACCGGGGTCCATGTCCTGCTTCTGTGCGTTCTGCTGCGCCTCCTGGTTCTCCAGAGCCAGTTGGCCTTTTACCTCATCGGCGATCTCCTGCTTCACGTCGGGCGTGAGCGCCGGCCCGCCAGCATCAGCGGCAGGAACGGGGGCTGCCTCGCCGGCCTCCTGATGAGCCGCATAGGCGGCCTGCAAGTTCTGCGCGACGAGGTAGTCGGTAAGCCAGAACGCCGCGCTGGGGTACACCGGATAAGGCGCAAAGAAGCCGCCGTAGTACCCGTACCACGGCGCGCCTCCCCAACCCCAGCCGTAGTGAATGGGGGCTACCCACGGGTTATATGCCCACCCATAAAAGCCGGGGTGAAAGTAGAAGCCTGGGGCATATACGTCCAGATGCAATCCGCGATAGCCATAGCCGCGGTAGAAGCGGCTGTACTCGTGGCCATGGTAGAAGTAGCTGCGCCGTCCGAAATCGTGGCCGTGGTAATTATAGCCGCGTTGCACGTAGCCTGGACGGCCACGCTCGCCATAAACGCGGCTGTGGTCGGGGCGCTCGACAACAACTCTATGGTTACCGTTCAGCCCGTGATGCACGTCCATGCCCCGCTTGGGGTCATGCACATCGCTGACTCTGCCATTGGGCCGCCGAGTGATCGCGCCGCCGGTCCTGGTGACGTGTGTGTTGCTGCCCTTGGGCGCTATCCGCCCGGTCGCTGTGTGATTTCCGCCGATGGGGTGTGAAGTGGTGACGGCGTGCGCGCCGCCGGCAGTCGGTCCGTGCGTGGCAGCTCCGCCGGCAGTCGGTCCGTGCGTGGCAGCTCCGCCGGCAGTCGGTCCGTGCGTGGTGGCCCCGCCGGTAGTCGGTCCATGCGTGGTGGCCCCGCCGGTGGTTGGCCCGTGTGAGGCACCACCAGTCGTCGGCCCATGTGTTGACCCGCCAGTCGTCGGCCCGTGTGAGGCACCACCAGTCGTCGGCCCATGTGTTGACCCGCCAGTCGTCGGCCCGTGTGAGGCACCACCAGTCGTCGGTCCATGCGAAGCACCACCGCCGCTCGGTCCATGCGAAGCACCGCCGCCGCTCGGGTGCGGGGTGGCTGCGTGCGGGGCTGGAGAAGCAGGCTTAGTTCCAGCGGCTGCTTTGCCCACGGCGCCGAACGCCAGAAGTCCGGTAAGAATCAGTACTGCTGAACCATTGCGTATGGCTCTGCGGAGAAGTTGTATCGTCATCTGGATCCTCTTTTCCCTTTCATTTTCCTGGTTTTGCGCTCCATCCTCGAAGCGCCAACCTGCAGTGCAAACCATCTAGCGCGAGCTTTCTGCGTGAACAAGTGGCCACGCGAACGCTCTACTCAACATTGCTGACTTTTCCATTGGTGAAAGTCACCTTCATGTCCTTGTAATAGTAGATTTCCTTCACTCCCAGCTTGGCAATTCTCATCGGCTGCCCGAAAGCGGCAATCACCTCATCCTTGGTCTGGCCTCAGGGCAATGGTCGGCGGAGGAGTATCGGCCGGCGGAGGTGGCGGAGCAATATCCTGCACGGGAGCCGGGGCTTCTGGGGCCGCTGCCGGCTGACCCCCTGATCACCTTGACCACCCTGATCGCCCTGGTTGCCCTGATCGCCCTGATTCTCCGCGGGCTGAACCGTGATGACCTCGGAAACTGTCTTCACAAAATCATCCACCGGCGGCACGGAACCCTTCGCAAACGGGAACTTGATCTCCCCGTAGTAGCGGACCTGATTTCCCGAAGGGTCATGGAAAGGGATCGCTGAAGGTGCTGACGAGAATCCCGTCCTTTTGAGCCGCAATCCCGGTCACCCAGAACTTCTCTCCAGCAACAAACTTACGCGACGGGCAGCCGTTGTTGGCCGCGTCGGAGACGCTGGCCCCGCCCCCCAATCCAATTTTGCTCAAGCCAAAGGCCTTCATGTACGATTTGCCGGCGTCCTTGGCGCGATTTTTATAATTGGCGGCCAGAACCCCGTTGTTATAAGTGTTTGAAAATGCATACGAGGAGGCTGTACTGCACATCATCAGCCCATCCTTGTGCAAAACCACAACATCGCCGGCTGTGACAATATCCGAGCGGTCGGCCGTTGTCTTCGTCAGATTGATTTGTGAAACCAGTTTCTGCTGGATCAGCGTCCCGGGGTCGCCTGCCTGGGCCGCCAGCCCGATACACAAAAACGCCGCCACCACTACGAATCCTAATGCGCCAAACTTCCGCACCTGAGCCATATGCCTCTTACCTTTCATGAGTTTTTGGGGGAAATCAATCAAGCCCCTAAAACGTAAATCACGGCCCCGGCACTGTCAAGATAATCATGCGGAAATCGCGCTATTGATAACCACATAATCAACATCAAACACCACGTTCATCTGAATGTTACGCATATGTAAAAATATGGTTTTCAATAGGCAATGAGAGCACAGTTTGGCTGTCATGCAGAGTGGATAATACTGTCACTGCAATGCCACAGCTCCACGGAATTTTTGCATCCCTTCCTGCAGTCCGGCTTACCTCTCCGGCTTCTCTGCTTTGGACTTGGCTCCGGCATTTCCAGCCGCGTCAACCTCGGCCTCGGCCAATGCTTCGGTGTCCAACTCGTGCTCATAGCGATAGTGCTCGACCGGCATCTTGCCATCCCACCAGGCCCAGTTCATGGGATAGACATCGGGATCGAGGAAGACCTGGTAGAAGTGCCAGACCACAATCGCCAGCGTGGCCAAATCGCCTCATAGAAGTGGATGGCGGTGGCCACGTCAACCCACCAGCGCGCCAGCAGGTCTCCTACCCAGACTTTGGCCCAGATCATCACGCCGGTCATCGCCATCAGCGCCGTGCCCCACACCAGCGCCCAGTATTCGGCCTTCTCCGCATAATTGAAGCGGCCAAACTTGGGCTTTTCGCCGCCCAAACCGAGGTAATAGCGCAACGTCGCCCAGGCATCGAAGGCATCCCTGGGCCGCGGAGCAACGTCGCAGATCAGCCGCCGGCCTTCCTTGGTCATCGCCAGGTAGAAGATGTGATAGATGCCGGCGCCGATCAGAATCACTCCCGCCACGCGATGCGTGATGCTGCGCAGCTTTTCGCCCATGGCCAGCACATCGGCCAGCCAGGAGTTGGGAAACTTGCAGCGCAAAGCCGGTGATCACCAGAACAATAAAGCTGGTAAGCAGAATCAGGTGCTGCCAGCGCTGGTTGGTGCTCATGCGCGTCATCTTGGGATTCTGCATGGCCCGCAGCGCTCCTGGCCTTGCTGCTGCCAGATGATCGCGTTGTGCAGGAACATGGCGCCGATTACGACAAGAATCAATACGAGGTAAATCCATCTCACCCAGCGCACGGCAATCGAGCCGATGTCCTTGGATTTGCTGCCGTCCATGTGGACCTTGGTCAGGGTGAACTTCTGCGTAACTCCCTTGTGGCACTTGCCGCAGGTGGCGTCGAGGTTGGCTTTATTGATGGTGGAGCGGGGATCGCTGGAGGGCAGAATGTTATGCACGCCATGGCAACTGGCGCAGTTGGCCACCACCGCCGAGCCGCCCTCTGCGGCCAGCCCGTGATAACTGTCCAGATAAGTTGACACGCGGTTTCCGGCCACGCCAAACTCCTGCGAGAGCCGCACGCCTTCATGGCAGCGCGCGCAGGTGGTCGCGCGAAACGTTCTGCTCCGAGACCGACGAGTTGGGGTCGATGTGCGCCTTGATGGAGTGGATTCCGTGGCAGTCCGTGCAGACCGGGGCCAGCCCGTTGCCCCGCGCGATGGCCTGCCCGTGAATGCTCTGCATGAAGGTCTGCTCGACCGCCGCCATGGCACTTGCCGCAGGTTGCCGGAACATTGAATTTGTAGATCGGCGACTTGGCGTCGTTGGCGGGAAGAATCTCGTGCGCGCCGTGGCAATCGGTGCAGACCGCGGCCTTCTTTGATCCCTTCTCGATGGCCAGCCCATGCACGCTCTGCTGGTAGGAGATGAAGGGCTGCGCGCTCTCGCCGTTCGACTCCATCAGAAACTTCTGCCCGTGGCACCGGCCGCAGGTGTCGGGAATGTTGGCATGATTGACCGGCGACTTGGCATCGCTGGCGGCCAGAATCTCGTGCGCGCCTCCGTGGCAATCCTGGCAGTTGGCTGCCGCGCCCGCGCCCGGCTTTGCCTTGGCAGTGCAAACTGTGCGCGTAGGCCTGCTGCTCGTCGGCATGGCACTCGGCGCAGGTGACCTTCTTGGGCGTGGTCTCATGGACCAGGCCCTTCACATCCTTGTGGCAATCCACGCAGGCGAACAAGTCGCCGTGAACGGAATGTTTCAGCTTGCTCTCATCCACATACGAGTGCTGACCTGCTTGCCGTTCACTTCCGTGGTCAAGGTGGTGTCGGAGTGGCAGGCAAGGCAGTCCTTGTCCTTGGGCTTCTGCTCGGCGCGAGCTGCGCAGGCGCAGAAAATCAGGGACAAAGCGAGCGTTTGGGCGAGGATGTTTCTGGAAGTGTTCACGCCTCTGAGGAGACGCCTTAGAGCGCAAAACCCGCAGTGATTGGAATCACAACGCGAAACCCTGCGCAGCCGTTTCAGGAAATTCTTAATGCCGATGCAGCGAAGGGTATGAGCTATTGCCCATACCCTTCTTTGAAATCTGCTAATCGAACCAGGCGGATTACGCGCTCAGGATCCGAAATACGCGCTCAGCGTCAGCACCAGGAGCAGCAGGCCGATGAAAATCGCCGTGTAACCCACCGCTTTGGAGAAATTGAGCAGCCAGACCGGCGGCTTGACCCGCGAGCCTCGATCTCCAGCTTTCCCTCGGCTGCAACCCGTCTGATACTCCTCCGGGCGCTTGGTCTTGAACTCTTCCTCGCTCTCCACGCCGGTAAAGATCACCATGTCCATGGGAAAGCTGTCGGGGCGCAGATGGGTGTTGACGAAGTGGATGGAAAAGATGAACAGAATGGCCAGCAGCCCTTCCTCGCTGTGAATCACCAGCACGGCGTTCAACGCCCAGCCGGGCAAAAAGCGGGCAAAGAAGGGGGCGAACCACATGGCATAGCCTGAAAAGCCGATGACGATCATGCCCCAGAAGACCGCCCAGTAATCGAACTTCTCCCAATAGGCGTAGCGCTCAAACTGCGGCTTGGGCCCCAGCCCCAAAAACCAGCGCATGTGGCCGAAGAGGTCCTTCACATCCTTCCAGTTGGCCACCATGGAGGTGTTTCCCCAGAAGATTCCCTTTTCGCGATGGATCAGCCCGCGGGTGAAGACTTCCTTCAGGTGGATGAGAAACGCCAGGGTCAGAACCACGGCGAAGAACTTATGAAAGAAGATGATGGTCCCGAATCCGCCTACGCCGCTGGCAAATTTCCTCGCCCAAAAGCTCTCGCTGAAGCGCATGGGCAGCCCGGTGGCCGCCAGTCCCAGAAAGGTGGTGAACAGGACGGCATGCATGTATCTCTGCTGCGCGCGTGAAGCGCATGAAAAACCGCTCACCCGCGTGGCTTGGCGCTTTGCTTGTATCTTGTTTGAGATCAGCCATTCTTGCCTCCCTTTGCCGACCGTGTTTTGACCTGCTGGTATCGCGAGCGGATCAGCCACAGTATGGTGTGAATCGCAAAGAACGCCAGCACGCCGGCCAGCAGCAGATTCATGAACAAGCGGATATAGTAGAGGGCCGGATTCAGCTTGCGATTGTGCGCGTTGGCATGAGGCTGATACTGCACGAAGCTGGCGTTGGCGCCCGCGTGGCACTTGCCGCAGGTGGCCACCAGGTTGGCCGGAGCAATCGGGGAGCGGGGATCGGATGCGGGCAATACATCATGCGCTCCGTGGCAGTCCCAGCAGCGCGCCGTCTCCACGTAGCCGCCCAGCGAGCCCAGTTGCGAGTGGAAGGTATCCCGGTAAGTGGAGAGCTTGTCCTTGTGGCAGGAGCCGCAGATGGGCGTGGACTGCATGCGAAAGGCAGCTTCGGTCGGCTGCTAGAATGGCATGCGCCGTGTGGCAGTCCGAGCAGACCGGCGCATTCAGATTGCCGGACGCGACCGCTTTTCCGTGCACGCCGCCCATATAGTTTTCGGTGATTCCCGCGTGGCAGGTTCCGCAGGTCTTGGGAATATTCGTCTTGTAAGTGGGACTCTGCGGATCGTTGTGGCTCAGGATGTGATGCGATCCGTGGCAGCTTTGGCAGTTAGCCGCCACCAGCAACCCCTCCTTGCTGAGCGCAAACCCGTGGATGGAGTCGATATACATCGGGTAGACGTTGGGCAGGCCATGCTTTTTGGCCAGCCCAACGTTGCCGTGGCAGGCGCCGCAGGTGCGCGGAATGTTGAGCGGATAGACCGCCGACCGGGGATCGCTCTTGGGAAAGATGGCATGGGCGTCTCCGTGGCAACTGGTGCAGGGATGCTCGGCCCGGTTGGCATGCACGCTTCCTACCAGCCCCTCCGCCTCGCCGGTGTGGCAGCTCTCGCACTTGACCGGCGTCACCTGATCCGGATGAGGATAATCCTTGATGGTGGCGTGGCAATCGCCGCACTTCAGGCTGCCGTGCAGGCTGGCGCCAAAAGTCGCCGGCATCCACGCCAATACTTTTGCCCGGCGGCGTCCTGCAGGCTCTTGTCCCCGTGGCAGGCAGAGGCAATCGGTCTCCGCCTGCGCGACGCGCGGCGCCGCCACAACCAGAAGCGCCCCCAGGGCGAGCGCAATGGAGGAAGCAGTCTTCATCTCGGCTCCGATCGATCCTTACGCTTTCAGGCCTTACGCTTGCTGGCCAGCCCCTGACACAGCCGCGGGAGAGAACAGGACTGCAGTCCTTCTCTCCCGGTGTACGCCTTGCGGCTGGAGCTTGCCTTGCGCGCTGCTATTTCTGCAGCGTGCGAATGTACGCGATCACATCCTTGATCTGCTGATCGGTCAGCTTGCCCTTGTAGGCGGGCATCTTGCCTTTGCCGTCCTTGGTCGAGGCAAAGAACTGGGCATCGGAGGCCTTGAGCATCGCCGGATCCTTGAAGGAGAGGACCTTCATGTTCTTGCCCATCGGCGTGGCGGCCAGTCCGTCGGCGCCGTGGCACATGGCGCACTTGGCACTTGTAGAGGTCTGCGCCGGGCGTCTGCGCAAAGGCAGGCCCCGCAATAAACGCGGCCAGCAGGATCACGGCAGCCGCTTTGATTCCATGAGTCATAGTGCTTGCTCCTTGGCCGGTCGAATTGGAAGTTTCCCGGTCAAGTACCTGTCATATAGGCTTTGTTGCGCGGTCGGAAGTGACGCCGGTCACACGTTGAAAGTCCCATGTCCGCGCTCAGGGCAGAATCTTCGACGTTTTCTTCCCGTAGGATTCGCTGCATCTTTAGATTTCGACGAATCCAGCAGCTGGCGCGCCAAAGTGATACAGGTCACTTGCTGCAACACGTCTTATCAGGCACAATAAGGCCTCTACTTGAGGAAAAAATATGGGCACGGTTGCGGTATCCGATTCAAAAATCATGCTTACTCTCCCTGGGGACGCGGTACGCCAGATTCAATGGCGCTTTGCGGACCGTTTTGATTTGCAGATGCTGGTTCAGTCGGCGCGCGGCGTGGCGCGGGGAACCGTGGCGCGCCTGGTGGCGGCCGGCGAGCGCAACACCCACGAATGGACCCCCGGCAAGAGCAGCATGATGGAGGCCTTTGACCGCGCCGGCGTCACCGCGGCCTTCATGGAGCCGGAAGAGGGCGGCTTCATCGTTGGACCCAAGAACCTGGCTCTGTCGCTGGCGGCCTTCGAGCTGGCCTGGGTAGACGGCGGCGCGGCCACGGCCAGCCTGGCCGGCTTCCTGGCTCTCTCGCCCATTCACGAGCGCGGCACGCCGGAGCAGGTCAACCGCTACAAGAGCCTCGCCGCGCCTCCCCAGCCGGGCGAGGACCGCATCCCCTGGCGCGGCGCATTTGCGCTCACCGAACCCATTCCCTACGTGGGCGTCGACGCCAGCATGTTGAGCGGCAAGGTGCGCGTGGCCGAGTGGAAAGAAGGCGAGGAGCCTATGGCTGCAGGTGGACAAGCGCGGCCGCTTCATCACCAACATCGCCTTCGCCAACTTCGTCACCGCCGCGGTCATCTCCGACGACCCGCGCATCAAGGGCAGTTGCTTCGTGATTCTGGAAGAGACCGACGAGGGCATCTTCGACCACGGAACGCCCACCAAAAAGCTGGTTCACCAGCTCTCCTCCACCGGCGATCCCATCTTCAACCTGAAGGTTCCGGCCAGCCGCATCGTGGGCGGATACACCGTCAAGGACGGCGTCATCGTTCCCAACTACAACCACGGCGAGATTGATCGAGGCGGTTTTCCGGCGCACCCGCGTGCCGGTCGGCATCATGTCAGCGGCCAAGCTGCTGTCGGCCGTCGAGCCGGTCATCCGCTACCAGCGCGGGCGCTTCCGCGGAGCCGAGGGCACCAAGCCCGGCTCGGTGCGCTACGAGCAGGGCATCCAGCAGCGCGAGGACGCGTTGCACCGGCTGGTGGACGTCTGGGCCACCGGCGAAGCGGCCACCTCGCTGGGCTTTGCCACCGCGCGCCTCTTCGACGAGCTGGACCCCATCGAAAAGCAGAAGAACGCCATCCTGAAGGAGCGCGGCATCCAGGGCGGACGCGCCGAGCTGAAAGCGCTCAAGGAAAGCGAGCAGCGGGCCATCGAATTGCTGTCTCTCAAAGCAGATTCCCCGCGCCGCCAGTGAACTGGAGGCCGACCCGCTGGTGAACTTCGTCCTGAAGGACTCCGAGGCCAACGTGCTCTGCCCGGCCACCAAGCTGTGGAACACCGGCCACGGCGCCAATCTGTTGCGCGAGGCCGTCAGCCTCATGGGCGGCTACGGCATCACCGAGGACTGCCCCGGCTTCCTCGGCAACAAATGGATGGACGCGCAACTCGAAGCCACCTACGAAGGTCCGGAAGCCGTGCAGCGCCGCCAGTTGACCGTCACCATGACCTCGGAGGTTTTCCTCGCCCAGTTCCGCGCCTGGACCGCCGAGATGCGGCGCATCGCCTCCTCGCGCCCCGGCACCGGCGCCTGCACCCTGGCCTCGGCCATGCAGATGTGGCTGTGGACGCTGAATCACCTGCAAAAGGCCACCGACCCCAGCGGCGGCAAGCTCTATCACGGGCAGCGCCAGGGCGTGACCTTTCCTCTGGCCGACGCGCTCTGCTGGCTGGTCGCCTCGCGCGCGCAGATTCTCGACGTGCTCGAACTGGAAGCCAAGGGCCCCAGCGATCCGGTCGCCAGCGAAGGCCTGGAAGGCACCGTCCAGTTCCTCAGCGACCTCTGCCACACGCAGGCGGCAGCAGGCGGCCGGCGAGGTCTCCCGCATCTGCGCCGAGCTGGTCTTCGGCTATAACTGCCACCCCTCCTGGGACGAGGAAGAGCATCGCAGTTGCTTCCTGGCCAGCGAGCTGGAAGAGCTGGAAGGAGACCATGCCCGGCATCAGCGCCATGGCCTTCGATGTGCTGGCCGCCGACGGCACGCATCCGCAGAAGGCCGGCCCCTGCGCCGGTTGCGCCGGCTCTAGCGACTTCCTGCGCATGCAGAACAGGTTGACCGCCTGCCTGACCGGCTCGCGCCTGGCCAAGGACCGCGCCGCCGAAACCGTCAGCAAGGTGATGATTCCCGAGGCGCTGGATTATCCCGGCATGAGCATGGAAAACAAGACGACCGAATCCCCGCAGATCGACCGTCCCTCCATGGAAGTGGACATCGCCTGCGTCGGCTTCGGTCCGGCCACGGGCGGCTTTCTCACCACGCTCACCAAAGCCTGGAACGGAAAACCCCGCCGATCCGGCCTTCGAGAGCCGCGTCACGCCGGGAATGCCTCTGCAAGTTCTCTGCTACGAGCGGGCTGACGACATCAGCTCCGGCGTCAGCGGCGTGGTCACGCGCGCCCAGGCCATCCGCTCCAGCTTCCCTGCCCTCAATCCGGCCGAGATTCCCATGGCCGTCCCGGTCACCGAGCGAGCGGGTGATGTACCTGCTGGACCCCATCGGCGCCAGCCGGCGCTCGCTCACCCTGCGCTTGGCCGACGCTCTTCTCCGCGCCGCCGGACGGCTCGTCGGCGTCAAGGACTACGCCTTCACGCTGCCCTGGACTCCAGCCTTCCTCAACAAGCACGGCGGCCTGGTGATGGCCATCGGCCAATTCAACCAGTGGGTCGGCTCGCAACTGATGGCCTCCGGCCTCGTCCAGATCTGGCCCGGCACGCCCGGTCAGCCGCGCCGCTCTTCTCTGGCAACAAAGTCGAAGGGGTGCGGCTCGCCGATCAGGGCGTGGACAAATCCGGCACGCCAACCGACGGCTTCATGCCCGGAATGGATGTTCGTGCGCCACTCACCGTCGTCGGCGACGGCCCGGTCGGCGCAGTCGGCCAGGCTATCGACAACAAGCTCGGCCTGCCCGCAGGGCCACGCCCACCGCGAGTGGGCCCTGGGCATGAAGTTCGTCATCGAACTGCCGGAAGACTCCCCGCTGAAACCCGGAACCGTCTGGCACAGCTTTGGTTATCCGGAGCCGGAGATCTTCGGCTTCCTCTACGTGCATCCCGAGCGGCTGCGTCTCGGTGGGCATCTTCGTTCCCTCGTGGATGCACGACCCCTCGCGCACCGCCTACCGCTACTTGCAGCACTACATCCAGCACCCCGCGCTGTGGAAGGTATCTGAAGGACGGAACGCTGCGCTCCTGGGGCGCAAAATCGCTGGAGGAGAGTCGGGCAGGCACGGCGAGCCGTACCTCTGCGGCGACGGCTACGCCCGCATCGGCGAAGGCTCCGGCTCCACCAATATGCTCACCGGCTCCGGCGTGGACGAGGCCTGGGCCACGGGCACGCAACTCGGCGAGGCGGTCATCGAACTGCTGCGCGCCGGCAAGCCCTTCACGCAAGAAAATCTCGCCGCCACCTATGAAAACCGCCGCCGCGCAAGCTGGGTCGAGCGCGGCGCGCAGGAAGCCGAGAACGCCCGCAACGGATTCCAGGACGGCATCGTAAAAGGCATGATCGGCATGGCGCTGGCCGGACTGACCCATGGAAAACTTTCGCTCAGCGCGCACATTCCTCCGCCCCACAAGCAGATTCGATCCCTTCGCCTTCGCAATCCGCCGAAGGCCTCAAGCTCAAGGACGCAGCGAAGCTGGCCATTGCCGATGGCCGCTCCTTCCACGATGCGCTGCTCTCGGCGCGCGGCTGGCCGGAGATTCCTCTCGATGGCCGCCTGCTGGTCACGCAGCAGGACGCGCTGCTGATGGGCGGCAAGGTCCAGGCCATGCCCGGATTCGCCGATCACGTCGTCTTCCGCAATCCCGAACTCTGCATCGCGTGCGGAGAAAAGACCTGCGTCGCCATGTGCTCCGGCCAGGCCATCACGCAGGGCGAGAACGGCGCGCCCGACTTCGAGCGCGAAAAGTGCGTCCACTGCGGCGCATGCCTGTGGAACTGCGGCCAATCCCCCGACGGCGAACACTCCAACATCGACTTCCGCGCCGGCTCGGGCGGCCTGCACTCGGCGGAAAACTGAGTTTATCTACCGCTCTTATTGAACAGCGCATTGGCTATAATCTTGTGGGAGGCTTTTTATGAGAAAATTCGTCGCAGTATTGTTTCTTCTGTTTTGCGCCACAACATTGACCTTTGGACAAAAAACACAACCTGAGAAAAACACACTCAAAACCGACGCCGCTAACCAGACCATAACGGCGCATATTTCCGCGTCACATCTTCAAACCGAATGTTTCAATAACGTCTGTAGTTGGAAACTCTATGTAGATGCAGTTTTGGACGGCAAGAAGCTTGTGTTAGCGGGCAGTGCGATCATCACGATGAACAACTACTCGCTCATCAAACCCGGAGACTATCAGATCCGGCTCACAAAAGACATTCACAACACAGACAGAACATTGTTCAGTCAGGCATATGATCTTCTCTTGCCTGATGGCGCCGTTTGGCATTGCTTTACTTCTGGAACTCCGAATAAAACAACAAACAAGGAAACTATTCAAATGGCAAATGTACTGCACATCGTGGTTTGCGCGGGCATCGTTCCCGATCCGCTGCAAACCTTGGAGCCGGTCACCACGCCCGCCGGACCGGGGCTGAAGAACGAGATGGTTTTGCCCGCGGTCCTCGACCCCTGGGCCGCCTGCGCGCTCTATGAAGCGGCCAGCTCTGGCCGCCAGGAACCCCGGCAGCAAGCTCTGGCTGGTCTCGCTCGGCCCCAAGGCCAAGCTGCAACAGGTGATGATGACCGTCGCGCAGAAGGTCCCCTTCGATCTGGTTCCCATCGACGGGCCCATCGGCGGCTTTCCCGACGCGCACGCGACCGCAGCCGTTCTGGCCGAGACCATCGCCGCTCTGCCCGGACTCGACAAATCGAAGCTGCTGCTCTTCGGCGGCTGGGAGTCGGCCACGCGCGGCGCGGGCGTGACGCTTCAATTCGTCGGCGAGCGCCTCGGCATTACCGACCAGTTTCAGGGCGTGGACCAGATCGAGCCTGCGCGGCGACGGCAGCTTTGAAGTGCTGGAACGCGTCGAAGGCGGCAAGCACCAGGCTCTCGGTCTGCGCCGGAGCTCCAGCCGTCCTCGGCTGGGCTACCGGCAACCTCGCCGAGCCGCGCAACAATCCACAGATCGGCATGGCCAATATGCGCACCATTATGCCCGCGCTGCAAAATGCCAAAGCCGCCAAGCTCGAAGCCAACGGCCTGAGCTACGTTTCCGTCAGCCTGCCCAAGCAGCAACGCGAGACTCGCGTGGTGAAAGATATGACGCCAGACCAGATCGCCGCCGAATTGGTCGAGTGGATTGGAGCCGAATAATGGAAAACATTCTCGTACTGACTCACGCAGATGAATCCGGCTCCGCACTCAGCAAGGCCTCGCTGGAAGCCGTCACCGCCGGCATGGAGCTTGCCGCCCGTCTCTCCACGTCACTCACCATCGGCATCGTCGCCACCGACGCCGCCGCATCAGCCAGCACACTCGCCTCCACCGGCGCGCGCCTCATCGCCGTCTCCGGCGAGGCCTTCGCACAGGCGCGCTACGCCTCGGACGCCGCCGCTGTTGAAGCCCTCTGCCGCGCGGCCAAGGCCACCATCGTCCTTGCTCCCGGCACTTCACGCATTCGCGCGCGTTGCGGCGGGGGTGGCGCATCGGCTGGGCGGCTTTATCGATACGCACATTACGGCTCTCGGCGGCGCGGACACCATCGAAGCCTCGCGCTGGTTCTATCGCCAGCGGGTCGAGGCAGTCATCAGCCGCAACGTGCGCCCCTGGTTTCTGCTGCTCGATGCGGGCACCCACGCGGCCTTTGCCGGCGAACTCCGGTGCTGCTCAGGTCGAAGAGGTTGCAGTCCAACTCCCCGCGCTGCGCACCACCGTCAGCGGCTTCCGCGCCCCGGCGCAGGACGCGCAGACCATCCGTCCCGATGCGAAGATGCTCTTTGTCGCCGGCGCCGGCTGGACCAAGAAGCAGCCCGACGGCCAGATGCACGCCGGCGAGGCGGGCGAGCTGATTCTCGGCTTCCTGCGCGCCACCGGCGCGTCGCTGGGCAGCAGCAAATCGCTGGTCGATCAGGGCGGCGAAGGCGAGCCGGTGCTTCCCTTCCTCACGCACATGAACCAGATCGGCCAAACCGGCTCGACGCCGCGCCACGCCAAGGGCCTCTCCACCTGCTGCCACGGCGAGGAGCCGCACGTGGTGGGCTGGCGCTTCATCGGCGACCGGCGCGCCATCTCGCTGGACCCCAACTGCGGCTGGACGCGCGGCAAAGCCGACGTGGTCTACGTCGCCGACGCCTTCCCGGTGATGGCCAAGGTCAATGCGCTGCTGGAAGCGAAGAAGGCGTAACCAACTGTGTTAACTTAGGGTTGGAGAGTAGGAAAAGAGCGCCATGCCGTCCATTACGTCGTTTATCAAGCACCATTATCGCCACTTCAACGCCGCCGCTCTGGTGGATGCCGCCGAAGCTTACAACCAGTTGCTGGCCTCGGGCGGGAAGATGTTCGTGACCATCGGCGGGGCCATGAGCACGGCCGAACTGGGGCTTTCGCTGGCGGAGATGATCCGGCAGGACAAGGTTCACGGAATCTGCTGCACGGGGGCGAATCTGGAGGAGGACGTCTTCAATCTGGTGGCGCACGACTTCTACGAGCGCGTGCCACATTACCGCGATCTGACCCCGGCGGACGAGGCTAAGTTGTTGAATCGGCACATGAACCGCGTCACCGACACCTGCATTCCGGAGATGGAGGCGATGCGGCGGATTGAGAACGAGGTGCTGAAGGAGTGGGTTCGCGCCGACCAGGCGGGGGAGCGATTCTTTCCCCACGAGTTCATGTATAAGATTCTGCTGTCGGGAGAGTTGAAGGCGTCGTATCAGATTGATCCTAAAGATAGTTGGCTGCTGGCCGCGGCGGAGAAGAACCTGCCCATGTTCGTGCCCGGATGGGAGGATTCGACGCTGGGCAACATGTACGCCGGCCACTGTATCTCACAGGATGTAAAGAAGATCCACACCGTGCGGACGGGCATCGAGTACATGATGGAGCTGGCCGAATGGTACACGGAGACCACCGCCAAAACGCCGCTGGGATTCTTCCAGATCGGGGGCGGAATTGCCGGCGACTTCCCCATCTGCGTGGTTCCGATGCTGCACCAGGACTTGCAGGCGGGAGCATGTGCCGCTGTGGGCGTACTTCTGCCAAATCAGTGATTCCACAACCAGTTACGGGTCCTACTCGGGGGCCGTGCCCAACGAGAAGATCACCTGGGGCAAGCTGGGCGAGACGACGCCCAAGTTCATCATCGAGTCGGACGCGTCGATTGTCGCGCCGCTGATCTTTGCCTACGTTCTGGGGTGGTAATAGCGGCTTTTTGATGTCTGTGACAAAGGCCGGTTGAGGCTCGAAAATCGTGAGCTATAGCTTACCGGTTTTTGTACACCGTGAAGCTGTAGCTTACCGGTTTACCCGCAAATGTGAAGCTGCAGCTTACCGGTTTTGGGGAAAGTGGAAAGCTCAAGCTTACCGGAAAATGGAACAATAGCTGCAAATCACTCAGTAGTTATTTTGGGGAAGTGATAGAAGGAAGAACGAATAGACTTGACCAGCCATGGTCAGGGGGAGTTTTTCATAGAATTTCGCGACAAGGGTCAGGGGTCAGATGCGCCAAACTCTGAAGCCGTACCCTTTCATAACCGGTTCAGGAGACGACTGCTGGCCACCTGCCAGACCAGCTCTTGCGCCCTTTACAATTTATCCATATGCGAAAGCTGATTCTTGCGGCCCTCCTGATAGCGGCTACCGTAGCCCCTGCGCAAACCCAGCCATCCGGAAACCATCGCCAGGACAAGCTTCACTTCACGCTGGTTTTGTCTCGCCATGGAGTCCGTCCTCCCCTCATCGCCAATTCGGTTCTTGATCTTCGTTCTTCCGCTGCATGGCCTGCATGGGAGGTTCCGCCAGGCTACCTGACGCCGCACGGCGCTCTGGCGATTCGCCAGATGGGCGCGTACATGCGCCTCGACCTTGCCCGCAAGGGCCTGTTCCCCGCCACCGGCTGCCCGAACAGCAACGACATTTATCTTTACGCCGATACCGATGAGCGCACCATCCTGAGCACGAGCAACACCCTCGCCGGCCTGGAACCGGGTTGCGATCCGCCGCCCGTTCATATGGTTGCTGCGGCTGCCGGCAAAGCAGACCCTATCTTCTCGCCGATCCCCGGAACCTTTTCGCCGCCATCCGTGGAGGCGGCCGCGGCCGACCAGCGAGCCGCTTTGGGCAACGACCCGGATGCCTTCTTTTCCCTGGCCGCAAACCCTGGGCTGAAAGAGCTTGCCGGTATCCTCGCGCCCGATCCCGCGCATCCCGCCGCCAAGCCCATCCTCGGCGATCTCCGTCCTCTGGCCGCGGCTCCGTCACTGATTGAGGATTTTCTGCTCGAATACACCGATGGCAAACCGATGCAGGAGGTGGGTTGGGGGCGAGTCGATAAGCCCACTCTCCTCCATCTCATGCCGATTTATGTCAAAGGGTTTGATCTGGTGACGCGCACACCCTTATCGGCCCGCTCGCGCGGCTCCAACCTGGTGGCGCACATCCTGGACACGCTTGAGCAGGCCGCGCAAACCCAGCCCGCCGCGCCGGTTGCCGGCGCCTTCGGCCCCACCGGCGCGCGCCTGGTTTACATTGGCGGTCACGACAGCGACCTGAGCCGCCTCGGCGGATTGTTCAACCTGCACTGGAATGCAGGCGGCGTCACCGACGATACGCCACCGGATTCGCAGATTGTTTTTGAACTGTGGCAGAACTCGAAGTCGAAGCAATACACCGTCCGTCTCTTCTACCGCGCGCAGAGCTACGATCAGTTGCGCTCCGGCCAGGCCCTTACACCGGCCAGCCCGCCTGTTGAGGTCGATCTCGTGCCTCCCGGCTGCCGCGCCGGCCAGCCTTGCCCCTTTGCCGTGTTCGACCAGGCCGCGCACGCTCTGCTCGACCCGGCTTTCATCAAGCCCGGCCTCCTGCCATCGCAAATTGCGCCGCCTAACCCGTAACATTCAGGTTCACGCGAAAAAGCCCGGCAATTGCCGGGCTTCTCACGTAATACTTCAACTGAAACTTAAAGCTTCTCGTAGAAGTCGCAGGCAGAGCATGAGATGTAGACGCCGCCGGGAACGCCGCGCTCGCGGTCCTTCACGCGCTTGACGATGCGCGTCGGCTTTTTGCACTTGGGACAGTCGGTCGACTTCGTCGTGTCCATTACCTTTTCGCGATGACCTGTTTTGGCAATTTTGGCCATGGTTCGGGTGTTTCTCCTTCTTTGGGTGTCTCTGCACACACGCTCAACTACACGCGGCTTCAACGGCGCGGCCGGCGGCTTGCCACTCAGGAAGGCAACCTGACTCGCTTTTATCAGTTTACATCAAGGCGTCTGGGCAGCTTAGCTTGATCTTCTAGCTAGAACTATTGGCAGGTAATAGCCGCTTTCAGCGGGCATAAGCCAGCGAATCTCCGTGAATCCTGCCTCCCGCAAGAGATTCGAAAGTTCTTCGCGCAGCAGGCCGCGATACTCCGAAACAAAATGATGCGCCTGCCACCCCCGGCCGGATTCAATCGTGATGTACAAGTGCAAAATGTACCGGCGGTCATCGACCCAATCCCAAATCTGATGAACGATGCGGCGATTTCCCGGCGCTCCATGGAACGCGGGTTGCTGAATCG
Organism: uncultured Acidobacteriaceae bacterium; assembly: GCA_963845345.1. Classification (GTDB taxonomy): domain Bacteria; phylum Acidobacteriota; class Terriglobia; order Terriglobales; family Acidobacteriaceae; genus Telmatobacter. The sequence continues at coordinate 276,087 of CAWJRQ010000006.1, forward strand.
CAGGCCGATCGAGAATGAGCGCATCGTAGTCGCGAATGCTGGCCATAAACAGGCCCTTCGGCTTGAGCTTGGAGGCACTCGCTTGGGACGCTTGTCTGAGTTGCGCAGGCGACAGGTGCGGCAATGCATTATCCATGGATACCACGGCATCGAAGTTGTTCTCAGCTATCTCTTCGAGCGAGGTCATATCCGAGACGTGAAAAGTAATATCCAGCGACCGGCGCTGAGCTTCTCGCCGTGCGCAATCAACCGCGCGGCTACTGATGTCCGATGCAACGACTTGATGGCCCAGCGCGGCAAGCCCAATCGTCTGTGTCCCAATTCCGCAGGAGCAATCCAGAATCCTTGAAGGAGTTCCGCAACCCTGAGAGGCCAGCAGTGTGCCGAGAACTTTAGCCTGACGCTCGATGGAGTCATCCCAATTCTCAAAGATGAGATGGTAGTATTCGGCGAGTTCATCGTAAAAACTGCAGATTTGATCTGCCATGGTGCGCTCCTAAACCAAAAGGCTATCAGTTCGGCAGGCTCTTTTCGCTAAAATTGATGTTTGGAGGCTGACGCGATGCCCATTCGCTGGATGAGTGATGACGATGCCCGTGAGTTTCTTGCTGCTCAGGCCGAGGGCCGCCTGGCAACCTGCGATGCTGCCGGGCAGCCGTACATCACGCCGATTAATTACTTCTATCACGAGGGAAAGATCTACTTTCACAGCAAGCTGATAGGGCGGAAACTGGACAATATAGCCGAAAACAGCCGGGTCTGCTTTGAGGTCAGCAAGGTGGAGAAGCTGACGATCTCGAGTGATCGTCCCTGCGACTGTTCCACTCGTTACACCTCGGTGCTGGCTTTTGGCGTTGCGCGGGTACTCCCTGACGGTACGGAAAAGACCGCTTTGCTGAATTCGCTGGTGGCGCGATACGCCGCCGGCAAGCCCTTTCAGCCCGTGGAGGATTGCCACGCCGCCGATTGCGCTGTGGTGGAGATTCGCGTCGACGAAATCAGCGGCAAGAGAAACGTTGACCCGGAGTAATCCGGCTCTGCGTCAGACCTGCATACAAAAGAAAGCATAGGATTCTAGTCTGTAGTGGGTGTCTTAACTGTCGCTGCCGGCTCTGAGGGTGCCGGCTCAGCCGCAGGCAGAATCTGCACCAAGCCGGGCGCGGCTTGCGCTGCCGTGCCCATGGCGGCTTCATGCTGTCCCTTTGCCACGGCGCTCAGATCCACCGGAATGCCCGCAGGCACAATCACCGGCGCGTTCCAGCGATAGTCTAGTTCGCGCGTGATGCGATAAACCACCGGCAGGGCGGCAAGCAGTACGGCGAAGGCCACCCAACTGCCGTCCAGGCCGAAGCCTCCTCCGGTGAGCCAGAACGGACCCATTGGATTGCCCTGCACCACGGGCGAATAGCTGCTGACGCCGCTGATGGCCAACCCGAAGAGCAGCGCGCGGCTGGCCTTCCAGCCGAAGTTGATTCCCCAGCTCAGCCAGAGGGCGCGGGTACGCAGGTATGCTGTTGAAAGAACGAGACTTAGAACGATGGAGACGGCGATGCTGGCGTGGTTTGTCCCAGGCAGAAGGGCCTGCACAATGGCATAGAAGGCTGCATAACCGAGCGCCGCTCCCAGCTGGCCCACCGATTGCTCGAAGCGCTGAAAACCGTAGCCGCGAAAAGCAACCTCTTCGGCCAGCGCGGCCAGCGCGAAGAATACAGCGTCAGCCAGTAACCAACCCCAGGACGAGTGCTCAAGGACGAGCACAATGGCAATGCCGCCGCCCACAACCATGGGGAGAACGCAGGCCACGGCCAGCGCCCAGCCTACAGCCAGACCTAAACCCGCCTCGGCAGACCAGCCTTCCCGCCTTGGCAACCCCTGCTCACGGATCGGATGCAGCTGGCCGTCGAGCACGACTCCCATGCCCGCATAGCCCGCAAGCAGCAGAAAAAGGAGGAATGACTGCTCGACCAGAGGCTGCCACTGCTCATCAACCAGCCCCAGCGCCTCGTGATGAGCCAGCGACCGCGCCAAGAAAAACCACAGCACGGCGATAAAAAATCGCAGGTAAGAGCGGAAGCGGCTGGGGGCTGGATGGATGAAGCTCATGGGGACTTAACCTTCCGAATAGAATTGCGCGATGTTGCGGAATTTGGCCTGGCGCGCGGCCACCAGTGCGTCAACCGGCAACGCCTGGAGTTCGGCCAGGTGCTTTTTGAGCACAATGCCCAACAGCCCCGTGCCCGCTTCGCGGTCCGCGTGAATGCCTTGAGGCGGCTCGGCGACGATCTCGTCCACGCAGCCCATCGCGGCAACCTCCGGAGCGGAGACGCGCATGGCCTCGGCAGCCAACTGCTTGTGGGCCGCGTCGCGCCACATGATGGCCGCGCAGGACTCCGGAGTAATGACGAAATAGACGGCGTTTTCCAGGATCAGAACGCGGTCAGCAACGGCCAGGGCCAAAGCGCCGCCCGATCCTCCCTCGCCGCTGATTACCGAGATAGTGGGCACACGCAGCCGCGACATCTCCAGCAGATTGCGGGCAATGGCCTCGGCCTGGCCCCGCTCCTCGGCGCCCAGACCGGGAAAAGCGCCGGGTAGATCAATGAAGTTGATTACAGGGCGCCCAAATTTTTCCGCGATCTTCATGGCCCTGAGCGCCTTGCGGTAGCCCTCGGGATGAGGCATGCCGAAGTTGCGCCTAACACGGTCTTTCGTCGAGCCGCCCTTGCGATTGCCGATGACCATGACCTCCTCCACGCCCAGCCGGGCCATGCCGCAGGCTACGGCCTCGTCGTCGCCATAGGCGCGATCGCCGTGGATCTCGCTGAAATCGGTAAAAATCTCTTCGATGAAATCCATAGGGTAAGGCCGTTGGGGATGACGCGCCCGCTCGACCTTGATCCACGCCGGCGAAACTGCCTGCGCAGGATGGGGAGTCCCTGTTTCCTGTTCGCTCATCGATTCCTTATCGCTTTAGACCGGGGATGTTTCAATGTTGGCGCAATCATCCGCTCATATTGATTCTACGGGGCAGAAGGCATTGGGACAAATGGGGAAACAAAGCGGGAGCGCAACTCTCATCCCAGGCCCAGAAAGACCGCCATCGCCCGGTTGACCTCGGTCATGGTCCGAGACTCCAACGCACCAAATGGATCTCCGGTCTTGTCGCGAGGGATGGTATGCGCCTTGTCCACCATGATCTGCGATCGGGCGCGCAGGCCATTTCTTTCGGTCGGCTCCACGGCGATGCGAAAGGTTTCAATGGGGCGTAGTTCGCTGGTTACAGGCAGAACCGTGACGGACGGGTGAAGGGCGAAGAGGTCCGATTGAATGACCAGCGCGGGCCGGGGTTTGCCGTAGGCCTCGGACAGAACCACGGGAACCAAGTCACCTCGCTTCATGCCCAGCCTTCCGTGTCCGCAACCTCAGTTATCCAGGCGAGTGTACCGGCTTCCTGCGGGTCGCGAGCGAGCAACAGCGACTCCCTCTCGCACTTTTGGCGGAAACTCTCCGACCTGGTGTCGGGAATCCATATCTGTACAGGCTTCAAACCTGCCAAACGCAGAGAATCACGATGTTTGCGAACGCGCTCTGTGACCGCTGCTCTCATGAAACGGCCCTCTGTTCCATGAAACATATTACCACCTTGCGTTGTTTCATGCAACAGGCAGTTGCTGCGGGCGAGAGGTTACCGCGCGCTGTTCGCGGAAACGGCTCTTTGCGTGGCAAGGCGGCTGACGGCGTCGCTCTGCTTGACCATCTCCATCACCGCGAGGCCCTTTTCCGCGAGTGCTCCGGTGGGGCAGGCCTGCACGCATTTGCCGCAGCCGGTGCAGTTGCTTGCCTTGCCCCAATCGTCTTTCAGGTCGCTAACGAGGCGCGAGTAAATGCCGCGCGAGGAAACCTCCCACACGTGCGCTCCTTCCACCTCCGCGCAGACCCGCACGCAGCGCGTGCACAGAATGCAGCGATTCTGATCGAGGACGAAGCGGGGGTGCGTCATATCAACGGCGAGACGCGGGTTGTTGTAGGAGTAGCGCACGTGGGTGATGCCCAACTCGCGCGCCATGCGCCTGAAGCTCGCAGTGGCCGTTGGAGACGCAGGCCGAGCAGATGTGGTTGCGCTCGACCAAGAGCAGCTCGACGGCCATTTTTCTATATTGCGTGAGCTTGGCCGAGGCGGTCTTGATCGACATGCCCTCCTGGATGGGCGTGGTGCAGGCCGGCAGCAGGCGATCGGTGCCGGCAAGTTCCACCATGCACACGCGGCAGGCTCCCACCGCGCTGAGTCCCTTCAGGTAGCAGAGCGTGGGAATCTTCTTCCCGTGGTCGCGGGCCGCTTCCAGGATGGTCTGCCCTTCCCTGGCGTTCACCAGTTCGCCATCAATTCGTACGGAAATCGCTTTAGTCTGCACGGGGTCGCTCCTTATTCTCCACGTTTCAATTGGCGGTGACAGGCGCTCGCAAATCGCAGCGCAGGCAGCGGCGGCATTCTTCCAGCGCCTCGTTGGGGTCGAGACCGGCAACCACTTCCTGCTGCGAACGAACCCTGAGGGCGGCGGGCATGGCGTGCGCCTCGTGGCGGCGGCTGAGGCTCGGCTCTCCCGGCGCCGTGCGGCTGTATTCGAAGTCGGGAAAGAGGCGCTCCCAGCGATCGTTCGCCCATCAGGCGCTCGTCCATCTTCTGCGCCGCCTGTTTGCCGCAGCTCATGGCGTTGGAAACATTGGAAGCGCCGGTAATCACGTCGCCGCCGGCGTAGAAATTGGGCCGGCTGGTCTCGTACGTGAAGCGATCCACGATGATCGTTCCCTCTTCCTTGAGCGCCAGGCCGGAGGCGCTGCAGAAATCCTTGTCGAAGGTCTCGCCCACGGCCAGGATCACGCTGTCGCACTCGTAGCGCTGCACCTCATCAGTGGGCATCGGCCTTCTGCGGCCGCTCTTGTCGTACTCGCCCAGGCGCGTTTTGACGATTTCGATGGCCTTCACGTTGCCCTCTGCATCGCCCACAATGCGGTGCGGCGCGGCCAGAAAGACAAAGCGCACGCCTTCGTCTTCGGCGGCCTGAATCTCCTCGTCGATGGCCGGCATATCCTGGCGCTCGCGGCGATACAGGATGGTGGCTTGCGCGCCCATGCGCATCACGGTGCGGGCCGAATCGATGGCCGCGTTGCCGCCGCCGATGATTGCGACTCTTGCGCCTGCCATGGCTACTTTCTCCTGCCGGGCGACGGATTCCAGGAAAGGCAGCGCGGGATGAACATTCTTCAACTCCGTGCCGGGCAGATAGAGCCAGGATTCCTTCCATGTTCCGATGGAGAGAAAGACCGCGTCGAACTGGCTGGCCAGCTCATTCAACGGAACGTCGAATCCGATGCGGGTGTTGAAGACCATCTTCACGCCGACGCCCTCGATCAGGTCCAACTCGCGGCGCAGCACCGCTTTGGGCAGCCGGTACTCAGGAATAGCGAAGCGCAACATGCCGCCCGCCTCGCTGCGTTCCTCAAAGATCGTCACGTCATGGCCCAGCATGGCCAGGTAGAACGCGGCCGTCAGGCCAGTTGGGCCGGAGCCGGCCACGGCCACCTTGCGGCCCGTAGTGGCCAGTTTGCGCGCGCGAATCCGCTTGAGCATCGGCTCAAAAAGGTCGGACTGATAGATCGCGTCGGCCAGGAAGCGATGCACCTCGCGCATATTCACCACCTCGTCGAAGGACTGGCGGCGGCAGCGATTATCACAAGGATGCTGGCAGACGCGGCCCGTGGAGGCGGGCAACGGATTGTCGAGAATCACAGACTCGAAGGCGTCTTCCAGCCGGCCCTCCTGGTAAAGCTCCAGGAAGCGCGGAATGTTCATGCGCAGCGGGCAACTGTTTTCGCACGGCGATAGCGCCAGTTCCTGGCAGACGCCGGCGCGGCAGCGATGGGCCACGATGTGGTCTTCGTACTCGTCGCGGAAGTGGCGGATGGTGGTGAGCACGGGATTGGGCGCCGATTGGCCCAGCGCGCAGAGCGAAGCACTCGCGAATCATCCGGCCCAACTCATCCAGCAGGCTCATCTGCTCGCGGGTTCCGCTGCCATTGGTGATCGAATTGAGAATGCGCAGCGCCTTGTTGAGGCCGACTCTGCACGGAACGCACTTGCCGCAGGACTCCGAGTGTGTGAACTCGATGAAGTAGCGGGCCACATCGACCATGCAGTTGTCTTCGTCCATGACCACCATGCCGCCGGAGCCCATGATGGAGCCGATCTGCGCCAGGCTCTCGTAATCGACGGGAGTATCGAGCATCTCGACCGGAATGCAGCCGCCGGAGGGTCCGCCTGTCTGCACGGCTTTCACGCGGCGGCCGGTCACCGCGCCCTCGCCAATGTCGTAGATGAAGCTCTTCAGCGGAGTGCCCAGCGGCATCTCCACCAGGCCGGTATTCTGAATCTTGCCCACCAGCGAAAAGACCTTGGTCCCAGGGCTCTTCTGGCTGCCGGTCTCGGCAAACCATGCAGGGCCGCGAGTGATGATGGGCGCAATGTTGTACCAGGTCTCGACGTTATTGATGTTGGTCGGCTTGCCGTACAAGCCCTTCTGCGCGGGGTATGGCGGGCGAGGACGCGAACGGCCGGCGCGGCCTTCGAGCGAGGCGATCAGAGCTGTTTCCTCGCCGCAAACAAAGGCTCCCGCGCCCTGCACCAGTTGGATATTGAAGTTGAAGCCGCGGTCCAGGATATTCGTGCCCAGCAGCCCGTACTCGCGCGCCTGTTCGATGGCCCGGTTGAGGCGGCTCACCGCCAGCGGATACTCGGCGCGCACATAAACGATGCCCTCGGTGGCGCCCATCACGTATGCGCCGATAATCATGCCTTCCAGCAGCGAATGAGGATCGCCCTCGATCTCGTTGCGGTTCATGTAAGCGCCGGGATCGCCCTCATCGGCATTGCAGATGATGTATTTGGTGTCGGCCTTGGCCTTGGCCATGAAATCCCATTTGTTGCCGGTGAGAAAGCCTGCGCCGCCGCGACCGCGCAGCCGGGCGGCCTTGATCTGCTCAATGACCGGATCCGTGCGCCCGTCGATCAGCACCTTGTAGAGCGCCTGATAGCCGCCCACCGCGATGTACTCCTCGATGTCCGAGGGATTGATGAGGCCGCAGTTGCGCAGAACAATCTTCTTTTGCCCCTTGAAGAAGGGGATCGTGTTCCAGGATGGAATATCCGGGTAACCCTGGCCGTATTTCAGGTGCGCGGTGATGTGGTCCCATTCCTCGATCTTGCAGTAAACGAGGTCGGCCGGCATAATCCCGGTGGAGACGCCTTCCAGGATGCGCGCGGCATCGTTGGCCTGCACGCGATGCAGCACCACCAGGGGGTTTCCCGGCAGCCGGACGCTCACCAGCGGCTCCTGAAAGCAGGAGCCGAAGCAGCCCACGCCGGCCAGCATCACATCGACGCCGCTGCGATGGATGGCCTCATTCAATGCGTGAAAGACCTCTTCGGCGCCATTGCCGCGGCCACAGGTTCCCATTCCCACCGTCAGGCGCGGAACGGCCGGCATCAGCTTGGCAAGCCCGGCTTCACGAGCCGCGTTGAACGCGCCTATATCCTGAATTCGAGGCATTATTTTCCTCCCTTGCGTCAACGCTTTCACTTCTCTCTGCAACGTGCGCTCATTCACGTGGCTGAGGATGTGGTGGTTCACCTCGACCACCGGGGCCAGCGCGCACTGGCCAAAACAGGCAACGGTGCGCACCGTGAAGCGTTGGTCGGGCGTGGTGAGAGCCAGCTTGTCGGCTTCGTTGGTTTCGCTCGCTTCCTGCCCGCTCAGCCCCAGATCGAGGCAGACCTTCTCCAGCAGATCGCGCGAGCCGCGTGTGTGGCAGGCCGTTCCGCGGCAGACGCAGATCACGTTATCGCCCTGCGGGTCGAGATTGAAGAGCGCATAAAAGGTCGCGGCGCTGTAGATCGTGGCCGGAGGAATGCCGGTCTCCTGCGCTATGTAGCGCAGCGCCTCCATCGACAGGTACTTATGCGCGTTGGCGGCCTGGACCGTTTCCAGGATTCCCAGCAGCGCTCCGGGCCGGCCTGCGTGCTCTGCAACCGCCTGGTCGATCAGCAGCTTTTCGTGGGCATTCAGCACTTCATGGGCAACACTCTGCATGATTCCTCCGCTTCTCAGCAGACTTCACTGGCAGCCTGACAGCTTGCATTGTTCTTCAATGTTTTGAACACGGATTCCGCGGATTGCGACTGAGTCTGTCTCGCCTGAAAGACGGCACACACCTGCCGCGCGCACGTTGTGGAGTGACGGGATGGAGAGGGCGACATGGCCAGACCCTGCTCACTTCTGGACCATATCCGGGGAGTATAAGGCGATTAAAAAAGCGTTCACCTATGAAGCCCTGCGCCAAAGGGACACTGCGCCATTCAGATCGGCGCATTCCGCAGCGACTTGCACCCCGAAGAATGTCCGAAGGAATTTGACACCACCAGATCACTTTGGGCTGTGCCTTGGATCACATCGGATTGTGATCGTTGCTCCATGCGCGCGGTCTTCAAGCTGGATCGTCCGCGGACTCATCCGGCGGCTCGATCTCCGGCCCTGCCGGTTCCGGTTGCTGCATGGAGCGAAGCGCGCGGCAGCCGTTGCATCGGAAGCAATATCGGCTTCAGCAGCTGAATCTGCTTGTGAAGCATGTTCATTGCCGGCAGCTTCCGTGGCAGCCGGAGCCAGCAGCAGATCCACGCGATAGCCGGCGGCCTCGGCGGCCGCCAGGCCTCCTCGATGGTCCGGCTCATCGTCCGAACCGCGGCGCGATTAGCCGCCGTCCGGTCGGGTGCAGTCTCGCCCGCCAGGCGCAGCAGCGACGGCATGAGCAGCCACCAGAGCAGCTCCTCGTAGCGCTCGCGCACCAGATAGTCGTGGCCTTCCGCCTCATGCACGCCGTCAAGCCAGCGCACATCCGGGTCGAGCCACAAGGCCGGCGAAAGCGCAACTCGTTCGGTCGGGACTGCTTCACGGTTCAGTCGCTGCGATATGCTTCTTTCCGGCCTCGCCGATGCCGGCCCAGGCAAGCAGCCCAACCTTGACGCGCGCGGCCACACGCCAGCCCTCTTCGCCCTCGAATCCGAGCGCGGCAAAGGCCTGCGCAAAGGGCTCGCGCAAGCGCAGGCGGTCAAACAGATCCAGCGCAATGCGCTCCGGGATTCTCCGCGTCAATGGATTCGGCCAGCAACTCCAGCGCGCACCAGCCCAGCACCGGCCCCCACATCGCCGTAGCGGTGAACTGCGGGCTGGGACTGGGCAGCATGCGGCGGGCGGCCACGGTCCACGGAGCCGGGAAAAGCGCTTCAACGGCAGGAATGCGCATGGCGGCGCGCAGGCGCGCGCGGTAGGCCGCGCGCAGCAGGCTGGGATTGGCGGGCTGGACGCCACGCGCCTCATTCCCGGCGCGCGCCAGATAAGCCTTCTGCGCCACGCGCAGGAAGCTCTCGCAGCGCGCCCAGGCATCCTCGAAGAACTCCGCGCGCTCGGCTTCGATCTTCTTGTTGACGCCGACAGCCAGGGTGCGCGGATGCTCGGCCAGATCGGCAAAGAGGCGCACGAGCCCGGGCTCCAGCAGCGCCGCAGCGCGTCGTGCACCGGCTGCAGCTCCAGATTCACCAGCGCGTCTTCCAGATTGCCACGCCGCGGCCATTGAGCTGATCGCAGAGCCGGTCCCAGGGCTGTTCTGCAGTCGCGTGCAGCTCCCGCCAATCGAGAAAAACATGGCACTGATAGGCGTGCAGATCGAGCGTCAGTCCGCGCTCCGCCAGATCACTTGCCCGGCGCAGATACTCCAGGCCCGTCAGCGAATCGCGCCAGGCCAGCGATCGCCGCGGCGTTATCGCTGAAGCCCAGTCCCTCCCGCAGCCGCTGCTGGCGCAGTTGGCTGGCGCCCTTGTCCGCGTAGGCCGCCGACCAATCAATCGTCCCCCGCGTCTCGCCGTAGCGGTTGTTATAAACCACCAGCGCGCGCTCGCCGCCGCTGCGGTTCGAGTAGGCAAAGACATTTTCGTCCACCTTGCCCGAATCGAGAAAGAAGTCGTAAAGCAGGAAGTTGTCGCTCTCGGCAAAGAGCCGCCGGCGCTTGCAGCAGCGGCGCAATCTCGCGCTCATGGCGCTCCACCAGCCATGGTCCGGGCTCTCGTCGTAGCGCGGCCGCTGGTACTCCATGCCGTACTTCTCGGTGAATCCCTCGATCTGCCCGTGGCCGAACATCGGCAGGCCGGGCAGCGTGGCCATCATCGCCGCCACGCCAAAACACTTGTCGCCCTTGCCGAATTGATCGATCGCCGTGCGCTCATCGGGATTGCTCATGAAGTTCACATAGCGCTTCATGATGTCCGGATCGAACTCCAGCGTGTTCTTGATCACCGAGCGGTACTTGGCGTTGTCCTCGTCGCGCAGCATCACCATGAAGGCGCTGTTATAGACGCGGTGCATGCCCAGCGTGCGGACAAAGTAGCCCTCCATCAGCCAGAAGGCCTCGGCCAGCAGCAGCGTGCCCGGCACCTCGGCCGCCACGCGATCCACCACCTCGCGCCAGAACTCATGCGGCATATGCCTGGTTGAACTCCGCCTGGCTCATGCCATATTCGGCGCGCGAGGGAATCGCCCCGCTCGCCCCCGGCCCCGGAAACCACAGCCGGTGAAAGTGCCGCTTGGCCAGCGTCATCGCCGCGTCAAAGCGGATCACCGGAAAGAGCCGCGCCACGTGCAGAATCGTCTGAATCACCTGCTCGCGCACCGCCGGATTCAGGTAATCGAGCTGCGCCGTGTCGTTCCACGGAAAGCTGGTGCCGTCGTTGCCGTGATAGATGTAGCGCGTCTCGCCGCTCTGCCGGTCGCGCCGCCGGAAGACCACCGCCGCATCCGACTGCTCGAAGTAGTGGTCCTCGATCTTGATCTCCACGCGCCCGTCGTGCGAGAGATCCGGCCCGTTGAAGCTGTAAGCCGGATACGGCGACTCCGGCCGCGAGATGAACCACTCCGGATGCTCGACCACCCACGGCGAATCGATGCCCATGTGGTTCGGAACCATGTCGCTGGCCAGGCGAATCCCGTGCTGGTAGGCCCGGTCGCGCAGGTTCACGTACGCCGCCTCGCCGCCCAGGTCCTCGGCAATCGTGTAGTCGAAGAGCGAGTAGGCCGAAGCCACCGCGTCCGTGTTGCCGCAGAGCTGCTTGATCGTCTTCGAGGCGCGGCTGCGCTCCCACACGCCAATCAGCCACAGCGAATTCAGCCCGCGCGCGCGCCAGCGTCGGCCAGCTCCTCGTCGGGAATCTCGTCCAGCCGCGCGATCGCTGCGCCCGTACTGCCGGCTCAGCTGCGCCAGCCACACATAGGTGCTCTTGGCGATCAGCACCGCGGTCGGCATCCAGGCCGTGTCCGGCGAAAACTTCTCGTACTCGTGCGCCGGATCGCCAAAGACCGGCACCTCGCGCGCTGGCGACCGATGCCGATGGCTCCTGGCTCTCGCCGGCTGCCGAGCCGCCTGCGCCGGGAGGATGGAACTGCATCCAGATGGCCAGCTCTTCTTCGTGCAGAATCTCGCCGGCAATCAGCAGGTATTGCTCCAGGCTTTCGCCCAGCAGCGGCTTCCACAGCTTGCGGATCAGCGCCAGTTGGTCGGCCAGCGAGCGCGGCGCGCCCACGCCGGCGCGCGCAGCAGCTCCAGCAGGCTCATCGGCTTGGCGTCCGGCAAGCGGAATCAGCGGCCGCGTGGCGAAGTACTCGGGAAACTGCTCCGGTCACCTGGCGGTAAACCGTCTTTTCGGCCAGCGGCTTCTCCTCGAAAAGCTCCTCGAAGGGCTGAAAGGCCTCATTGCGGTTGGCGGTCCACAGCAGCAGCAGCTCTTCCAGCGCCGCGGCCCGATGCGACATGCCCTCGCTTTGCCCCTCCAGCCATTGCCGCGGCGTCTCTATGCCGCGAATCACCGTAATGCCGGGAAACTGCTCGACAAAGGCAAGCAGCATCTTGTCCAGCGCCTCTGCGCCCACCCTGGCGGAAAACCAATCCAGCGCGCTGGTCATCACCGCCGGGTCGAACTGCTCGCGATAGCGCGCCATCAGCACATGGCTGGCCTCGTCGATCATGCCCATGGCATAGAGCTGGCCGGCATGAACCGCCAGCTCGGGATGCCTTTCCACGTCGCGAACCGTGTTCATGCGGTGCGCAAACTCGCGGCAGGCGGCCACATTGGCAAAGACCACGTTCCCTGTAGTGGAAAACAGCGACTCCGCGAACTGGTAGCGTTCACGCGCCTTCCGGGATATATGGAACTCCATCACGAGTAAGAGAACTCCCAATAGATAAAGGTACATCAAAGAGGTCTATGGCGTTGAACGCAATGATTCTGTTCCGTATCACTTAATCCAGCGCCTTGTGGAAGCGCAGAATCGCCGCCGTCAGCAGAGCAACGCCCAGCCCCGCCATCGCCGCCATCTGCGGCCACAGAATATCCATCCCCACGCCCTTCAGATACGTGCCGCGAATCACGACCAGAAAATAGCGCAGCGGAATCGCATAGCTGCAAATCTGCATCCAGTGCGGCATGGTGCTGATGGGAAATCCAAAGCCGGAAAAGGTGATCGCCGGCATGATGAAGAAGAACGCCGTCACCATCGCCTGCTGCTGCGTCGCGGAGACCGTCGAAATCAGCAGCCCCACGCCCAGCATGCACAGCAGAAACAGCACCGCGCCCAGCGCCAGCACCGCAGACATGGCCGCGAAACGGCACCTGAAACCACAGCGATCCGACCACGGCAATCAGCGTCACATCGAAGAGGCCGATCAGAAAGAACGGCAGCGTCTTGCCCAGAATGAACTCGGCCGGCCGGATCGGCGTCACCATGATCTGCTCCAGCGTGCCGATCTCGCGCTCGCGCACCACGGCAAATGCGGTCAGCGTAATCACCAGCACCAGCGTCAGGCTGCCGATGATTCCCGGCACAAAGAACCAGCGGCTCCTCAGGTCGGGGTTGTACCACGGCCGCGGCGCAAGCTCCACCGACGGCATCACCTCCATCAACTGCGGCGCGATGCGGTCGATGCGGTCCTTCTGGTACTCCCGCGCGAAGCCCAGCGCGATCTGCGTAATATAGCCCGAGGCAATCAGCGCGGTATTCGAGTTGGTCGCGTCCACAATCACCTGCAGCGGCGCGGTCTGTCCCTTGCGCAACTGCTGCGCAAAGCCGGCATCGATCTCCAGGCCGACCGTCGCATCTCCCCGCTCGATCAGATCGCCCGAGCTGGCGCGAGTCCGTCAGTTGCCGCTGCACGTCGAAGTACGGGCTCGAAGTAAAGCGCGAAACCAGCTCGCGGCTCTCCTGGCTGTGATCCAGATCCAGCACCACTGTCGGCACATGGCGGATTTCGTAGTTGGCCGCATAGCCAAAGACCATCATCTGAATGATCGGCGGGCCAATGAGGATGAAGCGCGTCCGCTTGTCGCGGAAGACCTGGATGAACTCCTTGATCAGCATCTGCTTCAGCCGCGCCAACATTGCTTCTCCTTTACTCCAGCCTCTTGTGGAAGCTGCGCGTGGCCACCATCGCCAGCACCAACGCGAAGACCGCCAGCGGAATCAGGTCCGCATAGAGCATCGCCGCGGGCGTTCCCTTGAGAAAGATCTTCTTCAGCACCGAAACGTAATAGCGCGCCGGCAGGATGCGCGTGATCCATTGCAGCGCCATCGGCATCTGCTCAATGGAAAACAGAAATCCCGACAGCAGAAACGCGGGAAGAAAGGTAATCAGCAGCGCAATCTGGCTGGCCGCAAACTGGCTCTTGGCAAGCACGGAGATGAAGAATCCCAGCGAAAGCACCACCACCATGAACAGCGCCGACGCCGCCATCAGCGTGACCCACGAGCCGCGAAACGGCACCTGGAACCAGTAGATCGCGATCAGCGCGCTGATAATCGTGTCGAACATTCCCAGCACAAAATACGGCGCCAGCTTGCCCAGCATGATCTCCATCGCCGTCACCGGCGTTGAGATCAGTTGCTCCATCGTGCCGCGCTCCCACTCGCGCGCGATGGTCAGCGAGGTAAGAAACGCGCCGATCACCGACATCACCAGCGCCAGCACGCCGGGAATGATGAACGCGCTGCTCTCCAGGTCCTCGTTGTACCAGGTGCGCGTCTCCACGCTCATCGCCGCCGGCTGAATCGAAAGTCCGCGCGCGCGCAGCCAGTCGATCTGCACCTGCGCCGAGTAGCCCTGCACCACGCCCTGCGGAATAGCCGATCAGCACGTTGGCCGTGTTGTCGTCCGAGGCATCGACCAGCGCCTGAATCTCAACCGGCCGCCCATCGCGCAAGCGCTGCGAAAAATCCCACGGAATCACAATGCCCATCTTCGCGTGGCCGTCGTCCAGCGCCCGCGTCAGCTCCGGATAGTCGCTGACCACGCGCGCAACATGAAAATACTCGCTCGCCTGAAAGTGCTTCAGCAGATCCTGGCTCTGCTGGCTGCCGTCTTGGTCCAGCACATAAACCGGCAGTCCCTTCAGATCGAGATTCACGCCGTAGCCGAAGAGCATCACCAGCATCGCCGGCATCACGACGACAATCATCAGGCTGCGCGCATCGCGCAGGATCTGCACCACCTCTTTGCGCGCAATGGCCAGCAGGCGAGTCAGGCTCATGGCTTGCGCTCCTCTGCCGCTTCGCGGCCCGTGGTCAGCGAAACAAAAACATCTTCCAGGCTGGGACGGATCTTTTCCATGCGAGTCACCGCGATGCCGCGTTCGGCAAGATAACTCTCCAGCTGCGGCGCGGCTTGCGCGGCATCCTCGACCACCAGATGCAGCGCGTTGCCGAAGACCGCCGCATCCATCACGCCCGGCGCCGATTGCAGCGCTTCCACCGCCTCGCCCAGCGGCTCGCACTCCACCAGCAGCAGCTCGCCCTTCATCGAATCCCGCTTCAACTCCGAAGGCGTTCCCAGCGCCACAATCTTGCCGCGAAAGATCAGCGCCAGGCGGTTGCAGTACTCGGCCTCCTCCATGTAATGCGTGGTCACAAAAACCGTCACGCCCTCCTCGGCCATCTGATGAATCAGATCCCAGAACTGCCGCCGCGTGATGGGATCGACGCCCGAGGTCGGCTCATCGAGAAAGATGACCGGCGGCTTGTGCAGCACCGCGCAACCCAGCGCCAGCCGCTGCTTCCACCCGCCCGGCAGCGTGCCGGTGATCAGATTTTCCTGTCCCTTGAGGTTGGCCATCGCGAGCGCCCACTCGATCCGCTCTTGAAGAATTGTTGGCGGGCACGCTGTAAAGCCCGGCGAACAGCCGGAGGTTTTCAATCACTTTCAGATCGTTATAGAGAGAAAACTTCTGCGACATGTAGCCGATGTTCTGGCGCACCGCTTCCGGCTTGCGGCTCACATCGAATCCCGCAACCTCAGCGCGTCCCGATGTGGGTTTCAGCAGCCCGCAGAGCATGCGAATCGTCGTGGATTTGCCCGCGCCATTCGGCCCCAGAAAGCCGAAGACCTCGCCCTTGCGCACTTCGAGATTGATCTGGTCCACGGCGACAAAATCGCCCGAACCGCTTGACCAGGTTCTCGACCACGACCGAGTTGACTGTTCTCAGTCATGCGAGCTCAGCTCCCGCGCTCGACCGCATCGACAAACAAATCCTCAATGGACGGCGCCACCTGCTGAATCGCATCGAAGGGAATGTCGGCGCGCTTGAGCCGCGCCTCGAACTCAGGAATGCGCCGCGCCGCATCGTCCACCACCACATGCAGTCCATCGCCGGTCAGCACCAGGCTCGAAATTCCCTCCGCGTCGTTCGAGTTCGTCGCGCAAGCGCCGCGGCTCCGGCGCGGTGATCGACAAAACTCCTTTGCCCATCTTGGCTTTCAGATTCGCCGGCGTGTCGCAGAACAGCAGCTTGCCCTGATGCATCAGCGCCACGCGATGGCAGCGCTCGGCCTCGTCCAGGTACGCCGTCGAGGTGAGAATCGCCACGCCCTCCGCAACCAGTTCGTAGAGAATGCGCCAGAAATCGCGCCGCGAAACCGGATCGACGCCGGTCGTCGGCTCATCGAGCAGAATCACTTTGGGCCGATGAATCAGCGCGCAGACCAGGCCCAGCTTCTGCTTCATGCCGCCGGAGAGCTTGCCCGCCAGCCGCTTGCGAAACTCGCTCATCCCCGCCGCCTCCAGCAACTGCGTTGAGCGATGCGTCGCGCTCAGCTTTGTTCACGCCAAACAGGTCCGCATAGAAGCGAATGTTCTCATCGACCGTCAGGTCTTCATAAAGTCCGAAGCGCTGCGGCATATAGCTGAGCGCGTGCTTGGCGCCCTCCGGATCGCGCGCCACATCAAAGCCCGCGACCGTGGCCCTGCCCGCGTCCGGCGGCATGATGCCCGCCAGCATGCGCAGCGTGGTCGTCTTCCCTGCCCCGTCGGGACCAACCAGTCCGAAGATCTCTCCCGCGCGCACATCAAAGCTCAGCGCATCCACCGCGCGCACGCCGGGAAAGCTCTTCGTCAATCCCTCGACCACAATCGCGGATTGGAGCGGCTCTGTCATTGATTTGCCGGCGTCTTGCTTCGCAGCCAGATCAATGCGCGCGTCGGCGGGCATGCCCGGCTTCAATTCATGATTTGGATTGTCGATGTCGATCTTGATGCGGTAGACCAGCGTCACGCGCTCCTTGATATGTCTGCACGCTCTTGGGCGTAAACTCCGCGTCGGATGAGATGAACGAGATGCGCCCGTGGTATTGCTTGCCCGGATAGGTGTCGGTGGTGATCGTCGCGTCCTGGCCCCAGTGAATGCGTGCCCAGATCGGTCTCGGCGACATACGCGCGCAGCCAGATGTGGTCGAGATCCGCCAGCGTCACCACCGGCGAGCCGGGCGCAACCACCTCGCCCAACTCCGCCTGGCGCACCGTGACCACGCCCGCCGAAGGAGCGCGCAAAACGGTGTAACTCAGATTCACCTGCGACAAGCCGAGGCTGGCATTGGCCTCATTGAGATTGGCGCGCGCAATGGCGATGTCTTCCTTGCGGCTGCCTTCCACGGCCTCGTTGTAGCGCTGCTGCGCGGCCTTGAAAATCGCCTCCGCGCGCTTCAGCGCGGTCGCCGCCTGGTCGCGCTCCTGCGCGGATACCTCATCTTTGGCAAAGAGCTGCTTGCGCGCGCTCGTTGTCGAGCTTCTTCTGCGTCCAGATCGGCCTCGGCATCGATCATCGTCTGCTGCGCCGCCTTCACTTCCTGCTCGCGTGTCCCGGCCAGCGTGAGCGCAAGATTCGATTCGCGCACGCGCACCGTGGCTTCGTCCATGCGCACTCGCTGCTTGTAAGTCGGCGTCGTCAAGCCGCGCCAGCAGCGCGCCCTGCGCCACCTGCTGGCCCTCTTCGACCGGCAGCTCGACAATGCGCCCCGGCACCTTGAAGCCCACCAGGCTCTCGTGCGCTTCAATGTTGCCGGAGAGCGTGAGCTGATTTACCGGCGCGGGCTTATTTGTCAGGCGCGGATAATAGTACACGCCCGCCGCAACGCCGCAGCCAGCAGAATCACAATCGGAATGATTCGTCTTCATCGCTTCAAACCTCTTCGCAGTTCTTGATTTCTGCCTGCGCGTCAATGATTCCCCATAAACTCAAGAATGTTCTTCTCCGTATCGCCCATCGCGCGCGCCAGCGCAAACTTTGCGTCCACATGGCTGCTTACGGCAAGAATGTAGTTCTCCTCGGCGCGCGCCAGTTCATCCTGCGCGGTGACCACCTCGACATTGTTGGCCGTGCCCGACTGAAAACGATCCTGCGCCATTTCCAGTTCGCGCCGCGCCAGCTCCTGCCCTTCTCGCGCCACGGCTACCTGCTCGGTCGCGGAGTCCAGATTCAGCAGCGCCTCGCGGAGGTCCTCCTCAATGCCGCGGCGCAGATCGGCAATCTGATCGTCAATGCGCTTCACGCGGCTGGCCAATCTCCTGCGCCTCTCCGTTGCGGTCGCGGTCGAAGAGCGTGAAATCAATCTGGCCTTGCATCAGGCCCGTGCTCTGCACGCCGCCGATGCTGCGCCCAATCTCGCCGAAGTTCCCGTTGATGCTCAGCTTGGGATAGAGCGCGCGCGCGATTGGCGCGTTGCTGCTCGACCAGTCCCTGCCGCTGGCTGGCAAGCGAGAGATAGTCGGCGCGCGCCAGCAGCGCCGCGGGCGCAAGCGTTTCAATCTCCGGCTGATTCAAGGGCCGATAGTCGAGCGGCTCCGCAAGCTCCAGCGGCGTGGCCGGACTCATGCCCAGGTTGCGCGCCAACTCCAGCAGCGACTGCTTCAACTGGTTCTGCGCGATCAGCAGCGCCTGCCGGTCGTTGGCCAGTTGCACCTGCGCGCGCAGCACGTCCACTCCCGTCGCGGTTCCGGCGTCATGCTTGTCTTTGGCCAGCTTGTACAGCGCGCTTGAGTCCGTCACGCGCGATTGCGCCGCATCCACGCGCGCCGCGGCCGACTGCGCATTCAGATAGAGCGCGGCAATGGCGCGCACAATCAGGTCGCGCGCATCGCGCTCGTCCATCTTGCCGGCATCCAGAGCGCGCTCGCTGGCCTTCAATCCGCGATAGCTTGCCAGATCGACCACGTTCTGCTGCGCATAGACGCGAAAATCGTAATTCGAAAGCGGCCCTACCACCTTCGGCAGGCCCGGAAAGGAGAGTCCTTGGGCCTGCAGATCGTGGTTCTGACAAGTTGGCATAGGTCTGAGCGTTCACGCGCGGAAGCAGCGCGGCCGACAGGCGGCGCATCCGCGTGCCTTCCGCCTCTTCCACCCGCGTGCCGGCCACCAGCACGCTCAAGTTGGCCTGAAGCGCCTTCTGAATCGCATCCTGCAACGTGAGCCGATACGGCGCCGGCTGCTGCGCCGCGGCTGACATGCACGCGCAGCCAGGCCGGCCAGACGAATAGAAGAGCGGCAATGCGCAATTCTGATTTCATGGTTTCTGCTCTTGACCGGAGAGGGCGATCGCTCTCCAGAAGTGTTGAAAGCTGTCTTCAATCCATACTTTGAGCGCGGGCTCTCCATGAGCGACCACAGCAGGACCGTACCCATCACCGCCTGTAGAAGCTGCGTCGCAACCTTTTCCTTTTTCAGGCGGGGATCGATCTCTCCGCGCTTCTGCCCCGCGGCCACAACCTCTGCGATCATCTTGTGGCCCTCCAGCATATTGCCCACAATGATCGTGCGAACGCTCTCGCTGGCCAGAAAAGAGGAGATCAGCGCGCGCGCAAGGTCGGGACTGCGTCCCGGCTCCTCGGCAAGCCGCTGCATCAGCCGGTGCAGCACCGAGTGAATCGCTGCTTGCCTTGCCCGGCGAGCGAAGCGGCCTTCTCTCACCTTGCCCAGCTGAATCTCGGCCATCACGCCCAGCACGTGATCCTTGGTCTCGAAGTAGTTGAAGAAGGTTCCCTTGCCCACATCCGCCGCTTCGGTAATGTCTTCCACCGTGACGTTGGGAAAGCCGCGCTCGGCAAACAGCTGCAAGGCGCAGCGGAAGAGCCGCAGCCGGGTTTCGGCGGCGCGGCGCTGGCGGCGTCCGGCGGCCGGCGCACCGGCCTGATCGCCGGACACCATATTCCGGACAGGCAAAGCGGCGCGTTTGTTCTGACTCTTACTCATATTCGTATGGTGGTCATTTCTGACCATTGGTCATTTATATCGCAAGTATCGCGCGCTGTCAAGAACAAACTCTTCGCGGCCCTGCGGCCTCTCCCTTGCTTTCCGCTTATTGAGCTTCTTACCGAATCGGAACGCCCAAACGTAATTTTGATCAGTACTTCCCGCCTCTACTGATCCTTACGGCCGAGGCACAGCATTGGTTACATGTATATTTCTTTTCTACGGCTGCTTTGCAATGCGCAATTTGACCTGATTTATATGCATGTTCTCTTCCCCATCCGGCCAGACGCCGTTTCCCGCCTTCACCCTTCCGCCATTGCATCCACGGCACATTTCCCAGTAAACTGAATATAGGCTGTTTGCATTCTGCTGCTGAGAAACAGGTTTCCTTCCTGCAACTCTGGTTATTTGGTTTTGAGTGAGTGGAAGGGGCAAACAGAGCCAGTCGCATCAAGACCATGCGCAGAGTTTCGGGCACTCCGCAAGCCTTGGCGGCAAATGCAGTGAAAACACGGAGAGGTGGCAGAGCCCGGTTGAATGCACCTGACTCGAAATCAGGCATAGTCGTAAGGCTATCGGGGGTTCGAATCCCTCCCTCTCCGCCATATGTTTCCTATCGAATTGAGTTTAAAGATAATTCAATAACAACAATCGACTCCACTCAGGTGTAAATCGCAACGAGATGTTTCTACGAGGCGGGCCAGGCAAAGAGGGCAGCCAACCTCCCAATTTTTCCGGCTCAAAGGCTGGCTCATTCGGTGCAAAGACTTGTTTGGCCTTACCCTCTTCCTCTGGATCAGTACAATTATTGTATTGTAGAGAGTATGGGTCGAAAATGAGATTCCTGCTTGAAAGCTCGCTCCGGCTCCTTTGGAAGCCGCATCTGTCCATGCAAGCTTATCCTGAATGCATGGGGGTAGTTCTTTGCGGAGATTGATCTTGCTGGCGCTCCTGGCGGTTGCGGCGATTCCCGCCGGCGCGGCTGAACGGGTAACGGTGGAGCAGTTGGAGCAGGCGCTGGCGGCGGCCAATGCCGCTCATCGGACAGATACCGATGTGGCGCAACAATTATCCGGGATGGAACTGGCCGAACGGTTGAACATGGCCGGGCAAGCCCGCCTGAAGGCTGGTCTGCCTAGCGAAAAATCCTGGCAGGCGCTGGTGGCTCTGGCTGACTCATCGCAATTCCTCGATCCGCCGGCAGCCGAAATTCCCGCACTCCCCACTCCGGAGCCATCCGCGTTGCGCCAGATGCTGGTCTCGGTGGTCAATTATGTGAATACAACGCTTCGCCAGTTGCCCAATTTTATCGCCACGCGCGAAGTCACCAGCTTCGAGGACCGGCCGCAGGAGGATCTGAACGGGGAAACCGGTTTGGTCCACTTGATTTACCTGCCTTTGCATGTCGTTAGCACTTCCAATGTAGGGGTGACATACAGGGACGGCCATGAGGTGGTGGAGGAGGGTGCGGCGAAGGGCAAGGAAGCCGGATCGCAAGGCCTGGCGACCGAAGGTGACTTCGGGCCGATTCTGAGCACTGCGGTGGGAGACGCTCTCAAAGGCAACATCACATGGGGTCACTGGCAACAGGGAGCGGGAGGGAAGCAGGCGGTCTTTCGCTATGTGGTTCCCATAGACAAATCGCGTTACGAAGTTGGGTTTTGTTGTGTTTTAGGCGGGAACGACTCTGGCTCTCAGGATCGAAGCAAATGGCGTTCGTTCAGCAAAGTGGTCGCCTATCACGGGGAGATTGCATTCGACCCGGCCAGCGGTGCGATTCTTCGCATCACGCTGGAAGCGGAGATGCCGCCCGGAGAAGTCGTCACCAGAAGCCAGGTGATGGTCGAGTACGGCACGGTCGAGATTGGCGAGAAGAACTTCATTTGCCCTCTGCGAAGTGTCTCCATCCTGTCGGCGCATACTAAGCAGCCGGCAATGGGCAAGCAAGCGGTGGCGAGTTACAAAGGCCCGGCGAAAACTTATCTGAATGATGTCGCTTTTGGGAATTACCACCGCTTCGGTTCGAAGACGCGCATCTTGCCCGGTGAGTATTGAACCGGACGGCAATCCGCCTTAAAGGAGCAGGAATGATTCGGCTAGCATTTTTCTTCAAGCATTTTCTGTTTTTGCTCTCCGTTGCGGCGGCCTTCACGGCTGTTTCAGCTAGCGCGCTCGATTCATCCGCTGTCTGCAACCCGCGCGCCTATGGCGCCAAGGGCGACGGCGTCAGCAAAGATACCGCCGCGATTCAGGCGGCGATTGATGCGTGCGAACACCAAGGCGGCGGCACGGTTCGCCTGATTGCCGGCACCTATCTGAGCGCTCCCATCGTGCTCAAGAGCAACATCACGTTGCATCTCGACAAGGGCGCCACGCTGCTCGGCTCCGCCGATCATGCGGACTATCCGCCGTTGACCATCTTTCATCATCCCGACCTGCAGCCACTGGTCAGCGCAACCAATGCCTCGAATGTCGCCATTACCGGCGAAGGCGTGATTGACGGCAACGGTGAGAGCTGGTGGCAGGAGGCGCGCGCCCTCAAAAATGCCGGCGTTCTTGGCGCAGGCCATCCGCGTCCCAAGCTCATCATCTTCGACCACTGCAAGCACGTCCGCGTCGAGGGCGTCACCATTCAGAACTCGCCCATGTGGCAACTGGTTCCCTATTACTCCGACGACGTCATCATTCGCAACATCAGGGTTCTGGCGCCTCCCCGCTCGCCCAATACCGACGCCATCGATCCCTTCTCCTCGTCGAATGTGGTCATCGATCATGTCTTTGCCGATGTGGGCGACGACAACATCGCCATCAAGTCGGGTCCCATCAACTCTCCGGGGCCGGACGATCCCAGCCGCAACATTACCATTACCGATTGCACCTTCCTGCATGGCCATGGCCTCTCCATCGGCAGCGAGATTGCCGGCGGCGTGCAGAACATCCGCGCCGAGCGCATTCACTTCAAGGGCACGGACAACGGCATCCGCGTAAAGTCCAACCGCGACCGCGGCAACGATGTGAGCCATCTGTTCTTCCGCGACATTGAGATGAAGGACGTGAAGAACGCGCTGGTGATCAGCGAGTATTATCCCAAGATTCTTGCCGCCCGATACGGAAACGGCGCAGCCCGTCACCCGGCTGACTCCGCACTTCCATGACATTGTGCTGGAAAATGTGACCGCCACGGGCAGCACCATGGCAGGAGCGATTGTGGGCTTGCCGGAAGCGCCCATCTCCGGCGTGGTTTTGCGCAATGTGAAGCTCAGCGCCAAAACCGGGCTGACGATAGCCTATGCGGAAGTGACCGGCAAGCACGTGACAGTGCAGGCCGAAACCGGCGAAGCGATCATGAAGCAGGCGGGAGCGAAGGTTACATTGCGCTAAGCTATCGGCAGCCGGGGTTATGCGCCTTGGAAATGCCAAGAAACGTGATGCTTGCCGGGGCAAAGGTGATCTGGCCCGGGCGGGCTACGACTCCCTTAAACTCCGGCAAAGCATCGTCCGCGCCTAGCTGGAGTTCCTTCCCATTCAGTTGCACGCTCGTATCCTGAAGCTCCTTGGCGGTCAGGGTGTAGCGTTCTGATGTTGACTGCTAATTCGATCGATTGTGTCTTGTCTTGATCGGCATTGATTACCAGGAGAGCTACGCCGCCGGGGTGATTGCGCAGGCACTGCGCGTAGACGTGCAGGTTCGGCGCGGGCGATGCCCCCGCATCGAGAACCACGCTTCCCATCAGCCTACGCCACAAAAGTGCCGCCCAGTAGTTTGGACGCGGCTGATAGGTGTTCTCATCGAGCAGGCCATAATCGCTGGACGCTAGCGTGTTGTGCATGTGCACCTGCACGCCGCGTTTGGCCAGAGCGCCAAGTTGATTGAGATAGCGAAAGCTATCGAGGTAGGTCGAGGCCCAGCGGTCGCCGCCGCAGGCGGCCTGCGCCGTTTCGGTCAGCCAGATTGGTTTCCCCGGTTCATATCGATCGCGCAGAGCAGCATAAAATGCCTCGGTTTTCCCTGACTTGGCAAGCCATTCCCCGGTCAATGCCTCCCCGGCGGTGGTGGATCCGGGTAAGCCCTTGGGCATACAGCGGATGGAAACTCCTCCATAGGAGTGATAGGAAAATCCATCAAATCCAGAACCGGTTGCGGCGAGAATGTCTTTGCTTAAAACACGGTGCATGGAAGCGGCCAGGAGACCGAGAATTCCGTCTTCTCCGACTCCGCCCGGGCCGAGAATCACGGTGTGGGGATAAGCCGATTTCATAAAGTCGCGAAAGACTGCAAAATCGCGGGCATAAGCCGCCGCATCGTATCCCTTGGGCGCGCCGCCCATCGCGGCAAATGTCGGTTCGTTCATGAATTCTGCCGCGGCGATGCTGCCCCCGGCTGATTCTGTAAACTCCAGAATCTCGCGCGCCTGCTCCGGGGTCCATACGCCGTCTGCGTTGCGTGTCCCGGCGGAGATCGCAAACGAAGTGACAATCTCCGCGTTGGCTGCATGGGAGAAATCGACCACGCCCTTCCACTGCTTGCGGGTCAGCACGCCATTAAATCCCTTGGGCGGAGCGGCCGGCGCCGGCTCATCGGTATTTTGAAAGTAAGTGGTGTTTGCCCATGTGCCGCTCACGCGCAGATACGCCGGTCCCAATGCCGCCGCCAGCTTGCGCAAACGCGCGTTTGTCAGATCAATCGGAGGCCGGTATTGAAACTTCGATGGGTCCATGCCGGCTGGCTGATTCGCGCTCGCCTGCTTGGCCGCTGCCTGGCTCTCTTCAGCCTTACTGTCATAAGGCTTCCAGAATCGTCCGCCGATAACCTCGACCATCTCGATGTTGTAGGACTGAAAGCGTTCATCAACAGCGCCGATTCGCGGCAGCTTTGCGGGAGCAATCACCGACGGCGGCTTTGTTCCCAGCTTTGCAATGATGACTGCCGTACAGAGAACAAGCAGAACTCCGGCAGACAACAGCAGGGCGTAAATGACCTTCCTCATGGCGTGCTTCCTTCAATGAACAGTTCGGCCAGGCAGGAAATGCGGCATTTCTGCCGCATTTCCTTGTAGACCACTCCTATTGTATTTCTGTTGCCTACACTCCGCTGAACGCGGAAAATCCGCCATCGATCGGAATCACCACGCCGGTCACGAAACTCCGAAGCCGGCGACAGCAGCCACAGCACGCATCCCAGCAGATCCTTGGGTTCGCCCAGGCGTCCCATCGGCGTGTGTCCGACGATCGTCTTGCCGCGCGCCGTCCATTCGCCCGTATCCTTGTCGGTCAACAGAAAACGGTTTTGATTGGTGAGAAAAAATCCCGGCGCAATGGCGTTCACGCGAATCTTCGGCGAGTATTCCTGCGCCATGTGCACCGCCAGCCATTGCGTAAAGTTGCTCACCGCGGCCTTGGCCGCCGAGTAGGCGGGAATGCGGGTCAGCGGACGGAAGGCGTTCATCGACGAAATATTCAAAATTGTTGCCATAGCCCTGCTCCGCCATGACTTTTCCAAACGCCTGCGAGGGCAGAATCGTGCCCAGAATATTCAGGTCGAAGACCCAGCGTATGGCGTCCGGCGGCAGATCGAAGAATTTCAATTCCGCGCTGGTTGTGGCCTGGGGCTTATTGCCTCCCGCGCCGTTGATCAGGCAATCCAGCTTGCCCAGGCGGCTCACCACCTCCTGAGCAGTCTTGAAATATATTTTCGCGATTGAGCACGTCGCACTTGAAAAGGGAAATCTGCTTTCCGCGCTCTCCCATGCGCTCCACCAGCGCCTTGCTGGCATCGATATTGACGTCTAATGATGGCGACATTTGCGCCGCATCCGACCAGCGCGCAAACAATTTCACCGCCCAGAACTCCAGAGCCGCCGGTGATGGCCACTGTCTTCCCGCTGAAGTCGTACATCTTCGTCAGTTCTGCCAGATCGAAGACGCATTGCCCGCACTCTTGCTTCTGTCCGCCTGCGGCTTCCGTTGTCTTTGCCATGTTGCACTCCTTTTCGTATTTCGTCACTTCATCCAGATTCAAAAGAACTTCAAAGCGTAATATCAAGCGCTTCGCCCAAGAAAAACAGGAGCGATGTGCCGTTTGTAGAGGTTCTCAGTCACGTTCTTCGCGATAACGGCTTCATTGGCTTCGAGCAGGCCGAGATAACGCGCTCCCATCTTCGCCGCTACCTTAAAGCCCACATGCAGCAACTGGCGCAGGCTGGCGTTGTATGCCGCCGCGCCCGGCACATGGCGCAATGCAGAGGTGTACTGCTCTGAAGTCCAGCCATTGCACTTCTGCGGGCGACGGCAGCTTGGCCGTGTCGATATCGATGACGGTAGCGTAAGGCGCGCACAGCTCTTCGCGGTGCGCAAAGGCCTCGGCATAAATCTCCTTGGCCAGCTTGAGCCCGTCGCCTCCGGCTTCTGCCAGGCCGATCAACTCCTCCAGCCACGTGGTTCCCGCGGTCTTCAGATGAACGCCAGCGTTGAATCGCTTCATAGTCGCGTGAATCGCGGGATAGATGGAAAACTTGTCGCTGCCGGAGTGCACGCTCAGCTTGAGATTTCCGGGCAGGCCAAAATGCTTGACGGCGTAAGCGATGGCCGCAACATCCAGCGCAAACTCGCGCTCGAACTGCGCCACGTCGCCCACATAGTCCACGCCTTTGTTGAAGCGGCCGCTGAACTTGGGCGCGATGGTCTGCACGGGAATGCCTTCATCGCGATGGCCGCCAGAATGATGAGCAGCTCGACGGGACTCTGCGCGCTGTCGGTCTCGTCCATCGAGACCTCGGGGATGAAGTTCCCTTCCCCCTTGGCGGCCACGATGGCGCGATAGATCTCGCCGGCCTTCTTCACCGCGGTCAGATACTTCTGCGCGGTCTGGCGCAGAATCTCCGGCGTAATCTCGAAGCTCTCGTTGACTCCTTCGAGCTGGATGTGCCCGAGCAGCTCCTTATGCTTGCCGACGAAGTGATCGATGTCGGCTGCCGGCGCAGGCTGGCCGATAAAGTCGGCCACATCGAGGGTGTAGAAGTCGCAGGCATCGAGGAAGCGGCCAACGGTTTGCAGCGTGATGTGGTCGGCATCGCAGAAGTAAGGCAGCTTCCAGCCCAGCGCCTTGACGGCGGCATCGGCGGCGGCGCGCGTCGTGGCTGGCTCGGAGCCGATGATGGTGTGCTCGCGGTTCGACTTGTTCCACACCGGAACCACCTCGACGCCGGCCTCAAGAGCCTTGATGCAGGCCTGCAACTGCGCCTTGGCCTGGTGCGCAAACCGGTCTCCGGTTCCAACCGAATACTTGGGAAGTTTCAAGCTTATTCTTTTCCATCTTCTCTCCGAATCTAAAAGCGGCTGCGGTGCGCCCACAGTCCCAATCCTGGATTGGAGATGAAGAAGATCTCTTCGCCATCGACCTGATTGACGTCCGAGGCTGAGCTTGCTCGGGTCGTAGCGCGTTGAGCATCGCGTTCAAATCGCCATAACTGAAGCCCACGCCCTCCACCTCTTCCTTGCTGAGAGGCCAGGGCACCAGGTAATCTTGAAGCGCCCTTCCGACGAGCCGTGAATCAGGTGCGCGGCCGCGCTCAGATCGTTGGCCAGATCGGCATTGGCTTCCACCGCCTTGAGCGTCGCCGGAGTGCCGCGATAGCCGTATTTGCGGATCAGCGCGTCGATGGTCTTGTCTTCGCCGAATTCCTTCACGCCCGGCGCCAGAACGATCAGCTCCGCGCCGTCGGCCAGCGCCATGCGCGTGCGGTAGATGGCCTTGTTGCCCAGCCAGGTGGAGTGAAACTCCTCGGGATCGAGATAGACGACGGCCTTCTTGATCGGCTCGTCGAGCATCTCGAAGTTCACCTTCAGGCTCAGTTCCGCGGCCTCGGTGAAGCACTCGACATCGTCGCCGATATACAGGCCGCGCACCGCCAGCCCGCCATCCGCCCTGCGGCCCACCACAGTCTGCACATAGACGATGGGCAGATGCTTGCAGGAAATGATCGGAGGCGTAGTTGAGCACGTTGCGCACAGGATTGACGGCGCGGCCCATGATCCGCTCCATGCCGTAGACCGCGCCCAGATAGTGGCTGCGATTGATGCCGTCGCGGCCGCCCGTGCCCACCAGAATGTTCTTGTTGTAGTTGGCCATGCCGATCACTTCATGCGGCACAACCTGGCCGATGGAGAGGATCAGATCGAAGCCGCCCCGCGAGATCAGCTTGTTGACCTGCGCCGGCCACGCATAATTCAGCTTGCCTTCCGATTGCTCGCGGATAAACTCGGCAGGAACCTCGCCCAGGGTCTCGATGTCGGTGCGCCAGTTATGAACTTTGAAGAGATCGAGCGGCATATCGCCGAACATGCGCCGCAATCTGCTCGGGCTTCATCGGCAGCATGCGTGCCCAGCGCGGGCAGAACCGCCTTGAGCCGGTCGCCGTAGTGCTTCCACGCATAGCGCGTCAGATCGCCGGCGCGGGAGTGGGCGCGGGTTTGATCGGGCGGCACGGCCAGCACTTTGTTGCGTGCCCCCAGCTTGGCCAAACCCTCCACCAGCAGATCGTTCAATTGCTGAGGAGTCAGATCGGTATCGACGCTTCCAATTGCGCAGTAGAGACTCATGCAGTTAACTCCACTTTTTTCAGTCCAGGAGCGAGCAGGACCAGTGATGAGCAGCGAGATGAGATAAACGCTGGCGGCGATGATGAAGAGGATCGCATAGCTATGCGTCAATTGCACAATGTGGCCTGCATAGATGGCAAGCAGCGACGCCTCCGACTGCTCCAGCCATGCCGCCAATGCCGGTGACCGAGCCCACGGCGCTGCGCGGAAACATATCCGAGGCCGTGGTGAAGAGATTGGCCGACAATCCCTGGTGCGCGGCCGCCGCCAGGCTGAGCAAGCCGATTGCGACCCATTCCGAAGTCTGGTGAAGTAGTTGATCAGAAAGACGGGAACGACGAGGCAGGCGCAGAGAAGCATGGCCGCCAGCCGCGCGCGCTCTGCCGTAAGCCCCAAACGCATGAAAGGAGCGGGCAGGTAGCCCCCGCCGATGCTGCCGATGGTCGAGGCGTTGTAAACGATCAGGATCGGCAGTCCCAGGATGCGACAAGGTTCAGATGAAATTTATCGCTGAAGTAAGACGGCAGCCAGAAGAGATAGAACCACCAGATGGGATCGGTGAGAAATTTGGGGATGGCAAACGCCCAGGTCTGGCGGATAGCCAAACAACTCTGATCCACGGCGTACGATGGCGGCGGGCTTCTCCTGGCGGATCCCTGGTTGATGTAGGCAAGTTCGGCGGCGGAGAGCGCGGGATGTTCGGCGGGCTTGCGGTATTTGATGAACCACAGCAGAATCCACGCACGCCAGAAGAAGCCGGTGAACAGAAAGGCGGAATGCCAGCCAAAGTAGTGGACTGCCACCAGGGCACGATGGAGCGTGAGCCAGAATCGCGCCCACATTGGCGCCGGAGTTGAAGATGCCGAAAGAGAGCGAACGCTCCTTCTGCGGAAACCACTCGGCGTTGGTCTTGTTGGCGGCGGGAAAGTTGCCGGATTCGCCTATCCCAAGACAGGAGCGCGCAATGCCGAACTGAAGCACCGTGTTGGCCAGCGCGTGGCCCATGGCCGAGAGGCTCCAGACGGCCATGATGACCATGTAGCCGATGCGCGTGCCGACTTTGTCGACAAAGCGCCCGGCGACCAGCAGGCCGAGCGCATAGGCAAGCGTAAAGAATGCATATGACGTCGCCGTAGCTCGTCTTCGGTCATGCCGATGCCGTGATTGGCAACGCTCTGCATGAGAGTGGGTTTGAGAAGTCCCGATGACCTGGCGGTCCATGTAGTTGATAGTGGTGGCGGCAAAGAGCATGGCGCAGATCGTCCAGCGCACGTTCCCGATCTTCGTGTCCGGTGAAATCCCCGCATCCGCTGATTGCCCGTGAACTTGGCTTGCCCATTCTCGTTCTCCCTTACAGCTTGTATGCCTTTTTCACCAGCCCGTAGGTCAATTCGTGCGCAACTTCAAATGCTTCATCCTCGTCCAGCCGGTGTTCGGCGACCAGCCGGGCAAGGAAGGCGCAATCGATGCGCCGCGCCACATCGTGCCGCGCGGGAATGGAAAGAAAGGCGCGCGTGTCGTCGTTGAAGCCGACCGTATTGTAGAAGCCCGCCGTCTCCGTCGCCTGCTCGCGGAA
The DNA here is from genome assembly GCA_963845345.1 of uncultured Acidobacteriaceae bacterium. Classification (GTDB taxonomy): domain Bacteria; phylum Acidobacteriota; class Terriglobia; order Terriglobales; family Acidobacteriaceae; genus Telmatobacter. The sequence goes on from CAWJRQ010000006.1 coordinate 305,925, forward strand.
GCGCATCATGCCCTCGGGACTGTCGTGGAACCACCAGGGCGGCCCCAGCCGCAGGCAGGGATAGTGCCCGGCCAGCGGAGCCAGTTCGCGGCTATAGGTCGATTCGTCCAGCGTAAACAGAATGATCGTCAGCTTGCTCTCGTTGCCGAAGCGGTCGAGCAAGCGGACGCAGCGCATCCACGTAATTGGTCGGCATGGGGAATGTCGCAGCCCACATCGCGTCCATACTTCAAATAGACCTTGCGGTTGTGGTTGCGCACGGCTGCCGGGGTGAATCTGCATCACCAGCCCGTCTTCCAGGCTCATCTGCGCCATCTCGGTCAGCATCTGCGCCTGAAATAGCACCTTCTGCTGCGCGTCGGCCTTGCCGGTGAATACTTTATTGAACAATTCGGCGGCCTCGGCTGCGGGCAGATCGGCGGTTTGCGCGGTCAGATGCCCATGGTCGGTCGAGGTGCAGCCCAGCGCCTTGAAGCGCAGACGCGCCTTGCGCAGTGCGTTCAGGTAGCCCTTCCAGGTCGAGGTGTCTTCGCCGTTCTGCTCGCCCAGCTTGAGAATCGACTGTGAAAATCCTGCAAACTCCGGATCAACCACCGGGTCGGGGCGGAAGGCGGGCACAATCCTGCCCTTCCAGCCCGATGCGCGGATCGCCTTGATGATCGTCCAGCGAGTCCAGCGGCGAATCGGTCGTCGACAGCACCTCGATATTGAAGCGCTCATAAAGCGCGCGCGGCAAAAACTCCGGCGTCGCAGTTTTTCGGCGATGGTGTCGAAGTAGAGGTCGGCCGTCTTCGCCGACAGCCGCTCCTCCAGTCCGAAGAGTTCCTGAAAGGCAAAATCCAGCCACATGCGCGTCGGGCGTTCCGCGAAACAGATAGTAATGGCTGGCAAAGATGCGCCACACCTTGCGCGGGTCCTTCAGCTCCGCCTGCCCAATCTCCAGGTCCTCCAGGGAGATTCCCTGGCTGTAGAGCATCCGGAAGACATAGTGATCGGGCTGCACAAACAGCTTTGCCGGGTCGGGGAAAGGCTCGTTCTTGGCAAACCAGCCCGCCTGCGTATGCCCGTGCGGGCTGATGATGGGCAAGCTTCGGATGTGCGCGTACAGAGCTCTGGCTATCTTGCGCGTAGCTGCTTCGGCGGGAAACAAGCGATCTTCGTGGATCAGCATGACTTAATCTCTACCCTTCCTGCGGAGCGTTGAGCGTTGGACCACCAGAGAGGTCAGACCACAGTATACACATCTGCGCCGAAAATCGTCAGAATCGCAGATACAAATTTCTCCGGTGCGGCGACGGCTCTTCAGTGATAATCTCGTTTTGCCCTGCATTTCAGGCAATGCAAGAAGGTGTCAGCTCTTTATGCCGCGGATGAAACAGGACTACCGGATACGCATCGGACCATGCATGTGGTCAACCACATTCGTTCCCTCATCGAGAATGGCACCCTGCAGCTGGGCGACAAGATTCCTCCCGAGCGCGAGTTTGCGCGCTCCTTGAAGATCAGCCGCGCCAGCCTTCGTACCGGCATCGGCTACTGGCGGCCATGGGCGTCATGAAGGTCCGCCACGGCGTGGGCACCTTCGTCGCCGACGGTCCGGCCGAATTCGGCAAGGCATCCTTCAGCCTGATGGGCGCGCTGCACGGCTTTCAGTCCTGGCAGATGTTTGAAGCGCGCATGATTCTTGAGAGCAATCTTGCCGCTCTGGCCGCCGAACGCGGCAAGGAAGAGCATCATGCCGCGCTGGCCGAAGAGGTCGCCGAGATGTTTGCTTCCGTGGACAATCCCGCCGAATTCCTGATCCACGATGTGCTCTTTCACCGCATCCTCTCGCAGGCTTCCGGCAATCCCATTCTGGCCGCTCTGATGGAGACCATCACCTCGGCACTGTACGACAAGCGCCGCAAGACCGTGGAACGCTCCATCGACCTGCGCGAATCCGCCGAGATGCACCGCAAGATCTATCGCGCCATTCGCGCCCGCAACCCGTGGAAGCGCGCAAACTGATGGAACAGCACCTGCGCATGGCGCAAACCGCGCAGGGCATGGAACGCCCCACGGCTCGAAAATCAGCCAAAACCGGAGTCATGCCCAAGAGCTCGCATGCGGACTTGGGTTCTGTCCCGTCCTGACAATGCATGAGCCAGTTACTGGGCATGGCATGGAATTGCCATGCTGAACCCTCATGCCAATACGTGCAGCCAGTCATAGAGCCACCAAGGTCTGACCATGGCCATTCGAGCTCATTACGTTCATGATGCCGCGTCAAGTCATTCATTTTAAAGATATTATCAGATGTCTACTTCCGCGCTCTGCAATTTCTCGCTTGACAGACCCATATATCTTGCAGGAAACTAATGTCGCTTCCGAATGTGGTCTGACCACCGTCGGCAAATCTGTCGGCAAGGCTGATTGTGTAGGTCAGTGACCAAAACGGCAAGTAGCAATTCTATGGAGGCTTGAATGAGAAGTATGACTCAGTTCGATATGAGTGGGACATCGCGGAGCCTGCAAGCCGGGTTCTTGCGCTGTTCCAAGTGGGGATGGCTGGTGCTTCTGGTCATCGCTCTGATGGCGCCCTTCTGCGCGCAGGCGCAGTGTCAGGAAAAGGCACAATTACCGGCACGGTATCGGATACGACCGGGGCTGTGATTCCTGGCGCCACCGTTGTCGCTACCAACGACGCTACCGGCATCGCAACCACTACCACAACAACCGGTGCAGGCGACTACAACTTCCCCAACCTGGACCCGGGCATCTATACCGTAACCACGACCGCCAAAGGCTTTGAAAAGCTGACGCAGAAGGGCATCCATGTGAATGCGATGGAGACGCAGACATATAACCCTGTTCTGACGGTTGGCGGCGCCAGCGTCGAGATTACCGTCACCACCGCGCTTCCGCAGTTGGAAACCAGCAACGCCACGGTGGGCGCCACCATGGAAAACGAGGTGTACTCGGAGCTGCCCATCGAAATGGGCGCCTATGGCCAGACCGATCAGCGGCGCGCCACCGACTTCGCTTTACCTCATGCCCGGCGTGCAGGGCAATGACACCAACGGCAACGCCACCACCAACGTCGGCGTGGTCAACGGTTCCGGCAGCCGCGGCGCGGCCTCCGCTGTCTACGTCGACGGCGTTGTGTTTGTGCGCGCCGGCGGCAACGGCGACCCGCGCTATGTGTGGACCGCCATCTCGGTCGACGCCATCGACCAGTTCCAGGTGCAGACCACCGGCTACTCGGCCATCTATGAAGGCCAGGGCGTCATGAACTACACCATCAAGCAAGGCGGCGCCAAGCAGCACGGTTCCGTCTATGAGTTCATCCGCAATACGGCATTCGATACCTGGGGCTTTTTGGCCAAGGCTCCCAATCCGATAACCGGCGTTGCCGGTCAAGCCGGTCGAGCACAGCAACGAGTACGGCATCAACCTCAGCGGCCCGCTCGTTCCCTTCGGCAAGTGGAAGGAAAAGGTCTTCTACTACGGCAACTACAACGGATTCCGCTATACCAGCGCGACGCCGACGCCGATGACCTTCCCCACGCCGAACAGCAGAGCGGCAATTTCACCGCGTCGGGCACTTCACGTCGCAGGCACGGACGTTCCCATCTACGACCCGTCTTCGCAGATACGCCTGCACCGCGTAACAGCACCAACGGTTATCCTGCCGGTATCAGTACGGCTATGGTCCACCGGCTGCGGGCACAGGTGCCAACGGCAATCCGACGCTGCTCGGCACTGCGCATCCGGTCAATGTCATCCCTGCCAGCGAGTTGTCCCCGGTTGCAGAGAGCTATGCAGGCATTGCTGCCGACGACGGGCATCATCATCGGCTCTGCAAAACAACTACATCGCCCCCAACGCCACGGGTCTCATCAATTGGTCCACCACGGATCGCATTGACTTCCTGCCCACTTCGTCGGACACGCTCACCTTCATCTTTGCCGATGGACGTCAGGCCAGCTCGAATCCCGTCGGCCAAACCACCGCGGGCCGCAACGTCGGGCCGGTTCCCTTCAACTACGGCCAGACCTACGCCCCCAAGACCGCGGTGGGCATCATCGAAGAGACGCACATCTTCACCCCGCACCTCATCAACCAGGTCAAGTGGGGCTATGCCCGCTACAACGGTCCTACCTTCAATCCCGACCAGGCGCCGGCATATGCCGCTACACACTATGGGCCTCGTCCAATCTGCCCGTCGGGCCAGGCGCAGCAGACCTTCCCCATCGTGACCTTCGCCGGCACGAATGCCCCGACAAACTGGGGCGGCACCACCGCCAATGTGACCCTCGCGGAAAACTACACCGCTGGATAACCTGCAGTGGACCGTCGGCAAGCACTCCTTCACCTTCGGCGGACAGGTTGCCTGGATGCTCTACAACACCATCAGCGCCACGGGCGGAACAACTCCCATTGACCTTGCCTCCGCCGTCACCGAGACCGCGGGCATCGTCAACCAGACGGCTCAGCTATACCGTCGCGGCCAGCACCGGTATGTGCCTACGCCAGCTTCCTGCTCGGCCAAATCGACACAGGGCAGCTTTACGCGATTATTCTCTGCATCCGGGTACGGTGCGCGCTTCCGCGCCATCTCGCCCTACGTCCAGGACAACTGGAAGGTCACTCCGAAGCTGACTCTCGACCTCGGCCTGCGCTACGATTTCTATCCCCAGCGTCAGGGAAGTGCAGGACACGCCAGCTTCTTCGATCCCAATCTTGCCAACCCGGTGACCGGCCTGCAATGGCGCCCTGAACTTCACGGGACACGGCGCGGGCACCTGCAACTGCGACACGCCCGTCAAGAACTACTACAGGAACATTGGGCCGCGCCTTGGCGCGGCCTATCAGCTTGACTCCAAGACCGTGATCCGCTCCAGCTACGGCGTCATGTACACCCATGGCGACGCCGTGGGCGGCCTTGCATCAACTCTCGGAACGCTGGGCTTCTCGGCCGCGCCGTCTTTCTCGTCGGCCAACGATTTCACCACCATGACCGGGCTGCTGACCGAACGATACTGAACCACCGGTACTGCGATCAGCGCGACGCGGTACTGGCGCGATTCCCGCCTACACGGCTGCGACTGGCGTAGCCTCGGGTCCGCGATACGGCACCGGCTACACCAACATACCAGCGGATCGACTAGCTACGGAACGCCTTCGGGCTCGACTTATGACGACCCGTACCTCGGCGGCCGCGCGCCGGAGTACATCAACTGGAGCTTCGGCATTCAGCGTCAGGTCACCAACGCGCTGGCGCTCACCGCTACCTATGTGGGCTCGGAGGGCCACTTCCTGCAGCTCGATAGCAATCACGGCCCGCGGATTCCAGTCCAACCAGCTCGATCCAAAGTATCTGGTTCTGGGATCGCACCTGGCCGACACCGGCGCCACTGTCACCACCGATTGCGGCCGGCGGTGCGTAGCGACCTATGGCTTTAGCTTGCAACGCTACGGCCTTGGCTAATTCGCCAACGCACGTAAGCAGCCGTTGAGCACTCTCTTGAAGCCCTACCCGTTCGAGTCGCCCGCTGACTCCTTCGGGTACATCGGCAACGCCAACTACCACGCCCTGCAAGCCATGCGAACATGCGCGCCTGGCATGGCTTGACCATCAACGCCAACTATGCCTGGTCGCGCGCCATCGACGACGGCGGCACCTTCCGCTCCGGCTATGCAATTCCCGCCGGAACCATCGCCAATCACCCCACAGCCGTCCTATCCGGCGGACCGCATCGAGCGCACCGTCTCCACCTCCAACCAGCCGCAGCACTTTGTCGCTACCGCGGTTTGGGACTGGCCGCTCGGCAAGACGGTTCTCGACGAACAATGCCATGAGCGGGCGATCCTCGGCGGCTTCAAGTTCTCCGGGATCTACCAGGCCTTCTCCGGCTCGCCGCTGGCCATCACTGAATCGTCCTGCCAGACCAATCCCGGCGCAGAGCACGGCTGCCTGCGCGCCAACCCTGAACCCGAACTTCACTGGCATCAGCGCGCCAGAATGGAAGATGGGGCAAAGGCGCTAACCTACCACCAATTACAACGACCACCTGCAGCTTACATCGTTCCCAGCATCGGCAGCGACGACTAGCCACCGCGTACGGGCCCGTTCATCGAATCCGGTGCCTCCAACTGGACAGACGACGCTGCTCAATACTGCGATCGCGCCTTCATACACCTTCGGCGATGCGCCGCGCACCGCTCCCTACAACCTCATGGCCCCGGCAACTACCAGCTTGACCTGGCCATGGTGCGCAGCTTCCCGCTGCACATCACGCAAGCCTCCAAGCTGGACTTCCGCGCCGAGTGGTACAACGTCACCAACCACACCCTGTTCGCAGTTGCCAGCACCGCGGTCGGCAACTCCAGCTTCGGACAGGTCACCGCAGACTGCAATCGCCAACCGCAAGGCCGCTCAGTTCTCGGCTCGCATCGAGTTCTAGCCTGCTTAACCCTTGCATCACACAGAAGAGGCTGCCTTAACGGCAGCCTCTTTTTCATGATGCGCTGATTGACCAGTCTCGACGCTTTACCTGATGTGCGCACAACACTCGGAGTCCCAATGAAAAGCTCTCCGTTCTCTTCTGTCTTGACGCTGCTCGCCGCAATCAGCTGTCAGCCATGTCTTTGCCGCGCATGCCCAGGATCAGAGCGGCCCTGGTCCGAGCGCGCCGCCAACGCGGCCATGGCGCGCTGGCCCGATGGCCGCTTTGTCGCCCGCCGGCGCCCGCTGGGCCTGGAACTACGAGCTGGGCACGCTGCTCGAAGGCATGGATGCCGTCTGGCTCAACACCGCCGATCCGCGCTACTTCAACTACATCAAGAGCTCCGTCGATCAGTTTGTCGGCCCGGATGGCTCCATCCCCACCTATAAGCCGGAAGAAAACCAGCTCGACAACATCCTGCTCGGCCGCCAGCTTCTGCTCCTGTACGGCGTCACCCAGGACCCGCGCTACGCCAAGGCCGCCACGCTGCTCTATGAGCAGCTCATGCATCAGCCGCGCACCGCCTCCGGCGGCTTCTGGCACAAGCAGAGATATCCCAATCAGATGTGGCTGGATGGCCTCTACATGGCCGAGCCGTTCTATGCCGAATATGCCTCCACCTTCCATCATCCCGAAGCCTTCGCGACATCACCCATCAGTTTGTGCTGCTCGACGAGCACGCGCGCGATCCCGAAGACCGGCCTGCTCTATCACGGCTGGGATGAATCGAAGCAGGAGCGCTGGGCCGACAAGCAGACCGGCCTCTCCTCGCAGTTCTGGGCCCGCGCCATGGGCTGGCACATGATGGCGCTGGTCGATACGCTCGCCTACTATCCCAAAGACGATCCGGGCCGCAAGCAGTTGATTGCCCATGCTGGAGCGCGATGCCGCGGCCGTGGCGCGCTTCCAGGACGAGAACACCGGCCTCTGGTATCAGGTGCTCGACAAGGCCGGCGAGAAGGGAAATTATCTGGAGTCCTCCGCCTCCTGCATGTTTGTCTATGCGCTGGCCAAGGGAGTGCGCCAGGGCTATCTGCCCGCAGCGCTATCTGGCCAATGCGGAGCGCGGATACAAAGGCATTCTGAGCGCATTTCATCCAGACTGGCCCCGGCGATGATGTCTCGCTTACCGGAACGGTAAAGGGCGCGGGCCTGGGCGGCGATCCTTACCGCGACGGAAGCTACGCCTATTACATCGGCGAGAAGGTCGTCACCAACGATCCCAAGGGCGTGGGAGCATTTCTGCTGGCCAGCGCGGAGATGGAGAACGCCGCAGAATGCAAAGCTGGGCCGCGGCAAAACGGTTCTGCTGGACGCCTGGTTCAACAGCCAGAAGCGGCCCGACTGCAACCGGCCAGCAGGTTTACTTCCACTACAAGTGGAACGACCAGAGCAGCAGCGGCTACTCGCTCTTCGGCCACATCTTCAACAACTTCGGCGCGGAAACCAGCACGCTCTACGCAGCGCCCACGCTTGCGGCGCTCAGCCAGGCGCAGGTCTACATCATCGTCTCGCCGGATATTCCGGTGAAGAATCCGCAACCCGCATTACATGCAGCCGGAAGACGCGGCGCAGATTGCCGAGTGGGTCAAGGCCGGCGGCGTGCTGATGATCTTGGAGAACGATCCGGCGAACGCCGACCTGGACCACCTCAATCTGCTCTCCGAAAAGTTCGGCATCCACTACAACAGCGTGCTGCGCAATGCAGGTGACGGAAACAAATTCGAGATGGGCAAGGTTGCCAATCGAGGGCGGCGGGCCCATCTTCCACGATCCGCACACTGCGTACATGAAAGAGATCTGCACCATCTCGGTGAAGTCCCCGGCCGCTCGAGCTGCTACGCGAACGCGGCGACATTCTGATGGCCACGGCGAAGTACGGCAAGGGAACCGTCTTTGCCACGGTCGATCCCTGGCTCTACAACGAATACACCGACGGCCGCAAGCTCCCTGCCGAGTACGACAACTACGCCGCCGGCAAGGAACTGGTTCGCTGGATTCTTCAGCAGATTCCGCGCGGGCATACGGCCGGACGATGCCATAGCGCGGCCTGCCGAGACCTTGCATATCGCTTAACCACTTGCGCGGCCTGGTGCCGTGCCCATAGGAGTTCAAATTGCGCATCCTACGCTTATGCCTCGCTTCTCGCCGCAGCTGCTGCTGTTCACTTCCTCGACTTTGCTCGCTCAGGACACCCGCACAGGTCACCGAGCCGGTGATTCCCGCCGCCTGCGTCACTCTGGACGCCGACATCGCGGCCAGCCACGGCGTGATTGCGCCCGCGGATGAGCAGAAGCTGGACACCGAGCGCATCCAGCACGCCATCGACACACTGCGCTGCACGGGCAAAGCTCGTCGTGTCGCTGCGCGCCCAGGGCCAGAAGAATGTCTTCCTCACCGGCCCGCTCACCCTGCGCCCCGGCGTCACGCTGGTCGTCGACGCACATACCGCTCTGGTGGCTTCGCGCGATCCGCGCCTCTACGATCTCGCGCCCGGCAGTTGCGGCATCGTCGGCGAGCGCGGCCACGGCTGCAAGCCGCTGATCATCGGCGATGGCGCAAAGAACGGCGGCATCATGGGCGAAGGCTCCATCGATGCGCCGCGGCGGCGCCAAGCTGCTCGGCCAGGATGTGACCTGGTGGGACCTGGCGCACGAGGCGAAGGTCAAGGACAGCAGCAGAGCGTGCCCGCGATGATCGTTCTGCGCCACGCCGATAACTTCACCATGTACAAGATCACGCTGCGCAACTCGCCGGGCTTCCACGTTTCGGTCAGCCAGACGGACGGCTTCACCGCGTGGGGCGTGAAGATCATGACGCCCAAGACCGCGCGCAACACCGACGGCATCGATCCCGGCTCCTCGCGCAACATGACCATTGCTTACTGCTACATCCACACCGGCGACGACGACGTCTGCCTCAAGCCCGGCGCCGCCGGCCGGCGTCTCGAATATGTCCGTCCTGCACAACCACTTTTATGCCGGCCACGGCATGTCCATCGGCAGCGGCACCGATGGCGGCGTCGATCACCTGCTGGTCGACGACCTGACCATCGACGGCGCGGACAACGGCCTCCGCATCAAGATCCGACCGCAGCCGCGGCGGCCTCGTGCATGATGTCCTCTATCGCAACGTCTGCATTCGCAATGTGACCAACCCGCTGGTCTTTACGCCGCACTACACCACCTTCACCGGCGACCGGCTTCCCATCTATCGCGACATCACGCTTGAGAACGTGCACGTGCTGACGCCGGGCGCGTTCACCTTTCTCGGCCTCGATGCCGATCACAAGCTGGGGATCAAGCTCGACAACGTCTTCGCCGACGATCAGCAGCACTCGCTCTTCTACGACAAGGACGCGGACATCACCATCGGGCCTGCAACGCGGCAACCTGGAGCCGGCCGGCGACGATGTGACGATCACGCAGGCGCCCGGCTCCGCGCCCGGCAAGCCGCTGCCCTGCGATGCGCGCTTCGTTCCCTTCCCTGCGCTGCCAACCGCGCCGGAGATGGCCGGCAAGGTTCCTCCGGAGGATAACAACCTCTACGTTGCCGCCGACGGCACCGGCGATTTTTACTCCATCCAGCGCGCGCTCGATGTGCGCCAAGGACGGGGCACGGTGCTGATGGTCTCCCCCGGCGTCTATCGCGAGGTGCTCACCGTCGACAAGCCCAACATCACCATCCGCAGCGCCAATCCCGACGCCGCGCAAGACAGTGATCGTCAATGATCGCAGCGCCGGCCAGAACGGCGGCACGCTCCACTCCGCCACCGTGAATGTGACCGCCGACAACTTCTTTGCCGAGAACATCACCTTCGAGAACGATTTCAACGCAACCCATCCGCAGCTTCCCGCCGGCTCTCAGGCTCTGGCGCTGCTGGTCACCGGCGACCGCGCCATCTTTCACAATGTGCGCCTGCTGGGCAATCAGGACACCGTCTACGCCGGCAGCCGCAACTGCGCTCCGGACGGCCAGAACTGCATCCCCACGCGCCAGTATTTTTCCGACTGCTACTATCGCCGGCAACGTCGATTTCATCTTCGGCGACGGCAAGGCCGTCTTCGACCATTGCGAGATTCACTCGCACCGCCCACGCCGGCGGCTACATCACCGCGCAATCCAAACACTATCCCGAAGAAGACTCCGGCTTTGTCTTCAATCACTGCAAGCTCGTCGCCGATGCCGGCGTCACCAGGCCCGTCTTCCTTGGCCGTCCCTGGCGTCCCTATGCGACTGTGATCTTTCTGCAACACGGAGATGGGCAGCCACATCGATCCCGCCGGATGGCGCGAATGGCATCCCGGCGAAACGCATTCCATCGAAACCGTCTTCTATGCCGAATACAACTCCACCGGCCCCGGCGCGCAGCCAGACAAGCGCGACCCGCACACGCATTTTCTTACTCCGGAACAGGCCAAGCAGTACGAGCCGTCCGTCTTTCTGCGCGGCGCCGACAACTGGGACCCCACGCAACTTCCGCAAGCAGTAAAATGAACTATACTGAAGAATCAGGAGAAACAATGAAAACAATTGTGATGGCTGACCCTGTGCGTTTCCCGCGCATGACAACAGAGGAACTCCGCGAGAGCTTTCTGCTCAACACGCTCTACGAGCCGGGCAAGATAAATTTCAATTATGTTGTGGATGCCGACCGCGCCGCCATCGGCATGGCCGCGCCCGTGGACGCTCCGATTGCGTTGCCCACCTACCCGCAACTGCGCGCGGCGTACTTTACCGAGCGCCGCGAGCTGGGCGCTTTGAACATCGGCGGCAGCGGCATCGTAAAAGTCGGAGGAAAGAGCTACGAGCTGAACAATCTCGACGTGCTCTACATCGGCCGCGGCAACGCTGAAGTCAGCTTTCGCGTCAAAGGACAAGGCCAACCCGGCGATTTTCTACCTGCTGAGTTACCCCGCTCATGCCGTGTATCCCGTCGCCCTGGTCCGCAAGGAAGAGGCCAATCCCACCGATCTTGGCAGCGCGGAAACCTGCAATCACCGCACCATCTGCAAGTACATCCATCTGGAGGGCGCGCAGAAGCTGCCAACTGGTGATGGGCGTGACCCATCTGCATCCCGGCAGCGCGTGGAACACATTGCCGCCGCACACCCATGACCGCCGCACCGAAATCTACATGTACTTCAATCTGCCCGAAAATGCGCGCGTCATTCATCTGATGGGAGCCGCCCGATGAGACGCGCCACATCTGTGATGGCCAACCGCGACGTTGTGGCTTCCCCGGTGTGGTCAATTCATGCCGGCGTGGGCACGCACGCCTACAGCTTCTGCTGGGGCATGGGCGGAGAAAATCAGGTCTACAGCGACATGGACCCCGCCCCGGTCGAAAGCCTCCGCTGACATAACAAACATGTCAACAAAAAGGCCATGCTCTTCTCATTTCAGAGAAGCATGGCCTTTCGTCTGGTTATTGTCAGCAGTCCTACACCGTATACGTCGTCGATGAAACCCGTCCTCCACGTCCCGTCCAATTCGTGTGGAAGTACTCGCCGCGCGGCTTGTCTACGCGCTCGTAGGTGTGCGCGCCGAAGTAGTCTCGTTGCGCCTGCAGCAGGTTGGCGGGCAGCCGCTCGGTGCGATAGCCGTCAAAGAACGCCAGCGCCGTGGAGAACGCCGGCGTGGGAACGCCTAACTCGACCGCATGAACCACGGCCTTGCGCCACGAAGCCTGGTAGTTGTTCAGCGCCGCTGAGAAGAAGCTGTCCAGCAGCAGATTCTCGATTCCCGGGTTCTTGTCGAAAGCCTCTTTGATCTTGCCCAGAAAGCGGCTGCGAATGATGCATCCGCCGCGCCACATCAGCGCGATGCCGCCCATGTTCAGGTTCCAGCCATGTTCCTTGGCCGCGGCCCGCAGCAGCATGTAACCCTGCGCGTAGGAGACGATCTTCGAGCAGTACAGCGCCCGGCGCACATCCTCGATAAATGTGGCGCGGTCGCCAACCGAAGCCTTGGCCGCCGGTCCCTGCAAAATCTTCGCCGCCTCCACGCGCTCTTCCTTCAGCGCCGACAGGCAGCGCGCAAAGACCGACTCGCCGATCAGCGTCACCGGCTGGCCCAGATCGAGCGCGTTGATCACCGTCCACTTGCCCGTGCCTTTCTGCCCGGCGGTGTCCAGAATCTTATCGACAATCGGCTTCCCATCCTCGTCCTTCTTGGCGAAGATGTCCCGGGAAATCTCGATCAGGTAGCTGTCCAGCTCGCCTTTGTTCCACTCCGCAAAAACCTCGTGCAGCTCATCGGCGCTCAAACCCAGGCCGCGCTGCAGCAGATCGTAGGCCTCGCAGATCAGCTGCATATCGCCATACTCAATGCCGTTATGCACCATCTTGACAAAGTGGCCCGCGCCGTCCTCGCCCACCCAGTCGCAGCAGGGCGTTCCATCCTCCACCTTGGCGGCGATGGCCTGGAAGATCGGCTTCACGTGCGGCCACGCGGCCGGATTGCCGCCCGGCATGATCGACGGTCCGCGCCGCGCGCCTTCTTCGCCGCCCGATACGCCCGTGCCGATAAACAGGATTCCTTTTGCGGCCAGGTCTTTGGTCCGGCGGTTGGAATCGGTAAACAGCGAGTTCCCGCCATCGATAATGATGTCGCCCTTTTCAAGGCAAGGCAGCAACGTGCTCGATCGTCTCATCAACGCTGTCGCCGGCTTTCACCATCAGCATCACGCGGCGCGGCCGCTTCAGCAGTTTGACAAACTCCTCGACGGAGTGGGCGCCCACCACCTGCGTCCCCTTGGCTTCGTTGGCCAGAAAGTCGTCCACCTTGGATACGGTGCGGTTGAAGACGGCCACTTTGAAGCCGTGGTCGTTCATGTTGAGGACAAGATTCTGTCCCATCACAGCAAGGCCGATCAGGCCGATATCACACAATGCATCTGCCATACAATCTCCAATTACTTCCTGGTGTCCTGAGTCTGAAATACGCAGCACAAAAAACTGCTGTCATCCTGAGCAGCACTAAAGCCGCTGTCATCCTGCGCAGCACTAAAGCTGCTGTCATCCTGAGCGAACCGGGCCCCAGGCGTACTCTTCAGCCTGGGGGTGGTGAGTCGAAGGATCTGCTTTTGTTCTTCAATCAACTTCTGACTCACCACACTAGAGGGATCAAAGTGCTTTCTACCGCTGAATCCGCGCCGATCCGCCCTTGGCAAAGGCTCTCACCTGCTCCACGGTCGCCATAGTTGTGTCGCCGGGGAATGTGGTCAGCAGCGCGCCATGCGCCCATCCCAGCTTGACGGCCTCTTCCGGCGTCTCGCCGGTCAGCAGTCCATAAATGAATCCCGCCGCAAATCCGTCGCCGCCGCCCACGCGATCCAGAACATCCAACTCCGCCGTCGGAGCGGTATAGGTCTTGCCGTCAATCCACGCCACCGCGCTCCAGCTATGCCGGTTGGTGGAGTGCACCTCGCGCAGCGTCGTCGCCACCACCTTCACATGCGGATGCTTCTTCACCACGTTGTCGATCATGCCAAAAAAGACGCTGGGATCGAGCTTCGATTTTGCCGCTACCTCCGGCCCTGGGATCCCCAGCCCCTTCTGCAAATCCTCTTCGTTGCCCACCAGCACGTCCACGTTCTCCACGATCTTGCCGATCGTCTCCACGGCCTTCTCTGCGCCGCCGTGGATATTCCACAGCTTCTCGCGGAAATTCAGATCAAACGAGGTAATTGCGCCCGCCGCCTTGGCTTCCTTCATCATCTCCGCGGCCAGCGGCGCGGTGGTCGGCGACAGAGCCGCAAAGATTCCGCCGCAGTGTACCCATTTCACGCCCTTGGCAAAAATCGCCTTCCAATCGAAATCCCCCGGCTTCAGTTGTCCCGCCGCTTCGTTGCAGCGGTTGTAGAAGACCACCGGAGGGCGCACGCCATGTCCCCGGTCGCTGTACACGGTGGCCATGTTGGGGCCGTTCACCCCATTGTGCTTGAAGTGCTTGTAAAACGGCTTCACGCCCATGGCGCGCACCCGCTCCGCGATCAGATCGCCAATCGGATAGTCCGCCATCGCCGAAACGATTGCCGTCCTCATGCCAAAGCAATCCGACAGGTTGGCAGCCACATTGAACTCGCCGCCGCTGACGTGGATCTTGCACTCGGTCGCCTTGCGGAAGGGTATGATCCCCGGATCGAGCCGGTGCACCAGCGCGCCCAGCGATAGAAAATCCAGCTCCGCATCCTTGCGGATATTCAATCCATGACTCATCGGCCGCTACTCCTCTTCCTCAATGGGAATCTATGAGGTCTGACCACTAGAATACACGCACCACGCGGATGTTGCCAATGCCGGCCCCGCCCGGCATGGGGGCTCCTTACTCAACAGGTGCATGAGCCTCTGTCCTGCCTGCCCTTCCGTGACAAAGCCGCCTCTCTCGCGCTACCCTGAAGTGTACGCGCGCGTTGCAACCAAGGAGCATTCAAACCCATGCCTATCCAAGCCACCTCCAAAATCTGGCACAACGGCAAACTCATTCCCTGGGAGCAGGCCAACTATCCACGTCATGAGCCATGTGATCCACTACGGCTCCAGCGTCTTTGAGGGAATTCGCTGTTACGGCCAGCCGCATGGCTCGGCCGTCTTTCGCCTGCCTGAGCATATGCAGCGCCTTCTGGACTCGGCCAAAATCTACCGCATGGAGATCCCCTATACGCTCGACCAGCTCTGCGCAGCCGTCGTGGATGTGATTGAAGCTAATGGAGTTGCGCCCTGCTACATCCGTCCCATCGTCTTCCGCGGCTACGGCGAAATCGGCGTCAGCCCCGTGGGCTCGCCCGTCGAGGTCTACATCGCCAACTTCCCCTGGGGCAAGTACGTGGCCGGCCATGGCGGCGCAGACGTGTGCATCTCCAGTTGGAACCGGCTGGCCCCCAACACCATGCCCTCCCTGGCCAAGGCTGGCGGCAACTATATGAACTCGCAACTGATTCGCATGGAGGCCGACATCAACGGCTACGCCGAGGGCATCTCCCTCGACGTCAACGGCCTGGTCAGCGAGGGCTCCGGCGAAAACGTCTTTGTGGTGCGCAGCGGCGTTCTCTACACTCCGCAGCTCGGCAACTCGGCTCTCTCCGGCATCACCCGCGACAGCGCCATAGCCATCGCCCGCCATCTGGGCTATACAGTCATCGAGCAGCCCATCCCGCGCGAAATGCTCTACATCGCCGACGAGGTCTTTTTCACCGGAACCGCCGCCGAGGTCTCGCCCATCCGCTCCATCGACCGCATCGTCATCGCCGACGGAAAACCCGGCGAAATCACCAAAAAAATCGCCGACGAATTCCTCGGCATCGCCAACGGCCTCAAACCCGACCGCTTCGGCTGGCTCACTCCCGTCAAGGTCAACGCCGCCGCCCCGGTAGGCGTGTAACTGCTCAACATTCAGGGACCTTTGGGCGGCCACGTTAAGGCCGCCCATTTTTTTGTTGAACTTCCTGTAACACTCGGTTATTAATATCGTTCCATGCAACTGCGAAGCCGTTCTCTCATTGCCCTGTTTTCCTGCCTGGTCGCGCTTCTGGCCATTCTGCTGCCCGCCGCCGCTTCGGCTCAGGTCTATATTGGCCAGCCCAAGCTGATCGTCATCGTCGTCATCGACCAGTTTCGCGGAGATTACCTCAACCGCGACCGCGCCGAGTTCAAGGGCCGCGGCTTCAATCTCTTCATGAAGGAAGGCGCCTGGTTCACCGACTGCTACTTCGACTACGCCAACACCAAGACCGCTCCCGGTCACGCCACCATCGGCACCGGCGCCTACACCGACGGCCACGGCATCGAGTCCAACGACTGGTGGGACGCCGCCCGCTCCTATGACGCCAAGGTGACCTCCGTTCAGGATGAGCGCTATCAACTCGTCGATCTGCCCCACGACTCCATTCCCGCCAATCTGCCCGGAGCACCCGCATGGGCCGCCAAGTTGGGTAATCGGCGCTTCGCCGCTCAATCTTCGCGCCACCACGCTGGGCGACGAGTTGCGCCTGGCCACCAATGGCCACTCGCGCGTTTACGGCATCTCGCTCAAGGACCGCGCGGCCATCCTGCCCGCTGGTCAGGCCGCCAATGGCGCCTTCTGGATCGATAACTCCAGCGGTCACTTCACCACCTCCACCTATTACATGGAACACCTGCCGGAGTGGGCGCGCGCCTTTAATTCCAGCGGACGCCCCGCGCAGGCCGCACGCGAAGCCAACGCCGAGGGAACCACGCAGTTCTTCGAGCTTGTAGGAAGAACCCCTGCCGCCAACCGCTACGAACTGGACTTCGCCCGCGCTCTCATCACCGGCGAAAAACTCGGCGCGAACGGCGTCACTGACCTGCTCATCGTTTCGCTCTCCCCCAATGACATTCAGGGCCATCAACTCGGCCCCGACTCCGATTCCGAAGAGCAGATGATTCTCAGCCTGGATCGCAATCTCGACAGCTTCAACAGCTGGCTCGATCAGACCATCGGCCTCAGCAACGTCTGGCTGGCGCTCACCGCCGATCACGGCATTCCGCCCATTCCCGGCGATGCGGCCAAGCTGGGCATCCACGCCGCCGCCATCGACATGATCAAGGTCTATGACAACCTCAACGCGGAGCTGAACAAGCGCCATTCGCCCGGCCGCCGCTTGGACTACCTGCTGCCCGATCCCGACCTGCCCTACATCACGCTCGACAAACGAGCCTTCAAAAAAGTTGGAATCGACGAAAAAGCCGCCGAGGACGAAGTCGCGGCGCTTCTGCCTGCGGCCGTGGCCAGTCAGGATCTGCACCCGCCAAAGTTTCTTGCCGGAGTTCCGCCTCCGGTTGTCCAACCCTCCGCGCAGCGGCTACCGCCCTCTCCCCACGTGCAAGCCGTCTACACTCGTCTGCAACTGGCCGATGGGCCGCTCCCTCCTTCCGAATGGGGCCGCCTTCTTGCCCACAGCTATGCCGAGCACGGTAACTGGTACGTCATGGCGGTGCTCGACGCCTATCAGTTGCAGGGAACCGGGCCTTTTGCCGGAACCACTCACTTCGCCCCCTGGTCTTATGACCGTCACGTGCCGCTGGCCTTCTATGGCGCGCCCTTCCTTCCTGGCGAGTATCATGGACGCGTAGCCCCGGTGGACCTGGCCGCCACGCTGGCCTCGCTGGCTGGCGTCAATCAGCCCTCGGCCTCGGTGGGCCGCGTGCTCACCGAGGCCATCAGGCCGGTCAAATAGTGCTTGGAACATTGGGGTTATCATTGCCAGAAGGGCTTGGTCGCTGAGTATAAGTCGATGGCACCATCGGCGAAGTTACCGAAAGATCGCCGACGAATTCTTCGGCATCGCCAACGGCCTCAAACCCGACCGCTTCGGCTGGCTCACTCCCGTCAAGGTCAACGCCGCCGCCCCCGTAGGCGCATAGCTGTTTGATTGTTGAAAACGATAGGGACGTATCGGCAAACCCACCTTTACGTCCCTTTGCTTTTGATCACCCTATTGCTGAAGCCTGACTTCCTGAGGCTTCCCCTACTGGATCGTGAGGGTAACTACGCTCGAACTCACCACCTGGTGAGTCTGAGGGGGTGGTGGGGTACTGGATCCGCCCCCACTCCCGCCGCAACCAGAGCAGAGAGCAATCCCAGCCAAAAGAACCAGCCCTAGGCAAGCCGTCACCCAGACGCCGCACGCCGCCAGTTTCCTCCGCAAAAACATCAGTGGAAGCAGAAGAATGGGCAGCAGAATCCACGAAGTCGCCGCACCAGAGACTGTTTCCGTAAATATCACGGTGATCTGATAGGTTCCCGCCGGCGTTGATGAGGAGGTTGTGATTGTCACCGTGTTGGTTGTCGCCGAATAGCTGCAAGTCGCTCCGGTGGGAAGATTCAGGCAGGTTACCGAAGCGCTCTGCACAGTGGAAGGCAGCGTGACTGAATAGTTGGCCGGGGAGCTGGCTGTCACGGTCGCCGTCACTGTGGTAATTTGCAGTGCCGTCGATCCGGACGACGCGGGATCCACTTCGAACTGGAATGAATTGGAGGTGCCTCCGCCAGGTGCTGGCGTCTGCACGGTAATCGCAGTGATTCCCGCGTTGGTAATGTCAGCTGCCGGAACCTGCGTCGTAAGTTGCGTTGCGCTCCCATAGGTTGTGGTAAGCGCGGTCGTTCCCCAGTAGACTGTCGAGCTTGAGATAAATCCCGATCCGGTGACCGTCAACGTAAAGGCCGCGCCGCCCGCGCTGGCATAGGCCGGCGAGAGGCTGGAGAGGATTGGCACACCAGGGTTGACTGTCAATGAAACGCTAGAGGTCGCGGTCGAATAGTCAGTCGTATCGGTGGGCGTGAAGACGGCGGAAAGCGTGTCGTTACCGATCCCCGGTACGGTTCCTGCAGCGGGAGTGTAGATAAATGTTCCCGGCACCGACGCGGTTGCATCCAACTGCGTTGCGCTGAGCGCCGTGCCATAAGTGATCGCTGCAGGAGTAGCCCACGTAATCATTGGTGTTACCTGGTTCACCGTTAGCGTCACGGTTGCTGTCGCGTTTGTGTAGTCCGTTGTGTCGGTCGGAGTGAAGGTAACCGTCAGCTTCTGCTGTCCTGCGCTCAGCACCGCCGCAACTGCAGGAGAATAGGCGAAGGTTCCAGCCACCGTCGAACTGGCGTTCAACTGCGACGCGCTCAGCGCCGTGCCGTAGGTGATGGCCGCTGGTGTAGCCCACGTAATCGTTGGCGTGGCCTGGTTCACCGTTAGCGTCACGGTTGCTGTCGCGTTTGTGTAGTCCGTTGTATCGGTCGGAGTGAAGGTAACCGTCAGCTTCTGCTGTCCTGTGTTCAGCACCGCCTCAACTGCAGGAGAATAGGCAAAGGTTCCAGCCACCGTCGAAGTGGCGTTCAACTGCAACGCGCTCAGCGCCGTGCCGTAGGTGATGGCGGCTGGTGTAGCCCACGTAATCGTTGGCGTGGCCTGTAGCCCGGTACCGTTCAGCGTACTGCTTTGTGTGGTGTAGCCCGGTGCGGCAGCATTCAGATTGTTATCCGTCAGCACCAGCGTGCCGCTCAAAGTTCCGACCGCCTCCGGCGTAAAACATATAGAGAACGTGCAGGAAGCGCCTGCGATCAGTGTTCCCTCGGCTGAGGAGTTGGGACTGAGCTGCGGGCATGCCGAGGCCCCGCTGCTATTCACAGTAAAGTTTGTCGCCATGCTGGGATTGTTGCCGGTTGAAGGAATCGGGAAGACCAGTGGCGCATTGCCCACGTTATCCACCGTCACCGTCTGCGGGCTATCAGTACTCGTCTGCCCCATGGCCGTCGCTGCAAAGTTCAGTACCGGCGGACTGGACGAACTGATCTCCCAAACATCATCAAGGCTGGCACTTGAAAAATAGATATTACCAGCGCCGTCAACAGCCAAACCTACAAGATCATTAATGCCACTGGCCAATTCAGTCTGGATGTACGAATTACCCGAAGATTCCTCTTCCATAATGCTTCCATTCGAGAATCCGTTAGCGGCATAAACATTTCCGAGGCCGTCGACTGCGATCCGAAGTGGGCCTATAGTTCCGATCATGCTCTGAACGTATCCGCCACTTGATGGGGTCTCCTTAAGTATCGCACTACCTGTCGGAAAATAGAGATTACTGGAAGCATCGACAGCAATTGAAGACGCGTAGAAGGTATAGAATATCTCACTCCGAATGTAACTTCCGCCCGACAAAGTTTCTTTTTCGACACCAATTCCCCCGCGTCCGATGTACACATTCCCTGCACCGTCAACTGCAATTCCGCCGACCGTCCCCAGCGTGTTGTCAACGATGCTTTGTGTATAGCTACCATTCGCCGTCGGCGTTTCCTTGAATACCGTGAGCCCATCTTGATCGGCAATATAAATGTTCCCAGCCCCATCTATGGCGACTCCGGTTGGGTAACCGAGACCCGTTGCCACTGTAGTTTGCGTATAGCCGCTCCCGTTCCACGTCTCTTTTACTACCGAATTGGCGGGATCATATGCGACGATAGCCTCTGCAATATAGAGATTTCCAGCCGCATCCACCGCGATTGCAGATGGGCTAGTCACACTCGGCAGCGACAACTGGCTCTGGACGCCCGGTGGGAAGCTTACTTGCGGTCCAACTCCATTTCCCTGCACGTAGGCTGTAGCTATCACATTCCCAGAACCGTTCACTAGCTCGACGGCTCCATACCTCGCCCCGGGATACTTCGGCGTAAAGATCACATCCACTGTGCAGGACTCGCCGCCGCTGTATTCATAGGCTGGTCCGTTGGTCGTGCAGCTTCCCGTGCCGGCATCTGTAAAGTCCAGCCCTGCCACTCCCTGGGTGACCACCGCGGGAGTACCTACCGTGACGGGATAGAACGTGTTGTTGCGGAAGATCAACGATAGCTTTGGGCTTGGAGTGCCAACATTGACCGATCCAAAGTTACCATTCAAGAACGTGTCTATAAGGACGCGATTGTTCTTGTAGTCTGCAATATACAGATTGCCGCTGCCGTCTACTGCAAGGCCGCCGGGATAACCCGGATTCTGGTCTACTGTCAGTTGAGAATATAAAGATCCGGCAGGGATCTCCTCCACTAAGCGCAATCCATAGGAGAGAAACACGTCTCCGCTACTGTCGGCTGCAACGCCGTTAGCCCCAAATGAAGTCACTTCACTAATTATGTAGCTGTTCCCAGACGGTGCAGCTTTCAAGACAACGGGACCGTTAGCCCCTCCGCCGGTCGTAATGTACAGTATGCCGTTTTGGTCCACGGCAACGCCATTCGCATTGCCTGTATAGTTGTAATGATATGAAATCGTGGTCTCGGTATAGGTGTTTCCAGAAGGCGTTTCTTTGAATAGGGCTCCGTAGCCAGGGTCGGCGACATAGACGTTGCCATATATATCCACGGCTAAGCTACGAGGACTCCGATATTGTGCGCTGGGCGATACAACGCTCTCCGTGTAGCTGCCTCCTGACAAGGTTTCCTTCAAAACCCGGCCATTCCCCGAGTCGGCGATATACACATTGCCGTTCGCATCGACCGCAACTCCGCAAGGGCCGCTGAGGCTGCTGGAAGGCACCGTGCTTTGCGTGTACCCGCCTCCGGACGGCGTCTCCTTCAAAATGCGGTTATTGCCCGAATCGGCGATATAGACGTTCCCGCTCCCATCCACTGCGACCTGTTGAGGGCTGGAAAGTCCTGTCGACACCACCACACTCTGAGGACTCTGATACCCATCGAATGTCTGCGCGACACTATCATTCCGCGCCCCGCACACCATCGCAGCAAGCAAAAGGCACAATGCGGCCAGCCTGCCGCGTTTTTGTAAATGGCTGGAAACATGACATGAGGTAATGGCAAGAATCATAAAGCGGACAGACTGGGAAAAGGAAAGCATGGCAGACATACTCCTCGCAGGAGATGAACTACTCCACTGCGCTGTTTATTCTTAATCAATAAACAGCGTCTATAGTAAATTCCGGATGCCTGCAAACATCGCAGAGATCCGGAAATCATTGATTTGGAAAGCAGAAGAAGCATATTACCGGGTGGACGGGCTTGTCAACACCGGCAGGATAAATCTATGGTAAATGCAACCTGCTCTTGGGCCAAATCTTAAGATCGCTGGAATAATCAGTAGAAAAAGCTTGACTCTGAAAGAATCGAGGAGGCAGATATCGAAGGGAGAACCACCGTAAAAAAGCTACCACACGATACGCATATACGGGGTGGTCTTCGACGATCATACGATGATCGGCGCGGTGGGGGCTGGGAGCACGTTAACGCAATGGAGCTTTGCTGGAAGTCGTGTCGAAACTATGCTTGCAATAACCCCCCTCCCCGTGACGGCGGTCACGGGCCATTGTGATGGACTGGCAAAAGATGGGATTACTCTTCCCCTTTATGTCGATTGGGCAAGTCAGCAATTCACCGTGCGCCCTTCGCGCCGGGCGAGTATCATGAGCGTGTGGCCTTAACTGACCACTGTTCACTGTCTAGAAAGAAGAATCCCGCGCGTGAAACCCGACATGAAAGTCTCGTTGGCAGGCCTGGAGCTGGTCAGCCCCATCATCGCCGCCAGCGGCACCTTCGGCTACGGCATCGAGTTTGAAGAGATCGTCTCCCTGGAGCGCATCGGCGGCTTCGTCACCAAGGGCATCTCGCTCGAGCCCATGGCCGGCCACTCCCCGCCGCGCATCATCCAGACCGCCGTCCGGCATGTTGAACGCCATCGGCCTCCAGAACGTCGGCGTCGAGGAGTTCATCGCCCGCAAGCTCCCGCCCCTCCGCCGCTACCCCCGCTGCAACGTCATCGTCAACGTCTTCGGCTACACGGTAGGCGAGTACATCGCGGTCATCGAGCGCCTCAACCAGGCCGAAGGCATCGCCGCCTACGAGCTGAACGTCTCCTGCCCCAACGTCCACGCCGGCGGCATGGCCTTCGGCGTCGATCCCGGCTCGCTCGAATACCTCGTCAGCCGCGCCAACACCGCCTCTACCCGCCCGCTCATCGTCAAGCTCTCGCCCAACGTAACCTCCATCGCCCACATGGCCAAAATCGCCGCCAAGCGCCGGCGCCAATGCCGTCAGCGTCTCCAACACTTTTCTGGCCATGTCCATCGACCCCGAAACCCGCCGCCGCGCCTCGCCAACATCACCGGCGGCCTCTCCGGCCCGGCCATCAAGCCCATCGCCCTGCGCATGGTCTACGAAACCGCCAAGGCCGTCTCCATCCCCATCATCGGCATGGGCGGCATCACCACCCCGGAAGACGCCGTCGAATTCCTGCTCGCCGGCGCCACCGCCGTCCAGGTGGGCACCGCCAGCTTCGCCGACCCCCGCGCCGTCGAGCGCCTCGCCCGCGGCCTCGAATCCTGGTGCCGCAGCCACGGCGTCGAGCGCGTCTCCAGCCTCACCGGCGCCCTCGAGATTCCCCGCGACTCCGCCGTATAGAGGTCAAAGATGATCAAACCCATCCATCGTGCGATGCAGTTGAAACGTGGCAGCGCCGCCAGCAACCTTCCCCGCATCCTCGTCTTGGCACTCGCGCTCGCCTTCGTCTTCACCCCGCGCCCCTCCCGCGCACAAAGCTCCGACGATTACTTCCTCTGCTATGAACTTTGCCAGTCGAACTGCCGGGATAGATCGAATGCTCTTGATAAGAGCAGCTGCGTCGATACCTGCGCCATGGGCTGCAAAAAGACAGAAGCTCCGCCCCGGCCCTTCGGCGCCATCGCCTATGGCGATAACAGAGCCGAAGGCATCTCCTGGAACAAAGGCTCTCAAGCCGAGGCCGACGATGCGGCCCTCGACACCTGCGCCAAGACTGGAAGCAACTGCAAGATCGTCTATCGCTACCGCGACACGTGTGCTGCTTTGGCGGTGAATCCAGGCTCGCAGCACATTGCCGCGGCCACCGGCCGTATCGAGATCGATGCCAAGGCCAATGCCATCGAAGCCTGCCAGAATTCCGGGGGCAAGTGCTTCACCAACCTCTCGGCGTGCTCCTATTCATCGGAGAAGCGGCCCTACCCGCCGCCCAAGCCCAAATCCATCTCCTGGGGCGCCATCGCCTACAGCACCGCCGACATGGGCGCTGGCTATTCCCAAAGTAAAAGCGACAGGGCCAGCGCGGAGCAGGAGGCCATGAGAATCTGTTCCCAGCGCGGTAAGTCCTGCGTTCTGCGGGCGGCCTTTAACAAGCAGTGCGCCGCGCTTGCCGCCGATCGCAATTTCGCCGGCGTAGGAGTCTCCACCGACATGAGAGAGGCCCAAAATAAAGCTACTGCCGATTGCACCCGGGCCGGCGGCTCCCGCTGCGTCCTGCACATCGCTTACTGTTCCAACTGACGATTGCTCCGCACCTACTTCTTTACGATCTCCACCCGCCGGTTCTGCGAGCGGCCCAGCGCGGTGTCGTTGCTGCTCACCGGTTTGCTCGACCCAAATCCCTGGGTTGTCAGCCGGTTCGCATCCACCCCGGCGCTCACCAGGTAGGCTTTGACGGAGATGGCGCGCTTTTCAGAGAGCGTCTGGTTATGGGCGTCGCCGCCAACATTGTCGGTGTGTCCTTCGATCGCAAAGTTCCACGACGGCTGGGTGCGGGCAGCAGCAACCAGCGTATCGAGCGTGGGTTTGGATTCGTCCTTGAGGTGGTCGGAATCAGTATCGAACAGAATGCCGTAGAGCCGTGCGCGTCCTTCACTCTGGAGTTGCTGCATGACTGCGTTGCCGGTCCCCGGCTTCCAGTACGGGCATGAGCCAATCTCGCGGGAGATCGCGTGCCGTCCAGCCTCCATCGGGGCCAGAGTTCGTGTTGCCTTCATTCCACCAATAGCCGGTAAACGACTGGCCGTCGTCGGCGAATATCAACATGGCCGGGCCGCCATGGCGTTGACCGTCGACTTCGCCTTCGGTCCAGGTGAACCGGAGCACCCTGCCGTCAAATCCGCCGTTTTCTATCAGTCCGTTTGCGTGCTCATAACAGCCGTTCACCGTGGAGCCGGTTTGCTGCATGTGGAAGTCTCCGTAGCTGGAAGAAAAAGTGCCGGAGTTGTCGGGCAGCGCTCGTTGAACCAGCGGTTTGCCATAGGCGTAGACATCCATGATTTCCATGTACTTGTTTATCGCCCCAGTTGTTGAGTACTGTCAGCCTCAGATACCGCCCGGCTGGCTGGCGCTTTCAGCGGGAACTTCTGGTGATCCATCACCGCCGCTAGAGACGGCCTGGCGATTTCCGTGAAGCCTCCGTCCTTGCTGTCGGAGATCTCCACCTTCACATCCTTGGCTCCGCGACCCCGGTTCTCCACATCGGGCAGTATCGAAGGCCAGGCTGGTGATTTCGCTCCGGTCCGCCAACTCAATGACGAACACCTTGGGCGTCAGGTCACCTGCCTTGGTGGCCCAGCCCGTGTTTGGGAGCTCGTCCAGCAGTGCATCAGGCGACCAGTTGCCGCTGTCGGAGTAGGACGGCGGCGCTTCCACGACGAGTCGCGCCGGCGCCCCACGACAGCAGGTTGACCTAGCCCGTGCTACTTTGAGCCTCGAGCCGGGGGTTTTGGTTGAAGCAACAGGATTGCGCAAGAGAATGCGACGCATGCGGAGGCCATGGTTATTCTCATAGAATCCTCCTGAGCAGGCGAGTTTAGTTCCCTTGATCTCTCAGGTCAAGCTGTATCCGGGCGCCCCATCCTTGATTCGGCGGGTTCTACAAGGCCGGAATTTCCGTAGTGCCCCCTGGAGCGGCCGCGTGCTACGCCCGGCCGGCTAACCCCGCCGCAAACAGGCGATCATCCACCCGAGCCATCCGCCGCCCGGTCCCGTTCTCGCAGCAAGGCCACATGAGGAATCTTCGCCAGGTGCTCGCTGATCACCCACAGATCCTCTTCCGCGGTCATCCAGCCGATGCGGTCAAACCGCGCCAGAATCACCGGGCGGGAGTAGTTCCGCAGAGTCTTCTCCCGCGCCAGATTGAAGTAATGCTCGAAGTACGACATCGACCAGCTCGCGCAGGCTGCGGTACACCGGCTCCCGGAATCTGCAGCCCGCTGTAATTCGATTTGGCAATCGCGCCCCAATGGCCCCGCTGCTTGAAAATCGCCAGCACATGGTCGTCGTCGCGCACCGCCTCCAGATCGAGCAGCAGTGGCGGATAGCCCTGTACCCGCAGCGCCGCCGCGGCCAGCAGCGCGCCTTCAATGCAATGCGCCACCTGATCGCGCAGCACCCGCCGCGGAGAACGAATCGTGTCCCCATCCGGCTCTTTGTTGTAGGCGATTTCGTGATCCAGAAAGCGCTGTATCCGCTCCGGGGTCTTCAGCGCCTTCAGTACACGCGTCTCTCTGGCATCTAATCCGTACTTGAACATTGCAATCAGTTTACTCTTTCCAGACAAGCAAGACATTCCCTCGTCCCTAGTCCCTAGTCCCTAGTCCCTCGTCCCTAGTCCCTAGTCCCTGTTCCCTGCCTTATCGCACTCTCGTCCCCTTCTTCCGCAGCACCCGCGCCAGTGCCTTGCGCAGCTCCTGCTTCCAGAGCTTCACCTGTGGCCGAGGCTTGGGAATCAGCTTCCGCGCGCCCGTTCGTCCTCCTCATCCGCCACTGTCTCCAATACTCCCGCCACTCCTCCTCCAGCCGTGCCTTCTCCTGCGCCGCCCACCGCACCCGCGCCGCCTCCCGCCGTCGTTCCCTGGCCTTCTCGTCCCTCCGCTCTAGCGTCTTCTCCCGCTTTTGCTCCCGCCCAGCGGCCCGTCCCGCCGCCATCGCCTTGAGCGTCCCCTCCTTCGGCGCCAGCCCGTACACCAGATCGCACCCCAGCGCCTCGGCCGCCCGCCGCAGCGTCTGCAACTCGATCACCCCACGCCCCTCTGCGTCTTCCAATCGGTACACTTCGCTCCCCATCACGCCCAGCCGCCCCGCCAACTCCGTCACCGGAATCCACAATTCACGCCGTACGGTCTGTAGCCAACCTTGAATCTTGACTCCCTTCTCCTGCACCACCCGGAAGGCCATACTCGCCTCATCCAGCACTCGCAGCCCCTCTTCCGATCCTTGTTTCCGCATATATAACCTTTCTTTTCAATCACTTGACCTCTAAACGCCCTTTACCCTGTTCCTATATCTGGATCTCCATGACCCCGACTATGCCGAGCCGAAGGCGTCTGCCCCACCGCAGGTGGCCACACCCCAGATAACCCAAATTTTCGCAAAAAACCCTCTATTTATATGCAATGGCTATTTGGTGCGTTTGGTAGGCGTTTTTGATCTATAACCCGATATCAGGCTCTCCAGCGGATGTTCTTTATAAGCAGAGGTAGCTACCGGGTCCCCTGGTGCGCGATTTTCTTGCTGGGCGGCTGACAACTGACCGCTGTCTTAAATCGTGTGACGCAAATTACATGTGATGTGCATCTTGACTGTTATTTAGCCTCTCATATTCAATATTGAACTATTCTGACGTGACGTGCGTCACAGCCGACCCTTATTTCCCCTGCGTAACTTCCCATTCATCCACGGCGAACCACCCGCGGCTTCCCTCTCAAGTTCAAGGCCGCTGCGGCTTCCCTAGGTTCCCGCGCATGGAGCGAGGTAGGCATGGGTCAATCAATTTGGAATTCGATGCAGCAGAAGGGCTACAGCCGCAGGGATTTTCTACAGTTCTGCGCTGCCGCCGCAACCGTGGCCGGGCTGGGTCAATCCGGCGTGGCCCAGGTCGTCTCAGCCTTCGAAAAGAAGGAAAAACCGGCTGTCGTATGGATGCACTTCCAGGAGTGCACCTGCTGCAGCGAGTCCTTTATCCGGGCATCGCACCCCATCGTGCTGGACGTGCTGCTCGACGTGCTGAGCCTCAACTACACCGAGACCCTGATGGCCGCCTCCGGCTTCCAGGCCGAGAAAAGCCTCACCGACACCATCGAAAAGAACAAGGGCAAGTACATCGTTCTGGTCGAGGGCGCGGTGCCCACCAAGGATGACGGCGTCTACTGCATGATCGGCGGCAAAACCGCCGAATCCATCCTGCAGACCGTCTCCAAGGATGCGTGCCGCGATCGTGGCCTGGGGCAGTTGCGCCTCCAACGGCTGCGTTCAGGCGGCCAAGCCCAATCCCACCGGCGCCACGCCCATTTACAAGCTGGTTGACAAGCCGGTGATCAATGTTCCCGGATGCCCGCCCATCGCCGACGTGATGATGGCCGTGGTCACGCATCTTCTGGTCCTGGGACAGGTTCCGGCGCTCGACTCGCAGGGCCGGCCCAAGGAGTTTTACGGCCGCCGCGTCCACGACACCTGCTACCGCCGCCCCAACTACGACGCCGGCCTCTTCGTCGAGTCCTTCGACGACGAAAACGCGCGTAAAGGCTATTGCCTCTACAAGATGGGCTGCCGCGGTCCGGTCACCTACAACGCCTGCTCGGTGACCAAATGGAACGAGGGCACCAGCTATCCCATCCAGTCCGGCCATGGCTGCATCGGTTGCAGCGAGGCGGGCTTCTGGGACAACGGACCCTTCTATCAGCACTTGGCCTCCTTCCCCGGCTTCGGCGTCGAAAGCACGGCCGACACGATTGGCACGGTGGTGGGAGTAGCCACGCTGGCCGGAGTTGCCGCCCACGCGGTGGTGACCAACATTCGCAAGCACAAGCGTCATTGCGGAAGTTCACGCTGAAGATCACAAAGGAGTCGTGAAGGGCCTATGACACGCGTAGTCGTCGATCCGGTAACTCGCATTGAAGGCCACCTGCGCATCGAGGCAGTGGTGGAAAATGGCGTCATCACCGACGCATTCAGCGCAGGCACCATGGTGCGCGGCCTGGAGAAGATTCTCATCGGCCGCGATCCCCGCGACGCCTGGGCCATCACCGAGCGCGTCTGCGGCGTGTGCACCACGGTACATGCGCTTACAAGCGTACGTGCCGTGGAAAACGCGCTGGGCATCACCATCCCGCCCACGGCCGAGATCATCCGCAACATCATGATGACCACGCAGTATGTGCAGGATCACGTGATCCACTTCTATCACCTGCACGCGCTCGACTGGGTGGACATCGTCAACTGCCTCAAGGCCGATCCCAAGAAGGCCGCGGAGCTGGCGGGATCCTTCTCCAAGTGGGACAAGAACACGCCCGCCTATTTCGCCGAGGTGCAGGACAAGGTCAAGGCCTTCGCCGCCAGCGGCCTGGGCATCTTCGCCAACGGCTATTGGGGCCATCCGGCCTACAAGCTGCCGCCGGAGGTGAACCTGATCGCCGTGGCGCACTACCTGGACGCGCTGGTCTGGCAGAAGGAACTCGTCAAGATCCACGCCGTCTTCGGCGGCAAGAACCCGCACCCGAATTATCTGGTGGGCGGAGTTCCCTGCTCCATCAACATGAATGAAGTGGCCGCCATCAACTCCGAGCGGCTCAACCTGGTCAAGCGGCTGATCGATCAGGCGGATGAGTTCCTGAACCAGGTCTACATCCCCGATCTGCTGGCCGTCGCCTCCTTCTACAAGGACTGGGCCAGCCATGGCGGCGGATTGACCAACTACCTCAGCTACGGCGAGTTCCCCACCAAGGGCTACAACAATCCGGAGTCGCTTCAAGTATCCGCGCGGCGTCATGCTCAATCGCGACCTCAGCCACGTGTATCCGGTCAACGCGACCGATTCGCAGGAGATCAAGGAGTACATCGCGCACTCCTGGTACAGCTACGAAAAGGGAGACAACGAAGGCATCCATCCCTGGGCCGGCGAAACCAAGATCAACTACTCCGGACCCAAGCCGCCCTTCGAAACGCTGGAAGGCTACGAGAAGTATTCCTTCCTGAAGACTCCGCGCTGGAAGGACAACGCCATGGAGGTGGGTCCGCTGGCCAGGCTGCTGGTGGCCTTTGCCTCCGGCCGCACGGACGTGCAGGAGCTGGTGAAGGCGACGCTGGGCAAGCTCAATGTCCCTGTCAGCCGCGCTCTTCTCCACGCTGGGCCGCACCGCGGCGCGCGGCCTGGATGCCGCGCTGGCCATGATCTGGCTCAAGGAGTACTACGGCCAGTTGATGGATCACGTGAAGATCAACGAGGTCTCCACATTCAACGGCGAGTTCTGGGAACCGAAGAGCTGGCCCAAGGAAGCCGAGGGCGTTGGCCTCACCGAGGCGCCTCGCGGCGCGCTGGCGCACTGGATCAAGATCAAGGACGGCGCCATCGAGAACTATCAGCTCGTGGTGCCGACCACCTGGAACGGCTCGCCGCGCGACGCCAAGGGGCAGCGTTCGTCCTTTGAGCAGGCGTTGATCGGCACGCCGGTGGCAAAGATCGACGAGCCGGTCGAGATTCTGCGCACCATCCATTCCTTTGACCCGTGCCTGGCCTGCGCCGTGCATCTGTACGATCCGCAGGGACGGCACCTTCACCAGGTTTCCTTCGAGTGAGCGGCTATGAGTAATCCAAACTCTGCTGCGGGTATTGGCGCGCGCGACGCGTTTTCGGCAGAATGGCAACGGGCAACCGGTCGAATACCGGCGCGTCTACGTGTGGGAACTGCCGGTGCGCGCCTACCATTGGATCAACGCCATTGCCCTGACGGCCCTGTGCGTCACCGGCTACCTGATCGGCGCGCCCATTCGCGCGTTTTATGCGGCTGAGGCCTACCAGCAGTACTGGTTCGGCTGGGTGCGCTTCATCCACTTCGTGTGCGCGTTCGTCTACGTCTTCAACTTCCTGGCGCGGCTCTATTGGGGCTTCGTCGGCAACAAGTACTCCCACTGGAACGCCTTCTTCCCGCTGAAGAAATCGCAACAGAAGGAGATCGTCGAAGTCATTGAGGCCGACGTGCTGCAAACCAAGATGCACGGGCCCATCTCCACCGGTCACAACGCGCTGGCCGGCGTGATCTACTTCGGCACCTTCCTGGCGTTCGTCTTCCAGACCATCACCGGCTTCGCGCTGTACTCCAGCATGAGCAACTCGTGGCTGCCGCGGATGTTTACCTGGGTTGTGCCGCTGATGGGCGGCGAATTTGGGGTGCGCTTCTGGCACCACACATTCCTGTGGTTCTTTGTCACCTTTGTCATCATTCACGTCTATCTTGCCTTCTATCACGACTACATCGAGGGGCGCGGCACGGTATCCTCGATCATAGGCGGATGGAAGTTTGACCGGACGGAGAAGCGTGGCAAATAGCTCAACGGGGACCAAGCAGGAAAAGACGCTGGTGCTGGGCCTGGGCAACGTCATCATGGGCGATGAAGGCGTCGGCGTCCATGTAGTGCGGGCTCTGGAACAGCACCCGCTCCCAGCCAATGTGGAGTGCCTGGACGGCGGCACGGGCGGATTCACTCTGCTCGAGCCGCTGCAAGAGGCCGGCCGCATCATCCTCATCGACGCAGCCGCCGACGGCAACCCTCCCGGCACCGTCACCCGCACCACGCCCAAGTTCTCGCGCGATTACCCGCCCACGCTCACCGCCCACGACATCGGCGTCAAAGATTTATTGGATGTCTTTTACATTCAGGGTGGCTCGCCCGACGTAGTTCTCTACGCCATCACCATCGATCCCCAAGCAATCCATCTCCATGGAGCTTTCGCCTGAGATCGCCAAGGCCGCTGATGTGGCCGTTGCCGAGATTCTGGCGGAGTTGGAGGTCCAACACATACTGCATAGTCACAAGATGGCAGGATCAATGAATAGTAGGCATAACCAGGCAATTCAGAAAAGATTCTTCAGGTTGCGCCGTCCGTCCACGATTCTCACGATTTCGACTTCGTCAATATCGACCTTCATCGCTATCGGGATGCGTCTCGTAAAGGATGAGGTAGGGCCCTTCAACGAGCATCCGCGTAGACGGACGAATCTCAGGACGCCGTACTCCAAGCCGCGGATAATTGACCAGCAATAGAGCCTTCGCCTCGACGGCATCGAAGATGCGTTCTGCGGCAGATGGATTGTCGAGACCGATGTACGTGTAAATCTCGATCAGATCCTCGCGGGCTTGCGGAGTCCAGACAAGATCAACTGGCAATGGCTTGATCCTCTAGCGGCAATTGCTAATCTCGTTGCCGGGCCACTCGCCGTGTATCTACAAAGTCCGCCGGCGTGGCGGCGCCTGTTTTGCCCTGATCCCACAACTGGCGCAGGCGCCTCAGGTCTTCCTGGCGAAGTTCGCGCTTGAACTGCCAGTCACGGATCGCCTCGCGCACAATCTCGCTGGTGGTGGCATACTCTCCCGTTTCCACGGCTGCCTTTAGAGCGCCAATCTGCTCTCCTGTCAAGGCGATACTGACTTTCTGAACTTCCGGCATAGCACAACTCCTTACCGTTTGGGAGTAAATATTGCTACTTCTTACTAAAGTATAGCAAAAATCTCCTTACCTGTGGCTAATGTCTGAAAATATGCTTATTCCGGGTCGCGATATGATGCGACCCTGGACGATAGTCACCTGGCTATTTCGCCTGCGCGTTCAGCTTATCGATCACCAGCTTCAACGCTTCGAGTTTCTGCCCGGCCTCGGCGAGTTTGCCCGCTGCCGTCAGCCGCTGATAATCGTCGAAGTCCCTGCCTGCCTGCGCGATCAGCGCATTCAAGTTCTGCTCGGGTTGTGGCGCGCCTGCATGAGCCGTGGCTGCTGCCGGCGCCGTTGTAGACTCGGATCCGCTCAGCGACGAAACCCCGCCGCCGAACAACGACGAAAGCGCCGCCTCGAATGTCGGTCCGTAGGCGAGCTTGTCCTGCAGCGCCAGCACCACCAGCCGCAACTCCGGCATGGGGCTGCGGTCGGCCTGCAAATAAATCGGCTCCGCGTAGAGCAGCGCTTTGCCCGAGGGAATCACCAGCAGCGTTCCCCGCCGCACATGCGAGCCTTGCTGATTCCACAGCGTCAACTGGCCGGAGATCTGCGCGTTCTGATCGATGCGCGCTTCGATCTGCAACGGCCCATCGACCTGCTTGGTCTTGGGAAAGTCGTAGACAATCGACGGCGCCATAGTGCTCGCCGTCGCTGCGCCCCGCAATCCAGCCAATCAGATTGTTCCGGTTGACAGGCGTGAAGGGCAGGATCTCCACAAACTCAACGCCGCTTTCGCCGGGCAGCTTCATCAGCACGAAATTCGGCTGCATCGCCTGCGTCTGCTGGCCCTCACTCGATCCGGGCTATTGCCCATGCCGACCTCCGTCGCGACCGTCCACTGAGTCTTCCCGGTTATAAAAGACTTCAGGATTGGTCATGTGATAGAGGCCGTAGACTTCAGCCTGCAGCTTGAGCAGCAGCTCGGGATAGCGCACGTGCTTGCGCAACCCGGCCGGCATGGCGGCGGCGTCCTTGAACAAGCTGGGAAAAATGGCGCGATAGGCCGCAAGAATTGGGTCCTGTGAGTCGAAGACATAAAACGTCGTCGTTCCGTCGTAGGCGTCCACAACTACCTTGACGCTGTTGCGCATGTAGTTGATGGACTGGCCATCGACAATGTAATGCGTCGAGTAGGGATAGGTGTCCGACTGCGTGAACGCATCGAGAATCCACGAAAGCCGGCCATCTTCGCCCAACACAATATACGGATCCTGATCGAAGGTAAGAAACGGCGCCAGAGCCGCGACGCGCTCGCGCACGGTGCGCCGCATCAGCAGACGGCTCTGCGAGTTCACATCGTCGCTGAAGGGCAGCTTGGCCAGGTCGCCGCGATCGAACGCGATCAGTACGCGGCGCAAAAATCCGCCTAACTCGATGCCGCCAGTGCCCTGATAGGAGGTCAGGTTGTTGCTGTCGCCTTGCGGGTAGTTGAACTCCTGCTGGCGCGTCTTCACGTAAACATCGGTGTTGGTCATTTCGCCAAAATAGATTTCCGGGCGCGTTACATTGAGGCTCGGCGACGTGCTTTGCACCGGCATATTGCTCAACAGCAGCGTGGGCCGGCCTTCGGCGGTGAACCCATTCACCGGATTCATCGTGATGCCGTAGCCGTGCGTGTAGATCAGCTTTTCGTTGATCCAGTTGCGGCTGCTCTCCGGAAGCTTGTCCACATTCAGCTCGCGCGCGGCCAGCATCACCTCGCGCATGGAGCCGTCGATCTGGTAGCGGTCAATGTCAATGTCGGGAAAATCGTAGTAGGTGCGAATCTCCTGAATCTGGCGCAGCGTATCCTGGAGCGCATGCCAGTCCCACAGGCGAATGTTCTGCAGCGTTGCCTGATTATTGGCTGGATCGGTGGCATCGACGGTGGTCTCGGCGGGAAACTCGCGCTGCTGGAAGCGGTCCAGGCCGTAGGCCTGCTGAGTCATCTCGATGTTATGAGCGATGTAGGGCTGCTCGCGCACCAGCTCGTTGGGCTTGACAATAAAGCTGGAGACGTACCAGCCCACCAGCGCGACCCCGGCGTAACAGACCACGGCCGGAGCAACAGCCACCGCCAGCCAGCGCGCGCGCGGCGCCAAACACGCCGCCCACTGCCGCGATCACCGCTCCCAGCACCAGCGCCGCACTCACCAGGAGCATGCCGGTGAGCGTCACGTGAGCGCCGGTGTAGGTAACGCCGTCGAAGATCGTGTGGTGATCGAAGAGTTGCTCGAATCGGCCAACATACACGCGCAGGCCAATGACGAGCAACAGAAATGCAGCCGTGATGGAGAGCCCGCGCAAGGGCAACTCAGCGAGACTGTCGCGGCTCCCGCTGAGCGCGCGCGAGCTGCCCGAAACAAGCAGAAACACAACGGCCAGCACGCAGGCGATCACGCTGAGCGTCAGCAGCCAGCCCAGGATGAGTTGCCATGCCGGCAGAGTGAACAGATAGAAGTCGAGCGGCCTTGCAAAGATCGGGTCGGCCATGGGCTGTCGGCCGCGCGGCGCATACCACCAGAGCGCCAGCGTTTGCCACTGCGCGGCCATCGCGCCGCCGGTGAGGACGCGCGATAACCAGCGAGCCGCCGATGGAAACGATGCGCAGCACGGGCTTGAGCGACAGATTCACCTCCTGGCCGGCGATGATAAGGGTGTGATCGCTGGGCAAATCGTCCGGCATGGGCGTGCTTGAGAGCGGAAAATGTCCCCAGCAAAATCAGAAATGTGAGCGCAAAAAAGGCCGCGAAGATGCCCCACTCCAGCCCGCGCGCCTTCCAGAACACGTCGCCGTATCCGAGCGACTTGAACCACAGCAGGTCAACCCAGTAGGAGAGCGCGGTCCGGCTGCCGAGGAGCAGGACGGCGACGATGGCGATGAGGAAAAACAATCCGCGGCGGCTGCGGCGCTGCGGCGATGTCAACTTTGGCCAATTGATCGTTTCGGGCATCTCTCTACTCCACTCTTTCCATTTCTGTGTCTTAGCGTTTCGGCGCTTGAGCCCTGAAACGTATGGACCGTTGCGGTTCAGAAACTGCGGCTTACAGGCCTCTTCAGCTCCACTCTAGTCCTCTTCCGAGCTTTTTGCAGCCGGATAGATCGCCCCGCGCTTCGGAACTGGGTTGCAGCAGATCTGCCAGCTCTTCGGATGCGTGGACGGCCAGTCACATTTTTTCTGAACTGAGGCGCTCTCCCGTGCTACCCTCACAACACAGCATGAGCCAGACTCCTTCCTCGCAAACACAACCAGTCATGGCCAACCTGCCCCGCGTGCTGGGCGCCAGCCAGGCCACGGCCATCGTCGTCGGCACCGTCATCGGCAGCGGCATCTTTCTGGTTCCCAGCGAGATGATGCGCGACACCGGCTCCTCGGCGCTCGTTTATCTCGCCTGGCTCGCCGGCGGCCTGCTCTCGCTCTTCGGCGCCATGACCTATGCCGAGCTGGGCGCCATGCTGCCCTACGCCGGCGGCGGGTACGTCTTTCTGCGCGGCGCTTACGGCGACACGCCCGCCTTTCTCTATATGTGGACCTGGTTTGCCGTGGCCAAGCCGGCCTCGGCCGCGGCCATCACCATCGGCCTGGCCCGCACACTGGAGTTCTTCCCGGCCTTCCACGGGCTAGGCAATCAGGCCATCGGCGGCCCCATCCACTTGCTTTGGTCGCAGATCTTCGCCATCGCCGTGGTCTGGTTCATGACCGGCCTGAACTACCTGGGCGTCAAGAAGGCCGGCAACTTCCAGCTTGTCTTCACCGTCCTGAAAGCGATTCTCATCCTCATTGTGGTCGCGCTCTGCTTTCGCGTCGGCCTCCGGCTCCTTGAGCAACTTCTCCACCACGCTGCCCCATGCCGTGGGCGGCTTCCGCGGCTTCATGCTGGCGCTGATCGCCACTCTGTGGGCTTACGACGGCTGGCCCGACCTCACCATCTTGTCCGGCGAGATCAAGCGGCCGGGGCGCAGCCTGCCCATCGCGCTGATCGGCGGCCTGTGCATCGTCGGCTTTCTCTACATGGCCACCAACGCCGCCATGCAGTACATCCTCTCCGCCACGCAGATCGCCGCCAGCGAGCGTCCTGCCGTGGATGCGCTGGCCGTTGTCGCCGGCCATGCCGGAGCGGGCTTTGTGGCCGCCGCCATGGCCCTCTCCATCTTCGTCACCCTCAACGGAACCGTCATGAGCGGCGCGCGCGTTCCCTTTGCCGCCGCCCGCGACCGGCTCTTCATTCGCCAGTTTGCCCGCATCAGCCCGCGCTTCCAATCCCCTTCCACCTCGCTGGGCATCCAGGGAATGCTGGCCACCCTGCTGTTGCTGATCTTCAGCCAGTTTGAGAAACAGTTCGATCTGGCTATCTTTGCCGAGTGGATCTTCTACCTGCTCATCGCCACCACGGTCTTCGTCTACCGCCGCAAGCGGCCTGATCTGGCGCGTCCCTACAAGGTCTGGGGCTACCCGCTGCTGCCCGCCACCTTCTGCGTCTGCGCGGTCCCCGTCCTCGTTTACTGCTTCCTGGGCAACCTGAAAGGCTCGCTGCTCGGCGTCGCCCTCATCCTGCTCGGACTGCCAGTGCTGTGGTTGGTGCGGCGCAGTACGGAGCCTCTGTGCCTGTTGAAGAGAGCCACGCCGAATAGAAAAGGGCGCTCAAGCTGCGAGCGCCCTTGCTTTCGTTTCGCGATTTTTCCCCTACGCCCGCCTCCGCGCCGCTTCCTCATATATCGCCGCATACTCCCGCGCCGGCTGCTCCCAGCCATAATCCTGTGCCATGCCGTTGAGCATCAATCGTTTCCAGCCTTTTTTGTCCTCAAAGGCAGCAAGCGCCCGCTCGATGGCCGCCCACAGACCCTCGGCTCGCAAGCCCTTGAATTTGAAGCCTGTCCCGGTTCCCTTCTCCGGGTTCCACTCCTCGATGGTGTCGTCCAGCCCGCCTGTGGCCCGTACCACCGGCACCGTGCCGTACTTGAGCGAATAGATCTGGTTCAGCCCGCAAGGCTCATAGAGCGACGGCATGAGAAAAATGTCGGCCCCGGCCTCGATCTTGTGGGCCAGAGCATTGTCGTAGCCGATCCGCACAGCCACGTTGGCCTTGTTCCAGAAGGCCCAATCGCGGAAAAACTTCTCGTAGGCCGGCTCGCCCGTCGCCCAGCGCCACCACGGCCACGTTCAACTCCGACAGCCTGCCAGCGATCTGCTCCACCAGGTCAAAGCCCTTCTGCGCGACAAGGCGCGAGACGATGCCGATGACCGGCGTCGAATCCTCCACCAGCTCCAATCCGAAGGCATCCAGCAGATCGGCGCGGCACAGCGCTTTGCCGGCCAGATTCTCCGGCGAGTAGTTCGCCGCCAGGTTCCTGTCCGTAGCCGGATTCCATTCCGCATAATCCACGCCGTTCAGAATCCCGCGCAGGTTCGCCGCTCGCCCCCGCAGCACGCTATCGAGCCCTTCGCCAAACTCCGGCGTCTGAATCTCCTCGGCATACTTGCGGCTCACCGTGGTCAGCATGTCCGCGTAGACCAGCCCGCCCTTGAGGAAGTTGAATTTGTCGAACTGCTCCACCTTGTCCATGGTGAAAATCTCCCATGGAAAGAGCAGTTGCTCCGTGGTCGCTGGCGGAAACGCGCCCTGGTAGCCGGCGTTGTGAATCGTCAGCACCACGCCCGCGCGGTTCAGTAGCCGGTCGGAAGCGAAAACCGTGCGCAGGTAAACGGGAATCAGCGCCGCCTGCCAGTCATGCACATGGAAGACCTGCGGCACGCCCAGCTTCTTGCTCGCCTCCAGAACCGCGCGGCAGAAGAGCGCGAATCGCTCGGCGTTGTCGGGATAATCGCCTGCGGCTGTCCCATACAGCCCCTCCCGTTCAAAGAGCGCCGGGCAATCCACAAAGTAGTACTGGACTCCGGCGCGTTTGCCGCCGTCCACAATGCCCGCCTTGCGGTTGTAGTGCTGAAAAGGAATCGTGATCGACCGCACCGCGTAGGTCAATTTGTCCGGGAGTTGCCGCCGCACGCACGCATAGAGCGGCAGGTAGACCGTCACCTCGTGACCCAGCTTGGCCAGCTCCGGCGCCAGCGCCCCCACCACGTCAGCCAGCCCGCCGGTCTTGGCAAACGGCACGCACTCCGAGGCGACAAAGACAATGCGCATGAAAACTTCTCCCTGGCCCATCAAAGGTAAAACAGCTTGAGCCGTCAAATTCCATAGTCAAAGGGAAAGTTTACTATTTGATTCGGCTTGGGAACACGGATTCTCGGAACACGCCGGGCTTATTTCTTGCAAGGAGTGCATGAATACCCGGAACTACTGGATTCAATGCCGCAACCGGTTCTGCCTGACTCTTCGGAGCAGAATCTACGTGTGCCGTCCCCTTGTTCTCTTTCCGGCCGCACGTCGATCGTATAATTGACTGGCTCCGGACAGTAAATCCAAATCCCCAAGACGTACCCGTCCTCCTTCACGTAATTTCCGGCTATATATTTCCAATCGTTTTCACTAATAGGCGGTCCAGAGTAGTGTTTCTTTAGAGCCTGTCCATCACAGATGCGCCCCGGATTGCCAGACTCAGCCATGGTTCTTTCAACAGCATTTTTCAACGCCACGAACCTCTCCGCAGCGAGCCGATCATTGCGTGCTACTCTTCTTGCAACGAGTGGTGGCGTCAGGGCGAGAATCACCGGCCCGAATGCAACACAGCAAAACAGTACAATCCAAGCAGCTCGTCTGAGCTTCTCGTTTGGTAGCGCAATCTTTCGTCCGACTAGACATGCGACAAGCGACACGAGAACCGCTGCTATCGTAGCTTCGACAACTACGAATCCCTCAAATGAACTCGCAATAGGATCTGAGGGCGGCCAGATCGCAAAACCGCTGCATACGCCAACGAACGCTCCAACGGCAGACGCAGCCAGAAAGCGCAGCCAGTGCCTGCCCGACAAGGTAGTCGATAGGCCGGCTAAAAGTGCGATAGGCGCTAACGGAAGCCATCCATGTAAATCAAGACTTTGGATACATGTCGCAGGCCACCAGCAGAGTGCGGAGCCCGTCACGGTCAAGGTGGCTAGAAGTATGTCTCTGCTCATATGCATTACCCGGACATACCATAGCAGATTTACTGGCGCAATAATCGGTTACGATCCAGATACCAAATGCAGCCCGAGCCGTTCCGCTTCATCTACCATCAAATCAGCCCATGCCCGCCAAACCCAAGCTCGGCCAGAACTTCCTCGTAGACACCGAGGCCATCCAGCGCATTGCGGCCTCCATCGGCGATCTGACGGGCCGCACGGTGGTCGAGATCGGCCCCGGCCACGGCGCCATTACCGCAGCCCTGGCCGCCCGCGCCGCCCACGTGCTGGCCGTCGAGCTGGACCACGAGCTGGCCCTCCATCTGCGCGTGCAGTTTCCTCCGGAGCGCGTCACCGTCATCGAGCAGGACGTGCTGAACTTTGATTTTGAAAAGGCTCGCGCGGATTTCCCGACTGCCTCGTCGGCCGCGGGCGAGCGCCTGCTGGTGGTTGGCAACCTGCCCTACGGCATCACCTCGCCCATCCTGCTCAAGCTGGCCGCAAGCCACGCCGCCCTGGACCGCGCCGTGCTCATGGTGCAGCGCGAGGTGGCCGATCGCGTCACCGCCCAGCCCGGCTCGCGCGATTACGGCCTGCTCTCGGTCACCGTGCAGATGTACGGGCCGGCGCAGCAGCTCTTTACTCTGCCTCCCGCGGCCTTTTCGCCGCCGCCCGAGGTGCATTCGACCGTCTTTCGCTGGCGATTTGCCCCGCGCTTCGCCGAATTGGGCGTTGAAGAGGCCTCCTTTTTGCGCTTCGTGCGCCAATGCTTTGCGCAGAAACGCAAGACGCTGGCCAACAATCTGCGCGCCGCCGCAATTCCCCCTGCTGCCGTTGCCGCCGCGCTGGCCCAGGCTGAAATCGATCCCCTGGCTCGCGCCGAAGCCCTGTCCATGGAGAGCTTTGCGGCTCTTTGGCGCTGCCTGGAAACTCAAGAGTGCCTCCAGCGAGTGATTAAGAATCAAGGGCGCATTTGTTTTCACCGGGCAAAGGTTGCGTGCTACAGTGTGAGCATTCCAGGATTTTCTGATTGCTTATGTCCGAAGATGAGCTGAAACCGAAGGCTGCATGGGTAATTGGGCGCGCGCAGGACTGCGACCTGGTGGTGCCTGAGGCGCCCGTCTCCGCTCACCATTGCCGGCTGACGCACCAGGCGGATGGATTCACGCTGGAAGACCTGGGCTCGACCAACGGCACCTTTGTAAACGGGGCCAGAATCGCCCCTCACGAGCCGGTGCAGGTGCCGCATGGGGCGCGCGTGACCCTGGGTGGCCAGGTGCCGATGCCCTGGCCCGTCGCCTGCTGCCGGCCCGGCCGCGGCCAGCTCTCCGCGACCGCCCGCAACCCCCGGCAGCGGCCGCCAGATCACCATCGGCCGCTCTCCGGACTCCGATGTCCAGATCGACCTGCCCATTGTCAGTTGGAATCACGCCGTCATCAGCGAAGAAAACGGCCAGTACATTCTCGAAGACAGCAACTCGCGCAACGGAACGGCCATCGGAGAGCTGAGCAATCGCATCCAGAGAACCGTTCTGAAGCCCACCGACCAGGTCTTTCTGGGCTCCTACAAGATTTCCGCCGCGCAGCTTCTCTCCCTTGAGGCCAAGGTCGAGATCGGCGAGGCCGCCTTCCAGACCGTCTCCTTCCGCGGCAAATCGATGGAGGCCGGGCGCGACCCCAACTGCGATATTCCCCTCGATTTCCCCATGGTCAGCTGGCGTCACGCACGCCTCACCCGCACCCCGGAGGGCATCCTGGTTGAGGACCTCGGCTCGCGCAACGGCACCTACCTCAACGGCGTCCGCGTTACCGGCAAGGTGCTGGCCCGGCCCGGCCAGGAGATCGGCCTGGGCAGCGTCCGTTTTCAACTGATGGAAAACGGCCAGCTGGCGCAGCGGGACTACAACGGCAAGGTCACCATCGAGGCCAAGGAGATCGTGGTCCACGCGCCCAACGGCAAGCGCCTGCTGGACCCCGTCTCCCTCACCGTCTTTCCCTATGAGCTGGTGGCCATGATGGGCCCGGCCGGCGCCGGAAAGACCACCCTGCTCAAGGCGCTCAACGGCTACACCCGCCCGGTGCAGGGGCACGGTGCTCTTCCGCGGCCAGAGCCTCTACGACTACTACGACCTCTACCGTCACATGATGGGCTACGTGCCCCAGGACGACATCGTCCATCCCCAGTTGACCGTCCGCCAGGCGCTCTATTTCTCCGCCCGCCTGCGCACCGACCTGACCGACGCGGAGATTGACACCCGCACCGAAAAGGTGCTCTACGACCTGGGCATCCCCGACAAGATCGATACCGTCATCGGCTCGCCGGAGCGCAAGACCCTCAGCGGAGGTCAGCGCAAGCGCGTCAACATTGGACTGGAACTTATCACCGACACACCTGTTTTGTTTTTGGACGAGCCGACCTCCGGCCTCTCTTCCTACGACGCCGAGTCGGTCGTGGACCTGCTGAAGGAGCTGTCCAAAACCGGCAAGACTATCCTCACCACCATCCATCAGCCCAGCCTCAAGGTCTACAAGCAATTCGACGACCTGCTCATGGTCTCCCGCGACAAGGGAGACAAGCCCGGAGCGCTGGTCTACTTCGGTCCGGCTTATCCGGATTCAATCCAGTTCTTCAACCCTCCCGCCGTGGCCCCACCGGCACAGCGCCCATTCACAGTGCCGAGCTGAATCCGGAGATGCTCTTCTCCGGCATGAACACGGTCCCGGAGGCCAACCGCACCGAGACCTGGCGCCAGCGCTACCTGGCCTCCCACTACCGCCAGGAGTTCGTCGAGAACCGCAGCGGCAAGCAGCCGGCCGCTACCGACAAGACCGGAGAAGAGAAGCCGCGCCGCCAGTTCGGCCTGGGCCAATGGATCGCCCTGGTCAAGCGCAACATCATCGTCCGCCTCCAGGACCGCGCCCAGACCGCCATTCTGCTGGCGCAGGCGCCGTTGTTCGCCGTGCTGGTGGCGCTGGTCAACTACCCCTTGCGCGCCGACCATTTCGACGAAATCGCCCAGAAGCTGCCCATCGTCCATTTCCTCATGGTGGTGGCCGCCATCTGGTTCGGCTGCAACAACGCCGCCCGCGACATCGTCGGCGAGTGGACCATCTACAAGCGCGAGCGCATGGTCACGCTCAAGCTGCTTCCCTATATCTTTTCCAAGTTCGCCGTGCTCCTGGCGCTGTGCATCTTCCAGTGCGGCTCCATGCTGGCCATCGTCTACCTGATCTGCGGGCTGCACAGCAACTTCCTCTACGACTTCCTCGTCCTGCTGCTCTCTTCCATGATCGGCGCGGGACTCGGCCTCTCCATCTCGGCACTCTCCAAAACCACCGAGAGCGCCATCGCCATGCTGCCCGTGGTGCTGTTGCCCATCATCGCCCTGGGCGGCGGCATGAGGCCCATCTACCTGATGCCCCAGGCCGGCCAGGTCCTCAGCACTATCATTCCCTCCCGCTGGTCCTATGAGGCCAATCTGCTCCATGAGGCTGCGGCCAAGGAGTGGGCAACAGGTCAGTGCCCGACTACACCTGCACCATTCAGCTGCCACAGGCTCCCGCCGGCGGCCAGCCTATGCCGACCGTGGCACCCATACCGCCCGGAACATCGATGCCTCCCGGCTCGTGCCATGCCGCACCAACTCGGTCCTTGCCGTGCATGTCCTCGGATCTCAACCCCGACGACCTCAATCCCTCGCTCCACATCCAGGCCGACCCGGCCGAAGGCAGCATTCCCGCCTACCTCATTACCTTTACCGACCCCGTCGGGACCAAACACACCTGCCGCGCCTCGGCCGACGAGCAGTATCCCCGCTCAGCCCCATCGCCCATGCCGTCAGCCACCGCCATCGCTTCCGCGATTCGCTGGCCGTGCTGTGTGCGATGCTGATGGTGCTGGTGGCTGGAGTCATCGCCATCCTGCGCAAACGCGACAACGATCCGCAGTGAGCACTCCAGCCCAGAAATTTGCACGAATCACTCAAATCTGCATGAAGGGGACGAGCCTAAGCCCGTCCCCTTTGAACTTCATGAGATGAATGCGGATCTATTGCGCTGGCGCGGGATTAGACGCTGGCGCGGGTACAGGCGCCGATACAGGTACTGGCACAGTCGCGGGTGTTGGCACAGTCGCAGGTGTTGGCACAGGCGCGGGTATTGGCACCGGCGCGGGCGCCAGCAGATCCGTGGGCAGAAACGCTCCGGTCTGCTCGTCCTGCACCAGCCCGATCACCCCATCCGGCGTCACAATCGGCGAGCCGAAGACCGCTGCATCCACCGGTTCGCTCAGCCGGATGCCCTGACCTTCCCGGCGCGCTCCCAGTTGCAGCACCTCCACCAGGCTTCTTGGTTGCCGCATCCTCGCGCAGGCGAAAGACGGCAACATGCTCCCAGCTATCCTGCGCAGCCACGGCGGCCGAAGCTGCGGACAGCGCCGGCGAGGCGGGCGGCGCATGAAGCGTCAGCACGGCCAGCGAGGTGGGCGATGCGCGCCGCATCACCTTCATCTTGCCGTGTTTACCGCTCACCGCAATCAGAGTGTCTTCCTCGGCGAGTCCCCCGCATATCCACAGTAAAATCCTTGCGCTGAGCCGCAGTGGATCGCCCTGCCCGATGGGCCGAAGCTGGATCTCCAGGCTGTTTTTCACCAGTTTGTCCGCGCCCGATTGCACCGCTTCCAGAAACTCCGCATCGTACTTCCACGGCGCATTTCGGCCTCGGCCGTGGTCACCACCTGAGAGGGATTGATGCGAAAGCCCAACTGAACCGATGTCACCGGGTAACTCGCATCTCCCTGCGTCAGCGTATAACTCGATTCCACCGCAAACAGATTCGCCTGGGCATTGGCCTCAAGATCGCGAATCCACTGCGGCTTCATGCCCTGGAATGTACTTGTCCGCCACGGATTTGGCCTTGAGCCCGGTATCGATCACCCCCAGGATGGTCAACTCGATATTCCGCTCCAGCGCCTTGCCGCCCAAATCAACCGGCACGTCCTGGCTAAGCGCGATCTCCACGCTTGGATGCTGGGTGTGCAACGCCAGCTTCTCCATCATGGTGAGCCGCACGTCCGCCACCATTTCGCCCTCGATCCGGACGCTCTGGTTTTCGATCATCCGCCGCAGCGGCTCCGTGGTGCGCAGATCGCGAAACAGAATCGTGACATAAATCGGAGGCAGAGCCGTCGTCACGCCCTTGTTAAGCACCATCTCCTGGTTCAAAGGCGAGGCAAAGACCGGCAGGCCATTCAGATGGAGCGAGCAAAGGCGCAGGTTCTCCAGCGTCGCCGACTGCACAGCCACCAGATTGAGATCCACGGCCAGTTTCATATGCGACGTGTCGATCTCCGCCACGTTCACTTCCTTGACCTGAAAATCCCCCACCGATGGCGCCGTCAAGTGGTCAGCGCCGGAGCGCAGGCTGTGCCATCCCGCCTGCCGCCGCCCATACGCTCATCCCGGCGATTGCAACACGCAAAACTGCCTTCATTTCGCTCTCTTTTCTCTGCGATCATGATATCTCCCGCCACTTGGCGAGTCACAAGCAATCCATACATGGACATAGACGTGCCGAGGCACCCATAGTCACTGCATGATTCTAACCTGCGACTTCCACTGCGAGAATCTCATCACAGTCAATGCAATCAATAACTTACAGGAGTCTGCT
The DNA here is from genome assembly GCA_963845345.1 of uncultured Acidobacteriaceae bacterium. Classification (GTDB taxonomy): domain Bacteria; phylum Acidobacteriota; class Terriglobia; order Terriglobales; family Acidobacteriaceae; genus Telmatobacter. The sequence continues at coordinate 350,909 of CAWJRQ010000006.1, forward strand.
ATGGTCTGTAAGCCATTGATATAACAGGGAAAGCACACCTACCTATCGTTGCGACTTGATCCCTTCGCTGAACATGCAAGGCCCACCTTTGACCTGGGCGGGTTTATCTACAAGCTGTTTATATGCGATTTAAGGCCGCTATGCTCCACTGAAGCCGTGAAACCTGAAAATGCACTGAGAAGGCGGCCATCTCCAGATCGAATAACAATAAAACCACGATAGATTACCACGGCATATCATTCATGCACAAAATGGCTGCCGAGTTTCCTGTGTGACCTGCTACTGGTAACAAGTCGCATATTCGCCTTATGTTCGCCATCATTTTCCTCGAGGGCACTCGACTATCCCAATCTCGATCACAAAGATCGTGACGCCTAACTATTTCATTCAACTCTTGCACAAACGGCTGCAATGGCTTACGATAATTCCAACCGCAAATCCAGGTATGCTAAACTCATGAGTATATCAGCTTTAAATGTTGTTGATGGATTACGAAAGAGTGTTTTTCAGCATTGGATGGTTTCGCGGTGGGCAATCCCGTTGTTGTGTGGTTGTTGTGTGATTTGCTGTTGGATGGGCTTAGTGTAATGTGATTTGCTAAGTCAGGATGGCGGAGCCATGTGCATTTTGGTAGTCAACAAGGGGGCAAGTATTTCACGCTGCACCCTTTACGCACATCCGGGACGTTGCACTATATCGTTTGTGCACGCCCCAATTAAACCAGAGGCTTCGGGTGAGTCTGCAGGCAACAGGTCAAACATTCGGCGGTCAGGTCACTCTGGACCCAGCAATCTTGGGCGCAGCGCATGATCGCAACTGGTACGCGGTTTACACGGTTCCGCAACACGAAAAGTCGGCACTGAAGCAGCTTTCCATTCGGGAGGTTGAGTCATTTCTCCCTGTCTATGAAACTGTCCGGGTCTGGAAGAACCGGCAACGGATGAAGCTCATCCTGCCGCTGTTTCCGACCTACCTGTTTGTGCACATCAATTCCAGGGAGCGGCGAAGGTTCTCCAGTCTCCCGGTGTGCTGCAGATCGTGGGCAACAGCCGAGAGGGTGTCCCTCTTCCGGATTCCGAGGTCGAGTTTCTGCGCTCTGGCTTCTGCAGGCAACGGATCGAACCGTATCGCGACCTTGTTATCGGCGAAAAAGTCCGCATTAAGAGCGGTGTGATGCAGGGTCTTCAGGGGACACTTGTGAGAAAGAGCAACAGCATGCGGTTCGTACTGACACTCGAATTGATTAACCAACATGCCGCAATCCAGATGGACGCTGAAGATTTGGAACCGATTGCCGCTTCGGTATAGGATCGCTTATGATGCTTGCTCTTGAAAAGTTCTGTGAGTCCATGCTACCCGCCCGTAACCATGGCGGCAAACCTGCCGTATGCGGTTTGAACTCAAGAGTTGATTGCCCCAATGCATTTTTATGTACCGCTTCTCTATCGCCATTTGAGCCGCCCGCCAAGAGGAGGCCCGGGAGCAAGGTCATAACCTTGCCAGGCAACCATGCACCGTTTTATTGGCTACGTGTTGGGTGGGAGCATCAGACGCGAGCCGCTGACCGGCCTTTTTCCCCGGCCTTGAAAATCACGGATGGAAATAATCTGAGCGATTAAGAGGTTGACATGTCCCCATACGCAATTCATATTCGACGAGTTACGGCGCGCAGTATCTGGCGTCCGTTTGCTTTATATTCCATAGACGGGGCGGCGTTTTTCGCTGCTGCTTTCTTGGCGTTTCAGTTGCGCTTTGACGGCACCGTGCCAGTTCAGTACATCCATTCTATGTGGTTGGCCTGCTGTGTTTGGATAGCGGCAAAGTTTGCATTTTTCATCCTGAACGGGGTCAACCGGGGAAGCTGGCGGTGTACTTCCATTCACGATGTGATCCGCGTTGCTCTGGCGGTTTCGGCGGGGTCAATCCTCGGCGCCTTGCTCGTTATTCTCCTGGTCGGGCCAAACGGCATTCCTCGCTCTATTTACATTCTTGACTGGATTCTTGCTGGCTTGCTCTCTCTGGCGGCCAGGGTTGCGGTGCGCTTGATCGCCAACGCGCAAAGCTGGAGGGGCGGCAAGGGTGAGCGGATCAGGACGCTCATTTACGGCGCTGGAAACGCCGGCCTTGCGCTATTGAGGGAGCTGACCCAGAATCAAGTACTCATGTGCGATGTTATCGGCTTTATCGATGACGATCCCAGCAAGGTCGGGTTGACCTTGCATGGAGAGCAGGTATTGGGAGCAGGGGACATCTCCCGTCATTGGTGCAATAAACACGCCATCAAGCGATTGCTCATTGCGATTCCCTCCGCGACGGGACCGCAAATGGTGCGCATCATAAAACTCGCTGCCGATGCCAAGGTGGAATACAAGATGGTGCCGAGTCTGGGCGAACTTGTCCAGGACACGGAATTGGGTAAGCAACTCCGCGAGGTTGCGGTAGAAGATTTACTTGGCAGAAAGCCGGTGCAGCTGGACATGGACGGCATTCGGGAGAGTATTCAAGGACGGGTTGTTATGGTGACCGGCGCCGCGGGTTCGATCGGGTCGGAGATCTGCCGGCAAATCGCCAATTTCAGCCCGCTTGCCCTGGTCGGCCTTGATGAGGCGGAGACTCCTCTATTTTATATTGATAGAGAAATGACCAAGAGATTTCCCGGCGTAGTCTTTCATCGCCGAGATCGGCAGCATTACTCGCCACGACAATCTGAAACGCGTAATGCAGGACTATCAGCCGTCGATTCTGTTACCATGCCGCTGCCTACAAGCATGTTCCGCTGATGGAGACGCATGTCTTTGCCGCCGTCGAAACCAACATATTCGGCACCTGGAACGTTGCCCGAGCGGCGACTGAGCACGGAGTCGACGATTTTGTCATGATATCCACGGATAAAGCGGTACGCCCAACCAGCATGATGGGCGCCACGAAGCGCATGGCGGAGTTGCTGATTCGCGCGCTCCAGATTGAAAGGCGGCACCAAGTTTGTTGCGGTGCGCTTCGGTAATGTTCTGGGAAGCAACGGAAGTGTGGTTCCAATCTTCAAGGAGCAAATTGCTGCGGGCGGCCCGGTGACCGTCACCACCGGAAATGTGGCGCTATTTCATGACCATTCCCGAGGCGGCCCAACTGGTGTTGCAGGCTTTCTCGATCGGCAAGGGCGGAGAAGTATTCGTCCTCGAAATGGGCGAGCCAGTCAAGATTGCGGAACTAGCCAAGAATCTAATTCTGCTATCGGGGCTCCAGCCTGGACGGGACATCGAGATTCAATATACTGGTCTTCGCCCGGGCGAGAAGATGTTTGAGGAATTGAATCTGGACGATGAAAACCTGATTCCGACTTCCCACGTAAAAATCATGAGCTATGTTGGTAACCATTGTCTAAGTGTACGCCAAGGCCAACACAACCCATGCTCTTCGTCTGCAGCAAATTGTCAAAGGAAGGAGATTTAATTGAAGGACTGTGTGCTGCTGCTCACGGAACTTATCCCCGACTACAATCCTGGTTCGCTGCTTACGGGAGGCAGCTGTTAGTTCGCCAAGCCACCCCTTGCCTTTTCCGAAAAGGATCTTGGCTCCTCCGGGGACGGGCCGAGGGTCCCGAGGACAGGCCATATGTTTGCCACCGGCCGTCTTGTTGAATTAGAGCGGCAAGCGGGATGGATGCAAATTTAATAGCACGCCCGTTTCGCAAAAATACATATATGATGGCAGGGAGATATTTGCTGCCTTGATTGTCATTCCGAACGCATCGAACCCACCAGATGAGACGAGTTCTTTCTTATGAGATCCAAGACATTTCTGCTCCTTTTCCTCACTTGCACCCTCAGTGCCGGCCAATCCGTTCTCACTACACCGACTGAATCGACCCAGTCCGACTCGGGAGTTTCGGCTGGGCAGAGACTTGCGACAGGCGCTCCACAGGCGCCCAACCAAGCGCTCCGACATGACACCTTTACAAATACTCCCATGGGGCCGGCGACATACCCGACTCCGGCTACTGCGAGGATTGTTGGGCCGCTTACTCAGAGATCCGAATTTCAGCAGTTCGCCGAGGATGCAACCGGGCGCATACTTCCTGTGTATCGGCCGGAAATTATTCGACGAAGTTCCTACGACCTTCGCCCCGGTGGAATCTATTCCAGTGCCGTCCGATTATGTGCTGGGGCCGGGGGATGAACTGCTGATACGAGCCTGGGGGAAGATAGATCTTGATTCCCGTGTGACAGTGGACAGGAACGGGCAGATCTATCTGCCTAAGGTAGGATCCGTGACCGTAGCCGGATTGCGCTACGAACAAGTCGAGAGATATCTGCATTCGGCCATCGGCGCTCTCTTCAAGGATTTCGAACTGAATGTTGCCCTGGGACAGCTTCGCTCGATCCAGATCTATGTTCTGGGCAACGCGCGGCAACCTGGCGAGTATACGATCAGTTCCTTAAGCACCTTGGTCGATGCGCTGTTTGCCTCCGGAGGCCCCTCAGCAACCGGGACGATGCGACATATCCAATTGCGACGCGGAGGCCAGACACCGACCGAGTTTGATATCTACGATCTGATGCAAAAGGGCGACAAGTCCCACGATGTCCAGCTGCTGCCTGGCGATGTGATTTACATTCCTCCGATTGGAGCGCAGGTTGCGATCAGCGGCGATATCAACGTGCCTGGCATCTATGAATTGAAAGGCGAAACGACAACGGTCAATGACGCATTACAGGGGGCAGGAGGGCTGACGAGTCTTGGCGGAGTCGCGCGGGTATTGCTGGAGCGGATTAAGAACCACAGCAGTCGCGCGGTAGAGGAATTCTCTTTGGACGCAACGGGACTGCGACGGCCTCTAAAGGACGGCGATCTGCTGTGCATCTATCCGCTAACTCCGAAGTTCGAAAACGCGGTAACACTGCGAGGGAATGTTGCTCAACCAGGACGCTATGTATGGAAGGAAGGGATGCGAGTTTCGGACTTGATCCCCTCCCGCGACTTTCTAGTAACTCGCGATTTTTGGAACAGACAGAACCATTTGGTTCCACGCACTCTTAATCATCCGTTCGGGAATCCGCGCGTAGACCAGTATGGGAACCCGCGCGTAGACCAGTATGGGAACCCGCGCGTAGACCAGTATGGGAACCCGCGTGTAGACCAGTATGGCAACCCGCAGACTGACCAATTCGGCAATGCGCAGGCAGATCAGTATGGCAACCCGCGGACTGACCAATTCGGCAATGCGCAGACAGATCAGTATGGCAACCCGCGGACTGACCAATTCGGCAATGCGCAGACAGATCAGTATGGCAACCCGCAGACTGTCCAATTCGGCAATGCGCAAGCAGATCAGTATGGCAACCCGCGGACTGACCAATTCGGCAATGCGCAAACTGGCCAGTCCGGAATCCTGCGCACCAATCAAGTTGGCAACCAGAGCAATGACCAGTCCGGGAATGCACGTGCTTCAATCATTGACACCGTCGGCCAGAACAGCGCGGAGATCAACTGGGATTATGCGCTGATCGAGCGGCTTGACGAGCGTGATCTTAGCACCCGCCTGATCCCGTTTAACCTTGCCCGCGCAATCGACAACCCCACATCTACGGACAATCAGCTTTTAAGGACTGGAGACGTCGTCACAATCTTCTCGCGGGCAGACCTGGACTTGCCTATGGAAAAGCACGCTTCCTTTGTCCGATTGGGCGGAGAAGTGAACGCACCGGGAGTGTACCGCGTCAATCCTGGCGAGACGTTAAGAGATGTCGTGAAACATGCCGGAGGGCTTACTCCGCATTCTTACCTCTATGCTTCCATATTTACGCGCATTTCGGCTCGCCAGGCCCAGGAGAAACAGCTCCGGCAATCCACCGAGCAAATGCAAAGGGAACTCACCGCCAAGTATGCGAATGCAACTCCGCTAGCTGGTCAGACGTGGGGCTGAGCAACAAGCGCAGCTTACCATGCAGCAAACCGCTTTATCCAGGCTCGCTTCGATCAAGCCGACAGGCCGGGTCGTTCTGGATATGAAGCCCGGATCCGAAACCATTGCGGATATTCCAGAATTTCCTCTAGAAGATGGAGATACCTTTTACATCCCGCCGCGGCTCGGCACGGTCGAGGTGGCCGGCGCTGTGTACAATGCGAATGCCTTGCGCTATGAGCCCGGAAAGCGGCTCATCACTTATCTGAACGATGCCGGCGGTGCCACACGGGAGGCGGATCAAAGGCGCATGTTCGTGATACGCGCCGACGGAACAGTCATCAGCCGCCAATCCCGCAATAGCCACTCTCATGGCAGTTATGGAAATCTTAAGTTGCTGCCCGGAGACGCCATTGTCGTCCCAGAGAAGCTCACAGTTTCAAGCGGACTCCAGAAATTTTCTAGTTTCTCCCAAATTATCTCTGGAGCTGCCATGACCGGCGCCGTGCTTGGAACGTTACTCCCATAATGGTGTTAGCAATGATCGGAAAAGACTTTTCCAGCGAAGAAACGGCAGCGACCATGGACGTCGTCGCCTCGCCTAAGGCGCCCAGCGACGGCTATGAAGTCAGCCTGATCGATGTCCTCACACAGCTAGCCTATCGGAAATGGCTTATCGCGAAGGTTACGGGCATTGCCATGCTTGCCGGCGTGGTTCTCGCCTTAGTACAACCCGTCCTGTATACGGCAACCACCAAAATCATGCCGCCACAACAGACTCAATCCACGGCTTCTATGTTGATGAGCCAACTGACAGGTGTCGGTGGTGGCTCTCTCGCTTCACTTGCAGGCGGGGGACTACTCAAAAATCCTGACGACATCTACATCGGCCTGCTGACTTCACGTCCCATAGCGGATGCGATCATCCAGAAGTTCAGCCTGGCAAAAGTGTCCAACGCCAAAGACATGACCGCGGCCCGCAAGGCACTGGCAGACTCTACCAAGGTCACCTCTGATAAACATGGATTTATCGAAGTGTCCGTTAAGGATACAGACAAGAAACGCGTTGCCGTGATGGCCAACGAGTATCCGAATGAACTCCGCATTCTTATGAAAACCCTTGCGGTAACGGAGGCCTCGCAGCGGCGGCTTTTCTATGAAGAGCAGTTGAAGCAGAGTAAGGAAGCGCTGGTTGCGGCAGAACTTGCCTTCCAACAGGTTCAACAACAGAAAGGCCTAGTCCAGTTGGACGCGCAGGCCAGGGCGATGATCGAGAGCGATTCTGTCCTTCGAGCACAAGTCGCAGCCAAACAGGTACAGGTAGAAGCGCTGCGCTCTTATTCGACGGAGCATAATCCCAACGTGCAATTGGCAGAAAGTGAACTTGCCTCTCTGCAAGCCGAGGAAACAAGACTGGAGCAGCGCAATCGCACGCCGGGTATTGCCGGGCTTGGACTTGGAAATGTTCCGGCCGCGGGGCTGGAATATCTTCGCGCCGCACATGAATTGCAATATCAACAGGCCATGTACGACATGCTGATGAAGCAATACGACGCTGCCAAGCTGGACGAATCCAAGGAGGCTGCCATCATTCAGGTCGTGGAACCTGCGATCGAGCCAGACCACAAGTCGCCGCAGAGACGCCTTTTGATCTTACTCCTTGCCACGTTTTCAGGGTTTTTTGCAGGCTGCTTACTGGCCCTGGTTATTTGGATGAAAGAACGTGCTCAAGCTGATCCGCAGCTTGCCGGGAAGATTGAGAACCTGAAACTTGCTCTTGCGGTACGAAAGTCTATAAGAACCAGTCAGCAGCGATCTATTTCGTGAATGATGGAACTAACTGATAGGGGATATTGTGCCGCGAACACATAAGAGAATTCTTGTAACAGGAGCAGATGGCTTCATTGGATCCCACCTTACCGAAGCTCTGGTTCGGAGCGGGTACAATGTTCGCCCATTTGTACTCTATAACTCCCTCAACTCGTGGGGATGGCTTGACCGGTCTCCTCGGGAAACACGCGAAAGTTTGGATGTTTTCGCCGGCGATATCCGCGACCCGCACGGGGTTCGCGAAGCCATGAGGGGTTGCGATTTCGTCATACACCTTGCGGCGTTGATTGCGATTCCCTATTCGTACCACTCCCCTGATACGTATGTGGATACAAATGTCAAGGGAACATTGAATGTAGTTCAAGCTGCACGCGAACTTGGAATCCAGAGGTTTTTGCACACTTCTACAAGTGAGGTTTACGGGACGGCGCGCACTGTACCGATTTCCGAAGAGCATCCGCTGACGCCACAATCACCTTATTCTGCAACGAAGATCGCCGCAGATCAGATTGCACTGTCGTTTTGGCATGCATTCTCGACTCCGGTTGTGATTGTTCGTCCCTTCAATACGTACGGTCCACGCCAGTCGGCACGTGCAGTGATTCCAACAATTGTCACGCAGATTGCCAGCGGTCGGCGCACCATTCATCTTGGCTCGCTACGGCCTACTCGCGATTTCTCATATGTGCAAGACACCGTGAGCGGTTTCATCGCAGCTCTGGAATCTGATCAAGGCCTTGGCGAAGTTGTGAATTTAGGCAGCGGTTTCGAGATTTCCATTGGTGACACTCTCTCGCTCATAGCTAATCTAATGCAGGTTGAGGTTCAAGTGGAGGAGGATTCGGAGCGTTTGCGACCGGTGGGAAGCGAAGTATACCGCCTGTTATCAGATAACAGTAAAGCGAAGCGCCTGTTCAACTGGGAACCGCGATATGCTCAATTGGCAGGCTTTAGGCGCGGTTTGTCTGAAACTATTCCGTGGTTTACCAATTCGGAGAATCTGCATGAATATAAGCCAGACAAATACACTCTCTAAGGTTTCGTTCTCAATAGAACAGACTGTGGCGACAATACGTGGCGTCATGGAACAATTTGATGTGCCTCGCACGCTGCACCAGCCTCTGTTTCAGGGACACGAATGGGATTATCTGAAGGATTGTATCGATACTGGATGGGTATCTTCAGTCGGTTCATATGTGGATCGCATCGAGCAGATGCTCGCTGAATATACAGGCGCGAAACGGGCCGTGGCAGTAGTCAATGGTACTGCCGCCCTTTTTATTGCGCTGAAACTCGCTGGTGTTGTACCCGGCGACGAAGTCCTGATTCCAACTTTGACGTTTGTAGCGACCGCCAATGCGGTTGCGTACTGTGGGGCGACACCGCACTTGGCTGACAGTGAATTTGAAACGCTGGGCATGGGTCCAGCAAAACTGGAAGATTACCTCGCTGACATCGCGCAGATTGACGGCGAGACTACGCGTAATCGCTTTACCGGAGCCAGAATCAAGGCCGTGATACCGATGCACACGTTTGGCCACCCGGTTGACCTTGATCCTCTGGTTGATCTTTGCAAACGTTGGAATCTGGAGATGATTGAGGATGCTGCTGAGTCCCTCGGATCGTTTTACAAGAAGCAACACACTGGTACATTCGGGCGTATCGGTATTCTCAGCTTCAATGGCAATAAGATAGTGACGACAGGCGGTGGCGGTGCCCTGTTGTTCAACTGTAATGAAGAAGCGAAGTTGGCCAAGTACATCACCACCACGGCGCGTAGACCGCACAAATGGGAATATTATCACGACATGCTAGGGTACAACTTCCGTATGCCGAACGTGAATGCGGCTCTTGGGTGCGCACAATTGGAAAACCTTCCCAGTTTTCTAGAGAGAAAACGGAAATTGACGCTACGGTACGTGGACGCATTCAGGAATGTTCCTGGCGTGAAGGTTGTGGAAGAACCGCCGTTAGCTCACTCAAATTATTGGCTAAATGCCCTTGTCTTGGATGAGGGGAACGCATCTCAACGGAACGCCCTGCTCGAGTCAACGAACGCAATCGGAATCATGACGCGGCCAGCCTGGACTTTGATGCACCATCTTCCTATGTACAAGAACTGCCCTCGCATGGACCTTTCCGTCGCCGAGAACCTGGAAAGGCGAATTGTCAACATCCCAAGCAGTGTTCCGAGGATCGGCTCGTGACTAGACGGAAGATCTGCATCGTTACCGGCACACGGGCGGAGTACGGGCTGTTGCGCTGGATTATGAAGGAAATCCAGTGTGACCCCGATCTCGAGTTGCAGGTTATTGCGACGTGTATGCATTTATCTCCGGAATTCGGCCTGACCTATCAGGCCATCGAGGAAGGCGGCTTTCAGATTGATGCTCGCGTGGAAATGCTACTGTCGAGCGATACTCCGGTGGGCGTAACCAAATCTATGGGATTGGGGATGATCGGTTTTGCTGACGCGTTCAACAACTTGCGGCCCGACATTGTTGTTGTCTTAGGAGATCGATTTGAAATTCTGGCCGCGGCAAGCGCTGCCATGATTGCCCGCATTCCGCTGGCCCATATTTCAGGAGGAGAAGTTACACGAGGCACAATCGACGATAGCATACGTCATGCGATCACCAAGATGTCCACATACCACTTTCCTGGGGCGGAAGTTTATAGGGAACGCATCATTCGCATGGGTGAGCAACCTGCGAATGTGATGAATTTTGGGGATCCGGGGTTAGACAATCTCCATCGCCTACCGCTTTTGTCTCGCGAGGCTCTGGAGGAGGAACTGAATTTTCCGCTTGGCCACCCTGCCTTTCTGGTCACATATCACCCCGCAACGCTCGGCAGCATGAAGCCCGAGTTGGCGTTAACAAAACTCTTGCTTGCTATCGATCAGTTTCCACATTCCCGAGTCATTTTTACCAAGCCCAACGCCGATGCGGGGGGGCGCTTGCTCGCTCACATGATCGACGAGTATGGCGCGGCCCGGCCGGATCGGGTGATGGTGGTCACTTCACTCGGACAGGTCCGATATCTGAGCGCGATGAAGCATTGCGATGTGGTGATTGGGAATTCTTCGAGCGGCATTGTCGAGGCTCCGGCACTTAAAAAGGCCACTGTCAATATTGGAAATCGGCAAGACGGTCGTTTGAAGGCATCGTCAGTAATCAATTGCCCGGAGGAATCCGAGGCGATTGCGAGCGCCATCAAACTGGCGCTATCTTCGGAATTCCATAACCTGGTGGCGAATACGGAATCTCTTTACGGCGACAGCGATGCATCCGTGAGAATCGTTGCTTTTCTCAAGCAGGCGGATCTGACGGAGCCGAAGTGCTTCTACGATCCTGACGCTAGCGTGCCTCCTATACCCGTCACTCGATTGGGCGGAGAGTTCGAGATTGATCCGAAATCTCTGCAGTCCAAAGTTATCGCGGCAGCTCCTAACATGCCAATGCCATATACGATGTCTTTGGACACGGGACGGTCAGGGATTCTTGTAGCGCTCCAAGACATTCTTCGGCGTGGCGGGCGCAAAATCGCTTATCTGCCAGCTTATTGCTGCGAGTCCGTGCTTATTCCATTTCAGCAACTTGGTTTTGAATTACGATTTTACTCGACAGGCAAAGATATAGCAACACCGGTTGGTATGCCAGCCGACGTTGAAGATTCTACCTTTCTGTATGTCCACTACTTTGGCATGCGCAATGACAAAGTTACGCAATGGTTGAAGCAAGCGCGGTCAGGCGCGCGTTTTTTTGTTATTGAGGACTGCGTACAAGCCGGTCTTACGAGTGATGTGGGAAATGACGGAGATTACGCCGTTACAAGCTTTCGGAAGATTGCATCGCAGCCAGATGGCGCCATGCTGGGTTCCAGAACCCCGCTATCGAATAGCGACTTGCAGGACACTGACAAGCCTTCGTTTCGCAGAAGCTGGTTGGGAAAATTCTGCGATACCAAGACGCTCCTGACGAAACCTTCTTAGACTTATTAGACAAGTCTGAGCGCCGCCTGGATGGGAGCTGCACTCCGCGCCGGACTTCCTGGGCTTCGTCTTATCTTATGGAGCGAACAGATTTCTCCCAATTAGCGATAGCGCGGAGGCGGAACTGGATATACTTGCACAGCCTGCTTCACGAGATTCATCCAGAATTAGTACGCCCACTTTTCAAAGAGATTAAAGATGGCGAGGTCCCGCTGGGGTATCCTGTAATCGTTGCACAAGAATTTCGCGATCAGTTGCGTATGTTCCTGAAGGAACGGAGAGTCTTTTGTGCCGTGCACTGGCCTCTAGGTGCTGAGCAGGAGGCTTCTGGATGGGCCGACGACATTTGGTTAAGCCATAATCTGCTTACACTGCCAATTGACCAGCGGATGACCACAAATTCTTTGGACTATGTGGCGGACTGTATTCGACAATTCGCTTCAAAACGATAGGATCCAATGCCCAATACATTTGTCATCGCTGAGGCCGGGGTAAACCATAACGGTTCTCTTGACAGAGCACTTGCAATGGTTGACGTTGCAGCCAATACAGGCGCCGACGCCGTTAAGTTCCAGATGTTTCAATCAGAAGCGGTAATAAGCCGGTACGCCGTCAAAGCTGAGTATCAAATAAGAAACACCGGGGATAGCGAATCCATGCTGGAGATGGAGAAGAAGCTTGAACTTAATCTTTCCGCGCACATACAGCTTCTACGGCGGTGCGAAGCGCGGAACATCCAGTATTTATCGACCCCCTTCGATCTATCCAGCGTAGACATGCTGGTAAATAATCTCAAAGTTCCGCGGATCAAGGTTGCATCCGGCGAAATCACTAACGCACCCTTATTGCTACGCGTGGCACAGTCTGGCTTGCCAATCATTTTATCGACAGGAATGAGCCTCCTGGGAGACATCGAAGATGCGTTGGGTGTGCTTGCGTTTGGTTATCTGCCGTCCGGTGAAATCCCAACGATACCCGGTTTCAGGCGGGCATACCTGAGCGGGGAGGGACAGAGACAACTTCAACAAAAAGTAACGCTATTACATTGTACGACTGAGTATCCCTCGCCATTTGAGGATGTGAACCTTCTGGCAATGGAGACGCTCGCCAGGGCATTTGGACTGCCGGTAGGGCTGTCGGATCATACCATGGGCTATAGCGTGCCGATCGCCGCAGTGGCCCGGGGCGCCTGCATCATCGAGAAACATTTTACACTGGACCGGAGCCTGCCTGGACCGGATCATATAGCCTCACTGGAACCGCAAGAACTAACGTCCATGATTGTCGCCATCCGCCAAGTAGAAAGTGCGCTTGGTTCTGCGCTCAAACTCGTGGCCGGTTCGGAGGAAAGGAACCTGGAGATTGCCCGTAAAAGTCTTGTGGCCGCAACGCCAATTCGCGCGGGCGAGAGGTTTACGCCGGAAAACCTTACCAGCAAGCGCCCTGGGAGCGGCATTTCTCCCATGCGCTATTGGGAGCTTCTCGGACGTAGCGCAACGCGTGACTACGATCCTGACGAGCTTATCATCGGCCATGCAGATTAGCTACGAACGCGCTCTCGAGGCGTTTGGCCGTTTGGAGGGCTCGCTTCAGTTACCTGCGGTTTCGCCCGCATACGTACTGATCGATGCCGAACGCAACGAGGAACTTGAACCTTTTTTTTGGTTGTATGAAGAGGGGGAGAAATTCCTTTATCAGGGTGGTCACCTAGCATCAATTCCCGGCACCCAATATCGAGATATACAAACTCCATATCAATATGGAGGGCCTGTCAGCAATACTCACAACCCTGCTTTTCTTTTGCGAGCCTGGCAGGAATACACGACTTGGTGCGGTGAGAAATCGGTAGCGATAGAATTTGTTCGCTTTCACCCATTGCTGCATAATTGGGACTTATATCCCGGCGAGGCTGTTTTCAACCGGATGGCGGTATGGGTTGATCTCACGTGCGCTAATCTGATGGCCTCCTATCAGGCGCGTGTACGCACTACTGTTCGTAAGGCGGTAAAGAACGGCTTGAGAGTAGAATGGCGCACAGGCCAGGGCAGTGCGGAATGGTTTGCGGAATTCTACTACTCGACGATGCGGGAGATTGGCGCAGAGCAGTTCTACTTCTTTTCACAATCCTATTTTCGCCGGCTACTGGAATGGAAACAGGCCCGCCTAGCCGTTTGCATGGGAGGCGATGAGCCGGTAGCTGCCGCTATCTTTCTCGTAGGCCCCGAGGTGACAGAATATCACCTCTCGGCATCGAGTCTTGCGGGGAAACACCTGGGAGGCACAAACCTTCTGCTTCATGAGGCGGCACAAACCGCCCAATCGGAAGGATGTCGCGCTCTCTATTTGGGGGGTGGAACCGACAGCGAACCTGCTAATCCGCTCCTGTTCTTCAAGACAGGATTTTCAACAAGGCGCGCGGAGTTCAGGATTGGAAGGCACATACATTCCGATGAGGGTTATATCTCTATTAGGAAACATTTCTCGGAAGCGTATGATGCACACCCTGGCCGCGTGCTTTTCTATCGGTAGGGGATTGAGAATGCCGTAGAATCCGAAATGGGAAGAGATATATAGAACTGAAAAGGGGGATCTGATGCAGACCATTTCATTGAAAGAGGAGAGTTTTGAGGCTGGATATACGAAAGCGGCACAATTAGGACTGTACCTCCCTTCAATAAAGATAATACCTCAGCAGGATATAAGTTTCTCTGTGTATAACGGGAATAACATGATTGTTCATGTCCCATGTTTCATTATCGATAAAACTGCTGGGTGGCATGATGGGACGTCAAGTGTTCCTATGTTTTCCCCCCATGAAAATGCTGAAACCATAAAGGAGGCTTCACGGTTAGTAGTCGAGCAGTTGCATAAGATACTTCAGATGCCGGATGTTTCTGAAATTAAAGTGCTTTCCTCAGAATATCTTCCTGAGTCGGCGTTTGACTATCTGAGCGTAACTGATAATTCGCGATATTACGGTTATATCGACCTCACTTTATCCGATTCGGAGATTTGGCGACATTTGCGAAAGAGCTACCATTCGCTCATCAATACGGGCAGGAGACGTTTTAAAAGGAGGATATATTCGAACTCTCTTCAAATACCAAGGTTAGTAAAGGAATTCATAAAATACTCACGCGGAATGATTGATGAAACATATTATGGTATGCTTTATCGTCTGTCACAGGCAAGTAGTGCTGTATTCACCTATTTATTAGATGATGAAATTGCGGCCGCGATTGAGGTATGCTCGTGGAATAAATTCTCTAACAGAGGAGACTTTCTTTACTGCGTCGGCGCCTATAATTACGAAGTGGCTATTCCAACTCATTTCTGTCTTTATGATTCGGCGATGTACTTCAAGAACTTATCATTATCTTCAAAATATTATGTGATGAATGCTAGCCGCTGCAACCGAGACCTCAACGACGAAAACCAGGCAAAATTGGCACAAATCGACTTCTTCAAGCGAGGATTTTGTACGCATGTGTTCACGCGTATGTATAAGACATTACGATTAGGCGACGACCAGAGCACTGTTTCTGATAGTGCGTTAATCTCCCAAATAATGGACAGGAGCTCATAGCAGCAATGCTAAACAGGTGGAGAAAAGCCTGCATTTCCCCGGCTGCCACGATTGGCGAGGCGATACGGACAATTGACGAAAGTTCTCTTCAAATCGCGTTGGTAGTGGATGGCAGCCGGCTTTGCGGAACGCTGACAGATGGCGACGTTCGCCGCGCCATGCTCAAAGGCCTCACGCTCAATGACCCAGCTTCAAGAGCCATGAACCCGAATCCGAAGACGGCGTTCGTGGGCGACAGCCGCGAATTGCTGGTTGCGCGAATGCGACAACTGCGCGTCCGGCAAATGCCAATCATCGATTCGGATGGCGTACTCAGCGGTTTGGAGGTTGTCGACGAGATAATATCGCCGCCTGCCCTTCTGAACCGGGTGGTTCTTATGGCAGGCGGATACGGTAGGCGTTTGTCTCCTTTGACGGACGATTGCCCGAAGCCGATGCTCTCTGTCGGCGGATGCCCGATGCTTGAGACTGTTTTGCTGAACTTTATTGAATATGGGTTTCGCAACTTTTCCATTTCCGTAAACTATAAGGCTGAAATGATCGTCGATTATTTCGGCGATGGCTCTAGATGGAACGTTCACATTGAATATCTTCGCGAATCAAAACCTCTGGGAACGGCTGGCGCACTGTGCTTGTTAAAGGAAAGGCCCGAATTGCCGATTATTTTAATGAACGGGGACATTCTTACCAAAGTGAACTTCAACCATCTTCTGGAGTTTCACTCCGCTCAAGACTCAAAGGCTACAATGTGCGTCCGCGATTATGAGTTTCAGGTACCCTATGGCGTGGTCAAGGTCGATGGTTATCAGATTCTTGAGATCCAGGAAAAGCCGACGCAGAAGTTTTTCATCAATGCTGGAATTTACGTTCTCGATCCAGATATCCTTGATATGATTCCGCATGAAGAGCCAATAGACATGACGGATTTATTCGATAAAGTAATGGAAGCAAAATGGCCGCACGCCGTATTTCCAATCCGGGAGTATTGGGTCGATGTTGGCCGCCATTCGGATCTCAACCGCGCAAAGGTTGAGTTCGAGACGGAATTCCGATGATCAATGGTAAGACAGTATTGGGAGTGATTCCGGCACGCGGCGGCTCGAAGGGCATACCGCGCAAAAACATTCGTATGGCAGCTGGAAAGCCGCTAATAGCATGGACGATTGAGGAAGCACATAAATCGAAATACATCGACCGTTTAGTGCTCTCTTCGGAAGACCCGGAAATCATGGAAGTGGCGTTACGTTACGGATGCGATGTGCCATTTCAGCGTCCAGTTGAACTTGCGTTAGACGATACGCCAGGCATTGCTCCTGTCCTCCATGTATTGAATGAGTTGCCTGGATATAGCTACGTTGCCTTACTACAGCCCACGTCGCCATCGCGTGCTGTTGAGGATATCGATGGATGTATTGAACGCTGTGAAGAATATCATGCTATGAGCTGTGTATCTGTGGTGAAATGCCAACAGCATCCTTATTTGATGTTTTCGGCGGATCGCAATTTTACTCTCCAGCGCCTTGTTCCAGAAGCAAGCAATTTCCATCGCAGACAGGACTATCCTGACTTCTTCTTGTTGAATGGAGCAGTCTACGTGGCGCAGACAGAGTGGCTCCAGCATTCCGTAACATTTTTATCAAGCGAAACAGTGGGCTTTGAAATGCCGGACGAGCGATCACTGGACATTGACACAGAAGAAGATCTTCGCCGCTTCGAATTGTACCGCTTGCACCTGAGCACCTCTGGTAGCAACTGAGGTTAGGAGAGAGATATGACATAATTGGAATTCTTGAAAGAAATCGACGCAATAATCGAAGTAGATCCCGGTACGTCTGCGATGGATGATCTGCTTGCACTGCTAGCAGGATGGGATTCGATGGCAACTATAAGTTTCATAAAGGATATGTCGGAACAGTGCGAGTGGTTTTGGCGAGATCTGGTAAGGCTGATGACATATTCTGGAGAAGGACCACGAACACAGTTATTACAGAAGAAGGAGATAGCATAGCATGACCGGGCTAATCGAAATCTGTTTCGCGAAGGCTGCCGATGAGTCGGAGATCGTACGATTCCTGCGAAAGCATTGGCGGTCCGATCACATTTTTGTCAGCCATCCCGAACTGCTGCGATGGCAACATGAGTCTCCAGACGCGCCAGGCGAGAACTTGACCTTTGTTTTCGCGCGTAGGGTCGAGGCGGAAGGGACGTCGGAGATTATCGCCCTGCTCGGTTTTATTCCGTTTCGCAGATTTGACCCGGTGGCGGACTGGTCTCAACTCGCACTTGCAATTTGGAAGGTTCGCAATGATATGAGAAAACAGGGCCTAGGAGTGAGGTTGCTTAAGACTATTGAACAGAAACTGACGCCGTCACTGATCTGCGCCATCGGTATTAACGAGATGGTGCGGCCCATCTATGTATCTCTTGGTTACAGTGTAGGCACCTTGTCTCACGCAGCACTCTTCTTAGAGGCGGCGCCGAATGGAGAGACAGTGGCCTTGGGAGTTCCCGATGTTGCGAGACGCTCGATCCTCGAGGATCCGGGCGTGGCTCTGCTGCCGATGGTCGGAGAGTCGCTCCCTGCTGAACTCGCCAGCGCCGATATTGATGCGCTAGCTGCCAAGAGCCTGCCGCGCAAGTCTTGGAGATACATCCTGAACCGCTATGTTCGGCATCCCTACTATGAATACGTAATTCGCGCAGTTACCGTTGATAATCGGTTGCGGGCTATTCTCGTCTGGCGTCGGGTATCTTGTGCGCGCGGCAGTATACTGCGTATCGTCGACATAATAGGTGAAGGCGACGTTCTTTCGCGCTGCGGTGCAGCTCTTCGGCGTGAAGTGGCAGCGGCTGAAAGCGAGTATATCGACTTGATGCATTGGGGTGTTTCTCCCGATGCGCTTGCTACAGGAGGGTTTGTCAGCCCAGACGATCACGAAGAATTGATCATTCCCAACTATTTCGAGCCGTTCGAACAGCGTAATGTGCGGATATATATCGCTTTCTGGGTCGATCCCGAACTGGCCAAGCGAAAACTCCGGCTTTTCCGCGCCGATTCGGACCAGGACAGACCCAATCAGCCTGAATCCTTGAATGGCAAGAGGTGACAGAGATGAGCAGTGACCTTACGATTATCATGTATCATTACGTACGGCAGCTTGAACGAACGCGCTATCCTGCCATTAAAGGCCGCTTGACCTCAGAGTTCCGGTTCCAGGTTGATTATTTTCGGCGAAATTATCATCCCGTAACGATCGCTGAGATTGTCTACTGCCTGCGCAATGACGACCCACTTCCCGCAAAGGCGGTGCTGCTGACCTTCGATGATGGTTATAGTGACCACTACGCTACTTGTTTCCCGATTCTGTTCGACGCTGGAATTCAAGGCGCGTTCTTTCCGCCCGTTGCATCAGTCCAACGCGCAGAACTGCTCGACGTGAATCGCATCCATTTCCTCCTGGCCGTCGCCAATCCCGAAATGCTGGGCCTTGAAGTAGACGAGATGGTCCATGCCTATCAGCAGGAATATGATCTAAAGACGCCCAACGAATACCGGGCAAAGTGGGCGATTCCCACTCGTTTTGACGATGCCGAAACGATCTATATCAAGCGAATGCTGCAGATCGCCCTACCGAAGGCCTTGCGCAATATCATCGCGCGCGATCTCTTTGCGCGGCATGTGGCCATAAACGAGGCGGCTTTCGCCTCCGAACTGTACTGCACGGTCGACCAATTGAAGGTCATGCAGTCCTCGGGAATGTATATTGGTTCGCACGGCGAGTCGCACTCCTGGCTCAACGCAGTGGACGAAAACATCCAGCGTCGTGAAATCGAGGCATCACTTGCGTTCCTCCGCGAGATAGGCAGCCCGGTCTATGACTTTTGGGTGATGTGCTACCCATTCGGTGCCTGGAACGAATCTCTTCTGGCGATTTTGCGGGAGCATGGGTGTAGCCTTGGCCTGACGACCGAGGTGGCAATGTCGAAAATAGGAGTTCATGACCCGCTTTTACTGCCGCGCCTTGACACCAACGACATTCCCGTCAAGTGACCTCGCTTTTTGCGATGTAACTCTACAGAGTTGGTGCAGTTCACACTAATTAAACTGTTTCCTAGTGGTTGATGATTCAACAACTCGCACCTGAGCGCCACGGGCAGCAACTGAGATCTTAAATACTCGTGTACCAAACCAGGAAGCTCGATTTATGGACATGCACATGCTTCCTTGCGACCCGTCGTCCGAAAGAGACAACCCTGATACTGTATTATCACAGACAATGGGCAAACTGACATAAGTGATGCACCCCATAGTGAGGAGAAAGATTTATAGTGAAGGTCTGGTCTTTTGTAGCAGCCCTGTTTGTAATGTCGCTAACGGTATGCGGATGCTTCAATGCAAATTTCATCTGTAATGTTTCGATTGGTCCGACACAGGGCATCGTAATCCACGGCGTTAAGGATTGCGCATATCCTAGCCTGGTGACGCTGCCAGATGGAAATCTGCTTACTGCTTATGCTTGCCCTGGAGAAATGTTTGTAACCCAGTTGAGCACAAATGAAGGAGCTACCTGGGGGTCTGATTTCATAGTTGGTTTTAATGGCGTTCCATCAATGACTTTGCTCCAAAACGGAAAGCTGTTTCTTAGTTCAAGCGTAGGGGATGCGTCCGGAATTGGTGTTCCTACTTATATGATCGGCTCGATTGGCGCTGGCGACATAGTCACGTGGAGTCCTCCGGTATCTGTCAACCCGCCATCATGGGCAAACGGTTGTTGGGGATATACCCGAGTGGTTCAACTAATAAATGGCAATTTGTTGTGGCCTATGTGGTGCTATACAGATGCTACTCAGCAAATATTAAGTTCAACTGTTCTACTGTCTGCGGACGGCGGTGTAACTTGGCAAAAGCAGGTTACGGTAGGTAACGCAATTACTGATGGCAGAGACTATGATGAGTCGGCAGCTGTAGTTTATCCCAACGGGGACATTGTGATGATTATGCGGCAGACTAACTCGGGGTCGACAGACAGATATGGTTCTTACTGGAGGTCAAAGTCAAGTGATGGCGGCAACACATGGTCGACTCCCGTAGAGGCAGTAAAAAGCACGTATGTCGGCAGGCCTACGCTTGCGCTGTTGCCCTCAGGCGGTCTAGTGTTATTGTCACGCGCTCGGGTTGCTGGTAATTCTGAGACTGGGTTCGGCACGTCATGGGATGAGGGACTTACCTTTAGCGGCTTTAGCAGTCTGGGGGTAGGCGACCCAGGTACTGATAATTACGATGCCATGTCGCTACTGCCAAATGGATCAATAGGTGTTGTGACGGTACATAGCACTACTGGTGTAATAACAGAGAACATTGATTATCGCAATCTAGTAGATCATTGTTCATCCAGTATGGAAACATCTAAACATGCCTCATGTTTACGCTCCGCTTGGCTTAAGTGGTACGAGGAGGAGGATAGCAATGCGGCGCCATCAGCACCCGCTGCATGATTGCCACCATGACTATCGAGGCGGCCCAGCCGGACACGTACGAGGCTATAGGATGGATACGGATGCAAGATAGACCGCATGCGGAGGCAATTGGTGGTATATTGGTTCGCAGCCAAAAGGCAAAAACGGAAATTCCGGTTCATAGCTGCGCTAAACTAACAATCGCGCCGGTACAAGAATATCGATACCTATTAAGGTCTGCACAGCAGACACCCCTAATCAATCTCTGCCAGAATCGCGATTAGACACTCATGTACCCTCCCTAGAACCCATCTCATAAACATTTCCGGATCGAATTTCTGCGAAACTGTAGTAGCTCAAGGCGTCTCCGCAGTCGGCTATGGCAGGTCGCTGGGAACTGACAGACGAACAGTGGGAGTTGGTGGAGCACGTGCTGCGCCCGTCGCGGCGTGAGGATAATCGGGGTCGTCCGTGGCACGACACGCGCGCTGTGCTCAACGGTGTGCTTTGGATTTTGGGCAGTGGTGCGCAGTGGTGCGAACTGCCTGCCAGGTATCCTCCGTATCAGACCTGCCACCGGCGTTTTCAGCAATGGGTTCGCCAAGGCAAGCTGGTTCTGATGCTGCGTCTGTTGGCCCGGCAACTGCATGAGCGAGGTAAGCTTCATCTCGACGAGGCTTTTGTAGACGCTACCTTCGCGAGCGCCAAAAAGGGGGCTTCGCCGTTGGCCCGACCCGGCGCGGCAAGGGCACCAAGATTGTCGCTATCGCCTCTGGTGACGGTCTTCCTCTCGCCGTATCTGTCGAAAGCGCTTCGCCTGCCGAGTGCCGGCTTGTGGAAGCTGTTTTGGCCGGATGCTTCCTTGACGAGCTGCCCGAAAGGTTGATTGGAGACAAGGCCTACGACTCAGACCCCCTCGATCAGCAATTGGCCGCGGAGTATGGCATCGAGATGATCTCGCCCAACCGGGCCAAGCGCAAACGGATAACGCAGGACCGACGCCCGCTGCGCCGCTATCGCCGTAGATGGAAGATCGAGAGGGTCTTTGCCTGGATGCAGAACTACCGCCGATTGGTCACACGATGGGAATACCACGTCGAAAACTTCCTTGGTTTCGTGCAGCTTGGATGCCTTCTCATGCTGCTCAGACATTTATGAGATGGCTTCTAGGCACCATTTATGGGCTTTTACATGTTTCATAGCAACTCGCCGACCGAAAGGGCCAAGTGCAATTCACAAGTACGCTCAGATCGGTTGCCAAAGTCATCAGCGGGAATCTTGCGGCAAGTCTGATTACTATGGTGACCAGCATATTGATAGCCAGATGGACAATTCCTTACGACATGGGCATTTGGAATACAGCCTTGCTGGTTACCGTGTACAGTCCAACGCTGCAGCTAGGAGTATTCAATGGCTTAAACCGCGAACTCCCTTACCTGATTGGCGCCGGCGACAAGAATCGCGCATTGCGCATGGCAGAGGCGGCATATTCATGGTCGTGGCTACTGATGGGAGTATCAATCTTGTGTGGAGCGCTTGTAGTAATATGGTTATGGATTAAGGGACAACCGGTATGGTGCTTCACTTCGATAGCTATTGCGACGCTTATTGTCTGTTCGTGGCCGACTTTATATTTCACGACAACCTATAGGACACACGCTGAGTTCGGCCGGCTTGCAAAGAATACGGTTGCAGTTGCTTTGGCGGGGGTTGTTCTTGTACTGCTGGTGTGGCGATTTCATTATAACGGCCTTATCCTGCGTGCTTCATTGCTCGGTATTCTCGGTGTCGCCGCACTATACTTTCGTCGCCCCTTGCCGGTGAAGCCTCAGTGGGGAACGAGTCAACTTATGCAACTCGCCAAGGTCGGTATTCCCATCTGGATGGTTGGTCAGATGGGCACGTTCTTCATTTCTCTCGATCGTCTAATGTTGGTCAGGTCTACTCAGGTGCTTGGCTACTTTACAATAGCGATTCAGGTGGGCACGTTCGTGCGCATGATACCAGGCGCCTTCAGCGTTGTCTTGTATCCGAAAATGGCTCATCGGTATGGCGAAAGCCACTGTGCAATGGATGTTTGGCGAATTGCAAAGAAGGGTGCGCTTGCTGCCTCGGTGCTGGGGCTTGTGACGGGTGCCTGTGGCTGGCTGATTCTGCCGACGTTCGTTCGTTTGGTACTCCCGAAATATGGTCCTGGCATTCGCGCTGCCCAGTTAAGTGGCTTCCTGGGCCTTGCGATGGGCTTATATCTTTTTGACAGCGTCTACAATGTGATAAAGAGACAGGATCTTTATGTTGCCAACTGGTGTTGCGGCTGTGCTTCGTTTGTCGCAATTTGGTATTGCCTTGCCCAGTTCTTACACATCGCTCCGGCTCTTGCATCCGCTGAATCGATGCTGGCAGCAACATTTTTAATGGCGATGATTTCCACGTTCGTGAGTAGAAGAGCTTGCTTGAGACATGATCGGCTTTTTCCTCAAGTAGAAAAATAGCCTCAGGGTTTGGCATTTCTCTGGACTCGCATAAGAAAGGAGACTGACGTTTGAGAAAGTGCCTTCTGGCTGTACAGGGCCCACTTCAGTTCATCGCGGGATTGATTGCGTTAGAATGGTATGGCCAAGTCAAACATGACTCGTCCAAATCGGAATTGGTACTGGTACTCTACGATTTTATGGTACCCCCTGAAGTCGAGAATCCGCTTCAGGAGGCAATTCTAAGCATTGCGGGTGTCCGGCAATGGAAGAAAGTCGTCTTCATCAGCGGCCAGGAGATGGCACGCATTATGAGGAAGAGATATTCTCGAAGCGTGCTTGAAATGCGCACTATTCTAGGCGAGTTCTCGTTCGATGAAATATTTCTGGCCAGAAGTGATGTGGGCTTTGGCAGTGCGCTTATGCTGAATGCTTATCCCGACGCTACGCGGGTTATTTATGGAGACTCTTTTGGGCTAGTGGGGAATGAAAGCGAACTCTCGCTTCTCTGGTCTTGGTCATTGAAATCGTTAATTACGCATTTCAAGGCGATTATACGAAAATTGCTTCTAGGAAGTCCTGTAAAGTTTTCCTTCGATGCCGCGGTCCTAACTCTACCGGTTGATTATTCCGGCTGCTATCTTCAGAGTATTCCGTTGCTGGTGCCGCTAAGAGTGTTTGCCCTGGCCAGGCTTAAGGAGTGTTGCGATCAATTGCCCGGATTGATCGCCTATTGCAATAACCTGCTGGAGGGAGCGCATAATCCCTGCCTTTTTCTGTTGAGCACCTTGTTTCAATCGGGTCTGATGTCAATTGAAAAAGAGATCGCTCTCTACATCAGGATCATCCGGCATACCGCGCCCCAGGGATCCACGATCATTATGAAACCACATCCGCGTGGCAATATGGCGATTCTCGCTGCGGTTGTGAATGCAGTTGAAGCGGAGTATCACGTCAAGGTGATCGACTATCCTCAATTCTTGCGCATTCCCATCGAGTTGTGGACTCCCCTGATTAAAGAATGCACAATTGTGTCAATGTACTCTTCCAGTTCCGTCAATCTGAGCTATTTATACGGAAAAGATGTTGTCATCCCGCTCGACGCAAATACCATTGGTGAATATTTTTATCCCGAATTGGTATCGACCGCCATCAAGGACAATGCGTTGAATCTTGAAGCTATTAAGAATTTGAAGACGTGGGATGGAAACTCGCCCCTGTGGCAGGCGCAGTAGAGGAAATATAGAATATGCAAGCGATTGAGACGACATTCAGTCTTCCTGGCCGCGTATGTAAGATGCTCTACAGTTGGACCATGCGCATGAGAGTTAGTTCCTGGGGCCGCGGGTCGCGTATTTGGCCTCCTGCCAGAATCGTGTGTGGAGACGGAATCGTCGTGGGAGATGGAGTCGTTATTTTTGAACATGTGTGGCTGAATACGAAGGGACGCAGGGAAGATGGCAAGCCTGCACTGGTAATCGGCAATGGAACTTACATCGGCCCCTTCGTGCATATTAACGCCTGGCATGAAGTTACCATCGAATCTAATGTCCTGATTGCTGATAGAGTGTTTATTAGCGATTCTGAACACTACTTTCAAAGCCGACATGTCCCAATTCGATTACAAGGGGACTTTTACAAGGCATCTGTGCGGCTTTGCTCTGGCTGCTGGATTGGCATTGGTGCTGTAATTCTGCCTGGTGTGACTGTTGGTAAAAACGCTGTTGTAGCGGCAAATGCTGTGGTTTGTGAGGATGTTCCCGACTTTACGGTTGTTGGCGGAATTCCCGCGAAAGCACTTCGTGAAGCCTGATTCATTGAGATTCTAAGAGCGTGTATGTAAATGGAAGACGTAAATGAAACACAGCAAGATGTACTCCCCGTGACCCGCGCGATCATCACAGGAGCATCGGGTTTCATCGGACGGACGCTGGTATGTCACCTACTGGACCGCAGGGCCGAAGTTATTGCCGTAGATTATATTCCTGTTACCCTGTCATGCGAAAGTCATGTTGCCGACCTGACGATTCCCAGTTCCCTTGATTCCCTGTTAGATGAGCGCACTGTTGTCTTCCATCTGGCAGCCAGAGCCGATGTTGGCGCGTCAGTGACGGATCCCCGTGGGAACTTTGTAAATAACGTGCTTGCAACTTTTGAAGTCTTGGAGTCGGTTCGCAAAGCAGGCTGCCGCTTGGTGTATCCCTCAACAGCATCAATTTTTGATAGCATGGACGATTTACCGCTACGTGAGACAGCTTATGTCAAGCCAACTTCACCCTATGGGGCGGCGAAGGTGGCAGGAGAGGCATATTGCTCAGCCTACCATCGCTCATACAATTGCGATATTCGAGTGGCCCGTATGTTCAGCGTGTATGGCGTCGGGATGAACCGGTTTGTCATTTGGGATCTAATTGATAAGATCCAGCGTGACCCGCGGCGCATCGAGATACGTGGCGATGGTGAGCAGATCCGCGATTATCTATACATTGACGATGCCGTCCGCGGGCTTGTTCATATTGCAGAGCACGGGTCAGCTGGTCAGGATTATAATTTAGCGTCCGGAGCACCAGTGCGCCTTTTTGATTTGGCGCGCAAGATTGCAACTTTAATGGGGCATCCGGAGAGCGAGATTTTACCGACAGGCGAGCCTTCGCCGGGGGATGTTCCTAAGTGGTATGCGGACATCAGCAAGATACGACGTATCGGTTTCATGCCTCAAGTCAGCCTCGACGAAGGACTGTTGCGCACGATACGGTATCTTTCAGATGCTAAGTCTTCCACCGGGTACGTGGGATGAAAATACTATTATTTACGCAGAGTTTTCCGCCACCGTCGGGGGGCGGTTCTGTTCAGTACATAGCCAATATCTTTTCCGCATTGCCGCCCAAAACGGCGGTTATAGTCACCGGTAATGTGGAGCCGGCATTAGCAAAGCAGTTTGACGCAGGCTTTCCCCAGCGGATCATTCGCTTCCCTTTTATCGCACATGTATTACGTGGATATACGGTAAGTAAGATAGCGAGAGCATGCGAATACCTGTTGTGGCCGCTAACTGCGGGATGGCTCATCTTGCGAGAGAGGCCGCAAGTGGTGCATATAGGCGAGTTTAATGTGGCCAGTATAGCTGTACTTATCGCAAAGAAGATGCTTCGTATTCCATATGTGATGTTCACCTATGCAGAAGAGATCACATATATTACCGGACGGCCCATGTATTTGCGCCTGCTGAAAAATGTTTTACACAACGCAGATGCCATCATCACCGTCTCTGATTATACGATTGGTATACTACTGGAACTAGGTGCCGATCCTTCCCACATTCACAAGGTCTTGCCTGCCGTCGGACTCGACAAACTTGTTGCGGCTGCCGGAAACATAGATGCGATACGAGTAAAATATTCACTTAGAGATTTTCGCGTTGTATTGACGGTTGGAAGGCTTGAGAAACGAAAGGGCCATGCAACAGTAATCGAAGCGCTTCCTACTATTCTCCTCTCGCTGCCGGCAACGCGCTATGTTATTGTTGGCATCGGATCCGAGGAGAGCAAATTGAAGGAGCAAGTCAGGCGCGCGGGGCTGGATAATTATGTAATATTTGCGGGAGAGGTTAGTGACGACGAACTAGCATGCTGGTATGAGATTTGCGATATCTTTGTAATGCCTCACCGAAACCTGCCCGAGATTCGAGATACGGAAGGATGCCCGACTGTATTTCTGGAGGCAAGTGCTCATGGAAAACCTGTTATTGGCGGTAGAGATGGCGGAGTTGCGGATGCAATTCTGCACGATCGCACCGGATTTATTATTGACGGGACTGACGCCTCCAAATTGGCTGAAAGCGTATGCTATCTGCTCAAGACTCCAGAGCATGCTGCAAGAATGGGCGCGGCTGGACGTGCCTATGTTGCAACGCTTGGACCAGAATCTAGGGCAGCAGCCATACAGCAGATTAACGTCCGGCTAACAGATAACGATAGTGCGGCCGCTATGATGTGACGTCATTGTTACTACATGGGCATTACACACATTTACGAAATGAGAGAAGACAGTGAGTAAGGTTGCAGTAATTACCGGTGTTACAGGACAGGATGGAGCTTACCTCGCGGAACTCCTATTACGCAAAGGATATGAGGTCCACGGTATCAGACGGCGTAGCTCCCTCTTCAACACGAACCGCATTGATCATCTGTACCAGGACCCGCACATCGGCACAGGCAATTTTGTGCTGCACTATGGCGACCTGACCGACTCCTGCAACCTGCTCCACATCGTCCAGAAAGTGCAGCCAGATGAGATCTACAATCTGGGTGCGCAGAGTCACGTCCATGTGTCGTTCGAGCAACCGGAGTATACAGCGAATGTTGACGGTACGGGGACACTGAGGATACTCGAGGCCATCCGCATCCTCGGCATGGAAAAGAAGACCCGCTTCTACCAAGCCTCGACCTCGGAGCTGTACGGTATGGTGCAGCAGATTCCACAGAACGAAAAAACGCCGTTTCATCCACGCTCGCCCTATGCAGTGGCCAAGCTTTACGCATACTGGATTACTGTCAATTATCGGGAAGCCTATGGCATTTATGCCTGCAACGGCATTCTTTTCAATCATGAGTCGCCGATGCGCGGGGAGACATTTGTCACGCGCAAGATCACGCGCGGATTAGCCCGGATCAAACTGGGAATTCAGGACAAGCTCTACTTGGGCAATCTGGACGCGCTGCGCGACTGGGGTCATGCGCGTGATTATGTGGAAATGACCTGGCTAATGCTCCAGCAGGAAACCGCGGAGGATTTTGTGATCGCCACTGGCGAGCAACATAGTGTGCGCGAGTTTGTCACACTTGCTGCCAAGGCTATCGGCATTCATCTTGCTTGGTCCGGTTACGGCGTTGGCGAAATGGCCGTGGACCAGAACGGCGCCGTAGTGGTGGCCGTCGACCCCAGATATTTCCGGCCGGCGGAGGTGGATAGCCTGCTGGGAGACGCCAGCTATGCCCGCAAACGTCTCGGCTGGTCGCCCACTGTGAGCTTCCAGGATTTGGTGAAAGAAATGGCGGAGGCCGACCTGATGTCCGCGGAGAGAGACAAATTAGTCAAGAAGCACGGATATAAAACCTATGGGTACCACGAATAATTCACGCCCCCCCCCAAGTCGAAAGTTTCTGTCGCGGGCCATCGCGGGCTTACGAGGTACACAATTGTTGGTCGGCTGCAGCAGAAGGGATGCGACGGACTTGTGCCTGGCCCATGCCAAACTCTATCTTACTGACGATACGGTCGTAGTTCGTTTCTTTGCCGAAGAGCACCCGGAGTATGTGTTCCTTGCGGTGGCGAAGGTCGGCGGTATCCTGGCAAACAATACTCGGAACGCAGAATATATTAAAAACAGCCTCGCCATTCAGGCCGTGGACAGCTTTAACGAGAAGAAGCTCCTGAGCATTTGAGAATGACACTGGATTTCCGCCAACTCTTCAGCCCCATAGCGCGGGAAGCAAAAGCAGTCATGCCGCTCGAGCTAAAACAGATACTTCCGCCAAGCCGCCTCGGACGAAAAGTGAGCCGCCAGATTCCAGATAATTTCACGGAAAACCCTCCAGGCGCTCAAACGCTACAGGGCCTGAATACGGGAGTCAAGTAAATACACACCACGCGCATTTTCAAGCAGGTACGAAATGAGCCAAGTATCTCAGAAGATCCCCCATGTCGAGTCCCGGCAGACGATTCTTCCAATCCTGGTTCTTTACAACTGCGCGCTGGAGAACTCTGCGACTTACCGGACATTCCTGGCGGCATCGAAAAATGCCGCACTCGATCCGGCCCTGATTGCCGTCTATGACAATAGCCCGGTTCGACAGGTGCGCGAGGATGAAGAATCGCATCTGCTTGCGTACAAGCATGACCCGAGCAATGGTGCACTCGCTGCGGCCTACAACTGGGCGCTGGCGATGGCCGTAGCACGCGGATTCTCTTGGCTGCTGCTGCTCGATCAGGACTCTTGCCTGCCCTCCACTTTCATGGCGTTGCTGGCGAAGGCCGCACAGTTCTACGGCCTCGACCAGTCCGTCGCTGCCATTGTGCCATTCGCGATGGATGGTCACGCAATGATCTCGCCCAAGCGCGTATGTTTTGGACTGCTGACACCGCTTCCCAAACCAGCACCCATAGTGGCTGAGTTTGAAGTAATGGCAATTAATTCGGGTGCTGCGATCAAGGTGTCGTTTTTGCGGATACTTGGCGGCTTCAACCCTGCCTACAGACTTGACTGCCTCGACCACTGGCTGTTCCGCCAGATCTACGCGCAAGGGAAGAGAGTCGCGCTGTCGTGTTCTGTCCTCGAGCACGATCTTTCCGCTAGTGATTACCGTAATCAAGTCAGCCTGACCCGCTATCGCAGTATTCTCTCGGCTGAAGTGTTGTTTATAACGACCCAGAAGTTTCGCCTCGAAATTCCGGTGTATGTGCTTCGGCTAATGCTTCGAGCGTTAAAGCAGTTGGCCATTTATCGCCGTCCCAAACTGGCGGCTCTGACCTTTGCAATGGTCGTTGCGATTATCGCACGGCGAACAAGAATTTCATAATTCGTACAGTAACGCGCGCTATGCTGCTCACGGTACGAGTTTGCTTGCGAGATATTCCGCGCCACTGGCACGAGAGTTTGCCTAGAGAAGGCGAGTCCCGGAGAATTTCCGGCAAAGGTTCCGCG
Organism: uncultured Acidobacteriaceae bacterium; assembly: GCA_963845345.1. Classification (GTDB taxonomy): domain Bacteria; phylum Acidobacteriota; class Terriglobia; order Terriglobales; family Acidobacteriaceae; genus Telmatobacter. The sequence continues at coordinate 380,852 of CAWJRQ010000006.1, forward strand.
CCCGAAATACTCCATCCTTGAGAATCATGCTCTAAAGGCAGCTAAGTTGAATGTGTTTACCGATTGGCGCAATGGGTTGGAGAATTACCTCAATGTTCGCGCGCAGTCGGCGGTCACCGCGTCGTAACCGAAGAGAAGGGCTTTTACTCACCATGAATGATAGACATTGCGATGTTGCAATTATCGGGGCTGGGATTGTCGGGCTCGCCGCCGGCTTGCAGCTTATTCGTAAGAGCCCGGGATTGAAAGTTATCGTTCTCGATAAGGAGAGCGAAGTCGCTTCTCACCAGACAGGACACAACAGTGGTGTCATACACTCAGGCTTGTATTACAAGCCCGGTTCGCTCAAGGCCCGGCTTTGCGTCGAGGGCAAGGCAGCCATGGTTCAATTCTGTGAGGAGCACGGAATTCCACACGATATTTGCGGCAAGATCATCGTCGCAACCGAAGAGCGCGAGATACCTGGTCTCAATGAACTTCTGCGCCGCGGGCGAGCAAATGGCGTATCTGGCCTTCGGGAGCTTAACGTTGAGCAAATCCGTGAAATAGAGCCTTATGCGTCGGGCATACGCGGTATCCACGTGCCGACCACAGGCATTACGGACTTCAAGATGGTTTCGGTTATGTATGCGGAGCTCATTGAGCAGGGCGGCGGTAAGGTTCTCACCGGCTACGGCGTAGAGCGTATCGTGCGTGAAGCCTGCGCAATCGTGCTTCAGACTACATCCGGCACTGTTTATGCGCGCTTCGCCGTCAATTGCGCCGGATTGCAGAGCGACCTGATCGCCAAAATGGCGGGCGCTACCCTTGGCCTCCGCATAGTGCCGTTCCGCGGTGAATACTATGATCTAGTGCCCTCTAAAAGCTATCTGATCAAAGCCTTGGTGTATCCCGTTGCCGATCCTCGCTTTCCATTCCTGGGTGTGCATTTCACCAAGCGGATCCATGGCGGCATAGAGGCAGGCCCCAACGCAGTGCTCTCGTTTAAGCGCGAAGGGTACACCCGAACGTCGTTCAATCTCACAGAAGCACTTTCGATTGCGTTTTTTCCTGGTTTTTGGAAAATGGCCTCCCACAACTTGAAGAGCGGGCTGGGGGAGATGTACCGCTCATGGAATAAGCGAGCCTTCACTCGCGCGCTGCAGAAGCTATTACCTGATCTGACGGAGCAAGACATTCAACTTGGAGGCTCTGGAGTGCGCGCACAAGCGTTGGACCGCTCTGGCAATCTAATGGACGATTTTTATTTTATGTATCAGGATCGAATCCTCCACGTTTGCAACGTGCCTTCCCCGGCGGCAACAGCTTCCTTGGTGATCGGCAGTGAGATTGTCTCGACGCTTTTTATGAATGCCGATTTTAAACAAGTGCAGGTTGCCTTGTAGCACGATATTGATCTTGCTCCGGCAAAACGCATTCCTTCGCATTCGAACAGCTCGCTAAGGGATATTTTTGCGGGAGCAACGTTGAATAGACTCTCTGTGCAGGACTACCGACACAGTTCAGTGCGACGCGTAATCGCAGCTTTCTTGATGTGAGGTTGGATTTATCACGACGTACAAGCCAAAGGCAGTGATCCCTTTTTATGTGTATCGATTGATGGTGAGGTCAAGTAAAATGGTGATACTGCAACGGCTGGATTTGGCACAACTTACGATTGCTATGATATTGACGATAACAATACATCCAATACACTCTTTGGAAGGAAGTCCTGAATGTTTCTAGACGCTGGGCTTGTTGGGCGAAAGGATGTTAGGATCTCTATTGGTACAGGTCTGTTGGTACTCGTTGCTCTTGAGGCGTCTCTATTGGGTAGCGGAAGAATGCTTCTGATTGGCCCACTTACTATGAAAATGTGGCTGTTTCTTGCAGCAATAGCTTACCTTTGTGCACACCTAGTAGCTTTTGAGTGCGTCAAGATCTCTTCCGTTGTATTCGTACTCTCGTTTGCGACGCTTTTGTGCATCGGTGCAACAATAGGGCTTATACACCACGCTAATTTGGACTCAATTGCTGAAGACGTGAAGCCTCTACTGTACTGCTTTCTTCTTTTGTTTGTTGAAATGACAATGAGGACCGTCAGGCGCTTACAACTTGTGATCAAGATCATTAAAGCTGCAGCTCTAATCATGACAATCGGATATGCATCAGTTTTTGTGTTGCTCCTTTCAGGAGTGATCAGTTTCAGAACTTTCTATAAATTGATGTCAAGCGACTCGGGCGGAGACTTTATGTTTCGAGGACAAGGTGGCTTTTTTTTTTACAAGGGATCAATATACATAGCGATAGGTTTGATATTTTTCGTATTTGACAGATGGCGGAATTCCAGGATCGCGATTCTAGTAGCCATCGCAGGGCTTTTAATGACCGGTAGTCGCGGGTTCGTATTTGCGCTTTTGGCTATTGTGCTCGTACATGCTCTATCTGGAACTAGGGGACATGTATACAAACTACGATACTTTGTTGTGCCGTGCGCCGTATTTGCAATGTTGCTGATCTTGTTTTTTTCGGGCAAGCTAGTGAATAAACAAGACTCAGACATGGTGCGCATTACGACTGCTTCCCAAGTCGTCGATCGAATTACTCCACTAACCATTATTCTTGGGAACGGCTTTGGAGTGGGCGTTGAGGGGAGGCCAGTACATATGGAGAATTCATTTTTAGAAATATTCCATAAGCAAGGGGCCGTGGGAATGCTTTGGTGGGGATCTTTGTGTATTTTTATGATTATGCGTTACCGAAAAGCCCGTATCGCGAATTATGAATACGCTCAACCTCTTTTCTTGTCTGCATGCTTTATCGCATTTCAGTCCTTTATTAACGCGTTCATCAACAATCCAATTGGCATTTTTGTCTGGATCATAGCGCTGGTTGGCTTAGACGTCGTCTCGAGGAATCATTCGTTGGCATGATTTCTGGTGCAAAGCAACTGTGCAGTGCTTTGATAGGTGATGGCCTCTGACTACGTGAATATATCCGATGCATGACTATGTACAACGGCGGGATATAATGTCGTGAACATATTGAATCGATTTTCCGCTGCTGGACAGCGATGACGAAATAGTGACCGTATACGACACACTCTGAATGCACCGTTTACTATTCTTGAGGGTTTTATGAAACTTCATTATTACTATTGGCGAGACGTAAGCATTTATCCATTATTATTCTGCTTGGGATGTATGAAGATTTGGAATCAGTAGCCAGTGGATATTTTACGTATAATTAATTATTCAAGTACGTGACAACTAGCACGACTTACGCGACCTTTGCAATTAGATCCGAACGAATTTCGATGCTTGTGTAATGAATATCGCAGCTAGGAGCTTGAAATTGCTTGAATTAGAACAGGAAGATTCGGATGTTGGAGTCTTCAAGCTGTATATTGTCGTCATTCTATACAGAATGAAACCTTGTGAGTCTGCCGCCTTTAATACCCTGCAGAGAGCGATATCATATTTTCAAGACGGACAGGATTACATTAAGATTCTTCTGTATGACAACACTCCTGGAGGGCAGGATATAGGTGCATTGCCTTCTGACGTGCAATACAAGGCAGACGTTGATAATGGTGGTTTGGCTACAGCCTATAACTACGCGTTGAGAACTGCGGATGAGCATGGCTTTGACTGGTTGCTTACTCTGGATCAAGACACCAGTCTTCCGATTGACTTTATATTTAAGCTCAGGCATGCGGCCGCACTTGTAGATTCCATGAATGATGTTGCGGCGATTGTTCCATGTGTGATGAGCAATGGGCGAGTATTATCCCCATTCACACTCATGAAGCACTGGACGTTTATGAGACATTTCCCAGATCAATTCGTAGGAATTCCATTGGAAAATGTATATGCTGCCAACTCGGGGACTACGACCAAGGTTAAAGTACTTAAGGCGATAGGCGGGTACGATTCTAGATTTCGTCTTGATTTATCGGATTTTGTCATGAATCATCGTCTTCACTGCCATAAGCTGCGTGTTCTTGTCGCTGGAAACATTCATTTGGAACAAGAGCTGTCCAGTCATGATCTGAAAAACCGATCTACTCCGGGCCGATACGAAGAATATCTCCGTGCTGAGGAAGGATTCTGTGACGAATATCTCGGCTGGGAAGTAGGCATAGTTGTAGTAATAAAGCTAATTTATCGCCTAGTATACAAGCTATGGAGGAATGGAGGAGGTCTCCCTTATTTCAGGATTGGCTTTCGATTTCTTTGCAGAAGGCTGATTTATTCGCGAAAATATCGTCTGCGGAGTTGGAGACAATCAGTTAACCGACGCACAATCGTATAGTGAGTATAGGGTGGTATCTGTAAGATAGATAATGGATATACATAGGCAATGGCACTACATTTTTTTAACGGAGATTTATGATGAAAAAGAACAAAATACTTATTACTGGCGGTCTTGGATTTATAGGACTGGAAGTTGCAAGGCTACTCGTAAAGAATAGACAACGAGTGCGTTTATTCGATAATCTAAGTCCACAAATCCACGGGGCAGTTCCTGACCTATCTTCTATAGCACTGCTTAAATGTGAGGATGTCGAAGTCTTCCGGGGAGATGTGTGTAGAGCCAATGATTGGAGTGTGGTTCTCGCAGACGTCGGCTGTGTAGTTCATCTTGCGGCCGAGACCGGTACCGCTCAATCTATGTACGAGATTTCGCGGTACGTGGAGACGAATGTGGGAGGTACAGCTTCCCTACTTAGCTATTTGGCGAACCATAAGCATAATGTGATTAAGTTTATCCTTGCGTCATCGCGTGCTGTATATGGTGAAGGCGCATACCTGTGCCACCGGTGCGGCCTAGTTTTTCCATCCATGCGTACGGAAGGGATGCTTCTCTCCAAGCAATGGCAGCATGAATGCCCAACCTGCAAAAACCAAATCGTTGCAACGGCCACATCTGAGGATGCCAAAACTAATCCCGCATCGATTTATGCGGCTACAAAGTTGGCACAAGAGGATTTGGTGCGGATTGCAGGTAAGGCCTTAGGTATTCCTAATGTCATTTTCCGGTTTCAAAATGTATATGGCGAAGGTCAGTCACTGAAAAATCCGTATACAGGAATACTGTCTATCTTTTCCAACCAGTTGCGTGCTGGAAAGACCATAAATCTTTTCGAAGACGGCCTGGAAAGCAGAGACTTTGTTCATGTTTCGGATGTTGCGCGTGCAGTATTCCTTAGTACAAGCGGGGACAGAGCCGACGGGATAACGTTGAATGTCGGTTCCGGCCATCCTACCACCGTTGAGCGGATTGCCTTATTATTGAACGAGAGATTTCGAGCCGAGAAGCAGCCGGTAATTTCCGGACAGTATCGTCTCGGCGATATTCGCCACGGATACGCCGATACCACCGCCATCCAAAAGCATCTGGGGTTTACTCCGGAAATTTCTTTGGAACAAGGACTGGATCGCTTTGTCGCATGGGTGAAGCAGCAGCCGGTTGAACCCGACCGTACTGATACTGCCACACAGGAACTTGTATCACGAGGCCTCATGGTGAAACGTGACGAAGCTGAAGCAACTTCTGTATAGCGATCTGGCGCGTCAATATGAACTTGAAGGGCGGTCGGATGTACGACCTACATTCATTAGGTTTGTGTGCCGATTGCCGCACCCTCGTTATCTGCCGATTGTTTTGTGTCGCGGAAGCAGATGGGCCATGCTTCATGGTATTCCGGTCCTGCCAAATTTACTAACGTATCTGAATATCATACTCTTCGGCCTGGAAGTTTCACCTCGCTGCGAGATAGGTCCAGGCATTTTCTTTCCGCATACTTCAGGGACTGTCATTGGAGCCAGCCGCATCGGCAGCGAAGTCATCGTGTTTAACGGTGTAACCCTGGGAGCCAAAGAGCTGGATAAGGGTTTCGACCCGGCGTTGCGTCCAGAGGTCGGTGACCGCGTCATACTTGGAACTGGTTGCAAAGTTCTTGGTGGCATCAGGATCGGCGACAACGTAACTGTTGGCGCCAATTCTGTAGTGGTTAAGTCAATCATGCCAAATATGACAGTGGCCGGAATACCGGCCAGCGAAGTCGTTTCTACCGCACGTGTAGCACGATGAAAGCAAAGATGCTTGATCTCACAATAATTATCCCGAACTACAACACCAAGGGCTTGTTGCACGACTGTATCGCGTCGATTTACGAACATACAAAGGGGATCAGCTTCGAGATTATCTGCATCGACGACAACTCTCCAGATGGAAGTGCGGATATGGTCGCAAGTGAGTTTCCGAACGTGTTTCTGGTAAGAAACAAGGTCAACCAGCTTTATGTCATAAATAACAATCTTGGAATGCGGATGTCGAGCGCACGTTATGCGTGCCTATTGAACAGCGACACCAGACTCATAAGTAATGCCTTCGAAGCGTTAGTTCAGTTTATGGACAAGCATAGCGATATTGCCGCTTGTGGTCCTAAACTTCTAAACCCGAACATGACTGTGCAGCACTGCATTCGCCGCTTTGTCAAGCCTGGCACGTTGGTGTTGCAGACGTTGAATTGGCATAAGCTGTTTCCGGGAAGTAAGTCGATGGCATATCTTTATGCAACTGATTTTGATTATTCCAAAGCGCAGGAGGTCGATAGCATCGGCACCACGGCTTATGTGATCCGTAGATCCACATGGGAGCAGGCAGGAATGCTCGATGAGCGCTTCCAGTTGTTTGTTGTCGACTGGGCTTACAACTTCATGCTGAAACAGAAGGGCTACAAGGTTTACTACACGCCATGTGCGGAAATTATCCACTACGGCAGTCAAAGCGTCAACCAGACGGCTCGCAAGTCGATTCGCGATCTGCACAATGCCTTGATTCTATTCAGTGACACCTACGATTACTTTGGAAGCGGTCGTACAATCAAATTCATCGTCCGCCTTGCCGTGACAGTTCGCTGTTACCTTAAGATGACCGAGTACTACGTGAGTTCGGATAAGCGAGTTATCAAAGGTCCAGGCGCACCAGCCCAAAGACCTGCCTCTTCTTAACTGTCCACCAATAAGTAGACGTTTACTATTTCCCTATTAATTATCAGAGATTATACGAATCAAGGAAAATAATTTATCAGTAAAGTGATCAATGTTGCCGACTGGAGTATTCATCAAATGGTGCCAATTAAGTTTGAAGAATTTCAGATCTGCGCTGTGACTGGTGCAACTAGCCCGGTCGGTTGTCAACTTGTAGATCAGCTGGTAGCCGCTGGGAAAACGATACACTCCATCGGCAGGGGCAGAACATCTAGCAAGGCTGGGCCAATGCATATATGGCATCAATGCGACCTGACTCAGGCTAGTACCCTTCCTCTATTTTCCGCGCAGGTTCTTTTCCATGTCGCTTCGATCTGGTTGTTGCCGACTTGGATTGAGAAATTTTGCGAAATGGGCGTGCGTCGTATAATCGCGTTCAGTTCAACGAGTCGTCTTAGCAAAGCCAGCTCTAGCAGCGCGGCAGAGCGCAAGTTGGCGGAGTGCCTGGCACTCGCAGAGGACTCGGTTGCTGATACGTGCGGAAGACTAGGAATTAACTATACAATTTTTCGTCCAACGCTGATATATGGCGGGGGTGGGGATCGTAATGTTGCAGATATTGCACGGTTTGTGAAACGCTATGGTGTATTTCCCATCCTCGGAAGAGGATGTGGATTACGGCAACCGGTGCATATTGCGGATTTGGCGCAGGCTTGCATCCTCGCCGCTGAGTGCGGCGCATCGTTCAATCGAATATACAATCTAAGTGGTGGAGAGACCTTGACCTATCGACAATTGGTTTGTAGAGTGTTCGAAGCAATGGGCAAACATCCACGAATTATCTCTATTCCTGAGTCGTTCTTTACACTGATTATCATGATTGCCAGAATTTCTTCGAAATACAGGCATTTGAAGCCTCAAATGGTCAAGCGCATGGATCAGGATCTATGTTTTGATCATCTCTCAGCCACGCAGGACTTTGGCTACGCACCTCGTATCTTCCTCCCGGATGATGAAGCACTGGGCCTTAAATGAGCAATTCTGGTTGCTCCCGGACTGTTCTCTCCGCAGTTGTTCCGGCGCTTCGTGAAGCACCTGAATCACATATTCCGTTTATTGTAATTCTCAATAGACTATTCCGTCATAAGCTGGGACAAAACATATCCATATAGCTCAACACCGGGCAATTCATCATGAAACGTTTATTTGACATCATCTTGTGCAGCATACTCCTGATTGTGCTCGCTATTCCGATGGCTTTGATCGCTCTGGCGGTAAAGCTTACATCCGAGGGGCCAGTACTGTACTGGTCGGACCGAGTGGGCCGGTGGAATCGCATCTTCAGAATGCCAAAGTTCAGAAGCATGCTAATTAATGCGCCCCAAGTGGCAACGCACCTACTTCCCAATCCAGATGCTTATCTCACGCCAATAGGGGGTTTTCTTCGCCGCAGTAGTCTCGATGAGTTGCCGCAGTTGTTTTCTGTATTAAACGGTGATCTAAGCCTTGTTGGGCCGCGCCCCGCCCTGTTCAATCAGGACGACTTGATTGCGCTCAGGACAAAATCCGGCGTTCATGAACTTGTACCTGGGATCACAGGCTGGGCGCAGGTGAACGGGCGCAACGAGTTACCGATCCCGGAGAAAGTTCGCCTGGATTGCGAGTATCTGCGGACACGTTCGTTTTGGTTAGACATAAAGATACTTAGCATGACCGTCTTGAAGGTTATCCGGGGTGAGGGCGTGTCTCATTAAAGAATTTGCCGCCGAGGGGGATCACGATGAAGGCACAGTCTTCATCCAGTGAGGTTGCCTACAACGTGCGTATTCCTGAACCATCGGACAAAGGCTACTAGAACCCATCTCATAAACATTTCCGGATCGAATTTCTGCGAAACTGTAGTAGCTCAAGGCGTCTCCGCAGTCGGCTATGGCAGGTCGCTGGGAACTGACAGACGAACAGTGGGAGTTGGTGGAGCACGTGCTGCGCCCGTCGCGGCGTGAGGATAATCGGGGTCGTCCGTGGCACGACACGCGCGCTGTGCTCAACGGTGTGCTTTGGATTTTGGGCAGTGGTGCGCAGTGGTGCGAACTGCCTGCCAGGTATCCTCCGTATCAGACCTGCCACCGGCGTTTTCAGCAATGGGTTCGCCAAGGCAAGCTGGTTCTGATGCTGCGTCTGTTGGCCCGGCAACTGCATGAGCGAGGTAAGCTTCATCTCGACGAGGCTTTTGTAGACGCTACCTTCGCGAGCGCCAAAAAGGGGGCTTCGCCGTTGGCCCGACCCGGCGCGGCAAGGGCACCAAGATTGTCGCTATCGCCTCTGGTGACGGTCTTCCTCTCGCCGTATCTGTCGAAAGCGCTTCGCCTGCCGAGTGCCGGCTTGTGGAAGCTGTTTTGGCCGGATGCTTCCTTGACGAGCTGCCCGAAAGGTTGATTGGAGACAAGGCCTACGACTCAGACCCCCTCGATCAGCAATTGGCCGCGGAGTATGGCATCGAGATGATCTCGCCCAACCGGGCCAAGCGCAAACGGATAACGCAGGACCGACGCCCGCTGCGCCGCTATCGCCGTAGATGGAAGATCGAGAGGGTCTTTGCCTGGATGCAGAACTACCGCCGATTGGTCACACGATGGGAATACCACGTCGAAAACTTCCTTGGTTTCGTGCAGCTTGGATGCCTTCTCATGCTGCTCAGACATTTATGAGATGGCTTCTAGGGGGTTGGATGGAATGAAACGCGGGTTCTATCCGTCACTGTAGGTTCGTCGGAATCTCGCGAAGTCATTAACAACGCTCTGCGTTTTACAGAGAGAGACGGGATAGGTAGCCGTTGACTCTTCGACTATTGGTAACCGGCGGGGCCGGCCTCATAGTGTCTGCGTGAGATCCCCATTTTCGACTCGAATGACCACAATATATTGAGCTTCACGATTTCGTTGAGCCCAATATATGGCCATAAAACTAGTTCTCACGCAGATACTCATTGGCTCCGCCTTTGTATTGCAGTGGTTGACCGAGCAGGGATGGCTATGATCGTCTTTGACAAGCTGACGTATGCTGGGAACCTGGAGAACCTGGTCTCGTTGGCTAAGAACAGCCGCTACCGCTTTGTGTGAGGCGACATCGCGGACGGCCCATTGGTTCGACGCATTCTGGATGAGCAGCGTCCCGGCGCGATCGTCCATTTCGCCATGGAAAGCCATGTTAATCGTTCCATCCTTGGTCCTGCCGAATTCATTCGCACCATCATCGAGGGAACCTTCCAGTTGCTGGAATTGGTAGAGCACATGTCGAGCGGCTCATACCGGGAAAGGATCAACTTGCAGCACAACCCCTCGAGCCCTGCAGGAGCTGCGAAACAATGAGCACGCGCAAAGGCATTATTCTGGCGGGAGGATCCGGGACTCGCCTCTACCCCATCACTCACGTGGTTTCGAAACAGTTACTCCCTGTCTACGACAAGCCAATGATCTATTACCCGCTGAGCGTGTTGATGCTGGCGGGCATCCGCGATGTACTGGTGATCTCCACACCCCAGGACATTCCACGCTTCCAGGAATTGCTGGGAGATGGCTCTGCCTGGGGAATGAATTTCCAATATGTCGTCCAACCCAAGCCGGAGGGATTGGCCCAGGCCTTTATCCTGGGCCGCCAGTTCGTGGATGGGGACAGTTGCGCCCTGGTGCTCGGCGATAATATTTTCTTCGGTCATCAACTGGTGGCCTTACTCCAGTCCGCAAACGCGCAGCCATCGGGAGCAACGGTTTTTGCGTACCGGGTGAAAGACCCCGAACGTTACGGCGTGGTCGAGTTGGACGCTTCCGGGCGAGCCGTGGATCTGCAGGAAAAGCCTACGCACCCAAAATCGAGGTATGCGGTAACAGGCCTCTACTTTTATGACAATCAGGTTCTTGATATTGCTGCCGGCTTGCGGCCTTCGACCCGTGGAGAATTGGAAATCACAGATGTAAACCGTGCCTATCTTCAGAAGGGCCAACTATCGGTGCAAGTCATGAGCCGCGGCATCGCCTGGCTGGACACGGGCACTCACGACTCACTGCTTGAGGCTAGTTCGTTCGTTCAGACCATCGAGAAACGGCAAGGGCTGAAAGTGGCTTGCCCGGAAGAAATTGCGTATCGCGCAAGCTTTATCGATGCGGCACAGTTAGAAGTCTTGGCCGCCGGCATCAAGAGCGGCTATGGCGAGTATTTACGCGAGATACTGAATAACCCGGGGTTATAGTTCATGAAAGCTCAAGCTACACAGATACCAGGAGTCCTGATCGTCGAGCCTGTTGTTTTCGGCGATGAACGGGGCTTCTTTTTGGAAAGCTTCAATGAAAGAGAGATGCACAGCATTGGTATTGACGCGCATTTTGTCCAGGACAACCACTCCCGCTCGCAGTGCAACGTGCTTCGTGGCTTGCACTATCAGATAAGTCAGCCGCAGGGCAAGCTGGTTCGCGTTGTAAGTGGCAAGGTCTTTGATGTCGCCGTTGACGTTCGCCGTGATTCTCCAGCCTTTGGGAAGTGGGTAGGAGTGGAGTTGTCGGCAGAGAACAAGCGCATGTTCTGGCTGCCTCCTGGGATGGCCCACGGCTTTATCGTACTATCGGATTCCGCGGACTTCCTTTACAAAGCGACAGAGTATTATGCGCCGAAGGCTGAGCGAACCATCCTTTGGAACGATCCGGATCTGGCTATCGAATGGCCACTGACGGGCCATCCCATTCTCTCCGCGAAAGATGCCGCAGCTAAGACTTTTAGCGAAGCAGAAGTGGTCGAAAAAGACTTTCTTTTGAAGGATTCGTATGCAGGATACTAAGATTCTGATATTTGGCCGTATCGGGCAAGTTGGCTGGGAATTGCGTCACAAACTGGCTTGCCTGGGTCATGTGACTGCTATTGAATATCCAGAGATCGATTTCTCCAAGCCCGACTCTATCCGTACTACAGTGCGCGCGACAAAGCCCGCGGTCATCCTCAATGCTGCCGCTTACACAGCGGTCGATAAGGCTGAAAGCGACCTCGAATTGGCCACGGCGATCAACGCCACAGCGCCTGGTGTAATCGCGGAAGAAGCCAAGCGACTGGGCAGCATTTTGGTGCACTACTCAACGGACTACGTCTTCGACGGCACCAAGCAAGACTCCTATGTTGAAACCGATGCCCCCAATCCCATCAATGTTTATGGTAAGACGAAACTGGCGGGAGACCAGGCCATCCAGTCAGTTGGCTGCGATTATCTGATCTTGCGCACCAGTTGGGTCTATGGGGCGCGCGGAAGCAACTTCCTGTTGACGATGTTACGGCTGGCTCAGGAACGTACGGAATTACGGATTGTGGATGACCAGATCGGTGCCCCAACCTCAAGCGAATGTATCGCTCAGGCTACCGCCAATATATTGGCGCAGCTCCTGGCGCCGTCCGGTCGCGGACTCGATGGATGCGGTGGCATCTACAATCTGACCAGCACGGGAGAGACCTCCTGGTTCGGGTTTGCGAAGGCTTTGTTAACCAAGTCGTCTGGAACCTTTGGCTTTACGGTTCCCAACTTGATTCCCATCAAGACCAGCGATTTTCCTCGTCCCGCCAAACGTCCGGCCAATTCCCGTTTATCATGCCAACGCCTGGAACAGACGTTCGGGGTGACTTTGCCTTATTGGGAACATGCGCTTTCTCTGGTCCTGGATACCCTCACCGAAGGATCTTTACCAGCCAGTTTTAAGGTTTGAATTTTGTTGCCGTTTCGCCTTGAGGTCAAAGGCGAACCGATCGACACACATCACCGGAATAACCGGACAACTTCACCGGAATACGCGGTTTCACAGGGGGCTCGTTGATCGAGCTATCTGATATAGGGGAATACGAGAGATGAGTAAGAGCATGAAAAGACATATGGCTATATCTCCTGTTACTCAGTGCGCAATGGTGTTGGCAGGATTTATCCTGATGATCGCCTCACCAATCGCGGCTGAGCAGCCTGCCGCGCGCGAGGAAGCTGGGCAGTCGAAGAGCGATTCCAGCCGTCCGGCGGGCGTTTGCGCGACTTCCAGACAGGGCTCACCGTACATTCCGGTTGATAATTGGGTCTATCCAGCCATGCTGCGGCTTTACTCGATGGGCTATATCGATCATGCTTATCTGGGCATGCGCCCCTGGACGCGCGCCAGCATGAGTCACATGCTCGAAGAGACCAGCGCCGAAATTCGCGACGCGAACATGTATGGAGACCCAACCGCAGGCGAGGCGCAGGATATCTATGCCGCATTAATCCATTATTTTCACTATGACACCGATATACGATGTCTGACGCTCCAGGGAAACTCTGACATCGAGTCGGTATACACCGTGGCTCGCGGCATCAGCGGCACACCCCTGCGTGACAGCTTCCATCTTGGCTCAACCATCATCAACGACTACGATCGCCCCTACGAAAGCGGATTCAATAACTACTCCGGCGCCAGTGGCTACGCTGCAGCCGGCCGGTTCGTGCTCTATGCGCGCGGCGAGTTTGAAGAGGCGCCCTCAGCTACCGGCTACTCCCAGTCGCTGGCTCAGGCGCTCAGCACGATTGACGGCACCACCTTCCTCAACGCCGCCACGGGGCCTTCCCTATCCCCAAGCCACCATTCCCATGGGGCCCATCGCCGCCACCACCAACGGACGGGTCATGGAGGCTTACGTTTCCGCCCACGTACTCAGCCACGAAATCTCCATCGGCAAACAGGATGAGTGGCTTGGACCTGGACTGGACGGCGGCATGGCCTACTCCAACAACGCAGAAAATATCTACTCCTTCCGCATCAACCGCGTCGAGCCGCTCTCCATTCCGCTGCTTTCCCGAGTCCTCGGACAATTTCGCTACGATTTCATGGTAGGACCGCTCCGGGCACACCTATATGCCCAATCCGGCGTATATTGCCAACCCCTCGACCAATCTGCCGAACGTGATCAACGCCGGCAACCCCTGGGTACAAGTCGAGAAGGTCAGCTTTAAGCCCACTCGCGACCTGGAGTTCGGCTTCGAACGCACCGTGATCTGGGGTGGCCAGGGACACGAGCCTATCACCCTTCACACCTTCCTGCGCAGCTTCTTCAGCTTTGACGCCGTCAATCCTGCGACAAAGTACAGCACTCAGGACCCCGGAGCTCGCTTCGGCGCATTCGATTTCACTTACCGTCTGCCTTTCCCTCGCAACTGGCTGACCCTCTACACCGATGCCGAGGCGCACGATGCACCCAGTCCCCTCTTCAAGCCATTGCACAGCACCTTCAGGCCGGGTATCTATCTCTCCCATGTCCCCGGCATCCCAAAGCTGGATCTGCGCGTCGAAGCCGTCGACACGGATTCCTCCGCCTGTTACTATTTGAACGGTGCCAAAACCTGTACCGTTATGAGCATTGGCGGCCGCTATCAGTACTGGGAAGTTATCCAGGTACAGGGCTACACGAACCAGGGTCAACTTTTCGGCGACTGGGTTGGCCGCGAGGACAAGGGCGGCCAGGGCTGGCTTACCTATCATCTGAGCGGTAAAGAATGGCTCCAAGTGGGTGTGCGCAACCAAAAAGCATCCAAGGACTTCATACCCGGCGGCACCACCCTGAACGACATCAACTTCCAGGCGGTCAAGCGCATTGGCAAGGATTTTGAGATCAACGGCAACTTCACCTACGAACGATGGAAGGCCCCCATCTATTTGCCGGGCCTGCAAACCGTAACCACCACTACCATCCGGCTTACCTGGTTTCCGGAGAGGCATCTGGCTTTTAAATCGGCCCTATCGACGAGGTCTCCCACCTACCAAGCTACGCGCCGGAATTAAAACCGGATGAACGCCAGAAGAACAGCCTGAGGGTCGCCATTGGCAGGTGAAGTTCCCCGTGGTCAAGAGCCTGGACACCTTCGACTTCCGGGCCATCCCCTCGGCCAACAAGATGCTGGTGCTGGATCTTGCACGATGCGAGTTCCTGTCGGGCCGTGAGAACGTGCTGCTGCTCAGCAACAGCTGCACTGGCAAGACGCATCTTGCGCTTGCTCTTGGAATGACCGCCTGTCAGCGCGGCCATCGCGTGCGCATCACCACTGCTGCCGGTCTGGTCAGTGAGCTGATCGAAGCCCGCGACTACAAGCATCTGCTGCGCTTCCAGAAACTGCTGGCCAGCTATGAACTGCTCATCGACGATGAATTGGGCTTCATGCCGCTGTCGAAAACGGGCGCTGAGCTGCTCTTCGAGACCTTCAGCCTGCGATACGAACGCACCTCAACTCTTATAACCAGCAATCTGCCCTTCGAAGAATGGACCGAGGTCTTCGGCTCCGAACGCCTGACTGGAGCACTGCTGGACCGCATCACCCACCATGTACACATCCTGTAGATGAACGGCGATAGCTACCGCCTCAAGCAAAGCCGCCGCAAACGCTCACCGGCCGTCAAGCGCTGAATAGACCCACCCCGCCAGACGCGCCGTGTGGAAGAAGGGCCTCTTCCGCTACGCTCCAGTGCCCCTTCTCCCCCGAAAATCCCTCCCTGCCCCGACGTCCTACTGGCCTACTTTTACTCCGCCACAGTAGTCAACTTATATTCCGTCCTTGACAAGAAGCTGGCGCGGAGCGGACTGATTCGTGCCTTGCAGATTGGCAAGGTCTGGCGCTTCCGCGCATCCGTGCTCGACGAGTGGATTGAGCAAAAGCTCGCCGGTTGAATGAAAACAGGTCTTAGCCTCCGTCCCGTCTGGCTGTGCACTGAAGTCAGTCCTGCTTCCGGATCGCTCCATTCGTCGTAACGACCACGAAACGGCGCTCGAAGAGGGCTGGCTGCTTGTGGAACTGCTTCGGGACTGTCGTAGGGTGCCCATACTCAGGCTACTTTATTATTTTCACGCAGTTTGAAGTAAAATCCCCAGATGAATGAATAAGAGACAGACAAGAAGCGCCGTGAACTGAGCAAGTGAGCCTAGGCCACAGAACAGCTAAACCGTGAAGCGGGCATAGACTACAAGGCTATTCCGAGAGATCAGGAACCAGCCGACCTCATTTTCATCAAGTCGGATGTAACTGTAAACCGTCATTATAAGGAGGTGGGGGGATTTTTCGTTCAGCAGAGTGCGGAGTTTTCAGCTGGTATTGACAGCGGTACAGACGGCTCCTCTCATACCCTATAATGATGGCTGAGGAACAGGAATGACAGGAAGCGCTAATACGCATCGTATGGCCACGACTCGGCCGCTGTTTCGCCGCCGAACGTCTGGCGAGCCGTTTACGACTGAAGGTACTGCGGAGTACAAGAACCAGGGTGGAACAAGTCAGTCACCGCTGTTCGCATTGGCCATTCTCGTCGGCCTCTATTCGCTCAGCTATTTTCTGCTCCTCCTCAATCATGGAGTGTTCTGGGATGACTGGGTCTGGACGTATTTGGATCGCGGCACTCAGTTGCAGATGGGCGAGCAAATGGGCTATTCCCTGTTGAGACCTTTAGATCTAGTCCTTCGCCACATGAGCGTTGAAACCTACCGTTGGATCGTTTTCCTCTCCTATCTTGCCGCGTCCGTCGCGTTGTTTAAGACGCTCTGTCATCTTCCGAAACTGGACAGCCAAAAACGGCTGTACCTGGTCCTGCTGTTTGCCGTGTTCCCGGTGAACAGCGCCAGAATTGCCCTCTCGGACTTTCGCTACGCAATCGCTTATGGAGTCTTTTTTGTCGGGCTTTGGCTCTTTAGCGAATTCACTGACCGAGGAGGCGTTTGGCTGCGCTTATCCTCGCTGCTGTTGATCGGGTTGGCATCCTATGATGTAAATTCCCTGCTTTTCTTCTGCATCCTTGTTCCTATCCTGTTTCTTTATGTCCGCTCCGGCTATTCGTCCGTCCACGCTGCCATCAGTCGTTTAAAGCAGATACCGGACTTCATCCTGCTGCCGCCTGTGGTGTTTGAACTGAAGCGACTCTCCAAGCCCTATGGCCTTTATGCCCATTACAACGAAGTGACGTTCCATTATGTGGCTCACTCTCCTCTTGCTATTGGATCTGCACTTTACAGGTCGTTCCTACAGGTCATCGCACACGCTGTGCGGGTATCTCTGACAGCGTGGCCTGCTCTCGCCGCAACAATTCTTCTCACGCTTTGCATCGGATGGATACTGCGCGGTTCGCTCGCTGCCGGCGCGCACTCCAGCCGCGCACTGGTGGTGACGCCAGGCACGCCCGATGTCAAGACGTGCCTCTTCAATCTATTGTTCGGCGCTTTGATCTTCACTCTCGGTGTCATGCCCTATGACCTGGTTGGAAAGTATCCCAGCCTCCCGGATTGGAATAGCAGACATCAGCTCCTCATTCCCCTAGGAGCCGCCTGGATGCTCGTCTACGGGTTGGACCTGTTGTTCGCTCGCTGGCGAGCCGGGGTTGTTTATGTGCTGGCAGCGCTGATCGCGATGTTCATACTAAACAACATCGATAATCTCGCGCAGTTTCAAAAGGACACGTACAAGCAGAACTCGCTACTACGTCATTTCGCAAGCGATCCCGCGATTCGCCAGGGAACATCCTTTTTTGTCGACGATCAAGCATACTCTCTTGATGCCAACCAGCGAAAATATCGGTTTTACGAGTATGCCGGGATGTTTGATGAAGTATTCGGCGAGCAAAGCCGGTTTGCTATTGGATTGAACGACACTGGTTCTCTAAATGAAGTAACAGGGCTTCTTTCCACATGTTCCTCATGCTATCTTCTGGGACAATTCAAAGTGCTGCAGCCTGACCGGGTGATTCACATCAGCCCCGGCCCGTATCATCTGGATGCAGCGCATCTAGTCAGGCTAATGATCGACGAGCGCACCAATGCTCCCAGGTACGAGCAAGAAATATGGAACGTTGTCCGCGTACAGGTTGTCGCGTACCCGGCTGCGTCTCCCTTGAGCGGGACCCGGAGTCTGCCCGAGTGAGCAAACACAGGCAAACTAGAGGCTATTATTAACTATAGCTAGGTATCTGCTTGACTCAGGTATGCCCAACAGGTTTTGGTTTCATTGTCGGTGTTCCCTTTGGCACCGCCGTGCCGCTAGGATATGCCTATCTCTTAAACGCCGGACAAAAAGCGTGCCAAGCAGCGGTTCGGCGAATGGCATCCTCAAGCGATACTTCGCATTTCAAACCAAGCTGTTGCTCTGCTTTCTTGATACTCGGAACATATTGACGCAATAGCGCTCCAGGAATGACCTCTTGCGCAACCCGCACATCTGCCTTCGAGCCCATGGCGGCATTCACCGCATGTGCGAGCTCCAGGATACTAATGGCCCGGTCTGAACCGACATTGAATGCCTCCATCACTGGCGCTCGAAACAAGATCGACCACAGCCATATCGCGAGGTCTGCCGCGTACATATACGAGCGCTTGGGAGTGCCGTCCCCATTCACGATGATCGAATCTCCTCTCATTGCATTGCGAATAAAGTTTCCTATAGCAAAGTGCGCGTTCATTGGCAGATGCGGACCTACAAACGCAAAACATCGCGCAATCTTGCATCCAATGTCGTGCTTGGCCCCATAGAGGGCACACATCAACTCCGCAGCCCGCTTCCCTTCTGCATATACAGAATCTGGTTTTAGAGGGTTTGGCGCACCCGCGTAATCCTCACTGAGGTGTGTTATCGAAGGAGGCTGGATCCCATACACAGCGCCGGAACTGGCAAGCAAGAACTTCCGCGTGCCGTGAGTTGCAGCGAAGTCTAAAGTGTGCTCCGTTCCGCGAAGAATCGTCGCCAGCATCTCAATGGGGTTCTCGGCTGCTTGTTTCGCACTGGCTTCGGTCGCCGCATGAATCACATACTTGAATTCGCCATCGGGGTAGGTGAAATCCTTAACA
This sequence comes from uncultured Acidobacteriaceae bacterium, assembly GCA_963845345.1. Lineage (GTDB taxonomy): Bacteria > Acidobacteriota > Terriglobia > Terriglobales > Acidobacteriaceae > Telmatobacter. Next base: position 399,691 of record CAWJRQ010000006.1, read on the forward strand.
TCTCCCGCAAGCAGCGTAATCGCTGGATCGCGCACTAGGTGAGGACACTTCTGCGCGATGGCTAACGGGTTTCGCGTAAGGATCGTCAGGCGCGCAGAAAGCTTCTCCACACGATTGGCATGAAGAAAACTTTCCGCCAGCCAGCAGCCGAAAAAACCCGTGCCGCCGGTCATAAAGACGCGCTGACCACGCATCTCGTGCCACAGGTCTCGCGTATTTGCGAGAATTAGATCAATATCTGCGGCCTCAAGGGGAGCAGCCATTCGATTTCTCCATTACAAAGGTACCGGCGATCAAGCCTTGTGCAAATCGCGCGATTCATTCGAATACATCGCGATTCGTTCGTACAGTCCGGCATGTTATCGCAGCGAACAACTATCGCTGCCTACTCTAGCTTGCCGAAGAAGTCTGCGCCAAAATATGCAATCTCGACTAGATGACAGAAAATGTGTTCCAGCGTTAGATGCGACTCCTGGATATTCGCCGTTATTTCCGAAGGAACGATGACGTTATAATCGCACAATGGTGGCATCTTGCCGCCGTCGCGTCCGCTGAAGCCGATCGTTGAGATGCCCATCTTTCGACTCAAATGCAGCGCCTTTAATACATTCTTTGAGTTTCCCGATGTCGAGATGCCGAGGAAAACATCACCGGCCTGGCCCAGCGCCTCAATCTGCCGCTCGAATACATTGTCGTAGCTGTAGTCGTTACCAACGGCGGTGAGGATGGAGGTGTCAGTGGTCAGCGCAATGGCGCGCATCGCCGGACGATCGACCGTGAGGCGGCTCACAAACTCTGCCACAAGATGCTGCGAATCCGCCGCGCTTCCGCCGTTGCCGGCCACCATCAGCTTCCGCCCGGCAAGCAGAGCTTTTCCGGTGACCGCCGCGGCTTCGGCCACTTCGGAAAGCAGAACGTCGTCGGCCATCACCTTCTGCAACGTGGCCACGGAGTTGCCTAGTTTCTCCAGAATCAGGTTTTTCATTACGCTCCTTAACGTGGGCGAAAAGGACGTTGTCAGCCCGCGTTTTCGCTGCCTTCCATCGGCATCGGCAGGTCCGGCTCATACTCGAAATTGATGCGTTCCCGCTCAATCGCATACGGCCGCTTCTGCACCTGGGTATGAATCGCGCCAACATATTCGCCGAGGATCCCCATGAAGACCAGCACGATGGAATTGAGAAAGAAGATGCCAATCACCACCGGTGCAATGCCCACCGAGAAACTGCGCCAGAACAGCAGCTTGTAGATGAGATATGCCATGGCGATGAGAAACGAGACCACCGCGCCGATGAACCCGGCAAACACCATTAGCCGCAGAGGAATCTTCGACAGGTTAATGATGCCCAGCATGGCGATATCGTACAGTGTGTACCAGTTGTTCTTGGTGATGCCGGACTTGCGTGCCGGCTGATGGAAGTAAAGCCGCTTGCTGGGCAGTCCAATCTCAGCGATAATGCCGCGGAAGTACGGGTACGGATCCTGAAACGACTTCACGATATCGACAACACGGCGGTCGTAGAGGCCAAAGCCGGTGTAGTTCTGGATGGTCTCGACCGATGAGAGCCGCTCCACCAGCTTGTAATACTGCTTGCGCAGCCAGAACATTAGGCCGTGCTCGCCGCTGCTCTCCTTGATGCACAATACCATGGGATAGCCTTCCTCCCAGGCGCGAATCATATCCGGAATCAGGTCCGGCGGCTCCTGAAAGTCGCTGGCAATGCCGATCATCGCGTCGCCGCGTGCCTGAAACAGAGCGTGAATCGGTGAGCGGATATGGCCGACGTTGCGCGCATTCACGATGATTTTGACGTTCTTGTCCTTCTCCGCAATGCGCTTCAGAATGGCAACGGTCGCATCCTTCGATGCGTTGTCGATAAAGACATGCTCATAGCGGTATTGCGGGAAGCCGTTCATGATCTCGCGCACGCGCTGATACATGGCTTCGATGTTGCCTTCTTCATTGTAGGCGTGAGTCACAACGCTAATCGTCTTCAAGGCAGTCCTCTTATAGTGCTGGGTTGACTGAGCCGCAGTCGGCTCATCTGGACCGTGTGATCGCGTATCTTCAGTAAAAACTCTGAGGGCAGCATACGTCAACTGGTTGCGAGCCTACGCTGGCATCGGTTTTAAGAGCGCGTAGGATCCGTTTTGATGGCTTTGGCGTCTTGCGGTGCAACGACTACTTGTTTGAATGAATATTTCTTGTAACCCAGAAAGTTGTAGATTACGCCAAAGACTGTCAAAATGGCGTTGGCCACGTATGGCGCTGCGGCTCCCATGTGAAAGAGCCAATGCAGCAGATTCACCAGCACGGGAAGAATCACCATGGCCGGGATAAAGAGGCTCCAATATACGGCCATTGTGCGCCGGTATTCCCGCCAGTAATTGCCTTGGGTTCGGAAGACAAACCATTTGTAAAGGAAGAAGGCCATGGTGATGTTGATGAAACAGGAGGGTGCGACCGAGAACATGTACGCAGCGGGAAGGCGCGTCTTCGTGAGGAAATAGGTAATCAGTGCATAGACTGAATATCCTACGACCGTGTTCCAAACGCCAACCAGTAAATAGCGCAGAAACAGTCCGGGAGGGAAATGCCCGGCTAGCCATGCTATAAGTCTTATCTTCATCAGCCAGTGCGGATTTCCCGGCGCCAGCCGCAGTTCAGTCTCATCTGTGTTCAAAGAGTCTCCAATTCTCAGCTTTGATATGCCAGCATCATTGTGAATCAGTTCAGGCGGAGCAGCTTCCAGCCATCTTTGAAGATGCGCTTAAGGAACCGTCCAATAACTGATAATACTCGTCCATGAACTGCTGAAAACGTACGTAATGTCTGGTGTCGTTTGTACACATGATTGAGTCCTCCTCCATCGGACATTGCTTCATCCTCATTCGGTTCCTTGCGAGTCTAATTAGTGTTTCTCATCAATATCTCCCTTATTTTGAACTTTGAACCGGGCGGAAGCCTGACGAAGGAATCTTCGGCCAGAAAATAGAGCGCAGCGAGGGCGAGCCCACCCGTGTCACGGAAATAGCCGCCCTTCCAAGGCGAGCGCACGCCTGCAAGCCAGCCCTTCACCCCGCCCTTGGGGCTCATGATCAGGGGCGCGAACCAGTCGTCGCTTGTGGGTTCAGTGTGCACCAAGAGACGCCCGAGGGCTCTCTCCTCGGGCCGGGGAAAAAAAGCCAAGCGCAATAGACGTCTCTGCGCAGCGAGCTTCAGTTCGTTTGAAAATGGTGGCGCGCAAGCCGCCTGCCCAGAGAACCACCGTGCATATTCCAGGGCTCCCTCGCGAACCTGCTGGCGGGCGCTTTCCGAGCGTAGCTCCGCCTCGCGCGTTGAGCCCGCTTTTGCGTGAAGCGGTAGGACCGTGCCACCGTCTTGTTCTTCGAAACCGATTACCATACCGTGCCCGGCGCGGCAGACTGACTCTAGCAGGTATGCAGCTTGCCATGCGGAGGATTCAAGCAGAGTCCATTTCCGGCGCTGGTCGCAAAGAATGCCTTCCGCTATTCCTCCGGGAGAAACCATACGCCCTTCATCCCAAAGTCCCAGGTAATAAGCGCGCGGCGCGCACAATCCTTCCGACTTGGACAGCTCCTCCAGCGCGCGTTGGGTGGAACCCCGCCACCCCACATCCACAAGCGCGGTGGAAGCACTCAGAATCTGTTCCTTGTAAAGATAGCGCAGCAGAAGCTGTCGTTGCCAGGCAACGCACTGTCGAACGACTTCCGCAGTGCGTGGATCCGAAAACAGGGCGCGAAGTTCGGAGTTTGTCAGCTTCGCCCCCGACATCCCCATGCACGCGGCCTCAGCGGAGATCTGTTCCAGAGGAAGCCCAAACAACTTGCAGACGCGATCAAGCTGGCTGCTCCCGCCAATCATTACCGAGGTTTCCTTCAACAAGCTGTCGAGTGCTGCGGGGGACTCTGTTGCCCGAATCACCGCCTGTAACGCGCAGGCCACGGCGCGCCGAGAAAGTTGCAGGTAGCTCAGCGTTGGATTCCAACCAGGGCGGTTGGCGGCGATGATCTGAGCAATACTTAGTAACAACTCGCCGTCACGAGCAACGAACGCCAGTCGTCCCACACCATCCTGTGCCGCACGTTCCAGCAGCAGGCGAGTGAAAGCAACCAACAAAGGCCCAATCGTCTCATATCCGACCGCGAAGGCGTCCGTTACATGGTGCCGGGCGGCAGGGGGGGCTACGGGCAATGGAGACACGCACGCAGGTTGCACCAATCTCGGCATCTTCCTAACATGGCATCCCCTTTGCGCTGCGGCCAGACAGTCAGAAAGCAGGTTGTCTCCGCAGTGCAAAACCCCCTTTGCCTCAACGTCCTCTTCGCGAAGCACAACATCGAACAATTTCCCATGAAACTTGCTGGCCTGATAGTCGGCAGAGGCATAGACCTTTGAAATCCCGGAAACGTTATGCCTTTGCAGTAGGGTGCGAATTTCTTCAGCCCTGTATCGCGTGTCGGAAACAGCAATGACCCGACGCCCCTTGGCCGCTTCCTCAGCAATCCATGCAACTACATTTTGAACTGGTCTTGTCAGGGCTGCCTCGTAGGCTAGCTCAATGGCAGCCAGGGAGGTTGCTTCCGACGCTGCCCAGCTTCCGGCCCCAATAGAAACGAGTAAGGCCTCAAAGCTCTTGTGGTGAGAGAATTCAGGGTCCTTTCCAGCGTTGATCAACTCAGCGGAAAGCTTGGCTTCCACATCCCGCCGCAGTTTGATTAGATCCAAATGACGAGGAATAGCTAGACCTTTTCGATGTATAACCTGCCAGACGGATAGGGTACCGGCGCGCCAAGCAGCATCATCGTCGGCAGAGCGGCTAAGGATGGTTGCAAAAATGTCAACAGACAGTATTCGCGGATTATCGTCTGCCTTCTGACAAACGAAACGCGTTGCCCCTTGCGCCAACCGAAACGCAGTCTTCCACGGGCGAGATATTCTATACAACATTCCAAAGGGTCTTCGGAGCTCAGACTGAAGCTGAGGCTCTGAACGTTCGGTCCGGATAGGACTACTCATGACTGCACATCAGCAGGCAACCTGCAATTCGGTTACTTTCATACATCGCTGAACCGGAATCTTCATTCTGACAATAGATTCGCGGCGATTGTACGCCCGTTAGCGCAAGTTGCAAGAACAGCGAGGTAGCTTTAAGGGAAAAGCCAGGCGATTCACTGCCATATGAGGGCGAGCCGGCACGCAGGTTTAGCGCCACATCCATTATTGAACCCTGCAGGCAGTAAACCAGCTTTGCGCCGTCTGCGGGCGGAAGCTGGAAATGCAACCCGCGCAGCACATTTTGATTTGACAGCGAATAGAAACTCTCGGAGAAATCGGATTCCAGTCCCAACTCGCGGAAGGCGGTTGTGTGGAAGGTCTTCACAAAGCTGCCACGCACATCCTCCTGCGCGAGGAACTCGATTTCGTAGCAGCCGGGAATTTTCGTTTCCTGGAGCTTCATTATTCCCTCATTATAGCGGCTACGCTGGCCGGCTACTCATCCAGCGGTTTCACAATCATGTTGGCCAGGAACTCTTCACGCGGCAGGAACGGGAAGAGGTCTTCGAGCGGTTTGGAGACGAAGCTGCCGTCCGCCTTCTGATGCGAGGAGAGCCTGGGCGCGCGTATTTCATCGGGGATGACGCGGACATCGCAGAGCACAGAACCTTCCATAGCAAGGACGCGGCGGACCTCTTCGCGCAGGTTTGTCTGGTCAGTGATGATGGCCGTCTTCAGCCCATACGATGCACCGATTTTGCTCAGGTCTGGCACGGTGAGGCCCGTGGCATCGTCGCATCCGATGCTGGCCTTGCTAAAGTAGGCCGCCTGAGAGGCCCGAATCGAAGCGTATCCATCGTTATTCAGAACGAAGAACTTGATGGGCAGCTTGAGGCGCGAGACCGTCTCCAGCTCCTGGATGTTGAACTGGAATCCGCCATCGCCATCCACCAGCACGGTTTCGCGGCGGCCGCCGCCGAGGCAGACCGCGACCGACATGGGCAGGCCATAGCCCATCGCTCCCAATCCAGCGGTATGATAGATGCGCTGTCCGGGGCGAGTGGGACAGGCAAGCAGAAATATCTCAATGCCGCTGCCGGAACTGCCTGAGATCAGTTGATGAAACGGGGTACACTCCGTGCCGATCACCTCCGCCAGGTTGTAAATGCTGACCAGACCCTCCGGCTTGCGATGCTCTTCGGTCACCACCGGATAGCGCGTCTTCCAGTCGGCGCAGCGGGCGTCCCACGCACTTTGATCTTTCAGTTTGATTTTGTTCTTATGTTTTAGCAGGTTTGCGAGAAACGCGTGTGCGTCGGCAACAATGGGCTGCTGGAAATAGGGGTGTAGCTTGCCCAACTCCGCCGGATCGATGTCGACGGCCACCTTCCATGCCTCGCGGGCGAGATTCTGCGGAGCATAGCCTGTGATGGCGAAATCGAGACGCACCCCGATGGCCAGCAGGAAGTCGCAGTTCTGAAGTGCAAAATTGGCGCCCCGCGCCGCGACAGACCCCGGCCGGCCCACGAATGTGGGATCATTGCTCGGGACCAGGTCCGCCGCGCACCAGGTGGCGACTGTGGGAATTCCCAGCATCTTCCGGAGTTGTTCGAACTCCTTTTCCGCATGCGCAAGACGGATGCCATTGCCGGCAAACAGCAGCGGCCGCTCAGCTTGGTTCAGCTTCTCAATCAGACGGGCGACCTCTTGTTCCAGGTTCGCATTGCTGGAAAGCTCTTTCAATTCCACCGGATCGAAACCGCGCAGGGTGGAGGGATCTTCAATCGGAGAAGCCTGAACATCGAGGGGAATGTCGATCCACACCGGGCCGGGCCGGCCGTGCAGCGCCAGATAGACAGCCTTCTCCATGTGGTATCGAATGTCCATTGGCTCAAGAACCGTGACGGCGTACTTGGTAATCGGCTTGACGATGGAGACGATGTCCACTTCCTGAACGCCTAGCTGGCGCATACCTAGTGGCCGCCCCTCTTTGTCAAACATGCGGTCGGGCCGCTTCACCTGGCCGGAGACAAACAACGTGGGGGTCGAGTCCAGCCAAGCGCCGGCAACTCCGGTCACGGCGTTGGTGCCCCCTGGCCCGGTAGTAACCATGCAGACGCCCAGGTGATTGGTGGCTTTGGAATATCCTTCCGCGCACATGGCGCTTGCCTGCTCGTGCGAGTTGCAAACAGGCTCAATTGCAGTCTCCGTGCTGAGCGACTGGTTCAGGTGCATGGCACCGCCGCCAGTAACCAGAAACACATGCTTCACGCCCTGTTCGGCAATGAAGTGTACAACGTAGTCGGAAAGTTTCATCGGTTTAATCGTATCCGCGTTCAGAAACCCATTGTGAAATTTAAGTCCTGGTAAAGACTTCCTGCACAGATAAGCCCCGCGCCGCCAGCAGCGCCTCTATCAGCTCACGAACCGCGCCGTTGCCTCCGGCGCATTTTGCAATGAAATCCGCCCTGGCCAGAATGTCCTGCGCGGCGTTGGCCGGAGTAGCGGAGAAACCGGCAATCTGCATTGCGGGCAGATCGTTCACATCGTCTCCCATATAGCAAATCTCTGCCAGTTCGATGCCGGCCGTGGCCGCAAACTCCCGCAGCGCGGTTGCCTTGTCGCGGCATCCCTTTATAACGTACTGGATGTGCATCTTCTCCGCATAGCGGTCAACGAGCGGGCTATCCTCGCCGGAGATCAGAGCCAACTTCAGGCCAGCGCGCCGCGCCAGCGAGACGCCCATGATGTCGGCGAAGCAAAAACGCTTCCACTCTTCACCGCCGGGCCCCCACCAGAGCCCACCATCGGTGAGCACCCCATCTACATCCAGTGCGACGGCCCGGATGCGCTCCAAACCGCTATTTGCTGAATTGGTCTCAGTCATGCCGGACTACACCGCTGCGCCAACACGACGCAATTTCTTAAGGATCGGCACCTCACGCTCGAAGACCCGCTTGATGCCATCGCCCTTGGATTGCTCCCATAAGCGGATATCGCGCACCAGCCGGGAAATGCCGTTTGGCTCCAGCGATGCCGCCTGATCGGAGCCCCAACTGGCACGGTCCATGGTGATGTGGCGCTCGACAATGCAGGCGCCCAGTGCAACGGCGCAGACACTGGTGGGGATGCCGGTCTCGTGACCGGAATAGCCGACCGGGACGCAGTATCGCTCCGCCATGGCCGGGATTGCGCGGAGATTCAACTCGTCGTAATTCGCCGGGTAGGTGCTGGTGGCGTGCGTTAGGATGAGATCTTTCTTGCCCAACACTTCCACCGCATGGTCAATTTCTTGGTATGTGCTCATACCGGTGGAAGCGATGACAGGCTTGCCGGTCTTGCGAACGTGCCGCAGGAGGTTGTCGTCAGTAAGCGAGGCAGAGGCGATCTTGTAGACGGGTATTGCGAACTGTTCCAGGAAATCCACCGATGCTTCATCCCACGGCGAGGCGAACCAGGGCATCTTCACCGATTTGCAGAAGTCGTCGATCTCCTTGTATTCCTCCTGCCCGAATTCCAGGCCGTATTTAAGGTCTCGGTTGGTAGGACCGAAGGGATTCTCGCGGGGCTTGTCCAATTCCTCGGCCGTGTAGACCACCTCTACGGTGCGCTTCTGGAACTTCACCGCATCGCAACCGGCAGCCACTGCAACGCTGATCAGTCGCTTTGCCAGATCAATACTGCCGTTGTGATTGATGCCGATTTCGGCTACCACCAGACAGGGTTGGCCTTCCCCGACGAGCCGATCACCTATTCTTACGGTCCTAAGTTCTTCGCACATTGTTGCTCCTTGTGTTGAAGTCAGTTCGATTTCGCCTATCAGCTTCAAAGAATAACAGGAGTTTATACCTGACTCCTGCCGAACGTCTATCGGTGCGATGGATGCAGACAGAGTCGACGCCTTTGTATTTCGATTTACCGCGAGATGAATGCATGGATGGTCTCCGCGACATAATCGAGCATCGGCCGGGTCAATGCCGGATACACGCCGATCCAAAACACGTTGTTCATGACAAAGTCCGTGTTTGGCAAGTCGCCAACGACACGGTATTCGCAGCCTTCATAGGCAGGCTGCCGGAGGAGATTGCCTGCGAAGAGAAGCCGTGTGCCAATCTTCTTTGCGTCGAGCGCGCGGATAAGGTCCTCCCGCTTAAAAGGCGCGTTTTCACGAACTCCAATTGGAAAGCCAAACCATGAGGGATCGGAACCCGGTGTTGCCTCGGGCAGCAGAAGATACTTTTCCACCGGCTTGAGCGCAGAGAGCAGATAACGAAAATTCTCTTTACGTCGCTCGATGAATCGGGGCAGCTTTGCGATCTGGGAGGCCCCGAGAGCGGCCTGCATGTCGGTGGCTTTCAGGTTGTAGCCGATATGTGAGTAGGTGTATTTGTGGTCGTACCCGCAAGGCAGACTGCCAAGTTGCCAGTCGAAGCGCTTGCCACAGGTGTTGTCCTTGCCCGGATGGCACCAGCAGTCACGGCCCCAGTCGCGGAACGAATCGATGAGAACCTGCAGATTGGGCTTGTCGGTAAGCACCGCCCCGCCCTCGCCCATGGTGATGTGGTGCGCGGGGTAAAAGCTGACAGTTGAAATGTCGCCAAAAGTGCCCACCTGGCGTCCCTTCCAGGTAGAACCGAGCGCATCGCAGCAATCCTCGATCAGCCAGAGGTTGTGTTTCCTCACAAAAGCGGTGACGGCATCGAGGTCGAAGACATTACCCAACGTGTGGGCGATAACGACAGCCCTAGTCTTCTCGCTACGGGCCGCTTCGAGCTGGCCAGCATCGATCTCGTAAGTGGGCAACGTGACATCCACGAAGACGGGTACGAGGCGGTTTTGAAGAATCGGATTGACGGTGGTCGGAAAACCCGAGGCCACGGTGATTACCTCGTCGCCCGGTTTGAGCCGGCGATCACCGAGCTTTGGTGATGTGAGTGCGCTGACGGCGAGGAGGTTGGCGGAGGAGCCGGAGTTGACTAGCGAGGCACAGCGGACGCCGACAAAACTAGCCAGCTTGCGCTCGAAATCCTCGGCAAAGCGGCCGGTGGTGAACCAGCAATCAAGAGCCGAATCCACTATGGAACTCAGGTCATCGCCATCGATTACCTTGCCGGATACTGGAACAGGCGACTGCCCAGATTTAAATTCCGCCTCAGGAAAAGCCTTTGCAAAATACTGAGCGGAGAGGTCGAGAATATGCTGCCGAAGCTGTGTCGCTGTTTCTGTCATGGGATATCCGTAAGTTAAGCATACACAATCAAATGTCCGCAGTGTACTATTGATTAGGATAAAATATCCACGAACGAACCTGCGGTAAACCTGACACAGAAAGCGTTCGTTTTACTGGTGCTAAGAGACTGAAATGAAAGCAGTTATTCTGGCAGGCGGGCTTGGGACACGTCTCAGCGAAGAAACGGGCACGCGCCCCAAGCCGATGGTGGAGATTGGCGGGCGGCCGATTCTCTGGCACATCCTGAAAATCTATTTGCAGCACGGAATTAACGACTTCGTTATCTGTTGTGGGTACAAGGGTTACCTCATCAAGGAGTACTTCGCCAATTATTTCTTGCATATGTCTGACGTAACCTTCGACATGAGGGAAAACCGGATGCAGGTGCACCAAAGTGTCGCGGAGCCTTGGCGTGTCACTCTTGTGGATACCGGGGAAAACACCGGCACGGGCGGACGACTGAAAAAGGTCGCTCAGTATTTGGAGGGTGAAGACGCCTTCTGCATGACCTATGGAGACGGTGTGAGCGACCTCGATATTTCCGCCGTGATAGCCTTCCATAGGAGTCACGGTAAACTGGTGACGGTGACTGCGGTGCAGCCACCGGCCCGCTTCGGTGGCTTGCGCATCGACGGTACAGCCATTTGCGAATTCCAGGAAAAACCGAATGGCGAAGGTGGATGGATCAATGGAGGATTCTTTGTTCTTTCGCCGGCAGTCATAAGCGAGATCCAGAACGATAGCACGATGTTTGAAAGAGAGCCCATGCAAAGCCTGACCTCAAAGAAGCAGGTGCAAGCGTTTTTTCATCGCGGCTTCTGGCAGCCGATGGACACACTGCGGGACAAGCAAAGGCTGGATGAACTCTGGGCCAGCGGGAGCGCGCCGTGGAAGACGTGGTGAACCCGTGGCAGGGGCGACGAGTTTTCCTGACTGGGCATACCGGCTTTAAGGGCGGCTGGCTCAGCCTCTGGCTTGCCAGCCGGGGAGCGCAGATCCGGGGATATGCGCTGGACCCGGCGAGTGAACCCAATTTATTCACTGCGGCATCCATAGCAGCCGTTCTCGATGACGTTCGCGGCGATATTCGGGATTACGCCAAGCTGGAAGTCTCGATGACTGAGTTTTGTCCGGAGGTGGTCTTTCATTTAGCTGCACAGCCGCTGGTGCGCCGCTCTTATGCAGACCCGCTGGGCACATACGCCACAAATGTCATGGGTACGGCGCATGTGTTGGAAGCCATCCGGAAGACGTCCAGCGTACGTGCGGTGTTGTGCATCACTACCGATAAGTGTTACCAGAATCAGGAGTGGGTCTGGCCATATCGCGAGATCGATCAACTCGGCGGGCATGATCCGTACGCTTCCAGTAAAGCTTGCGCCGAAATCGTGAGTGCGGCGTACCGTAGCTCCTTCTTTCCCGTAGACCGGCTGCATGACCATCACATTGCATTGGCTACGGCGCGCACTGGGAATGTGATCGGAGGCGGTGACTGGTCGGAAGATCGGCTTATTCCGGACCTGATCCGCGGGTTTCAGGCCAAACAACCAGTACTGATCCGCCAGCCGAAGGCGATTCGCCCATGGCAGCATGTGCTCGAACCGCTGCACGGATACATGTTGCTGGCGGAACAACTGCTTGCGAAACGGGCACAGTTGGCTTCGTCGTTCAACTTTGGCCCGAGCAACGAAGATGCGTGGCCAGTCGAACGCATTGCCACTGCAATTGCGAATATGTGGGGTGAGGGTGCATCTTGGGTGCGCGATGCCGTTCTCAGCGTACACGAGGATCATTTTCTGAGACTGGATGCAAGCAAGGCCCGTGTTGAACTTGGATGGCAGCCGTGCCTGAGAATCCAAACGGCCTTGGAGTGGACCATGGCTTGGTATCGCGCCTGGCAACAAGGCGCGGATATGCGGCAGGAGACGATGGCCCAGATCGCCGCATATGAAGAACTTATCCGATGAGACCCTCGTCCGCTGATCGGATTCCGATCCTGCCCTTGGTAACTTACCGAGATCCAAGATAATTGCGGTTTATCAGCCCTTTCGTCCCTGTCAATGCTTCACCTACAATTTCCACCATAGGGCCAATCTTATAATGCGCTCATGCAGCCGGTATCGCGGAAGATGATTCCCCAGCGGAGCCGGCCGCCTTTTATCGAAAGGAAATATGCTCATGGCCAAAAAACTGAGGATCACTGTAGCCACCGCTATAATCGCCGCGGTTAGATACGGCGCCTGATCGGGCCTGTGCAGACTGCGGCGCAAAACGGTAACCAGCACAGCCATGCCGGCCAAAGTGATAAGCATGCTGCTGCCGTATACTCCAAGGCAGCGCATCCACTCAACCAAATAGTTACGGCGAGTGCGGAAAACGATCCATCCACTCTCCAGAGGGGAAGACAAGACGCTTACGATGAACGCAACCCGTTCACTGAAGTTCGATTCGTCAGGCGCCGGACACTTTCTTCTTAGGAACTTATTGAAAAACGATTCGATTTCTGCGTCATGAGATCACAACGATTTATCCAATGAGTATGCGTGGAGACGAGCGGATTCAGGATGGGATGTTCAGCTATGTGTCGTTAGAGCAGCGGGTTCCGGTGGATCATCCGTTGCGCGCAATTCGCAAGCTGACGGAGCTGCGTTGGCCTCTTTGAGCCCGGAATTCGACCGGCTGTACAAGGCTTCAGGCCGCCCCTCGATAGCTCCGGAATATATTCTGCGCGCGTTGTTGTTGCAGGTGTTTTGTTCCGTGCGCTCGGAGCGGCTGCTGGTTGAGCAGATCGACTATAACCTGTTATTTCGCTGGTTCGTCGGCTTGGGCATGGACGATGCGATGTGGAATCATGCGGTGTTTTCCAAGAACCGCGACCGTCTGCTGACCTCAGATGTGGCGCAACAGTTCTTCGTGGAAGTGAACCTGCGCGCCAAGAAGTTCATGAGCGACGAACACTTCACCGTGGACGGAACGCTGATTCAGGCTTGGGCATCGCAGAAGAGCTTTCGTCCCAAGGATGGCTCCGGCAACGGCGATGGCACGGACTTTGACGATGAATCTTTACGTGCGAGCATTCAGCCAAGACACTCGTCAGGCTCAGGGTAAGATCGTTGAAATGATGGTGAGAGCTGAGCAGGACAAAGCCAATTGAGAGTTGTATTCCAATAATTCCTCTTAATGTGCGTTATTGTGCAACGGAGAGGATTTCGAATCGTCTGTATGTTATTGATTCTATGGTGGGCGCTGCAGGATTCGAACCTGCGACTTCCACCGTGTGAAGGTGGCACTCTACCGCTGAGTTAAGCGCCCCTGCGTAAGCCTGCAAGGGCTGGCCGCAAACGAGCCAGCAAGGCATCCCGTAGGTTAGATTATCACCAGCGGGGCTTTGCGGCCAACCCTGGCGTCCAATCAGGCCAGCCGGAACCTGCACTCAACTGTCCATGCGCTGGAACTCCAAATCAATTCGCCGCGCAGTCAGCATCCCCCCAGTCAGGAAGCTCATCCTGTGCCCGGTTTTGTCCTCCAGCGGCCTTGGGATGGCAACTCAAGGACCGGCAGGTTCAGGCCTTCCCGGGTCAAGCCTCTCCAAAGCCGGTTTCGCGCTGCGAATGTTCAGAACCAGCGGCAACCCGACCGGCAAACGGCCAGATCCGCCCGCAGAAAATCATTTAAGCTCACAAACTGCTCTTTCCGCGCAACATAACGGCCCGGATGGGGTTCCTGTGAATATGGCAACCCTGGTCCTGGACAATTCGTCCCTGGGAGCGGGTCCGGCACTGCGCCTGGAAGGCCGGAAGGGTTTGGTCGGCCGCACGGACCCGGTCAGTCTTGACCCCATGAGCGACGCCGCCATCATGCTGCGCGCCGCTGCCGGCGATGAAGCTGGGTTCAATTATCTGGCGATGAAATATCACCGGCCCATCTTCCACTTTCTTTTTCGGATGGTCCGCAACCAGGCAATTGCCGAGGAACTGGCGCAGGAGGTGTTCCTGCGCGTCTACCGCTCCAGGCAGAGCTACCGGGCAGAGGCCAAATTCTCCACCTGGCTCTACCGCATCGCCACTAACCTGGCGGTGAATTACGCGCGCGACACCAAGCACGAACGGGCCGCGCGAACTGTTTATCTGGACGCCCCGGACGAGCAGACCGGCGCCACGCCGGACGTGGCCGACGATGAGCCTTCGGTGGAGCAGAGCCTGCTGCGCGAGGAGCGCATGAAGACTATTCGCACGCAAGTCATGGCGCTGCCCGAACGGCAGCGGATGGCTGTGCTGATGCACAAGTATCAGGGAATGGACTACCGCGAGATCGGTGAGGTGCTTAAGCTGAGCGAGTCAGCGACCAAGTCGCTGCTCTTCCGCGCTTACCAGACGCTGAGGGATAAGTTGAAGGATTTTGTTTAACGGAAACAGGCCGGGGTGACCGGCGAGGAAATGGGGTGGCTCCAATGGCATGGATGCCAAAAATGCGAATGAAGTCGAATTGCACGGGAATGGATGCGAAGCTGGCGAACCTGCTTCTCGATCCGGCCGCGAAGTACGCCGCTTTGCCGGCTAAGGCGCAGGCGCATCTGGAAGGGTGTGAGCGCTGCCGCCGCGAACTGGATGAGCTGCGGGCGACCATGAACCTGCTGGATAGCTGGAAGACACCGGAGCCTAACCCATACTTTCTCACCCGGCTGGAGGCGTGCCTTCAGCGAAGAGCGTGCGGCCAAGCCGGCCGGATGGCTGGCCGGCCTGCGCGCCCGCTTTGCTTTTCAACCTGTGACCCATGTCCGGCCGCTGGCGGCCATGGCGCTGACCATCGTACTGCTGGTGGGAGGAGGAGCCTATCTGGGCATCACCGACTGGAACCATCCACCAGCCGCCACGGTACAGACCGCAGTGGTGCATGACCTGCAAACCATGGAGAGCAACGCCCAACTGCTGGACCAGTTGGAGGCGCTCTCCAACAGCAACGAGAGCGGAGACTAACGACCTAATAGGGACGAACAGAATGTTGACTACAGCACACAGCGCGCGGTGGATTGGCTACGTGGCCCTGACCGCGGTAGCTATCCTTCTTTGTGTGCCTGCGGCCTGGGCCCATGGCCAGCACTCCGGCGCGTCCGCGCCTCATTCGATCTCCTTCCGTTCAGCCGGGCAGGCCGTCAGCCAACGCCCCGCGGCCTGCGTATCCGGGATGCCGTCTCCTCGTCCCGGATATCCGGGTCCGCCGTACCTCGGTCCAGGCTATGTTCCCGTCCCTCGTATCCGGGCTATGCCCCGCCTGTTCAAGGCCCGCCGGGCCACCTGGGCGACTGGCTCAATCAGCACCGCAATCTTCCCGTCCAGGAGCAGGAGCGGATGCTGCGCGGCGACCCCAACTTCCGCCGCCTTTCTCCTGCCGAGCAGCAACGGGTTGTCCAGCAGTTGCATCAGGTCAACCAGTTGTCCGAGGAGCAACGGCAGCGCCGCCTGGCACGCGCCGAGATGATTGAACATCTGCCGCCCCAGGAGCTGATGCGGATCAACAACTCCGCGCGCAGCTGGGCCGCCCTGCCGGCAGACCGTCAATCGCTAATAAAGAACGCCTTCCGCGACCTGCGCGCGGTTCCTCTGGATCAGCGTCCCACGGTGCTCAACTCCGCCCGTTACCAGGGCGTCTTCACCCCCGAGGAGCGCGGCATCCTCTCCGATCTGCTGCGCGTCGAGCCTTATATGCCGGTGCGATAGAACACAAAGCCGGGGTAGAGGTAGATATAGTTTTTGATTTTGAGAGCCGGATGTCCAGGCTCAATCCGCTACCATGCTCTCTCCCGGCAAAATCGGCCGCGTCCGCGGCAGCATCCCGCGATAGGCAAACCAGCCCATCAGCGCCAGCGTGCCCACAAACCCTCCCAGCTTGACCAGATTGGTCGCGCTGGTGAGCGGCAGAGCCTTCCACAGCACCAGCAGAACTGTCTGCGCCGCCGTCACCGCCCAAACCGATCCGTAGAAATACCGCCGATGAGTGCCTTCTTTCCTGGTCGAGGGCTCCACGCGCGGCAGCTTGCCCGTCGCACCCATCAGCAAAATCACTGCCGCCAGCGGCAGGTAGGCGTAATTGTAAATCTGCTTCATCTGCCATACGCCGGTCACAGCGGCAATCAGCAAGCCGGTCAGGTTCAGCAGCGCATAGCTCAGCGCGGCATTCCACGCAAAGCTGTAGCATACTCGACGGTAGAGCGGGTTCGGCTTGTCCTCGTCAAAACGCAGAATGTATGGCCCCGGCTCGGCGCCCGGCAGCCGCCCGCGCAACGCGGCCACGCCGGTGCATGCCAGCACCAATCCCAGCCATGCCCAGTTCCACCAGTTGAACTCGTGTGCAAACAACCGGAACGTCAGCGGTCCCGGCGCTAGAAAAAAGACAAAAATCCAGATCGGCCAATGCGCCAGCCGGTAGATGCGCGTATTGCGCGTCCGCAGCTTCCGCTCCTGGGCGTACTCTACTTTCCCTCTGTATTCCATGCGGGCAAGTCTCTCAAACCCCCCGCACAGGAGTCAATCCGTGGAACTATTGAAAATAAAATCCCTCCATGCCTTGTATTTGGGCGTAAACTGTGAGCGTTCGGGTAGATACCGAACGGGTTCCTCCTGTCTCGCTCAAGGTTGAAGCGCTCGCGCACTTACCTGAAATGCCCCCGTGTAGACCGTATCCGGGACCAGCCATTCAAATGGCGGAGGTGTGAGATATGACCTTTGATCTCGCCGCCTTTCTGGAAGAAGCGGGCGTGGGACGAAAAGTCGTCCATTTGCTGCCCAAACAGACCTTCTTTTCGCAGGGAGACCCGGCTGTTTCCATCTTCTATCTCCGCACGGGCCGCGCAAAACTCACCGTAGTTTCGCCTGAAGGCAAGGAGGGCACGGTCGCGATTCTCTCCGCCGGGGAATTCATTGGAGAGGAGTCACTGGCCAGCGTGGGCGCGCTGCATATGGTCACCGCCACGGCCATGGTTGCCTGTACGGCTCTCGAAATTGCGCGGGAAGAGATGATCCGCGTGATGCACGAGGAGCGTTCCCTCTCCGATATATACCTGAAATTCCTGCTGGCCCGGAGCATGCGCACCCAGGCCGATCTGGTCGATCAGCTTTTCAACTCCAGCGAGAAGCGCCTGGCGAGAATCCTTCTCCTGATGGCCGAATTTGGCGAGCCGGGCGAGCCGGAACCCAATATTCCTCCCATCACCCAGGAAACTCTGGCCGAGATGGTCGGCACCACCCGCTCCCGCGTCAGCTTCTTCATGAATCGCTTTCGCAAGCTCGGCCTTATCGAGTACGACGGCCGCATCCGCGTCCACAAATCGCTGATCAATGTCATCCTGCACGATCAGTTCACCCTGCAAGACGCCGAAACTCCGGAGGACTCCGCCGCTCCGCAGCAATAATATGAGCCGGCCACGCGGCGCTGAGAAACCTCTATACAAACTGAATGTGGACAGGACTTAGTGGTGGCCCGCTCCTTGAGCCGCCAGTGTCTGCGCGGTGTGAATGTGGCAGATGGCGATGGCCAGGGCGTCTGCGGCATCGGGCGGCTCGGGCAACTCGGCCAGTTCCAGAAGCCGCGCCACCATGAACTGGATCTGCTCCTTTTTCGCCAGCCCATAGCCCACCACGCTGGACTTGATGGTCAACGGCGCATACTCGGCCACCGGAAGCCCCTGCTTAGCCGCGGCCAGCAGCGCCACGCCCCGCACCTGCCCCAGCTTCAGCGCAGACTTGGCGTTCACCGAGTAAAAAACCTCCTCGATGGCCACCGCATCCGGCTTCCATCGCTCCAGCTCGGCGCTCAGCTCACTGTAGACCTGCTCCAGCCGCTCGGCCGTCGTTTTGGACTTGGCCAGCCGGATGGCTCCCATGGCCTTCATCACCAGCCGTGGCTGCCGCCCGGTGTCATCCGACTCCACTACGCCATACCCGGTGATCTCCGTTCCACAATCGATGCCAAAGACCCGCATGGGCCTGAGTGTACCGCAGCCGCGCCCGCCCCGCTTGCCGAATATGCTGTCCTAAACAGAACGGCGGCCTGGGCGCACTGCCCAGGCCGTCGCGGTGAGCTGTGGGTATTGGACTAAGGCCATCGCGCTTAAGCGAGTGCCCAGGCATCTTCACTGCTCTTCCCTGTCCGCGATCGTTTTGTGGCGACGCCCGGCTAGCCGGACTCCTTCGGCGACAGGCTGCGTCGCTGTATTGAAGAATTGCCACGCCCGCGCATCGGGTCGAGGAAAACATCCACGGTGAAGATGCGGTTGCGTCCCCTGCGGTAAGATCTCTCCGCCGGGGCGGCCATGGGACCTACGGCGCGATGCCCTAGGCCTCAGTCACCTCACGTAACAAACATCTCGAAGATTCATTTTGCATTAGCTGGATCAACCTCCTTTCCCGTGTGCGCTTAATCTACCCCTCGGCCCATGGCTCGTCAACAGGAATTGCGCCGGAATTGTATCTTTTCTTCTTCCGGCCCTCCCTAAAATGGTCATGTCCCGTTGCCATGGTCAGTTCTCTGAGGGGAGCGGGGAGAGCGATGACTGCCGGCAAAGCAATCAATCGACTGATTACGAATTGGGCAATTCTGTTCTCGTATGTGCAATTCGTTGCATATTTGTACACATTGTCCATTCGTTCAGGGGCTATAAATCCGGCTACCATATTGACCCATAACGGCTTATTTATCAATGCATTAGTGAATAATTAATGAGAGAAAACAAAATAAGTCTTGACTTGGCTCATCACGTGCATCTATAAGTATGGTGTATCTTAATTCGTGACGATTCGTGTGTCCAGAGGAACTGGATACCCGTTGTCAGCACCCATGTACATGGTTATCGTCTGGTTTCCCCAACCGGTCGGGATCTTAACCAATCGATGAGGCTGAAGAATGAAAAATAGGATGAGATTCTCGATTGCACTTCTCGCATTCGCAACTTCCCTGATCCTCGCTCCAGCTGCTCACGCGAATTCTATTGGATTTCTCGGTCTCGATGTATTAAATGGTGTGGGAGGTGGTTCAGTAGACTTTAATCTGCAATTCACGGTAAACGCTGGTGTGGTTCAAGCCGTCCAATATGGAGTTGTGACTTTCAGTTCAGCCCCAGCGAATACAGGGGCTGCCATACATGAGACAGTTACGGGCTTGGTGACCGGTCCTACGTTCCAAACAATTGCTAATAATCCACCTCCACAGTCGAATACGCCTCTCGTACCTGGTACCACTGCCCCCGGGAGTTATGACGATACAATCTCCATTATTGCTCCATTTCTGGATAGATATGGTTTAGCGCTGACGTTGTCAAGTGGTGACGAACTCCAGATATGGGACTACAACGGAAACGTAAGGGTTTCAATCGAAGATGCGGAAGGCGACCAAGACACCTATCACGACTCTGATACTTTACTGAAGGAATACGGTCCCGAGCCCAGTTCTCTGATCCTGTTCGGCACCGGACTGCTCGGATTGGCCGGAATGCTTCGCTACAAGCTCAAGAAGTCCAGCTAGGCTTGGGCCTTCAGTTCCATGGGTAGTTGACTGCAATCGAGATTATAAATAGATGGGATGCGTTCCTCGCATCCCATCTTTTTTTTGCCCCGGTTTTCTACTTCTCACACACTCTCTCTCGTGCTATTCCCTGTTCCCTGATATCTGATCTCTTCTCTGGAGGCGAGTTGCGCGTGGTGGCCGTCAACGCCGGCAATGCCAATTGCGCCACCGGCCAGGCCGGCCTGGATGCGGACCGCGCCACCATCGCCTTCATCTTCACTGCTCCTCTGCGTCTGGGGTATCTAATACGGCCGGGTAGAACGATGAACGAACTGATCACTGACAACTGTATGGAAAATTCTGTCCTAACCTGTGCGTTTCTTTGCACATATTTTCTCTCGGCCGGCCCTTCCACGGCTTCGTAACCGGAAACCTTGCGGATTGCAACTCTTTGATTTATCAATGTTTACATGGAAATATCAGAAAATTCAAAAAAATACTTGACATGGCCCATCGCGTGCAAATATAAGCATGTACAGGAGTAGTACAAGTCGGCTCGGCGTTCGGAGGAACTAGACGCACGGTGCCGTATGCATGAACCCCGGTTACCGTTCGGGATGCGCATCTAGACGGAACCACAACCAAATTGGGTCTCCTGGAGGATGAACGATGAGGAAGTTTTCGGTTGCTCTACTCGCATTGGCAATGGCCCTTGCGATCGCCCCGATGGCATTGGCCACCTCTATTACCGGATCAATTGGTGTTACTGGCGATACCATCAATTGGATCAGTGGCACATCTGTTACCTTCAACAACACCGGTGCTACTGCAGTCAATGCAGAAACCCTGGATTTGCTTGAGATCTCGACAGGTACGCTGGTGACGATGACACCGACGACAATCACGTACGCCTCAGCAACCGGCGATGTCATTACGGGAACATCTGGACTGGACACTTTCACGTTCACCTTCACTTCTCCGGTCACTGTCACAGAGAATTCTGGAACCTACTTGCAATTTAATGGTTACGGAACATTGGATTTAACCGGTTATACACAAACTGATGGAGCAGAACTTTTCTTTAACGGCAACGATACGGGTGGAGACTACGGGAATGATCCTTTACAATACACCTCCACTTTCTCACTCAACATCAATGCCACCCCCCCACCCCCATCCGTTGTTCCCGAGCCCACCACGTTGACCCTCTTCGGCTCCGGCCTGCTCGGATTGGCTGGAATGCTACGCCGCAAGTTCGCGAAGTCCTGCTAGGTTATAGCGTTTGATCCAGGAGATCGCCTGATTTTTCAATACAAGGTAAAGATGGGATGCGTTCCTCGCATCCCATCTTTTTTGCTCCAATGGTATTATCCCGCCATCCATCCTTCACGCTTTCGTCCTGAGTCCTGAGTCCCGAGTCCCTTAGTCCCTGTTCCCTGCCCTCACCAGCTATGCAGCCACTCCTTATCGCGCCCGATGCGCACCGGCGCATGGAAGAGTTCGCTCAGCCGCGCCTCGGTTAACATTTCCTCGCGAGGCCCGTCGCCCACGATGCGCCCCGCCCGCATCAGAATCACACGCTCGATCTCCGGCAAAATATCTCCCAGGTGGTGGGTCACAAGCGCCAGCCCCGTGCCCTCGCGGGCCAGCCGCCGCAGGGTCTGGACGAGCTCCCGTTGCGCGGCCAGATCGAGCGCATTCGAGGGCTCGTCCAGCAGCAATTGCCGCGGCCGATGCACCAGCGCACGGGCAATCAGAACTCGTCGCTTTTCGCCGGCTGACATCGTGCCCACCAGTTGCTCGGCCAAATGCAGCGCATCCATCCGCTTCAGCGCCTCCACAGCCCGCTCGCGCATCTCCTCCGTGACCTCCAGATTGGGCCATAGCGTCGAGGCTGAAAAGAATCCCGCGATCACTGCGTCCAACCCTGTTGTTACGGAGGTTTTCTCCCCCGGCAATTCCCCCATCAACCCAGGCGCCACCACGCCAAAGTGCCTGCGTAACTGGGTCAAATCCCAACGTTCGCAGCCAAAGATGCGCATCGAGCTGCCCGGTTTCGCGATGGGGTAGAGCTGGCAGGTAATGGCTAGAATCAGCGTGGACTTTCCACATCCATTGGGCCCCAGAATCGCCACGTGCTCTCCAGCGCGAATCGTCAGGTTCACGTCGTGCAGGACTACGCGATCACCGCGCGACACACTCACATGGCGCAGCTCAATAAACGCCCCCTCGCCTGAAATCTCCGCTGCTTCGCTCCGGTTCCTGGTCATTCGGCCCCTTTACACCTGTAAGATTAAAGTAGATTGAAGCCCATCGCCGAAATGTCTGACGCCACCCAATTCGTCCTTCCGCGCGGCTTCCGCTTTGGCGCCGCCAAGGCCGGGCTCAAGAAGAGCGGCCGCGCCGACTTTGCCCTCATCGTGGCCGACGCGCCTGCGAGCGCCGCCGCCGCCTTCACCGCCAACCGCGTCATCGCCGCTCCGCTCATCCTCGACAAGGCAGCATCTGCGGGCCACCGGAGGCAAGGTGCGCGTGGTGGCCATCAACGCCGGCAACGCCAACTGCGCCGCCGGCCAGGCCGGGCTGGATGCGGCCCGCGCCACCTGCGAGGCCGCGGCACGGCTATTCGGCTGCCGGCCGGAAGAGGTCTTTCCCTCCTCCACCGGCGTCATCGGCGTCCCGCTGCCGGCGGAGAAGCTCATCGCCGCCCTGCCCGGACTGGCCGCATCGCTGGGCGCTGATTTCGACCACTTCCAGCAGGTGGCCCAGGCCATTCTCACCACCGACACGGTGGAGAAGACCGCTTTCGCAAGGCTGGAAATTGTCGGCCCGGATGGCGCGCCGCGCGAAGTCCGCATCGCCGCGCTGTGCAAGGGCGCGGGAATGATTCATCCCGCAGCTTGTTCCCCACGCCACCATGCTGGTCTACATCCTCACCGATGCGGCCGTTGAGCCGGCGGTGCTGAACGGCTACCTGCGCTCGGCCATCGAGGTCAGCTTCAACCGCATCTCGGTGGATGGCGACACCTCGACCAACGACACCGTGCTGCTGCTGGCCTCAGGCGCGAGCAAGGCAGTCGTCGGCCCGGAAAACGCCGCCTTCGCCGCCGCATTGACGCAGGTCTGCACCTCGCTGGCGCGGCAGATTGTGGCCGACGGCGAGGGCATCACTCATGTTGTGGAGTTGCACATCGAGGGAGCGGCCACGGATGCGGACGCGCTCAAAGTTGCCAAGGCCATCGCCCACTCGCCGCTGGTCAAGACCGCCTGGGCGGGCAGCGATCCCAACTGGGGCCGGCTGGTGGCGGCCATCGGCTACTCCGGCGCCCAGATCGACCCGGAGCGCATCGACATCCGCTTTGGCGATCTGGCCATCTGCCGCAACGGCGGCCGCGCCGCGGAGTTCGACGAGAACGCCGCCCACGCCTATATCGCTCAGCCGGAGTTTTCTATTACCATCCAGCTCCACCAGGGCGCCGGCTCATGCGTCTTCTGGACCACCGACCTGACCCACGAGTACGTCAGCATCAACGCGGACTACTCCACTTAGGCTACTGCGATGGCATAGGCCGGTTCAAGGCGGCATCCCGCCCTGGATCGCGCCTGCCTTCGTCCCTCGACCGCATGCATGATCAGGAAGAGCGCCAATCCCAGCGCTACGGCGCCACAGCAATCCAGCAGTACATCGCTGAACTGGCCGGTCCGGTTAGGTAAAAAGCTCTGATGAAATTCGTCCGCGCTGGCCACCAGGAAGGTGGCCAGAATCGCCAGCCCGTGCGACTGAAGTTGCCGCATCAGCCGGAGCGTGACGCTCTGCAACGTAATCCAGAAGCCGCGAAAGCAGACCAGGGAGAAGAGTCCGTAGCCTATGAAGTGGCCGGTTTTGCGGATTAGGTGGTGGATCAGATCCCAATGCACGCATACATCGTAGCCCAAGATCGCCTCGACTACGCGCCGCAACGGCGCGCTGGTATGGTCTGCTCCTAGATAGGAAGTGGATTCGACGGCAAAGACCATTGCGCAGGCCAGCACCGGCAACCATGTCCTTAGCTGAACCTGCAACCGCGTAGACCACTCAGCCGAATGACGCGGCGCGTAATCTCCGAAAACTATGGAAGATGAAGACATGTGGATCGTCCCTGGCTCCAGAGCAGCGATTGGACGCAGAATCTGCCTAATCCTCGGCTGGATAAGAATCTTTTCGGCTCAAACGAGCGCAACTTGAATAGAATCGTCAAATATTTGAAATAGTTCATGTTACTCTGTCCGAAAACGAGACAATGGATACAGCCGTTGAAGCGGGAACCACGTGGCTGAATTGCTCGATCAGAACGCGTTACGGCTTGTCGCTCCGTTCTGTTTTTTCTTGCATCAAATCAATGTAAGTCAGTGATAAAGTTAGGTGTATGGATGTGAACAAACGCAGGATCGTAGCCGCTGTTTTCCAGTGTGCGTTGTTGATGGCCGGGCTTTCCCTCCTGGCTGTGGCCGAAGATCGCTCCGTGACTAATGCCGACCTGTCTTCCGGCGAAGGACAGTGGGGGCGTGACAGCAGAGGCGTGGCGCCTGCCTGCCTGCCCGCCACGCTCGGTTCCCCTATATCCCGGTCGATAGCTGGGTCTATCCGGCCATGCTGCGGCTCTACTCGCTCGGCTTTGTGGACAATGTTTTTCTCGGTATGCGCCCGTGGACGCGAGCCAGCGTGGGCCATATGGTCGAAGGGCTGGCGCTCGCATCGAGGACGCCGATGCCGGACCGGCCACCGACGAGGCCCAGGAGATCTACGATGCGCTGATGCACGAACTGCGCAACGAGATGGCGGGGCCCTGCATGACGCTCCAGGGCAAATCCCGCATCGAGTCGGTTTACACCGTAGTCCGCAGCATCAGCGGCACGCCCTTGCGCGACAGCTATCATCTGGGCTCGACCATCATCAACGACTACGGCCGCCCCTACCAGAGCGGATTCAATAACTACTCCGGCGCCAGCGGCTATGCCGCAGCCGGCCGGTTCGTGTTCTATGCGCGCGGCGAGTTTGAGGCAGCGCCCTCGGCCACCGGCTACTCCCAGGCACTGGCCCAGGCGCTTTCGACGGTGGACGACACGATCTATATCAATCCCACCACCCATCTGACAACCTATTACCTTCCCAGGCCACCATCCCCATGGGGCCCATCGCCAGCACCGCCAATGGACGGGTCATGGAGGCTTACGTCTCCGCCCACCTCCTCAACCACGAAATCTCCTTCGGCAAACAGGACGACTGGCTTGGGCCGGGGCTGGGCGGCGGCATGGCCTACTCCAACAACGCCGAAAACATCTACTCCTTCCGCATCAATCGCGTCGAGCCGCTGCACATTCCGCTGCTCTCCCGGCTCACCGGGCCTTTTCGCTACGATTTTCTGGTCGGCAAGCTGCGGGGGCACACCTATATGCCCAATCCGGCAAATCCTGGCGGCACCAATCCGAATCTGCCCAACGTGATCAACCCCGGCGACCCCTGGGTCCACATCGAGAAGATCAGCTTCCGGCCCACGGAAAATCTCGAATTCGGCTTTGAGCGCACCGTGATCTGGGGCGGCAAGGGACACGCGCCCATCACTCTACGCACCTTTCTGAAGAGCTTTATCAGCTTGTCGTCGCCTGGCGGCAACGACCAAGGACGGCCGCGACGATCCCGGCGCGCGCTTTGGCGCCTTCGACTTCTCTTACCGGCTGCCCTTCGTCCGCAATTGGCTCACGCTCTACACGGACTCAGAGGTGCACGACGACGTTTCTCCCGCCGACGCTCCCCGCCGCGCCGCCTACCGGCCCGGCATCTATCTCTCCCATGTGCCCGGCATTCCCCGGCTGGACCTGCGCGTCGAAGCCGCCTCCACCGACCCCTCCGCTTCGGACCATCCAGCCCACAAGGCCTCATACCCCAGCCACTACGGCCAGTTCATGTACTGGGAAGGCATCCAGAAGCAGGGCTACACCAACCAGGGCCAACTCTTCGGCGACTGGATCGGGCGCGAGGACAAGGGCGGACAGGCATGGGTGACCTGGCATCTGAGCGGCAACGAATGGATCCAGGTGGGCCTGCGCAATCAAAAGGCCACCGGCTACTTCATCCCCGGCTCAACGAACCCAACCTATACCGGCTCTCCCTGCTCGGCCAATTACCCCCTGCCTGCCGCCCGGCGGCACCACGTTGAACGACATCAACTTCAATGTAGTCAAGCGCATCGGCAAGGACTTCGAGATCAACGGCAACTTCGCCCTACGAGCACTGGAAGGCTCCGATTTACCTCCCGGCCAGCAGACGGTGACCGCCACGACCATCCAACTCACCTGGTTCCCGGGGCGCAAGGTCAGCTTCTAGGAAGCACGGCAATAGTTTTTCGGAAGGCGCGATTTCCGGATCGCGCCTTTTGCGCGATTATGGACCATTTGAGTCGAATTCGCTTTGGGGTGGTTTTGCGTACATACGCGTACAGTTTTTGGGGAGAATATGCGTAGTTGCTCGTAATATTTGCGAATTTTGCGCGTAGTTGCGCGTAGTAACCGCGAATTTTATGCGTAGTTGCGCGAGGCGCGCGCGGGAAAAATGCGTAGTTGCGGGTGGGATGGCGATCTTCCATATCTGGCGCGTAAAACCACGCCAGATATAGGGTGCCTGTTCGGCCCACTACTCGGCGAAGATTTCGTCAAGCGCGCAAGTATGGCGTTGATTTCATGATTTAGCCATGAGGCAAATGCCGGACCAGGGTCGTGATCCCTGGCGGCCATTCGATGCCGGTAATAGAGACAGGAACCGTAGAGCGAATGAAAGACGTTTGAAACGCGCCGCCGTTTTGAGTGGCGATCGTACATCGATTGGCTTCCAGCCGCAGGGAACAAAGAACTCTGGACCTTCCTCAGGACCAAATTTCAACGAGGAACCGCTCTGAATGAGCGAGGGATCCATGTTCTTTTGGAGCATACGCAGCAGACCCGGTGATGCAAGATCCAATATCCAACGCTGAAAGGTTGCGGGAGTCGCAAGGTCCTCAGCAAGCGAGCGGACCTGATCGGCGCTGTAATAGATGATGAACCCTTCGGTGAAGATCAAAACCCTGGCGGCCCTGCGTCCGAGCTGGGCGAAAACTTCGCGGCGGGCTGTGACGTCAAATAGATCGAGGCTGACGCGTTCCAGAGCGCAGGCTGGTTTTTCATTGGCCAGAATTTCTTCTTTGTACTGAAGGATGCCGGGGAGATCGATCTCAACCCACTGTAGCGATGCCGGCAGGGTCATGCGATAGGGGCGGGTGTCGAGGCCCGCGGCAAGATTGATGACCATATCCACGCCCTGCTTGCATTGTTCTGCGATGAATTGGTCAACCAAGTATGTGCGCATCACCCAGGCCCAGGTGTGGCGGTCGCTGAAGGGCATGGATTCGGCGATCTGTTCGCCGCGTGTGCCGGCCAGGCGGCGGGCAAGGGGATCGCGAAAGAGCGCGTCCTGGCGCTCGGTCTCTCGTGCCCGATAGACCGCCGCCAGCAGCGCCGTGTCCGAGATATTGCGGATCAGAGGTTCAGCTTGGGTCACAGCATAGGATGCTCCTGCCGTGTCACACTGATGAGATGCTGGAATCCTCGAATTGGATGCCGGTATCGCGCCCGCATCGTGCTACTCTGCAAAGATTTCGCCCAGAGCGGCCAACGTGGCGCTCAGAGTTGCCGGGGCTACGGCTCCGGCGCGCTTTACCACGTCAGCTCCGCATCGGCTTCATTGGCGAACTCGGGCAGCGCGAGCGCATCGCCGCCAGCCGCCGCCAGATTCCTGCACGCCTCGGCCCAGCCGGTGCGCGGGGCAGCTATGGACTTGCGCAGCACTGGCACATCACCCTCCAAGCGCAGATCCGCCGCGATATCTTCGAGTAAACAGTTCACGGCGCTCCCGGTCTTGATCTCCGCGACCCTGCGTCCAATCTCCGCATCCCAGGCAGCATCGACTTCGGCTTCGCTCGCATCGAATTCCCCGCGCTCAATGCTCTCCCAGAGCGAATTGGCCAGCAGAATGCGCTGATCCACGGGCAGTTCGCAGGCGATTTGATGAACTTCCTCGTAGGTGTGTGCCATACGAAAATTGTAGCGCGCAACGGATTGCAAAAGGGGGAGCCAGCTTCTCAGAAACAAGGCCAGTTGAGGTTCGTGGTCTCCCCACCCTTTCCGCAATGAGACTGCGTAAAGGATGGGGCACCCGGCACCCGGCAAGCTCAATCCCCTAAAGCCTTACTTCTCTAGCCAAAACCGGGACTAGAAAGTGAAAGCCCGCTAGATCGATTCTTGAAAACGTGTCGCGGAACTGACTTGCCGCTTCGGTATGATCCGGCCTTGCATTTAGCTGCTCCCACAATTGTCTCAATGAACTGTTCTTTGTCCATAGGCCCACAAAAGCACGCTCCAATACAATCGGCACCGGGGAACGCTCTAAGAACCCGGTAGATTCCGCTTCTCGGCATATCACCGCCGCTTCAACATCACCGATCACATCCGAGCTTGAGAGATGTAACGCGCTACGCAAAAGATCATGATTCAGACGAAATGCGTCTCTTGACTCCACCGCTTGCAATGCGCCAATCCTCAGTTGCTCATCATTAGAACTGGATTCGGCCACCGTTTCCGGCGCGATCAGCCATTTATGCTGGATGACGAGTACGAACCCCGAGTCCCTCTCATATACAACCATGTCGGCATCAGTGACTCCTTTGATTACAACCGTAGGCTCCGCAATGAAGCGCGGCTTGGGGAACAGCTGCGATAGATCTCCAAGCGCAATGCCCTCCTTCGCCGCCTTGATGGCATCAGCGAACGCTCGTAATCTCGGATGTCTACTAAGTACCTTGAGCAGATTACGTTCCACGTTACTTGTCACGGCGAAACTCCAAGGGATACAAAGTCGTCCCGCCTCTACTTCAAGAAATGGCTGAATTGGGGCAGTAGCCTCTGCGACTGATATATCGAATGTGAACCACCAAAGTAGCTCAGATGCAGCAGTAACACTGACTCCACCAATCTCAGCTATCAACGTAGTCCATTCCTCGCGAGACCTCAGATTAACAATGCTACCTTTCGGGCGGCCCGCAATGCTGTGAGCCGCATCGTGGAGTTGTGCTATTGTCGTTAGCGCACCCCAAAACCTTCTAACATCACCGAATGTTATCGAACCGACCGCAAGATTCTCTGGGAACTCCCAGCGCCTTCCATTTGTAAGCACGTTGGCCCATCCTTTTGCTATGGATAACAATGCGGGGCTGAACGGATAGGAAATTTCGTCAGGACTGACGAACAGGATCGACCGTTCCAGTTCTGCTTTAGCTGCTTGCATACTCTCTAGGATCGACCGGCGCTAGTAATCGGTTGCCGTGTCATCCCTGTTTGCAATAAGTTCACCACTTCTTAGTAGCGTGTCCGTGCTGCTCTCCTGGGCAGAGGTATAGGTGAATACGACTTCCTTGGATAATGGATCGAATCGTACATCAAATTGGTCTCGAATTGCCAAGTCAAAGCAAGTCATTACTTGGTCATACAAAAAGGAATAATGAAACATCTCAGACGCTTCCTGATAGACAGCAGGGTTGATTCTCAGCTGCATTCCAAACGCAGGCGGACACTTCGTGAAAATTGCCGGAATGGCTCGGAAGCTCGCCTCAAGCGCCTGCCGCGCGGACGCGTATGCGATCTCAGGATTATCAGAGATGGGAGATACATGCGTCTCTAAGACGGCACAGTAGTTGTATAACGCAGCATCCCGCGGCCTTTTGAAGATGGCTAATTCATCGAACCGCCGGGTAATCTCCTGGCGAGCAGCGAGCGGAATGGTAGAGGGATCGGTCATTTCCTTGGCGTGAATACATAGCTTCCTACCTCTATCCTACACCGCATCCTGAACCAGTCAGTGGCGTATCCAAATTACCGGATTCTGAATGCCTACCGCGCTCTCGGATGCGTGCGGTCGTAGACGACGGTGAGTTGCGCGGTGGTGAGTTGGGTGTAGCGCTGGGTGGTGGAGAGGCGCTCGTGGCCGAGTAACTCTTGAATGGCGCGCAGGTCGGCGCCTTCCTCCAGCAGATGCGTGCCGAAGGCGTGGCGCAGGGTGTGCGGATGGACGTCGGCGGAGAGGCCGCGCAGGATGGCGATGCGCTTGACGATGCGGCCTACGCTGCGCGTGGTGAGGCGGGCTTGCGCCGGATTTGCCGAGGCCGCGCAGGTGCAGATTGAGAAAGAGCGCCGGGCGTCGCTGCAGCCTTTTGTCTTGCCGGCCGCTGCCAGAAGCGCCGCGCGCTCGGCCAGATAGGCGCGCAGGGCCTGGGCTGCCGCGTCGCCCAGCGGGACGTAGCGCTGCTTGTGGCCTTTGCCGCGAATCAGAATGGCTTCGTTGGCCCAGTGAATGTCTTCGAGGTTGAGGCCGATCAACTCGGCGTTGCGGATGCCGCAGCCGTAGAGCAGCTCCAGAATCGCCGTGTCGCGCGCGGGCCAACTGGCGGCGTCCTCGCGCGACCGAATCGACGACGCGGTTCATCTGCTCGATGGAGGGCACGCGGGGCAGGTGCTTGGGCAGCTTGGGCGTGGCGACGAGCGAGGCGGCATTCTGCTCGAGCAGCGCCCGGCGCGCGCCAGCCACTTGAACCAACTGCGAATGGCCGCGAGAGCGCGGGCGGCGGAGGCTTTGGAGAGGCCGCGGTCGTAGAGCGTGCCCAGATAAGCGCGGATGTGGGTGTGTTCGATGCGCTCCGGGCCGTGCTCGTTTCCGTAGCTGCTCGGCGATATAGGCGGTGAATCCGCGCAGCTCGCGTTCGTAGGCGCGCAGGGTGTGGGCCGAGGAGCCGCGCTCGTTGGCCAGCACGCGCAGATAGTCGGCGACCAGGGAGTCCAATGAGCGCGAGACGAGGGGCAGCCGCGGCGGCGGAGGCGCTCATGCGGTCTCCTCGCTCGCGGCATCTGGAGCGCGGCGCAACCAGATGCAGGCCATTGTCGGCCGGTCTAGGATCGCGGAACGGGAGTGCTCCGACAATTTCCGGCCGCTGGCGCGTGGCGCGGGGATGGTGCAGGCGATGAACCTCTTTGAGGCGGCCCAGCGCCAGATGCGTGTAGACCTGCGTGGTGGAGATGTCGGCGTGGCCCAGCAGCAACTGCACGCTGCGCAGATCGGCGCCGTGCTCCACCATGTGGGTGGCGCAACTGTGGCGCAGGCGGTGCGGGCTGGCGTCGCCGTTGGCCGTCTTCACTATGTGCCAGACCCATTGGCGGGTGAGCGGCATTCCGCGCAGGGAGAGAAAAAGACGGCGTGGAATCCTGACCGCGCCGAGCGCTGGATTGGCTGTGCTTCGCGCGGCGGAGCTGATGCGCGCCAGGTGGGGGCGTCCCTCGCGCAGATAGGTTTCCAGCGTCTCGACGGCGGTGCGGCCCAGGGGGACGATGCGCTCCTTGTCGCCTTTGCCGCGCACCTGCACGCGGCCCAGATCGAGCGCCAGATCGCCGGTGGTCAGCGCCGTGACCTCGGAGACGCGCAGGCCGCCGGCGTAGAGCAGTTCCAGAATCGCGCGGTCGCGCAGAGCGGTGGCCCGGGCCTGCGGATGCTCGGCGTTCAGCTGCGCCCGCTCCAGCATCTCGGTGACCTCCGGCTCGGCCAGCGACTTGGGCAGAACCTTCCAGGCCTTGGGCGACTCGATGTTGACGGTGGGGTCGTGATGGATGCGGCGGTCCAGCAGCAGCCACTTGTAAAAGCCGCGCAGGCAACTCAGCTTGCGCGCCGCCGAGCGCTGGTCGATGCCGTGGGCGCGCAGATGCTCCAGAAAGGCCGCCACGTCCTGCTGCGTCGCCGTCAGCAGCACGCCGTTGCGCCCCTCGATGACTCGGCAAAGGTCTTCAGGTCGCTGTCGTAGGCCTCGCAGGTGAGCGGGCGCAGCCCTTTTTCCACGCGCAGATAGGCCTGGTAGTCCTTCAAGAGCGAGAGATTGTGCGTGGTTTCCACAGATTCGATTATCCGCGTCTGAAGGCGGCTCTGACGCTGCAGTAGCGCGCTGTTGAACCTGGTTCATCAAGGACTCAACATCGGCAACAGGGTCAAAAGTAACCAGGCCAGATCAAGGGCGTGAATTGCTCGCGATTCCAGATGGTGGCTCCCCCGGGCTCACGGAGTATAAAGCTGGAATGGGCGCTTTGGCGGTGGAGATCGATGAATGGCTGCGCGAGGGCGGCCAGGTGGTCACGGCCAGCGACCGCGCGGCGCGGCCTTTGCCGGCGGATTCCATCGCGCGCGGCAGGCCGAGGGGCTGAGCGCATGGCCCGCGCCGAAGATTCTCGATTGGAAGAGCTTTCCCGCGCGGCCTGGGAGGAGCGGGCCGCCGACGCGCGTCTGGTGCTGAACCCGGCGCAGGAGCAGGCGCTGTGGGCGGGGATTGCCGGGCGAGGAGCGCTCGCTGGCCACGCTGCTGGAGGGGCCGCGGCAGCGGCTGGCGGCGCTGGCGATGGAGGCGCATGAGTTGCTTTGCGCGTATGCGCCGCAGTTTTTGCGCGAGAACGGCACGAAGTGCATGGCAGCAGGACGCGGGGGCCTTCAGCGGCTGGCTGGCGGCCTTTGACGAGGCCTGCCGCGCGGAAATCTGCTGAGCGCGGGCCGCTTGCCGCTGGAGCTGATTCCGCTGCTTAAAGCGGACCCGGCGCGGCGCGCGCCGCTACTGTTGGCCGGTTTTGACCGGATTCTGCCCGCGCAGCGCAGCTTTTTCGACGCATGGGGCGAGTGGCGCGAGGCTGCCCAGGCGAGCCGGCAGAGAGGTTCATTTTTATGAGGCCGCCGACGCCCAGGCGGAGCTGACGGCCTGCGCCATTTGGTGCGGACGGCAGCTTGCCGCCAAGCCCGAAGCGCGGCTGCTGGTGGTGGCGCAGATCGGCCAGCGCGCGGCGGGGCGAGATGGAGCGCGCCTTTCTTCGGCACACCGGCGCGGCCTTCGAGTTTTCGCTGGGAGTTCCGCTCAGCCAGGTTGCGCTGGCGCGGGCGGCTCCTGGTGCTGCGCTGGCTGGACGGCGCGCTCGCCGAGCAGGAGCTGGACTGGCTGCTCTCGACTGGCCTGATCGCCGCCAGCGCGCAGGAGTATGCGGCGCTGCAAGCGTACTATGCGCGCACTGCGCCGGTATGGCCTGGAGCGGACGCAGTGGACTCTTGCGGCCTTTCTCGGCGAGCGATCTGCGCCGGAGCTGCTTGCCGGCAGCGTGGGTCGAGCGCATCACCGACGCGCAACGCCTGTTGGCTGGATTTGCGCAGCGCCCGCAGAGCCCGCTCGACTGGGCGGAGCTGGTTCCGCGGCTGCTGGAGGAGCTTCGCTTTGCCAGCGCGCGGCCGCTCCAGAGCGCCGAGTACCAGGCTGTGCGCCGCTGGCAGCAGGCCGTGGAGAGCTGCGGCTCGCTGGGCTTCGATGGCCGCCGCATCAGCTGGAAGGATTTTCTCTCGCAACTGGGCCGCGCGCTGGATGAGACGCTCTTTGCGCCCGAGTCGCGCAATGCGCCCATTCAGATTGCCGGTCCGGCCGAGTCGGCCGGCCTGACCGCCGACGCAGTCTGGTTCCTGGGCGCGGACGAGGAGGCCTGGCCCGCCAACGGCTCGACGCATCCGCTGCTGCCCATCGAGGTGCAGCGCGAGGCGGGAATGCCGCACGCCACGCCGCAACTCGATTGGGAACTGGCCGATGCCGTTACGCGCCGCCTTCTGGCTTCGGCGCGCGAGGTTCACTTCAGCTATGCAAAGCAAAAAGAGACCGCCGAGGCCCGCCCGTCGCGCCTGATCGCGCAGCTTGCCGGCGAGGCGCGGAAGCTTCCGGCGGAGTTGAAAGCGACCGACGCGCCGCCCCCGCTCACAGTTTTTTTCGAGGATCGCAGCCGGATTCCCTTCCCTCCGGGCAAGGTCAAGGGCGGCGCGAAAGTGCTCACCGCGCAGTCGCAGTGCCCCTTCAAGGCCTTCGCCACGGCGCGGCTGGATGCGCAGGGGTGGGGGCCCGCCGAGGCCGGGCTGACCGCCAAGCAGCGCGGCAACCTGCTCCACGCCGTGCTGCACTCCGTCTGGGCAGGCCAGCCAGAAGGCATTCGGACCCACGCGGAACTGCTGAGCCTGAAAGACCAGGAGGCTTTTGTGGCGGGCCATGTGCAGCGCATGCTGGCTGAGAAGCTGCGTCCGAATCAGCGCGAGCTGATGCCCCGCCGCTACCTGGAACTGGAAGGGCAGCGGCTGACGCGGCTGGTCACCGAGTGGCTGGAGTACGAGGCCACGCGCGTGGCATTCGAAGTCGCCGACACAGAGGACAAGCGCACGGTTCACATGGCCGGAGCTCACGCTCGATCTGCGCCTGGACCGGGTTGACCGGCTGAAGGACGGCTCCGCTGCTGGTGATCGACTACAAATCCGGCAACGTCTCGCCCAGCGCATGGGAGACGCCACGGCCCGAAGACGTGCAACTGCCGCTCTACGCCGGATTTGCGCTGGATAGCGATGAAGCGCTCGGCGGGCTGGTCTTCGCCAGCGTGCTCACTGGAGACCCAAAATTTGCCGGGCGGGTGGGCAATGCCGCGGACACGCTCTTTGCCGGCTTAAAGGGAACAAGCCCGCTGGTCAAGAACAAGCTCACCAGCGAGCAGCTTGACGATTGGCGGGATTGCATCCAGCAGCTGGCCAGAGATTTTCTCGCCGGAAAAGCAGAGGTGGACCCGCGCGATCCCCCAAAGACCTGCGAGCGCTGCGGTTGCAAACCTTCTGCCGCATTCAGGAGCGCGACGCGCAACTCGAAGACGATAGACGAAGACGAGGAGGACGGCGATGAGTAGCCAATCACGCCCAGATCCTCCCGATCAGCTTGAGCGCCTGCGCGCCCTCGATCCCAGCCGGTCAATTCTGGTGCAGGCCCCGGCCGGCTCGGGCAAGACGGACCTGCTGGCGCGGCGTTTTCTCCGCCTGCTGGCCGAAGTGGATGAGCCCGGCAAGGTGGTGGCCATTACCTTTACCAACGCCGCCGCCGCCGAGATGCGCAACCGGATTCTGGATGAGCTGAGAAAAGCCGACACGAGTCCGGCTCGCGATCGCCGATGAATTTTCGATGGAGGCGCTGGCCCGGCGCGCACTGGAGCATTCCCAGGCGCTGGGCTGGAAGCTGCTCGACCTGCCCGCCCAGCTTCGCATCTCGACCATCGATTCCTTTTGCCGCGAGCTGGCCCTGCAGCAGCCGCTGCTCTCCGGGCTGGGCGGCGGCCTCGACATCGCCGAGCAGCCGGAGGAGCTTTATCGCCGCGCGGCCCGCGAAACGCTGAGAAAAGATCGACCAGAGCGGCTCGGCTCTGGGCGCGGCCATTGAGGAGCTGCTGCTGTGGCGCGACAACGGCTGGCAGGAGATGGAAGACCTGCTGGTGGAGATGCTCAAAAGCCGCGACCGCTGGATGCACGGCTTTGTTCTGGAGCGCGAGCCGGATTGGGAGGCGCTTCGCGAGCGGCTGGAACGGCCCTTTGCTCATGCCGTGCGCGAGGCGCTCGATCGAGTTGAGCGGGCTTCTCGACCAGGTT
Organism: uncultured Acidobacteriaceae bacterium; assembly: GCA_963845345.1. GTDB lineage: Bacteria > Acidobacteriota > Terriglobia > Terriglobales > Acidobacteriaceae > Telmatobacter. The sequence goes on from CAWJRQ010000006.1 coordinate 435,007, forward strand.
CGCGGCGCGCGCGAAGAAGCGCTGGAACTGGCGCGGTTTGCCTGCGAGCAGAGCGGCGGCAAACTTCATCAGGAACTAGCCGAGCTGGCCGAGTTTCCCTCCGCTCCGTTTACCGGCAGCGCCAATTTGAAGAGGCCCGGCAGGCACACGTGAGTCTTGCCGCGTTGTTGCTCACCGACGAGGGCGACTTTCCGCAAACAGGTCGAAACGTCGCCTCGGCTTCCCCGCCGATCAAGAAGCGCGAAAAGGCCCGCATCCTCGAACTGATTGCCGAGCTGGCCGCCGTTCCCGGCCTCGAAGCCGCGCTGGCTGCCGTTCGCAAACTGCCTTCCGCCGCGCTACACCGAAGAAGAATGGAAGATCGTGAAGGCCTGCTTCACGCTGCTGCGCCAGGCGGCGGGCGAGCTGCAAGTCGTCTTTGCCGAGGCCGGCGCGGTGGACTTCATCGAGGTGGCGCAGATCGCCCAGCGCGTGCTCCGAGGCGAAGACGATCTGCCCACCGACGCCGCGCTGGCCGTCTCCGACGAACATTCGCCACCTGCTGGTGGACGAGTTCCAGGACACCAGCCGCCGCCAGCACCAGTTGCTTGCCAGCCTGATCGCCGCGTGGCCGGAGCGCGACGGGGCGCAGCTGCTTCGTGGTCGGCGACCCCATGCAGTCGATCTACTTTTTCCGCGACGCCGACGCCGAACTCTTTCCGCGCGTGAAAGCGCTTGGCCTGGAAATCCCGCAATGACGAGCCGCTGCTCTTCGACTCTGTTTCCCTGACGGCCAACTTCCGCACCACGCCCGGGCTGGTCGAGCGGCTCAACGGGGCTTTCGAGAAAATCTTTGCGGTGGACGACGGCAGCGGGATTACGTTTCTCGGCCGCTCAACCCGCGCGGGAACGAAGGACAGCCGATCCGGTCCGGCGTTCGCGTTGCACCTGGAGTTTGTTCCCCAGGCCGGGAAAGCAGCCGATCCCCGATGCCTCGAACGAAAAAGAAGCCGCCCAGCGCAGCGCAGATCGAAGAGATTGTCGCTCTGATTCGCAGCCATGAAGAATCGCATCGAAGCAGGCCGATTAGCGCAAGAGCGCGGTGAGGACGAAAAATTCCGCATCGCCGTTCTGGGCCGCGCCAGCAACCACCTCGCGCCCATCGCCGCAGGCCCTGCGCGAGGCGGGAATCCCCTTCCGCGCCGTCGAACTGGAAAAGCTGGCCGCGCGCCCGGAAGTTCTGGACGCGCTGGCGCTGGCCCGCGCGCTGCTCAATCCCGCAGGACCGCGTGGCCTGGCTGGGCGTTTTGCGCGCGCCCTGGTGCGGGCTCTCGCTCGAAGATCTGCACACGCATTGCCGGCAGCGACGAGCCTGAGCGCGCTTCCCGGCCCGTGCCGGAGTTGCTTGCCGAGCGGCTTCCGCTGCTGAGCGAAGAGGGCCGCCTAGCCGCCGCGCGCGTGCTGCGAGCACGCTGACTGCAGCGCCCGCGCTGCGCGCCGCCCAACCCACGGCCTCGCTGGGAAGCTGGCTGGAAGCAGGTCTGGCTGCGGCTGGGCGGCGCGGCCTGCGTGGATGCGACCGCCCGCGCCAACCTCGACCTGCTCTGGAGCTGCCTGGACCGCCTGCCCGGCGGCGAAGAGGAGCTGCTCGGCCCCGGCCTCGACGCGGCGCTCGACAAGCTGACCGCGCTGCCCGACCCCGGGGCCAGCAGCGACTGCGGCGTGCAGTTGATGACCATTCACAAATCCAAGGGGCTGGAGTTCGAGGTGGTCATTGTTCCCGAGTTGCAGGCCGGCGAACGGACGCGGCAAGGTCAAGATGCTCTCCTGGCTGGAGCGCGGGATTGCCGAGCCGGACGAGTCAGGCGAGATTACCGAGTTTCTGGTTGCGCCCTTGCAGCGCAAGGGCGAGGAGAGAGGAAGCGCCAAGGCTTGGGTGGATCGGGTTTATCGCGAGCGCGAGTCGCAGGAGACCCGGCGCATTCTCTACGTAGCCGCCACGCGCGCCCGCGAGGAGCTGCACCTGTTTGCCCGTCCCGCCTGCAAGGAGAAGGACGGGGAGCTGGCCCTGGTGGAACCCGTCAAACAGCCTGCTGGCCACGGCCTGGCCGGCGCTGGAAGAAGAGGTTCGCGCGCGCTTTGAAGAGTGGAAGGCCGCGAGAGCTGCCACGGAGAGCCGCGAGGAGGAGGAGATTGAGTCCATCGCCGCCTCGGGCGAGAGCAATCTGGTCGTGATGCCGTCTCCGACACGGCTCCGCGGCTGCGCCGTTTGCCCAGGTCGCGGATAACCGAACCTCACCCATGCGACGAAGATCTCTCGCTGGGGACCCCGAGAGCTGGGGCACACGCAGAAGCCCCAGTTCTGGGATTAGGGTCAGGGCCCAGCCAGCTCTATACGCGCCACGAAGGCGGAATGCTCTCCCGCGCCCTGGGAAGGGCCGTCCATGCGCTGCTGGAAGAGCTGGCGCGGCTGCGCGCGAGGCTGGATTGGGAGGCTGCACGCTCGGCTCTAGCGAGCTTTTGAGCCGCGCATCGCCGCCCAGGTGCGCGCCGCCGGCGTGGACAGGCCCCAGGCCGCACGGATCGCCGCCGAGGCTCTCCAGATGGCGCTCAGAGCCTCCCAGGACCCCATCGGCTCCTGGATTCTCTCGCCCCATGCCGACGCCGCCAGCGAGGCCGGATGGGCCGGAGTCGTCGCCGGCGGACTGCATTCTGTACGCGTGGACCGCGTCTTCCGCGCCGGCCCCACGCCCGGCAGCGAGGAAGGCGATTGCTGGTGGATCATCGACTACAAGACCGCCCACGCCGGCAATCTGGACCCGGAGCAGAGCCCTGCCGGGACTCCGCGAGCTTTACGCACCGCAACTCGAGGCCTATGCCGGCCTGCTGCGCAACCTGCATGGCGCGGAGGCGCGCGTGCTTCGCCGGCCTCTATTATCCGCGCCTGCCGCTGCTGGATTGGTGGGAGATCTAGAGAATTTAGAGTCTTGCAGGCATGGTTTACAGGACGGAACCGGCCGGGCCTGGACCCCGGACGCTAGGGACGCCGCAAATCCCTCCCGGCACAAGTTTTTTAGATTCAAAAAGATTCCTTGTACGCAAAGGCCGGAAGAGGCGGTACAATTTTCACGAGGAGACCCATGGCCGGAGATATGCAACTTACGTGCAGCGATTGCGGGCAGGACTTCACCTTCACCGCTGCGGATCAGACGTTTTTTCAGGAACGTGGTTATTCGACCCCAAAACGTTGCAAGAATTGCCGTACAGGCAAAGAAGAACGATTCGGGGGGCTCCGGCTACCGTTCGGGCTCGGCACAGGGAACACCTGTGATTTGTTCGGGTTGCGGCCAGCCTACAACAGTGCCTTTTGAGCCGCGTGGCGACCGCCCGGTCTTTTGCCGGGATTGCTACCAGGCGCGCAAGGGCAGCGGCGGCGGCAGTTCACGCGGCAACCGGTAACTAGGTTTTGAGCGGGTCCGGCGAGCCAAGCTATTCATCGGGCCCGTGCAGTTCGGCGAGATCGAGCAAAGCTCCCCGGCGACGGCTGATTTGTCTGCGGCTGCTGTGAGTGAGCTTTGTGAGTGGATTTATGTCCAGATTCCGCTCGGCAAGCTCTGCTTCACAATTCTCGAGGACTTTTCCCTACGCATGGCCAACCAACTCTCCTTCACAGGTTTTGCATGGAAGAATCTCTGGTGCAGGCGCCTGAGGACGCTGCTGACGCTGGGCGGCATCGCCATGGCCATTGGCGCGTTTGTGGCGCTGATGGGCTTTTCGCGCGCCTTTGAGCACGAGTGGCTGCGCATGTACGCAAGGCACCGGCACCGACATCGCGGTGGAGGCTCTGCGCCATGACTGAGCCCCATTCTGGAAGTGCGCGAGCTGCGCAAGAGCTACGACGAGGGGCGCATCGAGGCCCTGCGCGGCGTCGATCTCGCCATCGCAGCCGGGGAGTTTCTGGCCATCAGCGGACCCAGCGGCAGCGGCAAATCCACCCTGCTGCAACTGCTGGGCGGACTGGACATCGCCGACCAGCGGCGAGGTTCTCTTCCAGAATGCGCGGCTCGGCGCGGCGATTGACCTGGACGCCTATCGCTCCCAGCAAGTGGGATTCATCTTCCAGGCATTTCACCTGATGCCCACGCTGCGCGCCATTGAAAACGTGCAGGTACCGATGCTGGCCCTCAAGCCCCACGACCGCAACCATCGCGCCGAGCGGGCGCTGAAGCCCTGCTGTGCGAGATGGGACTGGAACACCGTTTGCGGCCAGTATCCCAACGAGCTCTCCGCGGGCGAGCGCCAGCGGGTGGCGATTGCGCGGGCGCTGGCCAATGAGCCGGAGATATTGTTGGCGGACGAGCCCACCGGGAACCTGGACAGCGTGAACTCGGCGCGCATCATGGAAATACTGACCGGAATTCAGAAGCAGCGGGGAATGACGCTGATTGTAGTTACGCACGAGAACGAGATTGCGCACGCGGCGGCACGGCAGATTCGCCTGCGCGACGGAAGGATCGAAGCATGAGAGCCGCGCCCCTTGCCCTGGCGGCGGCGCTGCTCGTCCCAATAGCCGCGCAGGCGGCGGATGCACATTCAGCGCTGGAGGCATCCCGGCAACGCGTGCAGACGGCGGATTATCGAGCCAGCGGACACATTGTCCGCGTGCAGGCGAACGGCGCACGCAAAAGTTATCCCATCACCATCAAGGCGCACTGGTTTCCCGGCGTGCTGCGGGTGTATGTGGAGATTAGCAACGCCGCGAATTCAGGCCCGGATTCGGCGGTGACTGCACACACATCACGCGCGTCCTTCTGGAGATGCGGCCACGGGCAAGAACACTATTTTGATTGCGCAAAGCGGCGACAAGCAGGCCAGCCACTGCCTTTCGACAAATGGAGCGAGGGGCTGATGGGCGCGGCATTCAGCTACGAAGATTTTCTGGAGGGGCAGTATTTCTGGGCGGAGCAGACGGCGATGGGCGTGAAGAAATTTGGCTCGCGTGATTGCGATGGATTGAAGAGCAGGCCGGGAGAGACTGACCAGACGCATTACGCCGAGGTCACCAGCTGGCTGGATCACGGCAACGGCTTTCCGGTGTACGTGGAGAAGATGCTGAACAACGGCGCAGTGAAGGAGTTTACCTCCTTCGGTATTCGACAGGAGGGCGGCGTCTGGTCGGCGCACCAGATTGAAGCGAAGATGCGCGGCCAGGCCGGTTCAACGCTGCTAATTTTTGATCGCGGCACGCCCAAAGCACATCTGAGCATGAAGGACTTTGCTCTAGAGCAACTGACGCATTTTCAGGACGGCAAATGAACCTGCTTTTCTTCATTGTCGGCGTAGCCACGGCCCTGATCGTTGCGGGCATTGTGTATCAATGGATGGGCGCGCGCAGTGACCGCCAGCGCTACGCAAAAGACGGCCGCTGGATCGACATCGGGAGAGGCGCAGGCTTTACATGGTGGAAAAGGGATCGGGCGACCCGACCGTTTTGTTTGAAGCTGGAATAGCGGCCACCAATCTGAACTGGCTTCACATTCAGGAGCCGGTATCGTGCTTTACAGCGACGGTTTCCTATGATCGCGGCGGGCTGGGCTGGAGCAGCCCGGCTCGCACGGCGCGCACGCCCGCCAATATTGCCGCTGAACTGCATCAATTGCTGGAGAACGCCTCCGTCAAGCCGCCCTACATTCTGGTGGGACATTCCTTTGGCGGGCTGGTGATGCGCCGCTTTGCGCTCAACTATCCGGCAGAAGTGGACGGCATGGTGCTGGTGGACCCAATGAGAATCGAAGAGTGGCCGCCGCTGGATGCGAGCAAGCAATCGGAGCTCAATCGCGGCAGGAGGCTCTTCCGTATTGCGATTCCTTTTGCGCGCATCGGAGTTGCCCGGCTTGCGGTTACTTCACTTTTTCTGCGCTCCGGCCGCACCGCGCATCGTCTGGCCGGCGCCGCCGGAGACGGCGGCATGCACGTGCTGAACCGCGTTAAGGACGAGGTGGGCAAGATGCCGCAAGAGGTGTGGCCCATCATTGCCGCCCACTGGTCACGGCCCGACAACTTCGCCGGCATGCGCAGCCACGTGGAGGCAGTTCCCGACACCGTGCGGGAGATGCACAACGCCGAAGCGATTCAGGAGATTCCCGTGCTGGTGCTGACGCCGGGAAAATCATCGCCACTCTCCGGCGAAGAGTTGAGCCGCATCGGCAACAACACGCGGCAGGTGATTGCGCCGGAGAGCGCGCATTGGATTCATCTCGACCAGCCTGACCTGGTGATTGAATCGATCCGGGCGATGGTGGCGACAGCAGCAGCCTCTGGCGGCTAGGAAGCCGCCAGTACAGCCGGCCGGGAGGCCGACGCTACAATTTATGGATAATTTCTTAGCTCTTCTTTTTGACGTTCATAGGTTCCTTAGCGCTTCTTTTTGGCCGGCTTGGGAGCGGTTTTCTTTGCCGCCTTGACCTGTTTATGGCTGGGAGCGGAGACAGGCTTCTTTTTGGCAGGCGCGAATTTGGCCGGAGGCTTGGCCTTCGCCTTGGCTGCGGGCTTGGCAGCAGCTTTGACCTTCACCTTGGCGGGCGGCTTTGCCTGGACCTTCTTAGGCGCCGGCTTATTCTGCGGAAGCGGCTTTTTGGCTGGCGCGGAAGCGGTCTTAGCCTGCTGCGCGGACCTCGCTTCCTGCTTCGGAGCCTTCATCCCGGCTGGCGGCTGCGGCTTTTCTGCCTTTTCCGGTTTGGGTTGGGCCGCCGGCTTGGGGGCCCCCTTGACCGGAGCCGGCTTGGAGGCTGGTTTCTTTGTCCCTTCCTCAATCTCCTCTTCATCTTCACCGTCAGCGGCCTCGGTGTCCGCGGCGAGGCCGGTCTCCAGATCGATTTTTGGCAACGGGATGTCCAGATCGAGAACATCATCGTCGGCTCCGCTGATATCGTCCAGATCCTCCTCCTCTTCCAGGTGCTCCTCCAGATGCTCCTCGGAGTCCTCGTCAAAGGAGTCATCTTTCAGCTTGACATCGGCGACACGCTTAACGCGAGGCCGCTTGAAGGTGACCTGGGGCGGCGGAGCGGGCGGCGAATAGGGTTCGAGGAAGGCGCGGGCCTCTTCCGGGGTGGTGAGTTTGCCGTCGATCAGTTGCAGGAAGACGTTCTGCACGATTTCGGCGAAAGAAGGCAGTTCGGCGGTGATGCGCATCTCCTGCATGAGGGCATAAGGGATGCGCTGGCGGATTTCAGGCCAGACCTTGAGAAAGAGGTTAAAGCGTTCCTTGACAGCCGGGTCCTTTGTTGTAAATCCAAGCCAGAGAACAGCTTCCGGGTCATAGCTCACGAAGAGCTTGAAGCAGGCGGAGGACGCGGCGTTTTGCTTGGCCAGCAGCACTTTGGCAAAACCCGCCGCCATGGAGTCCAGATCGTCCCACTCGTCGACGAAGCCGGGGCGCAGCATCTGCTTTTTGAGGGAGGAGACCTCCCTGCCGGAGAGCCTGACCGTGAGCAAGCGCATCTGGGCCGCCGACATATCGGCATGAACGCCCTGCATGAGCAGCTCGACGGCCAGCTCGTGCAAGGCAATCAGCCCTTCCTCATCGGCCTTGTAGGAGGTCCAAACGGGGTGCAGGAACTTCATCCAGCCCTCGGCCTCGAGCGCCTGCAAAACCTTCAGCCCCTCTTCCTCGTGGCCGATCTGCTCGAGTTCCCGCTTGCGCGCCTGGGCGGAAAGACGCTCGATCACGCCTTCTTCCTTGGCGTTCTGGTAACGGGTCTGGGTTTTTGGGTCCATCTCCCAGCCCAGCCGCGACCTGAGACGCGTAACGCGAATCATCAGGGAGGGATCCTCGAGGAAGCCGTAATTGGAGACCAAGCGCAGGGTGCGGAATTCGATGTCCGCGGCGCCGTTCATGGGGTCCATGAGCAGCCCGAAGGAGCCCTCGTTGAGGGAGATGGCCATGGCGTTGACGGTGAAGTCGCGGCGGCGGAGGTCCTCCTGGATGGAAGCAGGGACAAAGACGACTTTTCCGGGCTTGGGAATCTCGACGCGATGCGCGGTGACCAGATCGACGCGAACTGTGCCGGGGAAACAGAGGAACAGGGTGCGGGAATCTTCGTCTTCGCCCCACACCTTTGCGCCGAGTTTCACCATTGTTTTCTTGAGTTTGAGTGTGTTTGTATGAAGGGTAAACTCAAGATCGCGAACGGCATGGCCGCTGGTCAGATCGCGGACCGCATCCCCGGTGAGAAACAGGATTGTGCCGGCTTCGCGAGCTGCCTCGCGCACCTGGCGCATGGCGCTCTGCTGGTCAGCCGAGAGCCGGTTTTCCATAAGATAGATGTAGTCGGGCATACCGTTTCCTGCTTCCGTCTTTGATTTCCACAGCCAAGTGCCTGATGGGGTTGCTCTTACAGCAAGCTCCGGCATAGGTTGCAAACCGTACCTTAACACAAGTCAGCCCGGTTGGCTATGCCTTAGTGCATCAAAAATGCGGCTATTCCCTTCCCGGCACTGGCTCGCCATGCGACAATCCAAGCGATGGCCTCTCATCGCAAACCTGTGATCGTAAGGAAGTTCAGCCGCGACTGGTGCGCGGGCTACGCGGGGTTGAGCTTTGGCCAGGACGCGGCGGAGCTGGAGATTCTGGACCTCAGCGGCAAGGTTCTGCGCATCGGCTGGGAGCAGGTGAAGTGGGTCTGCTATGTGAGGGATTTTCCGGCAGGCGAAACCGCCAATCCGGAGCGGCTGCTGCACAAGCGCTTCTCCATCCGGCCGCGGACGCCGGGCCTGTGGCTGCGTATGACGCTGACCGACGGCGAGGAACTGGAAGGGTTGGCGGCAAATGACCGTTCATTGGTGGAGGGCGCGGGGCTGCTGCTGACGCCGCCCGATACGCGTTCGAATACGCAGAGGATTTATGTGCCGCGGCAGGCGATTCAGACGCTGGAGGTGGCCGGCTTGATTGGCGCAGCGGGACGCAAGCGTGCCGAGCGTGCCGGACGGGCGATGGAGCAGCCGGAGCTGTTTCCGCGGGAGACGGAACCTGCCGAATAAATTAGAACCGTAACCAGTTACTTTTCAAAGAGTTGAAAATCATTCAGACAGGGAATTTGCTCTTACTGCCCTTTCCTTGGTCATAATATCTAACTCTGCAGTGCCTATCTTGCCCCGGCATCTTTCAGCATCTGAACAAAATTATTTTTGATAGAATGTGGAACCATCTTGCCTTGTTGTTGTGCCAGCATCAACGCCGTTCTGCCAGAATTGTCCTTTGCGTTCACATCGGCTTTGGCATCGATCAGCATCCGAATTGTAGCAGTAGGAGTGAAATTATGTGGTATCGCCAACATCAGCGCCGTCCTGCCATTATTATCCCTGGCGTTCACGTCAGCCCCGGCATCGATCAGCATCCGGACTGTAGCATTGTCGCGAGATACAGCCAACATCAACGCCGTCATCTCTTTAATATCCTTGGCGTTCACATCAGCCCCGGCATCGATTAGCATTCGAACAATATCATTATGGCCAACCGAGGCGGCATGCATCAGAGCCGTCCTTCCATCGTTTGTTTTCGCGTTCACGTCGGCTTTGGCGTTAAGCAGTAATCGCACCTTCTCCTTATTGGCAAAGAGCGATGCCGTCATCAGCGCCGTGTAGCCATTGCTGTCCTTGGCATTTACATCGGCTTTGGCATCGATCAGCATCCGGACTGAAGCAGTGTCATTCGATGATACCGCTAATAACAGCGCTGTATAACCATTGTTGCTCTTGACGTTCACATCAGCCCCAGCATCAATCAGCATCCGGACAATATCCGATCTGCCATCATTGGAGGCCCACATCAGCGCCGTCCAACCATTGTTGCTCTTGGCGTTCACATCAGCTTTGAGTTGTATGGGTTCCGATACGAATGCGAATTCCTTAATGCTAAACGTGAAAAAGGTCACGTTCTTCGACAACATTGCGACGATGGTGAGGCCGCTGATATTCTGCCCCGGTGGAACGATGCCGTTGAGTACTTTTCCGTCCACGGCAACTCCATTGATGTAGCTTTGCATCCCGGCATTCGGGGCGCCAACAATCCACACTTGCATCTTTTGACCATCGATAAGTGTATCCTCGTTGCCAACGGCGAATGCGGAGACAGATCCAGTCTTGGCATCAGACGTTGTGTATTGGAATAGACAATTGTCCAGCTTTATCGGGAATTTACCGGACTTCATCTTAGCATTCGTCTGTATTACGGCAATCACATTGTCCGGTGTGGGCGTAACCGTTGTATTCATTATCTTGTAATAGTACACAAACTCAACTTTCGAAATCATTATCTGCTCTGAGGTTTGCGGCTTTACATTTTGAGAACTACCCGCACTCTGACTTGGAGCGGCTGGCATCTCAGCCGGTTCCTGCGCGATGGCCGTGACCGAAGATAAAACCAGCATAAGGAATACTACCGTTCTCATACGTAGTAGGTTATTTGACTGTCTGACATGCAGTTTGTTCATTCTGATTTCCTCCTTGTTTGTGTTTCACACGAAAGAAGTTAACTGGCTCCGCCTGCAACCGAACATTGAACGAATAGTATGGCATCACTTGTTACCGGGAATTTCCGATTTTCCATGGCTTATTCACACAAATATACAGGACGTAGCCTATTTTTGATGCCGCTCGGCAGATAATATTCTCCCAGACACACAATCGTGATCAAGCACAAAACCGGCGTTGTTCCGCAGATAGTCTGCCTCTTCCGGTACAATTCTTGCCATGAAGCTAGGCGAATTGGCAAAGAAGCTGGGAGCGGAGCTGCGCGGAGACGCGGAGCTGGAAGTCACGGGCGTGAAAGGGATTGAGGAGGCCGGGCCGACGGAGATCACCTTCGTGGCCAATCCCAAGTACGGCGGGTTGGCGCGCAAGACGCGGGCGGCGGCCGTGGTGGTGGAGCCGGAGTTTCCGGAGATTGAGGCGGCAACGCTGCGCATCAAGAATCCTTACCACGCTTTCTCGCGGGCGCTGGCGCTTTTCTATCAGCCGCCGGTGTACGCGCCGGGAATTCATCCGACGGCGGTGATCGACCCGACGGCGGTGATCGGCGAGGGAGCGCACATCGGGGCGTACGTGGTGATTGGCGCGCGGGTGAAGCTGGGCGCGCACGCCACGCTGCTGCCGCACGTGGTGCTCTATCCGGGCGTCGAGGCGGGCAGCCATTTCTTTGCCCATGCGCATGCGGTGGTGCGGGAAGAAGTGCGTTCTGGGCGACGACGTGACGCTGGAGAATGGCGTCATTATCGGCGCGGACGGCTTTGGATTCGCCAAAAATGAGTTAGGCCACTGGGAGAAGATTCCGCAGTCGGGACCGGTGCGACTGGGCAACCGGGTGGACGTGCAGGCCAACGCCTGCATCGACCGGGCGACGGTGGGCGAGACGCGCATCGGCAACGGTACCAAGATCGATAATCTGGTGCAGATTGGGCACGCCTCGCACGTGGGAGAGAACACGCTGCTGTGCGGGCAGGTGGGGCTGGCCGGATCGTCTGAGGTGGGCAACAACGTGATCCTGGCCGGGCAGGCGGCGGTGGCCGGCCACTGCACGGTGGGCGACGGCGTGATTCTGACGGCGCAGAGCGGCATCTCGCACGATATTCCTGCGGGCAAGACGATCTCTGGCTCGCCGGGCTTTGACAACCGCGTTTGGCTGCGGGCGGTGACCATCTTCCAGCGGCTGCCGGAGGTGTTGAAGCGGCTGGAGCGGGTGGAAAAGAGGCTGGCGGCGCAGGACTCGGCAGAAGACACGGAGGGAAGCCCGGAATGAAGATTCATCGCGGCATTCTGGCAGCCGTCACGCTGACGGCGCTGATGGCTATGGCCGGGTGCCACTCGTATCACGTGGAAGTTGCCGTGGAGAATCATACAGGAGGGACGATTCAACTGCTGGAAGTTGATTATCCCGAGCGCCAGCTTCGGGGTCAACACGCTGGCGGCGGGCGCGGAGTACCACTATCGCATCCAGTTGCGCGGCAGCGGGCCAATCAAAGCGCAGTACACGGGAATCGACGGGCTGCAGAGCCAAGTGGAAGGGCCCATGTTGTTCGAGCGGCAGGAGGGCCGGATGGAGATCGTACTGCTGCCCGGAGGGAAAGCGGAGTTTCATCCCGATCTGACGGACGCGGTCGTCAAGGACAGGTAAATCGAGGCGGCATTGATTCCCTAGAATTTTCGATTTGCTCTACCCTAAAGTCATGCAAATCAACAGGGAAAATGAGTTTTTTGGCTGTTCTATGCCCGTATACGACCGATACAAAGAATCAGAGGGCGACGATGCAAGGGAGAGTTGTATCCAGCGCCGGCCAGCAACATATTCGATGGTTGCTGAAGTACGGATATGCCAGACACCTGGGAACCTGTTTTCTTCCTGGTCATGCTGGCCGTTGTTTTCGTGGACCTTCTCGAGCGGAACGGGAAAGGGGGCGACCTGATCTGGACGGCGAACGGGCTGCTGCTTGCCTACCTTTTGCTGGTTCCCCGCTGGCATTGGCCCGCTTATCTGCTCACCGGTTTTCTAGCCCTGGTAATTGGCAGCTGGCTCATCCACGAAACCTGGGGGTTGAACCTGCTGCTCAACGTGCTGGACGTCGGCGAAATCCTGATGGCCGCTCTATCTGTTGCGGAGGCGTTCGACGCAGCTTCCGCGCTTCACGGAACCTGCATATCTGCTTCGCTTCATCGGATTTGCCGTTTTTGCCGCTCCCATGACCATGGGATTAGCATACGCATGGACCATCAGGTACTGGACGCACGTTCCTCCGCTGTACTGCGTATCTGAGATGGGCCGGCGCCGACGGGCTGGGAATTGCGGTCGTCACTCCCATCTGCGTGGCCATCTTTCGATCCGATTTCAGGGATCGCAGACTATGGCGGCAACGCTCGATCTACCTGGCGTTGACCGCCGCCGCCGCCATCGCCGCCTTCTCTCAAAACAGCGTCCCGCTGGTGTTTCTAATCTATCCGCTTCTGGTCTTCCTTTCGCTGCGCCTGGACCTTGGCTCGGCCGCGATGGCGCTGCTGGAGGTCGCCATCGTGGGAAGCTGGTACACGATTCGAGGCGAAGGCCCGTTTCACGCGCAGGGGTTCGTCAACCCGGTGGGGCCCAATGTCCTACTGCAACTGTTTATCATCGCGGGAATCTTCATCCTCTTCAGCATCACCGTGGTCCTGGAGCGGCAGAAGGCCACTGAACGCAAGCTGCAGGAGATTGCTTCCCTGCACCGGCTGGTAACCGAAAACTCCCGCGACGTAATCATCGTTGCCGACTTCGACGGAAAGCGCTCCTACGTTTCGCCAGCCTCGGAGAGCATGGGCGGATGGAAGCCGGAAGAAGCCATGGCGCTTACCGGTTTACAACTGGTGCATCCTGATGAACATGCACAAAAGTCGAGGCGGCGATGCGCGAATTGCGTGCCGGCCGCGATGATGTGGTGATTGAGTGCCGCGTCCGAAAGCGGAACGGGGAGTATCTCTGGGTGGAAGCCGCTCTGCGGCTGGTACGCGATCCGGCAACGGGCATTCCTTCAGGAATTCTGAATACTGTTCGCGATATCAGCGAGCGCAAACGCTCCGAGCAGCAACTCCGGGAGGCCTACCGCTCCGTGGAGGCGCTGGCCTTGACGGATGGGCTGACCGGCCTGGCCAACCGGCGGCGCTTCGACCAGTACTTGGCAGCCGAGTGGCGCCGCAGCATGCGCGAATGCCAGCCGCTCTCCCTGCTCATGCTCGATGTGGACCTGTTCAAGATGTACAACGACACCTATGGGCACCAGCGCGGCGACAATTGCCTCAAGCAGATTGCCGAGGCTTGCATGGATGTGGTCTCGCGGCCCGGAGACCTGGTGGCGCGCTTCGGCGGAGAGGAGTTTGTGGTTGTCCTGCCGAATACGGAGAGCGAGGGCGCCCTGCAGGTTGCCAACGAAATATGCGAATCGCTGCGCAGCCGCAGTTGCCGCACAGTGGCAGCCCCTTCGGAATCGTCACCATCTCCATAGGCTGCGCCACGCTGGTTCCCCAGACCGGAAGGCACGCCCCGGACCTGATCGCAATGGCCGACCACGCGCTCTACGCGGCCAAGCGCAACGGCCGGAACCAGGTGTGTCTGGGCAACGCGCTGGAAAAACACGGGGAAGAAGCGGCAGCCACAGCACAGCCCAAGGCTATCGCCGGGAAGACCGCATAAGCGCTATGGCTTTGACCGTCTTATCTTTATGTAGCCGAGAGCGGCGGCAGGGCGATTCCGGGGAGGAATCGCCCGCCGGCCAGTGGAATGGAACAGAAGATGCTCGCTCTAGCGCACAATGCCCTTGAAGAGCGGGGATTGCAAGAGGCTGCTGAACTCCGCATCGGAGGTGGCGAAGTGGATCGACAGGCGCCCGGAGTCGGAGGAGATGGAGGTGGCGCTCAACGCCTGTTTCTCGGCATCCGATCCGCTCATCTTGCGCACCGTCAGCGCGGCCGACAGGAGCGAAGATAGCGTGGCCGCGGCAAAGGTGTCGCCGGTGGAGATGGTGAGGTCGAACTTGACGCCGTGCTGGAAGTTCATCGAGTACCAGGAGGCCTGCAGGCGCTTCTGCACGCTTTCATAGTCGGTCAGCGAACCAGCCTCGCCCAGCACCTGTTTCATCATGGTCTGCGTGCCCTTCTGGTCGAGGATGCTCCATAAGGGCTCGGAGTCCACGGCCTTCATGGCGTCCATCATGGGCCCGTTGGTGAGCAGGTTGGGCGCAAGGCCGTCGCGGGCGTCCAGCGCTTTGTTCACCGCATCCTCATCGCCAAAGACCATGGTGGAGGGGTCAACGAAGCAAACCACCATGCCGGTTTTGGCCAGCGGCCATACCCTATTGGTTCGCACCAGTTTTGACTTCAGTTGCTGCTTGCGGAAATTGGCCGTAATATCCGTCACGGAGAACTGCCCCTGGGCGACGCCGACCGTATCCAGTTGGTCGCCATCAGTCTTGGGACGGAAGAGGGCAAAGGCCAACTATTCGACATCGTGGTTTTCGTTCAGTCCGGACTTGCTGCAGCGCCTCTTCAAATCGTTTGAGCTCGGGCGGCATGACGCGTTCGCGCAGATCCATGGCCGAGGGCGAATTCTCCATGGCGTGGTAGTCGATGGCCACCAACTGCTGCACATCATGCGGAATGGCGGTGCGGGCATCGGTGGACAACTGCGCCGCCGGCGCCGAGGCCGCCGCGGCAAACAAGATAGCCGGAATTGAAACTCTCAGAAAAGCTTTCAAAAAATCATCCTCCACAGTTGCGGCAGTTCAAGAATCCATGGGCGGAAGCCGGCTTGAAAGCCCGCGCTTACCCGCACTCGATGTCCAGCAATGCCGTTTCTGTTCCATCTTCATTTTACGCGCTGGCTGCATCCGATGTGCCTTCAGCCGGCTGGCCGTCTCATGCCTCTTCCGCCAAACTATGGAAGCCACAATGCAGCGCTCCAGAATCCTGGTTTGTGCGTCGAGCCCAATCAATGGACGCATCCAATCGCTAACCCGCTCGGATGTTGATAGCAAGTGGGCTCGGCCGCGGGCCAGAATCCTAGTTTACAAACTCATTTCCAGAAGGTGTAGCCCACCTGCACCTGGATGCTGGCATTGACGCCGGGGTTGCGGTCGCCCAGCGAGGCAGAGGAGATATGCACGGCATTCAACCCCAGGTCGATGGAGCGCTTGTCGCGGGTGAAGTAGTGGATGCCCACGCCGCCCTGCGGCGAAAAGTTCCACACGCTGGTCGAGCCGTCGACGGTGTATCCCGGCGCACTCGAATAGCTCGGAGGAAACTGGCGGGTGGTGTAGATAAGCCCGCCCGCGCCCTGGAACCAGGGCTGAATGCGCCGCGACTGGGTCAGGAAGTTCCAGCGGAAGATGACCGGCGTGAGGCTGACGCCACGATAGGTGCCGCCGGCAACCGGCAGAACGCAATGACGTGGGTGTCCCGCCTACGATACAGAGTAAATGGCTCTGTGTGCGGAGCCGGAGTGTAGGCCTGCCAAAGGGGCATGATGTTGCCGCCAAACTCGAACTGGCCGCTGAAAATGCCGGCATGAAGGACCGGCGTGAGAGGCTTGGCCATCTGAAAGCCGGCTGAGAGAAACCTGTAATCCGAGCGGTCGCCGACGCCGTTGCCATAGCTGACAAAGGGGCCGTACTCCCAGCTTTTTGCATTGCGAACATGGGCAACGGGGTTAGCCGCTGCCGGACCGGCGGCGGCGGCTGGGCTGGCCGAAGTTTGGGCGGCGGCGATCATTGTTCCTGCCATCAAGACAAACGCGAAAAGTCTTGCGATTCGAGTCAACGTACTTCCCTCCCCTGAATGAGAACTTTTGTATCTCCATAAAAAGGCCGCCACTACCGGGCGGCCCTGCGAGCGCCTTCCGGCGTTCGTTTAGCCGGCCGCAGCTTCCATCTGGTCGGCGTCCATGTCGAAGTTCGAATAGACGTTCTGCGTGTCGTCGCAGTCTTCCAGAACCTCGAGCAGGCGAATCATCTGATTGGCCTCTTTGCCTTCCAGCTTGGTGTAGGTGGAGGCGACCATGGTCACCTCGCACATCACCGTGGGAATGCCGGCAGCCTTGACGGCTGCGGCGACATGCTCTCGTGGTCGGCCGGATCGGAGATAATCTCCCAGGTGTCGCCTTCGTCGTTCAGGTCTTCGCCGCCATTTTCCAGCACAATGTCCATCAATTTCTCTTCGCTGGCCGCCGACTTTTCCACGGCGATCAGCCCCTTCTTGTGGAACATGAAGCGCACCGAGCCGGACTCGCCCAGGTTGCCGCCGTTCTTCGTAAAGGCGTGGCGAATCTCGCTCACCGCGCGGTTACGGTTGTCGGTCAGCACATCCACCAGGATGGCCACTCCGCCCGGACCATAGCCCTCGAAGGTGATCTCCTCGTAGTTGACCCCTTCCAGTTCGCCGGTGCCGCGCTGGATGGCTCGCTTGATGTTCTCCTGCGGCATATTTTCCGCTTTGGCCGCCAGGATGGCGGTGCGCAGCCGGGGATTGCCGTCAGGATCGCCGCCGCCGCCCTTGGCGGAGATGGTGATTTCCCGGATCAGGCGGGTAAATATTTTGCCGCGCTTGGCATCCAGCGCGCCCTTCTTGTGCTTGATGGTGGCCCACTTTGAATGGCCGGACATGAGAACCTCAGAGAGAGAAAAAATAGCGGCGCGGACACGCGCCTGACGTTGTGAGTATACCATTGGGCACGATGCGCACCGCACGGCGCGTTATCCAACCGCCGGCTGCAATTCGGCCTTTCGGGTGACGATCACCAGCTTTGCCGGGGTCAGTTCGGGGCCATCCCAGCCTTCCTTCACCGCCTCGATATGGATCTCGCCAGCGCGCCTTGTGGACTGCACAATCAACTGCGCCAGTCCGTTGAAAAGCGAGCGTTTAGGCTCCTTGTCGCTCTCCTGGCAGTTGGGATCGCCGTTGCCCACGCCGATCAGCGCGCCCTCGCCGGAGACCTTGAAACCGATGAGGTTCGATGGCCGTCGGAACGGGCCGGCCTTCCTTGTCCAGCGCCTCGACGGTCAGCATCGCCACATCCTCGCCGTCGGCATTGATCTCCGTGCGGTCCGCGGTCAGCCGGATGGCCACGGTCGGCCCGGTGGTCTCGCGCTTCTCGGTGAGCACCACCTTGCCGTCCTTGCTGCCCCGCGCCTCAATCACGCCCGGCTCGTACTTGACCTTCCACTCCACGTGGCCCAGGTGCGGAACCTTCTGGCTGCCCAGGCTCTTGCCGTTCACGAAGAGCTCAACCTCGTCCAGATTCGAGTGAACCCAGACGGGGATTGCTTCGCCTTCCTTGCCCTCGAAGTTCCAGTGCGGGAACAGGTGCAGCACCGGCTCCTTGCCCCACCAGGCCTTGTAGTAATAGAAGGTGTCCTTGGGGAATCCGCACATATCCACGATGCCGAACTGCGAGTTGATGGACGGCCAGCCGTAGGGCGTGGGCTCGCCGCGATAGTCGAAGCCGGTCCAGGCAAAGCCGCCCGCCTCCCACTCGCGCGTCGCGTAGAACTTCCACCACTCCTCGGCCTGTCTCGCCCCAGCCGGGATTGTTGACGTCGTAGGCGCTCACCGTGTTGCGCAGCGGGTCGGTCGAATAGACGCCGCGCGTCGAGACGGCGCTGGCCGTCTCCGAGCCGTAGATCGGCCGCTTGGGATGCTCCTTGTGATATTCGTCGGGGCGGTTCAGGCCGTAGTTGAAGCCGATGATGTCGAAGGCATCGGAGACGCCCTTCTCGTTGTCGCCGTTCACCGCAGCGGAAACCACGCGCGTGGGGTCGAGTTCGTGGCAGCGCCGCACCATGGTCGCGGCGATCTTCGCGCCCTGCTTCGGCCATCGCGTCCTGCAACAGCCACTCCTCGTTGCCGATCGACCACAGAATGATGGAGGGCGAGTTGCGATAGCGCTTGATCATCGCCTCCAGTTGCGCCATGCCTTCGGGGTTGGAACTCATCTGCCGCGTCTCGCACATCATCATCATGCCCATGCGGTCGCAGGCCTCCACCCACTCCGGCGTCGGCATATTGTGCGAGGTGCGCACCGCATTGCAGCCCATCTCGCTGCAGCACGCCCAGCCGGAACCACTGCAAGCGGTCCGGCAAGGCCGCGCCCACGCCGGCGTGGTCCTGGTGGTTGCAGGTGCCCTGAATCTTCAGCGGCTTGCCGTTGAGGAAGAAGCCCTTGTCGGCGTCGAAGACCGCCGTGCGCACGCCAAAGCTCACCCGCTCGGCATCGCGCGCCTTGCCGCCTGCCTCCACGGTCACAATGGCCGAGTAGAGGTTCGGCGCATCCACCGACCACAGCGCCGGATTGGCCAGCTTGGCGGTGGCGGTAAAGTTTGCCGTACCATCCACCGGCAATCGATTGCGCCGGCGCCTCGGCCGTAGCCACCGTCTTGCCCGCGGCGTCGAGAATCTGCCAGCTGACTTTGGCGTTCTCCGCCTGCTTGCCTTCGTTCACCACCACCGTGCCCAGCGTCAGCGTGGCGGAGTTGCCGTTCAACTCCGTGCGCACCGTGCTCTCCCACTTGCCCAGGTGCAGCGCATCGGTCTTGGTCAGCCACACATGGCGATAGATGCCCGCGCCCTCGTAGAACCAGCCGTCGCCGAAGCTGGCGTCCACGCGCGCCACGATGTAGTTCTTCGCGCCGTAGCTCAGAAAGTCCGTCAGATCGAAGCGGAAGGGCGCGTAGCCGTTGTCGTTGCGGCCGATGAAGCAGCCGTTGACAAAGACCAGCACGTCGCGGAAGGCGCCGTCGAACTCGACCGTGATGCGCCGGCCCAGATCGCTGGCCGGAATCTCGAACTCGCGCCGGTACCAGCCCACGCTGGTCTCCGGATAGCGGCGGCCGAGCGGCTTGTAGCCGTGCGAGTTCTGCACCTCGTCGCGCACAAAGGGCAGCTCGACCGCCCAGTCGTGGGGCAGGTTCAGCGCGCGCCACTTGGAGTCGTCAAATTCGGCCTTGGCGAAGGCAAAATCGCCGGTCTTGGCAAAGTCGCCCTGGCCGTTGCCGAAGCCCAGATCGCGGGCCGGGTCGGTGCCGTGGCCGAACTGAAACTTCCAGCCAAAGTCGAAGAGCAGCTGCTCGCGCGGCGCCATGGCGGCCAGCGACTCGCCGGATGCAGCGCCGGAGTAGCCGGCCAGCATTGCGGCGGCGCGTCCCCAGGCCGAGCGGGCCACAAGGGAAGAAACCGAAAGAGCCAGTCCAGATGAGAGCAGTTCTCGACGAGAGATACCAGCCATGAAAAACCTCTTTCCTGTGAAGTCGTCACAATTAGACGACCGGAGAATGCCGGGCGCCGAGACAAAGATAAATTCTAAACCCAGGGGGCGCGGATAAGCAGATGGCTTCATCACCATTGAGGTGCAAAGATCATTGCGTATCACTAACAGTTAGCTTGCTGGGCCACAACTGGGGGGTCTATCTCATCACAATGGCGGGAAGCTGATACTCTAAGGGCATGAATTCAGGGACTTTGTTCTTTCCGGTTCCAATGGCAACCCAGATCCTTTAAGATACGATTGTCGAAGTGGCATTCCCCTGCTCCTTTCTCCCGCGACTCTGCGGATCGGCCACAGAATGATTGACATTCATCATCATCTGCTCTACGGAATCGACGACGGCTCGCCCGACCTGGAGACCTCCCTGGCCATGGCGCGTGAGTCGGCGGCCAATGGCGTAACCCACATCGTTTGCACTCCGCACGCCAGCGAGGAATATCCTTATCACGCCCCGCTTATCGAAGAGCGTTACGCGGAGTTGCGCGAGCTGTTGAAAGGCCAGATGGAGTTGAGCCTGGCCTGCGACTTCCACATGACCGCGGAAAATGTGATGGAGGCTGCGGCCAACCCACTGCGCTACTCCATCGACGGCAAAGGCTACCTGCTGATCGAATTTTCCTTCAATTCGATTCCTCCGCAGATGAACGACGCCATGCTTCTGCTGCAATCTACAGGCTACCGGCTGATCGTCACCCATCCGGAACGCTACCCCGCCGTGCTGGGCAGGCCGGAGATGCTGGCGGAGTGGCTGCGCATGGGTTGCCTGGTCCAGGTGACCGCCGGCTCATTGTATGGCCGCTTCGGCAAGATGGCGGAGGCCTTCTCCAACGAGTTGCTGGAGCGCAACTGGGTTCACTTTATAGCCAGCGATGCGCACAACATGACCGGGCGTCCGCCGCACTTGAAAAAGGGCTACGACTATGTGGCTAACCACGCCGGCGAGGAGACGGCGCACCGGCTATGCGAGAGCAATCCGCGGGCAGCGGTGGATGGAGCGCCATGGCCGGCGCAGCCCGAGCCAGTGGGACTGTGGGAAATGCGCCCATGAAGTTCCACGCCAGGAAGTTTGCCGCCCCGCGCGGGAAGAGGGCACTCGAAGAGCTACAGGAGATGTGCCCAAGGCCGGCAACGCGGCTTTTTCAAGAGCCTCTTCGGGCGATAGAGATCCGGGATACTGAACCAGGACCATGCTCTAAGTCTATGGAGAAGACTTCGTTCCGGCCGCCCATGTCCGAAAGTATCGAATATAAATATGATCCCGCAATGGACAAATGGATGTATATTGTTGTGCAGCCTGAAAAACACAATGGAAATTCCGGCTAAATCATTTGTGTACCTCGGCACGGGCAGTATGAGTCCTTGAATCATAGCTCGCAAGCGTTCCAATTCGAGCGATTCATAGCTCAGAAAGGGAATTCCAGATGAAACGCTTTGCTGTTTTAGCCCTTGTTCTATTCCTGGCGGGGAGTCTATCCGCCAAGGAAGAACCGCAACAGTGGAAGGCGCTGCAGGTCAAGCACCTCACTGTTAGTCCCGGCGTGAATTTCTCGCCGGAAGATCTAGGCTATTTTTACGAAGGACTAGTGGATGAACTGCGCAGGATGAAGCTCGCCGAGCAGATTCTTGATGATGGCGCAACTGTGCCGCAGGATATCGCCGCTGATTCCGTGGTAATGGAGGGTACCATCACCTATCTACGAACAGGGGAGCTTTCCTTCTCGGTCAACGCGCGCGCACGCCGAATTCAAGCTGTACCGTGTGAGTGACCACCGTTTGATCATGACAAAGATTTGGCTGGATGATCAACTGGGTCATATGGAGAGGCATGGCAAGAATTGGCGCATTGGAGGAATTATCGCTGCTATAGAGGTCAAAATGAAAGCAAAGGAATTGCAGCCGCTCTCTTCGTTTCCGCCTGCCACCCCGGCTGAAGCGGAAGCTCCGGCCAACGTAGCCACTGCACCGCAAGCTTCTTCAAACGTTGAAGCATTGACCAACAACTCCATCGTTGAAATGGTCACGGCCAAGCTGCCGGAAGAGGTGATCATCACCAAGATTCAGACCTCGCCGAACAATTTCGACCTCTCCACACCCGCCCTGGCGGATTTGAATCAAAAAGGTATTTCCGCCGCCATCATGAAGGCCATGCTGACGGCCCCAAGGATAGTTGCACCTGCTCCGCCCCCGGCTAATACGGGTCAGCCAGGAAGCACGGCCCATTCAGGCGGCGACCAGGCAAATTCCTTCACCGGCAAGATTGAATCCATCTCTCCGTATCTCATGCATACGCGCTCCTCGGCATACGCCAAGATGGTGGCCGTGGCCGATAACGGTCAGACGCTCTCCTTTTACGCCTTCATCGCCACCACGGTCACGGACGCGAGCGGTAACGATCTGAATAAGGGCGGGCATCTCGGCGGACTTCGTCTCAAGAAGGGTCAGCGGATTGAGGTGAAGTACACGGTCATCACCAACGGCCCAAGACTTATCAACGGCCAGTATGGCGCCACCTCGATTCACGCTCTCGACTAGGTCTCTGACCGGATGAAATAGCGCTATGAGGGGCGCGAGCGCGGGCTGGGAAGCCCACGCTACAGCCGGCCGGGAGGCCGGCGCTACATTCCTGCCATTACAAATTCAAGCGGTCAAGGTACTAGTTCGACAAGAATTTGCGTGTTCGGCTGCTGTTGCTGGTGGTGAAATGATTGAGCAGCCGCCTACAGCCCCAACCCGCCATCCACGGCCAGCACCTGGCCGGTGATAAAGTGCGGCCCGGCGGCAAAGAAGAGCACCGCCTGGGCTACGTCGTCCACGCTGCCGTTGCGCCGCATGGGCGTTTTGGCGGCAAAATGCGCCGCTCGGCCTGGCGCGCTTATTTCCGTCCAACTCGATCCATCCCGGCGCTACGCAGTTGACGCTGACCTCGGGGGCGAAGGCCTTGGCCATGGCCTGGGTGAGCATGTGCAGCGCGGCCTTGGATGCGCAATAGTGGGCGTGGCCGGCCCAGGCTTTAATCCCGCCCAGAGACCCGATGTTGACGATTCTTCCCTCGACGGCGCGCAGATGGGCCAACGCCTCGCGCGCCACCAGGAACGGGCCGCGGGCGTTGGTCTCGAAGACCGCATCCCACTGTTCGAGGGTGAGCGAGTCGAGCGGCGCGGACTCAAAGACGGCGGCATTGTTGACCAGCAGATCCAGCCGCCCGAAGCGGCCGACGGCGGCGGCGACGGCGGAGCGCACCGAGGCCTCGGAGCGCACATCGCACTCGACAGCCAAAGCGCGGCGGCCAAGATTCTCAATTGCGCGGACGGTCTCGACTGCTTCAGCGTGAGAGGTGCGGTAGGTGATGGCTACATCCGCGCCAGCCTCGGCCAGGGCCAGCGCAATGCCGCGGCCAATGCGCCGCGCGCCGCCGGTGACCAGTGCCGATTTGCCGCTGAGGGGTTGGGTTGGCATCATGGGTTCAACGACAGCCTCCCAGGGGCGTAGCTCGTTGTGATTTATTGTTTCGCGTCTGTGGCGCTATGCGGCTGTTCCGGGGGAACTGCTGAGCGCACGGGCAGCACCTTGAAGAGCCCGCCGATAGCTTTTACGCTTTTGCCATCTCTGAAACAGAAGATGGGTACCTCAAGAATTCCTGCCGAAGCTGTCCCCTTCTCGATATCGGCATGATAACAATCCTCGTCAATTTTTATCAACTCCGTCGCGACGTGAAGGGGTTTGCCGACGTTGCCCAACAAAATTGATTTGTCAGGATCATACAACCCCAGCATTTCATCCTGGGTCGGCATCCGCCAGTCCGTGTAGCCGCCTACCTGATAATTATCTACAAATGTATTGGCGCCATGCGTGGTGACGATTGAAGCGTTGGCTTCCTCCGCCCACATCAGGTTCGTCTTCGTATCCAATACCGTTCCGTCATCATAAGCAATGAAACGGCCGTCCCTGCCAGACTCCTTTTTCGCCGGGCGGGCACTATAAATGGAGTACTGCTCGCCGGGGCGCTTCATCCGGATATCGATCGCGATCTGGGCCTTGTCAATCTTGAAGTCGTCCCCATAGGTCTGGAAGCCCTTGGCGATGATCTGCATCCGCACCGTGTCGCCGATGGGCAGCACGTCGATGATGGCCTTGCCGTCCTCGTTGGTCTTCAGCTCCATGTTGCCCTTTTCCTTCTCGCCCTGTATGGGATGGAAGATGACAGCGGCATTCTCGATAGGCTTGCCGTTCACGTCGCGCACCACGGTGACCTCAATGCGCGCGGTAGGCGGCGGCGCCTTGTATTTGCGGCCGCGATTGGAGGGTTTCTGCTGAGCGCCGGCGGTGAGCGAGGTGAGGACCAGGCCGAGCGCGGTCACGACGATACTGAGACGAAAAAGAGAACTGCGCATCATAGGTTTCATTGTAAATGGTGCCACCATTGCTTCCGCGATATGAAGCTCCTACCAAGGATCGCTGGCGAAAGTGCAGAGATAGAGGTTCAACTATATGAGTGTATCTCGCTCAGATATTCACTTTCCCTCTTGACAAATATCCCGGAGTTGCCTATCGTTAGCAATTGGAAGGCGAGAGTGCTAGCACACGGCTGGTGAAACTGCTCGCCAGGACTGCCACTCCGTCTACTGGAGCCGCAACCTACTCATTCCACAGCGTTTTTTCTAATACCACACAAACCCCGCGGCGGGGAAACCCTGTCCGCGTGTGAAGGAGAAGCGAAGCAATGGCATCAACATCCGCAGCTACGACGTTTACCCCGCTACATGATCGCATCCTCGTCCGCCGTCTGGAAGAGGGCGAAACCATCCGCGGGGGCATCATCATCCCCGACAGCGCCAAGGAAAAGCCCCAGGAAGGCGAAGTCATTGCCGTGGGCAAGGGCAAATCCAACGACGAAGGCAAGGTCTTCCCCCTGGACGTGAAGGCGGGCGACAAGATTCTCTTCGGCAAGTACTCCGGCACCGAGATCAAGCTCGACGGCCAGGAGTTTCTGATCATGCGCGAGGAAGAAGTTCTGGGCATCGTGAAGAAGTAGCATTCCAGTAGTCAGTGGACAGCTCCGACCGCATTTAGCGCACCTGCCAGATGAGCACTGAATTCGACACAGGCATGGCCACTTACAACTGACCACTGACAACTGAAATGTACTGAATTTGAATAGGAGAGATACAGAAATGGCAAAGCAGATTTTACACGGTGAGGAATCCCGTCAGGCGATCCTGCGCGGCGTGAACACGCTGGCGGACGCCGTGAAGGCGACGCTCGGGCCCAAGGGCCGGAACGTGGTCATCGAGAAGAAGTTCGGATCGCCGACCATCACCAAGGACGGCGTGACCGTAGCCAAGGAGATCGAGCTGAAGGACCCGATGGAGAATGTCGGCGCCCAGCTGGTGAAGGAAGTTGCCTCAAAAACCTCGGACGTGGCCGGCGACGGCACCACAACAGCAACGGTTCTGGCGCAGTCGATCTTCCGCGAAGGCGTGAAGACGGTGGCCGCCGGGGCCAACCCGATGGCTCTGCGGCGCGGCATCGAAAAGGCCGTGGCCGCGATCATCGGCACACGCGACAAAGAAGGCAAGTGGATCGACGGCGGCGCTCTGGGCAAGCTGTCCAAGCCCGTGGACCAGGGTTCCGTGGCCCAGGTGGGCGCGATCTCGGCCAACGGCGACCAGGAGATCGGCGACATTATCGCCGAGGCGGTCAAGGTGGTGGGCAAGGATGGCGTCATCACCATCGAAGAGTCGAAGACCATGCACACCGGCCTGGAGACGGTCGACGGAATGCAGTTTGACCGCGGCTACCTGAGCCCCTACTTCGTCACCGACGCCGAGCGGCTGGAAGTGATTCTGGAAGAGCCCTACATTCTGATCTACGAGAAGAAGATCAGCGCCATGAAGGACCTGCTGCCCCTGCTGGAGCAGATTGCCCGCGGCGGCAAGCCGTTGCTGATCATCGCCGAGGACGTGGAGGGCGAGGCACTCGCCACTCTGGTGGTGAACAAACTGCGCGGCACGCTGAACGTGGCCGCGGTGAAGGCGCCGGGCTTTGGCGACCGCCGCAAGGCGATCCTGGGCGACGTTGCCATTCTGACCGGCGGCAAAGCCATCACCGAGGACCTGGGCATCAAGCTGGAAGGCGTGAAGCTGGAGGACCTGGGCAAGGCCAAGAGGATCACCATCGACAAGGACAACACGACCATCGTGGATGGCGGCGGCAAGCCGTCTGAAATCGAGGGCCGGGTGAAGGAGATCCGCGCGCAGATCGAGAAGACCACCTCGGACTACGACAAGGAGAAGCTGCAGGAGCGGCTGGCCAAGCTGGTCGGCGGCGTGGCCATCATCAAAGTGGGCGCGGCCACCGAGACCGAGCTGAAGGAGAAGAAGGCTCGCGTCGAGGATGCACTGCACGCCACCCGCGCGGCAGTCGAGGAAGGCATCGTCCCCGGCGGCGGCGTGGCGCTGGTTCGCACCATTCCCGCGGTGGACGCCCTGATCAAGACGCTGGAAGGCGACGAGAAGATCGGCGCCCAGATCGTTCGCCGATCGCTCGAAGAGCCTTTGCGCCAGATCGTCGCCAATGCCGGCGGAGAGGGCGCGGTGGTATGTGGCCAAGGTAATCGAGGGCAAGAAGAAGGACCAGGATCCCTTCAACCCGCACTTCGGCTACAACGCCGAAACCGGCGTCTTCGAGGACCTGGTGAAGGCCGGCGTCATCGACCCCACCAAGGTGGCTCGCACGGCAATGCAGAATGCCGCCTCCATCGCCGGCTCTGCTGCTCACCACCGAAGCCCTGGTTGTGGAGATTCCGGAGCCCAAACCCGCTCCGGGCGGCGGCCACGGCGGCGGCATGGACGGCATGTACTAGGACAGTGAACAGTGGTCAGTGGACAGAAAGTAAGATCCGACTGGCCAGCTATCTCGATTCGGCTGTTACGGTTCAAAACGAAAAACAAAAGGCCTCCAGCTTCGGCTGGGGGCCTTTATTCTTGGCATCATTATATTTACGCGGTGATTTTCTTATAGCACAACCGACATTCGCCTCAACCGCCAACGAATGAGACGGCAAGGTGAAAAGCGTTCGCGCCGCTACGAGGCCAGGCCGCCACATTCGCTGGCGACGATGGACGGCGCGGCTGGAGCACTCTGCGGCCGCATCGAACGCAACCACCCGGCCGAGAGCCAGGAGCGCGGGATCGAAAACTCCGACCAGCCGCAATCCAGGCAAACCAGTACGTCGGGCGAGGGCGTCAAGGGAGGATGGCTCAGGGTGCGATGACTAGTTGCGATAGAGTCGAATCTCAGCGGGAATAACGGATAGGGACGCAGACTGGCATTTCGGGCAATTCATGGGGGTACCCCTGGAGCAAAAACATTAGAAAAAGCAAAATGAACAACCTGAGGAAAAATTAACTTTAATCTTTGTTTAGTTCATATTCAATAGTTATTGTGCAAAATGAAACGACATAGCCTAAAATCTGCAATTTTGGAGAAAATAGATTTGATATTATCGAATTATTTTTAAGTAGTTTTAGGTGTATTCCGTCCTTCCTTTGCATGTCAGTCAGCGCGGATTCGGCGTGAATACATTGTCAGCGAAGTTCAGCCGGGCGACGTTTTCAGCCCTGGAATTGCTTGGCGAAAAAACGCGGCGGCCGAAGCCGCCGCGCTGTTGGGAGTTGAAGTCGCCTTAGAAGTTAATGCGGGCGGTGAATTCAATGTTACGTGGCGTGTAGGTGAAGTTGCTGCTGTTTGAATTGCTGGGCACCATGAAGCTCTTGTTTCCGGTGCCATTCACTCCTGTATACGTCGCCGTGGTTCCCGACAAGCTATACAGGTAGGTGGCCGAAAAGCCCGTAATGTTCTGGTGGTTAGCAACGTTGAACATATTGCACATGAGCTGCACATTGCGGTCCTTGTCGAAGGTGATCTGCTTTTGGAAGCGAACGTCATCAACCTCGCGGCGCGGGTAACGATAGGTGTTGTACCCAATTTGAGGAATGATGGAAGGTCCGCCGGTGCCATTCCAACTGCTGGCAAATGCGCCTGATGGCTTACCGCTGACACCTGCTGTAAAGGGCAAGCCGTTCTGCATCTGGAAGCTATCGTTAAGGCTCCAGTCGTTGACCAGGTACTTGACCCAATTGGTTGATTTGGTGTTCGGGAAGTTTAGGAGCGCATACGCCACGAACCTGTTGGGAATGTTCCAAGTGGAGTTGCCGTAGTTGATACGCGGATTGATATAGGGGTCATACCAGGATTCCGCCGCACCTTGAGTAAGTGCGTTCTGCGCGAAGTCGAGCGCGTGCGACCAGGTATAGTTCACGTCGAACTGAATGATCTTGCTCGAACGATTGAGGACCTCCAGCACCATGGCATTGTAGTTCGAATTGACATTGCTGATCAGCTCGGAAATGTTGCTGAAGTTCGCGGCATTGGCGCCCAGAAGAGCGGTATTGCCAGTGGAGGTATAGACCACCGGGATGGTTACCGTGGTTCCATTGGTACCTAATGGGCCAGAACCATTGGGATCGCCAGCTATCGTAATCGTCTTGCTGGCGACGGTGGATGGATTCAGGTTGACATCGAGGAAGTTGGGCAGCTCGCGACCCAAGGCGCCGAGATAGCTCGCGGAGATGAATGTTCCCCTGCCCAGAGCGTGCTGGAGCTGGAGATCATATTCCTGGATCTCAGGAAGCTTCAAATTCGGGGCCATAAAGTAGGAGCTGGGGCAGCTAGAGGATCCGGGCGTACAGGATGGGATGGCGCCGGAGGCGAAGATATTCGGATACGTGATGGCGCCGGAAGTGCCGGCGGACCAGGAGGCGCTGAACTGACCATTCGGGCTGCCCGTGGCGAGGCGTATGTTCTCGATATTGCCGTTGGTAATGCGGCCGTAATACATGCCCCAGCCGCCGCGCAATACCGTTTTGCCTTTTCCAAAGAGGTCATAAGAGAAACCTGCGCGAGGCCCGAAGTTCATCTTGTTGCTCGGGCTGTTGGCTATACCGTTGTAGGTTACAAAGCTGCCCGTGGCCGTGGTGAGGTTTGGATCGGCAGGCGGAATCGTCTCATGATCCCAGCGCAGGCCAAGCTCCAGGGTCAGGCGCGGAGAGAACTTCCAGTTGTCCTGAGCAAAGACGCCGGTATCCATCGTGGAGATGGTATAGATGGGATTGCCGAATCCCTGGGTGAAGGAGTAGTAGCAGGGATATTTGCCGGTTACTGTGCTCCCGTTTTGCGAAGCGCTCGAGTCGCAACCTTTGAGATTGGAGCTTGAAGGGGTAACGCCGTTCTTCGTGTTGAGCAAATCGTTGAAGTAATTGCCGACCCAGTAATAATTGAAGTCGCCATTGCTCTTGTAGGTGTTGTTCATCAGGTCGAAGTTGTGAACCATGTCTACGCCGAACTTGAAGCTGTGGTTCTTCTTGCCCCAATAGAGGACGTCACCGACCTGCCATTTACGCTCATCGGGATAGGACGTGCGATGCTCATAGTACGTAGAGCCGGCATTGAAGCCGTAGTTATAACCTGCCTCGAGCTCTGGAACATTCCCAGTGCTGGAAGTGATGTCAGCCTTGGAGTAAGGGGTGAGAGTCTGCTGGGTCTCGTAGTTGAGTTCGCGACCGTACTGGTAAAGCAACTCATTGCTAATGTTTGAGGTGATGAGGCTGGTGAGTTTTGCCACGCCATAATCGAGCTTGACGAAGTCGTTGCCCTGCGTGTCCATAGCGTAATTATCAGGGTTAGCGGTCTGCACGCCGGCGGGCGAATCCCAGCGCAGGCGATGGAAGAGGACGCTCACATGCTCTTTGGGGTTGATCTGATAGTCCAATTTGGGGGTGTTGATCTCCTGGTAACCGAAGCGCGGCGAGAGCCCAAATTCGGAGTTGGAGCTGAGTCCGAGATCGGTGATTGCGGATGCGCCAGGGTAATTTGACAGGGAGCAACTGGGGCTGCCATATGTCAAGACGCACCAGTCGTAGGAGGCCTGAACATAGCTGATCTTCTGGCGCGCGGCCAAGGTACAGGCATTGGTGTCGTTGACGGCGGTGCTGGGAGCGCCGGCCAGTGCGCCGGTTGTCGTGTTGCAGGTTTCTCCCGAAGTCAGCGCGGCTTGCGGCAAAGTGTAGAACTGCAGGGGATTATATGGAACGCCCAGCACAGGGAATACGTGTGTGTGCTGGTCATAGGTATAGATCCAGAAGAGCTTGTCTTTGATCAGCGCCCCGCCGACGGTGAAGCCATAGATCTTGCGCAGGTCCTCTGGCTTGATGTGCGATTTGACATTGACGCCATTTACCAGGGTGGTGACGAAAGCGTAGTCGTTCATGGCGTTCCAATTGCTTTCGCGATCATAGAAATAGGCTTGCCCGTGGAGCTGGTTGGTGCCGCTCTTGGTGACCGAGGTGACAACGCCGCCGGCGGCGCGGCCGTACTCAGCCGAGTAGACGCCGGTGTTGATGGCAAACTCGCGGACGGCGCTGCCGGCGGTGGAATAAGCCTCGCGGGTGCGCCCGCGCTCCTCAGAGAAGAATGCCTGATTGTCATCGGCGCCGTCGATTTCGACGTTGTTGAGCAGTGTGCTGATGCCGCGGACGCTGATGAGACCGTACCCGGAAGTATCCACTGTGACGCCAGGAGTGGTGAGGGCAAGAGCCGACCAGCGGCGGTTGTTAATGGGGATGGACTGAAGCGTATTCATGTTGAGCGTGCCTTGAAGTCCGGCGACTCCAGGTTGAGCACCGGCGCCAGTTCGTTGACCTCGACAGAGGTCGAGGATGCGCCAACAGTCAGATGCGGCGAAACATCGGATACCTGGGCGACCTGGACAATGACGTTCTCGGCGTTGTATGTGGCAAAGCCGGATGCGACAAAGGTCACTCGGTAGGTGCCGGGCTCCAGCAACGGAGCCTTGTAAAAGCCGCTGGCGTCGGAGGTGAGCTTGATTTCGGCGTTGGTCCCCATGTTGTGGATGGTGACGGCGACGCCGGGGACAACGGCTCCGGAGGGATCCAGAACTGTCCCGGCAATGGCGCCTTGGGTGGAAGTCTGCGCGTGCAGGGCAACTGTGCCCAAACACACGGCCAGAGTGAGGATCATCAGGCAGATAACGCTCTGACGTATTCGATTCATGGTCATATTGGCTCTCCAAAATACTGCTGGTGTTGAGAATGCGCTTGTGAAGCGCTGGTGGTGATCGGCAGCGCCCCTTGGTGAACGACAGGCGCAACGCGTAACGCGTTGAGCATCAGGAAACTCCTTGCACCTTCGGTCCTGGCGGCTTCGTGCAAGCGAAAAGCCGCCATTGGGGGCGCCGCGGACGCAAGCTTCCCCGTAAAGAAGAATATAGTAAGCCATAATTAAGGCATTGTAAACGTATGAATGGCTGCGCTTTCAGGGAGCTGACGATTCGTGCATGGGACTGGCAAAACATTCTCCCATAAGCAGTTAGGGTGTCATCACAGCCCAGTGACCGATCTGAGCACTCTTTTCTCATGCCCTCTCACGGGTTTGGCCAGAACCGATGGTACTGGCGAAATCAACAGCACGCATCCGGATCCTGCCACCATAGAAATTCGCGGCGTTCATCGCCCATCGGATGTCCGCCTCTCTCCACAGGCGCATCATTGTTGCAAACACTACAGTCTGCAACCGAGCCAGGCTGCCCCCGTACACAGCGTTGCGTAGTTGCGTCTTGCGGTCACTCCTGATTTGTGGCAACAACGCATACTTTCCCAAAGGGAGGCCAGTATACCCCATGCTATTTAGAGGAGCAATAGTGGAAAACAGGTCTGAAACTTCGGGTTTAAGCGGAGCTGCGGCGGCGGAATTCGCGCAGAACCCGCCGCCGAGTATTTCCCTGCTGTTGTGGAGGGAAATCTACTGTTTAACAGCCTTGGTCCACTCGATGCGCAGGCCGGTGCGGAAGGTAAAGGGCAGGCTGGGATAGCCGATGGGAGCGATGTGCCGGTTGCTGGTGAGATTTTCCGCCTGGCCATAGACTCCCAGCCAGGGAAGCAGCTTGATAGCTGGCGCCCAGCGTCCAGCTTGGCGTAGCCGAAGTCCAGATTGCGGTTGGGCAGGACCAGAGAGTTTCCCTGATTCACGTCTTCGTAGCCAAGAAAGGTGGAGTCGTCGCTGCGGCTGGAAAAGGCCGAGGTGAAGACGCCGGTGAGCCGCTTGCCCGCATAGCTGGCGGTGAAGAATCCCGTGTGCGGCGGACGGCGGAAGGGCCGGGCGCCCTTCAGCGGCGAGTAGATGCCCACGGGGATGCCGTCAAAGGTGGGCGCATAGCCGCCAAGCAGCGCCGCATTGTCGCTGGAAAAGGAGCGCTGCACCACCGAATCCAGGTAGGTGTAGCCGCCGCGGAGAAAGATGTTCTTGCCGATGCCGCTCTCGACGGTGGTTTCGACGCCCTGCGCGCGAAAGGCGAGCGAGTTGAGGTCCAGCGAGTAGGCGTTTTCGCTTTCGAGGGTAGACACCAGAGCTTGCTGCTGCTGAGTGGTCAGGTTGGGCAGCAGCGTGGGGACCAGTGCCGCGCCCACGCTTTCGATGGCCCTGCCGAACTCGTTATGGAAATAGTTGGCGCGGAAGATGATGCGCTGGCTCCAGAATGCCTGCTCGCCGCCACCTTCCCAGGTGCGAGTCGTGGGCCCTTCGATGGGAGAGATGTGCAACTGCTGGATCATCGCCTGGCCGCCGTTCTGCTCCAGAACGTCGTAGAGGGAGCCGAGCTCATCGGTCAGCTTGGGTTCGCGGATGCCTTGCGAGAAGCTGGCGTTCAGCCGTGTTCCGCTGAAGACGCGCTTGCGCGGACGCAACGCATAGAAGCTCAGGCCGGCATGTGGCGAGACGCCGTTACCGATCAGTTGATAATGTTCGACGGCCGCGCCCAGCGTATAGAAGAGCCGGTCTTTGAAATCACCATGCGCGCCAAAGATGTAGTCGTAGTTGGTGCGGTTGACGGCGTCGTTGATAAAGTAGACCGGCTCGCGCTCGGCGGCGCGCTCATTCTCATAGTGGAATCCGGCCAGCAGAATCAGATGCGGCGTCAGGCGATAGTCTCCCTGGTAGAGAAACTGGTCGCGATTGTTGACCAGGTCCAGCCGGTTGGGATAGACACTGCCGTTGGCCTCGCTGTAATTCATCAATGCAGGACCGGTGGCGCTGTAACCGTTTGCGCCCTGGATCGTGACCGCAGGCCGTAATAATTGCCGCCGGTGAAGGTGTCTGGCGCGCCATTGCAACTGCCGGCGGGGATGCAGACGCCTGCCGGATACCATTGCTGGGATTGCTCGCGCTTACGCGTCAGGCCGTACTGAAAGCGATTGTGGAAGTCGGGCGTGGTCTGGTTCTCCACCGATGCGCTCGGCATACAGGTCCTGATCGCCCTCCTTGCGGTCGTCGGCGATGTGATAAAAGTCCCAGGTGCTGGGAACGCCGGTGGCATCGACGCCATAGTGCACCGTGGCGCGAATCTGCGTGCTCCCGCTGGGCTGCCAGCCGAGGTTGGCCGCCGAGGTGGCTACGTGGTACTCGTCCATGGGCAGATCGTTGGCAGTCTGTAGCCAACTGAAGGCGCCCAGATAATCCAGCTTGTTGTGCGCGCCGGCCACTTCCAGTTCTTCGCGCGAGGTAGAGAGGTTGCCGGCATCCGCCTGAAAGAGAACCGACGGATAGCTGGTGGTGCCGCGCGGGGTGGTCAGGCTGACCACGCCGCTGGCCGCGCCCGCGCCGTAGAGGCTGGAGTCGGGGCCGCGATAGACCTCGGCGCGCTCCACGGCGGTGGTCGAGAGCGGCCCGAAGTCGAATTGCCCGCCGAGATCGCCGATGCTCGACGCCGTCGAGGAGAATTTTGTTGGCGTCCGAGTCGCCTCCGCGGATAAACAGCGAGGTCTGCGCGCCCAGCTGGCCGGCCTGCACCACAACCGTTCCCGGCATCAGGCGCAGAGCGCTAGTCAGGTCGTCGCGCAACGCCAGATCGAGCGGCCCGAGAACGCTGGTGGTCTCGCTGGTCTGCGGCTGGGGCGTGGGGGTTCCGGTGGCCGTGACCACGATGGACTCGCGCACCCACTCCGGCTCGAGCACAATGTTGCGCTCGATCGAATCGAGCCGGCCGGCGTAAAAGCCGGGCGTCTCCAACTGGCGAAAGCTCTTGGCGGAAACCAGCAGGAAGAAGCGGCCTTCGACCCCGGTAATAATCTGAAAACTGCCGTCAGCCGTGGAGACAGCGGCGCCGACTGCTTTGCCGCCGCTGATCAGAACCACGTTGGCGCCGGTGACCTTGGCGCCCGTGGCGTCCGTGACCACGCCGCGGATGGAGGCTGCCGGGCAGAGAGTGGCGCCGGCGGCGAGCAGAAACAGAGCGAATGCGCGGGGCAGCATCGCGCGACAGGAATCCAGCGAAAAAAAGATGGCGTCGGAAACAGGCATGATGGCTCCTTCGTTCCCCTCGGAACGCAAGTGGGTTAAGGGCGCGAGGACCGGTCTCCTGACTTGCGCCTTTCCAGCCACCTTCCCACAGGCGCGCCCCGCGAGGGCTCGCCGTGCAGTGGTTCACAAAGGGCTTCCGCGACGGCGGAAAGACCCTGGCTGGTTCCCTGCCCTGGCCCATAAAACGAGCCGCTGGGCCGGGGCGCTCACAGTTGCGGGGCAGTGGCGGAGTTTCACCGCCTTCCCGAGCATCCTGGCGATTGCCGTGGTGGGTTGCGCTGCCCTTTGACGGAGCAGCCGGTACGGCATGGAACAGATTTCCATGCCAACAACTTTTATAGACGGAGCGGCGCGGCGGAGTCAAAACGAGCGGAGCAAAGAAGTTTGCCGGATCACAAAAAAGTTTTATCGGGCTGCAATGCAGGAAGGAATGGTGACCCCGGGAAGACTCGAACTTCCGACACGCAGTTTAGGAAACTGCTGCTCTATCCACCTGAGCTACGGGGCCACGACTGCGAACTGTTCGCAGCAGTTTCAGGAAACTGCTGGGCTTTCCTCATTCGGCCCTTGCGGGCCGGGGCCACCTGAGCTACGGGGCCACTCTGTAAATTGTACGCAGCAGTTTCAGGAAACTGCTGGGCTCTCTCATTCGGCCCTTACGGGCCGGGGCCACCTGAGCTACGGGGCCACGTTTAGATTCAAATACTTACGACAGGTTGAGGGTTCATTTTTACCGTTTTCCTCACCCAAATTCTGATTGCATAATCAGATCGAGAAGGGCTAAACGAGTTGAACCTGCCGAAAGCACAGTATCTTCAGGGTAGCATCACACGACTTGCCAGAGCCAACGGATATTCGGACCGCGCAAGGGAAAAAGGAGCCAACGAATGAAGGCACAGAGGTGCGGACGGGGCCAGCGTCACAACGCGCTTATCGAAAAATGAACGCTACATCTGCAGGCTCGTACCAGTTTCTCGCATTGCAACTGGTACAAAATACCCCGGGCCGATCAAGCTCAATCCTCTCGAACGCCGTATGCGCACTTACAAATTCGTAGGCGTTGCAGGGAGGAGAGCCGATTCTCCTCCCTTGCCGGTTGCCTATGTACGATTTGCTCCCCTCCCGCAATGAACTTCCGCAATCAAAACGTTACGGAATTCGACACGTCGGCCGCGGGTATGGCGATGGTTCCGCTGGTCTTGTTGGTACCGCTGGTCTTTACAATGCCACCGCAATTGGCGATAGCCGTGGTGTTGTCGTAAATATCGTTATTATCGAGGCGGATCTTCGACGATGCGTTCGAGCAGACCCCGGTTGTATTGGCTGTGATCATGGAGCTGGCCACGCTGATCGTGGCGCCATTAGTAGCTAAAACACCATAATTACTCTGCGTGAGCACGGAACCGGTGATCTGGGTGGTTCCGGAGTTGGCTAAGACGGCATGAGCTCCAGCGCCCATGATGGTGACATTCTGTAGCGAGGCCGTGACCGGTCCTGTGCCTGAGGAGACAACAAAACCACTGTTGTTTGCTGAGAAAGGCGAGGCATCAATGACGGTGTTTCTTACCACAACATTTACCGCAGCATTGGCATTAATATAAATGCCAGTAACATTTGATCCGATGAAGGACTCAATCCGGGAGTTCTCAACGGTCAGATTCCCTGCGCCTTGAAAAAAAATGCCGTCTTCCATGATGTTCATGATCCGGCAGTTGTCGACGATCAGAGTGCCACCGTCTACGCTGGCTATGCCAATATCCCCTAAACCCAAGCCGTTGATGGTGAGATTCTGCACAGTGACATTGGCACCGGCCTCAAAGGTGATCCCGTTGCCGCTGGTGAAGGTAACGCTGCCGAGATTCGCGCCGTCGATGGTGACAGATTGACTGATGAGCACCTGGCCGAAGTCGCCTGCGTCCTTCGCGGTGATGATGCCGCCCGCGGTGGTTTTGGCCAGCGCGCCTGCGAAGGTGGCGCAGGGCGAGGCGAAGGTGCAGGTGTTGGAATCGTTGCCGCTGCCGGAGACCCAGGTGTGCGAAAGTAAAGTCGTACCTGACATGGAAGACGTGCAGAACAGCACGGCGGCTGACGTGAGCAGAATATTGCGAATTTTCATAAAATTCTCCTGTCTTGAGGTGTGGATAGTTTGAGGACTAACTTGTCTGGATTGTACCGCTCCCGAGTGGAATCGCAAGTTAATATTGCTTTGTAGTCGAAAAATCAAGCGATGTTCTTGATGGTCTTGCGGACCTATGCGCCCAATAATTGCAGAACTGTCAGAGCAACAGTCCAGAAATCTGCGTGTCTCTCACCCACACTCACCCACATTCTCACCCACACTTTACGCACACAATGAATTTTATGGCTCATTTTGGCTGCTTTTTGATGCCATAGAATGCATCTTTGTTATTGATTATTATAGATATAGTCTCATTAGGAAACTGCTGCTCTATCCACCTGAGCTACGGGGCCACGTTGAAATGATTGAGGTTAGTTCATGTAGGTCAATTCCTTCAACCCATATTAACCCATTGGAGTATAACGGCATCATTCCCCCGTCTCTTGAAAGGTTGCGGAATGAAGACGAAGAAAACGTTAGGTTCCTAACGTTTAACTGGACCAATCCGTATCGAGGTCGTTCCTGTTCGCGGCTTCGTGTTCGTAGATGCTCCGTTAGGTTTTGTGCTCGATTCCCGTATCCTGCGAGGGCTCTTCCGTCGCGTCGGGCCGGTCCGATGCGAACGGGAATTCCGCTGATAAGGCCCTGATAGTTTGTGAGGCGTTTGCCCAGAATCACCACGCCCTTGGACGTGATTTCATACTCGCGAATATCCTTGGCATGATTCCCGCCCCGCATCTTGATCACCACCATGATCTTGCGAAGCTGGCCATCGATGGATACGTACCGCAGCCGGATGATGTCATCGGTGAGGAAAGAAATTGAGTAGGTGCTGAACGGGAATTCAGTGAAAGGACTCATCCACCTCAACCGTGCTGAGAATCGTCACTCCGATTCCCGTCAAGGCGAAGATCATCCGATAGAGGGATTCGCGAAAGTCGGCGCGGAAGCCGGGCGACAGAGCCATTTCAAAGCCCGCCAGGGAATCGATCACCAGGCGCTTGGCGCCAATCTTCTGCACCGCGTCGAGAATCGAATGCATGGTTTCATCCACCGAGAGATCCAGGGGGCGGAGATAGAGGATTGTCGAGTTTCCCGTCTTTCTGCGGCGTTTCCAGATCCAAGCCTAAACTGGTGGCCCGCTCCGCATACGCTTGCGGGCGTTCTTCAAATACCGCCACAATTCCCGGCTCCCCCTGGCGTATGCCTTCGGCAATGAATTGGGTTGCCAGGACCGATTTCCCGGTTCCCGAAGACCCTGCTACGAGGACACTATCGCCTTCGCGCACGCCTCCGCCCAGCATCTTGTCCAACTCCGGAATGCCGAAGGAAAGGCGCCGATGGCTGGGCGGATTTTTCATGTGTCGCGGTCAACCCAAAGGTGCGCGAGAAGGCTTGCACTCCGGCATCGGTGATGCGGAATGTGTGCAGCCCCGGCACGGAATCCTGACCGCGCAGTTTGATGATCTGCAACTTCCGCACAATGGAATTTCGCTCCGCCGTTTGGCGCAGCCAGAACAGCCCATCGGCGACGGTAAAGATGGGATTGTCGCGCAACTCGTCCTCCGCATATTCACCGATCAGGAAAGTTGTCGCTTGCCAACTGGCCAGAAACAGGGCCAGCCGTTGAATGAAGGATTGCAGGTCCATGTCGCTTTGCGGCTTCCGCACCATGGTGCGGAAGGAGTCCACAACCACGACGGCGGGGTTGGCCTTTTCAACTTCCTTGGTGATCTGCCTCCAAGACCGCGCCCAGGTCCTTCTCCAGAACAACCTGGCTCAGGTTGATAAAGCGGATGGAGTCCGGGCAGCTTGGCCGGATCGAAGAATGTGTACTGCTGCTGGTATCGCAGCATCTTGATGGCGGATTCGCCCAGAACCGTGAAGTAGAGCGCAGGACGCTCCGGGGTGGCATTGGCAAACACAAACTGGTGCGCCAGCGTCGTCTTCCCGCTTCCGGGGGCGCCCGCGATGATGTTGAACGAGAATTCGGGGAGACCGCCGCCCACAATTTCGTCGAGGCCCGGAACTCCGGTGGGTAGTTTGTTGATCTTCACTTTGTCTTGGGTGCTCACGCTTTTCTCCCGTTTGCCGAATTGCGATCGTCAAAGACTTCACCTGGCCACGCATTCCGCAGCAGGCTTAACGTTAAGGCTTCGCCAAGGAAGAGACGAAGCAGTCCGAGTATGCGGGCGATGAGAATGATTCCTCCCTCGCCAGCCGGAGACTCGCCAGCCCGTTCCTTGTCAATGTCGAATTGAGGTTCAAACTCGCCCAGGCCCTGTAAAGATCCATCCGCGGCGACCCGCGCCGCGCTAAGGCTGGGAGCTTCCGTCTTGGCCAGCGTCAGGGCGCGAGAGGCAAGCGATTGAAAACCGGCAACTCCAACAAATTCACCAAGACTCTGGCGCAGCTTCTCATAGACGCGAAGGGTCGGGGACTCCATTGGCTCGGAGGCCTTGCCCGCATCGGCTTCATAAGTAAGAAGACGATGGGCCAAATCTCGCATTTCTGGGGTAGCCGTCATGTTCAACCCTGCATCGTTCAAGGTAGCAGATTCCGATTGCCGTTACACGCTTCGTAAGAGGATCAGGGCGGCGATTCTGTCCTTTCTTGAAGCGCCCTCGCGGTTGAGGTGTTCGACATCCAGAGCCGCTCTGGATGCAGCGCTGGCGGAACTCAATTCATGTAGCCGATTCGTTTGCAGGTTGGTCGCGTCTTCTTGCGGGCCGCCAGCCTTGCTTCGGATGAGTGTAAAAACGTCCAGAACCGTGGCAATACTGCGAATGTTTCCCGCAACACTCACGAGTCCCTCTTCCATGCCGGGATGTTTGTCCGCCAGGGTTTCAATACGTTCGCTCACACTCCTCAGCCGGTCAATTTCCAGCAGAAGGTCCTCGAAAGCCGCGGCCATCGACCGGTCCATCGGCCGCTGAGTCTGTCGTATCCGCTGAGATCGTGGCCGGCTCTGTCGACTCGTCAACCTGAAGGCGCAAATCTTCTATCAAACGCAGCGTTGTTGCCTCGCCAAGGAAGGTAAGAAACAGCCCCAGCAGTTGCGCAATCAGAACGATTCCCGCCTCGTCATCTTCATCCTTGTCCGATTGGGATTCAACTTCGCCGAAACCGCGCAAGTCTCCATTCGCCGTTACCTGCACCGCGCTGAGCCGGGGTGATTCCGACTTGGCCAGAGCCAAAGCACGTGAAGCGAGCGCCTGAAAACCATCAGCTCCCACGGATGCGCCGAGTTGCCGGCGCAGCCTCTCATAGACGCGCACAGTTGCAGCTTCGGTTTGCAGGGAGGTCGTACTTGCATCGGCCTCGCAAGCAACCAGGCTGCGGGCCAAATCACGCGTCTTTTGTCGAAAAGGCATCGGTTCCGCTCTTTCTTTGCTCCATATGCCACGCCTTGAACGTGAGGCGTCTGTCGCAATGATACTCTCGCGCCGGTTGTGTTCGTAGCCAGACTCTCGGCGCGTCTCATCAGGCGCCATCTTGGAGTCACAGAAACCAAGATACTTGAATTACTTGCGAATAAGTTGTGCAGAATTGAACAAAACGCTTCCAGTAGGCGTATAGTTGGACTCAGAGCCACGGGTCATAGTGTTCAGGCGGCCAGTTCATGCCGATCGCGAACCCGCTTTGGTCACTAGGTGACATTTAGGTCGCGTACACCTGCAAGCGGTCTTCACGCAAAGTATGCGACCGTGAACAGGCAACACCTGAAGGAGGCTCCTCCATGGTTCAGCTTGAAAAGCCCGGATTCGATGCCGCCGCCTTCCTGGCGAGCGCCGGTCTGGGACGAAGAATCATCCAATTGGCGCCGAAGGATGCCTTCTTTTCACAGGGAGATCCCGCGGACTCGGTTTTTTATCTTCAGAATGGCCGCGCACAAGGTTACGGTTATTTCCGCAGCCGGCAAGGAAGCTACCATTACGCTAATCTCCTCAGGTGAATTTGTGGGAGAAGGAGCGCTTGCGGCAGTGCCAGGATTGCGTTTGTCTACGGCTACTGCCATTACCCCCTGCACCGCTCTCAAAATCAGCCGGGACGAGATGATCCGGGTAATGCACGAAGAGCATAGTTTCTCAGACCTCTTTTTGAAGTTCCTGCTGGCGCGCAGCATGCGCGTTCAGGCCGACCTGGTCGATCAGCTTTTCAACTCCAGTGAAAGGCGCCTGGCCAGGATTTTACTGTTGATGGCCGAATTCGGCAAGCCGGGCGAATCTGAACAATTTATTCCCAAGATCTCGCAAGAGACTTTGGCGGAGATGATCGGCACTACCCGCTCCCGCGTGAGCTTCTTCATGAATCGATTTCGCAAGCTTGGATTTATCGAATACAAGGACCGCATCAAAGTTCACAAGTCGCTGTTAAACGTGGTTCTGCACGATCAATTCACCGCGCGTAACCCCGAGTGACCTGCTGGTTCGGCCAGTCCACGAAGTGCCTCAAAGCCAGGCTAGCCGTCTGCGGTAGCATCGGACAACTTCCAACAGTCAATAGGTTGTATTGGAAAGCAGGCAGACAGAGGAACGCTCGATCGCGATCATATTTCCCCGAATGAGAGAGCAAAGGCATCTATCACAATTACCAATACTGGCGCCCGAGCCGGGGATCAGGCGGTTCAGTTGTACGTGCATCACACGATTAGCAGCGTTGTGCAGCCGGTCATTGCCTTGCGCGGTTTCAAGCGTGTACATCTTGAGCCCGGAGCTTCAACCACGGTCAGCTTTGAAGTCGGCCCCGATCAGCTATCCATTCTGAATGCGCAAATGAAGAAGGTAGTTGAGCCAGGAGCCGTAGACATCTTGCTCGGCTCAAGTTCCGCGGAGACCTCCGCGGTTCGTTTGACCATTACCGAGTAGTGCCTCGGGAATCGTGCAAGCTCTGCTTTGCATGGACGGACGCGCCGCGCCGGGCAAAGTCACCGG
The DNA here is from genome assembly GCA_963845345.1 of uncultured Acidobacteriaceae bacterium. Lineage (GTDB taxonomy): Bacteria > Acidobacteriota > Terriglobia > Terriglobales > Acidobacteriaceae > Telmatobacter. Next base: position 476,297 of record CAWJRQ010000006.1, read on the forward strand.
TCGCGGCGCGAATCCACTCCACGCGAATGAAAACGACCTAAGACAAGTCTGGTTAAGCTCTTAGTTCACCTTTTAGCCGCGTTAGACGAGGGGCAAGGGTGGTAACCCTGTTAAGCGTAAGCTCGCATCACGCGATCACACTGCGCCGCTCAGCCACTTTGTGCCATTCACTGCTGCGCCGGGAATCTATATGCTTAGAAAAGAACCGCGCGGCGCTGCCTGCTGTGCCCGGACTACGCTCCGGCTTTCGGCATGGCGAAGATTGCTGGATCAATCGTCTTGTTTATCTCAACCTTCTTCACCGTTATGCTCAACTGGAACTGACCGAGATCCACACCGATGCCATAAGGAACCATGAAGCCCGTTTCCGTCTTCCGGTAATCCGAGTAGCTGGTCGTGACCGTCACGGGCTGGCCCTGCACTTGGGCCTCCGTGGTCATGGTGTTCACCAGGTTCGTCTTCGCATCCATCACGAACGTGTACTTGATTTTCTCCTTCGTGGTCAGCTTGATCGTATAGCTATTGTCGTCCTTGCTCGCCAACTCGATCGTGCTCCCCTTGGCTGCGTAGTTATAGAGCGGTCCGCCCACGTAGATTCCGGCCTTGCCCGAGCTGTACTGGCCATCCGGCATCAGCGTCGGGTCGGGGATGCCCGCCATCGGGTTTACCGCCCAGCCGCCCTTGTCCGTGTAGCACGAAATGATCTTGGTTCCGTTGAATTCGGACTCCTGTTTTGTGCCCACGCCATCCACCGTAATGGTCGTAGTTGGGACGTCGCCCCCCATCACCTGCATCGTGCCTTCGACCGACATCGTCTTGACCTTGCTAATTGCATCGTTGCCGCCAAGAGCGTCAAGGTACTTGGTGACGACCTCGTCGGCCGTCAGAGCTGGGGCCGAAACTTGTGCCGGGGCTGGAGCCTGCACCGGGGACGAAGCCTGAGCCGAGAGTGAAGCTGCTCCGGCCATAACGATAAACGCGAGAATCCAGAGAATAATCCTTTTCATTTCTGCCTTTCGCTTGTCTCAGAGGAAAATGATTGAGTGTGAAATTATTGTACTCCTTGAACTGCGAGGCGATCCAATCTCTATCCATAAGTACAAAATCGTCCAGTGTAAAGTTTCCGGGTCCGCCTCAGACGAAAGGCTGCACTGCCTCGCCAGGGGCAATGATGCAGCAGGTCCCAATGGGTTGAAATATGGGTTGAAGCTGGAACACTCTGAGACCTGCATGAACATTGGATCGAACCCATATTCCAACCCATTGAAAGAGTTCCTTTCTGTCCTTTTAAGTCTGTTTGTTTGCTTTCAAATCTCTCTAAATTACTTATCTATCCACCTGAGCTACGGGGCCACAAATAGATTCAACGACTTGCAGCAGCATAAAATTCTCTCCTATCCATATTAACCCCTTGGAGCAAAATTGCGCGTTTCTCCATAGATTTGAATAGGAGCGGGATGAAGATGAAGAGTACACGCTATGAACAGGGTATCATTCGACGTGTTCCACGAGCCAGTGGATTCGCTTGGGCGGTACGCCTCTCGACAGGAAAAGTGGACGGGAAGCAGACCGGCAAGACGCTCTGCTTTGACGGTGCAAAGTATCCCACGGAAGCATCCGTGCGTAAGGTGATCCAGCATACCATCCTGATCAAGGACGAGGAATCAAGCCAGGCGAAGGTGGACGCCAATTCTGGCGCAATCACAGCTCTCAATCGGAAAGATCACTACCCTGGAATTGATGAGCACTGCGCTTGGATGCAGCTTGTGCTACTAACAAGCAGGTGGCCTAGTTGACCCGAGTCGTAACATATTATTTGTCAAGGAACCATCCGTCGAGTATCGTAAATAAAGAGTAACTGGCTGACCCGGTGTTGCTTTATGACCTGGTTCCACGCCAGCTTGTCTGGTTGCATAATCGAATAGGGAGGATACATGGGAGTATCAGAAATTCTGGCAACGATCGACAATGAGATCGCAAACCTTCAGCGGGCGCGTTCACTTTTGAGCGGCATCGCCGTACCAACAGCAAAGAAAAAAGCCGGTAGACCGAAGAAAGCCGGCAGACCGAAGAAGGCAGTTGTGGTAGTGCCTTCCGCCGCGAAACCTGCGAAGAAGAAGAGAAAACTCTCTGCCGAGGGACGGAAGCGCATCGCCGAAGCCGTCAAGAAGCGCTGGGCGGCACAGAGGGCAGCCGCAGCGAAGTAACCTGTAGCTTTCTTTACGGACTTGGGCTGGCGCAGGCCCTATGCCGCGTCAGCTCAGTCTGCTGCTTTGGTTTCTTCTTCAGGCCAGAGCGGCGGCTGGATGGCGCGAGTTCGCTCATACTTCAGATCGGCCACGATCCGGGACCAATACACAATGCTGCGCTCAATCCGCGTCAGCCGCTGCCGCGCTTCCCTGAGCTTGCGCTCGGCGTTACGCATACGCTGACGCTGGGCTCGGTCGAGTTGCGGGTTCTTAAGCAAAATGTTGCCTCCACACTAAACCCATTGCACACTGAGCGGTTTTCTGGGAGGTACCAATCGGTACGAGTACTTACGCTCTCCAAGCATCAGGCCGCCGCATACAACATACCCATCAAGGACCGATAACGCCTGACGGACGGGAGCATGAACGCCAGCAACACGGGTCAGGTAGCCGGCCCAGCAGACGCCCAGGCCACGCGCCTCCGCCGCCAATTCAAGAAAGGTCAGGGCAATGGCGCAATCCTGTTTACCCCAGCCATAATCTGCTGGCGCACAGGCCACAACAACTGTGGGAGCCCCACGCAAAACAAAGTCGTATCCGCCATCCCATTGCGCCAACCTTGCCGGACTGATGTCCGAAGTGCGCATCCAGTTCATGACCTCCGCTGACAGTGCGCGCGCCTTTGCCTGACCCTCCACGACAATCCAGTGCAGCTTCTGGGAGTTGGATGCTGTTGGAGCCCGACGCGCCACGTCCAGTAGCGCCTCCATTGTTTTTCTGGCGATGGGCCGGTCTTTGAACTCCCGCACCGACCTCCGGCTCATGAGAAAACTGTCGATAACCGCCGGACGGGGCAGTTTCTTTGATGCAGGCAAGAAGGGCTCCTGCGGCAGGCCCGTGTGAGTCAGAGCATCGTGGGGGCACACGGCAACACAGTGGCCGCAGAGGATGCAATTACTCTCGGGAACTTCTTCCGGAATACCTTTCGCATTCAGAGTCAGCACACCGGCTGGACAAACCGCCACGCACGCACCGTCTCCCTTACACAAATTCACATCAACAGTAATCTGGCTCACAGTTGGTACACTCCCTTACGAACTCCGTTGGTCTCTCCCCGTCTGGTTTTCATCGCGCATCCCTTCGATGGTGATCACGGCCTGCCTCGATTTCCGGTAGATGTTGGCAACCGCCATCGTCCAGAAAGGGACCAGATCGACCCCGGGCACGAGCTTGGCAACAAACGACGGCAGAAATTCCCAGTGCCAGCCAAGAAGATAAATCAGCACGGCTCCCATGCCGAGATCCAGTACGTCATCAGCGGGCGATTCCGCGCCCTCGACAAACAAAGGAAAAACGACGATCTGGAGCGCATCCGCAATGATCGCCAGGATCATGGCGGCTCGAAAACGCGGACCCGGCGTAATTGTGATGGTGCCTCGATTCATATCAGTGCTATTTCGATCTTTGTGCTTGATCTGCCTATTCTACGGCGAAAATACCGCTTGGTCGAGTTGCAGATGGGAGTAATGGCTGAGGTCTTTTCCTTTGGGCAGGTATTGGCAAATCTAAAACATCAAGGTAGTGCTTAGTTCATCTGGCGATCCTATCCGATGACTATACAAGGACCACATCGAACAATCTCGCATAATCACAACACCGGCGGCTCTCTGGATTCTTAATGAGTGAAGCGCAGTGTCAGTCCTGCTCCGACACGGAGATTATTGAGACGAGAGTGATACATACCTTGGGCATCCGTTCTCTTACTGCACTGTCAAGGTGACGTTGATGGAGTGTGTATTGAGTCCGTTGGTAGCCGTGACCGTGACGCTATAACTCTGGAGCGGATGGCCGAAGAAGCCTTCGCCTCCGCAGCCGGCCAATACGCTCAACCCCGCCAAAAGCAACAGTGCGAGCAATGTTCTGCCACTGCGGGAGAGTTTTCCTGAGATCTCGCGCGCGCGACGGCTGAATGCTATCGGCAACATCAGCAATGCCAGCGCCATGGGCGCGGCCACTCCACCAATTGAATGAATGCGCTCATCCATGCGCGCCTGCGCGCTGGCGCTCAGAGTCAGAACCGTCGAGGAAGCGCCCGCGCCCGCGTTAATCGTGGATGGATTGAACGAGGCTGTTACGCCCGTAGGCAATGTGCTGGTGACCGAGTACGTGACGGGATAAACGAAGGTAGGATTCAACGGCGTCAGCGAGATCGTGTAGTTGACCGAGCTGAGGGGAAGAACGGTCTGCGCCGGGGTGAAGGAGGCGATGCTGAAGTCCGGTGTGATCACATTTTCCGTAACCACACTGGAACTGCTGGTGAGAAAGTTCCCATCGCCGCTGGAAACGGCGGTGAGGCTCTGTAAGCCCACGGGCAGGGTGGTCAGGACAAGTTGCGCCACGCCACCGCTCAACGCGACAGGTGTGGAGTTGAGCAGCGTTGCTCCATAGTAGAAGTTGACTGTGCCGGTCGGCGAGCCACTGGTGGAAGTTACGGTTGCCTTCAGCGTCGGCGGCGCTCCCAGAATGAACGATGCATTGGAAGTTGTCAGCGCGATGTTGCTTGGCGCCTGAGTAACTGCCAGCACGTAGACGCTACTGGCGATGGCCGGATTATTCGCGTCTCCTGGATACGTGGCGACCAGATAGTGTGTGCCCGCGGTTAGCAAGCTAGTGTTGAACGCCGCGGTGTTGGCAGAAAGCGCTGAAGTTCCTACCAGGGCAGGGCCGGAACCCAGGCCGTCATAGAGGCTCACCTGGCCGGTCGCTGTCTTCACGCCGTTGGCAAAGGTTGCGGTCAAGGCGCCCGTACCCGTGCCGTAGACAGTGGTGGTTGCGCCGCTCAGAGTGAACGACTCCCCGGTGTTGGTGGACGCACCCGCCAGAGTGTTCACCGTGCCACCGCTCGCCACGCGGACTGCCTGATTGTGCGTATCGGAAAAGACCACCATGCTTCCCTGGGCAACAATGGCTCGCGGCGTGTCCAGCTCCGCGCTGGTGGAAGCGCCGCTGTCGCCGGTGTAGCCTTCGCCGCCGTTGCCCGCGATGGTCGTAATTTGCCCGCTGCTGATGAGGCGGATACGATCATTGTCGCTGTCGGCCACGTAAACAATTCCTATTCCACCCACCGCCACGCCGCTGGGCAGCGCTAACTCCGCGGTAGTCGCCAATCCATCCCCGTTGAACCCCTTGACGCCGGTTCCGGCAATGGTGCTGATCTTGCCGGTGGCGAAGGTGACCATGCGCACGCGCTGATTGTGCGTATCGCCGATGTAGATGTTGAAGGCTGAATCCACGGCCACGCCGCTGGGCGAGTCGAGGCCTGCTGCCGTGGCCAGGCCGCCATCTCCGAAGTAGCCCGGGCTGCCGTTGCCGGCCACCGTATTGATGGTCGTGCCGGTGATCTCGCGAATGCAATGGTTATTGGTGTCGGCGATATAAACGTTGTTGCTGCTATCGACGGTGAGCGCGGTGGGATTACTCAAGGTGGCCGCCGTGGCTGCCGCGCCGTCGCCGGAGTAGTTCGCCGCGCCGGTTCCGGCGATGGTGGTAATCACCCCGCCGCTCACTTTGCGGATACGGTTGTTATGCGTGTCGGCGATATAGAGATTGCCCGAAGTGTCCACGACCACGCCGGTGGGGGAATCGAGCTGCGCGCTGGTGGCCGCTCCGCCATCGCCGCCAAAGCCCTGCGCGCCGATTCCGGCAACGGCGCTCACAATGCCGTCCAGATTCACCTCAAGAATGACGTTGTCGCCGGAGTCGGCGATGAACAGATCTCCGGCGGAATCGAAGGCCAGACCGGCCGGCTGATTAAGAGAAAAATTCGATGCTTCGACCGCGCCGGCCGACGGGGTGTAATCAGCACTGGCACTCGATTGCGCACGGCCTAGCCGCGCCAAGGCCTCTCTCTGCGCGGCGTTCTGCGCCAGCGCCGGCAGACAGCCCAGCGTTACGAGCAAGGCGAGTGCCATGCATTCCACGACCTTGTTCATGCGCTCCGACCTTCCGCTGGCCTCGAACATGTTCTACTCCTTTGCCATTCCTGCTGCATTATTACTGCTTGCGGCTACTGCGGTCTTACTTCTAATCCATGTCGCGATGAAGCTGCGTCATGAATCGGGCCCCCGATAAAGATAATGGCTAACCTCCAGGCTTGGGCGATGGAGAACTGGACAATCTGAGAACCGTGATGCAATACCGCTCTTCAACCGGAGAATTCATCATCCGCGGGAGCCCTCCGGTATAGCTCGGATCCAACGCGGCAATGGCTCTCGCCCTGACCAGGCGATAAGTCCCCGGTCGAATCATGTTCGTAGTCATGATCCGCGGACTCACCGTGATCTCAATATGGAAAAATCCATTCCCCAGCGGGGTGATTTCCGATGGTGTGTAGCGCGATTCAAGGATGAGGCTCGTTTGTCTGCTCAACTGTTTGAGATTTACTCCGTCGTCCGCGACCGCCGCGAAGGTCAACCCGAAGCCGCTAAGACCCGTGACCGGCCAGATCGGATCGAAGTTCGGATTCCAGTCCAGGGAGACCCGATCCCCGATGCGCACACTGGTGCAGGAATCCGAAACCAGCGGGATCGTCCTGTAGCTAGCCGGCTTGGGGGCCTGCGCGCAGACAGATGTCACGGCCAGCAGGGCAAGGCCGCTCAATATCGTCCGCCAATGTTTCGAAGCCGTTCTTCCGCTGTTCATGTCAACTCCTTGGCTCTTTCTGACTCGGTACTGCCTGCTGTTTGTGCTCATGGCATCGATCAATCGCTCGCGGCATCCATGAGCCGTCCATTTCCCTTCGATAAATCCGCTCCGCTGCTCGTCTCCACCGCTCCCTTCTCAAAGGAGAGATGGGAATGGCGGATCGCACTATTGACAGACGAGGATCGCGCTGTATCCGATTGTGCCGTAGGAATTGTCGTCATCCACGTTCTCTGTGTATGCAAGAGACAGCCTATCCCCGGCGGCCACAGAAAAGGTATGCGTAGAGTCTGTACAGGTGGCGTTAGATCCCACGCTAGCTGTCGTGTTGATATTGCACGTCATCGTGGTTCCGGCATCGTTCTTGTAGACCGTAATTGTCGTCTTCTCAGCCTCTGGAATCGTGCTCGCGGGTGGTGGATTGTCCACAGTGATGCCATACAACTGAAGACTCTTGACTGTGCAGGCGGAGGGAACCAAACTGAAGCTCTGCTGGGAGGTTGACCATGGGGCCGAGCCGCCGCTTGGGTAAACAAAGAAGATCTGGGATAGCGAGTTGTTCTGGTAAGAACTTATCCAGGTGAAGCCGCTGCTCGACGATGCCGGGAAGTTGACGTTAAGAACAGGATTGGTTGCCGTGCCGCCAATGCTGGCCGTTCCCCCTCCGGCAGGCGCCGTATTGAGAATCGTGCCTGTGGTAACCGATTCCACGTCTTTGGGGAAGTTGACATTGAGGACGGGATTGACTGCCGTTCCGCCAATTGAAGCTGTACCCGCTCCCGCCGTTGCTGTATTGGCGATGGTGCCGGTAGTGATCGATTGCACGTCATTGGGGAAATTGACATTGAGGACGGGGTTGGCCGCCGTTCCGCCAATGCTGGCAGTGCCCGTTCCCGCCGTCGCACTATTGAGAATTGTGCCGGTGGTAACCGATAGCACGCCTCCCGCTGGGCCGGTCGCGCCCGCCGCGCCCGCCTCGGCAATCATCTGCCAATCCGCCGGAGTAGTGGACGGATCATTCCCGGCATTGGAGTTGATCAGCGAAACATAGCTGGAGCCGTTGGTGGCGCAAGCGGTATTGCAGAAAACCACATTCCCGATGGAATAGGTGCTCCCGGAAGCCCACGCGGTTGCCGCGCCGATGGAGCCTTGCGGGCCTTGCGAGCCGGTAGCGCCGGTGTCGCCCTTGGGTATGGTGAAATTGAAGACTGCCGCGTTGGTGGTTCCCGAGTTGGACACGCTGGCCGAAGATCCCGTGGCTCCCGTTGTGGTCGTTCCCACGCTAATGGTGGCCGCGCTTCCGGCAGGACCGGTGGAACCCGCCGCGCCCGCCTGGGCAATCATCTGCCAATCCGCCGGATTGGCGGAAGGATCATGCCCGGTATTGGCGTTGATCAGCGAAACATAGCTGGAGCCGTTGGTGGCGCAGGTGGTATTGCAGAAAACTACATTTCCGATGGAATAGGTGGTCCCGGAAGCATACTCGGTTGCCGCGCCGATGGAGCCTTGCGAGCCTTGCGGGCCAGTGGGACCGGTGGGGCCGGTGGAGCCGGTTGCGCCCTGGATGCCTTGAATGCCCTGGATGCCCTGGATGCCTTGGATGCCTTGATCGCCCTTGGCCGCCAGAACCGCCCAGTTTCCTCCCGATCCGGCTACATCCGTGGCCGGATCGATATTTTTGTTGGCCGTCAGCGCAATGTAGCTGCTTCCGTTCTCCGAGACCGCATCGCCAATGGAATATTGCGTGCCGCTGGCCCATACATTCTTGAAAGTGACTGGCGGACCCTCTGGGCCGGTTGCGCCCGCCGCGCCGGCAGGACCGGCTGCCCCCGTGAGGCCGATGGGTCCGATGGGGCCAGCCGGGCCGATGGACCCTTGTACGCCCTGAATTCCCTGCGGCCCCTGCGGCCCTTGCGGTCCTTGTGAAACCACCGTGATGTCCAGATGCGCCACGTGGCTGGTCTCGTCGTTCTCCTTGGAGTCCAACACGTAGGAACCCGCCGCCGATCTGAGCGCAACACCATAGTTCGAGGAAGGCGTAGTCACCCATCCCTGCACCAGCGAGGTGATGTCAATCACAATAAACTGCTGCGCCGTAGTGGGCGTAAACGTAGCTACCGCCGAGCCCAGCGTAGGAATCGTGTTGTACGTAACCGTGGACTCGCTCCACGAGCTGGTCACCGGCAGCAAGCTGATCGCGCCGGAGGTGTTGATGCGGTTCACGTACAGCTTCAGCGTCGCCTTGCCGATCTGCGCGCTCGTGGTCCCGCTGGGCAGCGAAGAAAGATCGAACTGAATCAGCGCCGTGCCGCCGTTGCCCACATAAAGGTTCGACAGGCCGCCGTAGTTGGTGGCCGGTGTCGCGCTGTTCACATACGTATCTCCGGACACGGTTGCATCTGTGGCGTTCGCCGCGCAAACCGGCAATGCCACCCAAGCTGCCGCCGCTAAGCACTTGATCCAAATACGCTGGCTCATCAATCTCTCTCCTGATTCACTTTGTGGTTCCGCTGAAGCATCTCCGTGCGCCGGGAAACTGAAAATATAGATGGCGAACATGCTGTCAGGTATTCACTTTATATATCTGCGCACCCGTGAATGTAAATTCCAATTATTAATAAATGTGTAATATGAATTTCTCGAAAAATCCCTGCGTCATGGAAATGGAGGCTTGTATTCCAGCTTCTGGCGAGCGCTCGGCATACCAAAGGTTGATTGGGCCGGTTATATCGGTTTGTGTGAAATCTTGTGAATGCCAGAGAAAAATAGACCACACTACGCCGTGTGAGCGGTGTTTCGTGGCGGACCATATATTTACTCCGCCGTAGGCACTCTCTCCTTCGGCCCATGCGGGCCTGGGCCACCTGAGCTACGGGGTCACTCTGTAAATTGCACGCATTCATCACCACGCCTGCTACCCAGCGACCGTCCCTCAGGTCATGGCGCGATGGTGCTGGGAGACGGGTTCAGCGATGGTGGCCAGGTAGCGATCGACGGAGGCGGCGGCCTTGCGGCCTTCACTGATGGCCCAGACCACCAGCGATTGTCCGCGGCGCATGTCGCCGGCGGCAAAGATGTTCTCGATGGAGGTCCGGTAGTCGGCATCGGTGGCTACGTTTCCGCGGCTGTCCAGAGCCACTCCAAATTGTTCGATCATGCCCGAGCGCACCGGCCCGAGGAAGCCCATCGCCAGCAGCACCAGATCGACGTCGAGGGTGAACTCGGAGCCGGGGATGGGCTCGAAGTTCGGCGGCAGAGCCGACGCGCACCGCGTGCAACTGCTTGACGTTGCCCTGCTGGTCGCCGGTGAATTGAGTGCTGTTGATGCTCCAGTCGCGGATGCCGCCCTCTTCGTGCGAGGTTTCCGTGCGCAATTGCATGGGCCACATCGGCCAGGGCGTGGACGCGGCGCGCTTTTCCGGCGGCCTGGGCATGATCTCGAACTGGTGAACGCTCAAGGCGCGCTGGCGCAGGCTGGTTCCCAGGCAATCGGCGCCGGTGTCGCCGCCGCCGATGATGACCACGCGCTTGCCCTCGGCGCTGATGGCGATGGAGGAATCGATGGTTTCGCCCTCGCAGCGGCGGTTCTGCTGCGGCAGAAACTCCATGGCGAAATGAATGCCCTTGAGCTCACGGCCGGGAATCTTCAGGTCGCGGGGCTGCTCGGAGCCGCCGCACAGCAGGATGGCGTCATAGCGTTCGGTGAGCTTCTCGACCGGCAAGTTGACGCCCACGTGGGCGTTGGCGACAAAGGTGACGCCCTCGGCGCGCATCTGCTGAAGGCGGCGGTCGAGGACGTGCTTTTCCAGCTTGAAGTTGGGAATGCCGTAACGCAGCAGGCCGCCGATGCGGTCGTTCTTCTCATAGACGGTGACCGAATGGCCGGCGCGGCGCAACTGCTGCGCGGCGGCCAGACCCGCCGGTCCGCTGCCCACCACGGCCACGCGCTTGCCGGTGTTCTGCTCGGGCGGCTCAGGATGAATCCAACCCTCGTTCCAGGCGCGCTCGACCACGCTGCGCTCGATAAGCTTGATGGAGACCGCCGGCTGATCGATGCCCAGCACGCAGGCGGCCTCGCAGGGCGCCGGGCAGATGCGGCCGGTGAACTCGGGAAAATTGTTGGTGGCGTGGAGGCGGCGGATGGCGGCCTCCCAGCGGCCGTTGTAAACCAGGTCGTTCCAGTCGGGAATCAGGTTGTTGACCGGGCAGCCGGTGTGGCAGAAGGGAACGCCGCAATCCATGCAGCGGGCGCCCTGTTCGCGCTGCTTCTCCTCGGGAAAAGGCTGGTAGACCTCGAACCAATCCTGGAGCCGCTCCTTGACCTCGCGGCGGACGGGTTGTTCGCGCTCGATCTCCAGAAATCCTGTCACCTTACCCATGGTGCACCTCGGCTGCCGCCGCCAGGGGCGACGAAGTTGTGGGAGGAGAATAAACTGCCTCGACGCGCTGAATGCCGAGCACGCGCTTGTACTCGTGAGGAAAGACCTTGATAAAGCGCGGCTGCGCCTCGTCCCAGCGCTCCAGAATCCAAGCGGCGCGCGGGCTGCCGGTCAGGTCGCGGTGGCGCTCCAGCAGGCCGCGCACCTCGGCAACGTCGGCGTCGAGAGCCAGCGGTTCCAGATCGACGCTGGCCTTGTTGCAGCGGCGCGTGGAGAAGTCGCCCTGCTCGTCGTAGACAAAGGCGCGTCCGCCGTTCATGCCGGCGGCGAAGTTGCGTCCGGTCTTTCCGATCACGACCACCGTGCCGTTGGTCATGTACTCGCAGCCGTGGTCGCCCACGCCCTCGACCACCGCGATGGCGCCGGAGTTGCGAACGGCGAAGCGCTCGCCGGCGATGCCGTTCAGGAAGACTTCGCCGCTGGTTGCGCCGTAGAGCACCACGTTGCCCACCAGGATGCTCTCTTCGGGCAGAAAGCTGGAGTCCTTGGGCGGATAGGCGATGATGCGCCCGCCGGAGAGGCCTTTGCCTAAATAATCATTGGACTCGCCTTCCAATTCGAGCGTGACGCCGTTGGGAACGAATGCGCCGAAGCTCTGGCCGGCCGAGCCATTGAATTTGAAGTGAATGGTCTCGTCCGGCAATCCGGCCGAGCCGTAGCGGCGGGCGATTTCGCCGCCCAGCATTCCGCCCACGGTGCGATGCACGTTGCGGATGGCGAAGCTGCCCGTCACCGGCGTCTTGGATTCCAGCGCCGGCGCGGCCTTCTCGATCAGGACGTGATCGAGCGCCTTGTCAAGGCCATGATCCTGGGCCTGCACTTATGGCGCGCCACGCGCGAAGGCAGCGTGGGCGAGTAGAGAATCGAGGAGAGATCGATGCCCTTGGTCTTCCAGTGGTCATGGGCGATGGCGGCGTCGATTCTTTTCCACGCGGCCCACCATCTCATCGAAGGTGCGGAAGCCGAGTTTGGCCATGTGCTGGCGCACCTGCTCGGCGAGGAAGAAGAAGAAGTTGATCACGTGCTCGGGCTGGCCCTTGAAGCGCGCGCGCAACACAGGGTCCTGGGTGGCGATGCCCACCGAGCAGGTGTTCAGATGGCATTTGCGCATCATGATGCAGCCCATGGAGACCAGCGGCATGGTGGAGAAGCCGAACTCCTCGGCGCCCAGCAGCGCGGCAATGACCACGTCGCGGCCGGTTTGCAGCTTGCCGTCGGTCTGCACCTTGATGCGGCTGCGCAGATCGTTCAGCAGCAGCACCTGCTGGGTTTCAGCCAGGCCCAGCTCCCACGGCAGACCGGCGTGCTTGATGGAGCTGAGCGGCGAAGCGCCGGTGCCGCCGTTGTCGCCGGAGATGAGCACCACATCGGCGTGCGCCTTGCTGACGCCGGCGGCCACCGTGCCCACGCCCACCTCGGAGACCAGCTTGACGGCGATGCGCGCCTTGGGATTGACGTTCTTCAGGTCGTAGATCAGTTGCGCCAGGTCTTCGATGGAGTAGATGTCATGATGCGGCGGCGGCGAGATCAGCCCCACGCCGGGAATCGAGTGGCGCGTTTTGGCGATGATCGCATCCACCTTGTGGCCGGGCAATTGTCCGCCCTCGCCGGGCTTTGCGCCCTGCGCCATCTTGATCTGCAATCTCGTCGGCGTTGACCAGGTAATTTGTGGTCACGCCGAAGCGGCCGCTGGCCACCTGCTTGACGGCCGAGCGCCGCGAGTCGCCGTTGGCGTCGGGCTTGAAGCGCTCTTCGTCCTCGCCGCCCTCGCCGGTGTTGGACATGCCGCCGATGCGGTTCATGGCGATGGCCAGCGTCTCGTGCGCTTCCTTGCTGATGGACCCATAGCTCATGGCGCCGGTGGTGAAGCGCTTCACGATCTCCTTGGCCGGCTCAACTTCATCCAGCGGCAGCGGCTTTTCCGCGTATTTGAGCTGGAACAGTCCGCGCAGCGTGCACAGGTGGCGATTCTGATCGTCCAGCAGATCGGTGTATTCCTGGAAGGTGGCCGGATTGTTCTGGCGCACGGCGTGTTGCAGCTTGCTGATGGTTTCCGGGTTCAGCAGGTGATACTCGCCGCCCTCGCGGAACTGATAGTGGCCGCCGACCACCAGCTCGGTTTCAGACTCTGTCAGCGGCTGGAAGGCATAGGCGTGCTTGAGCAGCGCCTCGCGCGCCAGAACCTCCAGCCCCACGCCCTCGATGCGCGAAGCGGTGCCGGGGAAGTATGCGTCCACCAGCGATCGATTGAGCCCCACGGCCTCGAAGACCTGGGCGCCGCGATAGCTTTGCAGGGTGCTGATGCCCATCTTCGAGAAGGTCTTCAGCAGGCCCTTGTTGATGGCCTTGATGAAGTTCTTCTCCGCCTGGTTGGCGGTGACGTTATGCGGCAGCAGGCCAAGCCGCTTCAGGTCGTGCAGCGTTTCGATGGCCAGGTAAGGATTGATGGCGCTGGCGCCGTAGCCGATGAGCAGGGCAAAGTGCATCACCTCGCTCGGCTCGCCGCTCTCGATGATCAGCGCCACCTGGGTGCGGGTCTTCTCCTGCACCAGGCGGTTATGGACAGCGGCCATGGCCAGCAGGCTGGGAATGGCCGCATAGGTGGGATCGACGCCGCGGTCGGAGAGAATCAGCAGCGTGTAGCCGGACTCCACGGCGTGCGAGGCGCGGGCGCTCAGCTCTTCCAGCGAGCGCTTCAGGCCCTGCTCGCCATCGGCGGCGCGAAACAGCGCCGGCAGCGTGGTGGCCAGCAGATCTCCCGTGGAGACGCGGCGCAGTTTTTCCAGATCGCGATTGGTCAGAATGGGATGCGGCAGCTTGAGCGTGTGGCAGTTCTCCGGAGCCTCGTCCAAAATGTTGCGCTCCGTGCCGATGTAGCTGATCAGCGACATCACCATCTCTTCGCGAATGGGATCGATGGGCGGATTGGTGACCTGCGCGAAGAGCTGCTTGAAGTAATTGAACAGCGTCTGCGGACGGTCGGAGAGGCAGGCCAGCGGCACATCGGAGCCCATGGAGCCGACCGGTTCCTCGCCCCGCGCGGCCATCGGCGCCAGCAGGATTTTCAAATCTTCTTCGCTGTAGCCGTAGGCGCGCTGGCGGCGCAGCAGGGTCTCGGGGTTGGAGGCGATCATCCGCGAAGGCTCCGGCAACTGATCCAGCGTGACCTGCTGCTCCTCGAGCCAGTTTGGCGTAAGGCTGCCGGCTGGCCAACTGCTTCTTGATCTCGGTGTCGGAGACGATGCGCTTCTCGACGGTATCGACCAGGAACATGCGGCCGGGCTGCAGGTGGCCTTTCTTGCGAATATCCTTGGCCGGCACGTCGAGCACGCCGGCCTCGGAGGCCAGCACCACCAGATCATCCTTGGTGACGATGTAGCGGCCGGGGCGCAACCCATTCCGGTCGAGAGTCGCCCCGATCACGCGGCCGTCGGTGAAGGCGATAGCTGCCGGGCCGTCCCAGGGCTCCATCAGCGAGGCATGGTACTCGTAGAAGGCGCGCTTGTCCTCGTCCATGTCGGGGTTGCCCGCCCATGCCTCGGGAATCAGCATGGCCATCACGTGGGGCAGCGAGCGGCCTGACTGATAAAGAAACTCCACCGCGTTGTCCAGTGAGCCGGAGTCGCTGCCGCCGGGGACGATGACCGGAAAGAGATCGTTGATCTTGCCGCCGTAGAGCGGGCTCTCCAGAACCGACTGGCGCGCGTTCATCCAACTGATGTTGCCGCGAATGGTGTTGATTTCGCCGTTGTGCGCCACATAGCGGTAGGGGTGCGCCAGCTTCCAACTGGGAAAGGTGTTGGTGGAGAAGCGTTGATGCACCAGGCAGAGCGCGCTGGTGACCAGCGGATTGGCCAGTTCGTAGTAGAACTTCTCAATCTGCGGCGCCAGCATCAGGCCCTTGTAGACGATCGTGCGGCAGGAAAGCGAGGGAATGTAAAAAAACTCCTTGCCCTCGATCTCCGAAGCGGCCATCTCATTTTCAATCCGGCGGCGAACCCGGTAGAGCAGGCGCTCGAAGGCCGTCTTCATCCAGGCCCGCGGGCCTGCCCAGAAACAACTGCTCAATGTAAGGCTGCGAGGCGCGCGCCTCGCGGCCGATGGCGTCGCCGTTCACCGGCGTATCGCGCCAGCCGATCACCGTCAGCCCCTCTTCCTGCGCGATGCGCTCGAAGACGCCCTCGCACTGCAGGCGGCTGTGCTTGTCAACGGGCAGAAAACACATGGCCACGCCATAGCCGCCCGCGTTCGGGCAACTGCATCCCCAGCTCGCCGCATTCGCGCGCAAAAAAGGCGTGCGGAATCTGTATCAGAATGCCCGCGCCGTCGCCCGTATCCGGATCGCAGCCCGCCGCGCCGCGATGGGTGAGGTTGATGAGCACCTCCAGGCCCTTGCGAATAATGCCGTGGCTTTTTTCTCCACGAATGTTGGCGACAAACCCCATTCCGCAGGCATCGTGCTCGTTGCGCGGATGATAGAGCCCCTGCGGATGTGGCGTATGAAGACGAGGATCCGAAGTATGCATGGCAACCTTCTCGATGAAAATTCCCGTGCAGAATGCGATTTCCGGCCCAAAATACACAAATGCCGCGCGATTCCGTTCAAGGAAATCGCCCTGTCCTTCATGAAAAGGCCTGATGCAATGGAGCAGGCCTGAGCGCGTCTGGGGTGGTGCCGGAGTCTTTAATATATCGAATTTTTTGCTTCCCGGCGAAACTTTCTTGCGCAGAGGCGCCGGGGAGGGTCTTGCAGCTACCGGCCGGGAGCGGGCGTGGGAGTCGAGATTGACCCCGCCCGTGTCGCTAAATAAAAATCGTCACGGCGCGAGCCACCTGCGGTGGGGCGGCGGATTCTGAGGCTATCAACGCGCAAAGGGATTCTAATATACCGCTTTACATATAATGCGTTTCGTTATACCACTGATTCTGGATGATTCAAAGCTTCAAAGACGCATGGACAAAGGAACTCTATGAGTCGGGTTCCGGCAGGCGATGGGCAAGCATCCGGGCAACAGCCCAGCGCAAACTCGACCAGATTGATACGGCAAGCTCTCTCGACGATCTGCGTACTCCTCCGGGAAATCGACTGGAGGCTTTGAAGGGCGACAGGAGCGGCCAGCACAGCATACGGATCAACGATCAATACCGCATCTGCTTTGTCTGGAAGGACGATGGAGCGCACGATGTTGAGATCGCCGATTACCACTGATCGGAGGATGAAAATGACGATTAAAAGACCCGCTACGGGATGGAAGTTGCAGAGAGTTACGACGCATCCGGGCGAGATGCTGCGCGAGGAGTTTCTTCTCCCTCTCGGCATCACGCAGAACGCGCTGGCGATGAGAATTCGCGTCCCCGCCACGCGCATTGGCGACATCATTCACGGCCGGCGAGCGGTCACGCCAGACACGGCGCTGCGCCTGGCGCAGTTCTTCGGCAACAGCCCGGAGTTCTGGCTCAACCTCCAGCAGATGCACGACCTGTCAAAGGCCCGGCTTGAACTGAGCAAGACGATTGAGCGGGATGTTGAGGCCTACGCCGGAGCGTGAGTGGATTGGATTGAGGAAGAAATCCGAAAAATCGGACCTAGGGCACCCGCAAAAGAAAGTTTTTTTGATCAATTTTTCGAAAGTCTGCGATTTGAATTGAAGTCATACAAAATCATGTGATTGCGTGACTATAATCCTGCGCACTGTCTGGAATTGTTTGAATTATCCTGCGCATTATCAACGAGATAGAGCTTGACAGCAAGCCGGAAAACGAAGATAGTTTGGCTAGTTGCATAGGAGTAGCGGCCGTGCCCCAAACCGGCAGCCGTGGGTAGCTCCTAGCAGAGACGGAGGTATACTGGCATGAACAACAGGGATACGTTGATCGAGACAGGACAGCAGCTAAGGGCAGCGCTCAAAGAACTTCAAGGCCGCCTCACTGGTGAGGATCGTGACGCAGTCGGGGCGCTGATTTCCCGGATGATTGCTGCTAACCCTATGGAGGGCGATAATGCGGAGACCTCCCCACGGCTTCTGTTTGCCGCTCTAAGTTATGCTCAATTGGTTCTGGGCGCATACATGACGGCACAGGCTGTTGCCAAGAGGTAATGGTATGCTGCCGAGCACCCCAGGTCCGGAACTTCGGACCTAGAACGGCGCCGCTGTGCTCCCGCCGCTGCCCATGCGAACTACGCCACCTTGATCTCATCGAGCAGATCGGGATGGCGATCCAGCACTTTGAGCAGCTTGACTAGGGCCAATGGCGGCCTGGTCTTGCCGTTTTCGTAACGGGAGAAGGCATTGACACCGCCGCCGAAGATTTCGGCTGCCTCGCGCTGGTCGAGAGAGAGTTTCTTGCGCACCTTGACGATGAACTCCGGATCAACGATGGCCGCACTTCGCGCCGCCCCTACGGGGCTAATGCTTCTTTTGGACTGCTAACCCAGGACTGCGCTTTGCTTGTCCTGGGCTATTTCCTTTTCTCCCTGCCGGGAGAAAGTTGCTGTCACTCGCGCAGCAGCTTTCTTCCCGACCAGGCGACAACGACAAAACTCAGCAGGATGCAGAGCCAGCCGAAGACATCGCCGTGAGCGGTATAGAAGGTGACGTCATCGCGGAAGGCGTAGCCGGCGGGCAGCGCGTCGGTCTGGTGGCGGGGAATGGACTGGCGGACGCGGCCGTAGGGGTCGATGACCGCGGTGACGCCGTTGTTGGTGTCGCGCAGAATCCAGCGGCGATTTTCGATGGCCCTCATGCGCGCCATGTTCAGGTGCTGCCAGGGGGCGCTGGTGTCGCCGTACCAGCCGTCGTCGCTGATGTTGACCAGCACCTCTGCGCCCAGTTGAGCGAAGTGGCGCACCTCGTCGGCAAAGACCGACTCATAGCAGATGAAGACGCCGTAGCGATGGCTCGCATTCGAGGCGGAAGACCTTGCGGTCCGTGCCGCGCGTGAACGCCGAAACGCGGCCGGTGAGCTTGTGGGCAAAGAAGAGCAGATCTTTGGAAGGGAATGTACTCGCCGAAGGGGACGAGGTGGATTTTGTCGTAGCGGCCCACGCGCGCCCCATCTGCGCCCTCGATGCGAGCCGAGTTGTAGTAATGCCAGGCCGCCCTCAACCGAGAAGTCAACGCCCAGGTTGCCCACCACCAGCGGAGCCTGCGCCTGGCGGGCGATCGCGGTCATGCGCCTGCTCAAAACGCGCGTTCTGCTCGACGAAGGGCGCGGGCGACTCCGGCCAGACCACCAGATCGGGATGCGTGGGGTAAGGCGGGCAGATGATCTCGCCCGTGGGCGCGCCGGTTTGCGGGATTCCGGCGATGTAGGTTTTGCATTGTTCGCCGGCCAGCCGCTTGAACTCGGCGATGTGCTGCTCCCACTCGCCGGGGCGCGACCACTGGTTGTCGGCGGCCACGTCGAGATTGGGCTGGATCAGGACGGCGGTGGCTGTGGGGGCGGGCTGGGGAGGCGGGATCGAAACCCCGGCCGCACCCGCCATCATCAGCAGCACTCCAATCGCGCGCAAAATCGATCCGGTCCCTGTGCCCGATATGCGGGCGAGACTCCAGCATCAGCCCGCCTGTCAGGAGCGCATTGACGCCAACCAGCACAAAGCTGATCCCGTAAACCCCGGTCCAGGGGGCAAGCTGGTTGACCAGCGCGTTATCCACCTGCGAGTAGCCCAGCTGGTCCCAGGGGACGGAGGTGATGCGCGCGGCGGCCAGCTCCAGCGCGGCCCAAAGAACCGGCGCGAAGGCCAGCGCCAGCCGCGTGCTGCCCGTGGCCCGGCGCACCAGCACCACGCCCCAGCCGAAGAGGCCGAAGTAGGTTCCCAGCACCAGGCTGTAGCCCACCAGCAGCAGCGACGGGCGCCAATGGCGGCATGTCGCCGTAGTGGAGCATGGTGTCGCGGACCCAGTAGCAGTTGCCCACGTACCACAGCACGCCGCAGAGATAGCCGAGCAGGAAGCCGCGGCGCAGGGGGCGCGGCCCGGTCTGTGCAGTGCCGGCGAAAGAAGCGCCCACAGCAGCGGAACCAGCCCAAACCAGGCAAAGACCGACCGCCAGACGGGCATCGGCCCGGCCAGCGGAAAGGGCAACTCCAGCAGGCCTGCGGAGAGAACGGCCGCGGCCCACAACTTCCAGGCCGGTTCCAATTAATTTGCTCTGCATACAGGGCAGAGTTTATCGCATCAGGCGCAGGCGAGACAAGCGAGATCCAGGCACAGAATCAGCGGATCGCAAATTGGCAGTTCATAGTTTCAGATGTTCTTGGCACCACTCAGGCTGGTTCGGGACAAATCTAAGGAAACTCTAGTGGAGGACTACGCCGAGTGAAGATGCAGCAACGCGCGGCAACGCTCGCTTAAGCTCGGCACTTCAGGGCACTCGAAATAAACCTGGCGGTTGAGCGCCATGAGCATCTGCACGGCCTCCAACTGCTCATTCTTTGCGGAAAACGTGAGGCCCTGGTGCACGAACTCGTCGGTAAGGTATTCGATGGCGTGGGCGAGGAGTTCCAGCGCGTGCCCGGCCTGCGGCGTGATGCGGCGGCGGTGGGTGCGTACACGGGCGACGGGGATGGCCGATGCGGAGGCCGGAATGGAGAAACCCGTAGTCGTAGTGGCTGCCATGATTTTTATCCTCAACTTGTTCTTCGGCACTGTCTGTTCACTTTTCAGATTACGAACGTAATATTTCCCGTGAGCGAACAGTGGATGATTGCGTGCCACATCGGGAATTGGTGTGATGTGGCTCACGCTACTCTCCTTCTTTACCCAGTTCCATTCCCGAATTGATGAATGGAATATGGAATATGAAAGATAAGAGAATGATGGATGAACTGAAGCCGGGCGGGGTCCTGGCGCGCATCGGCCATGCCCTGATACGGACGGTCTGGCCGCAACCTGCCCGGCAAGAAGGTACTATTCAAAGTCAGCGTCTCATAAAACCATATTAATTATCTGCAAATCGCCATTCATAAAGTTTGGTAGGGACGATTTGCCTCATCGCGCCTCCATGGCCGGTTCGCGGCGCCCTTCGCCGGTTTCCGGCCCGCCTTGACGGAACGAGGCTGAAAACCTAATCTCAAACCAGCATCCTGTCGCTGCGAAGCAGTTTTCGGCTTCGCTGAGCCGGATGCAATTTTCTGGACTGGGCGGCCATGATCCCCTACCACTGGCAATATCTTCCGCTGTTTCTGCAAATCCTTGCAGCGTTTGGGCTTGGACTGATTATGGTGGTCGCCTCCTGGTTCGTCGGGCGGCACCGCAACACGCCGGTCAAGCTGGCCCCCTACGAATGCGGGATTGTGGCCACGGGCGATGCCCGCCAGCGCTTCAGCGTGCGCTTCTATATGGTGGCCATGCTGTTCATTCTGTTCGACGTGGAAGCGGTTTTCATGATGCCCTGGGCGGTCATCTACCGCAAACTGCCTGGCGATCACCGGCTCGCGGCTCTTCGGCTTCTGGGAGATGGTGGTTTACCTGGGCTTTGTGGCCGTGGGGCTCTACTACATCGTGCGCAAGGGCATCCTGAACTGGAGCCAGGACAAGGCGGACCTGTAGGATGAGCCAGAACACACTCATCGGCAAGGCAGCCGTGCTGGAGGGGCTTGCCGGGCATCCGGCGGTCAAGGCCATCCTGGCCTGGAACTCCGCAGCTCTGGTGGACGCCAAGTTTGACCGGGGCGAGCTGACGCTGACCATTGCCGCCGATAAGATTCGCTCGGCGGCGGCTACGGTGCAGGCCGCAGGCTACAACTTCTTTGAGGATGTAACCGCAGTGGACTGGTTCCCTTCCTCGCCGCGCTTCCAGTTGAGCTACCACATTCTTTCTCACACCTATAAGGAGCGCATCCGGCTGCGGGTGCTGGTGAATGGCGACGCTCCGGCGGTTGATTCCATTACCTCCGTCTGGCCCTCGGCCAACTTTTACGAGCGCGAGGTCTTCGACCTTTTCGGAATAATTTTTGAGGGCCATCCCGACCTGCGCCGCATCATGATGCCCGACGAGTGGCAGGGACATCCGCTGCGCAAGGATTATCCGGTGGAGGGGTACCGCTGATGAATCTGGCCAAACCCATCCTGATAGGAACCCCTATTTGGGAAGCCCCGTAGCGGCAAGGCGCACGCGATCAGCACATGATTCTGAACATGGGGCCGCAGCACCCCGCCATGCACGGAGTTCTGCGCCTGGTGGTGGAGATCGACGGCGAGATCGTCGTCCGCCTCCAGCCGGAGATCGGCTACCTGCACACCGGCATCGAGAAGACCTGCGAGGCCAAATTTTACCATCAAGTCGTCCCGCTCACCGACCGGCTGGATTACCTGAGCCCCATGGCCAACAATCTCTGCTATTGCCTGGCCGTCGAGCGGCTGCTGGGGTTGGAGATTCCGGAGAAGGCGCAGTGGATGCGCGTGCTGCTGGCCGAGCTGACGCGGCTGAACTCGCATCTGATCTGGCTGGGCACACACGCCATGGATATTGGCGCGCTGACCGTCTTCCTTTATACCTTCCGCGAGCGCGAAGAAATTCTGCGCATCTTCGAGGGCCTCGCCGGCCAACGGATGATGACCAGCTACATCCGGATCGGCGGGCTGGCGATGGAGCCGCCGCTGGACTTCTTCGACCGGGTGCAGGGATTCATCCGGACTTTCCCGGAAAAGATCGACGAATACTCGAACCTGCTCACCGGCAACCCGATCTTCCGCAATCGCTTGAAGGGCATGGGGATTTTGTCGGCGGCAGACGCCATTGCGCTTGGTGTGACTGGGCCGAATATGCGCGGCTCGGGAATTGATTTTGATCTACGCCGCGATATGCCCTACTCCGGCTACGAGAAGTTTCAGTTCAAAGTTCCGATCGCCACCGAGGGCGATTGCTGGGCGCGCTATCTCATCCGGCTCATCGAGATGCGCGAGAGCGTGAAGATGATCCAGCAGGCGCTGGACGGAATGCCCGAAGGCGAGATCAAGGCCGACGCGCCCAAGATTGTTCTGCCCGACCGCGAGAAGATGAAGACGCAGATGGAGGCGCTGATCCATCACTTCAAGATCGTGACGGAGGGATTCGCGGTGCCGGCCGGCGAGGTCTACCAGGGCATTGAATCGCCGCGCGGGCAGATGGGCTACTACATCGTCTCCGACGGCACGGCCAAGCCCTATCGCGTCCACTTCCGCAATCCGTCCTTCGCGACGTTGCAGGCGATTGAGACGCATGTGCAAGGGCCGGATGCTGGCCGACGTAATTGCCGTAGTGGGTTCCATCGACATTGTGCTGGGGGAGATCGACCGATGAGCTCTGAATCGATGAGTTTGTTCTCCCCTAAGCTGGCCGCGCGGCTTGACG
Organism: uncultured Acidobacteriaceae bacterium; assembly: GCA_963845345.1. Classification (GTDB taxonomy): domain Bacteria; phylum Acidobacteriota; class Terriglobia; order Terriglobales; family Acidobacteriaceae; genus Telmatobacter. Next base: position 498,963 of record CAWJRQ010000006.1, read on the forward strand.
CGCTGGTTATGAAATATCCGCTGAAACGCTCGGCGCTGGTTCCTATGCTGCTCTATGCGCAGGACGAAATCGGCTACCTCTCCGACGCGGTGATCACCGAAGTGGCTGCGCGCATCGGCATTACTGAACTCGAAGTCCGCAACGTGGCTTCTTATTACTCTATGCTGCGCTTCATGCCGGCGGGAAAATTCAACGTGCAAGTCTGCACCAACATCAGTTGCATGTTGCGCGGCGGTTATGAAATCTTTGACCGGTTTCAGCAGGAGCTGGGCATTGGGCCCAAGAGTGTTACACCGGACGGGCTCTTCTCGCTCGAAGAGGTCGAGTGCATCGGAGCGTGTTCATGGGCTCCGGCCATCCAGGTCAACTACGATTTTTACAATGGATTGACGCCTGACCATGTGCCAGCAATTCTGGCCGGTTATAGACAAAATCAAGCCAAGGCCGCTCTGCCAGGATTAGTCTCCCATCCCGATGAAGTCAAGATTGTCTCCAAGCGTTTCGGCCAGGGCGCTGCCAAGATCGACAAATACATAGAACTCGGCGGCTATGAGTCCGCGAAAAAATGCCTGGCGCAAGGTCCCGACTGGATCATCGACGAAATGAAGGCCTCGAACCTGCGCGGGCGTGGCGGCGCGGGCTTTCCGGCGGGCATGAAGTGGTCCTTCGTGCCCAAACACTCCGTCAAGCCAAAGTACGTTCTGGTCAACGGCGACGAGAGCGAGCCGGGAACCTGCAAGGACCATCTAATCTTTTTGCACGATCCGCACGCGATCATCGAGGGCACCATCATCGCCGGCCTGGCCATCGGCGCGAAGCTGGGCTTCATCTATTTGCGCGGAGAGTATCGCTATCTTCTCGAAATTATGGATAAGGCCGTAGCCGATGCCTACACCAAGGGCTTTCTTGGCAAAAACATCTTCGGCAGCGGCACTGAATTCCAAATCATCACGCAAACCGGCGCGGGCGCGTACGAAGTGGGCGAAGAGTCGGCGCTGATGGAGTCGCTGGAGGGCAAGCGGGGCGTGCCGCGCATCAAGCCGCCCTTCCCTGCAGTCGTCGGCCTTTACGGCGGACCCACGGTCATCAACAACGCAGAGACCATCGCCACCGTTCCGCACGTGATTGAAATGGGTGGCGCGGCCTTTGCAACAGTGGGCACGCCGCGCAACGGCGGGACACGATTGTTTTCAATCAGCGGCCACGTGGAGCGCCCCGGCGTCTACGAGCTGCCCATGGGCTACAACCTCAAAAAGATGATCTACGAAGTCGCGGGCGGCGTGAGGGGCGGACGCGGGTTGAAGGCTGTCATCCCCGGCGGGTCGTCTACGCCGGTTTTGTTGCCGGATGAGATCGACATCGGCATGGACTTCGACCAGGTGGGCAAGGCCGGTTCGATGCTGGGCTCCGGCGGGAGTAGTGGTCATCGACGACCAGACCTGCATAGTGGAGTTCGCGCTGCGGACGATCAGCTTTTATCAGCACGAGAGCTGCGGCTGGTGCACTCCCTGCCGCGAAGGAACCGACTGGCTGAAAAAATCACTGACCCGCTTCCACGCCGGATTCGGCGCAGACAAAGACATCGACAACATTCAGTACCTTGCGGAGAATATGCTGGGCCGGACCTTTTGCCCGCTGGGCGACGCGGCGGCGATGCCGATTCTAGGCTTCGTGAAGAAGTTCCGCAAGGAGTTTGAGGAGCATTTGGGCGGGAAGGCTTGCCCGTTTGCGAAGCACGTGGATTTGGCGGTGGTTTAGTTATACGACGAGATGCCCACGCTTGAAGACATTCGAAAAAGCGTAAATCTGCAATTGTTCGGGAGGAAGAAAATGTCAGTCCTAATGAGCCTTTTGAAGAACGACCCTGCTACGCTTTACAAAAAAGACATCTCCCAACTGGTTGCCATGTGCGGCAATGGCAAGTTGACTGATGGTTCAGAGTGCAGTGCAGAACTTCGCGAATACCTCCATATTGCCAAGAGTGAACATCTGTTTGCGTATGCTGACTCTTGTCTAGTGGAAAAGTTTGAAAAAGGCGGAAGTGTCCTTCAAGATGTCGTGAATGAGTTGGGGAGGCGACTGGAATACACCGTTGAAGACGGACTTTATCAAGGGAAATCCAACGCTATAGGGAATGATGGACTTTGGCGAGATGGAAACGGTCATGCTATTGTCGTTGAAGTGAAGACTACTGATGCTTATAACATCAATCTGGATACCGTTGCGAAATATCGGAACAAACTCATAGACTCAAAGACAATACCTCCTTCCTCTTCAATTCTTCTTGTCGTTGGGAGGAAAGACACAGGCGGCTGGGAGGAACAGGTTCGCGGCTCTCGCCATGCATGGGACGTTCGCATCATAGGCGTTGAGGCTCTCATGCAATTGGTCTCACTGAAAGAGAAATCTGAATCCGCATCTGTCGAGAAAATACACGAATTGCTGATTCCGTTTGAATACACTAGGCTGGACAGAATCATTGGCATTGCATTTACAGTTGCTGAAGATGCCACCGCAGCCATTGAGGACGAAACGCCTGATGAGGTTGAGCACGAGCACGATACGACGAAATCACGCCAGCAAACATCAGGAGACATCATTGGAGCAATTCGCACTTCAATTGTTGAAATTCTAGGACTTAGTTACCCACCACTCGTTAAGAAAAGCCGTGCTTTGTTCTGGAGCGCAGACAAAACAGTTCGGGCCGCAATCACCATTTCGAAAATGTATTCAGACGGTCACTATTGGTACGCCTACCACCCCGATTGGGACACCTTTTTGGAGCAGGGTGCAACGGGGTTATTCGTCCTTGGGTGCGTCGGACGCACCGAGGCATTTGCCATTCCGTTTGAGTGGATGCATTCAAAACTTGAAGCACTGAATATGTCTCAGAATAAAATTACAAAACGCAAGCACTACCAGATTTCGGTTTACCCTACAGCTAACGGTCAACTGAGTCTCCGACTCAATACCGGAGTTGATGAGTCACTCGAATCCTTCAAGATATCGAAGGTGGCATAGGTCTCAATGTTTAGACCTCGATATTGATGAAGTGGGTGGAATTGAAATGAAGTTGAGGTTCGTGGTTTTCCATCCATTTCGCAAAGAACGCGAAATGGATGGGGCACCCAGATTTTGTGATTATTTGAGCGAAAAGCAAACGCAGGTCCTTCGACTCGCTGCGCTCGCTCAGGATGACAGTTCTATTTGAGATTGACAGATTTTGTTGAGAATGACAGAAATTTGTTAGGGTTCATAGTTTGGGGAGTGACCGGGACCAACGAATGGCAGACGTAAACTTCATTGTCGATGGAAAGACGCTGACGGCTCCCGCGGGGACGCTGCTGATTGACGCTTGCCGCAAGGCGGGGATCGAGATTCCGGCCTTCTGCTATTACCCCGGCCTCAGCTTGCAGGCCGCCTGCCGGATGTGCGTGGTGCGCCAGGAAAAAGTTCCCAAGCTGCAAACCGCCTGCACGACGACCGTCGCCGAGGGGCAGGTCTTCGTCACCGAGTCCGACGAGATCGCCCAGGCGCGCAAGGCGACGATGGAATTGTTGCTCGGCAATCATCCGCTCGACTGCCCGGTCTGCGACGCCGGCGGCGAGTGCGAGTTGCAGGACATGACCTTCAAGTACGGCGCGGGCGAGAGCCTCTACGAAGAGGCCAAGCAGCATCGCGAGGAGCAGCAGTGGTCGCCGGCCGTCTACTACGACCGTCCGCGCTGCATCCTCTGCTACCGCTGCATCCGCGTCTGCGGCGAGGGCATGGACGTGTGGGCGCTGGGCGTGCAGAATCGCGGCGTTCATTCGACGATTGCGCCCAACGGCGGCGATCATCTGGACTGCGAGCAGTGCGGCATGTGCATCGACATCTGCCCGGTGGGCGCGCTGACCAGCGGCAGCTATCGCTACAAGACGCGGCCGTGGGAGATGAACCACGTCGCGACGGTTTGCACGCATTGCGCCGACGGCTGCAAGGTGACGCTGGGCGTGCGGCAGACAAATGACGGCTCGGAGATTGTGCGCGCCGACAACCGCGACAAGAGCGGCATCAACGGCGACTTTCTCTGCGCCAAGGGCCGCTTCGGCTTTGATTTCGTCGAGAGTGCCGAGCGCCTGACCAAGCCGCTGGTGCGCAACTGCGAGGGCAAGCTGGTGGAGGCCACCTGGGCGGATGCGCTGCGTCTGGCGGCAGGCAAGCTGAAGGAGGTTCGCGACAGCAAGGGCGGCGCGGCCATCGGCGTCATCGGCTCCAACCGGACCACCAACGAAGAGAATTATCTGCTGCAGAAGTTTGCGCGGACCGTTCTCAGCACCAACAACATCGATCACGAGCGCACCGCGGATTATGCCGCCTTTGCGCGCGCCCTGGCCGGACACAACGGCAAGGCCGCCAGCCTGCGCGATACGGCTACTGCTCCGGCGATTCTGCTCATCGGCGGCAATCCGACCGAAGAGCATCCGCTGCTGGCCTGGAATCTGCGCACCAATGTGCGGCTGAATCGCGCGCGGCTTTACATCGCCAATGCGAAGGCCATCAAGCTGGAGCGCATGGCCAAGTCCGCATTGCGGCTGCCGGCGACGGCTACCCGGCCCTGGCCGCGTATCTGGAGCAGAGCAACTCCGAGCTTCCGCAAGGCTGTGCTGGCCGAGGAGTCGCTGCTGGTGATCTTTGGCGCTGAGTACAGCGGCGCGCAGGTTACGGAGTTGGTTGCCTGGGGGCTGAAGCGCGATAACGTGCGTTTCGCCCTGCTGGGCGGCTACGCCAACTCGCGCGGCGCGGCGGATATGGGGCTTATTCCCGATCTGCTTCCGGGCTACGTGCCGGTCACGGCTCCCGGCGCATTTGCCGAGTATGCCGGACTGCCCACAACTCCCGGCAAGACGCTTTCTGAAATCTACGATGCAGCCGGCTAAAGGCGAACTGGGCGCATTGCTGGTGGTCGGCGCTGACCCGGTCGCAAAGCTGGCGTGAAGCCGGAAGCTTTGAAGAAGACCTTCGTCATCGTCGCGGATTTATTCCTTACCGAGACCGCGGCGCTGGCCGATGTGGTGCTGCCTGCCGCCAGCCTCTACGAAAAATCCGGCACGGTGACCAACACATTCGGCGACGTGCAGTTGGTGCGCAAGGCCGCCGACCGAGCCGGAGTGAAGCCGGAGTTCGAGATTCTTGTTCGCCTAGCCGGACGCGATGGGCGTGGATGTGAAGACGTCTGGTTCCTTTTGGCAAGGGCGGCGTCACAGCCGACCTTGGCCAGTCACGCGGCGCGCAGGCTGGCGAGGCGGACCGCCATGCGGTGTGGCTGGCGGCCAACAATCTGGAGCCGAAGCTGAGTCCCTTCGATCCGCTGGCGGTGCTGGACGAAATTGCGCGGCTGGTTCCCGGATACGCTGTGGACCGCATGAATCTGCTGAGCGGCAACGATGTGCAGACTGAGACCGGGCTTATGCGCCGGCTTCGGCGATCACCACGCGGGGCCAGATCACTCCCACTCACGATGGATTGTTTACCTCCGGAACGTTGGGCGAGCACAGCCCGGCGCTTCAGGAACTCGCGCGAGCATCAGGCAGCACAGTTGGTAAAGATTCGGACGAAGTAAGTTTGTTGCAACAAAGAAGAGGCTGAAGACCAGTGACGATTTTGCGGTTCATTTTGTGGAGCGTGCTCAAGGTAGCCGTGGTGACGGTGGTGATGCTGCTGGGCGTCGCCTACACCGTGCTGCTGGAGCGCAAGCTCGTGGGGCGCATCCAGAACCGCTGGGGACCGAGCCGCGTGGGGCCCTTCGGCCTCTTGCAGCCGCTGGTGGATGGCGCGAAATCCTTCCTCAAAGAGGACATCATTCCCACCGGCGTCTACCGGCCGCTCTATCTGCTCGCTCCCATCCTCGCGCTGGGCTGCGCGCTGATCTCGATCGGCGTTGTTCCCTTCGGCGAGCCGTTTTCCATTTTCGGCAGCCCGAACCTCTTCCAGATCTCCGACGTGAACGTCGGCCTGCTGGTGATTCTGGGCGTCACCTCCATCGGCGTCTACGGCATTGCGCTGGCCGGCTGGTCGTCGAACAACAAGTATTCGCTGCTGGGCGCGCTGCGCTCCTCGGCGCAGTTGGTCAGCTACGAGCTGGCGCTGGGTCTCTCGCTGGTGGGCGTGGTGCTTGCGCGCCGGAACTCTGAACCTGCGCTTGATCGTGGAGCAGCAGGGGACCAGAGGCTTCCTGAGCTGGAACATCTTTGGCGGAATGCAGTTCGTGGCTTTCTTCATTTACCTGATGGCCGCATACGCGGAGACCAACCGCTCGCCCTTCGATCTGCCCGAGGCGGAGAGCGAACTGACCGGCGGCTATCACACCGAGTACAGCTCCATGAAGTTCGCCATGTTTTTCATGGCCGAATATGGCAACATGATCAACGTGGGCTGCGTGGCCACACTGCTGTTTCTGGGCGGCTGGACGAATCCCTTCGGCAACTTGTTCGGAACCTCGCACAACATTTTTGTCCAGGCGCTGTTGCCCCTCTTCTGGTTTGTGCTCAAGGTTTTTTCATTTCTCTTTTTGTATGTCTGGGTGCGGGGAACGCTGCCGCGCTTCCGCTATGACCAGTTGATGAACTTCGGATGGCGCTGGCTGATGCCGCTGGCCATTCTGAACATTGTGGCGACAAGCCTGTGGCTGGCTTATCGCTGAACACTGAATCGGGGAGAAATTCCCGGAGCGTGCGATGCACCTGATTTTGTTTCTCGTCTTTGCCGGACTCTGCCTGGCTGGAGCGATCAACCTCCTCCTCCAGAGCCATCCCATCAACAGCGCTCTTGTCGCTGATTGTGGTGATGACCTCGCTGGCCGTGCTGTACCTGCTGCTGGGCGCGGAGTTTCTGGCCGCGGCGCAGGTCATCGTCTACGCCGGCGCCATTATGGTGCTCTTCACCTTCGTCGTCATGCTGCTCAACGCCGGGCGCGAGGAGCGCACGCTGGGCAGCCGCGCGGCGCGAGCCGTGGGCTTTCCCGCGGTGGTGGCGATCCTGGCCGTGATTGCCACCGTGATTCTGCACGCGCAGGGATTGGGCGTGGCCCGGCTGAGCGACGGAATCACCATCGACTGAAGAACTGAGCGCCGTGCTCTTCACCAAGTTGCTGCTGCCCTTTGAAGTCACTTCGGTGCTGATTCTCATCGCCATTCTGGGCGCGGTGGCGCTGGCCCGGCACGGCGATGGAGAGCAAACAGAAAGGACGGGCGAAGAATGAGTCCTTTCCTCACTGCAGGAAGTTCCGCTCTCCTGGTATCTGCTGTTGAGCGCCGTCTTGTTTTCGCTGGGCGTGGTCGGCTTTCTCATCAAGCGCAACCTGATTACCGTCTTCATGTCCATTGAGCTGATGCTCAACGGCGTGAATCTTTCGTTTGTGACCTTCGCCCACCAGTGGCACGCGGTGAAGGGGCAGATCTTCGTCTTCTTCGTGATGATGGTGGCCGCGGCGGAGGCTGCCGTGGGATTGGCCATCATCATTGCCGTCTTCCGCGCCCGCGCAACCCTGGCCGTCGACCGCATCGACCGGATGAAACTATGAACGCAGACTCTCCATCTCTGGCTGATTCCGCTCCTGCCCTTCGCCGGATTCCTCATCAATGGAATCCTGGGCAGCCGGCTGCCTAAGTGGCTTGTGACTACGGTTGCGCTGCTGGCGCCGCTGGCTTCGTTTGGCGTAGTGCTTAATGCGCGTAGCATCTGGGCATACGTTCAGGGACTTCTCTCCCGGCCTCCAATTCCCTTGCCCTACGTCGAGACCTGCCCGCTGCCCTGGATCAACGCCGGCTTGCTGCACATCGACTTCAGCTTCGTCCTCGATCAGCTTTCGCTGGTCATGCTGCTGGTCGTCACCGGCGTCGGCTTCCTGATTCACGTCTACTCCGTCGGCTACATGGGCGACGACAAAGGCTACGCGCGGTACTTCTCCTACCTCAACCTTTTTCTGTTTTTCATGACGGTGCTGGTGCTGGCCGGCAATGCGCTGGTGATGTTTATTGGCTGGGAGGGCGTGGGCCTGGCCTCGTACCTGCTGATCGGCTTCTGGTTCCAGAAGAAATCCGCCGCCGACGCGGGCAAGAAGGCCTTCATCGTCAACCGCATCGGCGACTTCGGCTTTCTCATCGGAATGTTTTTGCTGGTGGCCAACTTCGGCACGCTCACCTTCAGCGAGATCGGCGCGAAGCTCAACGCAACTCCCGCATGGCAGGGCGGCGTGCTTACCATCATCGCGCTTTGCCTGATGCTGGGCGCGGCGGGCAAGAGCGCGCAGTTGCCGCTCTACATCTGGCTGCCCGACGCGATGGAAGGCCCCACGCCGGTCTCCGCGCTGATTCACGCGGCCACCATGGTCACGGCCGGCGTTTACATGGTCGCCCGGACGCATGTTTTGTTTGACCACTCGCCCTTCGCGCTCGGCGTGGTGGCCACGGTCGGCGCGCTCACGGCCATCTTCGCCGCGACCATTGCTCTGGTGCAGAACGACATCAAGCGCGTGCTGGCTTACTCCACTATCTCGCAGCTCGGCTATATGTTTCTGGGCTGCGGCGTGGCGGCATATTCGGCGGCAATCTTCCATCTGATGACCCACGCCTTCTTCAAGGCGCTGCTCTTCCTCGCGGCGGGCTCGGTGATTCACGTCGCTCGGCGGCGAGCAGGACCTGCGCAAGATGGGCGGCCTCCGGAAGAAGCTGCCGGTCACCTTCGCCGTCACCACCGTGGGCGTTCTGGCCATCGCCGGAATCTTTCCCTTCGCCGGATTCTTTTCCAAGGACGCAATCCTCTACGCGGCGTTTTTGCAGGGAACCAACGGCAAGATTCTCTGGTTTGTCGGTCTTTTAACGGCGCTGCTGACTGCTTTTTATATGTTCCGGCTGTGGTACATGACTTTCATGGGAGAACCGCGCAGCCCGCAGAAGTCCACCCGCATGAGAGCCCGTGGTCGATGCGCGGGCCGCTGCTGATTCTGGCTGCTGCTTTCCGTCTGCGGCGGCTGGATCGGCATGGAGCGCTTCGGCAGCTTCCTTGCGCCTTCCGTCGGCGCGATGCCCACCGAGGCCGGCAATTGGCGTCTGGAACTGATTCCTGAGCATCGTGGCCGTTGCTGTGTCGCGCTGGAAGGCTGGCTGATCGCCGACAAGTTTTACCGGCGTAAACCGGAGCGCCCCGCTCAGTACGCTGCGGCTTTGCCTGCCGGTTACAAGCTGCTGGCCAACAAGTATTTTGTCGACGAGTTCTACGGCGCGGTGGTGGTCAAGCCGCTGCTGGCTATTTCGAAATTCTTTTTGGAGTGGGTGGTGGACATCGGCATCCTGGGCGGCGCGGCCTGGCTGCTCGGCGGCATCGCCACCTTTGCGGGAGCGATCTTGCAACGCTGGCAATCGGGCAATCTGCGCTCCTATGCGGCGTGGCTGGCCGCGGGCGCGGCGGCGGTGCTGCTCTTCCTGCTGGTTCCGTGGGCAACGGTGCTGGCCAGTCTTCCGGCAATTCATCTTGGCATGGCGGGGCATTGAGAGAATGAACCAGATAAACCAACTCGATTCTCACGTTGATCCTCCTGGCTCCGCTGGCCGGGGCGGTGCTGGTGGCGCTCGTCCCCGACCGCTTCAAGCTGCCTAACTGGATTGCGCTGCTCACCACGCTCGTCACCTTCGGCCTCACGCTGCACCTGCCCGCGCACTTCGACAAAGCGCAATCCGGCTTCCAGTTCGTGATCGACCTGCCGTGGATTGAGAAGTCCCGCCATCCACTACCACGTGGGCGTGGACGGCTTGAGCCTGTGGCTGGTGGTGCTGGTCGGCTTGCTCGCTCCCATTGGCGTCGTCGCCAGTTGGAACGCCATCCGCGAGCGGCGCAAGCTCTTCTTCGCGCTCTTCCTGATTCAGCAGACGGCCATGCTCGGCGTCTTTCTCTCGCTGGATCTGATGGTCTATTACGGCTTCTGGGAGTTGTCGCTGGTGCCCATGGCCATTCTCATCGCCATGTACGGCCGCAAGGACGGGCCCAAGGCCGCGCTGAAGTTTTTCCTCTTCACCTTCATTCCCTCCGCGCCGCTGCTGGTCGCGATTCTCTGGCTCTACACGCAGACCGGCAGCTTCGACTTCACCACGCTGCAAATCCTCATCGCCCACGGAAACTTCCCTGCCGGAGCGTTGTTCTGGGCGGCACTGGCGTTTCTCTTCGCCTTTGCCGTCAAGGTTCCGGTCTTCCCGCTGCACGGCTGGGTTGCGGACACCTTCAGCGAAGCGCCCGTCGCTCTGGCCATGGTCGTCGCCGGCAAGCTCGGCCTCTACTCCATGCTGCGCTTCCACATCGGCCTCTTTCCCGCGCAGGCGCGGGCTGTGGCTCCGCTGCTGGTTGGCCTCGCGGTCGTCGGCATTCTCTACGGCGCTTGCCTCGCATTAGTGCAGCGCGACTTCTGGCGGCTGATGGCCTTTGCCGCGCTGAGCCATCTGAGCCTCATCACGCTGGGCATCTACGGCCTGACGCTCACCGGCTGGGAGGGCGCGGTCTATCAGATTTTGAATCACGGCGTGGTGGACGGCGCGCTCTTCCTGCTGCTGGGCGTGCTCTACGACCGCTACGCGACCAGCCAGATCAACGCCTACGGCGGCCTGGCCGCCAAGCTCCCGCGCACGGCCATGTTTTTCGTGATCGCCTCGCTGGCCATGATCGGGTTGCCCATGCTGGGCGGCTTTGTCGGCGAGTTCCTGATTCTCCTCGGCACATTCACCGGCGTCAGCAAGGGCTGGGCGATTGCCGCCACGCTGGGCGTGATTCTGGGCGCGGCCTACATGCTCTGGCTGGTGCAGCGGCTCTTCTTCGGGCCGGAGAGCGCGCTGGCTGCGTCGAAGCCGCCTGACGATCTGCGCGCTGGGTCAACTGGCCGTGCTTGTGGCCTCTGGCCGCGCTGATGCTGGTGATGGGCGTGGCGCCGATGCTCTGGCTGCCAACCATTGAGACGGGCGTGCATCCTCCGCCTGATGCAAGTCGCAGCAACTCATGCTACATTCGTCTCAAGGGGAGGGCCAGCGGTGAATCCTGTTCCCGACATCTTCCGCATCCTTCCCGAAGTCATCCTCACGCTGACCGGCGTGCTGGTGATGCTGCTCGACGCGTCGCTGCCTCCCCATTGGGCGCGCCGTCCGCTGGGCTGGGTGGCCGCTTTCGGAACTACCTTCGCGCTCGTGGGCCAGCCTGTGGCAGCTTTCCCTGCCGGAAGGAACCGGCTTCTCCGGCACGGTCGAGACCAGCGCCTTCACCGTCTTCTTCCACGTGCTCATCTGCGGCATCGTGCTGGTGGCGCTGCTGCTCTCGCTCGACACCCTGCCCGAAGACAGCCATCATCAGGGCGAGTTCTACGCGCTCATCGTCTTCGGCGCGGTGGGAATGTGCCTGCTGACCGGCGCGGTCGAGCTGCTGCTGGTCTTCATCGCGCTGGAAATCTCCTCCATCGCCACCTATATTCTGGCCGGCTACCGCAAGCACACCGCCCGCGGACCGGAAGCGGCCATCAAGTACTTTCTGCTCGGCTCCTTCGCCACCGCCTTCCTGCTCTACGGCATCGCGATGATCTTCGGCGCCACCGGCACCACGCAGATCTACGAGATCGCCCGCCTCGCGCCCACCGCGCAGAATCACGCGTTCATCCTGGCCGGGCTGGGGCTGATGCTGGTGGGCATTCTCTTCAAGGTCTCCGCCGCGCCCTTCCACGTGTGGACGCCGGACGTCTACGAAGGCGCGCCCACGCCGGTGGTGGCGCTGATCTCCACCGCGCCCAAGGCCGCGGCCTTCGCGCTGCTGCTGCGCGTGGTCTACGAGATGCTGCCCACGCTGCGCCCGGTCTGGCAGCCGCTGCTGTGGGTGGTGGCCGTGCTTTCCATGACCGTGGGCAACCTGGCCGCGCTGCGCCAGCAGAATGTGAAGCGCATGCTGGCCTACTCCTCCATCGCCCATGCCGGCTACCTGCTGGCCGCCTTCGCCGGACTCGGCACGAGCGGCATCGCCGCCGCCAGCTTCTACACCGCGGCCTACGCGGCCATGAACGTGGGCATCTTTGCCGTGGTTACGCTGGTCAGCGGATACGACGAGAAGCTGCCGCTGATCGAGCGATTATCGCGGGCTCATCTACCGCTCGCCGCTGCTCGGCAGCCTGCTGATCTTCTTCCTGGTTTCGCTGGTCGGCATTCCCTTCACCGGCGGATTCTTCGGCAAGTTCTATTCGTTTTCCGCCGCGGTGGGCGGCGGCGCCATCTGGCTGGCCATCATCGGCCTGCTGAACTCCGGCCTGGCCGCCGCGTACTATCTGCGCCTGGCTCTGGTTGCTGCGCAGCGTCCGGATCCCGATGCAAAATCCGCCCCACCGCAGCGGTCGCCGCAGGTGGGCGTTGCGGTGGGCGCGGCCCTGCTGCTGGCGGTTGCGGCCACGCTGGTTCTGGGAATCGTTCCCGGCGACGTGCTGCATGCGGCCGAATCCGGCGCGCATACGCTGCAAGCGCCTGCCGGCGGAAATCAGCGCGCCGGCGAATCTTGCCGGGCCACAGTCTGCAGCCCTGAAACTTCACACTTAAATCGGATTGAGCACTGAACCGGCAGGCGACCGGCACTCTTCTTGTGTCGATGGGCCGATTCCGCTCGAGAAGGCTCTTGTAGCAGCGCACGGTCAGTCCCAGAACACGGCCATTCACATAGTTCTCCAGTACCCAGGCGCGCGCTGCCTCGCCCATGCGGCAGCGGCGCTCCGGGTTGCGCAGCAACTGCAGCACTGCCTCGCTGATGGCGACCGGGTAGCCGGGAGGAATCAGCAGCCCGGTCACCTCCGGCACCACGGCGTCGCGCGAGCCGGTGCACAAGGTGGTCACCACGGGAATCCCGCTGGCCGCGGCCTCCAGAACGACATTCGGAAATCCCTCCCGCCAGGTGGGCAGGACCATCACGTCCATGGCGCGGTAATAGGGCGCCGTGTCGGCAACGTAGCCGGTCAGGTGAATGCGCGGGTGGTTTTTGATGCGGGAGCGCAGAGCGCGGTCGAGCGCATCTTCGGAGGCGTCAAACCAGCCCACCAGCAGCAGATGCGCCTGCGGCTTGGCGGCCAGAATGGCGTCGAATGCTTCGACCAATTCCGGCAGGCCCTTGTCGCGGGTCAAGCGGCCCACAAAGCCAACCACAGGCGCATCTGGGGGAAGGCCGAGCCGGGCGCGCAGGATGCCCGGACCCGGCGAGAAACGCTCCACATCGACGCCGCTGCTGCTGCCGCTCCCCAGCAGGCGCAGTTTGGCTCTCCGGCGCCACGCGCAGTGCCAGCGCCTGGTTGCGCAGGCTCTCGCTGTTGCACAGCACGGCATGAGAACAGGCCGAGGCCAGCCGCTCGGCGGCCAGCAGGATGCGGCGCTTGAGTCCGGTCGAGGTCTCCAGCTTGAGCCCGCGCAGAAGATAGACCCGCGACGGCACGCCGCAGAGCATGGCGGCAATCGAGCCCAGCAGTCCGGCCTTGGGCGTGCTGAATTCCGTCATGTCGGGCTTCAGCCGGTAGAGCAGCCAGCACAGACGCAGCAGCGACACACAGGTCCGCGACCGGCGCTATCTCCCGGCGCATGGGAATCGCAATCGACTCAACCCCTTCCTGAGCGGCCGTGCGGGTGAGCAGCTCGCCGGGGCTTGAAACCAGCGTTACCCGAAAACCCGCCTCGCGCAGCGTGCGCAGACGACCGCCAAGAACCAGGCAGGTCTGCGGGCTTGTGATGCCGACGACGATGTGGGGGCTTTGAGGCGAACAGGTGAAGGCTGAGCCGGACGAGCGGCTGAGGATGAAAAGCGGTTGCGCACACTAAAGAATGTGGGCAAAAAAATAGGATCTGCAATATCTCCGCTGCGTTTGAGCACGAGCCTCTCCCAGAAAGGGCCTTCGCGTTCCGAAAAAACTGACATCAGAAACGCGGTAGGAAAGGTGCTCGACGGATTCAGGAGTTCATGCTTACCGAACGCTCTACCGGGCGATCCTCTGCGCCGGTACGTCCACTCCCGATCTCCGTCTCAGCCGCTCCCCTCGTGACAACGCAGAAGAGGCCAAAAAAGGCGGTCTCCCGCTGGAGATAAGCAAATGCAGTTTTCGTGGCATATTGAAGAAAGCTGACAGTCTCGGGATCAATTGTGGAACACCCTGTCCGGCTATAGCCGGATCTGGCGCGTCCACTCCCGTTCACCGCCTCAGCCGCTCTTCCAGAGACAACAGCGAAGGAGACAACGAAAGCTCTCCTTCGGAGATAAGCAGTTCAGTACTCACAGGAAACATTAGTATGCTTTAATTTGTCAAGAGGAAAATTTCTTCTGGAAAAATGCGCATTAATTGCAGATTAATAAGGACGTTTGCTCTATACTCGCTGAAATCTCTGAGGTTTTCCACATGCCCGCGAATCCACGCCCCAAGGTTCTGTTGCTGATTCCGCATCTTGGCGGCGGCGGCGCGGAGCGTGTGACGGCGCTCCTGGCCCGGGGTCTTTCGGCGGAAAAGTACGAACTGCACCTGGGGCTGATCACGCAAACAGCAACCAGCGAGGCGCTGCCCTCCTCGGTCCACGTCCACGCTCTGGGCGCTCGCAGGGTGCGCGCCGGAGCTTTCCGGCTGCTCCGGCTGATTTGGCGGCTGAAGCCGGACCTGATCGTCTCGGGAATCTTCCACCTGAATTTTCTCGTGCTGCTGCTGCGCCCCTTCTTCCCGCGCGGAACGCGCGTTCTGGTGCGCCAGAACGGAACCGTCTCCACCACACTGGCCTTTGGCGGGCTGCCCGGCTACACCCGCCTGCTTTACCGGCTGCTCTACCGCCGCGCCGACCGTGTCATCTGCCAGACACAGTCGATGGCCGAGGACCTGGCCCGTGAGCTGGGAGTTCCTGAGAACCGGCTGGCGGTGCTGCCCAACCCGGTGGATGTGGAGGAGATTCGCAGCTTCCATCGGCCTGAATCCGGCACCGCAAACCAGCCCCGGCCCTCACCTGCTGGCCGTGGGGAGGCTCTCGCCGGAAAAAGGCTTCGATCTGCTGCTGAAGGCCATGGTTTCGGTCCGGAGAGAGTTTCCGCAGGCCAGCCTGCTGATTGCCGGCGCAGGACCGGAAGAAGCAGCGCTGAAGGCTGAATGCCACGCGCTGGGCCTCGACGCGGCGGTGCGCTTTGCAGGCTACATCGACCGTCCCTGGACGCTCTTCCCGGCGGCAACTCTCTTTGTGCTCCCCTCCCGGCACGAAGGCCTGCCCAATGCCCTGCTGGAGGCGGCTGCCGCAGGGCTTCCCATCGTGGCCTTGCCGGCCTCCGGAGGCGTCGCGGAGTTGCTGCGCGATCAGCCCGGGAGTGTGGCTGGCCTCCACAATCTCCGCAGACGCGCTGGCCGCTTCCCTGCTCGCCGCACTCCATTCCCTTCGGCCAGGTGAGCGCTTCGCCCACTCCTTTGTCGAAGCCTTCCGCATCGATCGCGCGATCCAGGCCTATGAGAACTTGATCGACCGAACACTGATAAAGGTCAGAACAAGCTAATCCTGATCGGACTTACGGGGGCGGAGCTTCCGCCGTCTCCTGTGCCTGGTGGGCCTGAGCTCGCCAAGTCGCCCAGGCTTCATAGAGCCGTTCAATCGGGCCCAGCCTGTCGGGTGGATACTCGGCCAGCACGCGGTCCAGGGAGGTGAACTGCGCGGCATGGTCGCGAATGAAAGCTCGTATAGCTGCGTCCACCTGGGCGGCATGGGTAAAGTTGCTATGAATGCAAATGGTCCATAACCCCCTGGATTTTTCCACCGGCCCCCAAAGCTGCTGCGGAATCCAGGTGATGCCGCCGCGCTTGAAAGGAATGCGGGCAAAGCCGTCCGAGAGCATCCGGAGTCCCTCCTTGCGCAGCGCGCGGAGGGTGGCTTAGTCGAAGCCGTGGCGCGGCGCAACAAAGATCGTGGGGTTCAGCCCCTGGCCGCGCAGAATCCCCCAGCCCTTCGCGAATCCACTGCCGCTGAGTCACTTCCGGCAACCCCGGCAAATTCACTGTGATGATGCAGCTGCAACAGGCTCTTGCCCTTGGCTGGTGCAGAGATGGCGATAGCCATGCAGGGCAATCGTGGCTCCGGCCGCCTCCATGGCCCGCATCCGCGGCCAGAACTCGGGGTCCGGCGGCGATAGATTCAGTTCCTTGTCCTGATTGTCGGGAATCACGGCAAGAATCGGCTTCAGCCCGAACTCCTCGATCAGCGGCAGGCAGCGCTGCCAGCGGTCATACGCTATGGTGGGACAAAGATCGTCGAAGCGCAGAAGATATTGTGCCGGCCTGGGAATCATGCGGTTGCTCCCATGGTGCTATTCTCGTCTCACCGGCAGAGGATTTGCCGGCTTTCATCGATTGAATCAGCTTCGGCTTTACGCCTGCTCCTGAGTCTCTTCGGGAAGGAGCTTCCAGGTCCAATACCAGAGAAAAACAAACGTGCTCACGGTCCACAGCGAAGTGGCCAGCGCGATTCCCGCCACGCCGTACCAGCGCATGAGGACCAGATTCAGAATAATATCCAGCGCCAGATTGAGAGCGCCACAATAGAAAATCAGGTCGGTGCGGCGCATGGCAACCAGAAAACGGTAAAAAACGCGGCTGGAGACAAAAAACGGAATCTGAATGGCGTACATGGCCAGCACCGGCGTCACCAGGGCCGTGTCGCGCGGCCCGAAGACGCCATGCTGGAAGGCCGTGCGAATCAGCCAGTGCGAGCCGGCGATCAGCGCCAGCGCGATGGGCGTGGAAACCAGCGCCGTGAGCCGCACCCAGGTGCGCAGCGTCTGCCGGCATCCGGCCCAGTCCCGATGGGCGATCATGCGCGAGAAATGCGGCGTCACCGCCGAGGAAACCGCTCCGGCCAGCAGCGTAATCACCACGCTCACAAAGCGGTTGGCGTAGGCCAGCGCGGAGACGCTCCCGGCGGGCAGCATGGCGGCCATCGATTGATCCACCAGCAGGCCGCCGGAGGCCACCACGCCGCTCAGCAGCACCGGGCCATACTGCCGCGCCACCTCGCGCGTGGCCTCGGTCGCCCCGTGCCACCAGAGGCGGAAGCGGTAGCCGCGCGCATCCATCATCCACGCCACCGCTCCCGCGTGAACCAGCGCGCCGGCCAGCGTCGCGTAGACCATCGCCCAGATGCCGTAGCGGCCGCTCAGCAGCAGCGCTCCCAGGATGATGAGGACCGGGGTCGCCACCGGCGCCAGCGCGGGCAGCGCAAAGCGGTCAAAGGTGTTCAGAACGGCGGTGCAGTTGGTGGCGATGCCGGTAATCAGCACCACCGGCAGCAGCGCGTAGAAGAGCCGGATGGCGAGCGCCAGCTTCTCCGGCGGAAAGTGCGAGGCAATCAGCGGAAAGAAGCCGCGCGCGGCCAGAGCCATCACCACCGATGCCGCGGCCAGCAGCACGCAGACCCACAGCATCGAGCTGGATAGAAGCTGCTGCGCGCGCTCGTGGCCTTCGCGTTCCCTCACCCGCACCAGCGTGGGCACCAGCGCCTGGTTCATCGATTCGGAGATCAGGTTGATCAGCAGGTTGGGAATCAGAAAAGCCGCCAGAAAGGCGTCCATGGCGTCCGAGCGGCCATAGACCCCGGCGACGGTGAACTCCTTGAAGGTGGCGACAATCTTGACCAGAATCCCCGCCGCCGTCACCGACGCCGCCGCGCGAAGAATGCGCCGATTGACGCTGCCGCCCTGGAAGATGCCGCGCGAGTTGGGGGAGTGGGGAACATGTGGAATCGTGTCTACAGCAGATGCCAGCTATCGAGCAGGCAGCCTGACAACTCACGGCGCTGGCACGCGATTGCTGGAAAGCACATCGGCCAAGGCCCTCCGGCTCTTCCGCCGCCAGCCGTCCGGCCAGCGCAATCATGGCCAGCAGCAGCCAGGTGGTGCGGCTCTCCTCCACGGTGGCCACCAGCGAGGTGATGCCCCAGACCACAGCGCCAGGGCCATCGCCCAGCGAAGCTGCCCGTCGGGTTTGCGTGATCGACCAGATCGCCAGCGGCCACGATGGCCACGGCCAGAAACAGCGCGCACAGGCCGCCGCTGACGAGCAATCGAAAGCGCCGTGTTGTGCGCCGTATCGATGGGCGCCAGTGCCCGCCGCGCTGACAAACGAGCCCGCCCCCGTGCCGAACAGCGGCGCCCGGACAAAGGCATGCCAGCCGGCCGTCCAGATATTCACACCGCTGGTTCAGGCCGCCGCCCTGAAGCTGCTCGCTGATGGTGGCCAGCCGCTCAAAGCTGCCGCTGGGAACGATCCACCACAGCAACGCGGCAAGCGGCGGCAATGCCAGCGCTCCGGCCAGCACCCTCTTCGGATGGCCGTAGGCCAGCAAAACTGCCGCTGCCCGCCAGCGCCACCACGGCCGCCAGAAACCCTCCGCGAGAGGCTGTGAGCAACACGGCAACCAGCCCCAGCGGCAGGTAGCCCAGCCGCCAGCAGCCGCCACGGCCAGCGCCGCTCGCTGTTCACCAGCAGCGCCGCCAGCGGAAAGCCCAGGTTGAGAAAGCGGGCCACGTCGTTGGGGTCCTGTCCCGCGGCGGCAAAGCGAATCTGCTCGGCGGCCATCGCCTCGGCGGAGGCAAAGTTGGCCAGGGTCAGCACGGCCAGCACCCAGGAGCCGGCCACATAGGCCCGCAACAGCGCGCGCAGATCGCCGGCGCTCTCGGCAAACTCCCACACCAGCCAGACGATCATCATCTCCTGGAAGTAGCCGCGCATCCTGGCCAGCGTCGCCAGCGGCTCGATGGTCCAGAAATAGGTGCAGCAGAACCAGAGATAGAAGCGCCAGCACCAGCCACTGCATCGGACCCGGGAGTGCGCATGCGGCCGGCCTGAAGAACCGCCGGAATCGCCACCAGCAGCAGCAGCAAGCCGACGACGCGGGCAATGTTGCCCAGCGGCTCGCCCAGATCCAGGGAGTACTCCCAGGGAATCGCAAAGGCGAAGAGCAGCAACAGTACCCAGGCGATGCGGCGCATCGCCTCAGTACCTCTGCGAATAAACCAGGCCGGAGTAGATCGTGACGCCAATCGCCGATTGAATGGCCGATTCCAGGGTCCGGTTCCACAGGTTTTTGGCCGTCGAGTCGGGCACGTAGAGAATGTCGCGGTCGCGGACCGGCTGGTCCGGCTCCTGGCCGTGCAACATGCGCTTCAGATTGAGGCTGGTGAGGGTGCGTCCGCCCTTTTGCTCGCGGATCAGCGATGGCCTTGCCCATGGCGGCGTTCTGCGTCGGTCCCCAGGCCAGCGAAAGCGCCTGCACCACGGTCAGCCCCTGCGCCGGATCGACGGGAAATCCGCCGGGACGCATGCACATCGCCCACCACGTACACCAGCCCCGCGCGGCTCACCTGCACCGTGTCGCCGGGGGCCAGTTCCGGGTTGTGGTCGGCGGCGGTGTCGGTTCCGCTGGGGTCCAGCACCACCGGATGCGGCGTCTTGGCGTCGTCGCGGTGGAAGACGTTCACCAGCCGCCCCGCATTGGGCGCCAGTCCGGAGGCCGCCGAGATCAGGTCCAGCAGCCGATGGTGCAGCGTGTAGGGATAGACGCCGGGACGCACCACCTCGCCCAGCACGCTCACGTCCTGCCCGGCGTAGGAGGTCACCAGCACCGAGACCTGCGGATGCAGCAGCATGCCCTGGGCCATCAGCGCCGCCTCAATGGCGTGCGCGGCGGCCTGCTCGTCCAGCCCGCCAACCTGCACCTCATGCACCATGGGCAGCGTCACCGTGCCCGAGGCGGAGACGCGCACCGCGGAATGAAACTCCGGGGTGTGAACTTCGCTGACATCGAGAAAATCGCCGGGAGCGATGGGCGCGGGCATGGGCGAGGCCGACTGCGTGCCGGCCATCGGCGGCAGCGCCGGCCTGCGCCTGCGGGCTGTCCCAGACCGGCGGCGCTTCCTTGGGATTGGGCAGATTCCGCGTATCCTGCGTGGCGGGAAGCCGGACCACGCCCGTGGGCAGGCCGGAGGTGCTGGGCGTGGGCGCCTGGGCATGAGCCGCCGCGCCGGCCAGAAGCACCGCCAGCAGCGCCAGCGCCGCACGAGTGACTGGAGGGATGAATCGACTCCATCAGGAGCGCGCCTCCCATCGCCAGCCAAAGGCCGGCAAAGAGTGTAATGGCCATGTAAAGCGGCAGATCGGGCGCCACCGGCTTGTACCGGCTGGCGGGCAGAGTCCACCACCGAGATATTGGAACCCTGAATGCCGGCGGCCAGCCCCGCTTCCTCCACCTTCTCCAGCACCCGCACATACAGCTCATGGCTGGCGTTGGCTTCCTCGCGCATGGCCGCGTACTGGGTGGCCGCTTCATTGGCCTTCATGCCTTCCGCGGTCAGCTCCTCAAGATTCTTGCGCACCAGTTGCTCGCGGTCGGCAGCCGTCTGCCATGCGCTGCGGAATCGCTCCACCAGCTTGGCGTCCTCGGCCTTCTTCTGCCGGTCCAGATCCTGCAACTGGCGGCGAATCTCCACCACGCGGGGAAAGTTGGGGCCGTGTTCGATGCTGAGCTGGGCCTGTTCCTGTTCCAGTTCGCTGCGGCGGGCGTGAATCTGCTGCAGCAGGGCGGTGGCAAAGTTGCCGCTCTCGGCCTGCAGGCGCGGGTCGGAGGCGATCACCAGCTCCGGATCGCCCTGCTGAGCCGCGCGGTACTGGGCCTCGCGCAGAATGCGGTCCGTGGAGGCGGCCACCAACTGGCGGCCCAGCTCATCGATCTCCAGCACCGCCGAGGTGTGCTCGGTCTCGCCCTGCTGGCCGTTGGCCAGCGTCTCGGGCGTGGTCAGCAGGCCGTGCTCGCGCTGGAAGGCCGCCAGCCGCTGCTGGTCCTGATCCACCCTGGCCTTCAACTCCTTGAGCTGGCTCTCCAGCCACGTCGAGGCCTGCGCCGTGGCCTGCACCCGCGCCTCGCTGTCCTGCTCGCCATAGGCGCGAATCAGGGCGTTCACCACGTTGGCCGACAGGGCCGCATCCCTGCATCGAAAGCGAATCTGAATCAGCAGCGTGCGCGGCAGGGTCTGCACGCTGAGCCGCCTCTGAAACCGCTCCAGCAGCCATTCCTGGGCATCGGCAGCCGGCGCATCGGGCGCGAAAATCCGGAAACTTGCTGGCAAATCTGCCCATGAACCCCGGCGCCTGGTAGAGCTTGAGGCCGGTAATCACCCTCCAGGCCAGTTGGTCGCTGCGGAAGACATTGGCCAGCGTCTCCTGCTGCACTGGCGCGGAGAGAATCGAGGCCGACACAAACGGCTCCGGCGCCTCCAGGCTGAGCGCCGAGGCGGGCGAGGTGCGCAACGCCACCCTGGCGCTGGCCTCGTATTGATTGGGGGCGATCAGGCAATACAGCAGGCAGGCCAGCAGCAATCCCCCCACCACCCAGCCAACCAGGCGGCGGCGGCGAACCAGCACCTCCCAAAGCTCGCGCAGGCTTCGTGTGGAGTGGCGCGCGCCGTTCCTGCCGGGCCTGGAGCGCCTTACTGCACGGGCCCCTGATCGGGTTCAAAGGGCGAATCAGACGGAACGTCGTTTGCTTCCGGCACAGACAGGGAACCTCCCTCCCAACATTCATTAGGCGGAGGCAGACCTGGGATTCAAAACGAAACAATGCTACAAAAGTGAATCTCCGCCAGTGTGCTTGATTGGAAATCAATCCGTCAATTTAATAAAAAACAGAAACTGTCTGAACAGCAGGCACCTCCTCGTCAAGGGCAGAGTTTACAGTAGAGTTTACTACAGATAAGTTGGTATATGTATACGCACCAATGGTCCACCCACCCCTAGAATTATTCTGGCTGTTAAGGATTACATTTGACGGCCAGGTTGAGGCGGGATTGAGGTCGTATTGATACGCTAGTCCAAGATTCAAGCCTGCGCCGATGGTAGGAGAGTACTGGGAAAGCGTGAAATTGTTCGTTGAAGTACTAGTAAATAAAGGATCAGTCTCCACGGAATGAGAGCATCCGGGCGATCCGCAATTGCCTGCGGCTGACTCCCATGCTTCATAAGTTGATATATACATTGGACGTGGTACACAGGCCCACTCGATAAAGTTTGATGAGTTGGGGCCAAAGTCATTGAATGTATAAATATTTCCTGAACCGTGTACTCCATCGTTTTCACAACCGGCAATAGCTGTTAGATTGGGGCTTGTAATCGAGTTCATGGCAATATTGTTAGTTACGGTATTGTTCATGCACGAGTTCGGAAGTGCATAATTTCCCTCCATATAAATACCTCCATTGTAATTACCATATACTGTATTATTATATATCAACATGCCCGTCATCTGCGGTAGTCCATCAGCAAAAGCCTTTATACCGGTACTCCCATTATTGAAAACAACATTACCATATGCAGTTTCGTCAATGTCCGCATCAAACTCAATGCCATAGCCAGTATTGGAATATATCATGTTGTACCGAATAATGGCCCCTGGACCAATTGTGTCAAAATCCATGCCACGCAAAAAAGATACTCCAACAACGCCATTCGAATAAATAAGGTTGTTCTGTACAATAAGGTTTGTCACTAAAGGGCCAGCCCCGTTAATGCCAGACGACTCATTTTGGCCCAGAACGGTATCAAGTTGGCCGTTGTCGTGCACCGTATTCCCGTCAATCGTAACATTTGACGTTTGGTAGATAAAGATTCCCTCACCACCATTGTATGCAGCCGTAGAATTAATGATCATTTCGTTCGTAGAATTAACAATTTTAATGCCCCAAATGTAATTGTAATTTGATACCACATCAGAAATGACGCAATTATTATCATATGCAGCATTCATATCTATGCCGACATTATTCGTTTTCTCAGTTTGTAAGCTGGATATTGTGACATACGATACGCCATATATTTCAATACCATAATCCCGTTGGCTTGCTTCGAGGATATGCCCGTTCGGATTATCGTCACCAGTCATTCGTACCCATATTTCACTATTCGCTGTATCAAGATACCATTGTCCAGCCGCAAGAGAATTTGCACTCGTTGTGTTCTGCGTAAGCCTAGTACCATCCTCAAATATCTGAGTCGGAATAGTCGCATAATGCCTCGATTCATAGTTGCCAGCGGTCGAGGGTATTACAGTATATTGAGAATTGTAAACGGTTGCCGTAACAGTTCCATTACTAACTTGTATTGGCAGCCAGTTTGTAAATAAGTTTGTTCCGCTGATAATGGGACGAGGGGATGCGGGATCTCCAAACGCTCCAAGGGTAAACGGCTCACCTGGGGCACCACTAATGTTATATATGTTCTGCACAATATTCAATTGTTCCCGCCAGATATCGCCACGCCTAAAGAGAAAGGTATCACCTGGCTTCCAACTGTGATAATTTAGATCGGCAATGGTTGCGAATGCAGTAGCTGATCCTGTGCCGCAAACGAAGGTTGATGGGTTGTAAGTAGTGCAATCAGGTGTTGCAGAGGCTACATTAATATCAGGAATGGTATTGTCCACGTAATATACATTTCCTGTTCCGCTCGACGAACTCGCCGCCGCCGCTATCCCCGTTCCGCTTAAAGGTACTATTTGCAACGTTCCGGTTAAGTCAGCAACAATACTCACATTCGCATTCAACGTCCCGAGACCTGTCGGACTAAAGGTCACCGTAATCGCGCAACTTCCGCCCGCCGCCACGCTCGTACCACACTGGTTAATCTGTGAGTAGGAGCTGGCGTTAGCGCCGCTAATCGAAATGCCCAACCCTGAGCCGCTGAAGCTTAGCGGTGCGTCACCGGTATTATAAAGTGTGATAGTCTGCGGTTCACTTGTCACACCAACAGAAGTGCTCACAAAGGTCATACTGACCATCGACAGGCTCACCACAGGGTAAGTTCCTGTTCCACTCGGCGAACTCGCCGCCGCCGCTATCCCCGTGCCGCTTAAGGGTACCGTCTGCGATGTTCCAGCTACGTCAGCAGCAATACTCACGGCTGCATTCAATGTCCCGGAAGCAGTCGGATTGAAGGTCACTGTAATAGTGCAACTAGCACCCGCCGCAACGCTCATGCCGCACGTGTTAGTCTGTGAGTAGGAGGTCGAGTTGGTGCCGGTAATTGTAATGCCCAGACCTGTGCCGCTCAGGCTTAGGGCTCCATTGCCGGTATTGGTGAGGGTAATAGCCTGCGTTGCCGCTGCTGTATCAACAGGAGTGCTCGCAAAGGTCATACTGACAATCGACAGGCTCACCACAGGGTAAGTTCCTGTTCCACTCGACGAAATCGCCGCCGCCGCGATCCCCGTGCCGCTTAAGGGTACCGTCTGCGATGTTCCAGCTACGTCAGCAGCAATACTCACAGCTGCATTCAATGTCCCGGAAGCAGTCGGATTGAAGGCCACTGTAATAGTGCAACTAGCGCCCGCTACCACACTTGTGCTGCACGTGTTGACTTGCGAGTAGGAGCTGGCGTTGGTGCCGATAATTGTAATGCCCAGACCTGTGCCGCTCAGGCTTAGGGCTTCATTGCCGGTATTGGTGAGGGTAATAGCCTGCGTTGCCGCTGCTGTACCAACAGGAGTGTTCGCGAAGGTCATACTGACCATCGACAGGCTCACCACCGGAGCCGACATGGCGCCACTAGGGGTCACCGTCGGAGCCGAATTACTTACTGGTGTCATATTAGTCTTTTGGCAACCCATGACGCTTACCATTAAAAGTGACACAGCAAACCATGAAGACAGTGTGAAGATTTTCATTTTCCTTATCCCCTGCCTGTTCATCGGCAGAAAAGACAAGGATTTATTAATATACAAACGTTTGAAGAAAACCGAGGTAATATAACGTAAGAATGTCCTAATTATAACCAGATAAACAGCAGTAAATCATTCATGACAGATACATACGTTAGAATGGGGACTTGAGTTTTAATGACCTATGTAATTATCTGATACAGTTTAGTATAGAGGTACAATTTGAAAACCTGATTCATGATCAGTATACCGATGGCTTCCATAAA
This sequence comes from uncultured Acidobacteriaceae bacterium, assembly GCA_963845345.1. Classification (GTDB taxonomy): domain Bacteria; phylum Acidobacteriota; class Terriglobia; order Terriglobales; family Acidobacteriaceae; genus Telmatobacter. Next base: position 523,969 of record CAWJRQ010000006.1, read on the forward strand.
GTCACATTAATTATTGCAGGCAATTGCATTCGGAGAGGGTCATAAGTTAATAACAAATTCATTCTTTATATAATCCAGCCATTGCAACTCTAATCAACACACAGGCAAAAATCAGGATAGACTTCCTCAATCACGAACCCGCTTAATTCAACCCATCCAACTTTATCCGTGATTATCGGCCCAACTGACAAATTGGATAGCTGTTGAAAGACTTCATCGGGAGATGTCTTCGCGCGATGGATCAAGTCCTTCAGAAGATCGTCGATATACTTTTGATCACGATCAGGAAGATGCCGCACAAGGAAAGGGTGGGTGTACAGCTTTAGACCCACGTCGTCTCTGATCGCCAACATAATTACAACCCCCGTCGTCGACTCGATCATCGACTCCGGGCTGCGATATTTGACCGTACATATCAGCGCGACTGAACCTGGCTGTACATCTTGTCTGGCTTCCGTCACTTCTTACCTCGGCGCTCTCCGCCATACTTAGTATAAATTGAATGACATCCTTCAACAGAAACGGATCGGAGATTTGTTGCGCAAAGTGCTCAAATCCCGAAATTGCCCGATCCGTGCTCCACCCCTCCGGCAAACTGTTGGCAACATTAGAAAGTGCTGTCAAATCAAGAAATTGAATCGCTCTCTGAATCTCCTCTGCATCTTCTGCGCTTGCATGAGCATAGATGCGAGAGTCAAGGTATCGGGACGCTAAGAATTTCGGAGAATCCGTTCCGTGGGCTCCCCCAAAGAGATGGCCATGATCGATGAAATAAGCTTCAATCGATCTGGAATTCCGCTCCAGAAAAAGAGCCTGACGATTGTCGGCATGTCCGCAGAATATATCCAAAATCCAGGCTGTCCAGAAATCTCTTCGATTTCCAATACGGCTAAAACTCCGCTCTGGAAGTATCTCAAATAGCGCTGTATTTCTCAAGCTCAAATATCGGGAGCTGAAACACCAGCCGGCTTGAGGCCTACGCCTCCCATTTTCTGTCTCCATCCAGCACGCAGGGTATCGGTCGAAAAAGTCCTCAGAGACATACACCGGACGCCACGCGGGCACAAGCAATCCAGCGCGCCTGAACAGTTCGGTTCCCAGCGCCTCATTGAATAGCAAATCTGGACCTTGAAGGTTGTTAAGGAATTTGACGACATAGAAAAAACCGTCGTCTGCCCGTACCAAAATCGGCTGCGATCCCCCCCGGAGCTTCCTAATATGCAGCAAAGCCTTAATACACTTGTTCTCGTCCACGGCTCCCCCTATTCGACGCTCTAACACAACGCGTCTGTTTGCGCACAAGGCTTGTGCACAAATAACGGGGAGCTAAATAGCTCAAATAACTCAATATACCTGCGCCTAAGGCAAGAGTACGACCGGAGGCATCTTCCTCAAGAACTTTTTGAGGTGTAGAGCATTTCTATATACTCTTAGGAAATAATGTCAATCGGATCTAATGCATTTAAGCAATAAGCTGTGGATATTTAGTACATTTCTGTGGAATACTCCTTACTCGTTACCGATGGATCACTTACTCGTTACCGATGGATCACTTACTCGTTACTGATGGATTAAAAAATGTTACTGATGAACACTTTCATGAACCCGACATTAAACCCAACTATTTCTCTTCGCTCGCTCGGTACCACTCCACGGTGCGGCGCAGGCCCTCGCGAAAATCGATCCTCGGCGCGTAGCCCAGCAGCTCTCCGGCCAGACGAATATCGGCCAGCGAGTCGCGGATGTCTCCGGCGCGCGGCGCTGCGTAGGCCGGCTGGCCGCTGTAGCCGGTCAAATCCCGCAGCAACGCAAAGGTTTCATTCAGCGTAAAGCGGCTGCCGGTAGCTGTGTTCATCATCCAGCCCGAGACCTTTTCCGCCGGGGCGGCAGCAGCCAGCAGGTTGGCCTCCACCACGTTGTCAATATAGGTAAAGTCGCGGCTCTGTTCACCGTCGCCATAGATGGTGGGCTGCTCCCCGGCCAGCATCTTGCGGCAGAAGATGGCCAGCACGCCAGAGTATTGCGAGCCCGGATCCTGCTAGGGCCCGAAGACGTTAAAGTAGCGCAGCGCCACCGTTTCCAGCCCGTAGACGCGGGTGAAGGCGCTCATGTAGAACTCGCCGGCCAGCTTGGCCGCGGCGTAAGGGGAGATGGGGTTGGGCAGCATCCCTTCATGCTTGGGCAATGTGGGCGTGTCTCCGTAGGCCGAGGACGACCCTGCGTAAATCACGCGCCGCACCCCGGCTGCCCGCGCGGCCACCAGCAAATTCAAGGTAGCGTCCAGGCAGTTCCGGTTGGTGGCCACCGGATTAGCCACCGAGCGCGGCACCGAGGCCAGAGCCGCCTCATGAAAGACGATCTCCACCCCGGCGCAGGCTGCGGCGCAGGCTGCCGGGTCCGTCAAATCGCCCTCCATAAATTCCATCGCCTCCAACCCCGCCAGGTTGGAGCGTTTGCCGGTGACGAAGTTGTCTATGCCCCGTACGCTCTCTCCGCGCGCCAGCAAGGCTGCGGCAATCGAGCGTCCAATAAATCCTGCTGCTCCGGTCACGAGATACCTTGGCAAGAAAATCCCCCAAAAAAGAGCTAGTTTGTGGCGGGCGCCCTTTCCTTTGCCCACTTTGGAGAGAATACTCCATTCGGGACGTTTACCAGGCCATCATCGAGCAGTTGCAGTTGGTTGTGGACACACGCAACGCCACCCGTGGCATCGATTCGCCGTTGATTGTGCGCTGCTGAATTGTTCCCCGATCGTGCCGGCTTGCCAACCTCTAACTGTGCGAAGCAGAGGCACTCTTGCTGCGTTGATCGGAATTCAGATCGAGATCAATCTCTGCCACCACCCTCCCCGCGACAGCCCCCCACCACATCCTGTATCTTTGGGAAGTTCCCTTATGCTCCCTCTATCCGCAACCCTGGCTGAACCTCAGCAATTCTCTTACGCGGAGAAACTGCTTCTCATCCTGCTTGTCGCCGCCTCCGCCGCCGGTTTCTGGCTCCGTTTCCGCGTCGTCCTCGGCAAAATCCTCCGCTCCAAGCCAGACGCCAGCTTCCGCCTCTTCCCCATCGGCAAGCGCATCTGGGATTTTCTCTGGGAGGTAGCCTTCCAGGCCAAGGTCATCCGCCAGCGCCCGTTGCCCGGCCTGGCTCACGCCTTTGTCTTCTGGGGTTTCTGCGCCTTTGTCCTGGTTACGCTCAACCATTTCGCCTCGGGACTGGGCCTCGGCTTTCTATCACCCATCAGGCCGCTTCGGCCGCTTCTACTTCGATCTTCGCCGCCGTCTTCGCCCTGGCCTGCGCCGTGGGAATTCTGGGGCTTTTCATCCGCCGTTTCCTGGTCCGCCCCAAATGGCTGGGTGATAAGCTCTCTTACCAGTCCGGCTTCATCGCCTTCCTCATCTTCCTGCTGATGGTCACCTACCTGGCCTCGTTCTTTGTCGCCGACGCCGACCCTGCCACGCGGGTTCTCTGGTGGGTCCACACGCTGGCCCTTCTGATCTTTCTGCCCATCATTCCCCACACCAAGCACCTGCACCTGGTTCTGAGCCCGGCCACTGTCTTTCTCTCCCGCGGCGGCTTCAGCCAGATCCCTCCGCTCGCGGGCGACGAAGACTTCGGCCTCATCGCCGGCACGGACCTGACCCGCCTCGTCAGCCTGCAAGCCTACTCCTGCGTGGAGTGCGGCCGCTGCACCGAGCACTGCCCCGCCGCCAACACCGGCAAGCTGCTCAATCCAAAGGAGATCATTCTCGGCCTGCGCGGCTACCTGAACGACCTCGGCCCGGCGTCCGGACGCGCCGCTGATGGAAAGTCTGGCCTCACCAGAGGTGCCCTTCCAATGCACCACCTGCGGCGCCTGCGAGTTCCAGTGTCCGGTGGGCATCGAGCACCTGCCCATCCTCATCGGCCTGCGTCGCGGCGCGGTCAACACCGGCGCCTGGCAGGACGACTACGGCGCCAAACTCTTCCTCGCCCTGGAGCGCGGAGCGAATGCCCACGGCCTGCCCGCCTCCGAGCGCGACAAGTTCATCGAGAAGGCCGGCCTGCCCATCTTCGACGGCACTCAGGAGTACTGCCTCTGGCTGGGCTGCATGGGCGGCTACGACCCCAAGGGCCGCGAGATCATCGCCGACTTTGCCCGCGTGATGAACTTCCTCGGCACAAGCTTCGGCGTTCTGCGCAAGGAAAAGTGCTGCGGCGACCCGGTTCGCCGCCTCGGCAACGATCTCGTCTTCCAGCAGCTTGCCGAATCCAATCTCGAAGCCTTGGCCCAAAACCAAAAAAATCATCTCCATCTGCCCCCACTGCGTCCGCACCATTCAGGAAGACTGGAAGGAATTCGGCGCGCCGCCCGCCATCGAGCATCACAGCGAATTTCTTGCCCGTCACGCTCATAAGCTCCGGTCGGGCCATGCCCATAAGCTCTCGTCGGAGGGAGCCGGGGGTTTCAACCCCCGGAATCCGGCCTACGGGCACGATGGGGCTTTAGCCCCGGAAGCAACACATGAAGGGTACGGGCTTCAGCCCGTACATTCAGTTCACCCCAAAACACCGGGGGCTTTAGCCCCTGAGGCCACGTCCGGCAAACCTGAAAAAATCGTCTACCACGACCCCTGCTACCTGGGCCGCTATCGCAACGTCTACAAGCAGCCGCGCAAGATCGTCGCTCTCACCGGCCAACTCATCGAAGCCCCGCGCTCTCATGCCCGCAGTTTCTGCTGCGGCGCGGGCGGCGGCCTGGTCTTTCTCGGCGAGGAGACCGGCGAGCGCGTCGGCCACGTCCGCGCCGCGGAGCTGGTCGCCACCGGAGCCACAACCATCGCCACCGCCTGCCCCTTCTGCAACAGCATCTTCCGCGACGCGCTGGCGGAAAAAGGCGAAGCCGCTCCGCAACTTCTCGACATTGCCCAGTTGACGGCAAGAGGATTACCGAAGACGAGTGAAGAGTAATTGTTAGTAAGGAGAAGAGATGCAGAGAAATTTGTTTTTCATCCTCGCTCTAGGTTTTCTTGTCTGTTGCGTGGGCGGCTTCGCTCGGATCTACATGGACAATGTTTTTTATCGCAGCCATCTTCCAGGTACAAAATGGGGACGTACTACTGAGCTGAGATATATGCGAATGATAAAGGAGAAAGGCGTTCCCAAATGGCCTTTGTATGTAGCCGTTATATGTATACCGTTAGGGATAGCGACCTGCGTTGGAGCTATTCTTTATAACAATCACCTACGGCTTCCCAGATAACGGAAGGAATGCACTATGAAAATCATCGTCGCCATCAAACAAGTCTCCGACCGCGATGCGCAAATCCGCATCGACGCCGACGGAAAATGGATGGATGAATCCGGCCTCCAGTGGGCGCTCAACGAGTCCGACGCCTACGCCCTCGAAGAGGCTCTCCAGCTCAAGGAGAAGCATGGCGGCGAAGTGGTCGTGCTCACCGCCGGGCCCGAGCGCGTCGGTTCCACTATCCGCGAAGCTCTGGCCAAGGGCGCCGACCGCGCCATCCACATCGACTGCGTTGACCTCAACTCTCGCGACGCGCTCGGCGTGGCGCGTCTTTTGTCCGCCGCCGTCAAGCCCGAAAATCCCGACCTCATCCTCACCGGCCTCCAGTCCGACGACCTCGGCCAGGGACAAACCGGCGTCATCCTCGCAGAACTCCTCGGCCTTCCCCACTCCTCGCTCATCCTGCACGTCGACAAAACCGATTCCGGACTCACCGTCAAGCGCGAACTCGAGGAGGGCTGGTTCCAGTTGATCGAGCTGCCCACCCCCGCCGTCCTCACCATCCAGTCCGGCGGCAACAAGCTGCGCTACGCCACCCTGATGGGCATCAAGCGCGCCAAAACCAAAGAAGTGCGCGCCGTGACCGCCTCAGAATTGGCCGTGAATTCCGCCCCAGTCGTCATCCTCGAACGTGTCGCGATGCCGCAAAAACAAAAATCCACCCAGATGCTCGCCGGCACACCCAAGGAAGCCGCTGTAGCGCTGGTGGAAAAACTGAAGTTCGAAGCGAGGGTTCTATGAGCGGCGTATGGGTTGTGATTGAAGAGCGGGATGGTCGCGTCAGCCGCGCCAGTTGGGAGGCCGTTGCCGCCGGGCAAAAGCTTGCCGCGCTCGTCGGCCAGTCCGCCAACGCCGTCGTCCTCGGCGCGCAAACTGAATCCCTCGCCGCCGAAGTCGCCGCCAAGTCTCTCGCCAAAGTCGTCCGCATCGAGCATCCGCTGCTGGCAGCCTACACGGCGGACGGCTTTACTCTCGCCCTCGCAACAACTCATCGAAAAGGAAAGCCCCACGCACGTTGTCTTTCCCCACACCTACCAGGTGCGCGACTACGCTCCCAAGTTCGCCGCGCGTCTCGGCCAGACGCTCATCTGCGACGTAACCGCCATCGCCGACGGCCCTCTCTTTACGCGCCAACTCATGCAAGGTCGCCTCAACGGCTCTTACCGGCACTCCGGCAACGGCCCATGCTTTGTCTCCGTGCAGGCCGGAGCCTTTCGCGCCGACGATGTCCTGCCCGGCTCATCCGCCGTCTCCCTTTTCACGCCCACAATCGAGCCCGCGCAGATTCGCACCCGGCCCAGCGAGCGTTTCCGCGGCGCGGCGCAGACCGTGGACCTCGGCGCGGCGCAACGAATCGTCGGCGTTGGTCGCGGCATCAAGGACGCCGCCAATCTCCCGCTGATTCAGGATCTGGCCACTGCCCTCGGCGCGGAGCTGGGCGCATCCCGCCCCATCTGCGACAATGGCTGGCTGCGCCATGGAGCGCCAGATCGGCAGCTCCGGCCAGACCATCGCGCCCCGGCTCTACCTCGCCCTGGGCATCTCCGGAGCCATCCAGCACCTGGTCGGCATCAAGGGCTCGCAGTGCGTGGTGGCCGTCAACAAGGACCCCGGCGCGCCCATCTTCGAAGCCGCCGACTACGGCATCATCGGCGACCTGATGGAAGTCGTTCCCGCGCTCACCGAAGCGGTGAAGGCAGCCCAGCAGTAGATGCAGCGCGTCGCATCCCTTCCCGCCCGCCATAGCCCGTGCGATGGAAGCAGGTGCAAAAAACTCGGCCCGGCGCGGGCAACTGGAGTTAAACTGAACCGAAGCGGAAAAACAACAGGGTTATTCCCTCAGGAAAGGGGAACACGAAAATGAACGGTATCGGATATCTGGTCTTGCTGGCGCTCGCGCTGGCCGTCCCCACGATTCTCTTTCTTCTGTTGCGCTCCAGTCTCTGCGATTTGCTGCGCCACACCCTCAAGCTGCAATCCGGCGTCACCTTTTATCTGCGCTCCTTTCTTCTCCTTCTTTATCTTGCGGCTCTTTCGGGCGCCATTGGAATCGCCTTTGATCTGAAGCCGGAATCTCGCTTCATGGAATACGTTTGGAAGGGAGCTGCAGGCCTCTCTTCATCCCTTCAGTATCTGGTCATCTTTGTTTCCGTTTACCTGATTCTTATCACCATTCTGGTTGCCACATTGAAGGTCAAAGTTGACAAATGATCAATATCTGATCGTTTCTTATTTCGTCTGCGCTGCCCTCTCTATCGCGGCGGGCATCTTGGTGTATCTCTATCTTCGGCGGCCCTTCCCTGCGTGGCCGATGCCGCATCGGGCAAGCATCTTCCCACGCTCCTGAAACGCCTCTTTCCCTGCGGATTGGTCTTCCCCGCCCTGCTGGGATTTCTCTCTGTCTCCTATCAGCGGTTGCGGCGAGTCATACGGGAGTATCGTTGCCACCGGGAATTATCTTGTCGCCAAAAATCATGAACAAATCTCAGCAATCTTGTTTTACATCGTCGTCGCAGTCCTCTTCTGGAATCTCATCGCCCTCCTCATCCTGAGCTCTGCGCAACACGGCAAAAATGAACACTGATTTTGTCTGAATCAGAGCTTCCAAAACAACCATTGACGCCGGCATCTTCCATGCGCTACTCTTACCCCCGGATTTGCTCTACATCCAAATCAAGGAGATTGCCCCATGAAATTCGTAGCGTCCATCGTCGTCTTGCTCTTCGCATCGGTGTTGGCTTACGCCCAGGGACCCAAGTCCTGTGAGGATTTAAAGGCCGAGATCGCCAAAAAGGTTGAAGCCAACGGCGCCAAGGCCTACACGCTGGATATCGTGGCCAAGGACAAAGATGCCGAAGGCAAGCAGGTCGGCACTTGCGGGGGAGGAACCATGAAAATCATGTACCTCAGAACCTCGCCTCCGCCAGCCGCCGCCGCGCCCAAACCCGCAGCCCCGGCGAAACCCGCTGCTCCGGCAAAACCCGCAACCAAGCCAGCAAAACCTGCGCCTGCATCACCGAAGCCCTGATCGTCACTCAGGCATGTAGTTCATTCGTGAGGTTGTAATAAACCTGTGATGCCCCATCCTTCCGCAGCGTGATCGCGGAAGGGTGGGAATCGATACTTTGTGTCAGTCGTCCACTGGCTTTGCCGACCTACGAGGGCTCCACACTGTAGCGCCGGCCTCCCGGCCGGCTGTAGCGTGGGTCTCCAGACCCACGCTTCTCACCCACACACTGCGCTTATTTTTTCAACGACTTGCGGATTTGTTTCTTTTAGGCACGACTTCAGTCGTACTGGCTTTGCATCAGGGCACGACTTCACCGGTGTCCCCGTCGATTCGGGTTCCCCAGCGAGTTATTTTTGCTCGCTGGGGTGAAGGGACAGGTCTTTGTCGATGTGGTGGCTTTACAGTTAATGAAAAATGTTACTGGAATCGCAAGAAGCGTCAGGGCACGACTTCAGTCGTGCCGCAATGTGCAACAAAATGACCGGGCTTTAGCCCCTGCGGTATGCCGGGTGCCCCATCCTTCCGCGTTCTTTGCGAAAGGGTGGGAAACCACAAATCCCATGCCGCGCAAGCGCCCTCTGCCGGGTGCCCCCGGTCCCTCGCATTTGATGGGATAAGGAAGAAGGCTTCTGAGAAGATCGAGTAGCGAGTGGACTAGAGGACCACGAGCTCGAAGATCGGAGAAGCCTTCGATGATTATTGTAGGTTGTGACTTTCATCCTAAGTGGCAACAGGTAGCGGTTATTGACGCCGAGACCGGGGAGATCGGCGAACACAAGCTGATGAACGGCGATGGGCAAGCAGAGCAGTTCTATCGCAGTCTGCCGGCGCCAGCGCTGGTGGGCATCGAAGCCTGCGGCAACAGCCAGTGGTTTATTGACATGCTGGAACGGCTTGGCCATGAAGTTTGGATCGGCGATGCGGCCCAGATCCGGGCCAGCTACGTACGCAAGCAGAAGACCGACCGGCGCGATGCGGGCCACATTCTGCGCCTGTTGATGGAAAAGCGTTTTCCGCGGCTGTGGCGCCCCTCGACCGAGGAGCGCAACCTGCGGCAATTGCTCATTCACCGGCACAAGCTGGTGGAGATTCGCACCCGGGTGAAGAACGGCTTGCGAGCACCTGGCGCTGAACCGGGGCATGCAAAAACAACATTCATTATGGAGCGCGCGGGGAATGGACGCCTTTAAAAACCTTCCCTTCGAAGGTTGGAGTGAGAAGCGCCGCGGCGACCTTCTGCGCTTGCTGGCGGAGTTAGATGAGCGGGTCGAGGAACTGGATACGGCGGTGACAGAAGCGGCCCAGTCCGACACCCGGGCGCGGCTGCTGATGACCCAGCCCGGCGTGGGGCCGATCACGGCGCTGGCTTTTGCCGTGACCATCGGCGACGTAAGCCGGTTCGCCACCAGCGGCCAAGTCGCCAGTTACCTGGGACTGATTCCTGGCGAGCATAGCTCGGGCGGCAAACAGAGACTGGGCGCGATCACCAAGCAAGGCAACCGCTTTATGCGGCAGTTGCTGGTCGAGGCCGTGCAGACGACCAATCGCCTGGATGAAGGATTTCGACGGCAGTATCAAGCGCGTTGCCACAAAAAGCCGAAGGGCGTGGCCAAGGTGGCGGCGGCAAGAAAATTAACCGTGCGACTCTACTGGATGCTCAAGACAAATACGGGCTATCCACAGATCGCCCATATCGAGAGCAGCTCGCCGGTCCCCATGGTGGCACAAGCACACCGGGCATTTGATTGAGCGCTCTCGCATCCCGTACAGACGGGATGTCCGCATGGAAGCATCATGGCCTGTATCTAATGGCCGTATCGATGGTTGGCAGGGCGACCAATAGCCCGCCGAACGATGATGTAGCGAGAGAACAGAACCCGTGGTCCTCTACCTGCTCTCGGCAATCAACGCGGCGCTCACGCGCCGCCAGGGATAGGTTTGTCGAATATCGCGCTTGACAAAGCCTTCTTCCTTA
>CAWJRQ010000007.1:0-1023106 GCA_963845345.1 uncultured Acidobacteriaceae bacterium
GATGTAGGTCTTGCAAGTTTCCCAGATCAACTGGGACATCTCTGCCATGGCGTGGTGGACGGGCAGATTCTTCAAGCGGCTGTAGGTGACCAGGCCAAAGAGCAGTCCGAAGATGCAAAACAGAATGCCGATGGCCAGCAACCTGTGGCCGGTGACGCCGAGGAACTGGACCTGGGAAAGGTCCGGAAGCTTCAGATTAGCTTCGCCGCTGGGAGCCGCCTCGGGGGGCCGTGCAAAAGCTCCGGCAGCCCCGACCAATATCACGGCAACACTGGCCGCGAATGGCTTGGCCATTCGGCAGCGCTGGGACCAGGCATTTGCGACCCAAGCGCGCATGAGCCGGAGGAAGCCCTCGGCTCCTTTTTTGATGCGATTCGAAATGACTTGCATCTCGGCAGTGCCCGTGTCTACCCCCAGCACCTGCCGGGCGAAGAAAAATGCCACGATTAATGAAAGCAGACTGATACTCAGGATTGCGGGAAAGTACATCGAATTTCCTCCGGTTCAATCTCCTTTACTCCTTGCCCCCTGCGAGGGTGGAACCGGATTCTCCGACGGTATTTCTTCGGGAGAACTTCCTTAGGAGAGCTGAAAATACACTTGCAAAAGCCAAGTAGCCTATCATGCGCAAAAAAAGGGTCAAGAAGAGACCGCACTCTCCATGCTAGTGTCGCGTAACACCTAACTTTTGACAATTGGCCAACGGCTCTGCCGCCCTGGTTGTAGGGGTACGGCTTGCCGTACCCTCTTCATTCTTATCGCGCGACCGAACCAAGAGGGTACGGCAAGCCGTACCCCTACAACCAGGCAGTGCCCCGCGACCATTGTCAAGAATTGGATGTTACAGCACACTAGTGTGGTGTCCCGTCACTCGTTGGACAGTGTAGCGCCGACCTTTAGAGCCTGCCCTGAGGGCAGCGAAGGGTCGGCAGGTGCCGGCCTGAAGGCCGGCGCTACGTCGAATGCAGTGTCCAGGTATTCGGGCACACCACACCGCTGAGGCCAAAAGCTGCCTTGTTTTCCTTCTCCGGTTCGAACGACCCACCAAAATCCGGCTGATTCCTTGCCCTGCTATCCGGGCGTGGCGTACGTCAAATCCCAATCACCCAGTTTGCGCAGCTTGCTGCCAGGCCGATCCAGCTCTGGCTGACCCGGCACGGACCCACGCTTCGATCTCATCGCGGTGTCCTAAGCCGTCGGAGCCCATCCCACGACCGGCTGAAATCGTACCGCGCGTTGGTGTCCCAGAAGAAAAGTTCTCGACACCCGCTTGATACAGCCTGTGCGGCGCGGCGCCGGTACTCTTCCGGACTGAGTTGCCGTGGCACGAGGTTCAGCGCCAGTTTACATGGTGTGCCTTTCGTAATCCGCAGGAAGAACTCGGCATCGCGCGGGTTCACCCACGAATCGCCGCCGCTGTTCAAGCCCTCTACGGAAGTGTAGGGGATAATCGTGTCGACAAGGCCCTGATCGATCCACGCCTTAAGGTCCATCGCGTAATAGAGGTTCTCGCTCTTCATTTCTCATCACAATCGCGGAGATCTCCAGCGGCTTGCTCCGTTTCTGCTCCTTGGCGACCTCATTCATCGCCTCCCGCACCTCGCGCATGAATTCGGTGAGGAAGGTCGCGCGATAGGACAGCCAGCGGGGATCTCTCTCATCCAACTGGCGGGGATCCTGGCCATACTTGCCCTTGAACCCCTCGACTACGGGAGGTTCATATTCCACAAGGGGGGACGCCGATTGTACAAGAGGCAGATCCCGTCAATCGGGTAGCTGGCCATCTCCTTCAGGAGCGAGACCACCAGCCGGCGCATCCCAGGATAGGCGTAGGAGAGGCGCGGCGTGGGACGGCCCTGACGATCGATGGAGCGCCACTCCGGGTGCTTGTCGTAAACACCGCCGGTGTTCCATTCGTCTTCGGGCACGGGGAAATGAAACCCCGCCGTGCGATACGCGGCGTGAAACTCCAGCCCCATCTCGTGCGCATATTCCAGGGCCACCCGGAACGGGTCGATCCCTTTGTTCGCGCAGAATCCGCCAACTCTCCGCCGCCAGCCTGTCTCCCACCCGATAGGGATCGTTCGATCCACTCGTCGGTCGGCATGAAACCGATTTTGGTGGGATAGTACATCCGATCGCCCACTCCTCCTTCCCAGTAGATGCGCTGGAAATCGGTGTCGCGGAAGGGCTCGAGTTCGCGCCGGATTTCAGCCTCGGTCGTAGGACGATAAGCTAAACGTGTAGCTCCAGGCGTCGTTGTGGGCAAACAGGCGCCGAGTCTTGGATTATGCCGGTCGCTCTCGAGGCGCGCGAACTTCCTCCTCCGAGAGAGGAACAAGTTTGATGTACGCAATCCAGGCCCCATTACAAGGATTCCCGACTGATGCAGGGTTCGTCCGGTACGACCTGCCGACAGAGCTGACGGAAAACGATCTCCTGGCCCCGTCAGGTCTGCACATTTCCAGAACATATCGTCGATGCGGTTTCGAGAGCGCGGCTCGGGCTGGTGGGAGATCAGAGAAAACGTCGAATCGCTCTTCAAGCGCACCTGCAACATCGGAGGCGTCTTCACCCACCTCCGTATGAGCGCATGCCGATATAGATGGCATGCCACCCCTTGAGACGAAGCGGGTAGCTGATCTCGGGCGCAGCCGTATTCTGGCCGGCCACCAACATGGTGCCCTTAAAAGATTCCGTTTGGTAGTCGAGTAGCCTCCAGCGGTTCCGCTGCGGCTTGCGGGAGAGCGCCGACTGCGGTTGGCACCGGTCCAGGTCGGTCAGGTAAATGGGTTTCTCGCCCCAGGACTCGGGTCAGTTTGCCGGCGCGGGGGTGGAGACATCGCGTTTCCTACTCCCGCGAGGGAGGACGCCAACGTCGCCTGCAAGAATCGCCGCCGATCGAGACTTGAGTTCCGGGAGACGTGCTGTTTCCTTTTCATGTCTTGCATCCTCCTTTCGGGACAAAAGCTTCACGGAAATAAAGGTCATTCGATCATCGCACGAACCAGCGAATGGCGTAATGCCCCTCGCTCTTTTGAAACGTTAAATTATATGGGTCCACAAGCCAGCGGGCCACGAAGCCATCGGTTCGCGGCATCAGCCAGCCGAAATCCCACCCCTTACTCGGTCGCGAAGCGGAATTCCAGGCTTCACCCGAACTACAGGTTGGGAGGCTGCCATGAACAGTTTGCGCTTCGTGTAGTAATAGCCGGAGACCCACATGAACGTATACCTCGTGGTCGACTGCGCAGGGGATCCAGCGCCAAATCGGCACAAAGGCCGCGAATACCAATTTTGACCTCGCATCCGTGCAGAAACGCCCCGATGAGGCCAGCAAGAGAGCCGGAGAGTACTTTGCCGTCCGCGGCGTGGACCAGCATTTCTCGCCACTCGGCGTTCACCCAAAACCTGTACTTCTCGAAGTCGTAAATGAAGTTGCTGCTGGGAGCATTGGTGTCTGCATCCCAGTTGTCTTGCTCGTGGTACTTGGGCATCGCGCTGTGATCCGCAAGCGGTGATGGCCCCATGGTCCCTCCCGCAGGCCCCCACTCCAGATACGGCCGGGCGATCGCTTGTTGGCCATTCTGGTTATACATGAAGAACGACATCGACGGGCGGGGGCCAAAACCGTCAGGAATACTAATCGGCTGCCGAAGATTGATGATTCCCGCCACCCACCTGTTGTCCAGCAAATAAGTGATGCGAAAGTCCGCAACCTCCTCGATGAGTTGAGGATCGTTGGAACTAGTGTCGATATGTTCGTTGTGTCGGAACGCGGTGTTAATGCGTAGGTCTGCTCCTCGCCGAATGGCGGCGGCAAGCTTCGTTGCGCTCCCAGAAACGCGCCGCCTCGCGGAATTCAGACTATACACACACTTCCAAGTGCTCTTCGGCTTGCGCGTTTTCATCCGGTTTCTCCCGCCAGTTTCGGCGAAAGAGCAAAGGAACCGGGCAGCTCCGGACTGCCGAACTCAATGCCCTTCCTGCGGCTGATTTTCATACAGTGCTCCACAAATCATACCTCAGCCGTCCATTTGTTCAAGAGGGAATGCAGCTATCCGGACGGAGTTCATTCTCACTTGCTGTAAGGAGTCGCCACTACAAGAATCAAACTGGCCCACCACCAAGGCTTGCGACTCATTGAGGTCTTATCCGGGAACTATCCGCGCCGATCCAAGAAGCTTGAACTTCGCGTATAATTGCCTGCCTCCTCAAGGAGGTGTATTGCGTCTTGATGCACAAGATGGAGGCAAGCAATCCATGAAGCCGGGATGCGAAGTGTTCTGCGCCGGAAATGCCGTGGTGGATGTCCTGGCACGGCCCGTGGACGGACTTCCCGCCCCAGGCGCCAGCCAGCGTCTGGAAGAGGTGGCCCTGGGACCGGGAGGCAACGGCGTCAACACCGCCATGGCGCTCGCGCGGCTGGGGGTTCGGGTTGCCCTCGCCGCGCCTGTGGGCGAAGACCGGTTGGGAGAAATTCTTCGCCAGTCAGTGCGCTCCGAAGGAGTGGATGACTCAAACCTGATCACGGTCAAGGACGCCCGAACCTCCGTCAGCATGGTGCTCGTGGAGTCGAGCGGCGAGCGACGCCTCCTGCATTTTCGCGGCGCGAATGAGCACTTTTCCGCCTGCCATTTGAACTGGGACCTGGTGAAGGGGGCGCGAATCTTTCACTACGCCAGCGCCTTCGCCCTGCCGAGCTTCGATGGCGCCCCCCTCGCGGAGACGATGGTTCGTGCCCGGCAGCTTGGTTGCCTGACCTCCATGAATCCCTGCTGGGACTCGCGGGGCCGCTGGCTGCCGCTGATCGAGCCGGCCTTGGCATATGTGGATTACTTTTCCCCAACCAGGAAGAAGGCCGGCAGCTCACGGGCGAGACGGAGCCCACGGCCATTGCGGCACCGCCTCCACCAGACAGGCGTGAAGACGGTCATCGTCAAGTTGGGACCAGCGGGATGTTACGTAGATGGCCCCGAAGGCGCGTTCTCATCTCCTGGGTTCGCCGTTCGCGCCATCGATACCACGGGCGCCGGCGATTGCTTTGAGGCCGCCTTTCTCGCCGCCCTCTGCCGCGGCAACAACCTCCAGCATGCGGTTCGCTTCGCCAACGCTGCCGCCGCGCTTTCAACCTTGGGCATGGGCGGTGGCGATTCGGCTCCCACTCTTCAGCGGGTCGAAGAGTTCCTTCAGGGCAGGGGCTGGGGGCTGGGGGTACAAGAACATTGAGTGATTGATCCATTGACTCATTGGATCATTGAAGAGCGTGACCCGCCGCGGCGGGGCAATCAGCAATTGGAAGCAATCAAAAAGCTCATGATATGATGAGTGCCTGTTCGAATGCACCTTGGTATGAGAGGGCGGGATCAAGATTTCAGGGGGGCCGCTGCACGCCGGGGGTATGGCCTTGAAAGCATTTGAAATGATAAGAGATGCCGGAGCTCGAAAGTCAATTGACGGGTTTTTCGTCTCTTTAAAGCTCAGCATCTTGCCCGTTATGATCGGTCTTGGCGTTTTTGCCGCATTATTCGCAGTTATCGGGGCAGGCGAGCCTGTGACGCGTCGCCCGCCCATTGTTGGGGTGGCGCATATCGGGCTGAAGACCGACAACCTTGCTGTGGCCCGGAAGTTCTACGGAGACACCTTGGGATTTCAGGAGATGCTCGCGGTAGATAAACCGACGGGCGGCCTGACGCTGACTTGTTTTAAGGTGAACGATCATCAATATATCGAGCTTTTCCCCAATCTAGCCGGCCCAGCCGAAGATAGGCTTTCGCACATTGCCTTCGAGACCACGGATGCCCAAGCATTGCGGGGCTACCTTGCCGAACGTGGCGTGACAGTGCCCAATACGCTGGGCCCGGGCTCGACGGCAATCTGAGCTTCATGGTAAAGGACCGGAGGGTCACTCTGTCGAATTCGTACAATACCTGCCCGGCTCGCTCCATAGCCGGAATTTTGGTAAATTCCTTCCAGACACTCGTATCTCACAGCACATGATCCACGTGGGGGTCACAGTCCTTGACCGCGCTGCCGCGGATCGCTTCTACAAAGACGTTCTCGGCTTCCAGTTGATGTGGTACGGCGGCATGAGCGACGACCGTGTGGACTGGGTCTGTATGCGTGTCCCCGAAGGCACCGATTGGCTCGAGTACATGCTGAACGTTCGCAATCCCACGCCACGAACCTTCGGCGTAATGCACCACCTGGCACTCGGTGTTCCAAGTGTTGAAACAGCCTATAAGACGGCGGTGGACCGAGGGTACAAAGCAGAACAACCCAAGATCGGGCGGGACGGCAAGTGGCAATTGAACCTCTACGATCCTAATTACACGCGCGTGGAATTGATGGAGCCGAAACCAGTCAAGAAGCCGTGTTGCTCTCCCATGCTAGGTCAGTAGTCGGTAGGTGGTAGGTGGGGTTGGAATGTCCGCGCCTATCTACTATCTATCATCTACCACCCGATTGCCAAGAGGTCGCATACATCACAAAGAAGCCCCTCACAACTAACCCCTCTCCCGGCCCGCTCCGGCTGGTCAAAGCGCCTGCAGCGGGCCACCCTCTCCCCAAGGGCTGATCGTTACCCATATCTCGGCTGGACACCGGGGGTGAGTGTGCCGTATGAGTGCGTAAACTCTATGCAGGCCGCGTCCCTGGTGGTGCTGATCTCGTTACCTACTGGTTTGAGAAGGCGCGTGCTGAAATCGAAGCAGGCCGGGCGAAGCGGGCCGGGCTGGTTGCTACAAACTCCATCCGGGGCGGAGCGAACCGTGAAGTATTAAAAAGCATCTGTGCCTCTGGCCGAATTTACAATGCCTGGAGTGATGAACCGTGGATAAACGAGGGGGCTGCGGTCCGGGTGTCGCTACTATCCTTCCGTCCGACGGGGGAGCGCTTGCATGGCATTCAAGAGGTTGTCAAGCTGAATGGCCTGGCGGTAGCTGAAATCTATCCCGATTTGACGGCCACGCTGCGAACGAAAGGCGGGTTCATCACGCAAAGGTCGAGAGCCGGGACAGTCGCTATCGTTGCGTAGGAAGATCCCGCGCCCGCCCGGACCGCATCCGTGTGCGAGTAGTCGAGCGCCATCTGAGTATGAATCTTGTTGGTTGTCAGAAAATCAAGGCTGCCAAGTTTCACTATCCCGTGGTCCATCCCAAGGGGCATCACGAATAGGCCCATGCGAACGAATGCTACCTCCGGCGCCAGCATCGCCAGAGTTGATGCGGTAAGGTGAACCGCAGATGGAAGCACGTCATAACCATGCAAGACGTTCTCCATTAGCGCACGATGCAGCGTAGACATATCCTTTATGCCAAGAGGAAGGCCCAGGTCCGCTCTTTTTCGGATAAAAACATCCGAAATCGCTTGCGCGCTGGCCATTAAAAGAGTTCCTGTGCCGCAAGCTAAGTCAGCCATTTTGAAGGAAGCAAGCTCCTTCGGGTCACTGAAATCCTGCTTCCATTTCGCAGCGAATGTTAACTTCATTAAAAGAGTAGCGGCAGAAACCGAGGTATAGTAGGTCCCGAGATATTTTGCATCATGCAGAAGCCAATGGTAGATTCGGCCCATAAGATCATGCCGGAGTGCAGCCTGGTTAGAACAGATCGATATGGCCTCTGTAAGAAGAGCGCGAGTAGCAATTGTGGAATTGACACTCAGTGGCAATTCGTTTAGAACTCGTTCACCTAGCTGGAAAATGGGGATGTAATTGATATTTTCCCAAATCCACTTCCAGTGCTTAGCCGTTGCTGAAACCGTATCCTTATCTCTATCCAATGTTCGCAGCGAAGAAACACGGCCGTCACTACTTGCAAGCTGTTCCTGAAAAATAAAGGCATTTGCCAACACAAGTGCCGATACCTTTGCGGCTGTTTCTCTTCTTAGTTGCGCCTTCTCTGTGGCCTCTCCCTTCGGCGGAAAAATTCCGAGAATCGTAGAAAGTCTGTCACAGGCTCCCTTTTGTCCCGTCCATAGCTTTGCCACGCCCGACAAACGCCCTGAAAGAGATTTGGCTGTTTGTTCGACAATGTCATCTTTAGTGAGATATTCCTGCGCGTGTCGAAGCGCATCCATCAATGACGCTGGATCGCCTTCAAACCATTCTTCACTCGGATGCGTCTCTGAGACGATCCGGTACTTCAGTTGTGAAGTGCGCAGCTTTTCCAGAACCTTCGACGTTGTTGTTTTGCGCAGGGTAATAGGGTAGATTGCTGCCGCCGCAATGTGAGCGATTCCGGAGCGGACACGTTTCTTAGCGTCTTCGAGGACAACTTGCTCTGCATTGGGGTGGTCTGCAAATTTGCCTTCAATGATTACACGGAGCCCGCGTAGTTCAAAAAGGACATCGGGGCGCTGCTTACCGTGAACATGGATGGTCTCCGCGTCAGCCATCACGCCTAACCGTGAGATCAAGATTGCGAGTTGCGTATTGATTACTTCCTCGCGGTTCCGCTGCGGTGCCATCTAGAATTCCTCTTTCGTTAGCTGAATATTCGACCTACCATTGCAATAAATTGTAATTATTGCAGGAGGCGTTGGAGTTGACGAGTATAGAGACGGATTCCCCAGCCAGGCTCGTTCTTGTCCCTATTCCCTATTCCCTATTCCCTATTCCCTATTCCCTGTTCCCTGCCCTACTTCAGGTACGCGCGCACCAGGTCGATCAGGTCCTCGGCCAGTTCGGGGGCGATCTGCTCCTTGGCGCCGTCTGCCAGGTGGAAGCGGATGTGGGTCTCCAGCACCTCGCCCATCAGGCCGTTGACGCCGCCGCGGACGGCGGCCAGCAGCATCAGTTGGCCGCCGCAGTCCTCATCGGCCGTCGAGCGAGCGCTCCACGGCGTCCAGTTGGCCGCGCAGTTTCTTCAATCGTTGCAACAACTTGACCTTTTCCCGATCATGAGTGGGCATGGCAAGACCTCCTTCGCTTGACAATACCTACCCCCGGTATGGTATCTACGGAGTGGGGGTACGGTTACGTCTCCATTTTATCCCAATCTTCAACACCGCATTACGATTGGAGTGCCTCCTCATGTTCCCCGCCCGCCGCGCACTGCCCGACGCTCCTCCGCCAGGCAAGCCGCCTGTCTGCTGGCTGGCCTGGCGCTGGCGCCACCCTGACCGCCGCCAGACCGCACAGGCCCAGGTTCCCGCTGCGCTGCCCTCCGCGCCCGAGCCGCAAATCATGACTCGTGCAACAACTTCAGCGGACTATTCCGTGCTACTCTCGCTCATCTCGCTCACTTTGGATGGCCAGCATGGCAGCGTTGAACGCCCGTCCGGCGCATCGACCCCTCCCCCTCCTGCCACACAGGAGGAGCCCATCGTCACCATGGCCCCGTTCCACAGCAATGGCCGCTACTGGATCTCCGGACAGGCCAACATCATCTTCCAGGGCAACCTGCCCTTCCACTCCCCCTACGAAGGCACGAACAGCTTGCAAAGCGGCGCGGAGTACAAGACCTCCCTGCTGGGCACGCTTTACACCGCCGTAAGGCCAACACATTCAATCCGATACAACACCGACCTGATTCTTCGACATGGAGAGCTCCGGGGGGCGCGGACTGAGCCAGGCGCTGGGTCTGGCCGGCTTCACCAACCTGGATGTGGTGCGCAACCCCACCCTGAGCACCCTGCCCTATATTGCCCGCTACCAGATTCATCAGGTCATCGGCCTGACCCAGGAGACCGCGAGCCAGGAGCCCGGCTTCTTTGGCGTGGCGCCCAGCGTGCCCGTGCGCCGCGTCGAGTTCCGCGTCGGCAAGATGACTCTGCCGGATTTTTTCGACGTGAACAGCCCCGGCTCGGACAGCCACTTGCAGTTCATGAACTGGACGGTGGACAACAACGGCGCATGGGATTACGCCGCCGACACGCGCGGCTACACGGTGGGCGGCATGGCCGAGTACGACGACCGCAAGTGGAGCCTGCGCTACGGCTTCTTCGCCATGCCCACAGTGGCCAACGGCATCGACATGGACTGGGCCTTCAGCCGCTCCCACGCGCAGAACGGCGAGTTCGAGTTGCGCCACAGCTTCGTCGCGAAGCGCAAAGGCGCTGAGCGCGTTCTTTTCTTCGCCAACCGCGCCCACATGGGCGACTATCGCGAGGCGGTCAACGCTTTCCTGGCCGGAACCGACACGAAGCCTAACATCCTGCTTCATGAGCACTTTAGCGCGCTCAAATACGGCTTCGGCTACAACACCGAGCAGGAGCTGACGGAGAATCTGCGCGTCTTTGGCCGCTTCGGATGGAACGAGGGCCAGCACGAGTCCTACGTTTACACCGAGGTGGACCAGACGGTGGAGGCTGGCGGCGATTATGCGCGGCGCGCGCTGGCATCGTCCGGCGGACAAGATCGGCCTGGCCGTGGTCACGAACGCCATCAAGCGCGATCATCAGAATTATCTGAAGGCTGGGTGGGTTAGGATTTCTGCTGGGCGACGGCAACCTGAACTACGGCCGCGAAACCATCGTCGAGAGCTACTACAACTGGCACGCCTGGCGGGGCATTGTTTTACGCCGTCGATGTGCAGCACATCAACAACCCCGGCTACAACCGCGACCGCGGCCCGGTCTGGGTAGGGTCAGTGCGGGCGCACATGGATTTTTGAGGCAGGGCCAGGATGATCAGACAATTTATTCGACTGTCCCGGCAGGCTGAGTTGGCGTTTTCTGCTCAGGCGGCAGCTTGACAATTACTTCATTGGGCTTGGCATAGTGCAATGTGCCCCGCGCCTCGATGCCGATGGCGTCCGGATTGGAGTTGAGCTCATCAATGCGCTGGCGCAGGCGCGCATTTTCCTGCTTGAGGCCGTCGATCTCCTTGTGCAACTCGCCGTCCACCACGCGCTTCTGTTGCCAGTCAAGCAAGCCGTTCTTTCCATTGATCCAGTGCCAGAGGATCAGCAGCGCCAGCGCTACAGCCAACGCAGAGGCCACGGGACGCCACACGCGCCGCGCAAACTCCCGCACACGCTTTTGCAGGGAGCGTGGAACGGCGTCCTGCGGGCTATCCGCGACTTCTGTGTTGGCTTGCATTGTATGGTCCGGCATAGGATTTAATCCGATTCAATCTCCAGCGCGTTTTATCGTCTTCAACAGCCTATTGTTCGCATCAGCCGCACTGGACAAGCAGCCGCAACGCTGTACTTATAGGTTAGCAGAAAAGAATTTCCACTTCCGGAAGAGTATCCAGATAGATAATTGGTTCAATAAGCAATTTGTCTGAGGAAGCCCTATGCCCGAACCCTCGCCGCCAGCCTGCCCAGTTCGTCTCGTGCTGACCACTACGGCCAACCCGGAGGAGGCTGCGCGGCTGGGCGGCGCGCTGGTCGAGGAGCGGCTGGCTGCCTGCGCTACTCTGATTCCCGGCGCACAGTCCATTTACCGTTGGCAAGGCAAGATCGAGTCCGCAACCGAGACGCTGCTGCTCATCAAGACCGGCCCGGAGCAACTCACCGCCCTGGAAGCGCGGCTGCACGAGTTGCACAGCTACCAGACGCCGGAGTTCCTGGTTCTTAAGGTTGATGCGGCCAGCCAGCCTTACCTTGACTGGCTGCAAGAGAGCCTGCGTCCTGTATAACCGTTCAAGAAATCCTATGAGCCGTCTCAAGACCTATCTCACTTCCACGTTTTGCATCACCTGGACTTGCTGGTGGGCCTTGGTACTGCTGACGCACACCGGAACGATGGCCTATGGCTATGGCAATCCGCTCTTCATGGTGATTTACATGATCGGCGGACTGGGACCGACCATTGCCGCCTATATTGCCGTACTTGCCACGCCGGCGCAATCGCCCCTCAGGGAGTTCAACGCCCGGCTCTTTCGCTGGCGTGTGGCCTGGTGGTGGTATCTTCTCGTTCTGGCCCTTCCCGCGGCCGTTGCTTTGGCCTCGTTAGCTTTTGCCTCACTGGTTGACCACCACCCCCAATTGTCAACTGGAATGACGGTTCACCCCTGGTACATGTTTTTTCCCCTGTTTCCCGTCATGATCCTTGGCGGCGGATTGGAAGAACTCGGCTGGCGGGGAGTCGCCCAGCCGGAGATGGAGCGCTACATTGCTCGCCCTGCAGCGGCGGTGCTGGTTGGCCTGATCTGGGCCGTCTGGCATCTTCCATTGTTCTTCCTGCCCGGCGCTAGTCAAAACGGAACCAACTTCTTTATGTTTCTGATTGGAGTTGTCGGAAACGCCCTGATCCTGGCTTGGATCTATGGCCGCACCAGCAGCATCCTGCTCTGCATTTTCTTCCATGCGAGCTTCAACGCCACCGCGGCCCTTGGACTGGGGATTCCGGGAGGCAATGGCTGGCTATCAGCGCTCAATGTGTGCTTCGGAGTGCTGGCCGGCGCACTACTGCTGGCCTTTGCTTCGGTCAAGTCAGACAACGCAGCCCGGATCAATCTTTGAGGCCAAGGGTGTGCCAGTCTGGTATTCTGAGCCTGGTTTGTTCCCATGCGTTGGTTACTGATTGCCTTCTCGTCTCGCTCGCGGCGATGCTGATTGCAGCCGCCGGGGTGGCGCATTACATCTGGGCGCAGCGCAGACGAAGCCGCTCCAGGCTTTCAGCGGCACCGATGCGGCTCCCGGTACGGCTGAGGAAACCGACGTAGAAACAGAACTTTAGGGCCGCTGGCCAATCCTCCAGACTCTTGCATTTCCGTTGAAAGGACGTTTGTCCCCCATGAGCAACCAGAATTCCGCAGTCGCCAGCCCGGCCGAGACCATCGAAATCTCCATCGCCCACAGTCCCGACTCCGATGACGCCTTCATGTTCTATGGTCTGGCCACCAACAAGGTCCGCGTCCCCGGCTACCGCTTCTCCCACACCCTGTGTGACATCGAGACCCTGAACCGCCGCGCCCTGGACGAAGCTTTCTTCGACGTAACCGCTATCAGCTTCCACGCCTACCCCTACCTGCAGGAGAACTACACACTGATGGGCTGCGGCGGCAGCGTGGGCGAGGACTACGGCCCCATGGTCGTCTCCAGCCGCCCGCTCGAGCCTACGGAGCTGGACAGTATCAAGATTGCCGTTCCCGGCACGCTGACCACCGCTTATCTGGCGCTGAAGATCTTCAACCCGGCCATCCAGACCGAGACCGTTCCCTTCGATCAGATCATCCCGGCGATTCAAGCTGGGACCTACGAGGCAGGGCTCATCATCCACGAAGGCCAGCTCACATACTCGGCCAGCGGATTGAACAAAATACTCGACCTGGGCGTGTGGTGGCGCGAGCAGACCGGCCTGATGCTGCCGCTGGGCGGCAACGCCATACGCCGCTCGCTGGGCGCAGAATCCCACAAAATCATCTCCAAGGCCCTGCGCGAAAGCATCCAGCATGCACTGGACCATCGCGAGCAGGCGCTGGAATACGCCATGCAGTTTGCCCGCGACCTGGATGTGCGCCTGGCCAGCCGCTTTGTCAGCATGTATGTGAACCAGCGCACGCTGGACTACGGTGCCGACGGCCGCGAGGCCATCCGCACACTGCTCGGGATGGGCCACGAACGCGGCATCATTCCCATCGAGCCGCATGTTGACTTCGTTGATTAGAACCAGAGAGTTGGCGTTGTGACAAGCAGCTTTACTTGCCGGTATAGCGAAACCAGAGTAGCTGAATTCCGGAAGCAACTTCGCCCAGTGGCTTTTTCCTCAAGAAAAAGCCACATTGAATACTCTCGACAAGAACACGTTTACTCTGGTTTCGCTATAAACTCTTTGGCAATTTCCGTCATTGCGTCCCATCGATCGGCGCGGAATGCGGCAAATATCCCTTTCTGTCACAGCGCCAAACAGTAATAATCCTCTCCAATGACCTTTGGCACCAACATTTCTGCCCGAACGTTATTGAAGGCACCAAAGAATCTTTGCCATTCTCTAAATAAAATCTAATAATCGCCGATGCATTCATTATTGAGGTGTTATAGGATGCTCGCCAACTCCAATCCCGTCTATCTTCTCGCATCGCCTAATCCCAAGTTGCTTGCCGAACTTGAACCCGTGCTTGCGGCCGGCGGAGCACGCGTGGAAGTCCACCTCATCGCCGAAACAGCTCTGCCCGCGTTGACCGCAGCCCATGCGCCTACCCTGGCCCTGATCGACGTCAACCTGCCTGGCATGAATATGGGACAGTTGCTGGCCGTGGCGCGCGCCGAGGCGGCAGGCCGCCGTTACCCGATTGTACTGATTTCGGACACGATCACGCAGGAGTGGACTGACCGTCTGGCCGAGGATGTCGTTGACGACGTGCTGCCCAGTTCAACAGCGCCTTCCTTTGTGCGGCTGCGGATTGAAGCCGTGCTGCGCAATCATCGCCGGGCGCGCGAGTTGGATCTGCTGCGCGAGGCCGCCGCGCTCAACGCGCAAATGGACCATCTGACCGGTGTCTACAATCGCGAAACCATGCTCTCTATGATCTTTCGCGAGACCGATCGCGTACAACGCATGAAGAGTTCGCTGTGCATGATCCTCTTCGATATCGACGACTTCGGCCACTGGAACACGCGGCTGGGATCGGAGACCTGCGATGAGCTGCTCTGTCAGGTAGTGGCTCGCACCGCGCGCCTTCTGCGCAGCTACGACCTGTTGGGCCGCGCCGGCAAAGACGAGTTCCTGGTCGCCCTTCCCGGCTGCTCCAGCGTCAACGCGGTCATGATGGCCGAGCGCCTGCGCATGGATGTTTTCTCGGCGCCCTTCCGCAACAATGGCGACGCCATCCGCCTCTCAGCCTGCTTTGGCATCGCCGCGAGCATTGGCCGCTCCCCGGTGGTGGTACTGCGCGAGGCCGAACAGGCGTTGCTGGTGGCCAAGACCTCCGGACCCGAGTCCATCCAGTGCGCCGGCGACTTTCCCGAACCCAACGCCGCTCCGGTGGCCTTCCTCTCATCAAATTCCGAGGACGAACTATTGGCCTGGTAGCGCGGAAAACGGACGCCTGTTCTACCGCTGCGTGCATTCCTTCAGGGGCGGATCAATAACCTGTAAAACTGTTATGCTCCGCATCCATGCCTACAACCGGTCTCATAAATAGCTTAGATTCTATTAAGTCGCCTGTGATACCCGCCAACAAGGCGGGTATCATGCTTTCAGCGACTCTATGCCGATAACTTATGAGACCGGTTCGAGAAATTGCTGAAAAACATCGTTCGACAGCAGCCGTCCCCGCGCGGTCAGCCGAACCGTCTTGCCGTCGGAGACCAGCAAACCTGCCTCAACCAGCCGCGCAACAACTTTGAGCGCCGGGGAGACCATCGCCGCGCCAAACTCGCGCTGCATGGCGGCGATATCCACGCCAACATTGAGCCGCAAGCCGAGAAACCATGCCTCCTCGTGCTGCTGCGCGGGAGTGAGCCACGTGGTCTCAACCGGCTCCGAGCCCGCGAGATAGGCTGTCAGGTCGTCAGTGGTGGTGGAGCGCAGGACACGATGGTCTTCGCCTGCTGCCAGCATGGAGGAGGCGTCGAGGCCCAGGCCGAGGTAAGGCCGCCGCTGCCAATAGCGCAGATTATGGCGCGAGTGGAATCCGGAACGGCAGAAGTTGGAGATCTCGTATTGCTCCAGGCCAGCCTGGCTCAAGGTTTCGATGGCCTGCTCATACATTTGCGCAACGGCATCGTCGCTGGGAACCAGTATCAGCGTGGTAGCGCGCGCCGTGAGCCAGCACCTCGCGGCCCAGGCGCGAATCCTGGTCCACCTCGAGCATGTAGACGCTGGCGTGAGGGACGCCCGCATCCGCCAGCGCCGTCATCACCATCAGCGACTCCTCCCATGAGGCGAAGGTCTGTCCGGGAAGGCCGGCGATCAGGTCAACATTCAAGTTGCAGATGCGCGCGGCTCGCAGCCGCATTACATCCGCGAGCGCCACCGCGCGATTGTGCAGCCGCCCGCTCAGGGCCGCCTCGCGGTCGATGAACGACTGCACGCCCAGGCTGACGCGGTTCACGCCTGCCGCAACGAGCGCCTCCAGCGTCTCATCGGCAAGCTGGCCGGGCGCACATTCGACGGTAATCTCGGCCTCCGGCTCCAGGTCAAACTCCCAGCGCATGGCGGCGAAGAGCCGGGCCAGCAGCTCGGGCGCCAGCAGGCTGGGCGTTCCGCCGCCCAGGTAGACCGTGTCCACGCGGCGAGGGAGTTCCATTCCCATCCGCTCGACCCAGGCAGGGGCTGCAGACAAATCCTCAACGAGCCGGTCCACATAGCGCGTGTGCTCGCCGGCCGGATGGACTCCCGAGGCAAAGTTGCAGTAGGTGCACTTTGACCGGCAGAAGGGGATCGAGATGTAGAGTCCGAGCGCGCCGCCCGCGGAAGCAACCATAAGGAGATTGTTTCATGGGTGCGGGGGCTGCTGTAACTTTTCCTTATTGCCGCTCATGCAAGAATAGAAGGCAAGGAGATTCCGGTTTGAAAGCCTGGCCATTGTTTGGCATCTCACTGATACAAGCTCTATTGCTTGCTGCTCATTTTTTATTTATTGCACCTGGATCGCCTTCTGGCAGACACTCACTCCTCGGGCCGTGATTTTGCTGGGGGCAGCGCTGTTGCTGCTGGCTTTTACTTTTGTCCCCGCCGCCTTGCTAGGGTTCTTCTACTCCAACCGCCTGGTAACACTGCTGTACAGACTTGCCTCGCTCTGGCTGGGGCTGCTGAATTACTTCTTCTGGGCAGCCTGTCTCTGTTGGCTGGCCAGCTTCGCGCAGGCTGCCCTTCAATTGCACGCGGACAAGCCGATGATCGCGGCCGCGCTCTTTAGCATGGCTGTTGCGGTCAGCCTCTACGGCCTGGTGAATGCACGCATCCTGCGCATCCGGCGCATCTCCATCCAATTGCCCGGCCTGCCCGACGCCTGGCGCGGCCGCACCGCCCTGGTGCTCAGCGACCTGCACCTGGGCCACATGAACGGGCGCGGCTTCAGCCGCCGTATCGTGGCGTTGGCGATGCGCCTGAAGCCAGAGATTATCTTCTTCCCCGGCGATCTATTCGACGGCATCAGGGCCAACTCCGCCGCGCTGGTCTCGCCCTATAGCCGGCTTGCGCCGCCCCTGGGCAGCTACTTCTCTGCCGGCAACCACGATGAGTTCGGCAACGCCGCGCGCTGCGCCGAACTTCTCAACCGCATCGGCATCCGCGTCCTTGCGAATAAATGGTCACCATAGATGGCCTGCAAATTGCCGGCGTCTCCTACAGCGATTCCGGCTCTCCCATCCGCCTTCGCGCCATTCTGGAGAGCCTGCATCTGGACCCCGGCAGGGCGAGCATTCTGCTCAATCATGTGCCCAGCCGCCTGTCCATCGTCGAACAGGCCGGCATCAGTTTGCAGATCTCCGGCCACACCCACAGCGGACAGCTCTTTCCCTTCACCTTTTTCACGCGCCGCGCCTTCGGAAACTTCACTTACGGTTTGCACCGCTTCGGCAAATTGCAGGTGTACACATCGAGCGGCGCTGGAAGCTGGGGTCCGCCGATGCGCGTTGGCACTCGCCCGGAGGTTGTGCTGTTTACATTCGAGTAAGCGCAAGCAACCCGGCCGCAGACCCCGCAGATGTGATGCACGCTACTGAAAAACGCCGCCGTCGGAAGTAGCATAAAACCCTGCGCTTGAGGGAGTCCAAAGCATCGGCATTCCATCGGTTTCCAGGAGTAATGGCCATGAGCGAGGAGAAGGAGTCAAACAACGCGCGCCCGGACGTGGTCCGGACCCGTCTTCATGGCTTCGAGCTGCTGCATAATTCCCGGCTCAACAAGGGCACTGCCTTTACCGAAGAGGAGCGCGACGCCTTCGCGCTGCATGGCCTTCTGCCGCCTCACATCGGAAGCCTGGAAGACCAGCGGGAACGCCGCCTGAGAGTTCTGGCCAGCCGCAATACCGCTTTTGGCAAGTACAGCAACATGCGCGACCTGCAGGACAATTGCGAAACGCTTTTCTACTCGTTGATTGCGCACCACACAGAAGAGTTGCTGCCCATTGTGTATACTCCCGCCGTGGGCGAGGGCTGCCAGCGCTTCAGCGAGATCTGGCGCAGGCCGCGCGGCCTCTTCCTCAGCTATGCGCAGAAGCACCGCATCGACGGAGATTCTCGCCGACCCGCGCTATGACGAGGTGCGCTGCATCGTGGTCTCGGACGGCGAGCGCATTCTCGGCCTGGGCGACCAGGGCGCAGGCGGCATGGGCATTCCCATCGGCAAGATGGCCCTCTACACCGCGCTGGGCGGCATCCCGCCGGAGCACTGCCTGCCGATTCTGCTCGACGTGGGCACGGACAACGAAACGCTTCTGAACGATCCCATCTACATCGGCTGGCAGCACAAGCGCATCCGCGGCCCGGAGTACGACGAGTTCATCGAGAAATTTGTGACGCGCCGTGGAGCGCCGCTGGCCGCACATTCTTTTGCAGTGGGAAGACTTCGCCGGGGTCAACGCGGCCATCCTGCTGAAGCGCTATCGCGACCGGCTCTGCACCTTCAACGACGACATTCAGGGAAC
Source organism: uncultured Acidobacteriaceae bacterium (assembly GCA_963845345.1). GTDB lineage: Bacteria > Acidobacteriota > Terriglobia > Terriglobales > Acidobacteriaceae > Telmatobacter. The sequence continues at coordinate 18,485 of CAWJRQ010000007.1, forward strand.
CGCCGCCATCACCACCGGCACGCTGCTGGCCGCCGTCCGCGCCACCGGCCTTCCGCTCAAGGAGCAGACCATTGCGATGTTCGGCTCGGGCTCGGCGGGCCTGGGCATCAGCGATCTGCTGATTGCCGAGATGAAAGAAGAGGGACTGAGCGAGGAGCAGGCCCGCCAGCGCATCTACGCCTTCAATCGCTATGGACTTCTGGTGGAGGGATGCGAGGGCATCCGCCCCGGCCAGGAGCCGCTGGTGCGCACCAGAGCCGACGTCGCGGGCTGGAAGCTGACGGGCACAGGCGCCATCTCGCTGCTCGATGTCGTGCGCAACGCCAGGGTGACGATCCTGGTGGGCGTCTCCGCCCAGACCGGCGCGTTTACCGAAGAGATTGTGCGCGAGATGGCCAGCCACACCAAGCGCCCCATCATCTTCCCGCTCTCGAACCCCACCTCCAAGGCCGAGGCCACGCCGGCTGACCTGCTGCGCTGGACCGAGGGGCGCGTTCTGGTGGGCACGGGCAGCCCGTTTGATCCGGTCGAGGTGAACGGCAAACTGGTGCGCATCTCGCAGGTCAACAACTCGTTCATCTTTCCCGGCCTGGCGCTGGGCATTCTGGTTTCGCGCTCCACGCGAGTTTCCGATGCCATGATCATGGCCTCGGCCAAGGCGCTGGCCGGCATGTCGCCGACGCTCGCGGACCCGAGCGCCCCGTTGCTGCCGCCCATCGCCGATTGCCGCAAGGTGAGCCTGGTGGTGGCTGTAGCCGTGGCCAAGCAAGCCATGGCCGACGGCACCGCCGAAGAGGTGGACGACGAAACCCTGCGCGAAAGCCTCCGCGCCTACGTCTGGGAGCCGGTCTACCATCCGTATGAGCGGATTCCGTAATCATGCAACGCTGTTATCACGAGTGGAGCGCAGCGCCGCAGTTTACACTGGAATTCCATGATTCCTACGCTTGCCTGGACTCCGGAAGGCGTCCGTTTTATCGATCAGACGCGGCTCCCCCTCGAGGAGAGCTATGTACTCGCCGCCGACTATGAGCAGGTGGCCGACGCCATCGTCACCATGGTGGTGCGCGGCGCGCCGGCTATCGGCGTCTCGGCGGCTTACGGCGTTGCGCTGGGCGCGCTGCGGACCAAGGCCGCTACCGCCGCCGAGTTTGCGCCGGAGTTCGAGCGCATCTGCGCGCGGCTGGCCGCAACCCGGCCCACGGCGGTGAATCTCTTCTGGGCCATCGACCGCATGAAGCGGATCTTTGCGGCACTGGCCGGATCAGGCGCGCCTATTGGCCGAGATCCAGCAGAAGCTGCTGGCCGAAGCGCACGCGATGTACGAGGAAGACATTGCCGCCTGCAAGGCGATGGGCAGATTCGGCGCGGCGCTGATGCCGGACAAAGGCGGCGTGCTGACGCACTGCAACGCCGGGGCTCTGGCGACCTGCGGCTACGGAACCGCTCTGGGCGTGATTCGCTCGGCGGTCGAGCAGGGCAAGCAGATTCACGTCTACGCCGACGAGACGCGGCCCTTTCTGCAAGGCGCGCGGCTGACGGCATGGGAGCTGATGGCCGACCACATTCCCACCACGGTCATCTGCGACAACATGGCCGCCAGCCTGATGCGGGCCGGGGACATTCAGGCGGTGGTGGTCGGCGCGGATCGCATCGCGGCCAATGGCGACGCGGCCAACAAGATCGGCACCTACAACGTGGCGATTCTGGCGCACGAGCACGGCATCCCGTTCTACGTGGCCGCGCCCTGGTCCACCATCGACATGGCCACGGCGACCGGCGACGCCATCCCCATCGAGGAGCGGCCCGCATTGAAGTCACCCACCACGGCGGCAAGCAACTCACGCCCAACGGCGTAGGCATCCGCAATCCCGCCTTCGACGTGACCCCGGCCAAGTACATCGCCGCCATCATCACCGAACGCGGCGTACTGCGCGCGCCGTTTGGCGAGTCGCTGAAGGCGATGGAAACAACAACCAAGTAAGCGGAGCGGCCGCATTCCAGGTTTCAGAATCGAGAAAATGGATTATCGCTTTAACTGTTCTGGTTTGATTGGAGCTGCGGATTGTTTGGACGTGGGGAAGACGACTTTGGGCGGGTCGGCGAGGGTGACTGCGGCCTGGACGGGCGTAGTGCGGGCGCCGCGCTTGACTTGATTTTCTTTGAGCGTGAGAGCGCCTTGGCAATCTCGGCGTCGGCGGTCCAGCGGTCGAAGCGAGCCAGGGCCGGGGGAACGTAGCCTGAGGTCTGCGGCAATGGTCCCATGCTGCCAATCGAAGTGGAGAGCGCCTTTGGCCGAGGCGGCCAGGTCGGCGGCGGTGAAGCCTGTGAGTTCAATCTTGCCGTTGGCGTCAATGTGCCGCCGGAGAAGCGCAGGCCGAGCAACTGGCCGATGGCCGGCGGGCTGAGCTTGTCGAACTGAGCTTCAAGTGCGTAGGAAGGCTTGTCGTTGGCGGTGGCGGCGGCGTGGTAGGTGCCGGTTCCGTGGATGCGGCCGCCGAGCAGGGCGGCGTCGAAGGCGGTGATCTCAGCTCCGTTGGCAAGCGTGTGCAGGGTGGCCGAAGGCTGGTGGAACGTGACCGGGCCGAGGATTAAGGAATCCGCCTTGACTGTGCCTTCCAGAATGGGCCAGGCCGGAGTGGCCTTGGAACGAAGGCGATGGATGAGCGTGGAGAGCAGGGTGTCCCGCTCCTGCGCGCCGAGGAATGCGGCCTGGATGACGGCTGCGTCGAGTTCGCCGAACTGGAGCTGGAAGCGTGGCGAGGCAGGGCTGGGGCGCTATCGCAGGCAGAGGGCAGGGTGAGGCTGGCTGTTCCCTTCACCGGGCCATAGGAAAAGACGACCGGATCCCAGCGAAGTTCGCCGGAGGCCAGGTGGAGTGTGGCCTGGGAGATTTCGACGGGGTTGGCGAGGTAATCGGCCTTCCAGGTGGCGTTGCGCAGGGTGACGGTTCCCGTGAAGCTGTCGGCTGGGGCTGCGGACGGGAGCGGGCGGCAGGCGAAAGGCCGCCCAAGGAAAGCGACTGGGCTGGCATCGCCTGGACCGGTAGCAGCCAGGGACCTTTGGCAGTCAGGTCCACTGAGACGGGGTCGCCGGTAATCGCGTCCAGAGCCGCAACATTCCTGAAGCCGGCCACTCGCGCCAATTCCCTGCCCCGGCTGATGGAGGCCTGGCCGCGCACCGTGAGCTGATAGCCGGAGAGCAGGAGGCGCGTGGAAACCGTTAGCGGAGCGGCCGCGCCAGCGGGAATGGCCACGGTGGCCACCAGCGCCTGGCCGGCGCCGGAGGGCTGGTTTGCGGGCGCCAGAAGAAGTTTTGGAATACGAATGGGCTGACTGAGGCCGTTGCCGCTGAGTTGAAGGCCCTGGACGGTGAGGCTGCCGGTGAGCGGCCCTTGCGCTGCCGCATGGGCCTTGGCGAAGCGGGTCTGGCCGGTGGGAGCCGGTGTCTGCGGCGTGGCGCCGCCGGGGGCATAGGTGATTTTGCCGCTTACCGATCCGGCGACTTCGAGGCCGGGAGCCAGATCGCTGCGCACGGTGCGCAGCGCGTCCAGGCCGGCGGCAACGGAGATGCGGTCCAGTTCGACGGAGAAGCGGGGCAGGCCGGCTTCGCCGGGCAGGTTGCCGGTGAGGCGGATGTGGCCTCGCCGAGCGGAGAGTCGCAGAGCAGGTTGTCGATGGCGCGGGTGGAGAAGTGGGCAAGCAGAGTGCAGTTGGCGTCGAAGTCCATGGGCGCGGCCGGGGCAAACTCGGCGCGATGGACGCCGGTGGCGCGCAGCCGGGTTTTGACCTGGGCCGCCTCGGCGGTGCCGTCGAGATGCAATTCGCCGGTGAGGTCGCCACGCCAGCCGGCATCGGAGCCGAGAAGCAGGCGGGTGAGCTGGCCGAGTTGCGCCTCGCGCCATTCCAGATCAATGTGCAACGGCATCTGGCGCAGTTCCGGAGCCTGGCGCAGGTTTGCCTCCAGGCGGACGATGCCGGTGTCGCCCTGTTCAATGCTGAGGTCGGTGCGGGCGGGCTGACCGCGCAGCCGGACGCGCCAGTCGCCGGGACTCTGCTGTTCCAGCGACATCTCGGCGTCGAGCAGGGAAAAGGGCAGTTTTTCCGCGCCGTTCTTGATGTTGATGCGGGAGTGTGTGGCCTTGAGGTAGGGCAGCTGGACGGGCTTGCCATATATCAGGCCCGGCGCTGCCTGCATCGGATTGAGCCTGGGCGGTGGCCGTGCGCAGGAGCGAGTCGAGGTTCCAGCGGCCGGGGCGGAGCGCACCAGGTTCAGGCTGGCCTCATCCACGCTGATGGTGTCGAGCTCCAGGCGCCCGCGCCACAGCGAGAGCAGGCGAATGGAGGCGGTGACCGTGTTGGCGTGGAGCACCGGCTCGGCGCCATAGGCGGGGTCTTCCTCGACGGTGAGGTCGGTGAGGACAAAGCCCGGCGTGGGCAGCAGGCGCACCTCGACCGAGGAGAGGCGCACCGGGCGGCCCAGCGAAGCGGAGATCAGCTGCGTGATGCGGCTCTTGTAGCGGCTCACGCTCAGGAACGGGGGCACAATCAGGATTGCCAGGATGGCCGCCAGCGCTGCCACGGCGAGCCAAAGCCGCTTGCGCTTTCGTTGCCGGGGTTGTGCGTCTTCGGTCATGGCCTTGTCAGTGAACAGTATCCTTGAGAGATTCCAGCATGGCAAAGAGCATTTTCCCAACTTCGTGAGACAAGCTCTCTGCTTCATCGATCAACTTTGAATCTCCTATCCCAAGAGCCCGCGCAATTTCCAGTTGAGTTTGCAGTTCTGAATTTGAACCGCGAGCAACGCCCAGGAATTGCTTGAATTCTCCCGTGCTGAGCCTTGCCTGTCCTTCCGCAATGTTACTCGGAACAGAAACGGCTGATCGCCTGATCTGGCTGGTCAACCCGTAAATCTCTTCGCGTGGAAACTTCTGCGTGAGGCGATAGATTGCAACTGTCAATTGCATCGACCTTTGCCAGACAATCAAATCGCGAAACGATTGCACCATAGAGTAACTTCCTAACTCTGACCACTGTTCACTGTTCACTGTCCACTGTCATTTCACCCGATGGAGGGTCCGGCTCCAGCGGGTTTCGGTAAAGAAGTGCAGCGCGACGTGGCCCATCCAGGCTAGCTGTTGCCGATTCCGGGCTGTTCGTACTGGTCTTCCGGGGTCACAAACGACCAGTAGTTGAAGAGCGGCCTGCCCACGATGTTCTCCCTGGGCACAAATCCCCAGTAGCGCGAGTCGAGGCTGTTGTGGCGGTGGTCGCCCATCATGAAGTACTTGCCGGGAGGAACCACCAGGTCGCCGTTCTCGAAGTGATTGGGAAAATCGACTGGCCCAGGATTCGGTGAGCCTGCGTGATTCCGTGCGAGGCGGCACGGAGGGAAACTCGTCCAGAGAAACTCACATCGCGTAGATTGTTCAGGTTGGTAGAGTTGTCCGGGCGTCCGGGCTGTTTCTGGGCCACGCCGTTGAGGATGACGATGCCGTTGCGCAGATGGATGTGGTCGCCGGGCACGCCAATCAGCCGCTTCACCAGGATCAGGTACTGAGGGTTCCCGTCCGCATCCGGGTCCGTCACGGGCTTGATGAAGACCACGATGTCGCTGCGCTTTGGCTCGCGGTAGTGAACCAGCGGCATCCATTTGGCGGGCGGGGCGAGGGTGATGCGGTCCACCAGCAGGTGATCGCCCACCAGCAGCGTCTTCTCCATCGAGCCGGAGGGAATGACGAAGTTCTGGCCGAGAAAGGTGAGGATAAACAGGCCAATGACCAGGATGGAGCAGATGCTGGCCACCGCTTCGGGGAGCGTCTCTTCCACGCGCTCTTCAGCGGGCTGGGCTTCGGGCGGCGTCTTGGGGGGGGTGATTTTTTCTTGGTCATTCTGTCGCTCGTTTGCAGTGGTCAGTTGTCAGTTGTCGGAAGTTCAGGTTTCTTTACTGACCACTGTTCACTGATCCACTGTTCACTGTTTTTACTGCACCACACGGAAGATGCGCTTCCAGCGGGCAAAGCCGGCCAGCCGGGCGGAGAGCTGCCTATCGTGTCCGAGTCTATCATCCGCGGCCAGCAGCGCGGCCTGTTGGACATCGGTGGTGGAGGGCCGGGAGAGAGAGAAGTAGATGACCAGCGGGCGGGCCACGATCTGCTGCCGCGAGACAAAGCCCCAGTAGCGGGAATCCGTGCTGTGATTGCGGTTGTCGCCGAGCACGAAGTACTCGCCCTGGGGCACCACCAGTTCGCCGTCGCGGGTGAGGCTCTGCATCTGCTTCCACCAGTGCCGGGTCGACCTGGGGATCGGTATATAACCTGGCGGGAAAGTCGTCGCGGAAGGGATTGCCGGCAACGGGCTCAAAGGCGGCGTAGGGCTCGTCGAGGACGACGCCGTTCACGGTGACGCGGCCATCATGGATGCGCAGCCGGTCGCCGGGCAGGCCCACCACTCGCTTGACGAGATAAGGGTGTTGGGGGTGGTGGAAGACAACGATATCTCCGCGCGCAACCTCGCGATAGGGCAGACAGATGCCGGGTGAGGCTGCCGGACGGGGCATAGACCTGCTTGTTGACCAGCAGAAAATCGCCCACCAGCAGGGTGCGTTCCATGCTCTCGGAGGGGATGAGGTAAGGCTGAAGCACAAAGGTAAGCAAAAACAGCGCCACCACCACCGTCCTGAGCAGCGAGGCAAGGGCCTCGGGCACGGTAGGCAGATGTAGCCGCATCCGCGCGAACCAATGCGAGGATGGGTCCAGGCCCTTGGGCAGAGGTACTCATAGCGCTGCCGGCTCCTCCTTGTTTGGCTCCCGGCTTGACCTGGGCCGCGGCGCCGGCTTTTTTCCCGGCTGCCTTCAACCGCTCCAGCGCGCGCCGCGCCGCATCCTGCTCGGCGTGTTTCTTGGTGCTGCCCATGCCGCGCGCCAGTTGCTTGCCTGGTTCTGCTTCGGCTGTCTTGAGCCGGACCTCGACCAGAAAGCGCTTGCGGTGGTCGGGGCCGCTTTCGCTCTTGACCCGGTAGACCGGAGCTCCGGCGCGCGTGGCCTGCAAGTGCTCCTGCAACGCCGATTTATAGTTGCCCAAGGCGGCTCCGGAGCGCAACTGCTCGGCCAACTGCTCGGCGGCCTCGCCCATCACCCAGCGGCGGGCAAAGGCGGAGACCGGCTCCAGTCCGCCGTCCAGGAAGAGCGCGCCCAGCACGGCCTCCATGGTATTGGAGAGCACGGTGCTCTTGCGCCTGAGGCTGCCGCCCTTGTCCTCGCCGCGGCTGAGGCGCAGATGACTGCCCAGGCTGATGGCCGCGGCTACCTCCGCCAGATGCTGGCGGCTGACCAACTGGGCGCGGACGCGGGTCAGTTCGCCCTCCTGCCACTCCGGGTGAAGCAGAAACAGGGCTTCGGCGACCACCAGTCCCAGCACGGCGTCGCCCAGAAACTCCAGGCGCTCATTATCGCCCGTCCCGGCGGCTTTGATCTTGCCGCTGGCAAGTGGCCTGTTCGCTGGGGGCTGCCCGTTGGCCGCTCGCTCGTTGGCTAAAGAGCGATGGGTCAGCGCGCGCACCAGCAGCTCGGTGCGTGCAAAGCTATGCCCCAATGCTGCTTCCAACTCGGCAAGAACGGCTTCCACATGCGCCTCGATCGGATGGACCCTGAATCTGTTCTTTGTTAAAATGCATGGACTGAAGCATTACCCCACAACCCTACAGTTTCGAATTAACATCTCCGGAGACGCCTCTCGAACAGGATCTCCGGTCCAGGAGATGCCCCCTACTCCCATTATTAGACGTCCTGCGCTCCTCCGGCGGACGCCCGTGCCAGATTATTGGGGCTTTTCCGTCCCATTTGGCCATGAAGCTTCGGGCTTGTCCGGCTGAGGGTTGCTGTTGGGGGCTTGGCCGGCGCTGGAGCGGGCGAGCCGGTGTCGTCGGCATCATCCTCGCAACTGTGGCCATTGACGGCGTAGGCTGTTTTGACGCCCCGCTCCGCGGACAGCCGGGTATCCTGCTGCCCGTCGCGCGTCTTCAATGCCTCTTTGTACTCGGCCAGGGCCTCGTCGCGCTTGCAGTCCAGGTCGAGCATGCGGCCCAGGTAGATGTGCGACCAGGCGAGCAGGCGCGGGATCCTTGCTGGCGGCCAGCGTCTTCTGGAATCCCTCGATGGCCTGATCGGGATGGCCGGTGAGGATGGCCGCCCTGGCCAGGATGAACTCGGCGCGGGCGCTATTGGCGGCATCGATCCAGAGAATCAGAAGCATTGGAAGGATCGGAGTACGAGGCGAGGCCTGGCGGGCTATGGCGCTGGCCGTGGCCACGTCGCCGGCGGCAAGCCGCGCCTCGGCCAGGTCAAGGCCGGTCAACTTGCGCGGTGTACTGCGCGAGAGCACGTCGCCGTCGCCTTCCTTGTCGAAGTCGAGATACTTACGGGCGCGGTGTACCTGCTGGTCTATGTCCATGCTGTAGACCATCTCGCCGATGGTGTCCTTCAGGCTGGCTGGGTCCTTCTCAAACTGGATCATCTCATCATAGAAGTACTGGGTGAGCACGAATCCCTGCGTCATGTCGTGGCGCATGGCGGCAAGGCGGACGGCTTCCACTTTCTGCTGGTAGGCCAGGCGTTCGCGCTCATAACGCGGCAGCTCGGAGCGGTCGATGTTGGCCGGGATCTTGTACTCGGGAATGCCGGTGTCCATGATGCGCGCCTCGATGGCCTTGATCAGGCACTCGACGGTCAGGGCCACGGTGTCGGAGCGGTAGCGGAACTCCAGCGGAGCGTCGCGCATCTCCTTGAGGATGGGCTGCGTGCGGCTCAGGGCGTTGGTCCTGAGGTAGAGCAGCGGCTCGATCATGTAGTGCAGGTAAGTGTGGCGCACGTCGCTCATGCGGATCGTTCCATTCACCGGCGAAACCACCACCACATAATCGGTGCCATAGATGCGGGCGTTGATGGTGCGGGGCGAGAGCATGGGCTCGATGACCACCACAAACCGCCGCCCGTTGTAGGTTTCGGCGGGCATCTTGAGGTAGAGGTTGGTGGAGACGATCATTTTGGAGAGCGGATCGTGCAGCAGATCGGCCTCCTTATCGTAGATGGGATGCACCACCAGCCAGATGCCGTGCAGGTCCACGGCGGCGGCAAAGTCGCGCAGCAGGGGGACGATCTCCACCACCTGGGTCGAGTCAGGGGGCATCTCGGTCAGCTCGACCGCGGTTTCCAGCTCCGGGGGCGGGGTCAGATAGAGAGCCAGCGAGATGTACTGCGCAATGTCGCGCACGCCGCCGGTCATGCGGTGCTGGGCGATATAAAGGCAGAGACTTGTCGCGCTTGTTGCGGGCATCTTCGCTCTTGGCGAGCGCCAGGTTCATCTCGTCGCGGACGCGCTTGCGGACCGGGGCGCTCTCTTCCAGGCCGTCATCGTAGCCGCAGGCATTCAGCGCCGCGGCCATGACGAAGACCGGCTCGGCGCTGACCAGCGAGATGGTGGGACCGGCGGGATCGACCAGCGAAGGGGCCTTTTCCCGCACAAATTCCGGCGAGGAAGACGAAGTCTGCTCCCCGTCTGGACGAGTTGGCGGAGTGCTGCTGGAGGATTGGGCGAGAGCCGCGGCAGGCGCAAGGCCAGCCAAAAGGCAAAAAACAGCGGCCGATAGAACGGCGAAAGATGGAAATGCTCTGAATGTCATGAAGAACCCTGTTTAATTCTAGACGCAACGGCAGGGTCAAACGGGAGCGGCGCGGCGGCAGGGCAGGCTGGCACGCCGGAATTGTCTAATTTTCGTCTTACAGGGCGGCCGCGAGCGTGGGATAGCGGCTCACGTGGCTGGTTTCATAGAGAGCGAGGAGGCGCTGGCGCATCAGGTAGTAGGCCGAAGACGCCTCCTGCGCATGGAGGGGGAGGGTAAGCCGGAAACGCCGCAACAAACTGGCTGGAATCATGCCCATTTCCACACGGCGGACGGCGCGGCGCAAAGAAGCCGCATCCAGCCTCATCCGCTCGGTGACGATCACCGCCTCTTCGAAGTTCCAGCGCTGCGCATAGGCGGCCAGGGCGAGCATGATCTCCGCGTTCTCGCGCATCCTCTTCAGACCTTCGTAACCGCCGAGGAACTCCCAGATCTTCTTCGGCTCCATATCGATCTGGCCGCGGCGCGGGGTCAGATAATCCATCGCCACCGCGGACAACTCAGCCATGTCCAGCCGATAGCAGTCTGGCGACAAGGTCGTGCCAATCCAGCTGCGCCATCTTGCGGGACGAGCGCCGGTCGGCGATCACCGCTGCAGGCAAAGCCGCAGAGCAATGACCCCAAAGACGAGATAGGGAAGCGCAAAGGTCATCGAATGGAATGTTACCTTTGTGCGCTCACTGTGTCAAGGTCATTTTTTATACGCTGGTGCAAAGCCTGGATATAGGCGCTTAATTGGGGAGAAATCGGCTGCCGGGCCGGCTCCTCCAGCCAGAATTGAACCGATCCAGTAGCCGAGAACCGCCAGGTAGGCGAACATTCTGCGCGTGCTCCAGCTCCCTGAAATAGTGCTCAGCGCCGAAGAAACTGTGCAACCCGTCCACCAGGATGGCCACCACGGCCCAGGCCGTCCACCCATTGCCCAGCGCCATCACATGGTTGCGCCAGCCCAGGCCCAGGCTCTTCGAGGTCCGCGTCACCACGGCGATCAGCTCGCAGATCACCAGGCTGGTGAACAGGTTTCCCCGCACCACCAGGCGATCAAGCAGAGTTGCGGCCGGAGGCGAAACCAGCCAGGGAAGCGCGGCGGCAAGCAGGATGCCCGCCGCGCCCCAGAGGATGAACTGCTTTCTGGCGTCCCGGACCCAGGTTCCGGTGGGCCGCAGAACGATACGCGCAATCTCCCAGATCATCCCCAGTTGCAGGGCGAAATCGATCAGAGCGTAAGCCCAGTAGATCCGTTGCATACCAAACTGGCTGAAACCATGTTGAAAGAGTACATACAGGACCATGATTCAGCAGCTGTCTCAAAGCCCATAGCGCAGTGAAGACAGGGAAAATCCCTCCACCTGCGCCGGATGATGAGAACGGCAAACAAGGCGGCATTGCCCAGACAATTAGCCGCCCACTAATATCCAATCGAGCGCCGACAGGTTCATTCCACCTCTCGGCTTCTATTCTCTCCGTTTCTATAAGCCAAGACGCAGAGAGAAGCATAGAAATAATCGCGCTGAGCGAATGCGGAACCGGCTCGCCATGGGTTAATCGGACGAACGCACTTGAGCGCTCGTGGAACCGGCATCGGCCACGGGTTGGTAGGAGCGGCCAGTGACGATGGGCGCGACGGACGCGAGAACGGCGACTGCAAGGGCAATACGCAGGGACTTTTTCATGGGGGATCTCTTCTTTCTGGCGCAAGAGTGCGCAATATTAGCCTAGACTCATTTCATATTCTCGTGAAAGGGGAATAGAAGGCGGAAATCAGTGAGCAGTGTGTAAACGATGATGACAGGAATGACATCTGATTATGATCCTGGCCTGGCCGATATTCGCGTATACCTGTGTACATTCAACACTATTCAGCTGAGAATATGCTGGAAATAAAAACACAATCATTCCCAGCCCTGCACTCACCATAAGCCGGGTTATGCACGGGCTGTGGAAAACTCCTCTGTATTACCCTCGCACGGAGACTCCGGAGAAGGAGAGCACCGCCAGGCCTGGAACCGGCTGGCCGAAGCGTCGAGCGGGCTCAAAGCGGCTCCACAAGAGCATGTTCTCCACCTGCGCGCGGGTGGCCTTGTCGGTGGGGCCGGAGACGATGCGATAGTCGTAGACCTGGCCCGCTCCGTTGACATAGGCCTCGATCACTACCGGGGTGGAGACATCGCCGATAGGGTTGTCGCCCACGACGCTGGACAGATAGAGGAATCGTGGAGCGGTAGCCGCGCCCAGCGGCTCATCCGTGGTAGCCTGTGCGCTCTCCGGCTGGGTAAACATGCCAGCCAGCACGATGATCGTGCCCAACAGCAGCACGGCAGAGGCAAAACCTGCGGCGGCTTGCAGCAGGAAGGGTCCCACGGTGTTTCTCCAGGCCAGATTCAAGGCGTGAGAAGGCGGTTTGGCGGCGGCGGGCCCGCTCTTGGCTGATGGCCACGCGAATGCGCAACAACAGATCCTCGGGCTCAGGCACCGGGCCCAGCGCGGCCAGCAAGGACTGCATCTCTTCAAGAGACTTCCAGTCGCCGGCACACTCCCTGCAACTCTCCAGATGGGCGGCAACGCGCTGCATCTCGCGTCCGCTCAGACGGCCGTCCAGGTACTCGGTAAACTTTGTCTGCATTGCATTGCAGCCGTTCATCGCGCCTCCTCTCCCAGGGGCATTTCAAATCCCGCGCGCGCGCGGAAAACAGCGCGCTTTGCTCCGGAGCTGTCAGAATCGCCTTCAAGGCCGCGCGCCCACGCACCAGCCGCGACTTGACCGTCCCCAGATTCACGCCCTGCATCTCCGCCACTTCCTCGTAAACAAAACCCTCAATGTCGCGCAGAATCAGCGTAGTCCGGAACGGTTCCGGCACCTGGCTCAAGGCCGCCTCAACGCGCGCCCGGTTCTCCTCGTGCAGCGCCAGTTCGTAAGGCGACTCGGCCGGGTCCACCAGCATCTCCTTCAGCAGCACCGGCTGGCCATTTTCGCTCTCGCCCATCTCCTGCTCGATGGGAATCTCGGGCTGCCTGTGCCGCATCCACCAGCGCCGATGGTTGGAGGCCTCGCGCAGGGCAATCCGATAAATCCATGTTCGCAGCGACGACTCGCCGTGAAAGCTGCCCACTCCCCGGAAGACCTTCACAAAGACATCCTGGGTGAGGTCGGCGGCGGCATCGCGATCCTGAACGGCGCGCGCCAGCAGCGAGAAGATCGGTTGGTGGTAGCGCGCGATCAGCCACGCAAAAGCTTCCTCGGAACCGGCCTGCAGCTCCGCAATCAGAGCTGCCTCTTCGGATTCAAAGGTCAGCGCACTGGCAAGATTGCCCATGGTGAGGTCCGCCTGCATATCAGAAGTCCTCCCACCTTACCGCAACAGAAGCATATTTGGCGCCTGCCAAATATGCGCCGGGAAAAGCCCGGTTTCCAGTTGCGGCCACTCGCTCCAACGGCTGAAAAAGCGCCGCCAGAAATCCAATGCTGCCACGGAGTGCGCGGGAGACGGACACTGGCTTCAAGCCCAGTGTCCCGCGCCCTCTATTATCTTAGACACCGGAAGCCCCCTGAAGTGTTCCCGGTCACGCAAGTTTTTCCGCTCAGGGCAGGTTGCGGGGGCGATGGCGGAGTTATCAGAGCCGCCAGGGCCGGTTTCCAGGCCGGAAACAGGCAAGGTTTGACGAATTCCGCCCCAGCGGAGACAATAGAAAAGTTGCATCCTTGCAGCCTGTGGGCCTGTGGCGCAGTTTGGGAGCGCGCTTCCATGGCATGGAAGAGGTCGTCGGTTCGATCCCGACCAGGTCCACCATAAATCAACAGCTTACGAGTCGCCGCAAGGCGGCTTTTCTGTTTTTGTGGGTCCACTAAGGTCCAATAAGCGAAATCTCCCGATTGCACCTATCGAACGCCCTTCCGAACCTGCTTTGTGAAGGGGTGCGGCTGGTTCCTATTATCCGGCCTTAGCAAGAGGCAGTGCGCTCTGCGGAAGGATCATTTGCACGACCTTGCTTTGAGCCGTGCGCTTGTCTTCTGCGAACGACTGAGCATATAGCCCCAGCGTGATTCGGACATTGGCATGACGCAGTGATTCTTGACAGACCTTCACATCGGCCCCGCTCGATAGTAGGAGGCTAGCGTAGGAGCGCCGGAACGTGTGCCACCCAATCGTCTTGGCGATTCCCAGTCGTTGCGCCGTTGGTTGCAGCCGACGAGTGAGAATTGAATCCGGCCAATAGGGACGTTTTCCGGCAGACTCCGGGCTGGCGAAAACCCAATCCTCCGGTTTGTTGAACGGAGAATTTGCTCTCAAGCTGGTTAAAGCCTCTGCCAGATTCGGGTCCAAGCCTACGGGCCTTGCCGATGCTGCCGTCTTCAGTTTGCCGATGTTTTGGCATACTACCGAACGGACAGGCCGAATCACTCCCGCGTCGAAGTCAACGTCCTGCCACTTCAGCCCGATCAGTTCTCCCCGGCGCAGTCCAGTAACGGCGGCTGTAAAGGCCATCGTCTTGAACGGTTCTGGTAGCGCCTCAAGAAGCCGTGCCAGTTCCCCAGGTTCGAGGATGTCTGGCTCTTTCGCTCGCTGTGTGCTCTGGCGGACCTTGGTGATCGGGTTGGCATCGTGCCATTCATAACGCTGCGCGTGACTGTACAGCGCATGAAAGACGCCCCGGATTTTCGTCTTGGAACCGTTGGACAAGGCCAACTCGCCTAGCCAGCTTTCCACGGCTATCGTTCGCACATCTCCCAGCAGGTAGTCGCCCCATCTCGGCACGATGTACTGTTCAATCATTCCCCGGTAGCACTCCCGCGTAGAGAATGCCTTGGTGGAATTCTTCTCATCCAATTCCGTGCTTTGGTAGTGGGCGGCAAGTTCCCTGATGGTGATAGCGCCCTTGAGCTTTTCGGGCTGTTCCTTGGTAATATCCAGCCTCAGACCGGCAACTGCCGTTTCCGCCTTAGCCTTGGTCGGTAGCTCTTTCAAGGTTCCAACGATTGTCTTGCGCCGGATTCGCTTTCCATCCGGTCCAGCTTCTCTCCAGCGGAAAACCCAAATCTGCTCGCCATTCTTGCGTTTTTCAGTTGTCAAAGAACCGTGCTGAAACGTCTGTCTTGTGAGTTTGGCCATTCAAATTGCTCCATTCTCACGCGCACGAACTAGCTGCGGTCGATTGTAGTTGCTGTTTCAGCCATGCGTCGATCAGTGAGGCCCGAAAGAGCCAATAACGCCCAACACGGAACGCGGGAATCCGCTGTTCGCGGGCCATCTTCATCAGCGTTTTCGGATGCAGGCAAAGCGTCTGCGCCGCCGCTTCCACGTTCATCAGCGGCTCGAAAGTAGTGTTTATGTCGGTCATTTATATTGCCCCATGAACCCAAGCGAGGCTTGCCGGAACGCAGGGCGGTAACGACCGCTCGGCTACGGTTCTCTGATGGCGTTTGCCAGCTTGAGCAAATTTGAAAGGTTGGGAGGGGTTTTGGGGCCTGGTGGAAGGGTGAATCAGAGGCGCTATACGCCCCGTAAAAAGTCGGAGATGGTCAGTTCAAAGCTCTGGGCCAGAACGTCGATTGTCCCGATGGAGGCTTGCTTGCGTCCGTTCTCAAGCTGGCTGATGAAAATCTTCCCAAGCCCAGACAATTCAGCCAGATACGCCTGATGCCATCCCCGCGCAGTCCTCAGTTCCCGGATTCGTCGGCCAAGCCGCACAGACACATCTATTGCCACTCCTCCAGTTTTGCGGTTATCCTAACGGCTAATTTGCCTTTAGGCTAAGTTGGCAGTATGAACCAAACGGCGCACGTTCCCGCGCCCGTATGCGGCAAATACGAGGCACTGGCAAGAAAGGAATGCCATGAAAAGAACTGTCCTGGCTTTTGTGCTGTTCGCGGTCTCCTCGATGATGGCCCTTGGACAAGACTCTCGCCGCTTGATGACCAATTCTGACGTGCTCGATATGGTCAAGTCGGGCATTGGAGAGCAAACAATCGTGCTCACCATTAAGCAGGGGAGCGTGAAGTTCGACACGTCCCCGCAATCGCTGATTGAGTTGAAAAAGGCAGGCGTCGGAGAATCGGTCCTAGACGCCATGATTGCCGCGATGGGGGCAGGCGAGCATCTAGCCGTGGCAGTTTCGCCGGACACAGAGGCAAGGGAACTTCTACAAAAAGCGATTAACGCCTTTGGCACACGCGAGACAATCGCATCCGTTCGCGCCATTCGCAGCAAGAGTAGCGAAGTCCGCACTACTCAGGGCAAAACCACGACTTTTGAATGGGACAAAATACGAGTGTTTCCCGATAGCTTCTATATGAGCGGGAATGCCTCTGGCGCAGAGCCATACATTCAGGTCATTACAAACGATGCTTGCTATAGACGGTTAGGAAAGACTGTTTCGCTGGTAACAGGAGACGATCTCGCATCCATCCGTGAGGGAATGAAATTCGATCTTGCCTATATCGCCATGCACCGCGACCAATTCAGCGTTGCATATGCGGGTGAAGAACAGTTAGGGAACGTCACAGTCAAGGCAATCAGGCTCACACTTGCTGGAACCCAACGAGATACAGTCTGGAAAATTGATTCGCAAACAGGCCGAATTTTGCTTGCGGTCGATCATTCGCGTTCGGGAGATACCGTGACCGAATTTTCAGACTTTAGAACAGTAGCTGGTCTGATCTACCCATTCAAAAGACATATAACAGCGCAAGTCATTACATCCGATGTGACTGTAATTGATTATGAAGTCAATCCAGAGATTGATACGGCGCTCTTTGAGTCGCCCCAATGACCTACCCGCTGACCTATTATCCATCAGAGTCTTGCAATCGCAATCAGTTCCATATACGCAGCAACTCGGCAATAGCGCCAATGCAAATTGCAGCATTTCCGGCACAGCAACCACGTTTGCTACGGCAAACACGGCGGGCAATACGACATGGGGAAATGGAACGACCAACTCCAATATGCAGATGAACTGCAATTCTTACGACACCACAATCCGCTGGCCGCATATGCTTAACATGATGCTCATAGAGGCATCTGACGGCAATGCGTACATCATCGAATGCGATAAGGCGTGGAGATGGTCCAAGTGCGGGCCGTTGAACGCGGGCCAAACATTCAACGCGCGTTTCACGCCCAAAGGGATTGAAGTTGAAGCCGTCACGGCAAAGGGACAATCCATAAAACCTGTGTACGGAATTGTTCAATCGCGGGCAATGCGGTGAGTTTTGGCAAAGCTGACCATACGAAATTCAGGAGGCGTCATGAACGTCAAGAGCCTGTTGGGGACCGTCTTCCGGCGACTCACAGCCTACAGTGCAACCAACTATTGCTTCCTGCTGCTTGGGGCACTGCTTGCTCTAGCAATAAATGCTCTGATCGAACAGAAGAGCCAGAGATTCGTGCCGTTTCCGGGGTCTGGCTATGGAGTGGCGCTAGATACCAAAACCGGGAAATCCTGCCTCACTGATCCCTATGTCACTCGTTCCGCACACACTCCAGACGTTACGGGCGAGGACGGCATTACCAACTGCACTTTGCGATGTTCTCGCAGAGACAAGATAGCCATGCAAGGAGGCTTTCAATGGGGACTGATTTCTACGATTCCAGCACGCTGGCGTTAATCCTTTCGTGGATTGCTTGCTTTCCATTCCTTAGTTGCTTCATATTTGTTCCTGTAGCCATTTTCAGCAAATACGATGAAGTTCCGAGGCCGTACTCCATTTGGACTGGCATTTGCATATTGTATTTCGGTCCAATTCGTTATCTGGTATTTATGTTTGGCTTGTTGACTAGCTACGCATGTCAAAGCATTGGTGCTTTTTTGTCCTACATCTACAGGGGAGGTTTTTCTCTTCAAATCCTGCTAGTAATTGCGGTTCTTGGCTTGGTAGGGATATTAGCTCCGACGCGGTTGACGTTGTGGATTGCAGGAATCAAGAAATCTCCTAGCAAGACACGCTTGTGGCTGTCCGCGTTATCTGCTCCGATACTTGCGTTTGTCGGTTCCCTTGCGTTTTCAGTTATCCTGCCGTTTGCCGGGATTCCATTTCACGGCCTCGATGGAGATAACCTGATTAGGGCCACAAATGGCCCCGTCCGTTTGCTCTTTCTTGCTAATGGCTCACAAGCTCTGCCACCCTATTATTCTAAGACGCCTGAAACTTATACGGACATGGTTCGTTCTCACGTTGCGTTGATGTACTTGAGTAGGCCCAATCACGACCGCTTTCTAAAAATCGAATATCCGCATCTCTACAGCGAGTTTCACGAAATCGTCATGAAATGGTGAAGGCGCATACTCAAGGTTGCAGCAGCGCAGAATTCGAGGGGTTTATGGCCTGGTGTTGACACAGGCCAATTCTCTCAAGAACCTACTTCAGACAGTATCTTCGATACGTATCCTCCCACCCATTTCTAGTTATGGGTGGGATACGATACGCCTTGCTACAGTGGCGATACGGCGCTAGGCAGCGATTGGCTCCGCTTCTCCGCTGGCGAGCTTCGACCAGTGAGAGCCATTGGCTTTCTTCCATCCGGCTTTGGATGCTATACGCTGAAGCGTCTTTCGCGGTATATCGAGTGTCATTTCCAGCTTTGAGAACGTGGCATCGGGATCATCCGCAATCGCCGCAAGGAACCTTTCATGCCGTTCCCGTTCCTGCTTTGTGAACTTCGGCTCGTCAATCGGCTGGGCAGTATGAAAATCGCCAGTCATCTCGATGTACGGGCGTCCTTCGATTTCAAAGGGCTGTAGAGGCTCAAAATCGCGGGCCTTGAGGTTTCTTATCTTCACGCGCAGGCTTGACTGGTCTGTCACCTGCAAGTAGTAAACGGCGTCCGCCATCGCCGCCAAATCGCCGGACCCACGCAAGCAGGTTTCCAGAGTGATGTTCGTATTTGCCGACTTGGTGCTGTGATGCGCACAGACAACGGCCTTGGCCCCAGCAGTCAGCAACGCGAAAATCGTGTCTGCCATTTGCTTGGAAGACTGACTCGCATCGTTTTCGTTTTCGCTCTGATTGAATCGGACGGCGGTGTCAAGAAACACGACTGGGCGAAGAGCAGCGACGGCGGAGACCAATTCGGGATTATTCAGTTTAATCGGACCATCCGACATTGTTCGACAGAGGAAACGCTCATTGTCGGGAATATCCATCTGGTCCAACCGTTGCCTGAACGACCGCTCGCCTGATTCTGGAATCAGATAGAGCACATTTGACGGCTCGGAAACGTCCATCGTGTCAAGAAACTTTTCGCCAGTACAAATCGCCTTTGCCATGCTGAGGCAGAGCCATGTTTTGCCGGATGCTGGCAGAGCGCCAAAGAATGTAACGCCCTCGGGAAGGAAATTGGCAATCGGAAACTTGAGTGGAGAGGAATCCATCTCCGATAGTTTTTTGAATAGTTTGCGCCATTTTGGCGATTCAACGGCTGTTTGTGGTTCATTATGCTGCGCCGTTTCTTCCGGGCGCACAGTGGAATCATTCATATTGCAGTTGCTTTCTATAGGTTTATCGCGTGCGCATCCCGCGCACAGGGCGTCTCCCCTCTTGGGTTCGCAAGGTCAATGGTTATCTGCTCTGCTTTTCGAGTCGGCATAGACGGCAAAGAAGGCGGACTTCCTGCCGCAGACTCGGTTCGTTGCAGAGACGCCGGTAAAGCGTAGCTGGGCTATGCGCGTACTTCGCTTTTAGAGGATGGTTGGAGTCAAGGAACCGCAGGCGCAGTTCGTCTTTGCTGTCGCAGATAGCGCACCGCTCTCCGAGTAGCTCGTAGGCGTGTTCCTGGTGGTGGAGCCTACGGCTCTTTACAAAGTCATAGAAAGCGACACGATGCCGCGCAGGTAATGTTTGTGTGATTGTCATTGGATTGTCTTTCTATTGGAGTGCCCTGCAACGGAGCCGACGGCTGAACGCCGTGGATTGCGCGGGGCAGAAGCACGGGACAGAATTTCCCCTGCTATCTTATTAGACGTTGGAAGTACGCGATTTTACTCAGCAGCCGGAAGGAATTCTTACTTCCTCCGAAGCAGCCATGAGGACCATCTAAAGAGAGCGGCTGCGGCGGACACGCCCAGTCGAAAACCTTCATCGCGCGGAGGCACTTCCCACGCCAGCTACCTTATTAGACGCGCGAAATAGCTATCTTACCCACGTAAAGGAAACAAAATTTGCGATACGCGCACGTCAGCGCATAGAGGAAGAAGCGTTTTCAAATTGCAAATCCGAGTGGCGGCAGAGAGGCTCCATTGAAGAAAGCGAAGCCCGTGGCTGAAGCCTTTAATCCTGCGATCTGCGAATCATGTCTTTAGCGTGAATAGGACGAAATCGGAAATGGTAATCGAAAGAATCACTTGGCGGATGCCGGTTTTTTGATTTGCCGAAAAGACGCTCCTTTTCGCTCTCTCCATCCATCGGCTCGGCTCCGCGCGTAGACTGTAGCAGCATCGAAACGCCCAACCCCAGGCCGAAAACCCCTCCCATCAAAACGCCATTTTCTCGGCTTCGCTCATTTGCTCTGAATACCCATTGCTGGCCCGGAAACGCCGCCGCAGTGCTCTCAATGCGCCCAATAACGTCCTATCCCCGTGTCATCGCCGCAAATTCACGCAAATTCGGGGCATACAGCGTTGCGCCGGATTTTTGCGGAGTATTGAGGCGCATCGGCGTTTGTGGGATCGGGCATTTGTCTTTTCGCTGTTACATCTGCCACTACGTCCGTAGAGCCTTTTGTAACGGAGGCGATTCAATGGCGATTGGTAAGTTTGTTTCGTATCTGCGAGTGAGCACGGTTAGGCAGGGCCGCTCTGGCCTTGGCTTGGAAGCGCAGCGGGCGGCAGTGACCGGATACCTTAACGGCGGGGACTGGACACTGTTGGAAGAAGTCGTAGAAGTCGAGTCGGGCAAGCGCAATGACCGCCCGGAACTAACCCGCGCTCTGGCCCTCTGCCGGATTCATGGAGCCAAGCTGCTTATAGCCAAACTCGATAGGCTGGCCCGTAACGTGGCCTTTATCGCAAACCTGATGGAGGCTGGAGTAGAGTTTGAGGCGGTAGACTTGCCACAAGCGAACCGGCTCACGCTTCATGTAATGGCTGCTCTGGCGGAGTATGAAGCCAAGGCCATCAGCGACCGCACCAAAGCCGCTCTGGGCGCTGCCAAGGCCAGAGGGACGCAACTAGGCGGACGGCGCTGGGCCATTGAGACTGTAGCAATCAAGGGTAATGCAGAGAGCGCCAAAGTTCGCACAGAGCGAACCCGCAAACGGGCCTCCGATCTGGCTCCGATCATTGCGGCTATTCAGGCAGAGGGCGCAGTGTCCCTACGGCAAATTGCAGATGGCTTAAATGGGCGAGGCATACATACGGCACACGGCGGACAATGGAGCGCCGTACAGGTGCAGAGAGTTTTGTCTGTGCTGTAACTGTGAGTCTACCCGGCAAGCTGGATTTCAGAGGCGTTTCAAGCGGAAGTGCGGAGTAGGCGGCTAGTCCGTGCGCGTGGCTTCGGTTGCCTACAACATTTGCGCGGGTCCATGACGGGTCCAATAAGCGTTTCTGAGCGTTCCCGACATTCCCGATGGGTCCATTAGCGGTCCGTAAGTTGCTGATTTTCCATTTTGCAAGCGTTATGGCATGGAAGAGGTCGTCGGTTCGATCCCGACCAGGTCCACCAAACATTTAATAATCTATTGAAATATCAACAATATACAACCTCCCTTCCCCCATAACCGAGCATCAGTCTGCCTGCTGCGCTGGGCATTTTCCTTTGAGATCAGAACCTCTTTGAGTTACGTAGTGCGTCAATCTCCGCGCGTGTGGGCATCGAGGGCGCTGTCCCGGGACGCGTGATGGAGATTCCGGCGGCCACGCAGCCGAAGCGCGACAGCCTCCACCAGGTCCATGCCTTCCGAGAGGGCGACGGCAAAGCCGCCATTGAAGGCGTCGCCCGCTCCGGTAGTTTCCACGACCGGGCCGGCGTTGACGGCGGGAACGTGCGCCTTGACGCGGGCATTCTTGACGAAGGCGCCCTGCGCGCCGAGCGTGATGATGGCGTTGGGCACTCCGCGAGCGAGGAATGCATCGGCGGCCTTCTCGGCGTCGGCCACGGTGGCCACCGGGACGCCGGTGAGCGCGGCGGCCTCCGTCTCATTGGGCGTGATGTAGTCGATGAATTGGTAGATGCTTTCAGGCAGCGGCGCGGCAGGCGCGGGATTGAGGATGGTGGGCACGCCAAGCGCGTGGGCCAGCGCCAGTCCGTGCTCGACGACGGCGAGCGAAAGCTCGAGCTGGGCGACGAATACGCTGGAGGCGGCAATCAGCTCGCGAGCCTGATCGACCTCCTCAGCGGTCACTTCAAAGCAAGCGCCGGGTACGACGATGATAGCGTTCTCGCCCTTCTCTGCATCGATGATGATCGTGGCCGCGCCGGTGGCGCTCGCCGTCGTAAAGAGAAACCGGGTGTCGATGCCTTCTGACTCATAGAGATTGCGCGCCATTTCCCCGAAGGGGTCCTGCCCCAGCTTGGAGATGAAGCTCACCCGGCCGCCGGCGCGCGCCGCGGCAACAGCCTGGTTGGAGCCCTTGCCGCCCGGGACCGAGCTGGAACGACTGGCCCATCAGCGTCTCGCCCCAGGCGGGGATGCGCCCCGTGCGGAAAGCCAGGTCCGCCACAAAGCTGCCCATCACTGTAACCCATTTTTCTGCCATCACAGATTCATCCTTTATGTAATGGTATGTGGCTATGCTTCAGTACAGCAGATACCTGGCCCGGATCGGCATGAACCGTTCAATTGCTTCGACCCAATCCATCCACACGCGGCGCGGGTCCTGCCCGGCGCTGATCGCATCCATCGTGGCTTTGTTCAGCATCAAGTTGTCCAGGTTTTTCATCTCGAACTGCTGCGGATAAAGGGAGTGGAGCGCGGACGCAATCTCGATGCCAAGTTCGGGCGCGTCGAGCGAGTTCCTGTCGGTGACGATAATGTTCACGCCGCCGCATTTCTGCTGCGCGTAGACGCTGGCGTTGGGCGTGAATTCCGTCGGCACAAAGCGGACCCCGCTGATGGCCCGCGCATTCAGATAGGCGGCCAGTTCCCGCGGCTTGAATCCACGGAGCGCCCAGCAGCTCGAAGGGCGTATCCGTGCCGCGCCCCAGCGAAACATTGGTCGCCTCCAGGATTCCCAGCCCAGGATAGAGAACGGCTTCGGTCAGGCTGCGCATATTAGGCGAAGGATTTACCCAGAGTACTCCGGTAGAATCCAGCCAATCGCCACGCTGCCAGCCCTCCATGGGAACTACCTTCAGCTTGGAATTGATGCCGCGCTCGGAGTTATAAAAGCGCGCCAGTTCGCCGATGGTCATGCCATGGCGAATGGGAACCTGCCCGTAGTTAATAAAGCTTTCCCGTCCCTTGTCGCTGATAGGACCCTGAACATAAGTGCCGTTGATGGGATTCGGGCGGTCGAGGACATAGATATCTTCTGCCCCGTCTGGGCCGCTGCCTCCATGAAAGTAGCCGAGCGTGGTTTCGTAAGTGTAAAAGCGCGTGCCGATGTCCTGAATGTCGTAGACGATTACATCCGCCGTCTTCAACACCTCCAGCGACGGATGGCGCTTGGCGCTGGAATCTCCATAGACGCTGTAGACGGGAATTCCGGTTGGCGCGTCTTTGGAATCGCCAATCTCAGTCGTGTCCACGCTTCCGGTTACGCCGTGCTCCGGGCTGAAGATGGCCACAACCTGGATGCCCGGCGCCTTGGCCAGCACATCGATGGTGCGATTGCCTCGCGAGTCCACGCCGGTTTGGTTGGTGACCAGCGCAACCTTGGTTGCCGCTCTGCCCGTCTTCGCGAAGTTCGGCAAAATCGTGGGCCTCAAGCATATCGATGCCGGTGCGAACCGAACCATTGCGAGCGGTCACAAGGCGCGCCGACGGCATGGCTTCGTTGTAGCCTGTGATGCGCGCCATGCGCAGTTTCTGATCGCCTGAAACTGTAAGTCCCAGGCTCTCGGCTGCCGCGGTGGCAACCCGCGCGCGCAATGGAACAATCGCTGAGTTATGGCCGTGCGGATGAACCGCATTGGTCAGAAGAATCACATAACTATCCGTAACTGGATCGATCCAGATCGACGTTCCCGTGAACCCGGTGTGTCCGAAGGAGCCGACCGGAAAAAACTCTCCGCGATTGGAGGAAAACGGCGAATCGATGTCCCAGCCCAGGCCGCGCAGCGTAGTCGCCGTGGGCGGCTGCTGCGGAGTGGTCATCTTCTCCACCGTCAGCGGCGTAAGAACATGAAAGCCGGAGAGCATATCCTGCGCAAATATTGAAAGATCGTCGGCGGTAGAGAACAATCCGGCGTGGCCCGCGACGCCTCCCATGCGGCGCGCGGTCGGATCATGCACCACGCCGCGCATCATATGATGGCTTTCGTCGTATTCCGTCGGCGCAATGCGCGGAATCCACTCAGCGGGCGGCAGAAAGCGCGTGTCCTTCATCTCCAGCGGGGTAAAGATATTCTTCGCGGCATATTCATCCAGGCTCATGCCGGAGACTTTCTCAACCAGAAATCCGAGCGTTTCAAAGTTAATATCGCTGTAGAGAAAGCGCGAGCCGGGAGGGAATACGGGCTTCTGGTCCATGGCCATCTGGTATGCGGCATCGCGCCCCTTCCACGCCGTTTTGAGATCGAGGTCCTCCGTCAGCCCGGAAAAATGCGTGAGCAGTTCGCGGACAGTAATGTCGCGCTTCCCGTTTTTGGCGAACTCCGGCAAGTAGGCCGCCACCGGCTCGTTCAGGCGAACCTTCCCTTCCTGCACCAGCTTCATGACGGAAGTCGTCGTGGCAATGCACTTCGTCAGCGAAGCAAGATCGAAGATGGTGTCCACGGTCATAGCTTCCTTGACTGGCTCCAGCGAGCGCATGTCCGTATGCTTTGCGATAAACCACCTTGCCGTTGTGCCCGATCAGCACAACGCCGCCGGGAATCGTCCCGCGCGCAACTGCCGCATTCATGATCGCATCGATGTTGGCAAAGTTCGCTCCGCGCGTGATAACTGCCGCGTTGCCGGATGGCGATGCATTCTGGGCAATCAGGCTGCTGAACGATGCGGTGATAAGCAACAGAATCAAGACAAACCGGCAAATTATATGTCCTTTTATCACTTGAATCCCCTCTTATCACGGATAACTACTCACTGAACAATCGGCAGAATCAGCTGAAGATCTTATGTAGACAATATCTTCAGCCCCAGCCCCGGCCCGGACGGCAAGATCAACTTCCCTTTCAGCACCTTCACGCCTTCGTATGGATCGTTAGAAATCAACAGATTTCCATCCAGATCCGGGATAATCCACCAGAGCCGCCAGAT
Source organism: uncultured Acidobacteriaceae bacterium (assembly GCA_963845345.1). Classification (GTDB taxonomy): domain Bacteria; phylum Acidobacteriota; class Terriglobia; order Terriglobales; family Acidobacteriaceae; genus Telmatobacter. The sequence goes on from CAWJRQ010000007.1 coordinate 43,519, forward strand.
GAGCCGCTGCCGTCACTGTGCACGAACTGGAGACCATGCAGCCCAGCATCACCTTCATGTTCATCGCGCGGGCAAACTTGATCCATCGATAGGCTTCCATAACGCCGCCCGACTTATCCAGCTTCACGTTGATTCCGTCGTAAGCTTCCTTGAGCTGGGGTATCAACGACGCATGGGTGCAGGCTTCGTCGGCGATGATGGGTATGTGCACCTTGCTGCGCACATACTTAGTCTCTTCGAACATATGCGCGGGCATCGGCTGCTCAATCAGCTCCACGCCCTGCGTCTCCAGCCAGTTGATCTTGCGGATAGCTTCTTCCTTGTCGGTCCATCCCTCATTGGCATCCACGCGCAGCGGTTTTTTCGTGACGCTGCGCACGGCCTCGATGGTCTCCTCGTCGTTCTTCAGTCCGACCTTCACCTTCAGAACAGGAAAATCCTCCGCCTCGCGCGTCTTCTGCCGGGTAATCTCCGGCGTATCGATTCCAATCGAGAAAGTGGTCACGGGAGCGTCTGCCGGATCAAGCCCGAAATACTGATACAGCGGAATGCCGAGTTTCTTGCCCAGCCAATCGCAGACCGCGATGTCCACCGCGGCCATGGCCGCGTGCTGATGGTCGCCCAGCAAGCGGCGCACCTCGGCAAGGAACTTATCGAACTTCCGTGGATCGCCAACGGCAATCTTGTCGATGATCGCATCGATGGCCTGTTTGGCCTGCTCCGGATACTCCTTGTAGCGCACGATGGGCGCGCCCTCGCCGTATCCGGTGATGCCGTCGCGCTGATACTGAAGGTGAACCGTGTCGCGATAGGCGCTGGAAGACATCGTGGTCGTCCAGGTGTGGCGCAGCATCAGGCGCTTCAGCTCCGTCTTGACGACGGCATTGCCGCCCGTTGCCGGCGCGTCCGCGGCATACAAGGCCGCCGGCATTGCCGCACCCACTCCCACCGCGCCCGCCGCTTTGAACAAATCCCGCCGATTCATCATTTCACTCTCCGCGCCGCTACCAGCAGTTTAGTCCATGGCATATCGTCCAGCTTGCTGATCTGGACCCCGGGATGCGTGTTGGTTGTGTCATGAATAAACTCGCCGTTGCCAATGTACATGCCCGTATGCGTGATCTTCGCCAGGCTCGCGCCAAAGAACAGCAGATCGCCCGGCTGCAAATCCTTGCGCTCCACCGGCGTTGACTCCGCTCCAGCTTGCCTGCACGCCGGCATCCCGTGGCATGATGATCCCGCGTTGGCGGACCAGCATCTGCGTAAAGCCGGAGCAATCGAAACCATAACTGGAAACTCCGCCCCAGGTGTAAGTAATGCCAAGAAATCTGCGCGCCAGTTGAATGGTCTGGTCAATGGTAAGCGGCGCGAGATCCGCGCTTACGTTGCCTTGCTCAACGTATGCCGTCTGGCCATTGACGAGCTTGACCTGAAGCCAGCGTCCCTCCTTGTCCACATTGCCGGAAATCACTTCCAGCCGCGCTTCCCAGGGCAGGTTCAGAAGCGGAGCGTGCTTAGTCACGTTGGGTTCGCGATAAAGGTTCGCGCTCAGCTCCACAACACGAACCGCCTTTCCATCCGGAGCATAGCTGCCTTGCAGCGGCGTGATATCGGCTGCAGCCACCCAACCGGTGTAGTCATCTCCGGTGCGAATATGAATCCATCCATTTTTCTTTTCCAGCGAAAGCACGCCCGATCCATAGAGAGCTTGTGACACCACTTCGCTGTCAGCGAGAAGCGGCGGAGTACATATTGATCACCGGCCTGGAAACGACATAGTCCGGCTTGGCAACCGATTGCTGGCCAACCGCGGCAGCGCCCCAGAGCACGGCGCACAGAACCAACAAGCATCGAATCTCGGAAAATATGCCGCGACTACTTATCTTCATCATGCACCTCCGATTGCCGTTTCATCCGGCATAACCCGGCGCAGAAAAAAGCTGGCGCCATAGCCAAGGCCAAAGGTGAAAATGCTGCCCAGGGGCACATACCAGGTATATGGAACCCTGGTGAACTGCCACAGGAAGAGATTCAAGGCAAATCCGCAGACCATGCCAACCATGGCGCCGCTCTCCGAGGCGCGGCGCGTGAGAACGCCCAGCATGAAGACCCCGAGCAGCGACCCGTAGGCCACCGAAGCGATGGACAGACCGATCTCCAGCACCTTTTGGCCGCTCTGTCGAACCACAATCGCCAGCGCAAACAGCACCACTCCCCAGCCGATGGTTGCCATGCGGGAGAGAAACATTTTGCGTTTCTCGCTGGCGCCGGGATTGAACCGTGAGTAGAAATCGATGATGGTGGTGGAGGAAAGCGAATACAGCGAAGCGCTCAGGTTGGTCATGGCCGCGGCCAGGATGGCCGAGACCAGCAAGCCGCTGATTCCGTGCGGCATCGAGTTGACGATGAAGGTGGGATAGATGCGATCCGGACGCGCAAAGGCCGCAAGCGGCGGGAACAGCTTGTAGAAAACAAATAGAAGCGCGCCGATTAGCAGAAAAAGCGAAAACTGGAGCAGCACCAGAACGCCGCTGGCTATCAGCGACATCTTGGCAGAGCGTTCGTTGCGCGAGGCCAGCAGCCGCATCACGATCAACTGATCGGTGCCGTGGCTGGCCGTCGTCAAAAACGCGCCGCCAATCACTCCGGACCAGAATGTGTATTTCGCGTAGAAGTTCCAGCCAAACTCAAAGAGGTGAAACTTTCCGGCCTCCGCTGCCATGCTGTATGCGCTATGCCAGCCTCCCGGCACCAGATGCACGATGGTGAACAGGCCAATCACGGTTCCTGCAATGTAAACCGATAACTGAATAACATCCATCCAGATCACGGTCGCCATGCCGCCCTTGAAGGTGTAAATCAGAGTGAGGATGATGACGATGGCGATGGCCGCCACATCGCGGCCCAGGTCGCTTGTGCCACGCAGAAGCCCGGAGAGCGCAATGCCCACTACAATGGCGATGGCGAAGACGCGAACACTGTCGGCGGCAGCGCGCGTCATCAGGAACAGTCCTGCGGTCAGCCCGCGCAGCCTCTGCCCGAATCGGCGCTCAATGAGTTGATAAGCGGTGACCAGGTCGCCGCGAAAGTAATGCGGAATCAGCAGCAGGCTGATGATGATGCGCCCGATCACATAGCCGATCACCAGCTGAAGGAAGCGGAAATCCTGCTCGTAGGCCATTCCCGGCACGCTGATGATGGTCAGCGTGCTGGTCTCGGCCGCCACGATGGACAGCGAAATGGCCCACCACGGAATCGACTTTTCCGCCAGGAAGTAGCCCTTGATGGTGTTTTGCTTTTTGCGGAAGTGCATTCCGAAGGCCGTGACGCAGGCCAGGTACAGCACGATCACGGCAACATCCAATGCGTTCAGTCCCATGGCGCCTCGTTCTCCGCTTCTGACCGAGATTCTTCCCAACTACGGTTCGGGCGCTTCAGCAGCGAGCGCACCCTTACTACCAATCTATTATTGTCAGGGAAGCGGAGGATTGCACATCGGGATGCAGGCCAGCATCCAACCAGTTCGTGGGATGATCCGCCAGGCTGCACTGCATGATTCCTTGGCTGTCGAGTTCAAAGCCCGCCAACCAACAGACTGCGATGAACATCGAGAGGACGAAGGCCATCACAAAAATGCCGTCTTTCATCTTGCGTAACATAATCTTTCCTTCCTCATCCAACGATGAACAACATGAACCGCGACATCCCCACAAGAGACTAGATGATGGCGCATAGGGCGATTGCCTGCCTCGCAGGCATCCTCGCAAGTTCTCCCGAGGAGCGCTGCAAAATTTACGCCGTTGCCCGCTGCTGCTCGCGGCCGCCCAGGCGCATGCTGACCACTTTGGAGACGCCCAGCTCCTGCATGGTGACGCCGTAGATCATGTCGGCCGCCTGCATCATGCGTTTGGAGTGGGTAACCACCAGGAACTGCGTCTCCCTGCTCAGGGCGTGCATCAGGTCGGCGAAGCGGCCGACGTTGGTCTCGTCCAGCGCGGCGTCCACTTCGTCGAGCGCGCAGAAGGGGCTGGGCTTGAACTGGAAGATGGCCACCAGCAGGGCCAGCGCGGTCAGTGACTTTTCGCCGCCGGAGAGCAGCAGCACATTCTGCAGCTTTTTGCCGGGCGGCGAGGCCACGATGTCCAGGCCGCTCTCGGCCTGGTTCTCCACGTCGGTGAGGCGCAGGAAGGCCTGCCCGCCCTGGAAGAGCCGCGCGAAGACCTGGGCGAAGTTCTCGTTGATGCGGGTAAAGGCCTCGTCGAATTTGGTGCGCGAGATCAGATCGATCTCCTTGATGGTCTGCTGGGTGTTCTCGATGGACTCCATCAGGTCGGTGCGCTGCGTCTCCAGGAAGCCGTGCCGCTCGGCGGTCTCCTTGTACTCTTCCAGGGCCATCATGTTCACCGGGCCCATCTGCTCCAGGCGCTGGCGCAACCCGCGGCAGATCTCCTCTTCGGCGGTCAGCTCCTCGCCGGCCATGCGCTCGATCAGCGCATCGGCGCGCAGTGCGGCAGCCTCCAGATTCACCTCGGCCAGGCAGCTTGCCTCCAGGTGTTCGAGGTCGGCGCCCAGCTTGGCCACTTCGCTCGAGCGGCTGGCGCGGTCTTCGCGCAACAGGTCGAGCGCGGACCGCCCGCCCTTCAGTTCCGTCTCCATGGTTGCCAGTTGCAGGCGCAGGGCCTGCGCCTGGGCAGTCAGCGTCTGCGCCTGGGCCAGCGCCTCGGCGCGCCCGGCTGCCAGCTCCTGCTCGCGCTGGGCCAGCTCGGCGTTCTCTTTGATGCGCTGCTCGCGCTCCGTTTCGGCCGCGGTCCGCTGCTGGTCAATGGATCTGAACCCGGCGCTCCAGGTCGGCATGGAGCCGGTCGATGCGCTGAAAAGCAGCCTCAGCTCCGCGCCGCCGCTCCTCCAGCCCGGCCAACTCGGCGGTCACCTGCGCCGCCTCCTGCTGCAAGCTCTCGCGCTTCTCGCGCAATAAAACCAACTGCGCCTGCATCTCCTCGAGAGCCGCTTCGACCGTCCGGTGCTCGGCCTCCAGGCGAAGCATCTCCGCGCGCTTTTCGTCGATGGCGCTCCGCTTGGCTTCGCGCGCATCCTTATTGCGGGCGGCCTGCGCCGTCCATTCCTCGCGCCGCCGCTCGACGCGCTGCGTCTCGGACTCCATCTGTTTCAGCGCCGCGCCCAGGTCAGCGGTGTCGCGCTCGGCCAGCCGCCGCTCTTCGCTGCGCGCCTCCAGTTGCGCGGCCAGCTCTTCGATGGCCTTGACCAGCGCCGCGGCTTCCGTCTCCGCTTGGGTTAATCCGGTCTCCAGTTTGCCCAGGCGGCTCTCCGCCTCGCGCAGCTCGCGCTTCAGCGCCAGAGGGCCTTCGCTGGCCGGCTTGCCGCCGGTCACCGTCGCGTTGTGGAAGCACTCGCCTCCCGGCGTCAGGAAATAGGCGTAGGGATACTGCGCGGCCAGCCGCCGCGCCTCGATGAGGTCTTCGACCACATAGCTGTGCTTGAGCTTGGGCAGAATCGTCTCCAGCGACCGCCCAAAGCCGTTCAGCACGCGGATCGAATCCTTGAGCGGGGTCAAGGCCGGGGCCGCTGATGGTGTCGTCGCTCTCCTCAAAAAGTCCGCCCTGCTCAACCGGGTGAATCAGGAAAGTGGCGCGGCCATCCACGCCGGACTTGAGCAGCTTGACGCCCTCTTCGGCGGCCACCCAGCTCTTGACCACCACATAATTCAGCTCCTCGCGCAGAAACTCATCCACCACGGCCTCATACGCGCCGCTCACCTCGAGAAAATCCGCCAGCGTCCCCACCGGCGCCATGCCCTCAGCCAGCGCGCCGGGCTTCAGCAGCCGGCGCACCGTTTCGGTGGAGTAGCCGTGGTCGCGAATCAGCGATTGCAGAGCATCGCGGCGTCCGGCCACGGTGGCCTGTTCGCCGCGCAGTTGGTTGGCGTGCGCGCGCAGCGCATTTTCTTCGGCGCGGCGGGTTTGCAGAGCCTCGCGCAAGGCCGCAATCTCGCCCTCCAGCCGCTTGAGCGCCTCCGCCGCGGACTCAAAGCGCTGCCGTGCCTCTCCGCTCTGCGCGCCCAGGTTTTCCAGCTCCATCCGCGCCTGGCCCATCTCGGTTTCCAGCCGCTCCGCCTCGCGTTCCAAAGCCGCCAGACTCTCTTCGCCCTGGGTCGTATGATTGCGGGCGTTGCCGGCCAGGGTCAGCAGGTGCATGGCTTGGCGGCGGCTGGTCTCTAGCTCCCGCTCCGCCGCAAAGACCTCTTCGGCCGCCGTGCGCGCCTCCTGCTGGCGCGCCTCCACCTGCTGGCGAAAGACACGCGCCTCTTCAGCCGCCGTGGCCAGAAAGCTCTGTTGCTGCGCCCGCTCCTCGGCGATTCCGCTCAACTGCGTCCGCGTCTGCTCCAGCTCGGCGCCGGCCGCTGCAATCCGCGTCTCCAGCTCGCTCACCCGCTCCACGTTGGCGCGCTGCCGCGCCGCGGCCCGCTCCATCTCCACGGCCGCCGTGTTGGCGCGATTCTGCGCCTCCTGGCCCTCGCCATCCAACTGGTAGCCGCGCTCGGTGAGCGAGTGGTGGCTGCCTTCCTGCTCCTCAATCCCCGCCGCCGAGCCGTTGATCTGCTCCGTCAGGCCGGCAATCTCATGCTCCAGCCTTGCCCGCTCGGCGTCCATCAGCGCCATGCGGCTGGCCAGCACCACGCGCATCCGTCCGCGCAGCTCGTCGCGCACCGCGCCGTAGCGCTCCGCCTTCGACGCCTGCCGCTTCAGCGAGTTCATCTGCCGCGTCACTTCCTCAAAAATGTCGTTCACGCGCGCCAGGTTCTGCTTGCGCGCTCTCCAGGCGCAACTCGGCCAGCCGTTTCCTGGTCTTGAAGCGCGTAATCCCCGCCGCCTCCTCGATGATCGCCCGCCGGTCGTGCGGCTTGGAGCTGAGCAACTGCCCGATCCGTTCCTGCCCGATAATCGCGTAGCTCTCCGGCCCCAGCCCCGTGCCCATGAAGATGTCCTGAATGTCGCGCAGCCGGCAGAGCTTGCCGTTCAGCAGGTACTCGCTCTCCCCGGTGCGAAACAGCCGCCGGGTTACCTCGATCTCGCCCTTCTGCGGCGTGCGCTGGAACTTGCGGCGGCGAATCTTCAGCACCACCGCCTGCGGACCCTCGCCGCGTGGTAAATGTCTGCGGCTGGCCGGACCCCGGCTGCGCGCCGGCCACTGCGTCGAGCCAGCCCCGCCCGTGGAATCCTCCTCCAGCACCTGTCCCGGCTGCTCGTTGGCGATAATCTCCTCGGCCTCGGCGGCTCGCTGGCGGCGCGCCTCTTCCTCGTCCCAGTCGGTCGGGCCGTCGTGATCGACCATCACCTGCGGCTCCACGGGAATCGGCCCCTCGTAAACCTCCGGATCAACCAGGGTCAGCGTCACCTCGGCCATGCCCAGAGCCTTGCGCTCGTGCGTTCCGGCAAAGATCACGTCCTGCATGTGCGTGCCGCGCAGCGATTTCGCGCTCTGCTCGCCCAGCACCCAGCTCACCGCGTCCAGAATGTTCGACTTGCCGCACCCGTTCGGCCCCACCACCACGGCTATGCCCGTTCCCGCCACGGTCAACTTCCGTGCGGTCGCAAAAGCTTTTGAAGCCGAGAATGTGAATCTTTTTAAGTTTCAGCATGTAAACTCCGGGGTGTTGGGGCTTGGCTGCATCACGTCGCCGTTATTGGCGCTGTGCAAATCTCGTCAGGGCAATCCGCCGCCAAAGTTCATGGCACAGCGAAAATCACCCTCCGATTACTGACTCTACGGAGCCTGGAGGACAGGGTCAACGGTTGAAGAAGGAGATTTTGTGGATAAGGAGTCCGGAATTCCTGTTATTGGAATTTCCTAAAAAAGCAGTGCGTAATTGGGATTTTCTGAGGAACTCCGCCGGGCTTTTACACAGCCGCGACTTCGGTCTTTTGCGCAATCATCCAACTCGCTCATTGGCAATCCCCGCGAATCACCAGCTGTCTTGCTGCGAACGAATCGCTCCATCGTTTCCTCCTTCCTTTTGCAGATAATTACCTTCAACTGGCGCACAATCATCCCATGAACAATCTCAAGACTCGCTCGCAGTTACTGTCCACTGTCCACTGTTCACTGTCCACTGAGGGGGGTACCCCCCCTACCCCCAATATTTTTTTGACCCCCAAATCCTTGCAGATTAATTCACCAATCTATGATTCTTTGCTTCCGTGCTTTGCAAGGATCGAGCAGGTAAGTATCTTTTTATCATTGGAATACACGGATTTCGATCCTCAGTCAGAATGAGCCTTCTATCTTTTCCGCGTCTCAGCATGTGAGATTTGCACTTTTGCTGTGGAAAACGCCTTGCAGAAAATTACGAGGCTGCTTTTAACGCTTCGCGGCTTCCGCTTAGCAGAATCCTATCGCTCCGCTACCGCAGCCTTTTTTCCCTGTGAACCGGCGTATGCGTCGATTGCCTTGTATGTATCCAGGTTGCGCAGGATGATCTCGACATACTCACGGGTCTCGGTGATGGGGATCGATTCGACAAACTCGTCCATGCCTTGGTAGGGACCTGCGGCCTGCCATTCGAGCACCCGCTCGTCTCCGGCGTCGTAGGCAGCCAGCGCATACTCCGTCACTCCGTCGAATTTGTCCAGGGTCTTGCGCAGGTAGCGGGTTCCGAGGCGGATGTTGGTGGCCGGATCGAAGAGTTGGAAGGTCTGGAAGTGCTCGATTCCCTCCTCGCGCGCCATGGACTTGCCCACGGCAGGCAGCAACTGCATCAGCCCGCACGCGTTGGCGCGGGAGACGGCCGAAGGATTGAACTCCGACTCCTGGCGTATCAGCGCGGCCACCAGATACGGATCAAGATTGTTTTTGGCTGACTCGGCCTTGATCGTCTCCCACCACGGCTCGAGGAAGAGAATCCGCCAGTAGGCCAGCGGAATGGACGGAATGGAGGCCGTGGCAGGCCGAGGGCAAAGCTCTCTTCATCACCCGCATGGCGCGAAAGTGCTCGCCATAGAGGCATAGATTTTCGCTTCGGCCAGCGCGCTCCAGGAGGATGAGTCCGGGTCGGCGGCAATCTCCTGCGCAATGTATTCGTTCAGGCCCGCGTTGGCCAGCAGGCGCGCCTTGGCCAGGTGCGGGCTGTCGGCGGGAAAGCTCTCCTCAAGCGTTGGCACGGGCGGAGCCTGAAAGCGGTCCAGTTGCGGCTGCGGCGCAGGCAGCGCTTCCTTTGGAAAATTGCCCAGCGCGGCCAGCCGTTGCCTTGCCAGCTGCGCATAAAAGTAGTGCTGGTAAGCGCGGATCAAGGTGCGGTAGTTGGCTGCGGCCAGATCTGGCTTTTGTTCCACCGTCTCATACAAGCGCCCGCGCCAGTAAAGTGCCGCCACGGTCTCTTTCGCCTCGGGATAGAGCCGGATCTGCTCGTCGAACAGGCGCACTGCATCGCGTAAAGCCCCTGCCGGTAACTCAGCCAGCCGGCTCGCCAGTGCGCCGTCGCGGCGTTCTTGTTCGATGGGAACTGCGTGGCCAGCGTGCTGTAGTACTCGGCCGCAGCCGCATACTCGCGCCGCAGCAGATACTGATTTCCGCTGGAGTAGAGCGCCTCGGCCAGCCACGGACTCTGCGGGAATCGGGACTCCATTTCCGCCACAATGCGCTTCTGTTCGTTCAGGTCGTTGCGGTTCTTGGCCAGCTGCATCAGTAGATAGAGCCGTTGTGCTCCGTTCTCGTCCGGCGTGTTGGGCAGCGCTTCGGCCTGAGCCTTGGTCAGCCGCTTCAACTTCAGGTCGCAGGCTGCGGCCGCCACGGCAAAGCCCGCGCGGATTTTTGCATCGAGGCCCGGTTGCCTGGCCAGCGAATGGTATTGCTCGCTCGCGTCGGCATAGCGGCCGGCGTTGTAGTATGCGTCGCCCAGGCTGCGCACTTCGGCCGTGGTTAGTTTGGCCTCCGCGCCCATGGCGGTGAGTCTTGCTCGCGCAATCTCCGCCTCCGGGCTCAGCGGATGAGCCAGCAGCAACCGCTTGAAGAGGTTTTCGGCCTGCTGTGTCTCTCCCAGCGAGAAGTTCACCTCGCCTTGTGCCAGTTGGTAGCCGGGACGGCTCGCGGCGGCTGTATTCGCCGCTGCCGCCAGCACTCGCTCAGCGCCAGCCGCGTCCTGCATCGCTAGCAGCGTTTCGGCTTCCAGCTCCGGCGCCTGGGCAACAAAGATGCTCTCCGGATAGCGCGTTGTAAACCCGCGCAGTGTCGCCTCGGCTGCCGATTCATTGCCCGCGCCGTGGTTGGCGCACGCGCCTAGGAAATCGGCGTAGTCAGCCAGTTCTGTGCCTTTCTGCCGGGCCAGGCGAAAGTTGACGGCTGCCTCCGCGTAGCGATTGTCTAGCAAATACGCATGACCCAGCGCAAGATATGCCGCCGCTGCCGCCTCGCCGCGTATGCTGATGCGCATATTTGGTTACGCCCGCGTAAGCCGCCGGCGTGCGCATCGTGGCCAGTTGCTGGGCCATGGGCCGCAACTCAGTCGAGGCCACAAAGGCCAGCTTGATGCGCGCCGCCCGCGCGCGCCTGGCTGCCCTGACGGCAGGGCTCACTGGCTTTTTGGGCTTTCTGGTTGTCGAGCTAGCGGTTTTTCCGGACTTATTGGCCGTTGGGGACAGCTTCTTGGCCGTTGGAGCCGGCTTCGTTGCTGTCTGCGTTGTTTTCGGGGCAGGCTTCTGCGCCGTCGGCTTCTTTACTGCGGAGGAGGCTTGTCCGGCCGGCTTGGTCGTCGAGCCGCCGTTTGTCGAGCCGCTGGTCGATTGCCCTGCAACCGGCAGCACGATCATGGAAAAGGAAAGCAGGCCAGCCATGCAGCGCAAAGCCAGCCGCGAAATGGAAATTGGGGAAGATGCGACCCTCATCTATTCACTTTAATTTGCTTTTGCCCTGGATGAGGCCGCCGGGAACCATGGCGGTTACCGAAATCATCGCAAAATGGGATGGCTCCGCCAAATTGGACCTTGGCCAAACCCTATGCTTCCTGTTTGGTCTCCACGACTGCGCTCATCCGGTACACTCATCTACGGACCCTGAAGCGCAACTCGAAACCGGTCCTGCGGATTTTTCGCAACCAATTGCCATGCCGACCATCCAATCGATTGCAGGAGAACTCGAGCCGCATCCAGACGTAGCCCTGGTCGCAAGGGTGCGCGGAGGCGATGTCTCGGCCTACGATTTGCTGGTCCGCAAGTACGAGCGCCAGCTCTTTCGCATCGCCCAGCACATCACGCAGAATCGCGAGGATGCCGAGGACGTCATGCAGGACGCCTTCCTGAAGGCGTACGAAAAGCTCGAGCAGTTTCAGGGCAATTCGAAGTTTTACACCTGGCTGGTGCGGATTGCGGTCAACGAAAGCCTGATGCGGCTGCGCAAGCGGCGCACCGGCAAGATGGTTTCGATTGACGAGGACATCGAGACAGAAGAGGGCAGCGTACCCCGCGATCTGGCCGATTGGGCGCCCGATCCGGAGCAGAATTACAACCAGTCCGAGTTGGCCGAGATTCTGCGCAAGACCATCCAGGGGCTGCCACAGGGGTTTCGCATCGTGTTTGTGCTGAGGGACGTGGAAGGGCTTTCGACCGAGGAGACGGCGGAGACGCTGGGGTTGAGCATTCCCGCCGTCAAGTCGCGCCTGCTGCGCGCCCGGCTGCAACTGCGCGAGCGCCTGAGCCGCTACTTCCGCAGAAACAAGAGGCCCAAGGAAACGAGATCTGGAGAAACGGGGACGAAAAAGTGACTTGCAAAGAGTTTCTCGCCCATCTCGACGACCTGATCGACGACTCGGTGACCCCCGAGATGCGCAGCCGAATTGCAAACTCACCTCGGCCGCTGCGGCCACTGCGAGGTCATCCTCAACACCACGCGCAAGACCATCGAAATCTACCGCTCTCATGAAATTTATGACTTGCCCGCCGGCTTGCAGGAGCGCCTCCACGCCGCCATCATGGCCCGTTGCAAGAAGGGCTGCTGACCGCTGGCCCCACCCCAGCCGAATGATTTACCCTAGAGACGTTATGAAACTCAAGCAGACACTATCTTCTTCCCGCTCTGGCCGCGGCCTTTACCGCCTCGGCCTTGCCCAAACCGCTTCAAACGAACTGCCTGACGCGCCCCAGGCCACAGCTGCCGCATTGACTCATCCCAACGGTCCGACCGTGGTGATGGACACCTCCATGGGCCGCATCACCTGCCAGTTCTTTCAGCGGCAGGCGCCCAAAACAGTGGCCAACTTCATCGCTCTGGCCGAGGGCACGAAGGACTGGACCGACCCCGCGACCGGCAAGAAGCAGCACAACAAGCCGCTTTACAACGGCACCATCTTCCATCGCGTCATCCCCGAGTTCATGATTCAGGGTGGCGACCCCATAGGCACCGGCACGGGAGATCCTGGCTATCAATTCGAGGATGAGTTCGATCCCAATCTCGGCTTCGACGTGCCTGGACGTCTGGCCATGGCCAACTCCGGACCCAACACCAACGGCAGCCAGTTCTTTATCACCGAAGTGCCCACCGAGCATCTCAACCATCACCACACCATCTTCGGCCAGTGCGATGCCACCAGCCTTGATGTAGTCAAGGCCATCGCCCGCGTCCCGGCCAACGGCGAGAACAAGCCGCTCACGCCAGTGGTGCTGAAGAAAGTGACCATCGTGCGTGAGGCCAAGGTGACCATCATAGGCGAGGACCAGCCGATGCCGCCCAACTCGAACGCCGCGCCGCAGGAAGTCGCGCCCGCCGCCGCGAATCCTGCAAAGCGAATCAACCTGTCGGCTGGTGTGGCGCAGGGGATGCTCCTTAAGAAAACCCCACCGATATATCCCCAAGATGCTAAGGACGCACGGATTTCTGGCACTGTCGTACTACAAGCTTTGATCGGTACTGATGGTCGAATTGAGAAACTGAGCGTGATCAGTGGCCCAGATGCACTCCGAGACGCAGCCTTAAGCGCGGTTAAGAACTGGGAGTACAAACCCTTTCAGATTAATGGTGAACCGGTTAAAGTCGGTACAACGATCAATGTGATTTTCATACTCGCCGACCACAGATAACAGCTTCGTATGCGTACGGTCCACTGATACGTTCCTTTTTTCGTACTGTTTAGCCTAAGGCTAGACAGATAACCAAGCACAGGAGTTTTTCATGTCCCTCGCACCAGGAACCTACGCCGTCTTCTCTACCACCGAAGGCAAGATCACCGTCCGGCTCTTTGAGTCTGACGCGCCCATCACTGTTAAGAACTTCATTGAGCTAGCCGAGGGATCCAAAGAGTGGACTCATCCCACCACCCGCAAGAAGTCCTCCGACAAACTCTTCGACGGCACCATCTTCCACCGCGTCATTCCCGACTTCATGATCCAGGGCGGCGACCCCGCCGGAACCGGCATGGGCGGACCCGGCTACCGCTTCCAGGACGAGACCAAAGGCTCGCCCCACAAGTTCGACAAACCCGGCAAACTGGCCATGGCAAACGCCGGACCCGGAACCAATGGCTGCCAGTTCTTCATCACCGTTGCCGCCACGCCCTGGCTTACCGGCAACCACACCATCTTCGGCGAAGTTGTCGAGGGCTATGAGATCGCGGAAAAAATCTCCAAAGTTCCGCGCGGCTCTCAAGACAAGCCCAAGACGCCCGTCGTCCTCCAATCTGTCGTCATCGAGCGCGTCAGCTAGTCCCCGCGCCTCTCTCCCAAACAGTGAATCCCCAATCACGGTTGGGGGTTCACTGTTCATCGGCAGCTAATGAGCCTCGATGAAACCGAATCTGGCAGCCATCATCTTCCGCGCCGCAAAAAAATCGATCGCACATTTTGCAGAATATTACGCTCCAGTGGCGCACCCTATTGATAGGGAGAATCCACCATGACCCTACATATCCGCCGCGAAATCATCCTAGTTGAGCCGATTCCATTCCCGTGCGCCGCTCAGTTGCGGGCCACAAACCGCCAAAATCCCCCTGACCCCCACCCCCCCTACCCTGTGGAAATCATCTTTCGACCCCTCCATGGCTTGTAACTTGCACGAGATCAACAGCTTGCATTTTTCCACTGTTGACGAATCAGTAACTGCAAACCCCTGATTTTGCCTCTTTTTTAGCCCAAAAAGCGCCGGTTTAACCCCCAAAAGGCCGCTTTTTCGCTCGAGAGCAGGTCATGTTAAAGTGAGGGTCAGCCAAGGAGTTTCGATGAAACGCAATCTCGCAGCCTGCATCCTCCGCGTTAAAGCAATGCAGGTAATTGCGATTTTTCTGTTCACCGGCGCTGCTCTTGCGCAGAGCCACCAGCCAGCCAAGCCGTCCGTTAAAATCACCGTCCACGCGCTCCTCGTCAGCGATATTCACTTCGAGCCGTTCTGGGATCCGGCCAAAGTTCCCCAACTCGCCGCTGCGCCGGTGAGCGCATGGAAATCCATACTCGCCGCGCCGCCGTCGACAGATCAGCAGCAGCGTTTTCAGTCATTGCAGCAGACCTGTCACGCTCGCGGAGATGACACTTCCTTCGCGCTCTTCAACTCCAGCGTGCAGGCCATGCTCCGCCACGCCGCCGATGCAAAGTTTGTTACTGTGAGCGGCGATCTTCTCTCACACGACTTTCCATGCAAATACAAAACGCTCTTTCCTCAATCCACGCATGCTAACTACAGGGCATTCGTCGAAAAGACGCTGGACTTTGTGATGGACGAGTTACACGGCGCCTTTCCCAACGCGCCTGTTTATGTTGCCCTGGGAAACAATGACTCCGACTGCGGCGACTACCAGATCGACGCGCACAGCGAGTTTCTCGCGGTTACCGGCAAAGAAGTCATCAAGAATTTTCCCGCTAACCGAGCGCCAAAGCGCGCAAGAGAGTTTCGCGGCCGGCGGCTATTACAGCGTCTCGCTGCCCGCGCCCATTGAAAACGCGCGACTGCTGGTGTTGAACGATCTGTTCATGGCAAGGAACTACGCGACCTGCGCAGGCAGGGCCGATCCATCCGCCGCCGACGCGCAGCTTGCATGGCTTCGACAGCAGCTTGAGGAGGCCCGCGCCAACAAGCAGAAGATCTGGGTCGTGGGCCACATTCCGCCGGGAGTCGATCTGTACGCGACAGCTACCCGAAGACTCGATGTTTGCGGCGGCCAGAGACCCACGATGTTTCTCTCCTCGGAAAAGATGGCGGACGTGACTCGCTGAGTATGGCGATGTTGTCCAGTTAGCCATCTTTGCTCACACGCACATGGACGAACTGCGGCTACTGAAGGAGGACGGCCAAAGCCCGGCATCGGAAAAGAGCGTCGCCGTCAAAATGGTCACATCGATCTCGCCGATTAACGGAAACCATCCGTCCTTTACAGTCGCGCAGGTTGATCCATCGTCGGCAGCGCTCAAGGACTACAAGGTGTTCGCCGCGTCGAACCTGACAGGCGTTGATGCCGCCTGGACCGAAGAATACGATTTTGCGCGCAGCTATCACCGGGCTGAATTTACATCGTCTTCCGTAAGCCAGCTCATCGCCGGCTTCGCAGCCGATCCCGGCGCGAAGACTCACGCCAGTCAAAAATACATCAATGATTTCTCCGTTGGCTATGCTTCGCCCCTGCTCCAACTGGCCTGGCCGCAGTACGTTTGCACGCTGACGAATCACACGGTGAAAGCCTTCAGAGCGTGCGCCTGCCCCGCGCAGTGAACAAGCTGGAAGTCAACAGCGGCACCGCTCGGAAGCCAAAGCGGCGGAAACTCGTCTTCCGCAAGCCTTAGGGCGTACGATTTCCCATGAACCCAAATACGTCCGCGGATGTTCACCCATCGGCGGTATCCTGTGCCGGAGGCAGTACACAGTGAAAATAACTTTCTATCGTTCGCCTTTCCTCTTGCCTGTCCTGGCTGTTCTGTTTGCCGCGACCGCGCTCTGCGCCTCTAAACCGGAGTTCCTGCGCCATTACAAGGGATCCCCTTACCACGACAGCCGAGTCCAGGGCGGGGCGCAGGCGATTCCCGGCAAGGTGTATTGCGCCTACTACGACCTGGGCGGCGAGGGAGTGGCCTATCACGACTCGGACGCCGTGAACCACGGCAGCGGCGAGCTGAACCCCGCCGACGGAAGCTATCTGCACGAGTTCCGCATGAAAGAGGGCGTGGATATCTCCTTCACCAAGTTCAGCTGGAACCCGCAGGTCGATGACAACCCCTACGACAAGGTTGTGCCCCCGGCGGAGATGCTTTACGTAGGCTGGACCGTGCCCGGCGAATGGTTCAACATTACGGTGCAGGTGGCCAAGGCGGGCGAGTACTCCGCCGACCTGCTCTATACCTCGAATCGCGGCGGAAGCATCTCGCTGGACGTGAACGGCGAGCCGGCCACCGGCCCTTTGACCATCGTGAGCACCTTCGATGCCGCCGATCCGGTGGCTTGGCGGCAATGGCATCACTGGAACCTTGCTCCCGGCATCGCCAAGATCAAGCTGCCCAAGGGCAAGAGCGTGATTACCGTCCACATCCTCACCGAGGGGCAGATGAATCTGGCGATCTTCGACTTCAAGAAGGCGAGATGAGCCGGACGAACTGAGCCCGGATCATAGTTCGTGGTTTCCCACCTATTCCGAGTAGAACGCGGAAAAGATGGGGCGCGGAATAAGGCCTAAATGTGCTGTGGCTCTCGGACAGTCCGCTGGGACCAATTACCATTGGATATGAACCACTCTTGTTGAGATTATTCGGGGAGACGTATATGTCCCGCATCGTTGAGATTACTGAACTGGCGCTTCGAGATGCTCATCAGAGCCTGCTCGCCACCCGCATGTCTTTGGACGACATGATTCCGGCCTGCGAAGACATCGACAATGCCGGTTACTGGTCGGTGGAGTGCTGGGGAGGCGCAACCTTCGATTCCTGCATCCGCTTTCTGAATGAGGACCCGTGGGAGCGGCTGCGCACCTTCCGCAAGCTGATGCCCAAGACGCGCCTGCAGATGCTGCTGCGCGGCCAGAACCTGCTGGGCTACCGGCACTATGAAGACGGCGTGGTGGAGCGGTTTGTGGAGAAGGCCGCCACAAACGGGATCGACGTATTCCGGATTTTTGATGCGCTCAATGACATCCGCAACCTCAAGACCAGCATCGATGCGGTGAAGAAGACCGGCAAACATGCGCAAGGCGCCATTTGCTATACCATCAGCCCCCTGCACACCATTGAGGCTTATGCCGAGAGGTCCGAGCAGTTGAAGGAGATGGGATGCGATTCGATCTGCATCAAGGACATGGCCGCCCTGCTGAGGCCGCAGCCCGCCTATGACCTGGTGAAGGCCATCAAGAAGCGGTGCGGCAAAGAGACGCTGGTTCATGTCCACACGCACGCCACCACTGGAGTCACCATGGTTTCTCTGATGAAGGCCATCGAGGCGGGATGCGACATTGTGGATACCGCGGTCAGTTCCCTGTCGCTGGGGCCGGGACACAACCCCACGGAAAGCCTGATCGAATTGCTGGAAGGGACCGGGTACGAGACCCGCGTCAATCTGGATCGTGTTCTGCGCATATCGAACCACTTTGCTCAAATCCGTCCACGCTACAAGGAGTTCTTCAGCGAGAATATCGGCGTGGATACGGAGATCTTCAAGAGCCAGATTCCGGGCGGAATGATCTCCAACATGGAAAGCCAACTCAAGGGACAGGGCGCGGGCGACCGGCTGAAGGAGGTTCTGGAGGAGGTTCCCAGGGTTCGCAAGGATTCCGGCTATCCGCCGCTGGTTACGCCTACCAGCCAGATCGTCGGCTCGCAGGCGGTCTTCAATGTCCTGATGGGCAAGTACAAAGTGCTGACCGGGGAGTTTGCCGACCTGATACTGGGCTACTACGGAAGCACCCTCGGCAAAAAAGATCCCGAGGTGCTGAAACAGGCCGAGGCCCATGCGAAGAAGCCGGCGATTACGGTTCGTCCCGCTGACCTGCTCAAGCCGGAGTGGGAGAACCTGAGCGCCACCGCGAATGCCTTGAAGGGAGCGAACGGCAGCGATGAGGACGTGCTGACCTATGCCATGTTCCCCAAGGTGGCGCCCGCTTTCTTCGAAAGCCGCACGCAAGGCCGCAAGAATGTGGGCAAGGACCCGTCGGGCAGCGCGCCCGAGGCGAAAGCAGCGGATCAGAAAGCTCCCGCGGCGGCAGGCAGCGGAGCAGCACTGAGCGGGAAAGTGAATTACGTGATTACGCTGAACGGCAAAGAGCACCGGGTAAGCGTGGCCGCGGAGAAATAGACGATACACGCCGGCGGATTCAGGAGCAGGAATGGCAAAGCAGGAAAAAAGTCAGAAGACGATGGCCGAAAAGATCACCGGCCTTGACGCGAAGCGCGCGGAGCTTCAACTGGGCGGCGGCCAGGAACGCATCGAGAAACAGCACGCCTCCGGCAAGCTGACGGCGCGGGAACGCATTGCAAGGCTGGTGGACACGGGCAGCTTCCAGGAGATCGGGCTGTTTGCCCTCCACCGGTCCACTTATTTTGGGATGGCCGGCAAGGAGATGCCCGCCGATGGCGTGGTGACGGGATGCGCGAAGATTGACGGCCGCCAGGTGCATTTGGCCAGCCAGGATTTCACCGTGGGGGGCGGCTCCGCCGGCGAGACGCACAACGACAAGGTTGTGGATATGATGCGCCTTTCGTTGAAGACAGGCAGCCCGTTCGTCGTCATCAACGACTCCGGCGGCGCGCGCGTTCAGGAGGGCATCGACAGCCTGGCCGGATATGGACGCGTCTTTTACCACAATGTTCTGCTCTCCGGAGTGGTGCCGCAGATTTCGATTATCTGCGGACCCTGCGCGGGCGGCGCGGTGTACAGCCCGGCGCTGACCGACTTTGTGATTCAAACGCATGCAGGCGCGCATGTTCATCACCGGGCCGAAGGTGATTAAACAGGTCACCGGCGAAACCGTGAGCGATGAGGAGCTGGGCGGACCGCAGGCGCATATGAATTACTCGGGAGTGATTCATCTTATCGCACGGGACGATGAAGACGCGGCGCAACTGTGCCGGCGGCTGCTCAGCTTTCTGCCCTCCAACAATCTTGAAGATCCGCCCCGCATGCCCTTCAATCTGCCGATTGAGTCCGATGCGGAGATGAACGGAATTGTCCCGGTGGACAACAAGGCTGTTTATGATGTGCGCGATGTTGATCACGCGCGTTCTGGATTATCGGGATTTCTTCGAGATTCAACCGGGGTACGCCGCCAACATTGTGATCGGCTTCGGACGCCTGCAAGGCCGGCCGGTGGGCATCATCGCGAGCCAGCCGAATCATCTGGCCGGCGTGCTGGACATCAATGCCTCGGATAAGTCGGCGCGCTTTGTCCGCTTCTGCAACGCCTTCAACATTCCGCTGATTACGTTTGTGGATGTGCCGGGATTTCTTCCCGGAGTGGAGCAGGAGCGCGGCGGCATCATCCGTCATGGCGCCAAGCTGCTGTTTGCTTACTCGGCCGCCACGGTGCCGAAGATTACGGTGGTGCTGCGCAAGGCCTACGGCGGCGCGTATATCGCCATGTGCTGCAAGGACCTGGGCGCGGACCGGGTGGTGGCGTGGCCCACGGCGGAGATCGCGGTGATGGGCGCCGAGGGCGCGGCGGAGATTGTTTTCCGGCGCGAGATTGATGCCGCCGAGGACAAGGCCGGCCGCCGCCAGGAACTGGTGGACGAGTATCGAGAGACGTTTTCCAATCCCTATGTCGCGGCAGGCCGCCGCCTGGTGGATGACATCATCGATCCTGCCGAGACCAGGAAGGCGCTGGCGGATGCTCTGGAATCGCTGCACACCAAGCGGGAGCTGCGTCCCGGGAAGAAACATGGATTGATTCCTTTATAACGAGGAGCCGCGCGTGGCAGTGAGTGCAAAAGATTTGATTCAGGCTGTTTCTGAACGGCAATTGGCGATGGAACGCCAACTGGGCGAGCTTGCCGGCGCCGTCAAGGCACTGCAGGCTCGCGTGGCCGAACTCAGCCAGCCTGCAGCGTCATCTGAAGCGCCGTCTTCCGCAGGCGAAGTGAAAACTGCGGCCCCGGGCACGAAGGAAGCAGGGACATAGTGAAGTCACGCCCGAAATACTGGTGGTGATTGCCGCGGCCGTGACCGCATTTCTGGGCAAGAAAGTCCGCATCCGCTCGGCAAAGATGCTGCAATCGCCTTACGAAGTTGTGAATCCATGGTCTCAGCAGGGGCGGGCGCTCGTTCATGCCTCCCATCATCCGCGGATCAGAGGCTGAGGCGCGAAAGTTTGTAGAAGGAAGGAACTTGTAACTTGAAACTTCAGATTGCAATTGACGGAAAGACCTACGAGGCTGAAGTCGAAGTCTTGGAAGATGACGCGATGCCGCGCCAGCCGGGTTATGGGCCGTACCAGCCGCTTCACGCGACGGTTCGCCGGTGCCGGTTGCTGGCGCGCAAGCTGCATCGGCGGCGGCCAAGGAAGCCACGGAAAGCGCGAGCGAAGACAAGCTGTGCCGCAGTCCCGTGACGGGCATCGTCATCAAAGTGAATGTTGCGCCGGGGCAGACGATTCAAGCCAACGATCTGCTCATGGTGCTGGAAGCCATGAAGATGGAAACAAATGTTACGGCGCGCCGCGCCGGAACAGTGAAGAACGTGCGGGTGGCGCAGGGCGACTCCGTGAAGTTGAATCAGGTCGTCGTTGAGTTCGAATGATAGCGTTTAACCAGCCTTGTTAGAGCGCTGGTTAGCTCCATCGAAAGGGATATTCATGAGCAGCGTTGATGAAGATTTGAAACTTGTTCCCGGAATCAAGTTCATCGATCACGTGGCCATCGCCGTGAAGCAGGGCGAGCTTGACCGCCAGGTTGAGGCCTACAAGATGCTGGGCTTCCACGAAGTGCATCGGGAAGAAGTGCGGGGAGTCGATCAGGTGCGCGAAGCATTGCTGCGCGTCGGCGACGGTCCCAACCTGATTCAGTTGATTGAGCCTTTGACGGCGGATTCTCCGGTGCAAAAACTGATGGAGAGAAACGGCGGGCGCGGCGGGCTGGCTCATGTCGCCTTCCGCGTGGAGAGCGCGCAGCAGGCCTTCGACGCGATGAAGGCAAGCGGATTTCAACTGATCGACAAGGCGCCCCGCAAAGGCTCGCGAGGAACCACGGTCTTCTTTGTTCATCCCAAGTCGAGAATGGACAATCCCTTTGGGTTCCTCATCGAAATTGTCGAAGACCCTGAAAGCAAGTGAAGAATATGGACAGCGATCATCTTCTCCAGGAATTTCCTCCCGTCAGCACTGAGCTGTGGGAGGAAGTTATCCGCAGGGATCTGAAGGGCGCCGACTACGCTAAGAAACTGATTTGGCAAACGGCGGAAGGGCTTGCGGTCAAGCCCTACTACAGGGCAGAAGACATCGCGGGTTTGGAATTTCCCGATGCGGCTCCAGGCGCTTTTCCTTATGCGCGCAGCGCTCGCTTAACCGGCGACTGGCGCATCCGGGAAGAGATCGATGCGGCTGATCCGGAAGAAGCCAATCGCGCGGCGCACAGCGCGGTGCATGCTGGAGCCGGAGAGATCGCGTATCGCAATGCCCGAACTTCGAGAATGCCGCAGACCTGGACATGCTTCTTGCCAACCTCGAAGAGATTCCCGTGCATTTTGAAGATGCCGGCGAGCCGCAGCTTCGTCTTTTGATTGGAGCGGCTGAAACGGCAGCACAGGCAATCGCCGGTATCGACCGGCTGGAATCCGCTCGCCAACCTGGACTTTGCGGCGGAAGTGGTTGCGGCCGCGCCTCCCACACTTGTGCCCTTCAACATTCATGGCGAGGAGTTTGAAGAGGCGGGGGCGACCGCCGTCGAGGAAGTTGGATTTACCCTGGCGGCCGCGATCGATTTCATGGCCGGAATGCAAGAGCGCAAGGTGGACGCCGAGTCGCGCCGCGGCTGCGACTGCTTTTTCATTTTCAATGGGCGCCAACTTTTTCTTTCAGATTGCCAAGCTGCGCGCCTTCCGCATGATGTGGGCGCAAGCTTTAGAGAGCTTTGGGGGAACGCGCGCAAGCGCGAAGGCGCGCATTCACGCCCGCACCTCGCGCTGGAATAAGACTGTTTACGATCCCCACGTCAACGTTCTGCGCGGAACCACCGAGGCCATGTCCGCGGTTTTCGGCGGCGCGGACTCCATCACCGTGGCGCCCTTCGATGAGTGTTACAAGACGCCGGATGATGCCAGCCGACGGCTGGCGCGAAATACGCAGATCATTCTCAAGCACAGAAGCGATGTTATCGCGAGTCGCAGATCCAGGCGCCGGGTCGTACTGCCTGGAAGTGATTACCGATTCCATAGCCCGCGAGGGCTGGAAGGCGATGCAGGGAATCGAAGCCGCCGGGGGCTATCAGAAGGCGGTGAAGGATGGGCTCATCTGCACAGGCGCTGGAGAAATCGCTGGCCGCCAGGGAAGAGGCAGTCACGTCTCGCCGCCGCATCTTTACGGGAACGAGTCAGCACGCCAACATTTCAGAAAAAGCATTGGAGCGCATTGACTTTTCGCGCATTTCTATTCAACGGCGCGGCACAC
The DNA here is from genome assembly GCA_963845345.1 of uncultured Acidobacteriaceae bacterium. Taxonomy (GTDB): domain Bacteria; phylum Acidobacteriota; class Terriglobia; order Terriglobales; family Acidobacteriaceae; genus Telmatobacter. The sequence continues at coordinate 66,080 of CAWJRQ010000007.1, forward strand.
GGGCGTATGAACAGCTTCGACTGCGCACGGAGCGGCACGTGTCCCAGGGCGGAAAGAATCCGCGCATTTTGCTGGCCGAAATCGGAGACGCAAGGATGCGCTCAGCGCGCTCCAATTTTGCCGCCAGCTTTTTTGCCTGCGCGGGCTTCGATCTTGTCGCCAAGCGATTTTCAAGCGTCGAAAGGATCGCGGCGAGCGATGCCGATTTAATTGTGTTGTGCAGCTCAGACGCGGAATATCTTGCGTTGGCCACGGAAGTTCTGGCCAGATTGAAGTCTCTCAAGCGCGAGATCCCGGTGATTATCGCGGGCTATCCCGATTCCGTCGAGCAATTGCGAACGGCGGGTGTCGCGGATTTCGTTCATCTGCGAAGCAATCCTATCGTATTCCTCACAAAATGGCAGCAACGGCTGGGGATCAAGAACTAACCATGCGTCCTGACTTTACAAAGATCGACTTGAAGCCCGCGTTAGACAGTGGTAACGCGCGTGAGAAGAGTGAGTGGCTCTCACCGGAGCATATCCCTGTCAAAAGTTTCTATACGCGCGAGGATCTCGAGGGACTTGAGCATCTTGAATATGCGGCGGGAATTCCGCCCTACCTGCGCGGGCCGTACAGCACGATGTACGTGATGCGGCCCTGGACGATTCGTCAATACGCGGGATTCTCTACCGCCGAAGAGTCCAACGCGTTTTACCGCCGGAACCTGGCCGCCGGCCAGAAGGGCCTTTCAGTGGCCTTTGATCTTGCCACGCATCGGGGATACGATTCTGATCACGAACGAGTAACCGGCGACGTGGGCAAGGCCGGCGTAGCCATTGACTCGATCCTCGACATGAAGGTTTTGTTCGATCAGATTCCTCTTGGCCGAATGTCGGTATCCATGACCATGAACGGCGCCGTGCTACCCATCATGGCGTTCTATATTGTTGCCGCGGAAGAACAGGGAGTTACGCCGGAGCAGTTGAGCGGGACTATTCAGAACGACATTCTGAAAGAGTTCATGGTCCGCAACACTTATATCTATCCGCCGGAAGGCTCTATGCGCATTATCGGCGATATCTTCCGCTACTGCGCGGCGAAGATGCCGAAGTTCAACTGCATCAGCGTAAGCGGATACCACATGCAGGAAGCCGGGGCCACAGCGGATATTGAGCTGGCTTATACGCTGGCCGACGGCCTGGAGTATCTGCGCACGGGAGTGAAGGCGGGCCTGGATGTTGACGAGTTCGCTCCGCGCATCTCTTTTTTCTGGGGCATTGGCATGAACCATTTCATGGAGATTGCCAAGATGCGCGCGGCGCGGATGCTATGGGCCAAGTTGGTGAAGACCTTTAATCCGAAGAATCCGAAATCGCTGGTCTTGCGGACGCATTGCCAGACTTCGGGCTGGAGCCTTACCGCGCAGGATCCGTACAACAACGTGGTGCGCACATGCGTGGAGGCAATGGCCGCGGCATTCGGGCACACGCAGTCCCTGCACACCAACGCGCTGGATGAGGCGCTGGCGCTGCCTACGGATTTTTCCGCGCGCATCGCGCGCAACACGCAGCTTTACTTGCAGGAGGAGACCGACATCACTCGCATCGTGGATCCATGGGCAGGTTCCTACTATGTGGAGCGGCTGACGCACGAGTTGATGCATAATGCATGGGCGCTGATTGAAGAGATTGAGAGCCTGGGCGGCATGGCCAAAGCGATTGAAACCGGCGTTCCCAAGATGCGCATTGAAGAGGCGGCAGCGCGCAAACAGGCTTGCATCGACTCAGGCAGCGACGTGATCGTGGGCGTCAACGCTTATCTTTCGCCCGAGGAACCGCTGATTCCGGTTCTCGATATCGACAATGCTGCAGTGCGTGAATCGCAGATTAAGCGGCTTGCCCAATTGAAGCGCGAGCGCGACCCGGATGCAGTGCGCCAATCGCTCGAACGGCTGGAGCAATGCGCCCGCAGCGGCGAGGGAAATTTGCTGGAGTGCGCGGTGGATGCGGCGCGCAGGCGCGCCACCCTGGGAGAAATATCCTCGGCTCTGGAAAAGGTCTGGGGACGTTACGAGGCCACCACGCGTATCATCTCCGGCGTTTACTCTTCGGAAAGCTCAACGCCGGGGAATTCAAGAAGGCGCAGCGGATGGTCGCGGAATTTGAGCAGGCCGACGGCCGCCGCCCGCGAATTCTGGTGGCGAAGATGGGGCAGGATGGCCATGATCGCGGCTCAAAGGTGATCGCCACGGCCTTCGCGGATATCGGCTTCGATGTCGATATCGGCCCCTTGTTCCAGACTCCGCGCGAGGTCGCGCGCCATGCGGTGGAGAACGATGTGCATATCGTCGGCGTCTCCTCGCTGGCCGCCGGCCACAAGACATTGGTCCCGCAGTTGATAGATGAGTTGCGCAAACTCGACCGGGATGACATTCTGGTGGTTGTGGGCGGCGTCATTCCGCCGCAGGACTACGAGTTTCTGTACCAGGCCGGAGCGGTCGGGGATCTACGGGCCGGGCACGGTGATTCCGGTGGCGGCACAGCGAATTCTTGAGATTCTGAACGGCAGTCTGACGGGAGGAAGTTCCTGATTGGCGAATCCTGATGAGAGCGCGCTGCGTATTCGTCCCGGATGCGTAACACCGGAGCCGCCGCGGGACCTGATTGCGCGCCTCTCCAACCGCCGCCGCTCTCTTTCGCGCCAGCAAATCGTCGATGGCATTCTGCGCGGCGACCGCACCATTCTGGCGCAAGCCATCACCCTGATAGAAAGCTCGCGCGCGGCGGACCGGGAACTGGCCGAGCAGATTTTAGAAGACTGCCTTCCTCATAGCGGCAACTCCATTCGCGTGGGCATCACGGGCGTTCCGGGCGCGGGCAAGAGCAGCGTGATCGAGAGGCTGGGCGCGTATCTGACAGGACGAGCGCGGGCAGAAGGTGGCCGTGCTGGCCATCGATCCGAGCAGCCAGCTTTCCGGCGGAAGCATTCTGGGCGACAAGACCCGCATGCAATCTCTCGCATCCAGCGAGATGGCGTTTATCCGGCCCTCTCCATCACGCGGCTCTCTGGGCGGCGTGGCGCAGCGCACCCGCGAGGCAATGCTGCTGTGCGAAGCCGCGGGATACAGCAACATCCTCATCGAGACGGTTGGAGTCGGGCAGTCGGAGACCGCAGTTCACGAGATGGTCGATTTCTTCCTGCTCATCACGCTGACGGGCGCAGGCGACGAACTGCAAGGCATGAAGCGCGGCGTAATGGAGCTGGCGGATCTGGTGGCGATTAACAAGGCCGACGGTGCGAATCTGGCCGCGGCGGAAAGAGCCCGCCACGAGGCTGAAAACGCATTGCACTACTTTCCCAGATCGGCGAATGGATGGACGACGCGCGCGCTCACCTGCTCGGCGCATACCGGCAAAGGCATCGTAGAGCTTTGGAAGTGCGTGATGGAATATGCCGGCCTGACCAAAGCCAACGACTGGTTCAGTGTAAACCGTCAAAATCAGACACGGAGATGGATGCACGAAATCATCGAACAGGGATTGCGGCAGCGATTTGAGTCTCATTCAGTCATACGAAAACGCATGGAGGAGCTTGAACAAGAAGTATTTGAAGGACGCACAACCTCGTTTCGAGCGGCGCGCACACTGTTGGAGATCTATTCAGACTCAAAACCGGCTGGCGCACGCTGAGTTATGATAAATACAAGAAAGACGTTCCCTGCGGAGAGATGGCCGAGTGGCTGAAGGCGCACGCTTGGAAAGCGTGTTTAGGGGAAACTCTAACGTGGGTTCGAATCCCACTCTCTCCGCCATTTTATATTATTGATATTAAACAACTTCTAAACCAAAACTTCCTTTGTGGAGCAATGATTCTGGCAGTTGCACTCTCTCTGTCAGGATGCCGCCCGATTTTGAAGTCTTCCCAAGTGAAATAGCTAGGATCAGGTACTGTCCATTCGCATGGACGGGTGGTGCGATGCTTTGGCCATTCCATCCATCATTCGAATTGCACTTGTCCCTCGCCAAAATTCCATCCGGGCGTAAAAGTGACTTGGTTTTGAGCGGTGGAACCTTCTTGGATGCGGAATACAAAAGAGGAGGAGGATTGTTCGGTGACCAGAAATCGTCTGGAAGGCACAGCTATGTGGACTACGATTGCTCGGCAGAGACACCCTCCCCTGGTCATGAAGGGAACTTCGGACGCTTACGGATGATCTTTGCCTATAAACAAAGCGCCGGAGATCGAAGCTAGCCGAGTGACTGAAACCACTCGGGCTAGCAAGGATCTCCGGCACGGAGAAATCAGATTCAATTCATCAATCAACAACCTTACTACTGCTGCGAACTAGAACTGGTACTTCGCCGCGAGTTGCAATTGGCGCATGGAGCCGCGTGCCGCCGATGCGGCCGAAGGTGGAGGAACTGTAGGTCAAATTCGGATTGCTCCAGTTCGGGTGATTGAGGGCGTTGAATGCCTCGAAGCGGATCGACAACTGATGCTTTTCGTTGTAGGGCATTTGAAACTGCTTGTGCAGCGAGGCATCCAGGTTGGTAAATCCCGGGCCCGTGTAGCTGCCGCGCTTCACGTTTCCGTAGAAACCGGGAGCAGCGGGAGTGTAGGCGGCTTTATTTACCCATACGTTCAGCGACCTCGCGCTCCCGCTGAGGTAAGGGCTGGTCCCGGTCTGCATTGGGCCGATCCATGTTGCCGCCCGGGTTAGCAATACTGGCGTTGTCATAACCGAGGAGGGGAAACCCGACAGCGCCGGTCTGGTGGGTAAAGATGCCGCCCACTTGCCAGCCGCCAATCGCCGCATTCAAGGCTTTGTTATTAACCGGCACCAACTTGCCGGGTCCGATGGGCAGTTGGTAAAGTGCCGAGCCAACGATCCGATTGTGAACATCGAATGCGGAACGGCCGTAGTCGCAGTAGAGGCACTCGTTGTTCTGGGGGAACAATTGTTCATTTCCCTGGCTACGAACACCGCTGGTTTCGTCGAGGGATTTGCCCAGGGTGTACGAAGCGATCACGTTGAGGCCCTTGCTGAAGCGGCGGGTAGCCTTTATGCTGAACGCGTTGTAATTGGCAGTGCCCCAGTCGTGCACATATTGGATCCCCCCCATGTTCGCGAAGGGGGTCCGGGAGGCGACTGAAGTCGCAGTGCCAGTACCGATGTATCCGTATGGAGTCGCCACGTTTGCATTTTTGAACCCATAAAGATGACGGCTCAGTGCACCCTGGTATCCCACCTCGAACGACCAGTCCTGTCCAACCTGCCGCTGGATGTTGAGCAGATACTGCTGGGTGTAACTGGTCTTATGGCTGACCGCGTTCGCGAACGCGGTGCTCGGAGGAAGATTTGCGATTGCACCACCGCCGGCGCCCGGCGTTGCGTTGGCCCAGGTAAGGCTGGAATTACCGAAAATTCCCGAGGCCGAGTCCGTATTTGTATACGTCACACGGCCGGCGATGTTGCGCGCCATGTCGAAGTACGCATTGCCAATGTCCTGGGTGTAGAAGATGCCGTAGGCGGTGCGAATCACCGTCCTGGCGTCCGGCGAGTAAGCGATGCCGAAGCGCGGCGCAAAGTTCAGGTACTGGGTGTCCAACAGCGGACCATTTGGCAAGAGTCCATTGCTGCAAACCGGCGGCGGCCCGAGGGTAGTTATCCACTTGATCGCAAGGCCTTGATACACATCTGCAGCTGAGCACAATTGCCCTGGCGGACATAGAAGGGCCATTGGCTCTGCGGGTATGTGGTGCTGGTGTCGCCCAGCTTCGGCATCACCTGGACATCGATGTTGAAGTTATTGCCAAACGTATCGTTCCAGGGAGGGGTCAGTTCGTACCTGAGGCCCGCTGAAATCGTGAGCTTGGGGAGAAGCTTGTAGGTGTCATCGGCGTAAAAGGCCTCTACGTTGCGCACGTAATTCGCGTCCGCGACAGCCACTGCAGTCGTTGCCTGGTAAAGATCGCCGAGCAGGAAGTCAGCGAGCGCGTCGCCTCCAGAAAGCGTAGCGTTTCCGGCTGTGCCCGATTGGAGGGCGGTAGAAATGGGCTCGGAGCTGAATTGCCCGCGCGAGAACTGGTTGCCCAACTGGTTGAAGGTCTGCCGGTTGTACTCAAAACCGAAGCGCAATGCATGCTTGCCCTTCACCCAGGAGAGGTTATCGACGATCTGCCAGGTAGGATCAGTCAAAACGTAGGGCCCATCCCCGCCGCGATCCCCAAGGCCGCCCGCAGCGCCCCAAATGCTCTTTGTTGTACCCGCCGGTCCCGAGTTAAAGGCCACATCTGGAATGCCCCAGGTTGAAGGGTCGCCGCCTTTGAGGCCCGGAATCCCGAGTCCGGTCACCACGTCAGTCGTGTACGCCGCCAACAAACCAAGAGAGTTGAAGAAGTGGGTATAGCCAAAGCGTGCTTCGTTGACGATGTGGGGCGTTAAGGTCCATGTGTTGGAGCCCATGTACTGGTAGTAGTTGGTAATGATCTTGCTGCCCGCTCCCATGAATCCAGTCGATCAGGATGTCTTCTTTCCCCGAGCTGTAGCGGAAGGCATACTGCGACTTCTGGGACTGGATGAAATCTCCACGGACGGTCAAGCCCTGGCGATCCTGTGGTCCCATGGTGGTGTACCCGTAGTTCGCAGACCACCGAACCATTCGAGTAGAACGGTGTCGTGCTTGTCCCCAGGTATTTCAGCAACGCCGTGGACTGCGAGCGCGATTCTGCCTGGAGGAATGGTGTTGTTGAGAAAGGCGCGTCTTTCCGAAGCCGTTGGCGTCTCCGGTTGCCGGATCGTAGATGGTGACCGGAGCTCCGGCGGCGGTGGTGAAGCCCGAGAAATTGCCACCCGCTATGGCTGGAGAGGGCAGAGTTGCACTGCCCTGATTCGTTTGGCGGATCTTCCTCCATTCGTCGTCAACCATGAAGAAGAACTTGTCTCTGCCGTTGATAAAGTTTGGGAATTCTGATGGCTCCGTCAAGCTCGAATCCGTAGTCGTTCCACTTGAAGGGGTATACCTTAAGGGGGGCGGCGTTGTACGGGAAACAATAAGGATTTGCATCCGCGGTGTTGTTACGGATGAAATCGTACATGGCGCCGTGATAGGTGTTGGTGCCGCTCTTGCTGACCACGTTGACCTGCGTTGCCTCATGGCCGAACTCGGCCGAGATAGACACCGGTCTGGACCTTGAATTCCTGAATGCCGTCCAGAGAGGGCAGCGCGACATAGGTTACAAAATCAGGGTCGGTATTGTTCACGCCGTCCAGCGTGTAGTAGTCCCACATGATTCGCTGGCCGCCGACTGAGATTGACTGCGTGGCGCGCTCGGTGCCCATACGCGCGCTGGCCTGACCTGATGCCGGTGCAAGCGTGTTGGCGTTGGACGTAAGAGCTACCAGGCTCAGGTAGTTTCTGCCGTTCAGCGGCAGCTCGTTCACGGCCGCATTCTCAATCACAGTGCCGAGGGTGGCGTTTTCAGCCTGTAGAAGCGCAGCAGCCGCTGCAACCTTTACCGTTTGTGTCACCTCTCCAACCTGCAGGGTGAAGTCCAGGCGAACCGACTGTTGTACCTGCACTTCCACGTTATTCGTCGTGTCGGTCTTGAAGCCCGCGTGCTTGGCCGAAATGTTATAGATTCCCGGCGGAACGTCGGGAAATGTGTAGTCGCCTGCGCCGGTGGTGACCGTGGAGCGTACCCCGCTAGTACCCACATTCTTGAGAGTGATGGTCGCCTGCGGAATAGCAGCGCCGGATATATCGCTGACGTGTCCTGAGACCACGCCGGCGGTCTGCGCAGATAACCTGGCAGCCGAGAACATCACAAGGATAAACGCAAAGATGCAGCAGGCTATGGAAGCACTGCATCGCCTGAGACTTGTGTCACTGACATAATTGTTCAACATGGTCGACTTTCTCCTTTTCTGCTGCTTAGAGCAGCCTCTTTCGTACTCAATACAACTTGAAATGCTCACTTCTCAGGTTCGAACCACGGTGATGGGGAATCTGGGCTAGCATTGATCAATTCAAGCTTGGCTGGAACGCATAATATCCACAAAAAAACTCGTAGGACAAGTTGCATTATTACAATCAAATTATCGATTTATTAGATATATTCACTCCTGACCGGTTAATGCGGTGGCCAATCTCAGTAAATTGTTGATAATATGTGAGTTGCATCAGTTTTATGGCGGTGTCGATATGAATTTAGTGATGCTGTTTCCAGAGACTGGTTGGCTTGGGAGGCAGCGGTGAACACTGGCAAGGTGTTGTTTGCGTAGTTAATCGATTTGCTTCCCTGGACCTCATATTCCCGCAGCGTAGCCAAATACGGCGGCAATATCCTGGTGCGCAGCCTTAGTTGCGCCGAGCAGTTTCGCGCCATGGTCTTCGTGCAGTTGGCCCTACGCGAGAGTCTGCGCAATGTCGAAGCCTGTCTGGGCGTACAACCAGGCAAGCTCTATCACCTGGGATTTCGCGCCTGTGTGACCGCACGCAGGACAGCACGGAACTTCACGCCGGTCGGTTCGAGCTGGTCCAGTTCGACCTTCCGCTTTTCCGCAGGGACTCGCGGGGAGGCCCAGAAGCTGGTGTGGGCAATCGCTTCTCCTTGCAGAATGACCCGGTCGGGCGCGGCAACGGAGGTCTGGCTGTCCTGCGAGCGCGCCAGCGTTGCGTGAAAGGACAACTGGCCGGGCCGGTCGCAGACGATGCGCACGATCAACGCCTGATCCGGCGCCGAGGAAAACACCTCGCGCGTGTACGTCGCATCGCCGATGCGATAGGTTACGCGCACGACGCCGGATGCGAGGTTGAGTTCGCGGCGGTAGTCCAGGGCATTGTCCTGGCCTGAGAACTCGATGTTCAGATCGCCTAGCGGCTGATACGGCGGCTGGCGATTAAGGATGCCAAGGAGCGCTTTGTCCTCGAGATTTTCCGCCTCGCGGGGTTTGCCCGCGAAGAGCAGGCGGCGGACCTCCGGCAAGGCCTTGAGCGCCTCAGGATTGATGCGGTCCCGCTTCTTGCCGTTCCAGACCGTGTCTTCGTTCAGTTGGATGCGCTCCTTTGCTATGCCGCCAAAGACCATCCCGCCAAATCTGCCATTGCCTACGGGGAGCGCGTCGCCCCATCTTTGGGCTGGGTGTCGATATCAAAGCACAGAGTCGGAGGCTAAGAGCGGAGTCGAGGCAACGAGGAATAACAGAAGTGAACGAAGAATGTTTCTCATGAAGTCCTCTCGAGTAAATGCGTCCGTCTGCATCGCCAACCCGCGGCCGAGTGCCGGCCTGAAAAAAGTTGCCTGCGGTGGGGGAAATGAGTGGCGTCCTCCCTTGATGCGCAGGTCAACGCGGCTGAAACACGATTGCTTGATTAGACCATGTGCGCCTGAGCTACCCAATCCAAAGGTTTGTGCCGGCCAAGCACCAGGTGCAAGCGAACCGGCGCGTCTTTCTTTAGACGTAAGCCATATGAGATCGCATCGGGCTCGGGCGCCTTCGCCAAGACTCCGGCCGGCGCCACGATCTTTTCGATTCCGTGCCGGACAATCAGCATGATGTCCTGGTCCTTGAGCGAGGTGATGGTGAGGTCGGCGGTTCTTGACGGCATATCCCATGCAAGCGTGTCGACCTTGGCAAAGGTACGCGCCAGCATTCCACGTATGGATCCCTTCGTCAGAGAATCGGGAACGGCAGGCAGGATTTCAATGACGCCGGGACGCGAATACAGAAGCATCTCCATCATGATGGTGGGAATACCGCCCTGCGCATCGGGCATGGGCCAGGCCCAGGGGTCGTGAGAACAGCGAAGCGTCGCGGCGACATAGCCCTGCTCAATTAATTGCCGCAGTTCGGTGTCCACCATGTAGCAGTCCTTGAGACGCGCCCCAACCAGGGCGCGATGGCAACGGCCATGAGCGGCCAGTCTCTCCGGCACTCGCCTGCGGTCGGCCATCATCGCGGCCAGAGCCAGTTTCGGCGTGCGATCCGGATCGATCTCGTCGCCCGGCCAGACTCCATACAGATGCGATATATGCCGATGGCTGTAACGCTCTTGCAGCGTGGGCCAGGCCCATTCTTTTAGCGTGCCATCTGATTCCAACAGGTAGGGCGGCAGCTTGGCCAACATGGCCTTCCACTTCGGCACGCTGTCGGAGTCGGTACCGAGGAGTTCGCAGGCCTCGATCAGATTGGCCAGCACCTCCCGGCAAACCGTAATGTCCATGGTGGCATTGATCGCAATCATAGCCCCTGGGCCGGTGTTCGCGGGATTATTCTCCGGCGAGAAGGATGGCGCGAAGATGTAATTTCCGTCTTCGCCGGTAACCGTCAGAAAATCCTCGTAGAAGAGCGCCAGCTCTTTCAATGCAGGCACAATGCGGTTGCGCAGGAACGCCACATCGCCGGTTACCAGATAGTGATCCCAGAAGGGGCGAATGCACCAGCCTCCGGCGGAGAGCCAATAGGGGTGAGGCCAGATCTCTCCGGTTGATTCGGCCCAGGAGTAATGGAAGGAGACACCGACATTTTGTTGCGGGCAGAGGGAATAATGGGTGCCGCGCATCCCGAAGATATTCTTTGCGTTCACCCGGAAGTCGGGGGCCAGGCTCTCCATCCAATTGAAGTAGGCATCCATGCCCTCGCGCAGATCGGCCTGCACACCGGGGGCAATCTGCAGGTTAATGTTGGCGTTCGTCTCGGCAGCCATCGTGGGATACTTGCCGCTGGTGTACAGGAACCAGTAGCGTCCCATCTGGAAGATCTTCTCCAGGAGTGCCGGCGAGTAGTCTTGTCGCGAACGCTGATCGGCCAGCAGTTCTTCAGAAGACATTCCATATTGAGTAGCGCCGCCGAAGTCCACCGTGACCCGGTTCATAGCTTCCGACTGGACTTTACGGTGGCGCACGAGAAGCGCATCATAGTCCGGGCTTAACTGCTCTACAGCCTGCCGCAGAGCTACGACTTTGTCCTCGCTGTAGTCCGCAAACCAATCGATGCGGGTCAGCAGCATCACGGAAGAAGCGTTTTCGACGACCAGATTGTCGCCATCCATGCGAGCCGAGCCGCCGTTGCGCACCACGCGCACTACACCGGCGTAGCCGCTGTTATCCACGGAGGGATCCAAACGGCACTTGTATATTAGACGTTGCTCATTGAAGTCGTGTTGGACTTCGCTTTCGCCGATATTTCCCCCGAACAATCCTCCCGGACGCCTTCCCCTCGAGTATTTCTGTACGTTGAGGCGTGCATTCACCGGTTGCCCATTCGGGGCAGTCAGCAATTGCACCACAACATCGTCGGGTCTGGAGGTGAACGTCTGACGAAGCCAGTCGCCGCGCTGATCGCTCCAATGCACCTTAACCTCACTGCTCTCGAAATCGACGGTGCGTAGATAATCCTTGACCGATGGGGACTTGGGAAGATCGAGATGCATCAGGAATGCAGGGACTGTGGGGTGCGGCCCTGTGTTCTGCTTGACGGGGCCCTTGTTCATCTCCTTGAAGGCGAGCTCAATCGCTTCCTGGTATTTTCCGTCCAATACCATTTGCCGCACTTGCGGAAATACCTCCGCGGCCTTGGGCGCCTCAAAGGGCCTCTTCCACGGCACGAGAAGGCTTTCATGGTGGAAAAGAATTTGCTCCGAATAGGGATCGCACGTCACCTCGATATACATGTGTCCATTGCCGGAGGTGAGCCCCTCGCTGACTGTCATGCCGGGAATCGTGCTGCAGAAACCTTGCCGCGGCAAGACCCCTCTCCGCAGCCGTTCCGAAAGCGGCATCGGCGAGACCTTCACTTCGGGCGACAGGCGCGATGCCGCAAACACCGGCGGCTTTGGCGGGAACTTGCCTTTCGGAATATCGCCAAGACGGGCAACCGAAGAGCCGCGGCCGGAAACCGTCCCCGCCTTTGCCGATAGCGGACTGGAAACCTGAGTTGAGCCTTGCTGCACGCCTTCGCCCGCCGTGGACGCCTGGTGTAACTTATCAGAGCCTGCTAAACCAACAACAGCCGCGGTACTCTTCACCAGAAAATCTCGCCGTTTCATTCCGCACCTCCTTTTGTGTGACCCACAACAGCCGTCGTCATGTGGGCAGTATCTTGAAACAGTAGGCGTGACGGCAGGGCGGATCTCGCGGAACCCAAATCCTCAGTCCATCGGGAGACCTCGTCCACCGGATCTCGCTCTTCGCTCCCAGCAGTTCCACCTTGCGAATCTGCCGCTCGTAGTACGGCGCCGTGCTTGCGAGCGATTTAATCAATACCTGGTTGTCCGTTGGCCAGCCCATAGCTATGGCGTAAAGAGTCTCACCCTTTGTGGTGAACCGTATGTCTGTTTGATCGAACTTAATTCTCGATAACTGGTAAGACGGGATCTCTTTGGCTTCAGTCGACGGACCTTCCCCATAAATACTCCAAGGACGGGTGCCCTTGATTGCTTCGGAATTCACCTGCTGCCAGTCGGCAAGCTCACCCAGGAAGGCAATCTCATCTCTGTCAGGCTCTCCATGCCCGGGCAGGGGAATGCTGAGGAGGAGATTGCCATTCTTGCTGACAATATCAACAAGGAATGGAATGATGAACGAGGCTTTCTGGTAAGTATGATTCTCGAAGCGCGCGCGGTTATAGTGCCAATCCCCAATGCATGCTTCCGTCTGCCACGGCTTTTCCTGCAGCTTATCGGCAAGCGACATTTCGAAGTCGCGGGTGAGTGTGCCCCAGACCGGCTCATCAACTTCTTTGAGATCGATCACGCCTTCCAAACGGCCTGAGTGAGCCAGAACATTCCTGTTGTAGTAGTAAGCCATGATCTGGGGCGCAAGGTCCGGGATGCCTAACCAGACCTTCAGGTCCGGCGCGTATTTCCCGCCATCGTCAAAGCCGAATCGTGCTCCGTCGTCGAAGTTGAGGATATCGGGGCTGTAGCTATCGATCACATCCTGCACGCGAAGCATAAACTGCTGGACAAACTCCGGACATGGCGTGTTCTTCTTATGGGGCTTGCCGTTGATGAACTGTGGGTCCATTCCCTCCCACCACTTGCCTTTGCCGTCGGCCAACGTCTGCACGCCATCGTAAGGGACGCCCGCGAGCGGGCCTGTGGCATCGCTCTTATAGCGAACGGGAAGAAACTCGTCCCAGACCCGATGCGGCGTTCCGTGGTAACTGACTCCAAAGCGCAGTCCATTCGCCCGCGCCACCTTTGCCCAGGTCCCAACGATGTCGCGCTTCGGACCGACATTCACGGCGTTCCAGGGCTGGTGCTTTGAATTCCAGCAATCAAAGTTGTCGTGATGAGTAGCCAGGGAAACGAGGTATTCGGCGCCGGCCCGCTTGTAAAGCTTGACGAGCGCCTCGGGATCCCATCGCTCCGCTTTCCATAAATGACAGATGTCCTTATATCCGAATTGCGAAGGGTGGCCATAGTGCTTAACGTGAGATTCATATTGGCCCGAACCCTGAATGTACATATTCCGCGCGTACCAGTCGCCCTGCTCGGGAACACACTGGGGGCTCCAATGCGCCCATATGCCGAACTTCGCATCCCGAAACCAATCCGGGCACTGATACGACTTCAGAGACTCCCAAAATGGCAGGAAGGGGCCCTGCGGAACGTCTCCCTGGAAAAACTGCGAATCTTCCAACCCATATGCCATTCGAGCCAGCGCGAAGATGGAGAGTCCGCCCATGAAGAATGATCTGCGATTCATGTTGCCTTCCTCCGTTCAGAATAAAATCAGGCGGCCGCCAATCTTCACTTCGCCGGCTGAACTACCGGAAACCGGTAGATGTTGACGCTGATGGGCGCAACGGTGACTGACTGCGAGACATTGCCGATCGCGATCTCCTTCATCGCGACCTGCGGCGGCTGGCCAACGTGGTTAGCAGCATCAAGGCTCTTTGCGGTCAACTGCCAAAGCGTCGATGGGCCGGCCAGGTGAACGCCCGCGACGTTCAGATCAAACTTCTGTTCCGATTCCGTTGCATTCACCACTGCAAGGGTGAGGAACTTGCGGTCCGGAGTGAGCGCGGCGAACATGTCGAGCGGATAGGTGGGACTGCCGGAGGTTGTGATTCGGCTGATCACCTGCCGGAGGGATATTTGGGTGCCGGCTGAGGCGAATTCCCCGACAGGGCGACCGGGATAGCACCGACAAAGTGATCGCCGTACATCTTAAACAGGAGTCCGAGCGTGCTGAAGGTCGAGGCGGTGCGGTTGAAGTCAATTGTCGAGGTGCCCATGGTGTGCGCCCCCATGGTGAGAAAGTCAGTGTGCCGAAGCATCTCGTTGAAGGTCATGCCGTAGGCCAGAGCCTGCTTGAGATTCGCGCCTCGGCCAAAGCCCCCGCCGAAGTAGTGCGTATTCGTCGATGGAGAGGAAGATCTTCTTGTCCACCATGGCCGGGAACCGATGCTGGTAGCCCCGCCACTCCTCGGCCTTCAGACTCACGATATTGGCCGGAATACGCGCCCACTCAAGCAGTTGTCTGATCGACTTTCACATACGCATCTTCGTTGGACGCGTCTGGCGGAAGGCTCTTTGCCTTCTCAAGATCGTAGCGCCTGTTGCCCTGCCCGTACCAGTGCTCGGCGATGCCGTCGAAGTTCCCCCAGCAACTCTTAAGGAAGCCGCCCGTCCAGTCGGATTCCGTTCCGTAGAGCGGCTCGCAGGTTTCCCGCATACTTTACGCGTGTATCGCCGTGGAGCGTTCCATCTTCCAGCATCTCGCCGGAGGCAATCAGCACAATCGAAGGATCGACCGCGCGCATCGCTTTCGCAAATTCATTGTGCTTGAGAATGAAATACTTCAGGTCGGTGCGGCCAAGCTGCCAGGCGCCCCAGGGCTCGTTGCCGATGTTCCAGAACTTGACGTGGTACGGTTCCGGATGGCCGTTCTTCGCGCGCTGCGCGCCCATGTGCGTGCCGGCCGATCCGTTCATGTACTCGACCTCTTCGGCCGCCGAGTGCGAATCGCCGAAGCCCGCGTTGACGCTGATGTACGGCTCTACGCCGATCAGCTTGCACAGCGTCATGAACTCGTCCAGGCCCAGGTCGTTCGTCTGCATGGCGTTCCACGCATAGTCGAAGTCCGGCGGACGCTTATCGATGTCGCCAACAATGTGATACCAGATCAGGCCGGAGGTGTAATTGCCGCCATACCGCCAGAAGCCCATCTTGATCTGGCGCAGAAGAGAAGTCGTGTCGGGCGCGGAATCCCTGCACGTTGTCCGCCGGCATCAGCGAGAGCGTGCCGATGTGGAAGTTTCCCGTGCCCGTGCCCGTGATCTCGATAGCGCCATCCGAGGCATCGGCCTTGGCCGTAAAGCTGAGCGGGAACTTCTTGTACTCATTGGTGAGCGCGGCAAAGGAGATGGTCTGCCGGTCGTTCGCGCCCTCACCCCAGATCAGCGAGACCTTCACCTTGCTGCCGGGAGTGCCGCGAAGATAGATGCGGCCGGTGTACTGCTTGTCCTTGACCAGAGCCAGACCCGATTGCCGGATCCCGTGCGGCGTGGCGGCGTCGAGCGCGATGCGCGGGCTTTGGTCGCCGACAAACGGATGATCTTTGTCCATCACGACGGCGTCATCGGGGCCGACTGGACGCCACTTGCGCAGCCGTCATGCCGGGAAATCCGCCTCCCCGGCGGGCTTCGTGCGTCAGGCTTCGAATTGATCGGAAAGTAGAATTTGCGGTCGTCGAGCATCTCCGCCCACAGGCTGCTATACATGGTGCTGCCAATGTGCTCGATGAATTGGCCATAAAGGTACTTTGAAACCGGCGGCGCGTCTGTTGCGTGTCAATGGAAACCTTGAGCTGGTCCGGAACAGTTGCTTGCTGCGCGGTGGCTGGAACCGTACAACCAAACCACAAAGCCGCCGCGGCGAAGATCAAAATCCTTGCTTTCATCATATCCCCATCCTTGTCCATCGTTTCGGTGCTTGCTGCTTCCATCTCGCACCGATATGTAGCCACGGCAAACGCGGACTCCAGAAATCGCGTTACCGGCTGAGCAATCGCTTCGTTGGAGAGCGGTTGCGATGGTGTAACAACAAAGTCGAAGGCCAAATCGGCAAATATTTCAGGGGCTTCAACGATCTTCACAATTTGACAGCGCATTGCCGCGAGTTCTAATGTGCTGCACGGAATACGTTTTCTCAACGAGGGGCGCCGGCGCATCTTTACGAGAATATGCCTGAGTCATCCTCCTCGTCACCTTCGGCTGTGTATAACGACTTCATCAAAAGAAAGAGGAGATGCAAACTCTATGCCGCAATCTGGAAATCAACATCTCATGAATCGCCGCGAGGCTTGCTGCTGGCCGCCGCGGCCGGAGTGGGCGCCGCGCTGGCTCGTCCCGCCGCTCGCCATGGACAACACCAAAACCGCCGTCCACCAGCAGGAGCCGGGCAACTGCGCCACGCCCAAATCCGCCGTGGCCAGCACCAAGTACGGCAAGGTGCGCGGCTTTGTCGATGGCGGCGTGCTCACCTTCAAGGGCGTGCCCTACGGCCAGGACACCGGCGGCGAAAACCGCTGGCTGCCCGCCAAGGAACCCAAGCCCTGGGAGGGCGAGTACCCCGCGCTGATCTATGGCCCCAACTGCCCGCAGCATCTGCATGACTTCACGGGGCATCGAGCAGTCCTTCATTCAGGATTGGGACGACGGCTACCAGGGCGAAGATATGCTCAAGCTGAACGTCTGGACGCCCTCGCTGACCGGCAAGCGCCCGGTGATGGTCTACTTCCACGGCGGCGGCTTCAGCTTCGGCTCGTCGTATGAACTGCCCTCGCATGAAGGCGCGCAGATGGCCCGCCATCACGACGTGGTGCAGGTTTCGGTCAATCACCGCCTGAACATTCTCGGCTTCCTGGATCTCTCGGAGATCGGCGGCCCGGCCTACGCTGATTCGGTCAACGTGGGCATGACCGATCTGGTGGCGTCCCTGCGCTGGGTGCACGACAACATCGCCAACTTCGGCGGCGATCCCGATTGCGTGATGATCTACGGCCAATCCGGCGGCGGCTCCAAGGTGACCACGCTGATGGGAATGCCCTCGGCCGCGGGACTCTTCCATCGCGCCTCGGTGCAGTCGGGCGGCGGCGGCAATCCTCCCAGCGCCGAGCAATCCAAGGCGCTGGCCAAGCAGGTGATGATCGAACTCGGCCTCCAGCCCAACGACATTGCCAGCCTGCAAAAGATGGATTGGGCCAAGCTGAACGCCGCCGGCAATGCAGCCGTCGCCAAGATCAACCCGCCGATGAAGCCGGGGATGGGTCCATTCTCCGCTCCGGGCCAGCCGCCGCGCGCCGGCTTTGGACCCACCGTGGATGGCCGCACCATCACCGTGCGCTCCTTCAATGAGGCCGCGCCGGAGATCTCGAAGAATGTGCCCATGCTGATGGGTTCGGTCAGCGAAGAGGGCAACAGCATGCGCTCCCAGCCCACCGAGGCCGAGTGGATGGCCGCGCTGACCCGCCTCTACGGCGAAGCCAAGGCAGCCGCCGTCGCCGCCGCGTTGAAGAAGGCGCATCCGGAGAAGAGCATCCGCACGCTCTCCTATATGTGCGGCGGCTCCATGCTGAACGGCATCTCCATCCGCAACAACGTCGTGCGCATGGCCAATTTGAAGTGCGACCAGAAGGCCGCGCCGATCTACACCTACTACTTCACTTGGCAGTCGCCGATGCTGGAGGACGCCGGCGCATGGCACACCGCCGAGCTGGCCTTCTGCTTCGACAACACCAAGCGCTGCGAACAGGGCACCGGCAACACGCCCGAGGCGCAGGCGCTGGCCAAGAAGATGGCCACGGCCTGGGCCAACTTTGCCCGCACCGGCAACCCCAGCCAGCCCGGCCTGGCCTGGGAGCCAACCACCCCGGAGCGCTGCCAGACGATGGTCTGGGACAATCACTGCCGCATGGAAGACGATCCGGAGGGCGAAGTTCGCAAAATACTGCTGAGCTGAGAACATCCAGAATTACAATTCGGAGCAAGCGTTTACTTGTTTACTGGTTGACCTCCCCTGGGGAGCGCCCGGGGGAGGCCACTCTCGCCGAGATTGACGAGCATCCAACGGTGCAATCACGAGTGATCCACTATACGGCGAGGAACGGCAACCCTGGTTAGTACTAGGCCGCAGTGCCTCTTACGGATTGCTTGCCGGCTTCGCGGTTCGCAGGCAGAAGGTGATTCCGCCGGCCAGCATCAGCGACATGGACATGACAAGATATCCGGCGCGCGCATTGCCGGTAAGCGCCTGAAGAAGACCCACCAGCCATGTGCCGGCGAAACCGCCCAGCGCTCCGCAGCTATTGATGAGGGCCATCACTTCGCCGGCCACGTTCCTGGGCAGCATCTCCGGCACGATGGCGAAGAATGGGCCATAGGGAGCGTACATCGCTCCGCCGGCAACGATCAGAGAGACATATGCCAACCAGAAGTGATTTCCGGCGGTCGCGTAGGAGCAGAACAGCGCGACTCCGGAGAGTAGGAGGAACGGCCATACAAAGATCTTGCGATTGAGCGCGCGGTCGGAGAAGTGCGCGACCAGCAACATCAGAATCACGGCCAGCAGAAACGGCGCGGCGCTCAGCAGGCCTATCGTCTCGATGCCGCGAGCCGATCCGGAGCGGATCATCTCGGGAATCCACAAGACGAGTCCGTAGACGCCGAAGCTCCAGAAGAAATACTGGATGCAGAGAAGGATTACGCCGGGGACGCGGAGCGCGGAGGCAAGATTTCTTTGCGGGGGGAGCACGGTTTGCTCAAGTTCCAGCGCGGCTTCAAGCTGACCGCTGCTCGCTTTGCTCAGCCAAGAGGCCTGGCGCGGGCGGTCGCTGGCTACAACGATCCACACAAAGGCCCATACGATCGAGGGGATGCCTTCGAGGATGAAGGTCATCTGCCAGCCTACGGCTTTGATCAGGAAGCCGGTGACGGCGGCCATCCACATGACAGTAACCGGGTTGCCGAGAATGAGAATTGCGTTGGCCCGCGAACGCTCAGAGCGCGTAAACCAGTTGGTCAGCAGGATGAGCATGGACGGGAAGATGAGGCTCTCGGCCACGCCCAGCAGCGTGCGATCGACGACTAGAAGCCAGTAGTCCCGAATGATGCCGGTAAGCGCGGAGAGCACTCCCCAACTGAGGAGCGCGAAGAAGATAAGCCACGTGGCGCTCTTGCGCCGTGCGTAGGCGGCGGCGGGAATCTGGAAGAGAAAGTAGCCGAGAAAGAATACCGAGCCGAGAAATGCCGCGCGCGATTCTGTGATGCTGAGCGATTTGGCGAGGCCTGCCGCGGCGCCAAAGCCGAAATTCGACCGGCCGAGATAGGCGAGGCTATAGGTGAAGAAGACCACTGGCATGAGGAAAAGCCAGCGGCGGCGCAAACCGCGCCGCTGCTTCGCCGCATCCTGGACCTGTTCATGGGGCACACAAGCGTTATACCATCTCTGAGCGCAGGCGCTCCAATTTGAGGCGTTTTTCTATCCTCGGCTCACGTTTTACCACGAGTACTCGACCGCGAGATTGTGTGCTTTGAGTTCGTGCTTTCCCAGGTCCCAAAATCGGGACCTGGGGCCCATAGAAGGTACAACAACAAGCGGTCAGACCCGGTCTCACGTCTCACTCTGGCCGGCAGCCATCGCACGGAACGGAATGGCAAGTTCGAAACCGGGCTTGACGATATCGGCCTTGGGCTTATAAGATGTCATACAACTTCAATGACAAGGGTGCACCTAACCCGCGTACAGCGCGCCGGCGTGAAGAATCAGGTTTTCGAGCAGCTCCGGGACCAGATCATGGAGCGGAAGTGGCCGCCCGGCGCAAAGCTCCCCTCGGAGAACGCCCTTGCCGTGGCGCTCGGAGTGAGCCGCGTCTCGATCAGGGAGGCCCTGCATATGCTGGCGTCCCTCGGGCTGTTGGAGACAAGGCACGGCGGGGGCACGTACGTGCGCGAATACTCCGGGGAGCTCCTCTTCAGTCCCCTTCTTCCCATGCTCGCCCTCGACACGCTGGACATCCTTCACGTCCTCGAATACAGGAAGATCATGGAGAAGGGAATCGTGTCCCTGGTGGTAAAGCGCGCGGGAAAAGCGGAGATAGAGGAGCTGGAAGACGCCTTCCGTGGCCATGGAGGGACACAGGAACGACGCGCACGCCTTCGCCCAGGCGGATCTGAGCTTCCATCTGGCTTTGGCAAAGGCGACGGGAAATCCTGTCGTCATGAAGGTGAACGCCGTCATCACGGACATCCTGAAGGTCTCGATGTACGGCATCGTGGGCTCGCTCGGCACGAGGGACGGCCTGTACTATCACCGGAGGATCCTGGATGCGATCAAGGCCCAGGACGGACCCCTGGCGGAATCCCTCATGGAGGAGCACGTCGAGCGTACGATCCAGAGGTTGAAACGCAAGCGTGGCGGGGATCGGAAATCCCGCGCCGGGAGGAAAACGGATGGCAAAGCCTGACAAGATTCGGAGGATCGAAAGGATCGCATGCGACCTCAGGGCCGACGTTGTGAGGATGATCGGTGTCGGCAAGGTGGGACACCTGGGCGGTTCGTGCTCGCTGGCCGAGATCGTGGCGGCCCTGTACTTCGAGAAGATGCGCTTCGATCCCAAAGCGTTGGGGGATCCGTGCCGGGACCGCTTTCTGCTTAGCAAGGGGCATTCCGTTCTCATCCAATACGCGGCGCTGATAGAGCTGGGCGTCATTCCCAGGGAAGAGATGGGGAAGGTGAAAACCCTCGCGGGCAAACTGCAAGGCCATCCCGACATGATGACCCCCGGGATGGAGGCGGTCACGGGCTCTCTGGGACAGGGACTTTCCATCGGCGTGGGCATGGCGCTGGCCCTGCGGCTCGCCAAAAGCCCTTCCCGGGTGTACGTCATCCTGGGAGACGGCGAGCTTGCCGAAGGCCAGCCCTGGGAAGCAGCGATGGCCGCCGCGCGCTACAAGTTGGATTCCATTACCGCCATCATGGATCGAAACCGGATCCAGGCCACGGGGCCGACAAAAGAGATCTTCGACATCCCCGACTTACCGGAGAAATGGCGGGCCTTCGGATGGAACGTGCTGAACGTGGACGGTCACGACGTGGGCGCGGTCCTCGACGTGCTGGATGAGGCGGCCGCGAATATAGGGGCTCCCACCGTGATCGTGGCGGATACGATCAAAGGGAAGGGCATCTCATTTGCCGAGAATCTCGTGGCCTTCCACAACGCGGCCTTGACCCAGGAACAATACGACACGGCGCTCGTTGAAATAGAAGAATCCGGGAGGAAGCTGCAATGACGCCGCCGAATCAGAGAAGCGCGTATGGGGCCAGCCTTGTCCGGCTGGGGAAAAAGGACAGCCGCGTTGTGGCCCTGGAGGCGGACCTTGGAAAATCCACGCAGTCCGTCATGTTCCAGGCGGAGTTTCCCGACCGGTACTTCCAAATGGGAATCGCGGAACAGAACATGGCCTCCACCGCGGCGGGATTCGCCCTTGCCGGAATGATCCCCTTCATCCATTCCTTTGCCGTGTTCGCCGCCGGGAGGGATTACGATCAGCTCCGCAACTCCATCTGCATTCCGAATCTCCCCGTCCGGATCTGCGGGTCCAGCGCCGGGCTTTCCGACTTCGGCGATGGCAAGACCCACCAGGGCATAGAGGACGCCGCCCTCATGCGGGCCCTTCCGAACATGACCGTGCTCTGCCCCGCGGATTCCATCGAGGTGGAGAAGATGATGGACTGCCTGCTGGATTGGAAGGGGCCGGTGTACATCCGGATCAACAGGAACGATCTGCCCTTCGTGTACCCGCCCGACGAGCCTTACTCCATCGGCAAGGTGACCATGCTCCGGGAAGGCAGCCACGCGGCGATCTTCGCCTCGGGGATCATGGTCTCGAAGGCTCTGGAGGCCGCGGCGGCCCTTGAGCCGGAGGGGATCTCGGCACGGGTGCTCGACGTCGGCACTCTCAAGCCCCTGGATCGCGACGCGGTGATCCGCTATGCGGGCGGAGTGGAGGCCATCGTTACGGCCGAGGAACATTCCGTAATCGGCGGACTCGGTTCCGCCGTGGTGGAGGCGCTTCGTGGAGTCGCACATGCGCCGGTGGAGTTCGTGGGCGTCCCGGACAGCTTCGGCCTATCGGCGGAGAACTATGACGTTCTGCTTGCGCACTTCGGGCTCACCTCGGAGGCCGTCTCCAGGGCCGTAAAAACACTTTTGAAAGGGAGGAAAAAATGAAGATCGGATTCATAGGACTGGGAATCATGGGCAAGCCCATGGCGAAAAACCTCCTCAAGGCGGGACACACGCTCGTCGTATACGACATTTTCGATGCGCCGGTGGGTGAGCTGGTTCAAGCCGGCGCGGCGGCGGGTGAGTCTCCCAGGGACGTGGCCTCGCGGTGCGAGCTGGTCATCACCATGTTGCCTAATTCGCCTCATGTGAAGCAGGCGGTGCTGGGAAAGAACGGCGTGATCGAAGGGGCAAAGCCGGGAAGCGTGCTCGTCGACATGAGTTCCATCGCGCCCCTGGTAAGCCGCGAGGTGGCCGCCGCACTGGCCGCGAAGGGAATCGAGATGCTCGACGCCCCGGTCTCCGGCGGCGAGCCCAAGGCCATCGACGGGACGCTGGCCATCATGGTCGGCGGCAAGGAAGCCGTTTTCGAGCGGATGAAGGAGGTGTTGCTGAAGATGGGAGCGAGCGCGGTTCTCTGCGGAGAGATTGGCGCGGGCAACGTAACCAAGCTCGCCAACCAGATCATCGTTGCGCTGAACATCGCCGCCATGTCGGAGGCCTTCGTCCTCGCTGCCAAGGCCGGAGTGGATCCCGAGCGGGTATTCAATGCCGTGAAGGGAGGCCTGGCGGGAAGCACCGTCCTCAACGCCAAGGGCCCGATGGTCCTCGAGGGAAACTACAAGCCCGGATTCAGAATCGAGCTGCACATCAAGGACCTGCAGAACGCGCTTGATACAGCGCATGAGACCGGCGTTCCCATTCCGCTCACCAGCCAGGTCATGGAGATGATGCAGGCCCTCAAGGTTGACGGCAAGCAGGGCGAAGACCATGGAGGTCTTATTCAGTTTTACGAGAAGCTCGCTGGGATCAAGGTCCGCAAGGGAGGCGCGAAGTGAGCGCTATGCGTCTTGCCGGCAAGACCGCCTTGATCACCGGCGCCGCGGCAGGCATCGGCGCCCAGATCGCCCGGAGGTTTCGCGAGGAATGCGCCTCGGTCTTCGTGTGCGACGTGAACCGCGCGGAGGGGGAAAAGACGGCCGCGTCCATGGGTGCGGTCTTCCTCACCCTCGACGTCACTTCGGAGGAGAGCTGGAAGGTCGCGCTCGCCGCCGTGATCCAGCAGACCGGACGCCTCGACATCCTCGTGAACAACGCGGGCATCAACATCAGGAAGAACATCGAGGAAATGCCGGTGGAGTCCTTCGACGCCATGCTTGCGGTGAATGTCAAAGGACCGTTTCTGGGCATCAAGCACTCCCTGCCCATCATGAGAGCCGCGGGCGGCGGGGTCATCCTCAACATGTCGTCGATCTGCGGCCTGGTCGGCCACAAATACACGAACGAGGCCTATACGACGGCCAAGGGCGCACTGACCCTGCTCACGAAATCAGTGGCCGTGCGCTACGCCAAGGACAATATCCGCTGCAACTCCGTCCACCCCAGCACGGTGGAAACCGCCCTGGTGCAGGCCATGCTCAAGGATCCCGAGCGCCGGGCAGAGAGGCTAGGCGAAGTGCCGCTGGGAAGGCTGGCCAGCGCAGCAGATGTCGCGAACGCTTTTGTCTACCTCGCGAGCGACGAGGCCGCGTTCATCAACGGAGCCGCGATTCCTGTCGACGGAGGCCTCACGGCGGGCTAGGCGGCCTCACGCCGAGACACGCGGGCAATGTGAGAAACACAGCCGTAACGCGCCTAGATGACTTCCAATTCCCGGTTCATGCCGAGCAATTCAGCAAGGGCAGACACTTCCTTGCTGGCCAAATTCGAATCCTCGCATACAAGACTGAGGCGAACCTCCCTCATGCCGCCAACCGGCATACGGAGCGGGACGAATTCAGCACTATCCAGGAAGGGCTGAATCCTGTACACCGGCAGCCAACCGAAACAGAGCCCGCTCCGCACGGCATCAATTGCAGCCTCGATCGTGCTGACAGACAGAAAGCGTTGAGCGGGGCTGCGCGGTTGGCTCTTGGTGTTGTCAGCTCCTACTCCTTCGATAATCACGAGCATGTGCTGCATCATATCGATCCGGGAGACCTCCCTTTTCAGCGAATGGAGTGGATGATCCCGGCGGGCAACCGCGAGCATCCGTATATCCAGGATCGGTTTGACGAAATACTCACGTGACATCAGGCCTGCGACACAGAGATGAGCATTATGCGCGGAAAACTCGGAATCTGCAGAAAGGAAGGTAGTCTGACGAAGCTTCAGGTGGACATAGGGAAAGCTCCGGGCAAACTCCGCTAGTGCAGCGAAGAGCCGTTCGTTGGGAAAAATGGTATCTATCGACACTCGAATCTCAGATTGTCCACCAGAGGCAAGTGAGCGAGCTCGCTGCTCAAGCTGGTGAAATCCAGTCAAGTGGGGTTCAGCGTCGGCCAGTAGCACGCGTCCTGCTTCGGTCAGATGTGCTTTTCTGCCCTTTTGCTCAAAGAGCGTTATCCCAAGCTGTTCCTGCAGTCGAGCGATTGCGTAGCTGATCGTCGATTGAGAGCGATTGAGCTTTTCCGCCGCTTGCGCGAAGCCCCCTAGCTTCACGACGGTGTGCAGGATTTCCCATTCATCAAGAGTGGTGTTCATGACTAAATAATACATCTAATAAATCGATAAATTAACGGGGACAAGCAACTTTTCCTTCAATATATCTTCTTGATTCCGGAGGGCCGGACGTGGCGCTAAGTGTTGTACATCAACAGCTTGTTCTGAATTATGCCATGCGTCCGATTCGGCATCTACATACTTTGCCACTTGGATGGAGTGCCAGTCCGTGCCGGCCGCCCGCAGAGGGTCCAGCTTCCGGAGCAGGCCCGGGGCGTGCGAAAAAGCATGATTCAGCCTTGATTTCTTTACTTTCGCAAGCACCTTAGCTTAATGTGTCTGGTATGAAATCAGGGCAAGAGCAATTCCTCTCAAATCCGGATGCGTCAAAGAATGGAATTCCCAGCCAACCCATGGATCGCCGGCAGCTTTCTCCAGTATGCGGCAGGCGTGGGAGCAATGGTTGGTTTCGGTGGAAGCGCCTTCGGCCAAGCTCAGCAAGATGTCGCCACTGATGCAGCCCAATCCAATCACAAGGCTGCGTCGACGGACTCGCGCCTGCCCGACGGCACCGAGTATGTCTCTTGGGAACAGCCGCTGACATTTTCGAAGACCTACTACGTGGACAATAACTCCGCCAGGGCCAACGACAACGGACCGGGTACCCGCGAGCGGCCCTTCCGCACCATCAACAAGGCCGCCCAGGTCCTCCAGCCCGGCGAACGCGTGGTCATCGCCTCCGGCATCTACCGCGAGTGCGTCCGCCCGATGCGCGGCGGCACGGGTCCGGCTCAGATGATCAGCTACGAGGCCGCCCCGGGGGCAAAAGTTTTCGTCAGAGGCTCTGAAATCCTCAAAGACGGCTGGCAGCAGGAGTCCATCCCGATCCGTCGTTTCGGGCCCGGAGGCCCAGCCGGCCAGGGCGAAAGCCAGATCGCATGGCAACACGAGCTCGCCGGCACGATGTTCCCCGACGCCTACAACCCCTTCGGCCTGGCCAGCGCGCCGGGAGACCGCTCCTGGCTCGACACCAAATCGGTCGACATGGGTCCGTATTTCCGCCGGCGTGGATTGGTCTTTGTGGATGGCAAACCTCTGGAGCCGATGGAGCAGCTTCGCGAACTGGCCAGCGCGCGCCTGCCCGGCCCCCCGCCTCCAGGTACACCCATGCCTCTCACCGGCCTGCCTGCTCGCACACGCGGCGGTCCCATCATGCAGGAAATCGGCGGCTCGCCGGAGGCCAGGTTCTGGGTTGAAAACGCGGGAAACGGCATTCACATCCGTATGCCCGCAGGCACTCCCGCCGAGCACATGGTTGAAGTCACCACCCGCGAGCAGGCCTTCGTCCCCGCGCAAAAGGGTCTTGCCTACATCCGCGTCAAGGGAATCACCTTCCAGCACGCCGGCAACGGTTACCCGGTTCCGCAGCGCGGCATCGTTTCCACCGGTAGCGGCAATCACTGGATCATCGAGGGCAACACCATCGAATGGGCCAACGGCACCGGCCTCGATATCGGCAATGGCGACTGGAATGGCGGTCCCACGCCGCAAGCCGGAGTATCTCAGATCATCCGCGGTAATACGATTCGCTACTGCGGCGTCGAAGGTCTCGCCGGCATGGGAACCCAGGACACCCTCATCGAGGACAATCTCATCGAGTGGTGCGGCTGGGCGGACGCGGAACGCGCATGGGAAGCCGCCGCGGCCAAGTTCCACCGTGCCCAAAACATGCTCTTCCGCCGCAACGTGGTCCGCCATATCCGCCATGCCAACGCGGTCTGGTTCGACAGCGGCGACGTGAACTGCCGCATCACCAGCAACGTGTTCGCCGACGTCCTCACCGTCAGCGCCGCCGTACACATGGAAATGAACCTCAAACTGGACCAGATCGACAACAATGTCATTTGGAATGTCCGCAACGCCGAGCCAGGCACGCCCGGCCAGAGAGGCTGCGCGGGATCTGGCGTCTTCATCAATGCCAGCGATCGTCTGACCATCGCCCAGAATCTCATCGGCCGCTGCGAGAACTCTGGCGTTTTTGCGATTGTGCGCGAGGATCGTATGGGCAGCGGAACCGCCCAGGAGAACAATATCTATAACAACATCTTCACCAGTTGCGGCAAGTCAGCCATCGTGTTCCTCAACCAACACAACTAGGCCGACGGTAACCTCTATGTCTCCATGCCGAGCCAGTTTCTGGGGTATTTCACATCCGACTCGAAGCAGTACCTCGACTTGCCGGCTTGGCGCGAGGCGCACGGCTGGGACAAAAACGGAGCTATGGGCGATATGCAGGTTGACTTTGATCCTGACCGCCTGGAGCTGACGATAAGCAGCAGCCAGCCGTTCCCAAAGGTGAGTGTGTTCAATCACATTGACAACGATATGCTCGGCACGGTCACCGGAGAAACCAGAGCTCCTGGCCCCTTAGCCGACCCCGGCGCCAAGCGCATCTGGCAGCTTGACCCTCGCTCGGTGGCTCCGGCTGGTAACCAGGTTCGATAAATACCTGGTATTGACCGCCATGGAAGGTACGCCACCCACGCATTCTCTCAGTAGAGCAAGGGCCGAGCGATGATCGGTTTTAACCAGGTTGTGCGAAGGTCCGGCGGTGCTTCTGCGTTCGTCTCATTGACCTGCGTCCGGTTGCGACCGTCGCGCTATGATAAACAGAAATGCATGACGTCACCGACAGACTCGGCCACCAGCGAGTTCAGTGACCGTAAGGACGGGCGGAGAAATCGATCCTACGCAAGGGTCGGTCATGTGGGGCTAACCGCTACCGAGATCAGGCTCTGACAGATAATCGGGAGAAACATGATGAAAGCATGTGCTGTTTTTGGGATCGGAATTGCCTTTGCATCAGCTATCGGCTTTGCTCATGCAGAGAAGCCATTGACGGACTACAGCTCCATTCGAGGCGTGAATTATGAAATGTATGGCGACCAGGCCACGCTGGAAAGGGATCTCAGCTATGCCAAGCGGATCAACCTGAACAGCACACGCATCTGGTTGAGTTACAAAGCCTATGAGAAGGCCCCCCAAGCTTACATCGTACAACTGCGTAATTATATCCGCACGGCGAACCGGATGGGCTTTACAACGATGCCGATCTTGTGGAACGGGAACGACCTGAATCCGGATTCCCTCAAGCCCGCGTTCCGCGTGGAGGGAGACGCATACATAAAGGCCATCGTCGAGGCTGTCAAGGATGAACCAGGGCTGTTGATGTGGGACATTATGAATGAGCCCCTCTGGAACGACTATTACAACAAAGCCAGCAGCGAGGAGAAGAAACAACATGAAGGCGAGATTACCGCGTTTGTGCGGTACTACCTGGCCTATGTGAAGAAGATTGACCCGGTGAATGCTGTGACGGTCGGATATGCATTTCCGAGTGAAATGGAAGGCTCTGCCGATCTTGTGGATGTGCTGAGTTTTCACGATTACACGACGACGCGGGGCTCGGTTGAAGAAGCTTACCGCACGGCCGAGGAGATCGCAAAGAAGTACCGCAAGCCAATTCTCAATACCGAGACGGCGTGTATCGCGCGCGCGAACCCGTACGACGAGGTTCTGCAAATTGCCCAGGAGCACCACACGGGATGGTATCTGTTCGACCTGATGATCGATGAGTACTGGGGTGAAGTACACGGAATCTTCTATCCTGACGGGACGGTGCGCGACCCTTCCATCATTGCGGCAGTTATGGGCTTCTACAGGAATCGCGACCTGAACACGATCGTTAAGCCTATGCCAAACCGGGAGGGCGCGGCCGAGAAAGCGCTGAAGGCGATTGAAGATGCGTTAAATGAAGACAAGGGGATGTTCGGCCGGCCTCCATCCGCGGCGGCGTCGGACAAGATCCTGGATGCGGCGGAATATGCGGCGAACTTGCTGGAAGCTGCCGAGATGGTGCCAATGAACGTGCCGCCAACCGCGCAGATCCTTAATTGGCGACAGCAGCCACCAGAGAAGCGCGACCGGGGGGCGATCCGGAAGTTCGCCTACGAGTTGGGGTTGGAGCTAAAGAAAGAGTGCCAGCTTTACTAGAGCCTGGCCACATCGAACCTTAATTTCCTTTCGCCAGCATCTGGTAACCTTCCAATTAGCTCACTCCTGGCCGGATCCTTCAAGGGATGGCCCCGAAAGTTGCTGCATGAAGAAAAGCAGCGATCGCTCCATCTTATGCAATCTCCAATTCGTAGAGGCTAACGCTGACGGGCGGAACCTGCACGGTCTCCGGAAGTCCATCCTGCGCAGACTCAACGATCTTTACGACAGGCTCTTTGCCCGCTTCATTGGTTGAGGTCACGCTGGGCGGCGCAATCTGATACAGCTTGCCCTGAGCGCTCAACTTAACGCCACTGATCTTCGGTGTAAAGCTGTGGCCCTCTTCCGTGGGGTTGATCACCGAAATGAGGAACTTCTTGCGATCGCTGGAGAACGCCGCGAGAACATCCAGAGGATAGGTCGGGCTTCCGGTGGGCTTTGTACCCCTGTCTACAAACGGCGTGCCGGGCACCAACTGCTGGGGCGAATCCCCGTCGACTGCAATCGGAAGAGCGTTGATAAAGTGAGTCTGCATCAGCTTCATTACCACTCCCTCAGCCGAAAAGCCCGCGGCTTCACCGGTGTGGCCGGTCAACAAGCGCAGTCCTCCCGTCGCACAGCTGGCGGCAATCATATCGGAGTGACGGAACATTTCGTGCAGGCAAAGCGCGTAAGAGAGTGGCATCAACATTCCGGAATCCCACCTGAAGCCTCCGGGGCCATTTCCCTTCGCCGACCGGAGACGATTGCCCCATTCATCGAAGATGAATTTGATGTTCTTCTCTTTCAACGATGGCATCTTCTCGACATACTTGTCCCAGGCTTCGAAGGCTTCGCCGATGCGGTTGGCCAGCCGCCGCGTTCTGAACTGCAACGGATCGTGGACATCCACAAAGAGCTGCTTTTCTGCGTCAAATGCTAGATCAGGATAGGCGTAGGTATGCTCAGAGAGAAAATCGATGTTGTCGGCGCACTTAGCGAGCAGCCAGCCGTCCCAGTCATACACGCTGCCGAACTGATAGGGTAGCGTTTCAGTAATGGGCGGCTCCCATATGCTCGGGAAGAAATTCCCTCTCTTCTCCGCGCCGCCTATGGACTTCTCACAGACGCTTGCCCCGGACACCGTCACCTTGATGTTCGGGTCCACTTTCTTCATGGCCTCGACGATGTAATTGTGCTTCACGCAGTACTGGTCCAGCGACATGTGGCCGAACTGCCACGGCCCGTACATCTCGTTCCCGATGGTCCAGAAGCGGACATTGAAGGGCTTGGGCTCCCCGTTCTCCGCCCGCATTTTGCCCATGCGCGTCTCCACGGAGCCATTGCAATATTCCACTTGCTCGGCTGCCTCGCGCGCCGAGCCGAAGCCGCTGTCGATCGTCAAATCGGGCTCGGCTCCGACCAACCGGCAGAGGGCGATGAATTCATGAAGGCCCACATCGTTCGACTCAACTCCGTCGGACCACATCGGCTGCAATCGCGGCGGGCGCTTATCCCGATCGCCAAGACCGTCACGCCAGTCGTAAGCGGAGACGAAGTTGCCACCGGGCCACTTGAACATTTTGAAACCTTCTTCTTTGAAGAGGCGGATCATCCCAAAGTGGAATCCCTGCACATTGTCGGCAGGCATCAGTGAGGCGGTCCCGATATGAAACGTGCCGCTGCCGGTGCCCAGGATTTCCAGGCGCGCATCGTCAGTATCGGCCTTTGGGGTGAACTTGAGCGGGAATTTCTTGTACTCGCGCGACAGCGATGGGATCAGGATGGTTTGAGAGTCACTGGCGCCAGGACCCCAGACCAGCCGGACTACAACGCGAGCGCCGGGATCGCCGGCAAGATAGATGCGGCCCACATATGTCTTGCCTTTGCCCAGGCGCAATTTGGATTGTTGAATGCCGTGGGGCTCAGAGCCGTCAAGCTTGACACGAGGGCTGTGCTTGCCGACAAACGGCTTCACGGTATCCATTTCAACAGTTCCTGCCGGCCCCACCGGCCTGAATGGCTCGCCCCGAAAGCGGAAGAAACCGGAACTAGCCGATGCCGGTGCCGGCGATGCAGCCACTACTGGTTTGGCAAACTTCCTGTCGGTCAGCATCTCGGCCCACACTCCTGTGGTCGCCGGCTCCATGTACCCTCCGAAAACCATCGGATTTACCGGCCCGCCGCTCTTGGAAGCATCGATTATGGCCTGGATGCTTCCTGTCCCAGCGGCGAAAGCCTTCACCCCGTGCTGCATCATAGCGGCGCCTGCAATTGAAGCCGCCAAAAACTCGCGTCGATTCATCGGCATGTCATATCTCCTTGTGTCTTGCTTGATTCGCACCTTCACAGAGCATTCAATTTGGGCAGGAATATTTTCTACAAGGAATCTACCACATAGGCCAGAGGAACTGATTTTCTTTCACCTTATCGCCAAGCTTGGCCCTAATGTCCTACGGATCACAGCGCATGTTTACTGACGAGTTACTGACGGGTAGGCGACCTTCAGTTCCTCAACCGCACATTCCACCGCAAATATCAGGGTGCTATCGTCCCGCAGTCGCTGTCCGCAGCGAAAAGAGCGAACCACGGGCCCCGATAAACAGGGTTTTTTTATCCGACCCTCCGAACGCCAGGCTTGCCGGCCGCTCCGGAATCTCCACCACGCCAATCTCCCGCCCGCTTGCGTTGTAAATGTAAAGCTGGCCTTCCGCCACATACACATTTCCAGCTGCATCGGTCACAACACTGGACCCTCCGCGCGGAGCGAACTCCGTTGCGGTCACATGCTCCAAGTTGTCGAGTCTCAAACGGTAGACGGTGTCATCCTCCTCACTTGCCGCCAGGTGCTCGTCACCAACGTGGAAGAGCTGCCACTGGGATGCCTGTAGCATCGGCTGCCAGTTTCCCCCAGCCATGATGGCGCTGGTTGTGCCCGGAGCATAAAAGAAACCCCGCGCCTCGTCCTTGACCACCGCCACGATCGCCATGTTGCTGGGCCGCGCGTAGATCACCCCCCGATGCTCCACCTGCTGCTTCAACGTCTCCATGCTGTTGTGGAATCCGACGGGCAGCATCAGACTCGTCCCACTCGCCGGCACGCTTGCGGCCTCGATCTTCTTTGCCTCTCCCGTCTTCGTGTCCACTGCGAAAACGGACCGGCTGTAGTCCAGCACCAACAACAATCCGTCAGCTGCAAACCCCGCCGCCATCGGCGTCTTCACCTCGTCCGTCAGGACTTCAGCCTTCTTCGCATCCGCGTTCCATCTGTAAATCTTATGCATCGCCGCATCGGTAAAATACAGATGCCCGCCATCATCAGTTGTAAGCCCGGCGATATTACTAAAGCCACTGGCAAGCTGCTCCAGCTTTGCCCCGGCAGCAAAGACATCCGCAGGCAGCGGCAGCGGAGCCCCTGGCTTGAGTTCAGAGTTCAGCGTGAACACTGTGAAGTCATGCGTCCGAACCCGGACACCGCTGGTCTGATCGAAGACACTGTTATCGAAGGCCAGGCGCGTCATGCTGAAGTCATGCACGTTCTCAAAGCGAATGTCGGTTGAACCCGCGGCTTCCACCGCATTCAGTTTTGGCAGCACATTGCGCGACACGCGATACATAAACAAATTCGCGAACACCATGTGATGCGCGTCCTTCAGGTCCACGGAAAAGGCGTCCGCGCCCGCCGGGTTTTCTTCCTCCGTCTGTAGCGCATACACGGTCCAGTTCGATGCATGATGGAACTGCGTCTCGTGGAGCATATGGTGCTCGCAAGACAATTGGTAGATCACGCTCGGCGTTGTTGTGTTTTCCACCAGCAGCCCGGCCCTGGCTAACGTGTTGGCTGTCCATATGTCACGGAAGATTCCGCCGCCTCCATCCTTGACCCATAGACTCGGATATTGCACTCCCATATACGCTGCATACGCGGCGGGATTTTGTCGCGGCTGCGCGGGTTTGGGAAGATTCGGGTTGAGCGCAGGGTTTCTGCGTCCCGGCCCGTGCATAAAGTTCACATCCTCCACCATTGAACGAGGGCCAGCGCGCCACACCAGCCCCGCCGCCCGACGATCCATGGCCTCGGTATCGATCCCGATCCCGGTAAGAATCGCTGCTCCACCCTTCGCGCTCTCGACTACCGGCACAGCCTCGCCTTCACCCGTGAAGTTCACCACCTCATCTGTCACAATAATCAGCGTGGTGATCGGGTTGAAGCCAATCAACACGCTATCTGCTCGCAGCCGCAGCGTGTTCGTCACGCGATAAGCGCCGCTAGGGAAATAAAGCACCCGATGCCCATCGATCGCCGCCTGTAGCGCCGCCGTATCGTCCGACCCGTCTCCCTTCGCGCCGAGGGTGCGCACATTCACCCATTCCCCCATCGAAGGAAGCGGCGGAATATCGGAGGCTACGGACTTGCCTGATCCGGCGCGCTCCTGATGCTGGAGTTTTACACCCCGCTCACGCCCGTCGGGGCCAATCTCGACTCCGATCGTCAGATGCTCCTCGACATAGGGACTTGAACTTCCCTTCACTTCATATAACCCACCCAAGCCAGTTCCACTCTGCACTATCTGAGGCACATTCCTGCAAACCACATGGTCCAGCGTAACTTCGTGATGCGCCTTCCGCGCATCGCCAAGCACCACCGCCGACCGGCCAATATCCTCCAGCACGAGGTCGCGTCCATACAGTTGCTCCGTCATTCCGGGGGTAATTTCGACTGCTACCGGCGTGCGCGCAATGCGATCGCGCACCAGAGTCATGCCGACTTCCTGCGTGTGAATTGCCGCGCGTCTCTGGCCCGTCAAGCTCGAATCCATCAGAAGAAACTGCCATGCCGGGGACGTGCGCACCGAGATAATGCCATACTCTCCTCCTTCGATCTGAAGGTCGCTGGCGC
The DNA here is from genome assembly GCA_963845345.1 of uncultured Acidobacteriaceae bacterium. Classification (GTDB taxonomy): domain Bacteria; phylum Acidobacteriota; class Terriglobia; order Terriglobales; family Acidobacteriaceae; genus Telmatobacter. Next base: position 99,771 of record CAWJRQ010000007.1, read on the forward strand.
CGTTCCCCACGTCCTCGAGCGCTGCCCGCCCATCGCCCACCAGAAACCGCATGTGCTGAAGAAATGAGTGCTGCGCCACGTGAAACCGCACCGCAATCGCCGCGGGGTTTCCCTCGCCGATCTCGAAGTCCAGATTGCTGATTCCGCTGTAGAACGTAAACTCGTTGGCATCGACTACGGGCTCCCCCGCCGCCGGACGCCGCGAGGCAAACTGCAACATGTATCGGCCTGTCCCAAGAAACTCATGGCCCTCCTGGAACCCAGGCGTGTTTGCTCCCAGGACAAACACGGGTCGATGCGCGCCATACCCGATGAGCCGTATCCCCGACCAAAGGTGAATCGTCCGGCTGATCCGATATCTCCCCTCCGCGACAAAGACTATGCCTTGCTCCGTTGTCTCCTGCACGCGATCGATCGCTGCCTGGATCGCCGCCGTATCGTCCCCCTTGCCATCCGCGGCAGCGCCGAAGCTCCCACGCTCCAGGTACACCGCATGAGGGTCATCCGGCCGCATCGGAAACACCGATTGGGCAGTCATCGGCAGAGCGGCTGTCGTAACAAACACAAATATCAAAAACAATCGACGCATCGGCATAACACTCCATTTCCTAAACAGGATCTCAATATTACCCGCTTCTTCGTCAGCTATTTGGGGGCGGGAGGGGGTTGGACGTTCAGAAGACCCTGAGCGCGCAGCCAGATTTCCAGCAGGTTGGGCCACTGGTCGAGAGCTGCATCGCCCTTGCCCAGGCCGGTGCCGTGGGGCCCGTTGGCGAAGATGTGCGCCTCAGCCGGAACGCCGGCCTTGACTAGAGCCTCGTAGAAGCGCAGCCCCTGCTCGACGGGAACCGTCCGGTCGTTGAAGGTGTGATACCAGAAGGTAGGCGGCGTGTCCTTGGTGACAAAGAGATCGGGAGAGAACGCGGTACGCAGCGCTTCGCAGCGGTCCATCACGTTGTAGAGCTTGCAGTAGCTCAGGTGCGAGGTGTCCGAAGAGATGGCGCCGATCCATGGGTACACGAGGACCATGTAATCGGGGCGGCTGGAGACGCGCTCGATGGGGTCGTCTGCGTCGGGGTTTCCGGGAACAAACTGCGTTCCGGAGAGCGCGGCCAGATGGCCGCCGGCGGAAAAGCCGGTGACTACGACGCGAGTGGGGTCGATCTGGTAGTCTCTGGCCCGCGCCCGCACTGTTTGAATAGCGCGCCGGGCGTCGATGAGCGGCACGGGGAGCAGATACCCGTTCGATGAGAGCCGGTAGCTAAGGACAAAGGCGCGAAAGCCGCGCGCAGTGAACCAGTCGGCTGCCTGACGGCCCTCCAAATTACCTGACAGGCGGGCATAGCGGCCGCCGGGTAAGATCAATACGGCTGAGCCAGTGGCCGTGCCGAGATGGGGCTCGAAGATGGTGAGAGTGGGCGTATCCTCGCAGGAATTGCCCATGGCCTGAGGAGCGTCGCCGGGCCACAGGCGGATGGTCTGGATGCCGAGAAAGTTATTGTTCTCGCCGGCCGTCGCGCAAGGTTCCTTCTGCGCCAGCACCGAAGAGCAGACGAACAGGAGAATAGCTAACACAGGAATTGACTTGGTCATTCCAACCCCCATTTTGCCTGAATTATATAACCTGTCTAGCCCGCATGATTCATGAACACATAGAGAACGGTTATGTGCGGTACGCGATTGCAGAAAATTGCAATGTCGGCGTGATTTTCCATGCTGTCGATCGCGATCACCTTTTTCGATCCAGAATCCCTGCAATCCTACCGCTCTTGGGGTAGATTGCAAGGCCCAGAAAACAAGCGAGTGCGCTAACAAAAGCAGAGTTTTCTTAATTTGTCGCAACTGGGCAGAATCAGTTTCCAAACACTCTTGTGATTGTATGAAGACAATAAGCCCAAAACGGTGCCATAATACAACTCCTCTGCATCAGATCCAGTTCCCGGTTCTTTACGTCGACCTCGGGGTAGGTGGCGTAAGGACCGGCACTGGCGTGGCGTCTAGACGGGCAGCAGCCAGCGGCCGGTCTGCGATTGGTAGTAGCGCGCGGCGAAGTAGCCCATGCCGCTTTCGGCGTCGTGCTCGTAATGGGTGCTTTCAAAGCTTGAGGACCACTGTTCTGTATGTGTCTTGATCCGTATGGAATTTCGCGAGCGTTAGTTGCAGAAACCAGGGGGGCGAACAAAATGGGCCAATCTCGGAATTGACCCTAGTAACACGCGGGTTTCACAGCGATCAGAAAGAGTCTGCAAAACCTTTATGAGCCGGTCCGACCCCGTTTTGGAGCAATATGGAGCAAGGAGCAACGGGAGCATGGGAAATACGGGAACAATGGCATTGTGTTCTCTGCAAGTTGCAGATTCTACATGACTAATACGAGTTCGAATTCCACTCTCTCCGCCACGTTATGTTATTGATATTAAATAACTTAGTAATGACTACTTCTTCATTGTAGCAATGATTCTGGCATTTTCAACTCTCTCCGTCAGTATCCCGCTAGATTTTAAAGTCTTCCCAAGTGAAATAGTTAGGATCAGGTACTGTCTCTTACCTATCCCTTCGCATCGTCAAAGATTCGCCGCGGTAACAACGACATTTACGACAATGCGACGGCCATCGCCAATTGCGGCGGGATTGTAAAAACCAGCGGCACCAACAAAACCAGTGGAACCATCGCCATACCCGCGGCCGATGTATCCGAGTCCGTGACGTTTAAATTGCGGAAGTTCATTGCGGACGGGACGCGAAGCGGACATAGGCAGCCGGCAAGGGAGGAGAATCGGCTCTCCTCCCTGCCACGTCGCCGTATTTGTAAGTGCGCATACGCCGGTTCGAGTGAATCGAGCTGACAAATTATCTCCAACGGTATTGCCAATAGTTATCTTCCCCTGATATAGATAATTCTTCTGCCAACCCCCTTAATCTTGCTCGGTTGTGTTTCTCCGTATGTTGCGGAGATTACCATTCCACACCGGAGGTTTCAAAGCATGCGCTGAGACTGGCACTGAGGACTGCAAGAAGCGGGGAGTGATGGTTAACAGCTATCGAAATTCGCAGAGCCTCCTGCCGCTATCGGTTGCTACAAACCACTATATAAGACACGTTTACACGCAGGGCATAGAACGCGAAGTGCCACGTGGTCGATTTTCATCCGGCGCGTACGCAAGGTCATGGCCATTCCAAAGCGGCGAGGCACAGGATCAGTTAATAATCGGAATACTCGACCACTCGTGGCGAGTCTTGCTCCTGTCAAACCGGATATTCGCGTCTTCCAGATGACCGAGACGCCTCAACATCCGCTCCCTGTCAACCTTGTCAGACATCTGCGACGACTCAGTATTCGGCATGTCGCTATAAAAGTGCACATACACGTTGCTGAATTGAATCTCCTCTAGCAAGGCAACTGTGTCGGAGAAATCTTCATCTGTTTCACTCGGGAAGCCGACCATGACGCCTGTTTGAAAGAACACACTGCTTTGCTCCGCTACTTGCTTCAACCTCGTCCGCAATGCTCTCAGGTCGGCGGGACGATTCATCAGTCGCAGTATCCGCTCATTCCCTGATTGCAGCGGTACATAAAGGTAGTGCACTTTGCCTGCCTTGCACAACGCCAGGACCGCATCGAAATACTTCAGAAACGCCTGCGGATGAAGATCGTAAATGCCAACCGTGAAGTTCCCATCGTGCTTCAACAACCATTCAAGCAGGGCGCCCAGATTAGTCCCGATGTCCAATCCATAATCGCCAAGCGAATCGGCATATATCTCGAACCTGCAGTATCCCTTTTCCAGTCCAGCCATAACACTCTGAGTTACGGTCTCCAGCGGCTTGCTGCGCAGATTTCCCGTCGCAAATCGAATTGCGCAGTAAGAGCATTTGCGTAAACAGCCTGAAGCGACAAAAAGACCCATGCGCTTGTCTCCGGGAAGCCGTGTTGCGACGCCTACAAGCGGTACCTCTGGCAATTCCGCATCCTTTCCAAGAGATGCCCTTTGCGGAGAACACGCTCCTTCTTTCCCGTACAAACCTCCGATTTCTTCGAATTTCACTACAATTCCCGAAAGAAGATTTAATGCGCTGAAATCTGTAGGAGTAATCGTCTTTCCGTCAAAGACGGCCTTAAGATCATCCTTGCCCGTCGCGGGGAGGCAACTGCCCACAATCAACTCGCAATCGGCCTTGATCACGGAACGAAGACGCTTGATCTCCTGAAGCATGTCGGCCACTCTGCTCTTACAGAATGCGCAAGTAAAGAAAACGACCAGGTCCACCTGTGCCAAATCGGTCGCCTCGGAATAGTCATTGATAAAAAAGAATTTCCGGACCATAGCAATTTCTTCCTGCCGCCTGTAGCAGGATTGATTGACGAAGGTGAATGTTCTCATTAGGCACTCCCTCTAGAAACCGGCGGTGTATACTCTCCGAATTTTGTCCAACGACCAGGACCTCCAGGTTTGGCTAACGGTCTAGTTTTGTAAAACAGGCAACGAAAGGTTGTAATTCCACTCGCGCTGAGTCGCAGCAAGATTGTGATTGATTCCGGCACTCTTGACCTTGTCCAGTCTGCGGAGCATTGCTGCCTTGTCCACCTTATTGGTCATGGCTGACGACTCAGTATTCGGCATATCACAATAGTAGTGAACATATACGTTGTCAAAATTGACACGCTTTAACAGGCGAAGCGTGTCGTCAAACTCCTCATCGCTTTCTCCTGGGAAGCCGGCGATGACTCCTGATTGCATGAACACATGGTCGTACCGCCGGATCTCAACCAACTTAGCAACCAGATCTTGCACGTTGCATGGCCGCTTCATCGACTTCAGCACCCGCTCGTTTCCAGATTGCACGGCCACATAAATGTAATGAAGCTTTCGGGCATCGCATAGGCTCCTGATTTGGCCGAAATACCTCATGAAGTCAAGGGGATGAACATCGAACAGGCCGATGCTAAAGCGCATCTTGATGGCCAGAATCTCCTCCAGCAGATTCCCAAGATTGACATTCTGATCATGGCCGTAAGTCCCGATGGAGTCGGCGTATAAATCAAAGGCTCTGTAGCCAAGCCGCACACCTTCAACGATATTCTGTACGACTGCATTGATTGGCTTGCTGCGCACCTGGCCGCTGGCAAAGGGCTTCGCACAGTAGGCGCATCTCCTTGAGCAGCCGGCCGCAATGGAGAAGGAGGCTGTGTTGCGCCGCTGCAACTGTAGCGCGAAGTCCTTCAATCGTTTTGCGGGCTTGCGCTCAATTGCGAATCGAAGAAAACGCAATACAGCGTCGTCCGCAGCCATGCGCAGAGCGGCGCGGAATCGAGGCTTGGTCAATTGCCGGCAGGCCGCTTCCTGGCCCCATATCCGCGGCATGGCCTCAATCGGAGTCGTAACTCCAGAAAGCTCGTTCAATGCGGAAAAGTTGGTTGGCGTGATAATCCGTCCCTTGAAACGGCGCCGCAACCGGTCATGTTCCATGCCTGGCAGGCAACCGCCGACAATTAGGTCGGCGCCCTCCTTCATTCTGGAACCGATCTCCTCGATTTCACACATCTTTTCATCGGCGAGAAACCGCAGGCCCGAACAAGCGAAATAGACAACTGCGTCAGCTCCGTCCAATTGCGCCGCCTCGGTCCAGCCGTTCGTCAAGAAGAAACTCCGAACCATGGAGCTCTCTTCGCGGCGCCGATAACATGTTTTGTCGATCATATGAAACTGGTTCATTGGACTTCCTAACAATAGTGTTCGCATAAACCTCTTCAAGAACGATCTAAGATGCCGTGTGCGAGACTCGTTCGGAGGGCATGGTCACGAAAGTACCATGGTGCTCTCCCACTCCACAAGGGTCTTGGCGGCATTGTAACAAATCTCCGAGCGGCTGATCTTGCCGAGGCGGTCCATCATCACGGCTTTGCTCGTCTTGTTTGGAAGCCTGGAAGACACGGTATTAGGCATATCGCAGTAATAATGAACATAGACGCTGTCAAACGCAATCGCCTTCAGGAACGCCAGCGTGTCTTCAAACTCCGACTCCGTCTCGCCGGGAAACCCAACCATGATGCCTGTCTGCAGAAACAGCTCATTGAATCTGCGAATGGCTCTGAACTTGCCGATAAGTTCCGCAACGTCGCAGGGGCGCTTCATCATCCGCAGAATCCGTTCATTGCCTGATTGCACCGGCACATAGAGGTAATGAATCTTCCTTGCCTTGCATAGAGACAGTATCTTGTCGAAATGCTTGTTGAACTCGTGCGGATGCAGATCGGAAATTCCGATGGTGAAATAGCCTGGATGCAACAGGACGCTGTCCAGAAGTTCGCCCAGATTGGAGCCAAGGTCCAGGCCGTATCCGCCAATGGAATCGGAAAGAAAGTCGAATGTCCGGTATCCGTTGCGGAGACCTTCCGAGATATCTTGCAAGATCACATCGATGGGCCTGCTGCGCACGCTTCCGGTGGCAAACCGGATCGCGCAATAGGAACATTGCTTGTTACATCCAGCCGAGACATGAATTGCCATTCGCCGGCTTCTCGCCAGCCTGGCGGAAATCCTCTTCATTCCAGCCGTCGGACAGAAGCGGGGCGCAACTCTGGCTGCCCAGCGCGCTAGCGGGTAAGGAATGGCATCGACGCCGCTCCAGCGCGGCGGCTCGGAAAGCGGCAGGGGCGTGGCATCCCGGCCGAAGATTTGGGGCATTTCCTCAATCTTAGTCGCAATGCCGGGCAACTCGTTGAGCGCGCTGAAATCCGTTGGAGTGATCGTCCGTCCGTGAAACACCCCGGCTAAAGCCGTTGCGTCGGTCTTTGGCAGACAACTCCCAACGATAAGCTCAGAGTCTTTGCGAATGCGCCCCTTCAGCGCCTCCACCTCCCTGATCATATTGACGACCTTGTACCGCATTTCCGCGCAGGTGAAGATAAGAACGCAATCTGCCTCCTTCTCAGAAATGGCCTCCGTCCAGCCATTTGCCAGGAAGAACCTACGCACCAGGGAGACTTCAGCCTTGCGGCGATGGCACGATTTGTCAACGAAGCAAAAGGACCTCACACGCTCTCCATTCAACCATGCCCTTCCCGGTCATTGCTCAGCCGGCAAATCGACTTTGGGTAGGAGGGACATCTCTGTGCAGCAAACCTCCTGACAGCGTGCCCCTGGAAGTCAATCAGGCGCGTCAGGACAATAGCCACCCTGAAAAACACAGAAATGAGTCGCAACGCCGCAATCGCCGCAAGGCGCACACAGTTGAAACTCGCTTGCCAGAAGGATTGTAGATGGACAGAGAGATTCACTGCAAGTCCTATTATTCCGCTTGATTATGTGACAATGGAGGGCGTGGTGATGCGGTCGTAAGTGCTTCATATTAAACAGAATCCACAAGTTTGTTGAAAACCATAGCTCCGTGTTGATATGATGCTTGAACGGTAAACAATAGGGTATTGCTGCGGTTTTTACGGCAAATCGCGCCGTCAGCCGCAACATCTCCCAAGTCATTTCACTCGAGATACGATGAACATCTTCTTTTTCCGGCCGACCACTCGGAATATCGGTAATGACATTATCGGATACGCCACGGCGGAACTGCTCTACGAGGTCTTCGGAACTGCCACCAACATCGTCAGCATTCCGGCGTTGAAAGGTTTGCAGTTCGGCGGATTGACGCCGCGTCAAGTATACGATGTAAACCGCCTGGCCGATGCGGTGGTGCTGGGTGGTGGCAATATATTCGAGAATGGCCAGATCACCTATGATGCTCAGGCCGTCGATGCCATGTGCCGCCCTATGGCGCTGATTGGTCTTTCGCACGGTCGCGTCTACGGCCGGAGTGGCGATCTGGAGAAGCGTACCGACGCGCTTTCCCCGGCAGCCATTCGGCATCTCGTCAACCGAGCGGTCGTTTCTATGGTGCGAGACAAGGCATCTCAGAAGATTCTTGGCGATTTGGGCGCCGATGTTATGATCGGGGGTTGTCCAACATTGTTTTTGCCGCCCAATGCGACGGATTTGGAACCAAGAGGCGATGTAATTATCTCCGTGCGCCATCCTTTTCGGATGAGTGTGCAGCCCAAGCTGCAATGGAGGATTGCCGACGACGTTCGGCGGCTCATCGCCGCACTACAGGCCGAGTTCTCGCGACCTGTGTGCCTAGCATGTCATGACTACATCGATCTCGAGTTTGCGGCTGGGTTCCCCAATGCGGCTCCGATCTACTTCGACGACGTCGGCCGCTACATATCTGCGCTGAGAAATTGCAAGCTGCATGTAAGCTACCGGCTGCACGGGTTTATGCCCTGTCTTGCGTTCGGCTCCCCTAGCATTCACCTCTCTTATGACGAGCGCGGCCGATCCATGCTCGAAACGGTCGGAATGGAGTCTTGGGACGTCGACCTGCTGCGGGAAAAGGATTGCGTCGCCGCGGTGATGGATCGCGTTCATAAACTCGACATTTACCACACCGCCCGGCTTGCCGCGCTTCCGCTGATTGAGCATCTGCGAGAAACCACCATCGGCGGTCTCAAGCAACTGCGAGCGCGGATCGATCAGCCGGACCTGCCAAAGGAGAGTTGCAATGGCCACGAATGATCGGGCTGAACCGTTTCTAGGACTCTGGCTCCGCCGCGATGTTCGCGATCTTTCCGCAAGCTATGGAATGAAGGACCAGGCAACCAGTGAGATTGTCGAAGCCGTGGCGCGCATGAAAGGCGATGCCGCCGCGCAGATGCTGCGTCAGCATGGCATTCAGCACCTTCATGAGGTGATCGACGCAAACGATTTCGGGCCGCTGCGAGACCAGGTTCTGGAGCGTTTGAGGCAGTCTCTATTCGCCATGGCCGTGGCTGTCGGCCGGGAGTTTCTGGGTTGGGAAGGCGACTTCTATATCGACGATTATCTGGTGCTGCGTATCAATTTTCCCTACGAAGTGGCGTGCCGGTCGAGTTCATCCACGGAGAATCCTGGAACGGGCCGCCTAAGCCCGGGAGTACGCGCCGCCTATAATGCCAGAAAGGTCATTGATCCGGTCTTCGATGCGAAATCCTACCACGGCGGCAATCCGCCGGCCGCTTGGGCGCACGGACCACATCGCGATAGCTGGACCGGCCACTCAAGAGGCGGGCGCAACATCTGGCTGGCGATCGGAGATGTGCCAGCCGAGGCCGGCATGGTGTTTTATCCAGAGACGTATGAGGATGATTTGCGCTGCGACCCGAGGACACTCTACCTTCAGCCAGGCTGCCCCTTGCCCAAGCCGACCTGCCAGCCGGTGAAGGCGGGAGAGATGCTTGTTTTCGACCCTGAGATGCTTCACGGAACGCACCTGAACACGACCAATTCGACCCGTGTGGCCATCTCCTTGCGGCTCAATGCAGCCAAACCAACCTTTGATCCCTCCTGCTTTTATGCCCGCGAATTCTGGCGACTGGCCAGCGATATTGAGCAGGGCAGTGACGAAGTGCATTTCCTGCGCCGCGAAGATAATCTTGGACCGGCGCCGATTGGACAGCAAGGCAAGCCCCGCGCGGCGCTGCCTCATGTTGCTGGAACCATCGATTCAGCAGCCAACATCTTGCGGGGAACTCTCGACGAAAAATCGACCTCGGCGTCCAGAGTGATAGTCGAGGCCGCACCGTATCGCATAATGGTGGTTCGCGCAATAGACGGCTTGAAAGCCTACGATGCTGCCTGTCCTCATAATGGCGCCGATTTGGCCGATGGCGGGTGCGACGATTCCAAAATGTATTGTCCGGCTTGTGCTCTCGGCTTCGACCTGCAGACCGGCCAATCATCCTGCTCGTCTCTGTCGCTGCGGCCTTATGAAGCGCGGGAGGCTTCGGGGACCATAGAAATCCGTCTTGCGTCATGATAACTTCAACGGACCCACCGCAGATGGCATCCTGACGGCGTCATCCCGGATGCATAGGTAATATCCATGACTGGCGATGTTGCAGCAGTGATCTGTACCCGCAATGGCCACTCGCGAGGATTCCTTGCAGAGGCGTTGAAATCGATCTTCGAGCAGACCGTGGCTCCCGCCGAGATCATTCTGGTCGACGATGGCAGCACCGACGGAACCGCTGATGAAGTTCGGCGAGCGTATCCGGGCGTGATGGTTCTGAGCAATGATGGGAGCGGATTGGCGGCGGCAAGAAACACGGGAATCAGGGCAGCGCACAGCAATTGGATCGCGTTTCTCGACGACGACGACGTCTGGCGCCCGACCAAGCTCGCTGAGCAATTGGCACAGGCGGCGGCATCCAAGAACCCTGAGTCAACGATTTGGGCGTCGAGAGTGGCCATCATCGGGCAAAGCAACAGCAAGCATGCTCCTTTTCATATCGATGTGCATTACGCAAGCTGGCCGGCTTGTCTGCTCCGCTATCAGATAATGCCGTCAGGAGTGATGTTCTCGCAGGCATTATATTGGACGTTTGGCCCTTTCAATGAGCATATCGGCTTCAGCACCCACGATTTTCTAATTCGCTGCATCGCTACTGGAACGTATGTACGCTTTAGCCAGGAGATACTGCTCCACCAGCGGCGAGGTCATTCCCAGATGACCTCTGTTTCCCATATGCTTGCTAATGCGATAACCGTCGACTTGATGCTTCTTGCTTACTTGAAGATGCTGCCACATGCATTGGCGTCCAGGATCCGCGCCGTCTGGCTGCTTACGCGATTGCGCTCCTTCGCGTGGCATTTTGGTCTGGCCTCAGCAAAAGAACTGTGGAACACAACGCCATTACGCCCCGTCCGCGTGGGGTTGCGCGCCTGTGCCTATTTTGCTCTTGATTCGACAGCCTGCAGAGCTCCGCACGCCGTGGGGCAACGGCTGAGATCTGCGGCGGTACGACTTTTGATTGGAGAACACTGATTCTATGCAATCATAAGCCGAAGTTGACCTTCAACACACTGTTACATCGGATAGCCTTGGGCTATATTCGCTGCCAATGTTCGAACTTTTGAAAAAACGACTCTCCTCATTCCGTAGTTTTCACGCAACTCCCTTGACTTTGCAAACGGCGCAGGTATTTCTGACGCGTTGCGGCGGGATGCTGCTGGGGCTATGCTCGACTCTTGCATTGACGCGGTGGCTGGGAATTTCAGCCTATGGCAATTATGCCTACATAGTAAGTTGGGTCGCAATCCTGACGATTCCGAGCGCAGGTATGGAAGCCCTTGTAGTTAGAGAAACGGCGATTGCGAGGCAGAAGAATGCTTCAGGCGCGCTCGGCGTTTTTCTCCGGTGGTCTTTTAGAAATACCCTCCTTGTCAGTGGCGCGCTCACTTTGGCCGCATTATTGGTCTTCTCAGTTTGTGCGAGCAAATCCACGCTGGATATGCGTATTGCTTATCTATTAGGCTTGGCCGGAGCCCCTCTCCTTTGCCTTCAGATTTTCGCCGGTGCAGTTTTTCGCGGGTTCCGACGGGTAGATCTGACCGTTTTTCTGAATGAGATCATTCTGCCAATCCTCACAATGCTGTGGATTGCAGTCTGCCTGCTCCTTGGGATTGCAGCATCGGCGTCCGTAGCGTTTGGGGGCAGGCTGATCGTACTCGCGCTGATTCTATTCCTTTATTTCATATATATATTTAGGCTCAATCCTCCATCGCAGCGTGCGGATTCATCGAGTAAACAAAAGGCCATATGGCGCAAGAGCATGTATTCGTTGGCGCTGCTTAAAAGTATCGACACGGTGATGACGCGGCTTCCGGTTCTTGTTCTCGGTCTACTAATCGGACCAGTATCTGTCGCCCTATTCTCCCTGTCGGCGCGTATTGCTGAAACTGTGGTCTTTACATTCTCGATTATTTCCTTGACCATAGGGCCCCATGTGGCGGAACTGCATGCAAGGCAGGATTACTCAGGGATACAGCAGCTTGTAACCCGCAGCACTCGGACAATTACATTGTGGGCAATCCCCGTAGCACTGGCTCTTGTAATATTCGGGAATTGGATTCTCGGCTGGTTTGGCCCACAGTTTAAAGCCGGCTATCCAGTGCTGCTCGTTTTGATTGCCGGCAAGACCTTTGACGCGATTACGGGCAACGTCGGGTTGGTAATGACCATGGGAGGATTTGAGCGCGTTGTCGCCAGAACTCGCGCCATCGGCCTTCTTCTTACGGCAGCTCTCTGCTTTGCACTTGTCCCCAAATTTGGAGCGCTGGGCTCTGCGATTGGATGCGCCGCCGCGCTGATTGCCTGGAACTCCATTCTGGTTTGCCAGCTTTACCGGAGATTGGGGATTGTCACCATCGCCTGGTGGCCCAACTGCTTCCTTCCCCGCATTTCAGGAAGCAATCCCGGCTGACATTGAGTGCCGCGCTTGCTTACCATGTGCAATGGCAAACGATAATTCTCAACGGCATTGCCAATTGCATTCGTTTTTTGATATATGTATGCCAACATCCGGTTTCTAAAATGGGCACGACTGTAAGTCTCCGCAGATTGCGGAAATTGACGGCGGCTAACATTGATAGCCATCGACAGCCGATTCGGGCGGACGGCGATGGCTGCCTATGTCACTCAATCGAGAGGATATAGCCATCCATAGACTGTTCACAATTCAAAAGAGGATACTTCCATGAAAATTCGCAACATTCTGCTTACGTCAGCCGCCGTGCTCTTCTGCACGGCTTCCATCTCCGCTACCACCATCGCTCACACCTGGGTTTCCGGCAGCGGCACCGATTCCAACCCCTGCACCTTCGCCTCACCATGCGCCACCTTTCAGGGAGCGCTGGCCAATACCTCCGCCGGAGGAATGATCACCGCGGAGGACGCGGGCGACTTCGGCGCGGTGACCATCAATCAGTCGGTCACCATCGACGGCGCGAATATGGGCAGCATTACCTCCACCGGCATCAATGGAATCGCCATAATGGCCACGGCCAATGTGACTGTGCAGAATCTCACCATCAACGGCTTGGGTTCAGCAATTGCTGGGATAGATGTCCAGAGCGGCGGCACTCTGATCGTCGACAATTGCAGGATCATGAACATTGCCGACACCGGAATTAACTTCATCGGCGCCGGGAATCTTACCGTTGAGAATTCCCGGATCGAGACCTTCGCTGCCGAATCGTTTGGTTTTGGCATGACTATTTGGGCCAGTGCTGCGGAAAATGTTGTGGTTCGAAACACAGTCATCGATGCCTCCCCTGTTTCGGCAAACAACTACGGCTTTGTTGTCAACCCAGGCACCGGACCTGTCACGGCCTCACTGCAGAATGTCACCATCCTGGGCGCTGGAGGTGATGCCGTCTATAGCGCGAGTGGAGTTACGGAAATCACCGGCTCCGTGCTCACGCAGAGTTCGTATGGTGTTTACGCTTATAATGGCAGCACCATCAGCGTGGCCAGCTCGTTGATCACCGCCAATACTACTGGGGTCTACTCTGCTACTGGGTCGAAGATTCGCCTCGATAACAACGACATCTACGACAACACGACGGCCATTGCCAATGGCGGCGGGATTGTGAAGACCAGCGGCACCAACAAGACCAGCGGAACAATCGCTATACCCGCGGCCAACGTATCGAATTCCGTAACGTTTTGATAACGAAGGGACAAGAAGCGGACAAAGGCAACCGGCATGGGAGGGAGAATCCCCGCTCCTCCCATGCACAGCTGTTCTATGTTTCCCTCTCCAGGCCGTTTAAAAGACCCGGCGAGATGATGCAAGACGATATTGCCAGCAGTTATCTTATCCTGATATAAATTATTTCACTGCCAACCCCCTCAGTCTTTGACGGTTGTGCGTCTCCAGATGTTGCGGAGATAACCATTGGCAGCCGATTGGTCGGCTCCGTCTGTCAGCCTGCGACCCTCAATCGAGCGGATTTACTTATCCCCAGGCTACTCAAATTCAAGACAGGAGATTCCCATGAAACTTAGCAACATTCTGCTCGTATCAGCCGCCGTGCTCTTGTGCACGACTTCCATGTCCGCAACCACTTCCTTGCACACTTGGGTTTCTGGGAGCGGCAGCGATTCCAACGCCTGCACCTTCGCCTCGCCCTGCGCCACCTTCACTGGCGCGCTGGCCAAAACCACCGCGGGCGGCATCATCACCGCCAAGGACGCGGGCGACTTCGGCGCGGTGACCATCACTCAGTCGGTCACCATCGACGGCGCGAACATGGGCAGCATTGGGTTCGTCGGCAGCGAAGGGATATTCGTTGAATCGCCGTCTACCACGACCGCCATCAATGTCGTCATCCACAATCTCACCGTTGACGGCCAGGGAACCGGGTCCGACGGCATCTTCCTTACAAACGCAGGGAATCTGACTATCGACAATTGCAAGATCGAGGGCTTCACGCAGATCGGCATCGGACTTGGCAGCGAAGCGGCGGAGAATGTCGTCATAACCAACACCGTCATCGACGGCGCCAACGTCGCAACCCTCGGCGTCAGGACCTTCCAGTCAAGCGGGGGTGTTCCTTACGACACGGTCGCGCTGGACCATGTAACCATCAAAGGAATGACAACGGCCGCCGTCTTCAGCCGGAACGGGACTATGCAAATCACCTACTCCGTGCTCACGCAGAGCGCTATAGGTGTGGAAGTCGATACCAGCGCGGTCATCAGCGTCGCGAACACCGCCATTACATCCAATACCGTGGGGGTATGCTCTTACTCGTCGTCGAAGATTCGTCTCGACACCAATGACATTTACGACAACCCTACGGCAATCGAGGATTGCGGCGGGATCTATAAGACAAGCGGAACCAATCGGACAAGCGGAGCAATTACCGCCACCCCGGCAGAAATATCGAATTCCGTGCTGTTCTGATTGCGAAGGAACGGCGAAGAGAACGAAGATATCCGGCAGGGGGAGGAGAGGCGGTTCTCCCCCCACTGCCATGACGCACCATATCCGGCTCCCCAGGCCGTTGACTGACACGGCGAGATGATGCAAAACAATATTGCCAACAGTTATCTTTCCATGATATAAATCATTCCGCTGCCATCCCCCTCATTTTTCCCGGTTGTGCATCTCCGGATGTTGCGGAGATAGCCATTGGCAGCCGATTGGCCGGCTCCGTCTGTCAGCCTGCGACCCTCAATCGCGCGGATTTACTTATCCCCAGGCTACTCAAATTCAAGACAGGAGATTCCATGAGAATTCGCAGCGTATTGCTAATATCAGCCGCCGTGCTCTTCTGCTCGGCTTCCATGTCAGGTACGAGTTTGCTATCCCACACCTGGGTTTCCGGGAGCGGCAGCGATTCCAACACCTGCACCTTCGCCTCGCCCTGCGCCACCTTCACTGGCGCGCTGGCAAAGACCACAGCAGGCGGCATCATCACCGCGAAGGATGCGGGCGACTTCGGCGCGGTGAGCATCTCTCAGTCAGTCACCATCGACGGCTCGAATATCGGCAGCATTGGGTTCGGCAGCCAAAGCGAAGGGATATACGTTAGTTCGCCGTCTACTACGACCGCCATCAATGTCGTCATCCACAATCTCACCCTTGACGGCCAGGGCAGCGGGACCGACGCCATCTTCATCGCAAATGCGGCGAATGTGACCATCGACAATTGCAAAATCGAAGGCTTCACGCAGATCGGCATTGGGCTTGGCAGCGAAGCGGCGGAGAATGTCGTCGTTCGAAACACCATGATCGACGGCGCCAATGTCGCAACCCTCGGCGTCAGGACCTTCCAGTCAAGCCCGTTGGCAACTCTGTACGACACGGTCTCGCTGGACCATGTGACCATCAAAGGAATGACAAATGCCGGCGTCTTTAGCCGGGATGGAGTTATGCAAATCACCTACTCCGTGATCACGCAGAGTAATATAGGCGTGGAAGCCGATACCAGCGCGGTCATCAGCTTGGCAAACACCGCCATCACATCCAATACAACGGGGGTATGCTCTTACACTGGATCGAAGATACGTCTCGACACCAACGACATTTACGACAACCCCACGGCAATCCAGGATTGCGGCGGGATCTATAAGACGAGCGGCACCAACAGGACGAGCGGGACGATTTCCGCAACCGCGGGGGAAATATCGAATTCCGTGCTGTTCTGATTGCGAAGGAACGGCGAAGAGAACGAAGATATCCGGCAGGGGGAGGAGAGGCGGTTCTCCCCCCACTGCCATGACGCACCATATCCGGCTCCCCAGGCCGTTGACTGACACGGCGAGATGATGCAAAACAATATTGCCAACAGTTATCTTTCCATGATATAAATCATTCCGCTGCTATCCCCCTCATTTTTCCCGGTTGTGCATCTCCGGATGTTGCGGAAATAACCCTTGGCAGCCGATTGGGCGGCTCCGTCCGTCAGCCTGCGACCCTCAATCGAGCGGATTTACTTATCCCCAGGCTACTCAAATTCAAGACAGGAGATTCCCATGAGAATTCGCAGCGTATTACTAATGTCAGCCGCCGTGCTCTTCTGCTCGGCTTCCTTGTCCGCAACCACTTCCTTGCACACCTGGGTTTCCGGGGGCGGCAGCGATTCCAACACCTGCACCTTCGCCTCGCCCTGCGCCACATTCACTGGCGCGCTGGCCAAAACTACCGCCGGCGGCATCATTACCGCGAAGGACGCGGGCGACTTCGGCTGGGTGAGCATCACTCAGTCAGTCACCATCGACGGCTCGAATATAGGCAGTATTGGCTTCGGCGGCCAGAGCGAAGGGATATACGTTAATTCGCCGTCTACCACGACCGCTATCAATGTCGTCATCCACAATCTCACCATTGACGGCCAGGGCACCGGGAGCAACGGCATCTTCGTCGCAAACGCGGTGAATGTGACCATCGACAATTGCAAAATCGAGGGCTTCACGCAGATCGGCATTGGACTTGGCAGCGAAGCGGCGGAGAATGTCGCTGTAACAAACACCGTCATCGACGGCGCCAATGTCGCAACCCTCGGCGTCAGGACATTCCAGAACGGCACTACACCACCCGTAACTACCTACGACACGGTCTCGCTGGACCACGTGACCATCAAAGGAATGACAAATGCCGGCGTTTTTAGCCGGAATGGAGTCCTGCAAATCACCTATTCCGTGATCACGCAGAGTAATGTAGGCGTGGAAGCCGATACCAGCGCGGTCATCAGCGTGGCAAACACCGCCATCACATCCAATTCAGTGGGGCTATGCTCTTACACGGGATCGAAGATTCGTCTCGACACCAACGACATTTACGACAATCCCACGGCGATCCAGGATTGCGGCGGGATCTATAAGACGAGCGGCACTAATCGAACGAGCGGGACAATTTCCGCAACCCCGGCAGAAATATCGAATTCCGTGTTGTTCTGAATCTACTTGCTGCAGGTTCGGCACAGGAGCTTAGGCAGCCCCTTTGAGTGGTGCTCTTGTGGACCGCCGTACGAAGGAAAGTTCTACGGGCACCTTAGGCCTCAAGCAACGAGGCCTGAGGCGCCCGATTCAAGGACGAACTGCCTTCTGTTTACAGCGCGCTCGCGGAGAGATCGCGAATCGCAAAAACCAGAGGGCGATGCGGGGGCTATCTGCATCCCAAGAGCTGCCGTCCGTGCGCGTGAGTCGATTTCCCTGCGCTACTGTGGGGTAATAGTTGCATTTGGCGCGCCGGGATTGGTGTTGTAGTTGTTTCCAAACGAGGCGATCGTACCGTTAGTTCCTTCTGAGAATCCCGTACCGTTACTGAACAATGACACATGCTGGAGACGGATTGCAGAGCTTCCTGCTCCTCCGCCGGCTTGCGCGCCATTACCGGGGTTGTTGGTCACCATAGAGTCCGCAATGCTGATGACAGTACTGCCGGTGGCAGCGTTCGCCAGCAATCCATTACCATTTCCGTTGATGTTGCCATTCCAAATTGTAACCCTGCTGTAATCGGCGGCATAGATCCCGGCTTGGCCGTTCCCCGTAAACCGGGAGTTGGAAGCGCTCACATGCACATTGGTCGACGATGCCAAGGCGTGCAGGCCATAGCCGCCGTTGTCCTGGCTGACCGTGTCCTCGATAAATACCTGCGTGCCGTTGGCCGGCTGGGTAGTCGGAGTAATCGCAATGCCACTGCCGTTGAATCCCATAATCGTGCAGTGTTCAATGTGAAGTGCTCCCGCACTGTTGAGTTGAATGCCATTCAGGCCCGACCCGGCGAGGCCCTGAAAACTGATGTTACGCAGGGTCACGACGTCGGATGTGCCAGCGGCCACTGTGATGCCGTTGGTGCCGGACACCAGAATGGATGCCACCTGGCCGTCTCCACCGTCGAGGGTGATGGCCTTGGTGATGGTCAGGGCTCCGAACCCGCCCTCATCGAGGTTATCGATCTCTCCGCCGGCCGAGGTCTTGGAGATAGCACCGGCAAAAGTCTTGCAGGGTGCTGTACGGCTACAAGGGTTGGCATCATCGCCCACGCCTGATACCCACGTACGGGTGGCTTGCCCTTGCGCGGCGCAGTTAGCGATAAAAGACACGGCGAGCAGACTCAGGAAGAAACGAACAGGCTTCATTTGCATGGCTCCTTTGCTTTTGAATGTTGAGTGGAAGGGGGAAGACGGCCATTGTGCGACCAACGCCAGTATACTCCACAACAAGTGATAAGGGACAGTAAAAATCACTGGTCTCTAAATGCTGTATGCCCCGGCGTGAGAACAGCCCATAAGCCAAGAACTGATGGCAATTGGCGCCAACTAAGACGAGCGGCGCCAATAGGACGAGCGGGACGATTTCCGCAACCCCGGCAGAAGTGTCGAATTCCGTGTTGTTCTGATTGCGAAAGAACGGCGAAGAGAACGAAGATATCCGGCATCGGAGGGAGAATCCCCGCTCCCTCTCACGCCCACCGCCGCATATCCGCCTCCCCAATCGTTCGCTGACCCGGCGAGATGATGCAAGACGATATTGCCAATAGTTCTCTTCCCCTGATATAAATCATTCTGCTGCCAACCCCATCAGTCTTAATTGGTTATACGTCTCCGGATGTTGCGGAGATTACCCTTGGCAGCCGATTGGGCGGCTCCGTCCGTCAGCCTGCGACCCTCAATCGCGCGGATTTACTTATCCCCAGGCTACTCAAATTCAAGACAGGAGATTTCCATGAAAATTCGCAGCGTATTGCTAATGTCAGCCGCCGTGCTCTTCTGCTCGGCATCCGCATCGGCAACCAGCACTTTGATTCACACCTGGGTTTCCGGCAGCGGCAGCGATTCCAACACCTGCACCTTTGCCTCGCCCTGCCTCACCTTCCAGGGCGCGCTAACCAATACATCCGAGTACGGCATCATCTCCGCGAAAGATGCGGGCGACTTCGGCGCGGTGTCCATCAACAAATCGGTCACTATCGACGGCGCGAATCTAGGCAGTATCACCTTCACCAGCGGCGATGGAATCTACATTACAGCCACAGCCAATGTCACTGTACAGAATCTCACCATCAACGGCCTGGCTCGGGAGGTGTTGGCATATACGATGCAAACGGCGGTATTGTGACTGTTGACAACTGCAGGATTATGAACATTACGGACATTGGCATTTTTTTTGCAGGCGCAGGGAATATGACCGTTGAGAACTCCCGGATCGAGTCCCTCAGCGGATCAGAGGTTACTGGCATTTATATTGATTCCAATGCTGCGGAAAATGTTGTGGTAAGAGACACCGTCATCGACGCCTCGCCCTATTCAGCAGACAACTGGGGCTTCTATGTCTACTCAGGCGCCGGACCTGTCAAGGCCTCGCTACAGAATGTCACCATCATGGACGCTGGAGCTCATGCCGTCTTAGCTAATTCCGGAACCACCCAGATCACCGGCTCCGTGATCACGCAGAGTAATTCTGGTGTTATAGCTACTAATGGCGCCACGATCAGCGTGGCCAGCTCGATGATTACCGCTAATACCACCGGGGTCTGCTCGAACGCATCTTCGAAGATCCGCCTCGATAACAACGACATCTACGACAACACGACAGCCATCGGCAATTGCGGCGGGATTGTGAAGACCAGCGGTACCAACAAGACCAGCGGAACCATCGCCATACCCGCGTCTGACATATCGAATTCCGTAACGTTCTAAGAGCGAAAAAAACGCTAGATCGACGACAGTCACCAGCATGGGAGGTACATCCCCACTCCTCCCATTCTCTGGCTCCGTGCAAGCCTGAAATTTCGAATGACTCCTAAGTTATTGCTTTGCGCTGTATTTTCTGATATATGTGTATCTATTCTTGTGTTAGGAACTTGTTGAAAATCGCCTCGCATGTGCGTATTTCTTGAGGATTTGCGTTTCTGGCTGGTGAAAATCCGTGCCATCGCCGTCGTCCGAGCCGTCCTTTGAGCGAAAGCTCTTCTGCGATGCCCAAGTCTGAATCAGCGTTCCGTCCACGGTGAAGTGTTCGTCGCTCATGAACTTCTTGGCGCGCAGGTTCACTTCCGCGAAGAACTGCTGCGCCACATCAGAAGTCAGCAACCGGTCGCGGTTCTTGGAAAACACCTCATGATTCCACATCGCATCGTCCATGCCCAGGCCGACGAACCAGCGAAATAACGGGTTATAGTCGATCTGCTCGACCAGCAGCCGCTCCGAGCGAACCGAGTAAAACACCTGCAACAACAACGCGCGCAGAATATATTCCGGAGCTATCGAGGGGCGGCCTGAAGCCTTGTACAGCCGGTCGAATTCCGGGCTCAAAGAGGCCAACGCAGCTCCGTCAGCTTGCGAATTGCGCGCAACGGATGATCTACCGGAACCCGCTGCTCTAACGACACATAGCTGAACATCCCATCCTGAATCCGCTCGTCTCCACGCATACCTATTGGATGAATCGATATGACTTCATGACGCAAGAATCGAATCGTGTTTCAATAAGTTCTTAGGTGCGGCGCGGCCAGATTCTAAGCCGATATCCAGGAATTCAGCTCCCTCATTCATCCCCTGTTCAATATAGTTCATATTCTCTTGCATCAGTTGCCCCGGGGCTCCAGTCGGAACAAAATACTCAGCACCTATCGAATCGGCGAAGGGTATGACCCAATTTTCCATACCCTCCCCAATTACGATTCTTCTTCTGGGTGTCGGAGGACCTCCGCCCCCTCCCCCGCCACAACCGCAGTCAGCATTGTGTACCAGGAACCCGGTTTCGCCGACGAAGTAATCGTGGTTCAGATCGACGGTGAAGATGTAGACGGTTTACTGGCCTGGCAGCGGTGTGATCGTCACCACCCTGCGCCAAGTGCCCTGGACGGTCTTCAACAGATCGCCCACCCGTATATTACCAGCTACGATCCATCGTTCATTGGGAAGATTTCCACGACGAACCCAAAAGGGATGATCGATGCTGGGGCGCAAGGAATCATGCTCGCCCTCAACGCGCAGTTCAACCAGTTGATTCTTGTGCAGCGGCGTCAGCTCCGTTACACGCTCGCTCTCCAGCTTGCCGGTCTCGCGGTTGCGCGACTGAACCTCATCGCCCACCTCGACCTTTTCCACGGGAACGTCACCGTGGTTTGTATGAACCGGTGTTCCGGCGACAAAGCAGCAGCCGCCCGTCTTCTTGCCCGTTGCCTCCGCAGAGCAGGACTCGAAGCTGTAGGCAATACCCTCCAGGGCAAATCCCGCCCCGAAAAGGTCGCCCGATTCAATCGCATTGATGGCGTCAAGCGTGCTGGCGGCCGTGTCGAGGACGCAGCTGATACGCTTGGATAGCACCTTTTCTCCCGCCTCCGCCACGGGAGCCTCTTCCTCCTCTCCCTCCGTCTCGACCAAGTCCTCTTTGCCGCGCGGATCGATACGGTTCACCCCGTCGGCGCTGGCGTAGAGATACTTGTGCAGCGTGCGCGGAATGCCGATGCGACCCGGCTTGGGATCGCGCGACATGAATCGGTCGGTGACCGGATTATAGTAGCGGGCGCGCAGGTAGTAGAGGCCCAGATCGGAGTCCCACTGCTCGCCGCGGTAACGATAGTTGTTGAGCGTGGAGCCCGTCTTGTGGACCAGGTTGCCGAAGGAGTCGTAGTCGTAGGTGTCGGTGACGGCGCCGGCTGAGTCGGTCAGCTGGCGGACGCTGGCGCCGCCATCATAGACGTAGAAGCTAGGCGTCCAGGCGTTGCTTCCGGTAACAGCCGGGCTCAGGTTCTGGCTGATACGCTGCAAGCCGTATGTGTAGACGCGCTGCACCGAACCGCCTACAATCTCCTCCATCACCTGCGGCAGGCCGGTGGGGTTGACGTCGTCCTCGACCAGATACCACGTCGTCACGCCGTTCACCGTCTTGCCGACACGGTTGGAAAAAGAGGCACTTGCCTGCTTCTGCTGCGCGGTCGCAATTGACCCGATCAACAGAATGATGAACGCGCCAAGTTGTACATGTTTGATCATGATGAGACCCCCCGAAAGTTGCTGCATGAAGAAAAGCAGCGATCGCTCAATCTTATGCAATCTCAAATTCGTAGAGGTTAACGCTTACGGGCGGAACATGCACTGTTTCCGGAAGCACGTCTAGCGCAGTTTCAACGATTTTGACCGCAGGCTCTTTGCCCGCTTCATTGGTTGAGTTCACGCCGGGCGGCGCAATCCGATACAACTTGCCCATTCCGCTCAGCTTGACGCCGCCGATCTTCGCAGTGAAGCTGTGCTCCTCTTCCGTGGGGTTCACCACCGAGATGAGGAGCTTCTTGCGATCGCTGGAGAACGCCGCCAGAATATCCAGAGGATAGGTCGGGCTTCCCGTGGGCTTTGTGCCCCTGTCAACAAACGGCGTGCCGGGCACCAACGGCTGCGTCGAATCCCCGTCGACGGCAACCGGAAGAGCTTTGAGAAAGTGAGTCTGCAACAGCTTCATCACTACGCCCTCAGCCGCAAAGCCCACGGCCTCGCCGGTGTTGTCGGTCAACAAGCGCAGCCCTCCGGTCGCACAACTGGCCTCCACCATGCCGGAGTGGCGAAATATCTCATGCAGGCAAAGCGCGTAAGAGATCGGCATCAGCATTCCGGTCTGGCGGAAGAAACTTGCGCCGTTGTTATTCCCGGAGGCTGAAAAGAGACGATTGCCCCACTCATCGAAGATGAATTTGATGCCTTTGTCTTTTAACCACGGCATCTTCTCCACGTACTTATCCCAGGCTTCGAAAGCTTCGCCGATACGGTTGGCCAGACGCCGGGCTTTGAACTGCAGCGGGTCGTGAACATCCACGAAGAGCTGCTTCTCAGCGTCGAAGGCCAGGTCGGGATAGGCGTAGGTATGCTCGGAGAGAAAGTCGATGTTGCCGGCGCACTTTTCCAGCAGCCATCCGTCCCAGTCGTTCAGCGAGCCGAACTCGTAGGGGAGTTTGTCGCGCATCGGCGCCTCCCAGATATCCGGGAAGAAGTTGTTCCGTTTTTCCGCACCGCCCACTGACTTCTCGCAGATGGTCGCCCCGGAAACGGTCACTTTAATGGTTGGGTCCGCCTTCTTCATGGCTTCGACGATGAAATTGTGCTTGACCCAATACTGGTCGAGCGCCATGTAGCCAAACTGCCAGTCGCCGTACATCTCGTTTCCGATGGTCCAGAGACGGACCTTGAAGGGCTGAGGATGGCCATTCTCCGCGCGCATTTTGCCCATGCGCGTCTCGATGGAGCCATTGCAGTATTCGACTTCTTCAGCCGCCTCTCGCGCCGAGCCGAATCCGCTGTTGATGGCCAAATCGGGCTCCGCTCCGACCAGCCGGCAGAGGGCCATGAACTCATGAAGGCCCACATCGTTCGACTCCACCCTGTCGGACCACATCACCTGCAGACGCGGCGGGCGCTTATCCCGATCGCCTAGACCGTCACGCCAGTCGTAAGCGGAGACGAAGTTGCCGCCGGGCCACTTGAACATTTTGAAACCTTCTTCTTTGAAGAGGCGGATCATCCCGGAGTGGAATCCCTCCACATTGTCGGCGGGCATCAGCGAGGCGGTCCCAATGTGAAATGCGCCGCTGCCTGTGCCCAGGATCTCGAGGCGTGCATCCACTGTGTCGGCCTCCGGAGTGAACTTTAACGGAAACTTTTTGTACTCGCGCGAGAGCGTCGGAATCTGAATGCTTTGATAGTCGCTAGATCCACTCCCCCATATCAGGCGGACCACAACGCGAGCGCCATGATCGCCAGCTAGATAAATCCGGCCTTCATACGACTTGTCTTTGCCCAGGCGCAATTTGGATTGCCGAATGCCGCGCGGCTCTGAGCCCTGAAGCTTGACGCGCGGGCTGTGCTTGCCTACAAATGGCCGCACAGTATCCATCTCGACCGTTCCCGCCGGTCCCACTGGCTTAAATGGCTCGCCCATAAAGCGGCGGAAGAATGAGTTCGTCGGAGGCGGAGCTGCATCCGTCACCGGGTTGGCAAACTTCCTGTCGGTCAGCATCTCGGCCCACACCTGAGTGGTCGCCGGCTCCATGTACCCACCGAAGATCAGCGGATTAATCGGCTCGCCGCTCTTCGACGCATCGATTGTGACTTTGAGGCTTCCTGACGTTTCGGCAAAGGCCGTCATCTCTTGTTGCAACAGGGCGGCGCTTGCCACCGAAGCCGCTATGAATTCACGTCGATTCATTGGCATGTCCTATCTCCTTTGGCCCTCGTTGGCTCGCTGATTCACTGGCCGTTCGATTTGGACTCAAACCATTTCAACAAGAAAAATACCACAGAGACCGGGAGGACGATTTTCCACTCCCATCTTTTTCGGGTTTTGCCAGCGTCGATCTGCTTGCATTCCATCCCTGGAACCATGAGAATTCTAGATGCCGGAAGAAACCAGGCAAGACAGACAGGATGAAGAATGAAAACGAGAATCGATCTTGTACTTATGCTCGCGGAAGCGCTGACGATAACCGGCGCCATGTTGACGATGGCGGCAGCAGGCCGTAGCCGGAGCCAATGTTGCTCCGTCCAGGCCGCAGGGCCCATGTGACATCTACGCTGCCGCGGCGATCCCTGCGTGGCCGCCCACAGCACCACACGCGCACTCTACGCCGGGTACAACGGCCCGCTCTACCAGGTTCTGCGCCAGTCGGACGGCAAGACTCTGGACATTGGCGTTGTTCAGCCCGTGAAGTCACGCGGTTCCGGATGGAGGCGGGTACGCCGACGCCGCCGCACAGGACAAATTCTGCGCAAACACGTACTGCTGGATCGCCAAAATCTACGACCAGTCACCCAAGCATAACGACCTTATCCAGGCGCCCCGCGGCGGATTCAATGGACCGGCTTTGGGCGGATTCAATAACATCCCTCTGGCGGATATGGCGCCCGTCACCGTCATGGGCCACAAAGTCTACGGTGTTTTCATTGCGCCGGGCATGGGCCTGCGCCAGGACGATTCCAAGGGCACGGCGGTCGATGATCAGGCGGAGGGGCAGTACTGGGTCATCAATGGCCAGCACTTCAACTCCGGCTGCTGCTTCGACTACGGTAACGCCGAGATCGACAGCCGCGACGACGATAACGGCACCATGGAAACCGCCTATTACGGCGATGCCCCCTATTGGTATCACGGGACCATGCCCGGCCCATGGATCATGACCGACCAGGAGAATAACCTCGTCGGCTGCGTCATCGCGGATGGTTCAAAAAACTGCACACTGCCAAACATCACATGGCGGTTTGTGACCGCCATTGCCAAGGGCGAGCCGCACCACTGGACCTCTATGGGCGGTGATGCGCAACAGGGAGCGCTCTCGGTCATGTTCGATGGAGGCCGAGTCAACGGCACTTACGATCCGATGCGCAAGCAGGGAGCAATCCTGCTGGGCAACGGCGGCGACAACAGCAATGGCTCGCAGGGCACCTTCTACGAGGGCGCGATGACAGCCGCGGGCACCTTCCCAACCAATGCCACCGATCAGCTTGTGCAAGCCAACGTCGTTGCCGCCGGCTACGGCGTGCCGCGGCTAAGCCTGGCCCCGGCGTCGGCAACGACCGCTCCGCCAGGACTCCAGACCTTCTCGCCGGGCTCCTCGCAGGAAACCACCGTGACCTTCACGAACACTACAGGGGCGCCCGCCGACGGGCGTCAAGCTTGAGCCTCTCGCTGCCCAGCAAGCAGTGGACGGTTTTGTTTCCGGCGCCACCGAGACGTCGAAGACCTTCGCTGACCCGGTTGCGCCGGGCGCAAGCGTCAGCGCCACCTTTAAGGTCACCTCCGGCCCGGCTGCCTTTAACGGCGACCTCGTCGCCAAAGCCACATGGACCAATCAAGCCAACGGCAAATCGCAGACCGAGACGGCGGTCGAGAAACTTCGCAACGCCAGCCCGGTCAAGATCAACGAGTTCCGCATCAGTTCCGGATCGCCCAGCAATCCGACGAACTCCTTCATCGAACTCTACAACGCCGGCGCTGAGCAGCGTTGACATCTCCAACTGGACCCTCACTGAGCACCCCGCCCAGCAGGCCATCTTCTCGGCCGTGAAGATTCCTGCCGGAACCAGACTCGCTTCGCATGGCTTCTATCTGCTCGGCCTCTCTAACTCCGGTCTGGTTATCCCGGCGCACGCCGGCGACTCAACCATCCACGTCCGCAGCACAACCGGCATGTCGGCCGGCGACACAATCTCCATCGACACCGGCACCAGCCTGGAGACACGCAAGGTCACCAGCATCGGAACAGCTGCCGCCAACCATACGACACTCTGGCAGCCTCTCCCCGACGGTCCGGTCATAACGATTCCCGCGGGCTCAACCAACGTGCCTGTCACGAGCATTGCCGGCTTCGTAGTCGGCCAGAAGATTGCCCTCGGCTATGGCGCAACCTATCCCTCGGTCGCGAAAGATATGGAGCATTACGAGGTGGCAACGGTCACGGCCGTCGGTAAACCGGGCACACAAGCCTATCTGGCTGAGGACGTTTCTGCTGGCTCGGCTAACCTCAAGGTGACCTCGGTTGCCGATATCTCGCTTGGCGACACCATCAGGCTCGACATCGACAGCGTCGGCCACGGGATTGAGACTGTCACTGTTTCTAAGGTTGGCACGCAGGCCCATCAGACCAATCTTTCTACCGACGTCGGCGCAGGAGCCACCCATCTCTTTGTTCGCAGAGTGGAGGGCTTCGCCGCCGGTGACAAGATCACAGTGGGCACTCCGGCGAACAAGGAAGTCGTTACTGTCACGGCCGTCAGTGCCGCGGGACCGACCGGCGCTGTCATCGTTTTCACGCCTGCCCTCGCCAACGCCCACATTCGCGACGAGTGGGTGGTTTCATCGGGCACTGGTCTCGACCTGGCCGCTCCGCTCAAGTTCGCCCACGCTGCCAATCTGCCCTTCAGCAATCGAGGAACGGGCATCAGCTTCAAGCCGGCCACGGCATATGCCCACTCCAGCAATGAGCCCATTCAGCCACTTGGCACCGGCATTACGCTCGACAAGCCCCTGGCCAGCAACCACGCAATCTACGCGGCGATACGCGATGCCGTGGTGACGACGGCCGGTTACCAGGGAACACCTGAACCCAACCAGTGGTTCGGCGGCCCCGAACTCACTACCAGCGCTCAGCTCTTTGGCCGATTCAACCTTACCATCAAGGAGGGGAGCATGGTTTTGCGTGATGCCTTGGGTCTGGTTGTCGACAGCCTCAATTACGGCAGCCTCGCCGATCCATGGACCGCAGAGGGTTATCAAGCCATTCCGGGTCTCAACAGAAGCGGTTGCTTCGCACCTACGCCCGGCGCGGCTGTGGGCGGTTTCGGTCAGGCGCTGCCGCTGCAACCACTTCAAGCACTGGCCGCTTCCCGGATGGCGCGGACACTGGCAGCAACTGCGCCGATTTCCTGACTCAGGCCACCACCACCCTGCCGGTCGCCTCGGCCGCTGGCGCCACCAACATCAAGGTCAGCAGCGTGGAAGGCTTTGACGCCGGCCAGACTGATTCGGATCGACTCGGGCGCGGACCTGGAAATGCCGTACGATTGCGACGGTCGGCACCGCCGGAGCTACAACAGTGCGCACGTCCACCACGCGGGCTGCAACCGCCATTCCTGTCGCCAACTTGGCGGGCTTTCAGCGAGGGTCAGACCATCACCATCGACAGCGGCGTCGACGCCGAGACAGCGGTCGATCGCCTCTGTCCATGTGGTGCCCGCCGCCGCAATCGCCGTCAAAGCACCGCTCACGCATGCGCATGGAGCCGGGGCGCAGGTCTCCGGCTACTGGCATCACCTTCACCGACGCATTGACTCATGCGCATGCCAGCGGAGCACAGGTCTCCGACAACGTTCCTACGCCGGGCGCCCCTAACCGGTATCACAGGAGAACTCATTGAGGGTACTTGTAGACACTGAATGGAGCTGCGGCAGGTCGAAAACGCTCTAGCGCCGTGTCATCTGCATGTTTGCTGAATCAGACAGATTCCGGGATACTTGCCGACTTGCAGTAAGACATTACAGTTGCACTAAGACTTTACAGTACTGATCTGGTCGCAACGAGTGCATCGGCGGTTTATACACGGACAAGTTGAGCCCCCGACGATTACAGACTGCGCTACACTAACAATCGCACTGGTACAAAACATCGGGCAAGCCACTGGCTATCAGACACTCAGCGCATTGACATTGGCAAGATTCTCCATAACCAAGTTCAAATTCTGAGTACTTGGAGCAATATGGAGCAAGGAGCTACGGGAGCCATGGGAAATACGGGAACTGCGGCATTGTGTTCTCTGTAAGTTGCAGATTCTACATGACTAATACGAGCTCGAATCTCACTCTCTCCGCCATTGCATGGAGCAGACGCTCGCTATTCGCTCGCATGAAATTCGTGCTTGATCTTGAATGGGTACGGTTTCTCTTGAGACGGGGTCCACCGCCAGAATTTTCCCTCTCCGCTTGAGCCTAGTAGTAAATAATTTTACATAGATTCGCGTCTGTCACCGATGTCCCCTTTATACCTTGAAATCATTCTCAACTGGCGATTACAGTTCTCAGCGTGAGCTGATGTGCATGTGAGCGCGTTGCTGCTGCTAGATTGATGATCGAAGAGTTTTCAAGCCCAACTGAATCCACTGCGCTGGAGCGGCAGAGTCCGAATTCTCCTGCCAGTGGCTGCGAAGATGGCGTTGCACACTGCCGGCAAGATTGGTGGCAGCCCCGGCTCACCCAGGCCCGTCGGAGCGTAGCCGGTCTTGCGCCAATACACCTCAATCTTCGGCGCTTGCCTGATGCGCATCAGCGGGTGGTTGTGGAAGTTGGTCTGCTGGTTCTTGCCGTCCACCAGCGTGATCTCCTGCCCCATGTGGCTCATTCCCTCGATGATGCCGCCGAAGACGAGATTTTCGGCTGCTGCCGGGTTGATAATTTGGCTGCCAATATCCCCTGCGGCCCAGACCTGATGCACCTTCACCTTATTCTGGGCGTCAACGCTGACATCGGCAACGTGAGCGAAGTAGCCTAAATGGCAAAACCAGGCAGCGATGCCCATTCCGCGCCCGGGCGTCTTGCTGCGATGAGCCCAGCCTGACTTATCCGCTACCAACTCAAGCACGCCTTTGAACCGCTCCGGGATGAGAACAGATTGTCCTGTTGGCTCGTGGTCGCCCACGGGGTCGTGTTCGCCTGAGGACCAGGGCGCTTGCTTGTTGCTGAGTAGTTCAAGCTGGAACTCAAGCGGATCGCGGCTAGCGGCATGAGCCAGCTCGTCAAGAAAGGACTGCGCCACCCAGCAGTAAGCGTTGTCGCCAGGGGCGCGGAGGGCTCCGGTGCGGAGCATGAGCGGCTGCGCGGAGGTGTAAAGAGCGTACACCGGCGGAAAGCCGGCAGGATACGAATCCTGTCCGATGCCGCCGCCGGAGGTGGAGTGTTTTTCATCGCCAAAGGTCACCAGGTGATGCCGCCAGGCAGTAAGCTTGCCCTGCGCATCGAGGCCGGCCTTCAACCCAACCGTTCCGCCCGGCCGGAAGGGGTCGTGGGCAATATCATCTTCGCGCGACCAAAGCAGCTTGACCGGCGCGTCAACGCGCTTGGCGATCCAGGCAGCTTCCACCAGGTAGTCGTTCTGAAGCCGCCGTCCAAAGCTGCCTCCCGAGCGCACCATGTGAGTGGTGATGTCACTTTCCTGGATGCCGAGCGTTTTGGCTACCAGTCCGCGGCCGTCGACCGGCAGCGTGCTGGTGGACCACATCTCCAGCTTGCCGTCTTTCCAATGCGCAGTGGCGCCCTGCGGCTCAAGCGTGACGTGGGCAATGAACGGGTATTGGTAGGTGGCCTCAACTACCTTGGCCGACGACTTGAGCGCGGCGTCCATATCGCCATACTTGCGCAGCGTGCTTGCGGGCGGGGTCTTGAGGAGTTCCTCGGCCCGCTTGTTGAATCCCTCCGTGCTTTGTGTGGCTGCCGGGCCCAGATCCCAGACTACCTTGAGCTGTTTGCGAGCCTGCTGCGCCTGCCACCAAGTGTCGGCCACGATCGCAATGCCAGGTTCCATGCCTGGTTCCCACGGCGTGTAGGCCGCGGGAGTGATGCCGCCGTCAATCACCAGGACGTGGCGCACGCCCGGCAGCGCCTTGACCTGATCGAGGTTGGCAGATTTCACCTTGCCGGCAAAGACGGGCGCCTTCTCAATCGATGCATACAACATTCCCGGGAGCTGGACATCGATGCCGTAAAGTGGCTTCCCGGTGACGATCGCGTGTGTATCTACGCCGGCCTGCGAATGGCCGATGATGCGGTAATCCCCGGGGTCTTTGAGCTTGACGCTGCTGAGCGCGGGCGCGGGCAGCGCGGCGGCTTTGGCGGCAAGCTCGCCGTAACTCAAGGAACGCCCCGAGGCGGCGTGAAGCACCCGGCCGGATTGCGTGGT
This sequence comes from uncultured Acidobacteriaceae bacterium, assembly GCA_963845345.1. GTDB lineage: Bacteria > Acidobacteriota > Terriglobia > Terriglobales > Acidobacteriaceae > Telmatobacter. The sequence continues at coordinate 130,530 of CAWJRQ010000007.1, forward strand.
GCACTCCGCCTCAGGCACACCCCACGTTTGCGCGGCGGCTGTAATGAGTAACTGGCGTCCGGCCGCGCCGACGCGGCGCATTGGCTCCCAGCCCATCGGCGTGTTCATGGAGCCGCCGGAAAACTGCGGGCCGTATACCTTCTCCTTCAGATCTGCCTGCTGCACGCGAACGTTCTTCCAGTCGACATCCAATTCCTCTGCAATCAGCATGGGCAGCATGTTGCGCATGCCCTGGCCGGACTCCGAGGCGCGCGCCATGATGGTTACCATGCCATCCGGCGCAATGTGGATGAAGGCCTGGGCGTAAGTTCCACCGGCGAGCCGATGCTCTGGGCCGCGGCGCGGGGTAAGCGATAAAGATCCAGAGCGAGGCCGCCGCCCGCAAGGGCCGTCAACTGCAGAAACAATCTCCTATTCAATCGCATGAGAGGACCCTCCATCACTTGGGACGGGCTGCGGCGCCCGCCTCTGCTGCTTCGTGAATGGCTTGACGGATACGCGTATAGGTTCCGCAGCGGCAGAGGTTGCCGTTCATGGCCGCGTCAATATCCGGGTCAGTGGGATGCGGTGTGCGTTCCAGCAGGGCAACGGCAGACATGATCTGGCCGGACTGGCAGTATCCGCACTGCGGCACGTCGTGGGTTTCCCAGGCAACCTGCAGGGCATGCTGGCCGTCTGGCGAAAGCCCTTCGATGGTGGTGATCGGCTCGCCCGCCACGGATCCCACATGCGTCATGCAGGAGCGCACCGCACGGCCGCCCACCAGGACCGTGCATGAGCCACACATTCCTATTCCGCACCCGTATTTAGTGCCCTTGAGGTTCAATATGTCGCGCAGTACCCACAAGAGAGGCGTATCCGGCGGCACATCCACCGTGGCTTCCACATTGTTGATCTTGACTTTGAGTGGCATGATTCCACCTCATTGTTCAGAGAAAGAAGCTCTTCATCTCACTAAATAAAACCGGGATTACCATCTTCCTTCCGGCTATGAACCAATATACCCCCGCTTGCCCCCTCGCGAACAAAAGAAAAAAAGCCGCGCCGGAGACTTTCTCATGCTCCGGCGCGGTTGGATGTGAAGTAACAACTCAACTTATTAGAAGTTAATACGTCCGCCAAATTGCAGCGAGCGCGCACCCGATGTTACAGAATAACCGGGGCCAAAGCTGGTGATATACCCGAAGGTTCCACCACCAACTGTCGCGTTGGGGTTGCTGTACAGCAATGCGTGATTCAAGATGTTGAATGCCTCGACGCGGATTTGGAATTCGCTTCCATGGTAAACGTGAAAGCCCTTAAAGGCGCTCGCGTTGAAAACCGACGTGCCCGGTCCGCGGAATTCGTTGCGGTGGGTGTTGGGCAGAACCGGCGTGGCGCCTGCCGTTTCGGTCGGGTTGGCGAACGACGCCGGATTGAACCAGGGTTTGCCGCTGGTTACTCCAGTATCGCCCGGGATCCTTTCGTGGCCGCCTTACTTCTTGATAAGGCGCGATCAGTTGTGCATAGGTTGTGCCCCAGCCGGGCGTAACATTGCCGATGAGGTTGCTGTTGGCGGCCACGGAGAATGGCTGACCGCCGAGGTAGCTGTACTGGCCGTTCAACTGGAAGCCGCCGATAATCTCGCTGAGCAAGCCCTGGTTCGCCCACTTCTGCCCGTGGCCGAAAGGCAGGCTATAGATTCCCCACACCTGCACGTTGTGCTTGACATCGAAGCTCGACGACGCCCGGTTCAGTTTGTAGTACGCCGGATAGTTGAACGTCGTTCCGCCCGCTCCCGTCCCGGCGCCGTTGTCTTCATAATCGAAGGAGTGCCCATAGGTGTAGACCACGCCCAGCGAAGAGTTCTTGCCCGCGTTGCGCGTCAACTGCGCCTGCAGCGCGTTGTAGGTGGCGCTGAACATCGGCCCGTCCATAGTGATGCCGCCGGTGTTCCACAAGCCGCTGGAAGTAGCGCAAGCCGCCCAGTTGCTGGAGCAGTTGAGCCAGTTGATGGTTTCGTTGACGCCCCACCCCGGGTTACTGGAACAGGCGCCGGTCAGGCCGGTCATGGAAGTATTCCATTGCCCGTTGGCCATGCAAGGAGTCGCTGAGCTGGGTAGTGGCGCCGCATTGTAGGGGCTGACGCCGGCCTGTTGGCGGACGAACAGATTGCCCACGTATCCGACGTTGGCTACGAACTGCTTGCCCACTTCCCGCTGCACAAAGAGGTTCCAGCTCTCGATGTAGCCGCGGCGGAAGTTCGACCAGACGGAGCTGGTCGAACCGGCAACCGGCAATGACGCAAAGCCGGAGGAGAAGTTGGGGGCTACCGGAACGGGGATGCCGTAGGTAAGGGGCATGGCCGCATTGCTGTTCGCCGGATCCACCGCGATGGTTCCCGTGCCGGAGTTACTGTAACTGGGCGCAAGGTCCGCGGGGAACTCGTCGCGCAGATAGCGCATGGAGTCCGGATCGATGGTTATACCACCGCCGGTACGAATTACGGTTTTATTGTCGAGGCGATACGCGATACCGACGCGAGGCGCGAATAATCCAGGCCCCGTATCGACGCCGGCGTCCTCGGGGTTGCCCATAACGCCGCCAACCTCGACATTGGATGTCTGAGGCCGGTTGAACTGCACAACGGCGATACCGGTTTTGTCGCGATACGCCGCCGGATACTTCTCGTAGCGCACGCCATAGGTGATGGTCAGTTTCGGAGTCACCGTCCACTGGTCCTGTGCATAGGCGCCAAGCTCCGTCCAGCGCAGCGTGTTGGGATCCACGGTCTGCTGCGACTTTTGAACGGAGCTAGGAAGCCCCAGCAGCATATCGGCCAGCGAGTTGTATCCCGTAACACCGCACGCTGCGGTGGCCGCCGATGCCGTGACGCCGCAAGTCATGCCGCCCTGGAACAGGAAGCCGCCGCGCGGGTTCAGGATGGTGCTATTGTTGGACGCCTGGAAGTGGTTGAGGTCGAAATGATAGTAGGTGAACCCGTACTTGGTTTGGTGCTTGCCCTTCACGTAGCTCACGTTCACGTCGCCGGTAAACTGGTTGTCGCGGAAGTTGAACGGATTGGCGGTGTTGGAGTTGCCGATGGAGCTGAAGGTGCCGTTATAGCTGAAAATCGGCTGGCCGTAATAATCCGGATCATTTGAGTTGATGTTCGTTCCCGGAATCTTCAAAGTGTTCAGGCCGTAGTCGCCCAGTGAAAGATCCAGGGTGGATTGCGCTCCCGACCACTGGCGGGTGTAACCGAAGTCGGCATCGACTACCAACCTGGGGGAGATCGCGTGGCTTACACCCAATCCCACGTTCTGGATCAAGCCGTGTCCCGCGCCCGGCTGGCCGCCATCAAAGGTGCCGCCGCCCGCAGGTCCCAATTCCTGCGGATCAAGTGCCTGGAACGGCTCCACGCTGTACTTGCCAAAGATCTGCGTGTTCTCGTTGGGAATGTAGGTGATTTTGGCGTCGTTGCTCGTGCGGTTGTAGGCATACATGGCAACGCCGTAATAGTCGTTGGACATTACGCTGTTGATCAGTGTCGAGCTCGGAGTGCCAATCGACGCCGCTATTGTCTGCAAATTGGCAATCATCGTCTGCGCGGCCGTCGACTGGCGGCCCGCGGGAACAGTGTTGACATTGCTTCCTGTCTCGCCATACTCGGCGGTGAAGCTCGGACGGCAAGCATAGTTCAGATAACCGCTGGTCCTACTCGATGCGGCATCGGGGAGCGGACAGGTCGTGGGGTTGACCAGGCTCTCCCAGCCCGCCATCTGCGGCAGAGGATCATACAGCGTCGTCTTCGACGCAGCTTCCGAGAAGTTGCCTCCGATCATGTTGGTATCAGGCACCGTCTGCGGACCACTTATCAACTGGCGACGCGTGGTGCGCTCCCAGTTGTCAAAGAAGAAGAGCTTCTTCTTGCCGGTCAGAATCTTGGGAAGATAGACCGGGCCGCCGATGTTGCCTCCAAATTCGTTGAACACGTTCTTGGGAACCGAGCCCTTAGGGTTGATCGCGGTGATCAGAGAGGTCTGCGTTGCCGTATAACCGCGGGCGTTGATCCCCGCATCCTGGTAGTACTCCCAGGCGCTGCCGTGGAAGTCGTGCGTGCCGCTCTTGGTGGTGATCTTGATCGAAGCGCCGCCCGCCTGTCCCTGCTCGGCATTGTAGTCGTTGGTGGTAATGCTGACGTTCTCAATCGAATCCGCCGGCGGAATGTAAGCGATGAGATACGGCAGGTAGCCATAGTAGTTGACTGCGCCATCTATGCGCGTGGTGTTGCCGTTCATGTTCATGCCGTTCACATTGAGCGACATGGCGCGCGCCGGATTGGAAGCGGTTGAGTTTTGCTCCTTCACATTGGCCGCGCCGGGTATGATCGTGTAAAGCGCCTGAAAATTTCGTCCCGCGCTGGAGGTCATCGGCATTTGCGAGAGCTGCGTCTGGCTGATCTCGTTGTTGACTTCCGCCGTTTCGGTTTGCAGCAGCGGCGGCGCCTCGGTCACCGTGATCTGCGTCGAAACCGCCGCCGGTTGCAGCGTGATGTCGACACGCACCTGGCGGTTGACCTCGACCTGGATGTCCTTTACCGAAGTCCCGGCAAAGTTTCCCTTGGCCGGAACGGATACGGTATACACACCCGGCAGCACGTCGAGAACCAAGTAGGTGCCCGAGCTGTCAGCGGTGGTGCTGCGAACTGCGCCCGTGCCTTGGTTGGTTAGCGTTACAGCTGCTCCGGGGATCACCGCGCCGGTTTTATCTGCAACCGACCCGGTGATCGAGCCGTAAAGAATCTGCGCATTTGCGGTCATGCTTCCGAAGCAAATCGCGAGAAGCGCGACCGCCACTAGCAGTGTTCCGATAGTGCCTGCGTTGAATCGATGATTCATATCTGGCCTTCCTGACATGATTTCCTCCTGAAAACATGTGTGAATTGACTTTGTTTCTGCCAAACTCCGCGAGGATACTCGCTGGAGCTGACCCTTGAATCCGCCATAACCTCTTGATTCCAATGGACCTGGTAATCGTCTTTGGCCGTAAAACCGCCTGGGTAAAGAATTAGAAGGGGCAGCGATGACGATTTATTTGGCGTCTCGAACTATAGTGGCGACTCGGTGACATTGTCAAGGATAATAATTGATATTATCTTAGCCAGGCCTCAGGATATGTTTATTTGAATAAGGGTGAAGACTCGTCATAATTGCGTAAAGGTCGCACTGGACAGGATCAATGTCTGCGTTTTGGCTGTATGATTCATGTATTGTTAGGGTTCCATATTTTATCCAGGACGGGAGAAGTGCTTTGGCATCGTTCACGAAGCCGTGGGAAAGGCTGCCGACTATGATTTTTGGAATACTTAAGCGAATACCGGCGCCTAAACCCTCCCCAATTTAGGCCGTTGCTGATGCCGTTTCCTCCGCGACCGTCGAGATCAAAGCTTTGATATTCTCCGTGGGCGCATGAGGCGGCATTCCTCCGCCGCATGAAACAATCAATCTTGACCGGTCATCGAGAGCGTTCAGCATCTCCCTGACCGAGCGCTTTACGTCCGCTGGCGTTCCTTCAGCCAGCACGTCGCGCGGAGGGATATTCCCCATCAGCGTAATCCGGTTGTTCGTCCAGGTCTTCATCTCCGCCAGATTGTGCTGCACGCCGAAGTTGAGCAAATTGATTCCCGCCGCCTCCAGCAAAGACGCACTGGCCTTCGATGGCGCATCGTTGTGGAAGAACTTCACGCTCACGTCCGCGTCGAATACGCGCTTCAAATAAGGGAGGCCGAACGCCTCGAAATCGCGGCGGCTCACAAATCCAACAATATCGTCGAGTAAAAAGATGCCGTCAATCGACGGAAATGCTTCGCGTTGAACCGCAATCCAATCCACCAAAAACTCCGTGACGATATCGAGCAGGCGATGCGTCAGTTCCGGTTCCGTCTTCAACGCCTCCAAAAACTCCGGCGCGCCCATCAGGAACGAGGCGATATTGAGCGGGCCGCGGGCCACGGCGAAGCGGATCTTGTGGCCGGCCTTTTCAATTTCCGGTTGTGCGTGCTTGAGTCTCTTGATCACAAAGGGCAGCAAGCCGTGTTTGCGTGGATCGGGTTTTTCCAGGCGTTCTACCTCGGAGGGCGAGTGCAGCATTTTTTTGGCAAAGGGGAATTCGTTCTCGCCCCAGATGCAGACGGAACCGAAGGCCGAGGGTTCTGTGCACATCCCGAATTCAGACCAGAAACCAGGCAGGAAAATCGCCTCCGGGAAGGCGCCAATGGCCTTTAAGTTGTCGTCCAGAAAAATACGGTCATCGATGAAGTAATCCAGGATCGAGTGGCCCGCCCAATTCGGGAGCCAGGGACTATCGATGATGAATGCTGTGGGGAGAGGACAGATCGCTTCTCCGCGAATAACGGCAATGAGCGTCTTCCACTGCTGGTCGGTCATGGCCTGTGTTTACCTCGTGCAAGTCTGGATACTAGCTCACGATTTTAGGCTCCTTTCAAACAATATGCCAAATCGTTCGCCGCCGCAGCGCTTTCAAAGCGCCCACGTCTGCCGATAATCATAGCAGTCAGAGAGTCACGCACAAGCGGCCCGATTGACATTTCACGCTTTCCGGTTATATGCTTCATTCCACAAATTATATGTATGGGATTGATGCCAATGCCAGCTAGTGTGCACTTTCGCGCCCCTCTCCAAGCTCTTAATCTCCTGATGCCCCGCGTATGGAAGCCTTCCATTGCCTGGCTTCTTTTGATAGCCGCAGCGATCTTCCCGTCACGCGGCTTTAGCATTGGCCAACCGAAATACGTGGAGACCACCCCGGCTTTCAGCAGCTTCCGGCTGGTGCATGAGAGAAGCGCGGCGATGCTCTATGCGGATCCGAACGACTATGCAGGCGTGGTGCGCGCAACCCGCGATTTGCAGAGCGACATATTTCGTGTAAGCGGCTGCCAGGCGCAGCTTATCAATAACCAGAAGTCTCTCAGCGGCGATGTGATTTTTATCGGCACAATCGGAAAGAGCCGCATCATCGACCAACTCATCCGCCAGCGCAAGATCGACGTGAGTCAGATCGCCGGCAAGTGGGAATCGACGCTGATTCAGGTGGTTTCACATCCCTTGCCGGGCGTGTCCCGCGGCCTGGTGATCGCGGGCAGCGATAAGCGCGGAACAATTTACGGGATCTACGATCTCTCCGAGCAGATCGGAGTTTCACCCTGGTACTGGTGGGCGGATGTTCCCGTGGAACATAAAGATGCGCTCTATGTGAAGGCGGGGCGCTGGGTGCAAGGCGAGCCAGCGGTCAAGTATCGCGGCATCTTTCTCAATGACGAGGCGCCTTCGCTAACCGGCTGGGCCAAGGAGAAATATCGGCGGATTCAACCACCAGTTTTATGAAAAAGTCTTTGAGTTGTTGCTCCGGCTGAAGGCCAACTTCCTCTGGCCGGCGATGTGGGATAGCGCATTCAACGAAGACGATCCCTTGAACCCTAAACTTGCTGATGAATATGGCATTGTGATGGGCACGTCGCACCATGAGCCGATGCTGCGCGCGCAACAGGAGTGGAAACGGCACGGCGAGGGCCCCTGGGACTACACGGCCAACGCGAAGACGCTCGATGCATTCTGGGAAGCAGGGAATCGAACGGAATAAGAATTACGAGAGCGTGATTACGCTAGGCATGCGCGGCGACGGGGATATGCCGATGTCCGAGAAAGACGACATCGCTCTGCTGGAAAAAATCGTCGCCGATCAGCGGGAGATCATCGCCCGCCACTAGACTCCCACGCTTGCATCCGATCCCCAGGTATGGGCTCTTTACAAGGAGGTGCAGGGTTACTACGAGAAAGGGATGCGCGTGCCGGACGATATAACTCTGCTGTGGTGCGACGATAACTGGGGAAATATTCGCAGGCTGCCCACGGCGGATGAACGAAAGCGCAGCGGAGGCGCTGGAATCTACTATCACTTCGACTATGTGGGCGGTCCGCGCTCCTATAAGTGGATCAATACTTACTCAATTACCAAGGTTTGGGAGCAGATGAATCTGGCCTCCGCCTACGGGGCCAACCGCATCTGGATCGTGAACGTAGGCGATCTGAAGCCAATGGAGTTTCCCATCGAGTTTTTCCTCAATCTGGCCCGGAATCCGGACCGATGGGGCAAGGATCACATACAGGAATTCACAGAACTCTGGGCGGGGCGCGAATTCGGCCCGGATTACGCGGCGGAAATCGCAGATATTGTCTCTAAGTATACGCGATATAATGGGCGGCGCAAGCCGGAGCAACTGGAGCCGGATACCTTCAGCCAGGTAAATTACCGGGAAGCTGACTGTGTTTATTCCGAGTGGAAGTCGCTCACCGAGCGAGCCGCGCGAGTCTATCGGCTGCTTCCAGAGGACAAAAGCGATGCATTCTTCGAGTTAGTGTTGTATCCAACCAAGGCCTCCACCATCGTGAACGAGTTATACATCACGTCTGGGAAAAATCATTTCTATGCAACGCAGGGAAGGATCAGCACAAACGATCTGGCGCAGGAGGCGCGGGCCCTTTTTGCGGCGGACGCTGCGCTTTCCGATGAGTACAACCATAAGTTAGCGCACGGCAAATGGAATCACATGATGGACCAGACCCACATCGGGTACACCTACTGGAACGAACCGCCGCTCAATGCCATGCCGGCCGTTACTGAGGTGCAACCGGTTTCCGGGCCGAGGATGGCCGTGGCTGTCGAAGGATTGCCGTTTGCCAGCTCGCGCGATTTAGGACTCTTTACACTGCCTACCTTCGATGTTTTCAACCGGCAAACGCAGTTCATCGATGTGTTCAATCGTGGTACCGCGCCATTTGAGTATTCCGCGAGCGCGGACAGACCATGGATCAAGCTCAGTAAAACGCATGGAAGTGTCGCAAAGGAAGAAAGGCTGCTTGTCAGCATCGACTGGACCGGCCTCTCCAAGGGCGAGAATGATGGCACGGTTACGCTCGCACAAGAGGGCGGAGCGGAGTTTCGTGTCCACGTGAGAGCGTTGAATCCTCCAGCGCCCGTGAGAGATTCCGTGCAGGGTTTTGTAGAGAGCAACCACTGCGTCTCGATAGAGGCGGAACACTTCACCGGCATAACAAGCGCAGGCGAAGTTCATTGGGATAAGATTCCAGGCTATGGCGAGACGCTCTCCGGAATGACTGTTTTTCCGGTCACTGCGCCTAGCGCGGAACCGCAGCAACCCGCTCCGGTTCTCGAATACAGGATGTACTTATTTGAGGGAGGCACGTTCAATGTGGAAGCCATTTTGGCGCCCACACTCAACTTCGTTCCCGGCCGCGGATTGAGGTATGCTCTCTCCTTCGACGATCAACAGCCGCAAGTGGTCGATGCTTTGGAACATAACTCAGAAAAGGACTGGGAGCAGGCAGTCAGCGACGGCGTTCGGAAGATTACTTCCACGCTCAAAGTGGATGGACCGGGTTATCATACGCTGAAATTCCGGATGGTTGACTCCGGTGTGGTGCTGGAGAAACTAGTCATCAGTCATGGTCCTCTGCCGCCTAGTTATCTTGGACCTCCTGAGAGTTATCGCAATGCCGCGCCGGATGGGCCTTAGTGTGCGGTTATCGCTACATGATGATTGCTGTTAGCCGCGCCAAATGCTTGTTGGATGGGTAGTTTTGGGTTTAGCTGACTTTGACGCAGAACGCTGATACCCCGAATGGCGTTGCAGGACAACCGCCGCGGCGCCACGCAGCCTGGCAAATTCGCCGTCGTTGGTGATGCCCAACTGCGGTGCATTCCCGGCCAGCATGGTGGCTTCCAATTCGGCTTGAATCGTGGGGCCGAATCGAGCCCAGGACGTAGTAATATCGCCTGCAATCAGAATCACTTCCGGGGAGAGCGCGGCAGTAACCAGACGCAGGCCGCGGCCCAGGCAGGCGGCTTGGCGCGTCAGGGCTGCAATGGCAGCAGGATCTTCTTCTTCTGCCATGTGAAGCAGTTCATGAATGCCAATGGGTGCCGCATCAGGGCATATCTCAGCATAGTATCGCAGCGCCGCACTGGAAGATGCAAAGACCTCCCAGCATCCGTGCTGTCCGCAGCCGCACAGGGGACCGGTCGGGTCAATCGGACTGTGGCCAAATTCGCCGGCCAAACCGCTGCGGCTGGTGACGATCTGCCCATTGGCCAGGATGGCCCCGCCAACCCCCTCCGAAACCGTGATTAATACCGCATTGCGGATGCCGTCGAGCTTGCCTGACCATAGCTCCGCAAGCAGGCAGGCATTGGCGGCGTTGGTCAGTTCCACCTGCAGCCGCATCTCCTTTTCGATGGCGCTCTTGATGTCGTAGCTGCCCCACTTCAGATTGGGAGCAAGTATAAGACGCTGCGACTCCGGATCAACACGGCCCGGCATACTAATGCCGATACCCTCAAAGGAGCGATTAGGGTGGCTGGCGCGCATGGTTTTCATGCAGGCAATAATTTTGCTGATCGAGCCTTCGGGCTCCGAGACCAGAGGCACAACTTCGCGCGCCAGAAATCGGCCATTCAGATCGAGAAGCGCGACTATGGCCTGCTTTGGCCGCACATCGGCTGCCAGAATCACCAACCCATCATTGAGCGCAAGAAGCGTAGGATGCCTGCCGCGAGGCCGCCGTTCAATCGCGCCTTCCTTTACCCATTTTTCGGCGATCAGTTGCTCGACAATCGCGGAGACAGTGCTGGGTTGCAAGCCGGAAGCCCGCGCCAGGTCCGCACGGGATACCGGCTGCTGGGAACGGATGATCTCCAGAACCACATCGCGATTGATATCCCGCGCGCTTTCGCTGGTCGCCAACTGAACATAGGCCAAGTCGATGCGCTTGATTCCGCGAGTTGTAGGTGCCGATCGCGAGGTTGATTTCATACTTGCCGGTTGACTCCGCTTGTGATAAAACTCACATTTCAGAATAGCAGGTTGTCCTGACCGCCTGCTATTTTTGCTACATGCTCTACTGGCTCATCACGTAGGGAAAACGCTGCGGACGCGATAGCATGCTGTTCGCCTCATCATCATTGTGGAATCGCTCTTTCACCGGATCCCAGTGCAATCTGCGCCCCGTCTTCATGGCAATATGGTGCAGCAGGCAAGTTGAGCAGGCGCGGTGTCCAATCTCGGCGGGCGCGATGGGAGCCTTCCGGCTGCGGATACATTCCAGCCAGTTGCCATGCTGGTCATCGCTTTGATACAGATGAACTTCATCTGCCCCAATCACGCTGTCCAGAATCTTCGGATCGCTGGCCATCAGCGGTTGCAGAGTTACCGGCTTGCCGCTCGGATCGCTGGCGGTGACTTCAACATCCCGGGTCACAAAGATCCATCCCTCGCTGCCGTAGAACTTGATGCCATTGGGAAAGTCCCCGCTGATATCCATGGTGACGCCGTTGGCATAGACGGCATGGGTTAAGAAACTTGCCGTGAACATTCCATAATCCATGCTTCGGAAACTCCGCCGCGCCCCACATCTCTACCGGCCCGGTGTATTCCGTATTCATGCCCCAGTGGGCCGTGTCCACATGGTGCGCGCCCCAGCCGGTAATCATGCCGGCCCCGAACTGCTCGCAGCGCAGCCAGCCGGGACGGTCGAAACCCTGCTGCGGATGCACACGCATCTCGGTGTAGTAGACCTCGGGCGTGGAGCCCAGCCATGCGTCGTAATCGAGGTTGGGAGGGATCGGCATAGGCGGCGCCTCCGGCCCGCTGGGGTCGCCCGGCAAGCCGATTTCCACATGCTTGATTGCGCCGATGCGGCCATTGCGCACCAGTTCGCACGCCCGGTGAAACTGTTTCCACGAGCGCTGTTGCGATCCGATCTGCAGAATCTGCCCCGATGCCGTCACCGCATTGCTCATGGCGCGTCCCTCGGCAATGGTCAGCGATGCCGGCTTCTGCAGGTACACGTCTTTGCCGGCACGCACCGCATCCACCGCCAGAATCGCGTGCTGATGGTCGGGAGTGCTGATCACCACTGCATCAATGTCCTTGTTGGCCAGCAGCTCGCGGTAGTCATGGTAGCCGGTTACGCCATCGTATTCCTTGCCCGTCTTCCGGGCATAGTAGCCGTTGACCAGTTCCTTGCCCTTCTTCTACCCGTTTGGAGTCGAGATCGCAGACAGCCACGATGCGCGCCTGGTCGTACTTCCAGATTCCCGGCAGATCGTGGCCGCGGGAGATGCGGCCTACGCCGATCGCTCCGATGTTGATGCGGTTGCTGGGAGATTTCTGCCCCATTACGCTGGCCGGTACAATTGCCGGAAAGCCTGCTGCCGCAACCGCGCCCGCCGACATCTTCAGAAACGTTCTGCGCGGGTACTCCGTACTCGTGCTGATAGCTGTCATAGCTGTCTCCTGCACTATCTTCACATCTTCTCCTTCGCCGGCCTACGCGGTAAAACTGATCCGCTTGGCGTTTTTCTGCGCCTTCAGCACCAGTTCCGCAGCTAAAAGCGCCTGATGCTGATCTTGCGCCGTATGCGTGCGGTTTACGATATCGGCGACAAACTGCGGTCCGAAGGGCAGCACCACGTTACTGCAATCCATGTAGCGAGTCTGCTTTTTGTCCACGATAAACAGATGATTGCCGCCTGGCCGGCCGGCGATGTCGACATACTTGCGCAGTTCGATATAACCCTCAGTTCCCAGGATGAACAGCCGGCCATCGCCCCACGTGCCCAGGCCATCGGGAGTAAACCAATCGACGCGCACATAGCCCGCGCCGCCGTTTCCCAGAAGCATCATGTCGCCGAAATCCTGAAACTCCGAATGCTGGGGATGATTTACATTCGCGATCTGCGACGCCGTTACGGCAGCCGTTGTCGAGCCGGTGTAGTAGACAAACTGATCCGCCTGGTGCGATCCGATGTCGCAAAGAATACCGCCGTACAGCGCAGGGTCCCAAAACCAATCGGGACGGCTGGGAGCGTTCACCTGGTGGGGTGCGATATTGATCGTCTGCACCACCTTGCCGATTGCCCCGGCCTTAACCAGATAACCTGCCTGTACGGCGGCGCGTACCTCCAACCGCTCGGAGTACATAATGGCAAACATTTTTCCTGTTGCGGCAGAAACTTTGCGCACCTCGGAGAGTTGTTCCAGCGTTGTGATGGCCGGTTTGTCGCTGAGATAGTCCTTGCCGTGCTTCATGACGCGAATGCCCCGCGGCACGCGCAGATTAGGAATTGACGCGCTGGCCACAAGTTGGATTGTGGGATCATTCAGGATCTCGTCCTCGCTCTTTGCCAACCGCGCCTGGGGATAGAGTTTCTGAAAGCCGGCTGTCTCCCGTGGAAGCGTCGAATAGAACGCAACCAGCTCCCCGCCGCCGCGAACAACGGCTGCTGTGATGCCCATGATGTGGGCATGGTCGAGGCCGATCACGGCAAACTTGATGGAGTGTTTGGGCATGGCATCCTCATCGGCGCCGGGCGCGGCGACCTCATGCGCAATATGCCCGCCACCCGCGTGCAAACCAAACGCCGCCTCCGGCAATGTCGATAACATACCCGCTGCTCCCATGGTCTTTAGAAAGTTACGCCGTCCAATATCCTCAAATTGCATAAACTCAAACCCTTTCTGTGCGCCACCTTGCCAGCTCACTGTTTCTGCGCCTCCGGAGTTGCGGCGGATTTCCAGTTGATGACATGATAGACGGCCTCTCCGGCGCCCGCGTTTCTCAGCCCGTGCAACTGGTTCGAGGCGTTAAAGATCACCGAACCGGGCCCGACCCGCTTCCATTCTCCGTTCGACAGGGTTTCCACCGTGCCCTGCATCACGATGATCAGCTCCTCATTTGGATGCCGATGCGGCGGATGCGAAGCCTTGCCAGGCAGCAGCGTGGTTACGTGCATCTCCAGTTCGTCCAGCGTGGCGGTGCGCGCCCTGAAGAAGGAGCGCACCGAGCCAACCTCTGTCGGCTTGGCGGGAATTGAATTCCAATCGAAGACAGCGGAGCCCATCACTGGCGTCTGGCCGGCCAGGGCGAAGACCCCAACCGTGCAGTTGATGGCAATCAGAGCAACCAGCAAATCCCGGCGAGTAATCATCCTATCTCCTTGTCAATCCGGCTTCGCTCTCATTAAGCATGTCCGCTTCTTTCCTTGCTTGGGAGCAATCTCAGGGACAACTCCCGAGACTTCCCTACTGTGTCAGCAGTTCTTAAGCCCGTCGATATTCTTAAAATCGACCTGGTGAGTCGTGTTATCTGCCAGCGTGATCTCCGCTCCGTGAACGGAGCCGGAAGACGTCACCTCCATGATCCGGATAACCTTCACCGGATTCAATTCTTCCGGCGTCCATGGGGTGTCATCGGTTTTGTGCAGCATCGCCGTAATCATCAATTCCATCTCCGGGTTCCTGGCTGTGCGTTTGCGATGGACGAATAGCACAGTGCTCTCCTCCGCTTCCGCATTGAAGCCGCGGTGAACCTGACTCTGAATCGTGTCCCAGCCGTTGTACGCTATCATCGCCACCGATCTGCCCGGAATCGAAGCCGTGATTCCCTGCTTTGCTTCGTCTTTGAAAGTATGCAACGCGGCCGTCTCCCCGCCAAAATGCGGCAGGCCGAAATGGCCGAGCGTGAGCTCATGCTCGAAGGCCAACCGGCAGCGATCAACGCGGATGACGCCTCCAGGAACCGTGATCTCCGCGAGGTCGATGATGTATCCAACTCCGTTGTTCGGCGGTTTCCGCATGATCAATTGGCGGTAGAGCACGCCGTCGCGCACGCCGTTGAAGAGAATGCTTTGCGAGGTTATGAAGGCGGCGCTCTTCGATGCGGCGTTATCAACCGCGCGTCCCGTGAGGTAGAAATTGATGTCCGCACCCCTCAGATCGCGGGGATCCAGGCTCCGGAAACTATACTCCTGCGACGTGCCGCCGTTCGGGTTATGGTCTTCCCATGGGAAATGGGTGTTGAAGACCAGCTTGGAGTAGTTGTGATCGTCATCGTACACCTTGCCTGAGACGATCTCGGAGGCGCCGCTGCTGCCGTGGTTGACCAGCACGATGCCCGGCATTTCCAGCACGGTCCGTTTCGAGCGCTTTCCTAATTCTTCCCACATTCCGTCGTTCTCTTTCGCGGTCCAGAACGGAGAATCTTCCGGCAGCGCCAGGCTGATGAACGGCAGGAACATGATGAATGGGCTGGCCGAACAACTGTAGTGCTGAATCGCGAATTCCCGGTGGGGATAGAAGCCAAGGCTGGGAATGTCGTTCTCGTAAAAGTCTTCCCGCCCGGTGAATTGCAGAATTGATCCGGAACAGAGCCGCCTCGCCCAACCGGGATCAAGAGGCGGTTCCGAGGCGAGCAGAAAAGACACCGGGAAGCCGCCCGAAATCCAGAGGCGGTAGCAGATGCTTCTGGCCCACATGTTGATAAAGCCGTCCCGGCCAAAGAAACTGGTATACGTTTTGAACAGTTCCTGGAAACTATTTTCGAGCACGCCGGCGATTTCCGGATAGTGCTCGCGGCCAAAGGCACGGCTCCAGATGGTGCCGTAAACGACAAACAGGCTGATGGTGTAGTAGTTGTAGCTCTGCTCCAAATACCAGCCATTGCCTGCATGATAGGACGCGACCCACTGCAGGTGGCTTTTTAGCTGATCATCGTCGATGTCATACCCGTTTTTCTTGAGGAACGAAAGCGCGCAGATGTTGAATACGCGCCAATTGTTCTGCGTCGTGCGGTGATGCGCCCACTTGGAAATGGTGACGGCCATTTCATTGCGCTGCGTTTCAGTCAGGTACGGCCATAAAACATCGGGCATCAGCAGCAGTGTCTTCGCCAGGCCGCCAAATTCGCATGTGAACTGATATGTAGCGCCGGGCAGGTCCTCGGGCATGGGCAAGCTGTTCACATGCCCCGGCGTCATCGCATTGTAGAAATGATGGGCGTAATAATCGCGCAGCTTGATGCCGCCGATACTGACCTCGGGGTCCACGTGGATCAGCGGGGCCGCCAGATTGAAGGTCCTCTCCAGCGCTTCAAACTCATTGGAGCGATGGCGCCATTCCGGCGCATTCGGATGCGGATACGATTTGCCCGGTACATGCGGAAACACGATTGGCGAATCAAACGACTTCACATGCCGGAATGCCCGTTCGAGCACATACTTGGCGCATTCGATGTAGTGTTTCCTGGTCATCCCGGTCAGTGGACTCAGATTTAAATCGGGATTTCTAACTTCAAAAGCATTTTTCATCGATAGTCTCGATCGGTTTGTATGCCTGGTCCCCTCGCGTCCCAGGTCACCACTGCGCCCTTTCCACTCAAGTCGAATAATTTCGACTCATGAAATATATCGTCTAACCAGCGATGTTTTTTACCGTTTACTGGAAACCAGCTGGCCCACAAGATTGAATAATTATTGTAACACTTTACGCATTTCCAAGAAAATAGATAAATTAATGCGAACTCAAGCTTGCTGGGCGACCATTGCGGGTCGCTCAGCGGAAACTCAAATATTATATTTGACAAGCGAACTATATCAGTCCATGGCATGAGCGGGCTATTCAGGCAGATCCAGCGAACCGGCGATGGTGAAGGCGGCTTCGGATTTGGCCGCAGTGTCCTGGGGTTGGGCGCCGCCCAGGCTCAGAGTGTATTTGCCGGGCAGGATGGAGCGTTTGCCCTTGTCGCTTACGCTCGACAGCGAGCGGGGATCGATGGAGAGGGTGACTTGGCGGCTAGTACCCGCGGCGAGGCGAACCCGCTCAAAGCCCACCAGAGAGTGAATGGGCCCATCGGGTTGCGGGGTTTTGAGGTAGGCTTCGACAACTTCATCGCCGGAAACAGCGCTGTTGTTGGTGACGGTGACGGTCGCGGTAAGGGGGTCGCCGGCCTTGAGCGTGTCGGCGGAGAGCTTCACCGGGCCGTACTTGAAGTTGGAGTAGCTGAGTCCATAGCCGAAGCCCCAGAGCGGTTTGCCGGTGAAATAGCGATAGGTGCGGCCCTTGAGCCGCGTAGTCGGTGAAGGCGGGCAGGCCGTCAAGCGAGGCGTAGAAGGTGACGGGCAGGCGGCCGGCGGGGTTGTTGAGGCCAGCCAGGGTGCGGGCGATGGCCGTGCCGCCCTCGACGCCGGGATACCAGGCTTCAAGAATGGCATCGGCGTGCTGGTTGGCCCAGTTGAGCGCCACTGCGCTGCCGCTCTGCAGAACCACGATGAGCGGTTTGCCGGTGGCGGCCACAGCTTCCAGGAGTTTTTGCTGAGGCGCGGGCAGGTCGATGCTGGTGCGGTCGCCGCCGTCGAAGCCGTCGATCTGGATGCGCATCTCCTCGCCTTCAAGCTGCGGCGAGAGGCCGACAAAGGCCACCACCACATCGGCTTCCCTGGCGCGGGCCACGGCTTCATCGAGCTGGGCCTGGGCGGGGGCTTCCCACTTGAGGGTGACGCCGCCGCCGGATAGGTCGCCGGCATGGGAGTACTCCAGACGGAAGTCATGCGGCTTGGTGTCGGTGAAATCCACCGCGATGGAGGGAGCTTTGGGGAATTGCTCGACCGGCGGAGCGGTGGGCGAAGCGCCAGGAATGATATGGAAGTTGCCCAACTCCGAAATATCGGTACCCTGGCGCAGACTGCCCTCGCCCAGCACCTTGCCGTCGAGGATGAAGCGGTAGCTCTCGACCGGCGAATAGGGGTGGCTCGTCGCCGGGCTCGACGGAAAAGACGTAGTGGCCGGGGGCGGGCACGGTGATCGTGCCGGTCCAGCGGACGGAGTAGTCATGCGTGGCCAGCTGAGGCACGGGGTTGGCGTTCTCCCAGTCGGCCTGGATTTCGGGCTGGGTGTAAGGTGGCCACCGGACGGCCGGTCCAGTCGGGGGTTGCAAAGAACTCGGTTTTTAGGCCCCGGTTGAGGCCGAAGGCGGTTCTGGGAACGGGCACGCTGATACCGACAGCCAGCGTGGAGCCCTGCGCATAGAGGATGGGCGAGCTGCGGAATTGCTGCAGGATTCCGTCCAGCGGCGTGACCGGATTGACCGGCGTGCCCACGTAGTTGCCCAGGATGGATGGCAGCA
The DNA here is from genome assembly GCA_963845345.1 of uncultured Acidobacteriaceae bacterium. Taxonomy (GTDB): domain Bacteria; phylum Acidobacteriota; class Terriglobia; order Terriglobales; family Acidobacteriaceae; genus Telmatobacter. Next base: position 148,568 of record CAWJRQ010000007.1, read on the forward strand.
GATCGGCGGTCGGGCCGATGACCGCAATGTGGCCGGGCGCGCTCTTCAGCGGAAGAACGCCGTGATTCTTCAGCAGCACGATGCTCTCTTCGGCAGCTTTCAGCGCAATCCGGCGATGTGCGGGCGACGCATCCTCGGAGAAAGGAACTTTATCGCGCCAATCGGAGCCTTGCGGGTCAAAGAGGCCGAGCTGGAAGCGCGCGGTGTAGAGCCGCTCGGCGGCCTGGGTGACCAGGTCTTCGCTGACCAGGCCCTGACGGACCGCGTCGGCCAGGGTGTTGAAGCCGGGTGTCCACATGCTGCAGGAGAGATCGGTGCCTGCCTCGAGCGACATGGCGGCGGAGTGGGTGATGTCCGGAGTCTTCTTGTGGCCCTGGTTCACGTCCACGATGGCGCCGCAGTCGGAGACAACAAAGCCTTTGAAGCCCCAGGCGTCGCGCAGGTGATCCTTGAGCAGCATCTTGTTGGTGCAGGCCGGCCAATCGTCGATGGCGCTGTAGGCGCACATCACCGACTGCACGTGGCCCTCGATGACGGTAGCGCGAAAGGCGGGCAGGTAGGTCTCTTCGAGGTCGCGCGGCGAGGGATGGACATTGAATTCGTGGCGCAGCGTCTCGGGCCCGCTGTGCACGGCAAAGTGCTTGCTGGTGGCCACGGCGCGCAGGTGATTCAGATCGTCGCCCTGCACGCCGCTGACAAAGGCCACGCCCAGCCGGGAGGTGAGGAACGGGTCTTCGCCGTAGGTCTCCTGGCCGCGGCCCCAGCGGGGATCGCGGAAGATGTTGATGTTGGGAGACCAGAAGGTCAGCCCATAGAAGATGCGATGGTTGCCCTCGCGCTGCGCCTGGTTGTACTTGGCTCGGCCCTCGGTGGAGATGGTTTGTCCCATCTCGCGAACTATGCCGGGATCCCAGGTAGCGGCCATGCCGATGGCCTGGGGAAAGACGGTGGAATACCCCGCGCGGGCCACGCCATGCAGGGCCTCATTCCAGGTCTGGTAGTCGGGAATGCCGAGACGGGGAATCGCCGTTGCCCAGTCTTCAAGCTGGGCAGCCTTTTCATCCAGGGTCATGCGGCCAACCAGGGCGTGGGCGCGCTCCGCCGGAGAGAGTTTGGTGTTCAACCAGGCGTCCTGTTGCGCGGGAGCGTGGATGGCGAAGAAGGCGAAAACGATAACTACTACAGAAAGCCAGCGGCGCGACGGCATGGTTCATTTCCTCCCAGGGTAAGCCCACGCTCCCGGCGTTTCCTGTGAGCCGGGCATACGTATGGACCTCTACTAGTGTAGATGCGTGACTGGCCAGCCCGTATCGGAGTGGTGTTGGGAGTATACTTTTTTAACATTTTGAGAGGTTAAAATACGCGGTAAAGGTGTGCTTCTGAGTACACCTACTTCTGCCAAAATCGGGTACAAAGGCCAAAAAATGGAGGTTTTGCGCGTAATAATGGCATATATTGTTGATTATGAATCGGTTAAGGCAAATTATTGGCAAATATTTCAAGAACTTGACCTAGTCTTGACCTAGTCAGGACTTGCCGTCCATGCAGGCGGCCTCGGGGCCGCTATGGGAGATTGGCGTCAATCCTCAGACGGGCGGCGATTTTGCGCAGCTTGCCGTCTCGCGTCCACAACTCCGTACCCGGATGGAGTAAGACGGCGGCAATCAGATGCGCATCGATCAGGCCGATTCCCCGGTTATGCAGAGCGCGCGCTTCAATCATTTGCCGGACTTCGCTCTGTTGCGCAACCCGCACGCGCGGCAAACTATCAAGGTACAGTATCGTTTTCTTGCGATCCGGCAACGGGCCGAGCGCCAATTCACCGGCTACGAACGGGTGCATCAGAATCTCATTGCTGAGTAGCCGCCGCTGCAACTCCGGATCGCCGTGGTTGAGATGGTCAATCCAGATGGTTGTGTCGGCGAGGATCATTTACGCTCATCCTCCGACGCGGAATTTGAGGGAAATCAGGGGCCGAGCCCCCCAGCGCCGCCAATCTGCGGGCGCTCTCGCGCTCAATCAGTGCCGTAAGACCGGCGCGGACCAGGGCGGTTTTTCCCATCACTCCCGTCAAATCCTGGGCAGTGCTTACGAGTTCGTCATCAAGCGCCAGTGTGGTTCTCATCGCTCCTCCATGCATCTAATTATAGCATCAATTGATGCTATTTTCAGTGGACAGTAGTCAGCCACCTGCGGTGGGGCAGACGCTCGCTATTCGCCCGCATAGGGTTCGTGGACTCCCAGCCTTCGCCCATCGCCCGCCCGCTCATCGCGATAGAGCCGCAATGAACGGGGCACAGTTTCTCATGGCTCATGGTGATTCTTCTGGATAGATGATCGGGCCACACGCCAAACGTGAGGATGGGGGACCAGGCAATCTTGGTAAACTGCACATGAGAAGTATAATTTGGGTCCAAAGGTAAATTAACTTTATGCGAAGGCTGGCCAGGTGAAGGCAGGATGCCAGCTCTCGGGTTTAATGCAATTTGAGGGGAAGAAACATGGCGCAATCGAAGCGAACTTTACGACGCGATTCTCAACGGCGATGCAAAAAAGGCGCATGCCGCCACGCAGGCCGCTCTTGCGGCGGGAGCCGCGCCGATGGATTTGATCTCCGGATCTATGGTGCCGGCAATGGATGAAGTTGGCCGGCTGTTTGAGGCCGAAGAATACTTCGTCCCCGAGCTTTTGCTGGCAGGACGCGCCATGAGGAGCGCTCTGGAACTGCTTCGCCCGCTGATGATAGCCTCTGGCGAAAAGCTGTCTACGCGGGTGGTGATCGGGACGGTCAAGGGCGATCTGCACGACATAGGCAAAAACATTGTGGGATCCATGCTCGAAGGCGGTGGATTCGAGGTGATCGATCTGGGCACCGATGTTTCACCGGAGAAGTTTGTGGCTGCGGTTGAGGAACAAAAGCCTCAGATTGTCTGTTTGTCGGCGTTGCTGACAGTGACCATGCCGGCCATGAAGACAACTATCGACGCATTGAAGACCGCGGGGCTGCGTACGCAGGTGAAGGTGCTCATTGGCGGCGCTCCCGTCACCCTGCAGTATGCCAAGGAGATTGGCGCGGATGGCTATAGCGAGAATGCCAGCGGCGCGGTAAGCCTGGTCAAAACCCTGCTGCGGGTCTAGGCCTCGCGGCTGCATCCTGCTGAAAGCAACTCGTTGCCTGCAATGCCGCTCCAACCGGTAAACGGCTTTCGATGCTCATCGCAGGCTGTACTATCTACAGCCCTACGGCCCGGTCGCGATTCGAATATGCTCTCTTCTATCGGATTAATCGAGTAAAGGCGGACAGCGGCAGCGTCCGGCTTTTTCTTTTCGGTCTTTCTTTCTTCCAGCCTGGGCCCGATCTTGCCCGCGCGGAACGCGCGGTTGTACTGCGCGCAATAGAGATCGAGTCCAAGTACCGCATTGGTTGCATACAAGGTTTCCATCAATCCGCGATCGGTCGGGTCCACAATCGCGGAGTCGAGGCCTGCTTCTATCGCTAAAGTAAGGAACGCGCGGTTGAGAAGCGTGCGCGCGGGCAACCCGAAGGAGACGTTGCTCAGGCCGCCGGTAAGGTGGGCCATGGGATATTCGGCCCGAATCGCACGCATAGTCGCCAGGGTAGTCAGACATGCTTCGCTCTCTGTAGCCACCGACATGACAAGCGCGTCCACGAAGACGTCCTCGTCCTTCACGCCGGCTTTTCTTGTCTCTTCGAAAAGACGGCGAACGACTGCCATGCGGCCCTCGCAGCTCTGCGAAATGGCGCTTCCATCCAGCGCCAGAGCCAAAACGCGGCATCCATGCTTAGCGACGATAGGCAGAACTTCGCGTATGCGTTGCTCTTCCATGCTGATGGAATTGATGATGGGCACTTGCCTGGTGGCGGAGATACCCGCAAGCAGCGCCTCAGAGTTAGGGCTGTCGAGGCAAAGCGGCTTGTCCACGACTTCCTGCACCGTATTGATCAGCCAAACGATGTCATCCGGCTCGCGGTCGGGCAAGGTGCCGGCGTTGATGTCCAGCACGTCGGCGCCTGCTTCAACCTGCGAAACGGCAAGATGGCGAATATGGGCGGCGTCGCGCTCCAGCACGGCCTTATTGACCAGCTTGCGAGTACCGTTGATCTTTTCCCCGATAATCAGCATCGATGAGTCCTTTCGTGCTTCGCGCCACTACTTCTTCGGATTATTTTTTTGATTTCTTCTTTCGGGCAACCGTCTCGATCTTGAGTTTCGGCGCTGAATGATCGCGTCCGAGGTAAAAGTTGATCCAGGAGGAGGTCTCGTTCAGATCGTAGTTCACCGGCGGGACCAGGTCCTCCCCAAGCGATTGATCTGCGCCATGCGCTTTGAGTCTCTCGTAGGCGAGTACGTATATGCATTTGCGCTGGTTGGGATATGCTTCGCACCAGCCCTCGTAGCTTCCGCCGCACGGACCATTGCGCTGATTCTTGGGGCACTGGCTCATGGGGCACAGATAGGCCAGATCCAGCATGGCGCAATCGCCGCAGTGCCGGCAATCGTTAGTCAGACCTTTGATGATCTGTTCGCATTTCGTATATGCGTTCTCGAGTGCGGATCCGTCCACCATCTTGGCTAACGCGCGCATCGGCCTAAAGAGCGCGCCTTCCTTGGTGAAAGCGAGATGATGAAGCATTCGCAATGTGGAATAACCAATACCGGCGGAAGAACGCGCTTCTCGCGAGACCGGCGTCATGGTGTTCAATCCGGTCTTTTCATCGCGCTCGAAGAAATACCAGCCGTTCTCCAGGGGATAGTCGAATTCATGAACGAAATCCGGCCAGCGCTGCGATAGCTCTTCGCCATGCTCAATCACTTCCAGCAGGTCAGGAAAAGTCATGCCGTGTCCGCTAATGTGCGCACCGGCATATCCCATTCCCTTGAGTAGGGCGTACAGCTTTGCGGCGCGCTCAAGGCGTTTCGCTCTTCCCTTATCTGGGCCTGCCGCTTCCGCCTGCACATTCCTCAGCAGTTTGTCAGTAACCACACAGCCGGGCAAGCCGTTACGATTCATCAGCATTGCCGCGCCCAGAGGAAGCAGGTAGACATTGCCTACAACGGGTATATTCCCAAAACCCAGCAGCTTCACTACCTGGAGCAGTTCGTGAATCTTGCGCGCGTCGAAGCCCACCTGAGAAACTACGAACCTCGCGCCCGCCGTAAGCTTCTTCCTCAGTTTGTAGTATTGCCCCATCTGCTCTGCTTCCAGCGCTTTGAAGGGGCTTGCCGCCACTCCGGCAAAGAATCTCGTCGCCTTGAGCGTCGTCTTGCCTCCCGGCTTCGGAACCTCTCTTCCCTTATTGAGTTCGGAGATAAGACCAAGCAGAGTGATCGGGTCCAGGTCGAAGACCGGCTTGGGGGCGCCGCCATACCCGGCCTTGGGGTAATCGCCGCTCATTACTAGTAGGTTGCGAACATCCGCCCGCTCCAATCCATAGAGCAAACTTTCCAACTGGTTGCGATTTTTGTCTTTACAGGTCAGGTGAACGAGCGGCTCAATGCCCAGGCGGCGGATTTCGGCGCCAAGCATCTCGGCCGAGATCGCGGGGTTGCCGCCGGGATTGTCTGTGATGGTTAGCGCGTGAATCCGGCCGCTGGCGGCAGCTTTAGCCGCTGCGTCGATCATGTCCAGCTGCGCTTTTTCGTAAGCTCCTCGTCCGGGAACGAGTTCCCAGGTGACGCTGAAGGTGTTTGCGTCGTGGAGCGAGAACTCGTACCTGCCGAATTGCGCGACTTCCGTCGGTTCTACTTTCGACTCGTCCATCCTGAGACCGGCTTTATGAAAGAGATTCATGCGCTCAGCGCGTTTTTCTGTTGATAACATATATTATTTATCAGAATGAATTATATAGCATTTATAATAGTATTTATTCTGTATATAGTATATAGTATGGAGAAAATCGTTTTAAGCTTCTTTCATGAGAGTCACTTGATCTCCTGGCATTGTGCCAGAGGGAGCTTGAAAAAGCTGCGGAGTGAGTGAGCGTGCCTACGGATACATTGCCATCGATCGGAACGGCTGAAGTTCTGTAAATTCGGGAGCAAAATAATATCGGTTGTTCCCAGTGACATTGAAATCGCGCAAGCCGCGTCTCCCATTCCCATTGGCCGTGTTGCGCACCAGGCCGGCATTCTCGCGCATGAAATGGAACTGTACGGAGATACCAAGGCCAAGGTTCGCCTCTCGATTCTGAATCGCCTGAAGCGCCTGCCGAGCGGCAAGTACGTGGTGGTGACCGCAATCACGCCCACTCCTTTAGGAGAAGGGAAGACGACCATGACCGTCGGCCTCAGCCAGGCGCTTGGGGCGCATCTGGGCAAGAAAGTGTTTGCCTGCGTGCGCCAGCCGAGTATGGGGCCGACCTTCGGAATTAAGGGGGGCGCGGCAGGCGGCGGATACAGCCAGATCATCCCCATGGAGGATTTCAACCTCCACCTCACCGGCGACATTCATGCCATCACAGCAGCCAATAATCTGCTGGCAGCGGCGATCGACGCCCGCATCCTGCATGAGCGCGAAATCAAAGATGACAATGTACTGTTTGACCGGCTCTGCCCGCCCTCAAATAGCGGCTCTCGTAGCTTCACACCGGTCATGCGCCGCCGCTTGAGCAAGCTGGGCATCGACAAGGACGACCCCAACGAACTCACCACAGAAGAGCGCTCCCGCTTCGCCCGCCTCGACATCGATCCCGACACGATTACCTGGCGCCGCGTAACAGACACCAACGACCGTTTGCTTCGCGGCATTACCATTGGGCAGGGGCCGCAAGAAAAGGGTATGACGCGCGCGACGGGTTTCGACATTGCAGTGGCTAGCGAGATCATGGCAGTCCTTGCCTTGACAACGAGCCTCGCGGACATGCGTGAACGCCTGGGACGCATCGTCATCGGCAATGACCGGCAGGAACGCCCCGTGACCGCCGACGATCTTGGCGTGGGGGGCGCGCTGGCGGTCCTGATGAAGGACGCCATCATGCCTACCCTCATGCAGACGCTGGAGGGTACGCCGGTATTTGTGCACGCAGGTCCGTTCGGCAACATCGCACATGGCAATTCATCCATTCTCGCCGACATGATCGCCTTGAAGCTTGTCGGCAGGGAAGGCGTTGTGATTACCGAGGCCGGATTCGGCACCGAGATGGGCTTTGAGAAGTTCTGCAACATTAAGTGCCGTGTAAGCGGGCTGGTTCCGAACTGCGCCGTGCTGGTGGCCACCATTCGCTCCTTGAAAATGCATGGTGGCGGTCCCAAAATTGTCGCTGGCAAACCCATTGCCAGCGCTTACGCGGAGGAAAATCTCGAGTTGCTGGAAAGAGGATGTGGGAATCTTGTAAAGCACATCGAAAACGTGCGCAAGTTTGGCGTGCCGGTGGTGGTGGCTGTGAACCGATTCAATACCGACACCGAGGCCGAGCTTGCGTTGGTGCGCCGCATCGCTTGCGAAGCCGGCGCCGAGGACGCGATCACGGCGGACAATTGGTCCGAGGGAGGGGCCGGTGCCGAGGCGCTCGCCGAGGCCGTACTTAACGCTTGCATAAAGCCGAACAACTTCCATTTCCTCTACCCGGCGGAGGCTTCGATCAAAGATAAGATCGAGTGCATTGTGCGTGAACTTTACGGCGGCGCGGGCGTCGAGTACTCTCCTGAAGCGGAGAAGAAGATCGAAATCTGCACACGGCAGGGATTCGACAAACTCCCCGTTTGCATGGCCAAGACCCAATACAGCCTCAGCCACGACCCTGAACTGAAGGGTGTGCCGACGGGCTTTATCGTGCCTATCATGGACGTTCACGTCAGCGCCGGCTCCGGTTTCATTTATCCGCTACTGGGCAAGATGAGCACGATGCCCGGCCTGTCGAGCCGTCCCAATTTCTACGAAATCGACCTTGATACCCAGACTGGACGCGTCATAGGACTTTCTTAGGCATTCTTGTCGTTCTGTTGATCATGGCTAATGGCTGGGGCAGCTGTGGCTGAAGCGCATGTTGTGATGCGCTGGACGCTTTTTTAGTTGACGAAATGGCGCTGATGCGTGATCTGGAAGCCAAGTATGGAAGCCTCTACGATAAAGCGAGCTATGGCCTATGGTTGATTCGCGCTATTGCGAGTTATTGTGCCGTACGCTGCATCGGAGATTCCTGCGGGGTGAGCCATGCGCTTGAAAGCGATCTGTTGCCAGGTTCTCACGCGAGAGATGAACAGCGCGATTTCCCGGTCTCCGCACTCGGTCGAGCTGGAGATATTGCCGATGGGCCTGCACGATCTGGGCGCTGTCGATGCGCCCGCACTTGCAGGAGCGGATCGATGCGGCAGACGGTGATGGGTATGACGCCATCCTCTTGGGATATGCGCTCTGCGGCAGGGGGAGCAGAAGGGCTGCGCGCGGGAAAAACACAGCTCGTTCTGCCGCGCGCGCATGACTGCATCGGCCTATTGATGGGCGACCGCCATCGTTATCAGGCATATTTCGACGCCCATCCCGGCGTCTATTTCCGCTCTCCCGGCTGGGTCGAGTTTTCAAACGATGGACCAGACTCTCCAACCGGCCTATGCCTCCGCAAAGAACAAGATTGGCGAGCGGAGCAGCCGCGAGGAACTGATCGCCCAGTATGGAGAGGAGAACGGAAACTATCTCTTTGAACAATTCCAGGCCTTTCGCCGCAACTACTCCGGGCTGACCTATATTTCTACCGGAGTTGAATCCGAGGATGCATTCCGCACCCAGGCGCGCGCCGAAGCAGAGAAGGAGGGATGGCGCTTTGAAGAGGTTCAGGGTTCACTCGCGCTGCTGGAGCGCCTCGTCAATGGAGAGTGGGATGCGGCGGAGTTTCTGGTTGTGCCTCCCGGCGCGACCGTGCAAGGCTCGTTGGGCGAATCCATCATGGAAGCGATATGAGTGGCAATAAAAGTGCGGGTTCAACTGGAGCCATCGTCGGCAGTGGTGGAAGTTCCGCGCGGAGCCGCGCTCCTGCATCGGCGCTGGCGGAGCGGGCGTTGAGTTTCCATGCGGCGGAACAGCTCTCTGCGGTGCTTGCCGCGTCCGCGTACTCGAAGGATCGCTTTCGGTTACCGAATCGGACCGTTCTGTTTTCTCTGCAGGCGAACTTGCCGATGGATGGCGTCTCGCCTGCCAGGCGCGTGCGGAGGCGCCGCTGGTTCTTGAGTGCGGCCAGTGGCGCATGGATGTGCTCACGGACAACTCCATCCTTCTCCGGCGCGGGCAAGTCCGGCCTGGGGATTGCCATCGATCTGGGCACAACCACTATTGCCGCGCAGATGATCGATTTGGCAACGAGGCAAAGTTTTGCGGCGTCGAGACCGCTCTCAATCCCCAGGCATCGTTCGGGTCGGATGTGATGAGCAGGATTCACGCGGTTTTGCAGGGAGCCGATCTGACCTCGGTCGTGCGCCTTGCTCTGCGGCAGATGATCGCCAAGCTGTCTCACGGCCGCGAAGAGGAGATTGTCGAAGTTGTTCTGGTCGGCAACACGGTAATGCATCACCTGTTTTGCGGGCTGGATGTTGAGCCGCTTTCGCATGCGCCGTTCCATTCTCCCCATCTGGGCGCGCAATGTTTCCGGCCGCACGAACTGGATTGGCCGCTGCCACCGGCCTGCGGCATTCGCTTTGAGCGTTGCCTGGGCGGTTTTGTGGGATCGGACATTCTTGCCGGAATTCTTGCCACCGGCATCTCGCGCGGCAGAGGATCTGCTGGCCTTGGTGGACCTGGGCACAAACGGCGAGATTGCCATCGGCAACCGCGACGGATTGTCTGCGCCTCCACGGCGGCGGGACCGGCCTTTGAAGCCGGCTCGATCCGCATGGGAATGCGAGCGTCCACGGGCGCCATCTCGCGCGTCTCGCTCGATCATGGCGAGATGCGCGCCACCGTGATCGGAGACGTGGAGGCCCGGGGCATCTGCGGCAGCGGCCTGGTGGATGCAGTGGCCGCGGGCCTGACAATGCGGGGCGATTCTGTCGTCCGGGCGCGTGGCCGATGGCACAAAACTTTTTCCGATCATGGCTCCGGTGGTTATTTACCAGGCCGATATTCGCGAATTGCAACTGGCCAAGGCCGCCATCGCCTCCGGCTTCAGGCTGTTGCTGAAGCACCTGGGTGCGAGCGCCGGCAGTATCAGGAGATATTTATCTTGCCGGCGCATTCGGCAACTATGTGCAGGCCGAAAGCGCCATCAGCCATCGGGCTCATCGAAGCGCCCCTCGAACGCATTCACGCCAGCGGCAATACGGCGCTGCGCGGAGCCAAGATTCTGCTTCTATCCGCAGGCGAGCCTGCCCTGCCCAAGATCGAGCACGTAAATCTTGCCGCCGACCCGGGATTTCAGGATGAGTTCGCAAATTGTCTCGCCTTTCCGGCATGAAGCTGCATCACTCAAGCTAATTCCATTCGCTTTAAAGCAACCCCATAGCTGTCTATCTCGCTCCGTTGAATTCATGCACTGCATCGATCATAGTTCTCACCTCGCAATTTTCAACTAGACACAGGTGCTCTCTAGCTAGTAGATTTTAGCTCGGAGTTGGACTTTAGGGCAGAAAGAAGGGGTCCAATATGAGAGCTCTCGTACTGGAAGAGAAACTCCGTCTGTCATTGCGCGAAATTGAACTTCCGCTGAAGATGGGACCGCGCGACGTACGCATTCGCGTCGGGCGTGTCGGCATCTGCGGCAGCGACGTGCATTATTACCAGCACGGCCGCATCGGTCCCTTCGTGGTGAACGCGCCAATGGTGCTGGGCCACGAAGCTGCTGGCGTTGTGGCTGCCGTGGGGGACGAGGTGCGGGAGATCGCACCGGGTGACCGAGTGTGCATGGAGCCGGGTATTCCCGACCCGGCCTCGCGGGCGAGCCTGGAGGGCCACTACAACCTGGATCCAGCAGTGCGATTCTGGGCCACGCCGCCGATTCACGGCTGCCTGACCAGCGAGGTTATCCATCCAGCGGCCTTTACCTTCAAGCTGCCCGCCCAGGTCTCGCTGGCGGAGGGCGCTATGGTCGAGCCTTTCGCCGTGGGATTGCACGCGGCCACCAAGGCCGGCATCAAGCCGGGCTCGACGGCGGTGGTCATCGGCGCCGGACCGATCGGCATCATGGTTGCGCTCGCGGCATTGGCCGCCGGCGCGGGTCAGGTGGTGATCTCCGACTTATCCGCGGAGAAGCTGGCCATCGCCGGACGGTATCCCGGCATTCATCCCTTTGATATTCGCGGCGGCTCGCTGGCCGCACGCGTGGCGGAACTGACCGGTGGCTGGGGCGCGGAGGTGGTCTTTGAGGCTAGCGGCAGCCCCCGCGCCTACGAAAATATCTTCGACCTTTTAGCGCCGGCGGGAACGCTGGTGCTGGTGGGCATGCCGCCCGGCGCGGTTGCTTTTGACGTGGTGGGGGCGCAGGCCAAGGAGGCGCGCATCGAGACCATCTTCCGCTACGCTAATGTCTATTCCAAGGCTGTCGCGTTGCTGGCTTCGGGCAAGGTTGACCTGAGGCCGCTTATCTCCGCCAGCTTTCCGTTTGAACAGAGCATCGCCGCCTTCGAGCGGGCCGCCGAGGGCCGCCCCGCCGACATCAAGCTGCAGATTGTCGTAGAGGAATCCGCCCGGTGAGCCATCTCCATCACGAAGACCCGGCGGATAAAACTGCCCGGCACGATCGCTTTATCCTCGGCATGCCCCTGGCGTTGCTGGGCGGCTTCATCGCAATTGTCTTCTGCATGACGGGCGATGGCATCGAGCAGGCCTTCCTGTCGAAGTACCTGGTCAACCTGGGTTTCAGCGCCGCCGATGCCGCGCTGGTCTTCACCGTCTACGGCGCCACAGCCGCGCTCTCCAGTTGGCTCTCCGGCGTGCTGGCTGAGGTCTTCACGCCGCGCCGTATCATGCTCATCGGCGTCGTTTGGTGGCTGATCTTCCATGTGCTCTTTCTCTGGCTGGGCCTCACCCATCCCAACCTGCCCCTCACGCTGCTCTTCTATGGCATCCGCGGCTTTGCCTACCCGATGTTCTTCTACGGATTTTTCGTCTGGGTGGTGCAGAAGAGCCGGCCTCACGAACTGGCGTCGGCCATCGGCTGGACCTGGAGCATGTTTACCATCGGCTATGGCATTATCGGCTCCTACCTGCCTAGCTTCACCATCCCCTGGATCGGCTATATGGGCACGCTGTGGATGTCCATGGCCTGGGTGCTGGCCGGCGGGCTGCTCATTTATTTTTTCACCGGCGGTGTCCCGGCTGCGCCTCGCGCCGACCTTCAACGCGGCGAAACCAGTAAATTCGAAGAGATCAGCAAGTGCGTCACGCTGATCTTCCACAACCGCAACATCGCGCTGGCGCTGGTGACGCGCATTATCTGCAATCTCTCGCTCTTCGGATTCCCGGTGATCATGCCGCTGTTCTACACCTCGGCGCAGATTGGCTTCAGCGTGCCGGAGTGGGCGCGCATCTGGGGAACGTTCTTTCTCGTGCAGCCAGTCACCAATGTGGTGTGGGGCCTGATCGGCGACAGGATCGGCTGGATGCGGCAGATGCGCTGGGTTGGCTTTGTGGGCTGCGGCACGGCTTCACTGCTCTTCTACTGGCTGCCGCTGCATTTTCCGCACAATACGCTGGCTGCCACGGTTGCCGCGCTGCTGTTCGCCTTCACCGTCACAGCGTTTGTGCCCATGGGCGCCATCTTCCCCATGATGGAACCGGAGCACAAGGGCGCGGCGGTCTCGGTGCAGAACCTGGGCGGTGGACTGGCAAACTTCGGCGGCCCGGTACTGGCCGCGCTGATTCTTCCCTTCTGGGGAATCGCTGGGGTGGTCGTGGTCTACGGCATCCTTTACTACTTTGCTGCCTTTCTTACCCTCTTCATTCATGTTGATCAACCCAAGGGGGCATCGGCAGCCTCGCTGTCGATGCATTGAGGTGAGTCCGGCGATATACTGGCGTTGTGCCGCAACGGAGAATATTTCTGCTATGCAGGACGCCATCAAAGTATTCATCGGAGTTAGCATGAGAGATTTGTGCAAACTGAATGAAACTGCGATCGAGGGCAGCGGAAAAGCTGCTGGGCAACCGGTACGTAAATGGGGAATGGCATGAGTAGTCTGCACAAGTGGCTGGCGAACGGCCTGCTGATCACCGATGGCGCCTGGGGAACGGAATTGCAGGCGCGCGGCCTGCCCCCCGGCACGATACCGGACACCTGGAACTTGACCCATCCCGAGCGCGTGGAAGCGGTGGCGCGCGCCTATGTGGAAGCGGGCAGCCAGGTTATCCTCACCAACACCTTTCGCGCCAACGCCGTTGCCATGCACGGCTGCCCTGAGGACGATCTGGACGCAATCAATCGCGCTGGCGTCGCGCTCTCCAGGCAGGCGGCCGGCGAGACGCTGGTCTTTGCATCCATCGGTCCAACGGGCAAGATGCTGCTCTCAGGCGAGATCGACAGCGATCAGGTTACCGCGGCCTTTATCGCACAGGCTCGTTCACTCGCCGCGGCGGGCGCGGATGCATTACTAGTAGAAACGATGAGCGACATCGAAGAGGCACGCCTGGCAGTGGACGCGGCCCGGCGCACCGGGCTGCCGGTCATCGCTTCCTTCGCCTTCGACTCCGGCAAGAACAAGGACCGCACCATGATGGGCGCGACTCCGGAGACCATTGCCGAGGCGATGGTGGAAGCAGGAGCAGACGCGGTCGGCGCAAATTGCGGCGTTGGCGTAGAGCAGGTTGTGCCCATTTGCCGGCGGCTGCACGCGGCATGCGATCTGCCCATCTGGATCAAGCCGAATGCGGGCCTGCCTACAATCGAGGGAACGGCCATTCGCTACAGCAAGTCGGCGGAGTTCTTCGCTTCACACTACGCGGCACTGCGTGATGCAGGCGCAGCATTTCTGGGCGGCTGCTGCGGCACCACACCGGAGTTTATTCGCGCCCTGGCCAGCACCCGGCGCGCCGCATTATAACTAGCCGCGGTCGTGACCTCGCATCAAAGTTTGCTATTGAAGTCGATTCGCTGGCGCACCTGCCGGCAGCAGATTACAGGCCAGCGCATCTTTATCCGGTTATAATTAATTTCATTTTCTTGTCCGATGCTATCTGCAGTTAGAATTCAAAGAGGGGAACCAGGAATATACAGGCACAGTAATTCTTAGGCCCATTGTATATGTCGGAATGCACTGTGCTATCGCCCGGATGGCGAAATTGGCAGACGCAGCGGACTTAAAATCCGCAGGCCGCAAGGCCGTGGGGGTTCAAATCCCCCTCCGGGCACCAAGTTTGCATCAATCAACCAGTAGACTTTCTCCCCAGTTGGCGCGCCGATTGGACGGTGGCTTACCGTGCCAGATTGCTCATCCCTGGCATACTCTGCTGTTTGCCGCGCGCTCGGCGCAATTGCACCGTCAAGCAAATGGAACATCGCCAGGGGTAATAACCAAAAAGTGGAGCCAGCTTTTTATGCAGGTACCCTTCACGCTTGACCCTGCGCATTCTATCGCACTTGCACTTTTTACATTCCATGTAATCTCACTCCGCAACGGTAAGCAATACGGAACTCACCATCATATTAATCATCCAAATAGACCCAAAGGTCAGAATATTCACATAAAATACCTTTGGGTTAGATTATTCTCGCTCTCGGAAGTCAAAAGTAACATACAGCCTGTGACTGAAAATCGAATCCGCAGCCGCTGCCCGCCAGTTTGCCACCATCGCCAAAGCCACACATACGCCGTGCGAAGCAGGCTCCCGCCGCGTGGATGAAGCAGATAGAGGGATGAGGACGCCCGCATAACCACTTCCGCCGACTCCCGCTTTTGCTATACTCGTAGAGTTCACCACTGTGCGGAGGTGGCGAAATTGGCAGACGCACCAGCTTGAGGTGCTGGCGCCCAAAAGGCATAGGGGTTCAAGTCCCCTCTTCCGCACCAAATTTCTCTCGTCCGGGTCTGCCGGACTGACCTGGAAAGCAGCTTTCAAGATGAATGTACTTCTTATTTTCGTTGTTGTCCTGCACGTGATTGTCTGCCTGTTTCTGATCGGCGTGGTTCTGTTGCAGCAGGGCCGCTCGGCTGACCTGGCAGGCGCCTTCGGCGGTCAGGGCTCGCAGACCGCCTTTGGCCCCCGCGCCGCAGCCAACGTGCTCACCCGGCTCACTACCTGGTCGGCAATCATCTTCATGTGCACCTCTATCACCCTGACCATCCTCTACCAACGCTCCACCACGGGCTCTAAGTCCGTGCTGGACAACTCCTCCCAGTCTGCGCCAGCCAAGTCCGGCAAGTAGCTAACAAACCTTTTATTTCCATTCAGATATCCAACAACGGCAGACCACTTGGCCTGCCGTTGTTGCGTCTGTGCCTATTCCACGAAAATTTTCTTGAAGATTTTCCTTGACAATAATATCTGACAGATATATCTTACAGCTATATGAAGAACAGCCGAACAGCCTACGTCATCCTCGGATTGCTCTCCACCCAGCCGAATCTATCCGGCTCTGGCTATGAGATTCACAAGGCCATCGAAGATAACTTCGGCAGCTTCTGGGGCGAAAGCTACGGGCAAATCTACCCCACACTCAAGCGGCTGGCCGCTGAAGGCTTGATCGATCCCATCAAGTCGACCATCGCGAGTAAAAAGCAGCGGCAGGAGTACGCGCTGACCGATGCCGGACGCGCCTGCCTTCGGGAGTGGCTTGCTCTGCCCTTCCAGAACGATCCGCCGCGCAATGAATTTTTGCTCAAGCTGTTTTTTGGCCGCGAGGCAGCGCCGGGGATTGCTCTCGCGCACGTTCGCGAGCTGCAGGAACGAAACCGGCGCATGCTCGCCACGCTGGAAGGGATCGAGAAGATGGCGCGCGCGAATCAATCGCAGAACCCCAACAAGCCGTACTGGATGCTCACGCTGGGCCTGGGAATGGCGATGACCCGCGCCGCGCTCGGCTGGGGCGAATCGGCGCTGGCCCAGCTTGCTTCCATGGAGGTTGCCGCTGCCGAAGTCCCGCGGCTCGCCGATAGAAGCCCCGACATTAACACGTACACAGCCAACGATTCCGTCAGCATCAAGGCCTGAACTCGCTTCATGAGGTCCGCAACCTGAGCGTTCTAACAACGCACGCGCAAACAAAGGAGAACCGCAAAATGCCTACAACCGTCAAATCCAACCGCTGGTCGCAGATTGTCGCCTGGGCCGCCGCCAGCCTCTTTATTCTCGGCTTTTTCTTCTCTCAAGTGGGAGCGTGGACCGGCCCAATCCTGGGCGTGTGGTTCGTGGGCACGCAAAAGCCCCGGCGCGGATTTCTCTGGATGATGGCATTTGCCTTTGTTCCCAGCCTGATCTTCGGCTGGCGCAAATTCCCGCTGACCGGCCCGGAGCAGGCGCTCGAATACTTGGCTGGACGCTGCTCGCCGCCGTGCTCGGCGTTCTGCCATTCACCTTCCATCGCTTGGTCAGTCCGCGTCTGCCTGGATTCCTCTCCACTCTTCCCTTGCCGCTGGCGGCTGTGGCGCTTCCCGCGCTCTCCATGCGCTGCACATCGGCGCAGCTTCCATGATCGGACCATCCACCTTCCTCATCTTTTGGTTTGCGGCGACGGTCGTCTGGTTGTGGAACCAGGAATCCCGCGCCACCGAATCTTCGTTTTCGGAGCGGGCTTCATCGTTGTAGCCGGCTTCGGACTCTTCCGCCATTTCAGCGGCGTCGCGCTGCCAATCAATCTGCTCGCCGGCGTAACGTTTTCCTGGATTTGCCTTGGCGCAGCCCTGTTCCTGAGCGTCTGGGCGCTCTTCCATCCGCTTAAACACAAATCCTGGGCTGAACGGCCAGGAGACTGTCGCCCTGCTGCAAAGCCCCTTTACCGGCGAACCTTTGCACGTGGTCAGCGACAAGGGCCGTGAAGCGCTGGTCAGCTCGTCCGGCGAGCGCTTCCCCGTGCGCGATGGAATTCCGGCCTTCCTCAAGCCGGAAGACCTGACCGGCGACAACGGCAAATACAACCACCTGTATGAAACCATCGGCGGCTTCTACGACGACACGCAGCGCGTTCTTGCGCGCTTCAAGGGATTGGACCTGGACGAATACTTCCATCATATATATGAGCCTGCTCGAAGTCAAACCCGGCGATTCCGTGCTGGAGACCTCGGTGGGCACCGGCCTCAACTTCAAATATCTGCCCCGCGGCGTGAAACTCTCCGGCCTCGATCTGTCTGCCGAGATGCTGGCCAACTGCCAGAGCCAACCTGCGCCGCTGGCAGATGGACGCCGACCTCTATCTGGGCAATGCCGAGAGCCTGCCCTTCGCCGATTCCAGCTTCGATGTTGTCTTTCACGTGCGGCGGCATCAACTTCTTCAACGACCGCGCCAAGGCCGATCCGGGAGATGATTCGCGTCGCCAAGCCGGGCAGCCTGCTGATGATCGCCGATGAAACCGAGGAGTATGTGAAGAGCAACCTATGAGAAAATTCCGATTACCAGCAGTTTTTACAAGAATCGCCAAACGAGCCGTGAAAGTGCCGATCGATCTGGTGCCGCCGGAGATGCAGGAGATTCATCTGGAAATGATCAAGGACGGCAAGTTTTACGCGATCACCTTCCGCAAACCGGCGGCTGTAAGATGAAACCATGATTCTGGAGAGCTTTCCCGTCGGCCCGCTGCAGGCCAACTGCACCCTCCTCGGCGACGAGGAGACCGGTGAGGCGATTGTCATTGATCCCGGCGACGAGGCTGAACGCATTTACGGCCGGCTCGGCGAACTGGGCCTTAAACTGAAGCAGATTCTCCTCACCCACGCGCACATCGACCACGTGGGCGGAGCGCTCAAGCTCAAGCAGTTGACCGGCGCGCCTATCTTTTTGCATGAAAACGACTGGTCAATGCTCAAAACGATAAGGATGCAGGCCTCTTGGATTGGCATTCCGGCGCCGGAGACCGCGCCGCCCGATGAAGGCCTGGCCGATGGCCAGATCGTGGGTCTGGAGCGCTACCCCGCCGAGGTCATCCACACTCCCGGCCACACGCAAGGCTCGGTCTGCCTCCACTTTGCCCCGCTCAAGCTGCTGGTGGCCGGCGACACGCTCTTTGAAGGCAGCATCGGCCGCACCGACCTGCCCGGCGGCAACTACGACCAGATCATCGATTCCATCCACACCCGCCTGCTGGCGCTGCCCGACGAAACCCGGGTCCTGACCGGCCACGGCCCCGAGACCACCATCGGCGCGGAACGCCGGAGCAACCCTTTCCTGCAAGGGCAGTGAGCAAACAGTGGTCAGTGAACAGTGGTCAGTTGGAGAAACCTGGATTTATGCGTGACTTCAGAGGAGCAAACCTTAGAGCGAAACCAGAGTAAACGTGTCCCTGTTAAAAGTGTTCAAGGTGGCTTTTTCTTGAGGAAAAAGCCACTTAGCGGTATTGCTTTCGGGGTACATCTACTCTGGTTTCCCTGTCGGTCCGCAGAATTTCGATGCAGCGCTTCAGACCGCCGTCAGTGGTCAAGATGCTCCAGTGTTTGCGCGCGGCAACAGCGCAGAGCAGCATGTCGACTCGTCCGCACTCAACTCCGCGACTTCTGCATATATTGAACAAGCGCGCGGCTTCTTCGAAATCGCCGGTTGGAATGGGTTCATCTGGAAAAGCTCCGAGCGTGCGCCTCAATTTCTCGAATTGCGCCGGCTCCTTGATTCCTGAGAGCACTTCCTGCCGGATGGGGCCTATGATGGCCACGCGGCCATCCCGAATCGCATCCTGTAGCGACATCACCGCCTGCTGCTCGTCGCCGCTCAAAGCGCTCCTATCCTTGCGACGCAGCAAAAACGACCAGACACAACTATCAGCCAGTGTCTTCATGGTTCGACGTAGATCCGATCTAACTGGCGTATTTTCTTGTAATCGTAATCCGGATCATAGTCGATTGTCCCAGCGAGTTTCAGGATTTCCAACTGTTTGCGCCGGTTGACGTATTCCTCCAGCGCGGCGGTCACGGCGGCCTTTTTGGTCGCGTGGTGGCCGATCTGCCGCGCCTCATTGATCAGCCGGTCGTCGATTGCCAGATTTGTGGCCATAGTCGCACCTCCATGTATGTGTAGAATATCACACATTGCGATGTGTGGGAAGATGTGTGGCAGCGGAGAAATACTCGACCAGCCCAGCGGTTCCGCGGCTGAACTCCGCCTCCGGTCGCGAGCAGGCTCACCACCAGCCAGCCGGAGTCCGTCATCCCAAAGAAGTAGCCGGGATGAACCCAGACGCCGCGCTCCAAGCAGGGCCAGCACCGTCTGCTCGTCCGGCCTGAGTGCCGGAATGCGCAGCACGGCGTACCAGCCGCCCTCGACCTCCAGCCGGCTCACCTCCGGCAGCTGGACGAGTTGCCGGTCCAGTTCGGCGAGGTTGGCCGCCACACGAGCCCGGATCTGCCGCTGAATCGACTCGCGGCCTTCGAGCCAGGCCGGCAATGCGTGCTGCACCGGCGCATTCATGGAGAGAAAGGTGTCGGCGATGACCTCCAGGCGGTCGAGAGCCGAAGCAGCCTGTGGCCCTGCGGCCACAATCCATGCCGCCTTCATCTGCGGCAAGCCCGGCAATCTTGCTCAGCCCGCTGACCACAAAGACCGGAACGCCCTCGAGTCCGGCGGCAAAGCTCTTCCCTGCCCCGGATACGCTTGGGGTGAAGCCATAGTCCAGAAAGACCTCGTCCACAATCAGCGCCAGGTCGAATTCCCGGCAGAGACGCGCCAACTCCGCAGCCTCCCACGGCTTGGTGAAGTGGCCAGTCGGGTTGTTGGGATGCACCAGGACGATGGCCCGCGTCTGAGGCGTGATGGCGCGGCGAAAGCCCTCCGCATCGATCTGCCAGCCATGGTCGTACACCAGCGGCGCTGCTTTGAGGCGCACATCGTCCAGCACGGCCAGGAAGTCGAAGAGCGGATAGCCTGGCTGGGGGACGAGAATTTCGCTGCCCGCGTCCGAGAGCAGGCGGAAGAGGAAGCTGTAGGCCTCGCTGGTGCTGGTGGTGAGAATGATCTGCTCCGGCTGGAGCAAAACGCCGTGAGCGGCATAGTAGGCGCAGACCGCTTGCCTGGCGCTGAGCAGCCCGCGCGGATGTGGATCGTAGTCGAGAGCTTGCGGATTTGTGAGCGCCGCCAGCAAGGCAGGATCGTAGCGGAAGCCGCAGCGCGTGGGGTTCGAGGCCGTCAGATCCGCAATCGGCAGCCCTGCCTCGACGCGCAGCCGATGCGCGCGCGCCAGCTCACTCTCCTCCGTGTTCCAGTTAGTTCGCTCGGAAAAGCGCATGCGCTTTATGGTCTCCGCCATCTTTTCATTGGCCTGACTTGAGTTCCTCCGGGGCAATTAGCTCCTGCATAAAAAAATGTCCTTGCGCCGTCCCTATGGGACTCCGGAATGAATCTATGGAATCCACTTTCCCCACGCTGAAGCGCGGGGCTAACAAACACTGCGCCTCCGGCGCGCCTATCAGGACATTCCATATGCAGCCATCGATACAGCCCGCTACGATTGCAAGCCAAATTCAGTGGCCTGAAGGCCACTGCTTCCTCCGCTCACCATTCCACTGCTCCTTCCGCTCACCATTCCACTGCTCCTTCCGCTCACCGGCCACTACTCCCTCCGCCCATCATAAGGGTCATCAGGCACAATAGAAGCAGGCATCCTACATTCACAGTACACGGACGCACATGATTAATACGCAAACTGGAGGAAGATTGGCTCTGCGCGCGGTGGTCTTTGATTATGGTATTGTTCTGACCGGACCGCCGGACGCCGCAGCGTGGGCCAAGCTGCTGCGCATTACCGGACTTCCCCAGGAGCGCTTCGAGCCACTTTACTGGGCCAATCGCCTCGCTCTCGATGAAGGCAAGCTGACCGGCATCGGCTACTGGCAGAAGTTCCTGCGCGAGGCCGGAGTGCCGCTGGATCATGCAGAAGAGCTGAGCCGCTGGGACGCGCGGCTGTGGACCGTTGAGAATCCCGTCATGGTGGCCTGGCAATTGGCCGTCAAGGAGCGCGGCCTGCTGACCGCCATCCTCTCCAACATCAGCGACAACGTGCTGGAAAGCGTGGAGCGCGAGTTCGACTGGATTCACCGCTTCGACGTGCTGGTGTGGAGCTATCAACTGGGCATCGCCAAGCCTGATCCGGAGATTTATCGTCACACGTTACGCGAACTCGGCACACATGCCCGAAGAGACGCTCTTTATCGACGATAAGCGGCCCAATGTGGAGGCCGCGCGGGCGCTGGGAATTCAGGCTATCGAGTATTCCAGCGTGGAAGGACTGCGCGAAGAGCTGATCGCTCGAGGACTAGATGGAGTATTGCCGCTTCCCGGGATGAGATCGGCTGGAGGCGGAAGGCGCTGGCGGGTAAACGACAAGTGGAGTTAGCGGTGTTAGCGGAGCTAGCGGAGTTAGCGGAGCTAGCAAATTGGCTTCGGAGCGGTGAATTGGGGCCGATTTCGGGGCGAAAAAAAAGTTTTTTCCGGCAAAAAACCGGCGTTTTCCGGATTTTTCCGGTGGTTTTCCGAGGCCAAATCTCACGATGTGGGATAATTTCGAGCTAAAAATTTTCCACAGGTGATGATTTCAAAGGACTTATAAATAATCTGCAAAGTTTTTAGGGGAATTTATACCCCCAGGGGTATAGGGGGGTAGGGGGGTACCCCCATTCCAGGGGACAGGGAATAGGGAACAGGGAATAGAAAGTGCCCGTACTTTGAAACTTGTCCATGGGTTGATTGTGCGCCAACGGAAGGTAATTATCTGCAAAGCAATCGCAAATTTCCGGTGAAGGAAAACAGTACATACACGCCTTTAAGTGCTCTGAACATCTGGCAGGCCGCTCAGGATAGGCGTATTACTGCCGGGTTGGGAAGCCGCAGATGTAGGTTTCTGCCGGCCACGCTTGCCCGATACACTAATCTAATGGCCCTCAGCCTCTACGCGCGACTTTGCGAGCGGCTCAGCCGTCCTGAGACAGGGCAAGGGGACCAAAAAGGTGAATTCCATGCAGGAAATAAAAGCATTGCGCGCGGCCGTTGCGACCGTGCTGGGTTTTGTTCTGGCGCTGGGCACGGGTCTGGCTGCGGGTCAGAATGTGCCGGTGGTGACCGGCGACGCGCGGGTAGACAAACTGCTGAGCCAGATGACGCTGAACGAGAAGCTGACGCTGATCCACGGAACGCAGGAGGATCCGGCGGTCTACCAGGGCGAGGCCGGCTACCTGGCCGGAATTCCGCGGCTGGGGATTCCGGGACTGCGTTTTGCCGACGGGCCACCGGGAGTGCTGACGCGCCATCCGTCGGCGGGCGAGACGGCCACCATGGGCGTTGCCGCCACCTTCAGCCGCAAGACGGCCGAAGCGAATGGACTGGTGATTGGCCGCGAAGACCGCGCGCTGGGCATTGACGTCTCCCTGCAGCCCTTTGTGAACATTGACCGCGACCTGGAGTTTGGCCGCGGCTACAATACCTTTGGCGAAGACCCGTTCCTGTCCGGCGAGATGGGGGTTGCCGAGGTCAAGGGAATCCAGTCGCAGCACGTGATGGCCCAGATCAAGCACTTCGTGGGCTACGACTCCGACGGCACCAGCACGTACATCGACGACCAGACGCTGCATGAGGTCTACGTGGCGCCCTTTGATGCCGCCATCCGCGAGGCGGACGTTTCGTCGATCATGTGCTCTTACAATCGCCTCAACGGAACCTTTGCCTGCGGCAACGAGTCCTCGCTGACCAAAATTCTGCGCGAGGAGATCGGCTTCAAGGGATTCGTGACCTCGGACTGGGGCGCGGTTCACGGAGTCAACTTTATCAATGCCGGGCTGGACATGGAGATGCCCGGCGAGCCGAAGCCGGGCGCCGGCGGCTTCCAAATGCCCTCGTTCTTCGATTTGCAGCCGCTACCTCCTCCACCTCCCGCACGTCCGTCCAACAATACCGATATAGCGGAGATGATGGCCATGTTCGGCGGGCACATTCCCGAGGAGCCGGCCCCGAAATTCGGCGGCGGCTTTGGCGACTTCGGCGTCAAGCTGGATCCCAAGAAGATGGCCGACGCCCTCAAGGAGGGCACGGTCAACGAGGCGGCCATCACCCGCGCCGCGGGACGCGTGCTCTATGAGATTGTGCACTTTGGCTACCTGGACGGCCAGAGCAAGCATGAGGTGACCGAGCAGGCCATCGAAGCCAACGCCGCAATCATCGAGAAGACCGGCGAAGAGGCGGCGGTGCTGTTGAAGAATGAGGGCGGAGCGCTGCCCCTGAAGGCCGCGGATCTGGATTCCGTGGTGCTGATCGGCCCCACCGCCGGACAGGTGGACTCGATTGGCATCAACGGCGAACGGTCGGTAGGGCTGCCACAGCGGCAGGTCGGACCGCTTGAGGCTCTCAGGAAAATCTCCGGCAACAGCAACATCCAATTTGCCGTGGACGACGATATGACCGGCACGCTGATTCCCGCCAGCGCGCTGAGCCACGAAGGCCAGCCGGGGCTGGTCCGCAGCGGAGTGGGAGTAGAGCAGACTGACGCGCAGATCAACTTTACCGGCGCAAATGCGCTGGCGCCCAACTCGATCGTCTCCTGGAAGGGCACGCTGACGCCGACCCACGCGGGCGTTTACTGGATTTATCTGCAGGCGATGGGGACTAACGCCAGCATCTCCCTCGACGGCAAGCGGCTGGCTGGCACAGGGGTCTATCAGGGCGGCATTCACGGCGACATTCTGCAAGCCAGCCAGGACAATGCTATTCCCACTGTAGACGGGCTCGACAATGTGCGCCGCGCGGTTGAGCTGACCGCCGGGCCGCACCAGATTGAGATCAAGATCAGCCCGGACAGTTCCAATGCGCCGGTGCAGGTGCGGCTGAATTGGTACACACCGGAGCAGCGCAAGGCCGACCACGAGGCTGCCATCGCCGCCGCGAAGAAGGCCAAGGTTGCGGTGGTCTTCGTATGGACGCGCCTCAGCCCGGTCTTCGGCCTGCCCGGCGAGCAGGACAAGCTGGTGGAAGAGGTGGCCGCGGTGAACCCCAACACCATCGTGGTGCTGAATACCAGCCAGCCGGTTGCCCTGCCCTGGGTGAACAAGGTGAAGGCGGTGTTGGAGATGTGGTGGCCGGGGGATGAGGGCGGCTGGTCGACGGCCAACCTGTTGCTGGGCAAGAGCAGCCCCGCCGGACGGTTGCCGGTGACCTGGGGCAAGCGGCTGGAGGATTACGCCGCCACCGACCCCAAGCATCCGGAGCGCTCCAAGAAGGGCGTGGACCACAAAACCACGTACAGCGAGGGCGTGAACGTGGGCTATCGCTGGTTTGACAAGGAGAAGATTGATCCGCTCTTTGCCTTTGGGCATGGCTTGAGCTACACCAGCTTCGAATACTCAGGGCTGAAGGTTGCAAAGGCTGCGGACGGCGGACTCGATGTAACGGTGACGATCAAGAATGCCGGCAAGGTGGAGTCGGACGAGGTGCCGCAGGTTTACCTGGGCGCGCCCAGCGTGATTCCGGATGGGGTGCAGTTCCCGGTGCGGGCTTTGGCGGGCTTTGATCGCGTTCACCTGGCCGCAGGCGAAGCAAAGGCCGTAACGCTGCACGTGGCGCCGCGCCAGTTGCAGTACTGGTCGACGAAGGAAGGCAAGTGGGTTACGGCGACGGGCAAACGGATGGTGAGCGTGGGAGCATCGAACCGGGATCTGCGCCTGGAGCAGAGCATCGACTAGCATGAATTGAAAATTGGCTATGGACAAGCGCGGGCGAGGACGCCCGCGCAACAGCCGGCCGGGAGGCCGGCGCTACATTCATGTGTTCAACGATACCTATAGTAGAAACGAAGCCGGCCCATGATGGAGTAACGTCCAACATGGTCCGGTTTCGTTTGGCGACAGAGGCCAATTACACTTTTCCCATGGCTCTTCGCCTCTACGCCGCCACCACCAGCCAGGGCAAGCTGCGGGACTTCCGCACTGCCGCGGAGGCGCATGGCCTGACGATTGAGCCGCTTCCGGGGCTGGAGAAAATCCCCGCGCCGGAGGAGGATGGCCTGACCTTCGCCGAAAACGCCACGCTCAAGGCGGTTTACTATTCGCGATTTGCTCCGGGGGAGTGGGTTCTGGCCGACGACTCCGGGCTGGAGGTGGATGCTCTGGACGGCGCTCCGGGCGTGCGCTCGGCGCGGTTTGCCGCAGATGCGGGCGTGGTAGACTCATCCGGCGCCAACGACAACACAGACGTATGGAACAATCTGGAGCTGTTGCTGCGGCTGGCCGGAGTTCCCCCGGCGAAGCGGACGGCGCGCTACCGCTGCGTGCTGGCGGCGGCGCGCGACGGCGTGGCGCTGCACACCGCCGAGGGGGCGGTCGAGGGGCTGATTCTGGAATCGCCGCGCGGGACGGGCGGATTTGGCTACGACCCGCTGTTTTATTTGCCTGCGTTGGGCCTGACCATGGCCGAACTGGACCTGGAAACCAAGCACACGCTCAGCCATAGAGGGCGGGCGATAGCGGCGATGCTGGCGATGCTGGACTGAAATTCTAATTCTGGTTAACAGGACGGTTGGGATTCGTGGTTTCCCACCCTTGCGACAAAAACAAGAACGTCGCAGGATGGGCACCAGGCATATTAAACAGTCGACCAGATCAAAGACGCCGATAGTGCCTTGACGGGTGTGATGTAGAACACCAATAATGAATCAAAATCAGGCTGCGCTTCCCCGTTTCTCAATCCGAAACCGCCGCCGCACGGAATTTGCCCGGAACTGACCTGAAGCCGTAAGGAGCTGACACCGCTATGGCAACTGCTCAAAACCCTGCCGCGCACACCGTTCGTCGCGGCGTTCAGCCCCTGCGCGCCGCTGAGGGCTCGTCCTTCCTCTGGCGCAAGCTGCATTCGCTTCTGGGCATCATCCCCCTGGGCGCTTTCCTGCTGGAGCATCTGCTGTCGAATTTCGAGGCGCTCAAAGGCCCGGCGGCCTACGGGGCGCAGGTCCGCTTCCTCAACAGCCTGCCGATGGTGCGCGTGCTGGAGTGGGTTTTCATTTTTCTGCCGCTGCTTTATCACGCCTGCTACGGCGTCTGGATTTGGCTGCGCGGCAAATCGAACATCGTTTACTATCCCTGGGCCGGGAACTGGCTTTATGTGGCGCAGCGCTACACCGGGCTGATCGCCTTTGCCTACATTTTGCAGCACGTGATGCGGCAGAGATTTATGGGCGTGAGTTTGCCGGAGCATCCGGAGTTCGCCTTCGCCAAAGTGCAGATGGAATTGGCCAATCCCTGGATGCTGGCTGTCTACATTGTGGCCATGATCGCCATCTGCTGGCATTTTTCTTACGGCGTTTGGCTCTTCGCGGCCAAGTGGGGGATTACGCCGGGCACGAAGGCACGCAGCGCTTTGGAATCGTCTGCGTGGCGATGGGGCTGGGGCTGGCGATTCTGGGCCTGGCGAGTATGTGGGCGTTTGTAGGCGGTGCAGCTATCAAGCTTTTAGCAGTGAGCGGATTCCCAGGTCCCCAAATGCGAGGGACCTGGGGCACCCAGCATGAAGTTTACAGAAAGGAAACACATGGCAGCACCCAGAATCATCGTGATTGGCGGAGGATTGGCCGGACTTTCGGCGGTGATCAAGATCGCCGAGGCCGGCGGGAACCGTCGATTTGTTTTCGATTGTCCCGGTCAAGCGCTCGCACTCGGTTTGCGCGCAGGGCGGCATCAACGCGGCGAAGAATTTGAAGGGCGAGGGCGACACCACCTGACAAGCACTTCGACGACACCATCTACGGCGGCGACTTTCTGGCCAACCAGACGCCGGTGAAGGTGATGTGCGAGGCCGCTCCGGCGATCATCGATCTGCTGGACCGCATGGGCGTGCCCTTCAACCGCACTCCCGAGGGGCTGCTGGACTTCCGGCGCTTCGGCGGCACGCTCTACAACCGCACAGCCTTTGCCGGCGCAACGACCGGGCAGCAATTGCTCTACGCGCTCGACGAGCAGGTTCGCCGCTACGAGTCCGAAGGCAAGGTGAAGAAGTACGAGGGCTGGGAGTTTCTCTCCGCCGTGATCGACTCGAAGGGCGTGGCGCGCGGCATCACCGCGCTCGACCTGCGCACGATGGAGTTGCGTTCTTTCGCGTCCAATGCGGTGATTCTGGCGACGGGCGGCATCGGGGCCATTTTCGGCAAGAGCACCAACTCCGTGGTCTGCACCGGCTCGGCGCAATCGGCTGTCTACCAGCAGGGCGTTTATTACGCCAATGGCGAGTTCATTCAGGTTCACCCCACGTGCATTCCCGGCGAAGACAAGCTGCGGCTGATGAGCGAGTCGGCGCGCGGCGAGGGTGGGCGCGTGTGGGTTCCGCGCACACCGGGCGACAAGCGCCCGGGCAAACAAATTCCCGAGGCCGAGCGATTTTATTTTCTCGAGGAGTGGTATCCCAAGTACGGCAACCTGGTGCCGCGCGACATCGCCACCCGCGCCATTCACAAGGTGGTCTACGAGAATCATTTGGGCATCGACGGGCAGCCTATGGTCTACCTCGATCTGACGCACATTGACCGCACAACGCTGGACCGCAAGCTGGGCGGAATTCTGGACATCTACGAGAAGTTTGTCGGCGACGATCCGCACGATGTGCCCATGAAGATCTTCCCCGGCATGCACTACACCATGGGCGGAGTGTGGGTGGACGTCAACCAGATGACCAACGTTCCCGGCATTTACGCCATCGGCGAATGCGATTACCAGTACCACGGCGCCAATCGGTTGGGCGCGAATTCGTTACTCAGCTGCATCTACGCCGGATTCGTCGCCGGGCCCCACGCGCTGAGTTACGCCAAGAGCGCGGCAGCGCAAGAGGGCGACGGAGGCCATGCAGCCGAATTAACGCGCCAGACCGAACTTAACGCGAAGCTGCTGAAGAACGAAGGCGAGGAGAATCCCTTCAAGCTGTGGCGCGAGCTGGGCAACACCATGACCAAGCACGCCACGGTGATTCGCTATAACAAGGGGCTGAAGGAGGCCGACGAAAAGATCGTCGAGCTGCTCGACCGCTACAAGAACGTGAGCCTGGCCGACCGCAGCCAGTGGGCTAACACCAGCTTTGCTTTTGCGCGGCAATTGAAGAACATGCTGGAGCTGGCGCGGGTGATTGTGCAGGGAGCGATCTTGCGCGATGAGTCACGCGGAGCGCACTATAAGCCCGACTTCCCGGAGCGCGACGACGAGCGGTTCCTGAAGACCACCAAGGCGAGCTTTACGGATGCAGGTCCGCGCTTTGAGTACGAAGAGGTCGATACGCAATTCATCCAACCGCGGCGGCGCAGCTACGACGCGGCAAATTAAAGGAGACTGACAATGGCAACCAAGACCGTGCAATTCGAAATCAAGCGCCAGGCCAGTCCCGATGATCCGGCTGTGTGGGAGCGCTTCGAGCTGGAATGGCGACCGGGCATGAACGTGACCACGGCGATGATGGACATCGCCGCACATCCGGTCACTGCCGATGGTAAGCCGACCACTCCCGTTACTTATGATTCGTGTTGCCTGGAAGAGATCTGCGGCTCGTGCGCCATGCGCATCAACGGCCGCGCGCGCATGGCTTGCTCGTCGCTGGTGGACAATCTGGAGCAGCCCATCCGCGTGGAGCCACTCAGCAAGTTTCCGCTGGTGCGCGATTTGCAGGTGGACCGGGCAGTTTTGTTTGAAAACCTGAAAGCGGTCAAGGCGTGGATTCCCATCGACGGCACGTATGATCTGGGCTCCGGCCCGCGCGTATACCCGCAGCAGCAGGAGATCAACTACCCGCTGTCGAACTGCATCAGCTGCACCTGCTGCATGGAGGTCTGCCCGCAATTTAACGAGGAGACGGGCTTTGTGGGCGCGGCCACCATCGCCCAGGTGAAGCTGTTCAACAATCACCCCACGGGCAAGGTTCTGAAGGAAGAGCGTTTGCGGGCGCTGGCCGGGGACGGCGGCATTCAGGAGTGCGGCTTTGCGCAAAACTGCGTGGAGGTATGTCCCAAGAAACTTCCGCTTACCAACACCATCTCCGATGTGAGCCGCGATGTACTCTTGCAGAAGGCCAAGGATTTACTGCTGAGTTGATGATTTGCTCGCAGGCTAACATGGCCTCATGATGGACGGCAAACTGCCCTCATCATGGGGCCATGATGTTTTTAGCTTGGGGAGAATCGCGCCGCAGATACACCCAGAGATAGAAAATGCTCATCGCCAACATGACGAGCGAGGCAGGCCGTATGAGCACAACGGTCAGCATCTTTCCGGAGAGACCCGCCATACTCACATGCAGCGGAGTCGAAATACTACTAAGAAATGCCAGCGGAATATCTCCGGTGAACAACAGCCCCATCGAAGTCACCAGCAGCGCGATCCGGGCAATCTGACCGCCCTTGGCCCACAACAGGGCGCAAGCCGGGACAGCAAGCATCAAGAGCTTGGCATCCCAGGGCCGATGATAGGTCACCAGCATGGTAAGCGGCACAACCGCCGCCAGCGCAATCCAGGCTCTGGCCAGAGAAAAGCTCGAACGGAGAGTGCGTGCCGCCCATGCGAGCAGAAGCGCGCCACAGAAGAGATAGCTGGCCGGATTGTAGATGCGCGGATCGTCGCGGAAGACACTGATGGCTGCCTGGAGATCGACGACCATGGAGGAGCCACGGCCGGTGATGGAATCAGGACCAGGTTGATTGATGCCTCCGGGGCCTGAAATGGCGGTGAGATTGGATTGCCAGTCCGTGATCCAATGCGGCGCGACATGCGAAACCCATAGAACGGCCGACAGGCCCAGGACAGCGGTGATGAGCAGAGTTTGCAGGGCGCGTTTCCGATACACTCCGCCCGCCAGCAGAAAGTAGAGCCAGACCAGGCCCGCATCATGGGGCTTGATGGCGAGGCTGAGCGCCATGCACAGAATGCCGGCGGCCACAAACCGCTGGCGAAGGAAACACCAGACGGCCACCACGCAAAGGCCAACGACAATTCCGGCCGTATTACCTGCAACGAAAATCTCCTCGCAGTTGACCAGCAGGATGCAAAGCAGAAAGAGGGAGATGCCGGGGGCATAGTCCGCGCCAAGGTCCCACATTAGAAAGGCGGCAAGGATAAACAGCGCGGCGGTGAGCGCGATCCACAGCACATGCGCGGGCCCCCACGGCAGCATGGCCAAGGGAGTTACGAAAATGAAGGTAGTGGGCACGTTGACATACAACACCACCGCCTGATGGGCCGGGGGAGTCTCCGACGGAGGTTCTCCGCCCTCAGCCCGGTAAACACCTTCCAGTTCGCTTACCTTGTAAGGATTGTGTTGTTGGAGCAGACAGCGCGTGCCGTAGTAGACGGCCCTGAAATCCACCCACCCATTGGCGGTCTTGCCAACTGTGGAACCCCACCAGATGGAAATTCCGCTGGCCA
Organism: uncultured Acidobacteriaceae bacterium; assembly: GCA_963845345.1. GTDB lineage: Bacteria > Acidobacteriota > Terriglobia > Terriglobales > Acidobacteriaceae > Telmatobacter. The sequence goes on from CAWJRQ010000007.1 coordinate 179,015, forward strand.
GCAGAATCCACGCTAATGCAATGCTCCGCGCTTTTGTCATGGTCAGCATCTCATCGTATCAGAAACTGCACGAAGACTGAGAAATACAACGGCGAAACAAACTTCTCAGGCGTGAAGCGGATTATGCCCTGGTGAGCGCATGCTGCGTATTCCTTGGCTCCCCGGGTTCTATTGTTGCATCCCGGGCTGGAGCGCGCCGCAGATACACCCATAGATAGAAAACGCACATCACCAGCAGGATGAGCGGGGTAGGCCGCAACAACATATTCGTGATAATCCCTCCAGGCAGCCCCGCTGTGGCTCCGTGCAAGTTCTTGTTGAGAATAAATAGAATGATCAACGGAATATCCGCGGTCGATAGAATCCCCGCGGCAGTCGCCAGGAGAGCAGCCCATCGAATCGGGCCGCCCTCGGTCCACAGCATGGCGCAGGCCGGAACGGTAAGCAGCAAGAATTTCGCGTCATATGGCCGATGATAAGACACGAGCAGGGTAAGCGGCACGACCGCCGCCAACGCCAGCCAGGCTCGCGCTGGCGAAAATCGCGCCCGGAGAGTGCACACCGACCAGATCAGCAGAAGCGTCCCGCAAATCAAATAGCTGACCGGATTGTAGATGCGCGGATCGTCCCGGAACGCGCTTATGACGGACTGAAGATCGATAATCATTTGCGGACAGCTTATATAAACGGGGTTCGCAGGGCCCGGGTTGCTGTTCCCACCTGGAGCCTCAGCCGCCAGCAGGTTAAAGTGCAATTCCCCCAACCAATGCGGCGCGACAGGGATCATCCACAGGCATGCCACCAAACCCAGCACAACGATCACCACGAGGGTTTGCAGTGCGCGCTTGCGATAGCTTCCGCCCGCTAAAAGACAATAGAGCCAGACCAGACCTGCGTCATGAGGCTTGATGGCGAGGCCAACCGCCATGCACAGAATGCCGGCCAAAACATACCTCTCCTTCAGGAAACACCAGACAGCAACGATACATAAACAGACGGCAATCCCAGCGGCATTACCGGTGGCAATAAGAATCTCGCTATTGGCAAGAAGAATGCAGATCAGTCCCGCGGAGATGGCCGGCGCGTAATCAGCCGCAAGACTCCACATCAGGACAGAGGCATAAACGATAGCTCCAGCAATAAGAATCATCCATAGCAGATGCGACGGTCCCCACGGCAGCATGGCGAACGGAGCCATGAAGATCAAGGTGGTCGGCGGATATATATACCACGTCAGATTCTGTCTGAGCACATCGCGGGACTCAGGCAGAATCCCTCCTTCTGCCTGATAATCGCGCAATGGCTCACCTAATTTGTAGGGATCAACGTGATGAAGCAGGCATCGCTCGCCGTAGTAGATCCCCTTATAATCGTACATCCCGCCAATTATGACGCGCTCCAGGACAAATCCCCACCCAATGGAAATTCCGCCGGCCAGCAGTATCCACGCCAGCGCAAGGCGCCGTGCCTTTGTCATGGTCATGCTCATCCTCACTCTCAGAGCTATCGGCCGCCAGGAACGTGAATCAGGACCGAGAGGGATATGCATATAATTCTACACACGCACAAAAAGCAAGGGAGAGAACGCATCGGCAATGAATATGCCCAGCGACTCTCCCACACAAGAAAGGAGGAGATCTTTGGCTACAGACAGCGACCCGCCACCCAAGCCCGGCATTGCCAGGGACTGGCCATTCCGTCTTTGAACGCCGCACGTGGAAACACAGCCTAGGTACCCGTGGGCAAAGCTTTCACGCCACAGCAGAGCCGAAGGGAAACAGAAGAACATGGGAGCAGATCAGATACTATCCTGATTGTCCGCCAATATGGCAATCGACAGACAGGGATTCAGTATCCGCGCCACGTACAGCTGGGGCTCGAGAGAGATTTTTAATGTGCGGCCTCCGCCGGAGGGGGGAGAGTACGCCTTCCTGTTGGTTCTGGCGTACTCTCTCTGACAAAGGCACTGAGCCCGTGCGTCCTGCTCTCCGTGCATCCCGCTGCTCTGAGGCAGACTAGAATGCGCCAGCAAACGCCGAGCTGATGGAATTAAACGAGGTGCTGATGGCCGTGGCCAGCAAATTCATGCTGGCGACAGCGCCAAGAGCGATCAAAGCAACCACGAGCGCATACTCAACCAGATCCTGGCCTTCCTCGCGGTTCAACAGACCCTTCAACATCACGTACGACCTGAGAAACAAGGTATTCATTTGCATACTCCTTGATGAAGCAAGATTCCCTAACCAGGGAGGATTGTAATACATTCGTGAGCGAAGGCACAAGCCCAGCCCAAAAATGCCAAGAGTGATTGTTCAGGCGCTACCAGTCGGCTGACTATATAGCGCCTGCGTACGCCGAACTGATGGACGAAAACGATGAACTGATGGCCCCAGCTACTGCATTCATGCTGGCGACTGCGCCGAGAGCAATCAAAGCAACAACGAGAGCGTATTCAACCAGATCCTGGCCTTCTTCGCGGCTCAACAGCCTGTTCAGCAGCAAGTACGACTTGTGAAAAAGCGTATACATGATGCTTTCTCCCGGTACGGTAAATGGTAATCCTTGGCTTAGACGGATTGTATTACGCAACCGAGATAAGGCGCAAGCCAATGCAAAAATGCCAAGAGCGATAGCCCTAGCGCCGTCTAGACAACCTAACGCTGTCTAGACAACTGACTAGAAAGCGCCTGCGAACGCCGAGCTGATGGAATTAAACGAGGTGCTGATGGCCTTGGCCAATAAATTCATGCTGGCGACAGCGCCAAGGGCGATCAAAGCAACCACCAGAGCGTACTCAACCAGGTCCTGACCTTCCTCGCGGCTCATCAGGTTGTCGAACTTCATATACATCTTAAGTAGCACGGAATTCATTTGGTTTCTCTCCATTGAATGATTCCCCAGCGCTAGCCGGGGTAACTCTTCTATTGCAAGCAGCGTGCCATTCGTCTCAATTTACACTTTCTTCTTATAAATCAATCACTTACTGAGAACAAATGCGAAAAACAAGCCAATTTGGTGTATACAGTTGTATACAGAGCGAACCTGGCAGACCGGTCTTGTATACAGAATAAGGATGCATAGTAACCGGCGAAGATCAGCATGCCATTGCTTGCCCGCGGAAGGCCTGTCCCGGCGAAGAAGTAGAATTGTCTTAATGGCAGACAATGTGGAAGCACCCGCGGTCCGGGTGAAGACCGACCTCGCGGATTTGTCGATTGTCTTGGCAAGCGGGCTGGGCCTTGCGCTGGTCACGCTCTTCCTCTGTGTAGTTCCTCTGGCGGGCGACATTGCAGGGGGGCGTGATTATGTTGTTTTTTGGGCAACCGGCCAGCAACTGGTCCATCATGCCAATCCCTATGACAGAGACGCAATGATGCGGATCGAGCGCTCCGCTGGGCTTCCAGCCAAAGACGGCGTCATGTATATGAGGAATTTACCCTGGAGCCTGCCCCTTGTACTCCCCCTGGGATTCATCGGCTTGCGGGTGGGAGCTTTTCTGTGGTCCCTGCTGCTGCTGGTGTGCCTGCTGGCTTCGGTGCTGATGCTTTGGCGGCTGCACGGCAGCCCCAACAATGTACTGCATTGGCTGGGATTCTCATTCGTCCCGGCCCTGCTGTGCGTGATCATGGGGCAAACCACCGTCTTCGCGCTGCTGGGATGCGTTCTGTTTCTTTCCCTGCACCGCCGGCGCCCTTACCTGGCCGGCGGTTCCCTGTGGCTCTGCGCGTTGAAGCCTCAGCTTTTTCTGGCTTTCGGGGTGGTACTGCTGGCTTGGATACTGGTCTCCCGGAGCTACAAGATACTGGCCGGCGCGGCGGCTGCCCTGGCCGTCAGTTGCGCGGCTGTAGCCTGCGTCGACCCGCCGGCATGGAGCGATTATGCGCGGATGATGCGGACGGCGGAGACCGAGTGGGTTCGCATTCCGTGCGTGAGCGTGGTGGTGCGCAATTGGATACGTCCGGAGATGACGTGGCTCACCTACCTGCCGGCCGCCCTGGGCTGCGCCTGGGCGTTGGGCTATTTCTGGAGCCGCCGCCATAGATGGGACTGGATGAAAGACGGCAGCCTGGTGCTGCTCGTTTCGCTGCTGACCGCGCCTTATTCCTGGATATACGATGATTGCGTGGCGATTCCTGGCCTGTTGCAGGGAGCGTATCTTACCCGCATGCGGCCCCTGATCATCGTTCTTTCCCTTTCCTTCGTCCTTATCGAAATCGAGCTTATCTCCGGCGTCAAGATCATCTCAGCCTACTATCTTTGGACGGCTCCCGCGTGGCTTGCCTGGTATCTCTGCGCAGTCAGAATCAAACGAACGGGAATACGTGGCGAGCCAGCAATCGCAGTAGAATAGTCACTATGGCCAGCGAGGCAGGACTTTCCACGGTCCGCGTGAAGTACGACATCGCAGATTTTTCGATTGCAGTAACAGGCGGCCTGGCGCTGGCATTCGTCGTACTGTACATATGTGTTTTGCCATTGACCAATATTGCCGGGTCGCGCGATTTTGTCACTTATTGGGCTACTGGCCAGCAGCTTGTTCATCACGCCAATCCCTACGATAGCGTCGCGATGACGCGGATCGAGCATGAAGCGGGGCTTTCCTCCGGGTACACAGTCGGCTTCATGCGGAATCCGCCCTGGGGTTTGCCCCTTGCGCTTCCCCTGGGGTTGATGGGCTTGCGAGCGGGAGCGTTTCTGTGGTCTCTGCTGCTGCTGGCGTGCCTGATGAGTTCGGTACTCATGCTTCGACGGATGCACGGCAATCCCGGCAATTACCTGCACTGGCTCGGGTGGTCGTTCGCACCGGCCCTGCTCACCCTGACAATGGGACAAACCTCTCTCTTCTCGCTGCTGGGGTATGTTCTGTTTCTGCGCCTGCATCGTTCGCGCCAATTCCTGGCTGGGAGCTCCCTCTTGCTTTGCGCGCTGAAGCCTCACCTATTCCTGATCTTCGGCGTAGTACTGCTGGCGTGGATACTGGTTTCCAGGAGCTACAAGATACTGGCCGGCGCGGCGTGTGCCATGGCCATAAGTTGCGCGGCCACAACCTGCATCGACCCGGCGGCGTGGAGCGAATACGCGCAGATGATACGGACGGTGGGAATCGAGAAGGAATTCATTCCCTGCCTGAGCATTGTACTGCGCTTTTGGCTCAGTCCACAGATGATGGTTCTGCAATTCCTGCCGGCCGCGCTGGGCTGCGCATGGGGACTGATTTATTTCTGGACACGCTGCCGGGCATGGGACTGGATGAGCGAGGGCAGTCTGCTGCTACTGATTTCGATTCTATTGGCGCCATATTGCTGGCTTTTTGATCAATGCCTGGCGATACCAGCCTTGCTCCAGGGAGCCTATGTTACCCGGCTTCGGTCCATGCTGGTTATTTTAGCCGGCGCCAGTCTCCTGATTGAGATCGAATTGATGAGCGGCGTGAGGTTACCCTCGGTCCACTATCTTTGGACGGCGCCTGGATGGCTGGCGTGGTATCTGTGCGCAATCGGATTCAAGCGAATGCAGGCCAAGGATTATCGCGGAGACGCGGAGATTGCAGATCCGCCTCAATGAACTGTCATTCCCTATAATTGCAGTGCTGACCGTGGAGAGGATTGAATGGCGCGCATGACAGGCATAGCCCGAACACCCGCAGTAAATCCCGGCAGACGACAGAAAATTCTTCGCGCTTTGGTCACATTGCCCATCGTAACCGTCTGCGGTCTGGCGTTTGGGTTTACCGCCGGGGTTCTCTGCGTAGCACTGCTCTCTCCAATCGCTCCATGCACGCGCGATTACATTTTCTATTGGGCCACCGGCCAGCAGCTGGCGCACCACGCCAATCCCTATGACCCAGTTACCACAACGCAGCTTGAGCGCTCCGCGGGGCTTCCCGCCAATATGAATCCGGGGGTGATGCGGAACCCGCCCTGGGCGCTGCCGCTGGTCATTCCGCTGGGTTATCTCAGTTTGCGCGCGGGCTGGGTGCTGTGGGCCCTGCTGCTGTTCGCGTGCCTGGTGATTTCGGTTCACCTGGTTTGGATCCACTACGGCCGGCCCGGGAACAGCCGCATCTTGCTGGGTTACTCCTTTGGGCCGGCGCTGATCTGCCTGGTCTACGGGCAGACCTCGCTGTTCGCGCTACTGGGGTTCGTGCTGTTTTTGCGTCTTCATCGCGCGCACCCTTTTTTGGCGGGAATTTCACTCTGGCTTTGCGCTCTGAAGCCGCACCTTTTTCTGCCTTTCGGCATCGTGCTGGCGGGGTGGGTGCTGGTTTCCAGATGCTACAAGCTTCTGGCCGGGGCGGCGGTTGCCATGGCGGCCAGCTGCGCCATCACATATGCCATTGACCCCCAGGCCTGGACCCAGTACATACAGTTTGCGCGCACGTCTGGAATTGAGGGGGAATACATTCCCTGCCTGAGCTACCTGCTGCGCGCCTGGCTTAGCCCGCACTCGATCTGGCTGCAATACCTTCCGGCCGCCGTGGGCTGCGCCTGGGCGCTGGTTTATTACTGGCCTCGACGCCACGCGTGGGACTGGACAAAGAACGGCAGCCCGCTGATGCTGGTATCCATCCTGGTGTCGCCCTACTCCTGGATTTACGACCAGGGCCTAGTTATCCCCGCCCTTTTGCAGGGTGCCTTCCTTACCCGGTTCCGCAACCTCTTGATCGCTCTTGCGTTTCTGAGCGCTCTGGTCGAAATCGCGCTCTACCGCAGCCTTTCGCACCCCACCGCCATGGCTCTCTGGACGTATTGGACAGCGCCCGCGTGGCTGGCATGGTATCTTGTTGTGCTTGCTCCCTCCATGCGCTGGACCAGGGCCTAGAGCGGCGCTTCAATCCGTTTTGCCTGGCCAAGGAAGATCCAGAAATTCGAGCGTGTCACCGGGTTGTGTCTGCGTTGTGCGGATTGTACCGGAGGGAAGCTCGAGTACCGAGTGCGCCCAGAGACAGCCTGACAGCCGCCACGGAGGCACAGCGCTCACCAGCTTGCGGATTCGACGCTTGCGATCCAGATAGACGAGATCGATGGAGAATTTCATGCCGAAGGTGTGCACCGCCTGACAAGGGCAGATCCACATGCCCTCTCCCGGCGCGAGGCCTTCACGCCCCAGCAGGCCCTTGTTGCGCCTGGCGGCGCTATCGGCAACTTCCATGCAGGAGGCAAGCACGGTATTGCGCGACAGGTTGGAGACGCGCAGACGGGTATCCAGGCGTGCCTTGTGGCGTGAAGAGAGGAGTTTGCGCAGCCCCAGAAACGGATTCATCCGGTACCCTTATATACTTATGCTTGCCAGGCGCCGCGCTCTATGCGTCTGTTCTCGAAGTTCCCGGCTGCATGGAGGGCAGCCGGAGACTTCATTGGGGCGCAGGCGCGGTAGCAGGCGCAGCGGCGGTGCTCGATGCGCCTGATGATGCGGCGCCAAAGCCTACCCCACCGCCTTCAACCACCAGCGGCGGCGTCGGCTTCATGCTCTCGATCAATTTCTCCACAGGCATGGTGGGCGGCGCGGGGGCTGGAGTATTGGCCGCCGTCTTGGCATCCGGAGTATGCATGGGTATGTTGGAATTGGGCGGCAGGAACTTGGCTGGGAACTTCAGTTCAGGCAGCGGCCCGCCGGCCGGAATGGGAGCCACAATCTCCGGAGTCACAATCACAATCAGCTCGGTGTTCGCCTTGGTCTTCTGCATCGACTGGAAGAACTTGCCGAGAACAGGAATGTCTCCCAGAAAGGGTATCTTCTGGAATGTTTGTGACTCGGTGTTGTCCAGCAGGCCGCCGATGACAAAGCTTTGTCCGTCGGCCAGCTCGACCTCTGTTTTTACTTTCCTGGTGGTAATGGCGGGCACTTCAAATCCGGAGATTTCGACAGCATCGGAAAAGTCGAGCGAGCTTACTTCCGGAGCCACCTGAAGACGGATGGTTCCGCGGGGCGTAATGGTAGGGATGAAGTTCAGGCGAACACCATACTCCTTGAACGCGATGGTAACCGCCGCACCCGCGCCTCCCGAGCCGCCCTGAACCATGGGATAAGGATATTCACCGCCGGCCAGGAAACTGGCCTGCTTGCCGTTGGCCGCCAGCAGGTTGGGCTCGGCCAGAACCTGTCCCCCGATCTTGGACTCGAGGGCCTGAATCGTTGCGCCGATGTTCAAACCGGGGTAGAAGACGGAGATATTCGTCGGATTCGTTCCTCCGGACACCGCGGCGGGTGTGCTGCCGCTAGGCATAGTCGTCGTTAGCGAACCGGTTGAAATTCCACCGACTGTGTTTCCAAAACCGTTACTGAAAATATTGATGCCGAACTGCTGCGACTTGGTGCGGTCAACGCTGATAAAGCGCACCTTGAGGAGAATCTGCGGGTCGGAGGCCGGCACGTTGACGTTGAGCAAGTTGACGACTTTACCGCCGATAGAGGCGATCTTTACCGCGCGTTCGGAACCGTTGAGATTCTTAACCGTGCCGCGCAGGAAGATGGCGCCGTTCTCGGAGCTGACCCTGATAGAATCGCCGGGAAGCTCCGTTCTGAGCTCGCGGCGGATGGCGTCCAGGTTGTCGTGCAAAATGGAGACTCCGGGGCGCACCGTCACGTTGAAGAACTGACGCCCGCCGCTGGTGTCCCAGATAATCAGATTGGTTTCTCCAAGGGCTTTGCCCTCTACCATGACCTCGGTAGGACTTGTCGCATGGACTTCGGCGATGTCGCCCATACCGATGACCACCCGCGCGATGGGCAGCCTGCAGTCGACCAGGACGGTCTTGCCCACGGCGACGGAGAGGTCATTGGCCGAGTCCTGAGAGGAGCCGGCAAGGGGTTGATCAGGAGGCGGCGCGGCTTGAGCCTGCAAGCGCGACCCGGCGCAGAGGGCAAGAAGCAATACGCCGCAATATACGATGGTGATGCCGGTCTTCGCTCTCAATTGCTCCCCCCGGAAGTAGCAAATTTTTCTTGAGTCACCTTAGAACCGTTGAACACCTCGATGGTGAGAAACTTGGGCGGGGCCTTTTTTGCGCGCCGCACCTTTGCCGGCGTTTCAATCTGGCCCGAAAACAGGTTGCTGGTGGCCGTGCCGGGAACCACGGCAATCTTAGTATCCAGCGGATTGCGCAGCACCAGCTGGATTTTCACCTGATTGCTGGCCAGGCTAAGGATCTCGGCCTGTTCCGGGGTAACCAGCAGGTTGACCACCTGCACTGCCTTCGCTTTACCTTCAGCATCTTTTTGAAAGTCGGTGCCCGCGGACAAGACCTGAATGTTCTGCAGGAGCGTACGCGACTCCGTGCCTCGTGTTGCGCTTTGCTGGCCTGGAGGGTTACCAGAGATGAGGACGTCCACGCGCATTCCGGGAGTCACGAATCCCGACACGTTCACCACCTCATCGACCCTGACAGCACAGGCTCTCATTCCCGGGGGGATGGTGGCTGCCAACCCGCCGCCCGAGCCGACAGCAGCCAGTCGATTCTCGATAATCGGCTCTCCCTCATACAGGTCCGACACGACGCCTCTTCCCACGAGACTCTTTCTATCTTTCAGGAGAATGGCGCCTTTGGGAGGCGTTCCCGAGATCTCTATGGCCGTCAGATTGTCATCGCCGAGAATGCTTCCAAGTTTGATATTCGACTTAGCCGCAATCACGTGCGTAGTGGCAGACGGCTTGGTCGCCGTGGTCTGGTTTTGAACCAGGCGAACGACGAGTAAAGTGCACACGGTGGCAACGAGAAAAGCCACGAAAAGGATCGCGAGTACTCTTCGGTTCATCTGGAGGCCTTTTGAACTGGCCGCCTGGCCAGCTACGCCTTTCTGTCTCCTGCTGCAATGGCCGCCCAAAAATGGGCGTACGGCTCGCCAAACACAATTAACCGCCTGTTTAGTGTATCCCTTTTATGCCTCATGGGGACGCCCAGAAACACGATAGCTGTCAAGGGAGGTATCAAGAGAGTTATAGGTCAAAGCCTTTCAATAGGCGATTCTGTAAGAGATTATAATTAGACACTTGAAGGGGAGCGGCAGGCCTTCTCACCTTGCTCTACCCGGCTGAGAATGACTGAAATGCGACCTCCACTTCATGATGGAGCAGGGCGCGCCAGGGAGGAAATTCATCCGGTCATGAGGTCTTCCCTATGATTACGCTATTCTCGGAGCGACCGGAGCAGAATCAGCGGCCCTACACCTTTCTGGTTTCGATCCTGGTGCATTGTGGCGTGGCGGGACTGGTGTCATTGGGAATTCTGACCGCGCCCAAGGTCAAGAGCCCGTCTCTTGCCCAGCGATATGAGGTGCGGCACCTGGACCTGCACACGATCGAGTCGATGGAGAGGGCCGCCAGCAAGGCAATAGAGCAAACCCGCCCACAAATCAAGCGCAAGCTTCCGCCGCCCAGGATGAGCGCCGCGGCACGACCGCCCGCAATGCGGCCGATGGTCCAGGCTCCGCCAGGACCCCAGACGCTTCTGCAGCCGGATATCCCCAAGCCGATGACGCTCACCATAGAAATTCCGGTGCCGGCAGTCATCATCTGGGACGGGCTGAAGACTCCCGCCAAGACGCTGGTTGCGCCTGTGCCGGAGAAGCCCGCAGTGGCTGACGTACCACCTTTGATCGAGATGCCCAACCAGGAACTGAACGTGGCGGACATTGCCCTGCCAGCCTCAGAGCTGGCTACGAAGCCCCAGCCGGTTCACTCCAGCACCACATCGCCGGTCGTAGCTCCAGGGCCGGAACCGACGCCGCCGGCCCCGCTCACGACCACGGAAGGGGCCGAGCAGCCAACACCCACCGCGCTGATGTCGGCCTCCGACCTTCAGATGGAGCGTGGAGACGTTACGCTGCCGCCGGTGAACGAGTCGGCAGCCTCAAACTCCACCGGGGCGCTGGGGGCGGGACAGAGCAAGGGATCCGCGGCGGAAGGGCAAGCCAGCCCGGCTGACAAGGCAGGCGAAACGGGAGCGGAACAGAGCACACCCAACGCCGGGGAAACGCCTGCCGCTGCGGCCGCCCTTGGGGACGAAACTGCTTCCGGACAATCTGGTACCTCTCCAATTGGCTCCGGAAAGAACAGCCAGCCTTCGGCGGCTCACATCTCGCTTCCCCATGACGGCCAGTTCGGCGCCGTGGTGGTGGGCTCCTCGCTGGAAGAAAAGTATCCGGAGCTAGCCCCGCTGTGGAGCGACAGGTTATCGTACACCGTCTATCTGCACGTGGGTCTTTCCAGGAGCTGGATTCTCCAGTATTCTCTTTCGCGGGCCGATAACGCGGCCGCCGCGGGCAACATCACGCACATCGAGGCGCCCTGGCCCTACAACATCGTGCGGCCCAACATCGAGCCGGGCGCAATCGATGCCGATGCCCTCATGGTGCACGGGTTTGTGAATCAGGCCGGGCGCTTCGAGGCGCTGTCCATCCTCTTTCCGCCCCAGTTTGCGCAGGCGCAGTTTGTGCTGGATGCGCTCTCCCAGTGGCAGTTCCGTCCGGCGGCGCAAAACGGGCAAAATGTGCGTGTGGAAGTGCTGCTGATTATTCCTGATGAGCAGCAATAAAGCCAACATCCCGGCGGGTCCAATGGGCGGACCGGCCGGGATGCAGGGGTGATATTACTTCAGGCGGCTATGTGGCGGTGTTTGGCAGCAAATGCGCATTCTGGAAAGTTGCCGCAATCGCGCCAAAGATGGAATTCAGATTTGTGGACGTATGCGTGGTATCCGAGCAGCCGTTTTTCACGCTGGAGCCGTCGGTGTAAAAATACCACATACCTGAGACAGAAGATACTGGTGAGGCAATGTTCTCCATCACCATGCATGGGATGACCTGCGAGGCCTGAGTATAAGCAACGTTCAAAGCGAGCGGCATTGTGGAATTAATTGCCGTGCTATCCTGGGTGCATCCCGACGCCTCCGAGCCGTATGCAACCGCGTATACCCTGGTTCCTTGTTGCCTGGCATACTGGGCCGCGGCGATCGCCTGTTGGCAATCATCGTGGTAATCCGGGTACTGACCGATGGAGCCGGTTCCCACTAAATTGTACTTTGGGCTGCTGCTATTGTAGTACGTAACAGAATCGCCATACGTAACCGTTTTGATGTTTTTATCAACAGCGTTGCTTGTTTTTGGCGGGAACCTGCCATAAGCGAGGTTCGCTTGGCCGTCACTGACGAATATGATCGCGTTTGACGTCTTGATCCCCAGGCCGGCTACATACGACTGTTCGGCCTGGAGCGCCGTTTGCGCCGCATAAATTGCGCTTGCAAAGTAGGTTTCCCCAGTGCTGTTGTCGCCAAAATTCGTGCTAGGGGGTTTCATGCAACCAGCGGTTTTGCTGCCATTTCCGATGACTTTCACCAGAACGGAATTGGGGTTCAATGAGCCGCCGGAGTAATAATCGCTCGAGAAACCATTGGCATCAATGTTGACAGTGTCGTCACTTTGTGGCGTGATCTGGTAGGTGGTGACGGGAATCGTGGTACCGCCCGTGCCGGCTTTATAGCCGAACGGCTGGTAGGCATCCGTTGACCCAGTAGGGGGAATTAGAGGGAGGGTATAATCCTCCGAGGTAGGGGTGCCCTTGCAATTGTAGTCATACGCGACCGTAGCTGATGTCACGTTTGGAAACGAGAAAAGGCTCACGCGGAAAATCGAGTTCGCGCTGGCTGTCGAGCACGATGCACTCCCCTGACAGGGATTAATGCCTTTCAGCATCGTCTGAATGCCATTCATTGCACACTGCTCCGCCGTGGTGTTCTTTGTGGTGCAGTACGAATCAATGCTGCCCATCGATCCTGTCGCGTCGAGGATGATGGCCACGTTCCACGGTTGAGTTGTGCTATCGGCCGCGGTCGCTTCCGCATTCACTGTTATGGAGTTCATGCCGAAGATTCTCATAATGAACATTGTGACGGCGGCCGTCTGCTTGACGCGGACGGCGTTTGCGACAGAGCTTCCATTGGCGTTTCCGGAAGAGTCGTTGGTGCAACTACCGCCCCCCGGCAGAATATTAAGGCACGGCGTCGAAATGGTCGTAGATACGACGCCTTGAACGGGATTCAGCGACGCGTATGAGCCGGCCACACTTTTCGCAGAGGCTGATCCTGTGCTGTACAGTCCCGCCGCGGACGCTCCCGACAATGCCGCGGCATTGGTTGAAGTCTGGAGTTGACTTTGCACGGTGTAGGCACGGCCTACATCGATCGACAAACCGGCCAGTCCCAGAAAGGCCACTAATGAAGCAGACACCCATACTACTGCCTGCCCGCACTGGTCGTTGAGCGCACTGAAGAAAAATGACTTGTGATGGTTTTTCATTAGATTTGCTCCGATTCGGTGAGTTGGAACAGACTACTGGAGTAGTTCATTCCATAAATTGTGAGGTTGTAGGGGTAGGTAAGCGTCAATGAGACGCGACTGCCTGGCAACACATACTGTGATGCGTCTTCGCAGGAGAAGTCCGTGGGGGACGACATCGTACCTTTCCCAGGATAAGGTACCGCTGAAGCGCCCGTACCAAATGTGATCGACATCTGAATTCCATTTTTTCCCGTCGTCTTGAGATTCGCCGCTGCTCCAATCACGGCCGCGGCAACCGTAGCGCAGGGGTCACCTGCATTAATTGGAAGTTGCTCAAGTGTTATCAAGCCCTGATTCTCGACATTCGTTAATTGCAGAAAGTTCTGCATGGTCATCCCGAACACGAAAATGCCCAACAGAACCATCAACAACATCGGTAGCACGAGGGCAAATTCAACCAGGGATTGCCCCTCGCTGCGGAAGCGCAGGAAGGCGAGTAGGCGGCCACTGATAGTCCGGGCTTTAGCGTCCGCTCTGCTTGACACCGTGGCACGGCACAAATCGTGCCGAAGCGCCAAAGCCTGCCCGCACAGATTGATCAGCCTATCCATGGCATTCCTCCGAATATTATCGTTCATAATCAGCCCGTTGAAAACAATTATTAAGTACCTTGTTACTTAAGTTACCTACTGAGCTTACCTAATGGGCGCCTATCTACCGCCCTTTCGGACCCGCTCCAGAAACTGCTCGAGTTCCTTGTGGTGGCTCCATTTACCAGCGGGTTCAGCCCGTTATGCGCCATCGGATCATCCTGGGGGATAAACTGCAGGCCGACGCCGTCGTTGCCCCAGCGGACGGCCCTGGAGTGCACGGCGATGGAATGCTCGACGCTTCCCTCCATGTCACCGGCCGTCTGCAGCGTCATCAGGATCAGAGTGCCCGGGTACCAACGCTCCTCCGTCACCACGTACAACCCTGAGGGGCTGATGTCCTTGATGTTGTGCGCCTTGGGCGCGCCGCCGGTCCAGTAATAGGCAGCCAGGCCGGGCAGTGACATCCCGCGGGGCATTTCTCAGATCGGGAGCAGTTTTTGGATCCGGAGACCACCAGCGCTTCCACCAGGACTTCGGCGGCTTGACGTACTTCATCCCCGGCTCGACAAGATCTCATCTTATTCGCCGGAGATGTCAGGCGCTCCGTCGTCGGAGTCGATTCTCCAACTCCACCACGCCGGGACCGCCGCTCCAAAGCGGCTTTTCCCCTCAACAGCACCGCGCTTTGCACTCCGCCGGCAACGCCGCTTGGGCTGGAAAACCGCTCCAGGCGGCCCTGCATCTCCTCCGCCACGCAGAGCACCAGTTGATCGCCCGACTGGGTCTGCGACGAATAGATCGAGTGGATGGGCAGCGCCAGAACGCTTGCCGCCCGCGGGCTCGAAGGGGAGACACGAAAAGTGGGGAATGACTCCACCACCTCAATGACCCGGCAATCCTCGTCCAGATAAATCAGATCGAGCGGGGCGCGCATATCCGTCTCTGGAATTCCTCGGAACGGCGACATCCAGAGGCCTTCACCAGACTTAAGCGCCAGCTTTCGCAGCAGATTCTTGAGTTCAGCGCGCGCAAGATCGGCGGCAGCGACCTCAAGGCCGAGAAAGCATTCGCGAGTCTGGTTGTATGCGCAAAGTCTTCTGTAATTCCATCGAACCTCCGGCCCTCGGCGAGGACCCGGCAACCGGGCGCTATCTCAGAGTTCCATCCGTCAATTCAACCTCTTGCGTCAGAACTACATCATGCAAGTCCAATCTTCGCGATAGCAGGCATGCCGCGTATGTCTGCTTTGCCAGGCGCGGAGGAAACCATTGCACTCAGCCGGAGAGCTGTGCATAGACACACTATCCCGCACCCGCTGCCAGGGTGTAACACGGAGACACTCATCGCCTAAATGGCGATGCCCCCGGCCAGCGGGATGACCGGGGTGGCCAGCGAAACACGCGCGCTGCACCGCGCCGCCGGCCCACCCGTGAAACTCGCGCTACTTGACCCGCGTGCGGCGGCGCTGGATCAAAACAATCAAGACGATGACAACCAACACACCGGCAACAATCCTGATAATCATGGTGCTGTCCATCGCAATTCCTCTTTCTTTCAGCAAAATACTTGTTGCGCTCCCCGGTTTGAGCAAATACGAGCGACACCGGGCGCCAAAATGGCGAAATTTCCGGACCGCGAGGCTGCGGACCGGCCAGCAAAGCGCGCCTTCACGGCGCCGCGAAACAACACGCCTCCGCTACTTGACCCGCGTGCGGCGACGCTGGATCAAAACGATCAATACGACAACGGCCAACACTCCAGCAACAATCTGAATAATTGTGGTAGAGTTCATATCGATTCCTCCTTCCCTCAATGATTTAAGACTCGCAAATGAATCCATGATGGAAATGAACGCCGGCCCCAGAGTAACCACAAAAAGCGAGGGGAAAATGAACAGCACAAGCGGAAAAAGCAGCTTGATGGTGGTCTTTGCCGCCGCCTCCTCCACTGCCTGCACGCGCTGGGTTCTGAGCGTATCGCTGTGAACGCGCAATGTCTTGGCGATGCTGGTTCCAAACTGATCCGCCTGCACCAGCATGGAAACCAGATTGCGCACACAGTCGACGTCGGTGCGTTCCGCCAGATGCTTCCAGGCATCGCCGCGAGGGCGTCCGGCGCGCTGCTCCAGCACGACAATGCCCAATTCATCGCACAGCTCCGGCTGCGCGGCTTTCAATTCCATCGGCGGTGCGCGCCGTCCCCTGGTCCAGGCTCAGTCCCGCCTCGATGCAGATCACCAGCAGATCAAGCACATCCGGAAGGCCGCGCCGAATAGTGCTTTGGCGTTTGGTAATCCGCCTTCCCAGCCAGAAATCCGGCGCCAAAAACCCCAGGCCAAGGGCCATGACGTACATAAAAATACCGCCATATGCCCCCAGCCCGGTAACCAGGACAAGGAGGCAGAGCAGGAGGGGAACCAATACTTTCGAGCCATAGAAGATTTTGACCGCTGACTCATCGCGGAATCCGGCGCGCTGCAGTCGCTGCAGAGCAACGGAGACCTCGGCCTGGCTTCTTGGCAGGACGTTCTCGAAGTGCTCGACCACGCCGCCGATCGAAAGGCCTGTTTGCTGGATGGTGTTCAACAGGGATTTCGCTGTTTCGTTGGGGATGCGGGTTGATCGCCTCGGAGATCCGCTGAATCATTTCTTCGCGATAGAACAGGAGCAGTCCCCCGCTCACGATCAGCAGAAAAACAACGAAAAATGTAAAAATCGCAAATCCCATAAAATCCTTCAAACGTCCATGTTGACAATTTTGCGAATGATAAGACCGCCAATCACGATCATGACGCCAGCTACGTCCAAAGCATCTTGATGCCGAGTGGATTCGTCCACAAGACGCTCATCATCTCCGGGTTAACGAAATACAAAGCGATTCCCAGCACCACCGGCAGCAGGGTAAGCACCCACCCTGTCATGCGTCCCTGAGCGGTGTGCACCCCGACCTGCCGCTTGAGGCGGAACCGCTCCCGGATCACATGAGAGGTCTTGTCGAGAACCTCGGCAAGATTTCCCCCGCTCTCCTTCTGGATCATGATCGCGGTTGCGAAAATGCGGAGATCCTGCAGGGGAACGCGTTTGATCAGGTTGTCCAGCGCGGTCTTCAGTTCCAGGCCGTAATTCTGCTCCTCGAAACAAGCCTTGAATTCGCAGCCGATCGGATCGGCGCATTCACGAGCCACCGAGCCGATCGCGGCGATCAGACTGTGCCCGGCGCGCAAAGCGCTCACCATCAAATCCAGCGCTTCCGGCAACCCCTGCTGAAACATGTCAAGGCGCTTGCTGCGTTTATGGAGCACCTAGGCAAAAGGCGCGGCGCCCATCAGCAATCCGACCGGCAAAGCGATGAGGATGGAATCGAAGCGCAAGTAAATCAAATAAGCCGGGAGCGCAAAGCAGAGTCCGCAACCGGCCAGCAGGCTTCCGGCGTTCCACTTGAGATCGGCCTGATAGAGCAGGGTCTGGAGGAGCGGCGCCAGTTCGAACTCATGCAGCTTGCGATTGAGCCAGGGGATGCCGCTGATCAGTCGCTCTTGCGAAGATTGACGAGCTTGTTCGCGATCTTCTCGAGCGCCGTCCGTGGCCAGAGCCGAGTCGAGCGTGGCGTGGACCTGTTTGGCCTGCTGAGAGGCCCCGCTTCCGAGGGCGAAGCATCAGCAGGGCAACGACCGCGAACACGCCCACGAAGACCACACCGATAATCAATCCCATGTCTGTTGCCCTCCCTTCCGCTCAATTGACCTGCGTTTCGCGCTCGAACAGGGCCGGCGGCAAAACGATACCCGAGATGCGAAGCCGTTCGAGGAACCGGGGACGAATATGGGTTGGCTGAAATACGCCGATGACCTTGCCATCGGGCCCGATCCCTTTCTTGTTGAAAGTAAAAATCTCCTGCATGCTGATGACGTTTTCTTCCATGCCGGTGATCTCGGAGACGCTGGTATACTTTGCGCGTGCCATCGCTCATACGCGTGGCCTGAACGACAATGGTGATGGCCGATGCTATCTGCTGGCGAACGGATTTTTCCGGCATATTCATATTGCCCATCGCCACCATCGATTCGAGCCTGGAGATGGCATCGCGGGGAGTGTTGGCGTGAATCGTGGTCATCGAACCTTCGTGCCCGGTATTCATGGCCTGCAGCATATCGAAGGCTTCTTCTCCGCGCACCTCGCCCATGATGATGCGGTCGGGGCGCATACGGAGGCAGTTGATCAGCAGTTGACGCTGGTCGAATCGCGCCCTGTCCTTCAATGTTGGGCGGACGGGTTTCGAGGCGCACGATGTTTTCCTGCGCCAGGCGGAGTTCGGCCGCGTCTTCGATGGTGACGACGCGTTCGGTGCGCGGAATGTACTGCGACAGAATGTTCAGAAAGGTGGTCTTGCCGGTGCCGGTGCCGCCTGAGATGAGGATGCTGATCCGGGCTTTTACCGCGGAGGAAAGCACCTCCATCATCTCCGGGGAGACGCTCTTCAACTGAACCAGCTGATTGGCTGCCAGGGGGCCTGTCCCGAAGCGGCGGATGGACAAGGAGGGTCCGTCCAGCGCCAGAGGTGGAATGATGGCATTCACGCGAGAGCCGTCGGGCAATCGGGCATCGACCATCGGCGAGGACTCATCCACCCTGCGCCCCACGCGCGACACGATGCGGTCGATGATCTGCAGCAGATGGCGATCGTCGCGAAACGTCGTATCTACCCTCTGCAGAAGCCCGTTTTTCTCAATGAAAACATGATCCTTGTCGTTGACCAGGATGTCTGAGATCTTTGCATCTCGCAGCAGGGGTTCCAGCGGACCAAGGCCAAAGACCTCGTCGAGCAGGTCAGCCTGTATCCTTTCCTGCTCGTCGAAGTTCAGGGGCACACGCTGGTCGGCGATGATCTCCTTGACGATGCCGGCCACCGCCTGGCGCGCCTGACTGGAATTGACGCGCGACAGTTTCTCCAGATCCAGCTTGGAGATCAGGGTCCGGTGTATCTCCGCTTTGTACTTCTCCAGATTCAGCAGTTCCACGTTCTACCTTCCATCAGGACAGGATACTCGTCCGCAACGATCCACTCATTTCAAAGAGAAGCCTCTGCCAAAAAAGGCGGCAATAGAGCCGAGGACTCGTCACCCGCCCAAAGAGAAGTTCACGCTCACCGTGGTCTCCACGTCCACCGGCTCGCCGTCGAGCAGGTAGGGCTTGTAGCGCCAGGTCTTCACGGCATCCAGCGCGGGCTGCCGCAACATGGTCGGTCCGCTGACAACATGGAGATTTTCGATCATTCCCGTCTTGGAAATAGTGGCTTGAATCACCACCGTGCCTGAGACGCGGGCTTCCCTGGCAATCTGCGGATAAACCGGCGCGGTTTTCTGAATCAGCAAACCGCCGGCGACGCCTGCCGAGATGCTCATTTTCGAGGGAGCCGCGATCTTCACCTTGGGCCCGTTCTGCCCGCTGAAGACATTGCCCGCCGTGCCGCTGCCACCCAGGCCATCCATACCGGACGCGGCAAAGCCCGTAGAGGGCGGCGGTTCCTTCCCGGCCAGCATCTTAAGGTCATTCGGAATCCGTGACGGCGCGTTCAGCTGACGGTTCATCATCATCCGACTGCGTGCGCTGGCGATCCGCCTCGTTGGTCGCCGGCGCCGGCGCTGGCGTGAGCCGTCGCAGATTCGTGGCTGCCTGGCAGCGGCGTATTCGTCGCCGTCTGCTGCGGCGCTGCCGTTGGCTTCGGCGCAGCCGTCCCGGACTGCATCTTGGAATAGCTCACTCGCGCCGAGGATGAGCAAAATCGCAAGCGAGCCGACGCCAATAAGCGGCGTCAGCCCCTTCTTCTTGCCCTTGCTCTCGTCCCTGCGTTTCTCGCCTTCCGCCTCACGCCTTTCTGAGGCTGGGGATGATAAACCTGCTCGGCTTCCGCATAGGCCGCCGTCGATGCGCGCGAAACGGGGCTCGGTATCCGCTCCACCACGGGCGGCACGGCAACTCGCGCTGTTGCGGGTTTGGCAGGCTGTGCTGCAGGAGAATCTCCGCTATCCCATTCGCCGAAATCCGCGGGAAGCGTTGTGGGTGCATTCAATTCTTCTATTTCTTCTGGAGGTACCATTGACCATCGGCTCCCTTCACATAAGTCGCGCCTTTGTAATTGCGCGTTTCAAGTTTGCTTTGCTGGTTGAAGGCTGTGTCGTTGTGTTGCGCCCCTGCTTTGCACCGCCATGATCTGCGCGGACCGCGATCCGCATCCGCCTCATGCTGGCATGAAGCATAGCGATGTTCGGCAACCCTTCCACCACCAGCGACACCGTGGCTTGCGCCGTGGTGTAGTTCGCGGTGTCCGTGGGGGTAAAGGTTGCGGAAAGTGTTTGTGTTCCTGCTGCAATCACGTTGCCCGCGGAGGGAGTATAGACAAAGGTGCCCGGGATCAATGCCGTGGCATTGAGCTGAGCGGCGCTGAGCGCCGTGCCGTAGGAAATGGCGGCGGGTGTCGGCCAGGTGATGATGGGCGTTGCCTTGGTGACAGTGAGTTGCACCGTGGCCTGCGCCGAGGCATCGTCCGCGCTGTCCTTGGGCGTAAAATTACCGAGAGCGTATGCGTTCCCGCCGCCAGCATTTCGCCTGCCGCTGGAGTGTAGGCAAAGCTGCCCGAAACCGATGCCGTGGCATTGAGCTGCGTGGAACTGAGCACGGTGCCGTAGGAGATGGGGGCGGGTGTCGGCCAGGTAATGACGGGCATTGCCTTGGTGACAGTGAGCTGCACGGTGGCCTGCACCTCGGGAAAGTTGGCTGTCTGTCGGTGTAAAGGTTACCGAGAGCGTATGCGTTCCCTTTGGTCAGCACCTCGCCCGCGGCAGGCGTATAGACAAAAGTTCCCGGAACCGATGCCGTGGCATTGAGTTGCGTGGCGCTGAGCGGTGTGCCGTGCGAAATGGGGGCTGGCGCCGGCCACGTGATCGTGGTCGGCTTTGCCTTGGCGACAGTGAGCGGCACGGTGGCCTGCACCGCGGCATAGTCCGTGGTGTCGGTGGGAGTAAAGATAGCCGAGAGCGTATGCGTTCCCGCCGCCAGTACTTCGCCCGCGGCAGGAGTGTAGGCAAATTTTCCCGGAACCGATGCGGTGGCATTGAGCTGCGTGGCGCTAAGCGCTGTGCCATAAGCAATCGGAGCCGGCTCCGGCCATGTCACGGAGGGCGTTGCCTTGGACACGGTAAGCGAAACGGCGGCCTGCGCCGCGGTGTAGTTCACGGTGTCCGCCGGAGTGAAGGTTACTGAGGGCGTATGCGTCCCCGCCGCCAGCACCGCGCCCGCTGCGGGAATGTAAACGAACTTTCCCGGAACCGGTGCCGTGGCATTGAGCTGCGCGGCGCCCAGAGCGGTGCCGTAGACAATCGCATCCGGCTTCGGCCAGGTGATGACCGGCGTCACCTTGTTCACGACAATCGACACCTCGCCTTGGGCTGCCATGTAATCCCCGGCGTCTGCCGGGGTAAAGACCGCCGATCAGCGAATTCACTCCCGCTGCTCAGCACCGTGCCCGCGGCCGGGGTGTAGGCGAAAGTTCCAGGAACGGATGCCGTGGCATTCAACTGCGCATTGCCCAGCACGGTGCCGTAGGCAATCGAAGCCGGCGCGGGCCAGGTGACGATAGGCTTGGCCTTGGCGACTGTGAACGACACCTCTGCCTGCGTGGTAGCATAGTCGTTCGAATCTGTAGGAGTGAAGGTTGCGGTCAGCGTCTGCACTCCGGCTGCCAGCACCGCGCCCTCGGCGGGAGTGTAGACGAATTTACCCGGAACCGAAGCCGTGGCATTCAACTGAGCAGAGCTGAGAGCGACGCCGTAGGCAATTGGAGCAGGCGTGGACCAGCTAATGACCGGCGTTGCCTTGGTCACGATCAGCGACACGGAAGCCTGCGCCGTGGTGTTGGCCGTGGCGTCCGCAGGCGTGAAGACTGCCGTAAGCGTATGCATTCCCGCCGGGAGCATCTCGCCGACACCAGGGCTGTAAGTGAATTTTCCCGGAACCGAGGCTCTGGCATTCAGCTCCGCGGCGCCGAGCGCTGAGCCATAGGCAATTGGAGCAGGCGCCGGCCAGGTGATGACCGGCTTCACCGGGGCCGCTTTTACGGCTGGCGCTGGTGCAACTGGTGTTTGTGCAGCCGGCGTTTGTTCGGCTGGCGTATGTATATGCCATTGGCCATCCGCGCCCTTCACATAGGTCGCGCCCTTGTAAGTGCGTGTCTCAGTTCCACCCTGCTGTTGGGTGGCGATGACGGTCGGGGTTTTCTGGAGGTGCCATTCTCCATCCGCGCCCTTCACATAGGTCGCGCCCTTGTAAGTCCGCGTTTCCGGCTCCGCCTGCTGAGGGGGCGTGCTGGGGCCGGGTTGGGCCACCCGTTTAGCGCTTTCATAATCCGCGCGATCCGCTTTGTCCGCTGGCGCTATCGGTTTGTCCACTGGCGCTATCGGTTTGTCCACTGGCGCTATCGGTTTGTCCACTGGCGCTATCGGTTTGTCCGCTGGCGCTATCGACCTCTGTGGTTCTGCCGCCGGCAAGGAGACTGCGGGGCGAGCCTGAGCGGGCTTGACCGGGATCTTAGCAGGAGCTTCTGGCTTGGCGACGACGGTGTCCGCTACGGACCCCAACCCCAGCTGCGTAAGGGTACGCGATTCCGCGTCGGAAGAAGTCCTCTCGGAAAAACCACGCCTGAAGCTCTTGAGACTAAAGCCACCCTTCTTCTCCTGGATTGCAGGCAAGCCACATGCGGTCCGGGCCATCTGCCGGATCAGCCGGGAAATCGGCGAATCTTCCAGCGCCAGCGGAATCGCGGTGGTCTGCATGCGCCGCACGGCGTTGTAATCGTTGGGAATCTTCCACTGCGCCGGACGGGTGAGAGCCTTCGTAATCTGATCTTCGGAAACGCCCATGGAGCGAGAATCAAACCGGTTGAGCACGATCTCCAGCTTGGGAACCGGGGTGGAGAAATACTGCGAGATCAGGCGATTTGAGTTGCGCAGTCCGGCGATGCCGGCCTCGAGTACCAGGTAGACCGTGGAGCCGTCTTTGAACAGGTTCGTACCCATCAAATCGAGTCTGGACCCCATATCGACGACCACGTTGTCGAAGTCCTGCCGCGCGACTGCGATCAGCCTGTCAATGGCTTCTTTGGACGCCTCGTACTGGGGAAACTTGCCGGGAGCCGCCAGCACGGAGACTCCCGAATTATGCTTGACCAGAAGCCTGGACAGAAAACTCGAATCCAGCCGGCTGAAATTCTGAAGTGCGTTGATGGTCGAGTATTCGGCGACCACGCCGAGATTCAGCGCCGCGTCACCCAGCGGGAGGTCAAGATCGATCAAGCAGGGTGCTTTGGCCTGACTCCTTGGCCAGGGATACCGCAAAATTGCAGGCCAGCGTGGTGACGCCGTCGCCGCCCTTGGCGCCGAGAAACACCAGAAGCCTGCCGCCTGTCTTCTTCGGAAGGCGCGTTGCCGGACGCCGGGCAGAAGCCCGGACCAGAGCCTCGGCCATGGTGCTTTGCGCGAAGGGCAGGGTGAGAAACTCGCGAGCTCCCGCGCGCATGCAGCGAACCAGCAGTTCCGAATCGGCCTTCACCGAATACACCATCACCGTCGCCGAGCCGTTGGCGCAGATGCTCTCCACCAGTTCCAGGGCGTATTCGGGATGGCTGTCCAGGTCGATGATGATGACGTCGTAATTCTGCTCCAGCAGCCTGGGCACATCGTCCAGGCTGGGGGGATAGGAAGAAAACTCCCGGATTTCGCCCCCCTGGCATCCAGCCAGTGCGGTAGACGCCGCCTTGCGGCGCTCCTCGTCCGGGCCGATCAGCGCAATCGACAGCATGTTGCCGCCGAGCGAGTCCGGATACTGATCATCAAGATACGAAGAAGACTCTGAATTCACGGGATTGCTTCCCCCTGACGCTTGCGAATTGCCTTGCGAGTTAGCCGAAAATTGATATGACGATTGCCAGTTGGACATGATACCTAGCTCCAAATTCTCATCGAGCGAAGAAGGACAACATCGTTCCCACGGCGATGGCTGGAGCATACGGCATCTTGCGCTTCAGTAAATCATCGAGTGAACTCTCCGGATCGCCACCCATTCCGCTCTGCTTCCCAGCCAAAAACCAAACCGCCCGCGTCCAGCAACAGCTTCCTGAAAATCTTGTGATAGGCGATCCAGCACAGAACCATGATTCCCCCGGCCAGGCGGTGAAAAACACTGCCCAGAACATTTGCACCGGGCCAATCCAGGCCCCGATCGCGGCGCATAGCTTCACGTCCCCGCCGCCCATGCCGCCCAACCAGAAAAGAAAGCCGTAGATCAGCAGGCCAAGCCCCAGGCCTGCACAAGCTTTGGCCGAGGCCATGCCAGCCAAAGCGTGTGGCTATTCCCGTCCCAGTCATGACGCCAGGGCGAAATAACGATTCCGGCCAGAAGGAAAGGAAGCACCAGCCAGTTGGGGATGCGGCGACTACGCAGATCCGTGAACGTCGCCACGGCGAGCACGAGTAGCGTTGGCCACCAAGCAAGCGAGTGCATACCCCGTATTCCTTCCCCCCATACTCCGGGAAAACACCATTATAGCAACAGATCTAATGATTATTGCAATTAACTGACCAAACTCTAAAAGTCTGAACCTACCCAAAATCAAATACTTGGCGACTCGCTGCTCCACGTGGTGTACACGGATGTTTACGGGAAAGCGTCCCAGAGTGAAGCGAGACGTATACACACTTCACGTCCGCATCCGGGACTGCTAGAGCAGTTTACGGAGCAAAGAGGTCAAATGAGAAGTAGCCAGGAGAACATCGACAACTCTTTAGTGGGGGGTCTCCATATGATTAGTACCCTGAATGCTCTTACTAAAGTGCTAAGTCCATAAAGGGCCTGAATGCACATAAGCGGGATGGCATGGATTTCAGCGGCTCTGCAATCCTGGAACGTGCTCGATACTTCCCTCGCCTATTCAACCGTTTTCAGTGTATCAAATTGAACATAAAGTACTTATTTTCATATAGATATGGATGATGGATCGGTTGATTGCAAAGCCGTAAAACCCTTTCATCACTCCTGCTTTCAGACCGAAATCCTTAAAATATTTGCCGTTGGGGAAAAAGTACTTAAGTAATCTCGACACGACCATCACTTCGCCGTTACTATGATAGTTAGAGTTCATCATTGCCAAATGAGGCTTTGTGGTTGTTGACAGGGGGTATTATGGTTTATGTGACACCAGAGGACTGGCGCAAGTTGCCATTGGCATCACAGCCGCTGAGGTAGGGCAATGATAGCTTTTACCGCTTCGCTCCTCGGAAGCGGCTTGAGGTGTTTTGCTAGGGACAGGCCCAGCGATGATTAAGATCGGACTATATTCGGAAGACCGTACGCTACATACGCTGCTTTCCTCAGCCCTGGGAAAGGACTTCGAGATCCTTCTGGAGCCGGATGAAGATGGCATGAATCTTCTCCGGGCTGCGGGAGATTGCGATGTCATGATTCTGGATCTGACTTCGAATCATAATTCGCTGCAGGAAAGAATTGGCTGTACCCAACGACTGATTGCAACTCAGGTTCCAGCAGTGATCATGGCCGATGATGCACTTCGGTCCACCGCCTTTGAACTGGTTCGGTCAGGCGCCTTTAGCTACTGCCGCAGACCACCCTCCATCAGGGACCTCAAGACCATGCTCAGCCGGGCGTATGAGAACTCCACGCTCAGGCAGCAACTACAGACAGTTCAGCAGCAACTTGAAGTGCCCGGCAGTTGCGACAGGTTGATTGGATCGAGTCCGCAGATGCAGCGGGTTTATCAACTGGTGCATCGCGTTACCAACCTCAACGCCGCCGTGCTGGTAACCGGCGAAAGCGGAACCGGCAAAGAGTTGATCGCCCGCGCCATCCACAATCTGGGCTCCCGCGCCAGCCGTCCGTTTGTCGCCGTTTCCTGCGGCGCCATCCCGGAAACCCTGATTGAGGCCGAGTTGTTCGGCCATGAAAAAGGCGCCTTTACCGGCACGGTTGGGGCGCGCGAAGGCTACTTCGAGCAGGCCGCCGACGGCACTCTGTTCCTGGATGAGATCGGCGACCTAAGCCTGTTCACCCAGGTCAAGCTGCTGCGCGTACTGCAGCAGATGGAATTCAGCCGCCTGGGCAGCAACAAGCTCATCCCCTTGCGGGCGCGGCTGATCTTCGCCACGCACCAGGATCTGGACAAATTGGTGGCCGAAGGAAAATTCCGCCAGGACCTTTTCTACCGCATTAACGTCATGCGGATTGAATCGCCGCCGCTCCAGGACCATCCCGAAGACATCCCCCGGATTGCCCGGCATTTCCTGCGCCAGTATGGGCAAGTCTTCCAGAAGCCGATGGAGGATATTGAGCGCGATGCGATGGCCCTGCTCCAGAGTTACCCCTGGCCCGGCAATGTGCGCGAGCTGGAAAACGTGATGCAGAGGGCCATCATCCTCGCTCCAGGAAAAACTGTTCGCGCCGAAGATTTAAGTTTGCACGTCATCGAGGAGACCGATGTTGACCTCGGCGAAGGCGACATCGACGACGTAGTCGATATCGGCGATTACCATCCCGCCGGCTCCTTTGAACGCCAGCTTCGCGACTATAAGGTCAAGCTGGCCGTAGCCGCCGTGCGAGAAAACAATGGAAATAAGACGCTGGCTGCCCGAAGCCTGTGCATCTCCAGGGCTTATTTACATCGCTTGATCAGGCTTGCCGAGCCCGACATCGTCTTCGATCAGGATATACGCGACGTAGCGAATGGTTGAACGCAGCGTTGATGGTTAACCAATCGCTTTCTCAATAAACAAAGAACAGTCCTCTGCTCTCCAGCGGCTTTTCCATCATTCTGACATGATGATCCAGTCTTACACAAAGCTCTTTCTTGCTAGGTATGCGTGTTGTATTCCTGCGGCCCGGCTATGACCAGCCCGCTGTTCTGCCGTCCGTGGATATACCAGCAGCACCAGTTCGTTTCATGGGCTTCGCTGTCGGCGGGCGCCGTCAAATCCTTATAGATTACCTTTCCGTAGAGAAATATCTTTTCTTCCCAGGTTTCGATGCGCCTGTATCTTTCCTCGGAGTCGCAAAGACCTCTCGCATCATCGCGGCAGAAAGGCTTGATTGCCGTGGATTCCCCCGGAAGCAGAATGATGGGAGTAAACGGGTGCGCCCTGTTTCTCATCCGGATACTCGGGGACGCCGGGAAGGTGCATTTCGTCGATGGCAATCCTGGTCTGTTCCGCGGTCTCCATGATTCTGGCCGGAGTGCGGCCCCGGTTCGTGGCCATGATGGTAAAGCTGTTCTCCGCGCTCGGGGATGGCTCGACGGAAATCAGGATCCAGGATCTCTCCGCATTGAGGATAGCCTGAGCTGTCATGAGTGCGGCATGAGAGCTGGCGGCGGCGGCCTCGGCAGCGGTTTCCGCGTATCCCGTTTGGCGGTCAATCTTTTTCAGCAGGGAGAGGGCCATCATAATGCCGGCGTATCCCAGAATAACCAGCACCAGATTGGCTACCCATGTGATTTGCGCGTGCACGGTCCAGGCCAGCGGCGCGGGAGTTGGATTGGCAACGCTGATGTGCGGCGGCCGGATATCCTGAATGCCGCCTTCGCCTTCAGTCTTTGGCGCTGGGCTGGCTGTCTCTTGCGGAGCTTGGGTAGAAGGCGCCGTAAGGGGCGGTGTTTGCCGATTCACGCCACCCTGGCCGACTGCCTGAACAGCATCTGCCGCGGGCGCCTGCGTGAGGGCCAGCATCACCGCGAATATCGCTAAACCCTTCAATCTCATGGGGCAAATGTATCACACGCCTCTCGCAAAGTCCCGCGCGCAAAAGCTGCTTGCAGGGCTGCTGAGGAGGCCTGGCTACGGTTCCACCACTTCCACGCCCCGCCAAAAGGCCACATATCCTTTGATCTTGCGCGCCGCTGGCTTGGGGTCGGGATAGTACCAGGCAGCGTCCGGGTT
This sequence comes from uncultured Acidobacteriaceae bacterium, assembly GCA_963845345.1. GTDB lineage: Bacteria > Acidobacteriota > Terriglobia > Terriglobales > Acidobacteriaceae > Telmatobacter. The sequence continues at coordinate 206,876 of CAWJRQ010000007.1, forward strand.
ATCCTCCCCGTCGATCAGCAGCGTCATGTAGCGCGCCTGCCCCTTCGCTGGGTCCAGGGAGGTGGTCGTGCTGGGGCGAAAATACTCGCGTTTCAGGCTGGATTCGGGAAAGTAGACGTTCCCCTCCACCGTTTGTCGTCTTCTCGCTTTCGGCAATCACTTTGCCATTCCAGATTGCTCGTGCCATAGGTTCTTCCGATAATTCCGTCAGGTACTCTCTATCGGCCCAATAGCGACTCCGATGAGAGGGCCGGATATGACATTAGCAGAGATTCGCCGTCAGGTCGAGTCCTGTTCAAGGCTTGGGAGGATAAGAATACCGGCCGTGCGCCTCCTGCTGGGCCGACAGGCTCTTGCGCCGGGCTTCCACGTTCTTCAGCACCGCCTCGTAGCGCTGCGCTGCGGCGGAAAACCGGTTCACCAGCTCGGCCGTCTTCATCAGGAACCCCGGATTCTTCTCCCGGATGCCGTCCAGGATGGGCGCAAACTTGGCCAGCAGGAAAAACCCCTCGCCGTTGCAATCCACAAACAGCTCCGCTGAAACCGCTCCGTGCAGCACCATCGCCGCGGCCATCTCCCAATAGGTGAGCACCTGCCGCAGCCATGCGTTGTGCGGGTCGGCGGGGTTCTCCGCCACGGCAAAAAACTCCTCCGCCGTCGCCGGCCAGAACTCGCCCGTCATCCACGCGCGCGCCTTGCGCATCTCCGCCTCGGTGCGCAATTCATACAGCCTGAGAATGATTTCGGCATCTGCCGGCGTAGCAAGCATTCGTTCCATCAATGAGTTCTCCGCTGATTCATACTACCGGATTCGGAGACTGCTGCGCGACCGTTTTCCGGCTAAGACGGCGCTGCTCTGCAACGCCCGCTGCAACTCCTTCTTGCCGCCCTTCTTCGCCGCCTTCTTTGCAGTTGGCTTTGCTGCAGCCTTTGCTTCCGTCTTGGCGGATTCTTTCTCCACCACCGGCCCATGCGTCTCGGCCGTCGGCAGCGGCGGCGCGTCGCCGATCCGCTTCGAGTAGCTGCACACCACGGCGCTCTCCGCCGGCGCAGCGCCCTTGCCCGCGCCCTTGGCGCTTTTTCTTCGGCGCAACCTCTTCCTCGGCCGCTTTTTTCTTGTTCGGGCATTCCAGATAAATTCCCGACCGCAGCGTCTTCTCCACCAGGTACGGGCTGCCGCACTCCGGGCACTTCTCCGCCACCGGCTTGTTATTCGAGGTAAAGTCGCACTTCGGATAGTTCGTGCAGCCCCAGAAGATGTTGCCCCTGCGCGCCTTGCGCTCGGCCAGGTCGCCCGTGCCGCACTTGGGGCACTTCAAGCCTTCAATCAGGTTCTGCTTCACATACTTGCACTTGGGATACCCGGAGCAGGAGACAAACTCCCCATAACTTCCCTGGCGCAGCACCAGCGGCTTGCCGCACTGCGGGCAATCTTCGCCCGTGGGCTTGGGCGCGGCCACCTTCTGCTGCTGCTTCGAGCTCAGCTTGCGGAAGGTCTTGCAGGGCGGGTCCTCGTTGAACCCTGGGCACGACATGAACATCCCGAACGGCCCGCGCCTGCAGCACCATCACCCGGCCGCAGTTATCGCAGTACTCCTCCTGCTCGCCCGCCTCCTGCGCCTCCGGCGTGTTCATGTCCGGCTTGCCCGCCGTGTTTTCCTTGGTAAACGTGCAGCTCGACTTGTCTTTCTTGTTGTAGGCCGAACAAGCAAAGAAGCTGCCGAACTTGCCCCACTTCAGCACCAGCGGCGACCCGCACAGATCGCACTTCTCGTCCGTCTTCTTCTCCATGCGCTTGATGTTTTCCATGTTCTTGCCGGCGTCCTTGAGCTCCTCCTCAAAGTAGCCGTAGAAGCCGTTCAGCAGGTCGGTCCACTTCTCGTGGCCCTCTTCAATCTCGTCCAGCTCCTCTTCCAGCTTGGCCGTGTACGCCACGTCGAAGATATACGGAAAATTCTTCACCAGCAGGTCGCAGACCACCATCCCGATCTCGGTGGGATAGAACCGGCCGCTGATCTTGGTCACATACTCGCGATCCTGGATGGTGTTGATGATCGACGCATAGGTCGAAGGCCGCCCGATGCCCCGCTCTTCCAGTTCCTTCACCAGCGAAGCTTCGTTGTAGCGCGGAGGCGGCGAGGTGAAGTGCTGCTCCGGATCCAACTTATCCAGCTCCAGCCGCTTCACGTTGTCCAGGTTGGGCAGCTTGTTGGCCGCCTCGTCCTCCTCGTCCTTCTTATCTTCCAAAACCTCGTAGACCTTCAGGAATCCATCAAAGCGCACCACCGAGCCGCTCAGCCGGAAATCATAAGTCTTGCCCGTCTTCGCGCTGACCGCGGCAATCTTCGCCGTGGTCACGTCAAAGACCGCCGGCGTCATCTGCGAGGCCACAAACCGCTGCCAGATCAGCCGGTAGAGCTTCAACTGTTCTTCGGTCAGATAGCGCGCAATCGATTCCGGCGTCCGCGAAGCATCGGTGGGCCGAATCGCTTCGTGCGCGTCCTGCGCGGCTTTCTTGCCCTTGTACACATTCGGCGTCGCGGGCAGATACTGCGCTCCCAACTGCTTGCCGATCCACTCCCGCGCCCCTTCAATCGCCTCCGGCGCCACGCGCGGCGAATCCGTTCGCATGTAGGTAATCAGGCCGGTCATGCCCTCGGCGCCAATCGCCACGCCCTCATAGAGCCGCTGCGCCACGCCCATCGTCCGCCGCACATTGAAGCCCAGCTTGCTGGCAGCGTCGCGCTGCAACTGGCTGGTGATGAAAGGAGCCGGCGGCCGTCTCTGCTTCTCCGTGGACTGCACTGAAACCAGCGACCACTGCGCATTTTCCAGCGCGGCCATCACCGCCTTCATCGACTTCTCATCCGGCAGCGCATTGGCGATGAACTGCTCTTTGCCGTCCTTGTCCTGACCGTTCGCAACCCGCGCCGGCTCTCCGTCGATGCCCACAAATCGCGCCTTGAGCTTGGTCTCCGCCTGCTTCTCCGGGTGAAGCTCGGCGTCCAGCGTCCAGTACTCCACCGGGCCGAAGGCGCCAATCTCCCGCTCCCGCTCCACGATCAGCCGCACGGCCACCGTCTGCACGCGCCCCGCCGACAATCCCCGCCGCACTTTATCCCACAGCAGCGGCGAAATCTGGTAGCCGACCAGACGGTCTAGGATGCGCCGCGTCTGCTGCGAGTCCACCAGATTCTGATCCAGATCCCGCGCGTGCTGAAAGCCTCCTGCACGGCCTTCTTGGTGATCTCGTTGAAGGTCACGCGGCGAATCTTCTTCCGCTCCTTGGCCGTCGTTCCCAGTTGCAGCGCCAGATGATAGGCAATCGCCTCGCCCTCGCGGTCCGGGTCAGGCGCCAGATAGATTTCGTCCGCCTTGGCCGCCGCCTTCTTCAACTGCGCCACAACCTTTTCCTTGCCCGGAGAGACAATCAGCGTCGGCTCAAAGGTCCGATTCTCCAGCTCCACGCCAAGATCGTTCTTCGGCAGGTCCATGATGTGACCCACCGACGCCAGAACCTCGAAGCCCGCGCCCAGATATTTCTCGATTGTCTTCGCCTTGGCGGGAGACTCGACGATCACCAGTGATTTGCTCATTGCCATCCTTGATTCCTAGTACACTCTACCCTGTCCGGCTCTTCAGTCTGCTGGACTCTGTCCGGCTTCGTTCCGTTGACTTCGCAAACAGTCCAGATTCGGCCACTCTCCCGGCCGCTTTCCCCCTCCGGGAAAATCAGCCGCGAAAGTTGAAAACTACCACGGAACACCACTCCGTTTCCACTGTTGGCCGGCTTCATCCATCTCAGTAATCTCATGTTTGCGTGCTCAAAGTTACCTTCGTGTGTGGCGATTCGACCCATAATCCCATCAAAAGATTGCCCTGTCGCGCGGCAAGCAGACAATCTCGCCTACGCAATGCCGGCCGATAAAGAATATGTGGCGCGAATCGCTACGCGCAGACAAGCAAGAATGATCTTCCATGATCCGGATCAGAAACATATCGAGCCAGGGAGCGCAAGGCGGCAGTCGCCTCCCGCCCGATCATCGAATATATCTCTATGCCGGCGATGTAGCCACCAGCACCCGGCCGGTTGTGCTGTACACGCTTCTCGGCTCCTGTGTCGCTGTCTGCCTCTATGACCCGGTCTTGCGCGGCGGCGGCATGAATCATATTCTTCTTCCCGGCAGCAGCCTGGACTCGGAGAGCTCGCGCTATGGGGTCAACGCAATGGAGCTGCTGATCAACGATCTGATGAAGAAAGGCGGAGACCGGCGAAGGTTTGTCGCCAAAGCATTCGGCGGAGCCAATGTAATGCCGGGCCTGAAAACCGCCTTGATCGGAGATATGAATTCCGCCTTCGTCCGCGGGTTTCTTCAGGTTGAAGGCATTCCTTTAGTGGCCGAACGAATGGGAGGAACATCCGGAATCAACGTGCACTTCAGCACCGGCACCGGCGAAGTGCTTATTCGCGCGGTCGACGGTTCGCGGCTACCGAAGATCGTCCGCGCGGAAAGCACCTATTGGCGCTCGCACATCGACGATGCTCATCGCAGCGGAGAGATCACATTATTCTGAAAGCGTAACTACGCACATCCGCCGGCCGCTACGGGTGGCCGCCGCCTGTTCCCTGTTCCCGACCAATTGATTTTTGTGTATAATTACACACATGAAGAGCGCGGAGATCGTCCGCAGGCTTGAATCAGAGGGATGGCGCAAGGCGCATCAAGCCGGCAGCCACATCAAATTCAAGCATCCGGAGAAGCCTGGCGCTGTCACTGTTCCGCATCCAAAGAAAGACCTTCCCATCGGCACTCTGCGCAGCATCTATCGGCAGGCCGGATGGCAGTGGAGGTGAACATGCTCTATCCCGTTTATGTTCAGGTTGGCGACAAAAAGCACGCGCACGGAATCGAATTTCCGGATTTTCCCGGCTGTTTTTCCGCCGCCGACGACTGGCAGGAGATCAACCGCATGGCGCAGGAGGCCGTGGAGTGTCACATGGCCGGTGAGAATCAACCCATCCCCGCGCCCACTGCTCTGGAAAAACTGGCCGACGACCCGCGCTATGAGGGCGGTGTTTGGATGCTGGTTGACCTCGATTTAACGCGCATCGATCCCGCGCCCAAGCGCGTCAATATCTCTCTGCCTGGTTCCCTGCTCTCGCAGATCGATTCCTACGCAGAAGCCCAACATCTGACCCGCTCCGGTTTCCTCGCCAAAGCAGCGCAAGAAGCCATGAGCGGCCAGTAAGAATCTGCCTCCTCACATCACCCGCACATAATTTTTCCCCGGCATGCACCGGATCCGCCCCGTAATCTCCAGCTCGAAGAGCGCCGTAAACACCTCGGACGAAGTCAGTTGCGTCTCCAGCAACTCCAGAATCTCGTCGATCTGCAAGGCCTCGTCGACGCGCAGAACCTCCAGCACCATGGCCTCCTCGGGCCGCAGAACCTGCTCCGGCAAGAGAGATGCGGTCGTCGGCGATTTGGATTCAGCCGGCGCTTCTGCCTCCAGCTCCAGCCGCACCTGCGAGGGCAGATCCTCCCACACATCCTCCCAGGTGGCCACCAGCTTGGCTCCCTGCTTGATCAGCGTGTTGGGCGTCCACGATCCCTTGCTGGTCACGTTGCCCGGCACAGCGTAGAGGTCGCGGTTCTGTTCGGCGGCGCAGCGCGCGGTCACCCGCGTGCCGGAGTTCTCCCCCGCCTCCACCACCAGCACGGCCACGCTCAGCCCGCTCAAAATCCGGTTGCGGCGAGGAAAGTTCTGCGGCGCGGGAAACGTCCCCATCGGCAGCTCGCTCACAATCGCCCCGCCGGTGGCCAGAATCTCCTCGGCCAGCTTCTTGTTCTCCTTGGGATAGACCACGTCGATGCCCGTGCCCCACACGGCCACGGTGGGCATGCGCGCCGCCAAAGCCCCGCGGTGCGCGCAGGAGTCGATGCCCCGCGCCATGCCGCTGATAATCAGCAGCCGCCGCACCGCCAGATCCCGCGCCAGCATCTCCGCCACGCCCGAGCCATACGGCGTCGGATGCCGCGTGCCCACAATCGCAATCCCCGGCCTGCTCAGCAAACTCGCCGCGCCGCGCACCCACAGCACCGGCGGCGGGTCGTAGATCTCCTTGAGCCGCTCCGGATACTCCGGGCAACTGTACGTCACCAGCGTCGCACCCTGCGCCGCCACCCGCGCCCACTCCTCCTCGGCCGCCTGGCGCGCCTTGCCGTCAAAGATGAACTGCGCCGCCTCGGCGGGAAACCGCAGCCCTTCCAGTGCCGTCAGCGGCAACGTGAAAATCTGGCTCGCCGCCTCCAACTGCTTCACCGCGTCCAGAATCCGCTTCGGACCCAGCCCCGGCGCCAGCACCAGCGCCAGCCAGGCCAGCCGCTCCTCGTCCAATGGCGTCGCCGCCGCTGCAATCGCTTCCTGGGCGAGTGTGCTCATCGCTTCGCTTCCCCCTCCATACGTCCAGCGGCCCTCCCAGGCGCGCCCCTTGCAGCGACTCAGGACATAGGCCTCCCAGGCATGGCTGAAGGGCCACACCAAGGCCTTCGCCGATGCCGTCGACTGAAAAACAGCAACCTGGTCTTTCGGATCTGAGGAAGGGCCAGTCACCGCAGCGGCGCTGCTAGGAAATTGCTGGCCTGAGGCATTGCAACTGCTACTTCAGTGTCCTGAAAATGGACAGTTATTTTTCTTCACAAGAAACCATACCGCCGTTCTCGACGGTTTTGCCCACCTTATTCTTGTAAAACTCTAATGTCAAGCGCAGACACAGCGCCAACGTTGATCAGCCGGGTACGCCGCACCCATGCCCCGCTCTCGATTGGTATTCTAAAAGTCGTGATTGAAACTCCCCGTCTGCGCGTGGCCGCCATCGGCTTTCTCAACCCCGCGCCCCTGATGTGGGACTTCGAGCACCCGCCCCTCGAAGCCCCGCTCGCCCTCCGCTATCAAATTGATCGCATGTCGCCCTCCGAGTGCGCCGCCCGCCTGGCCTCGGGCGCGGCCGACATCGGCCTCATCCCCATCGCCGCCCTGGCCACCACCCCCGGCCTGCGCATCCTGCCCGGCTGCACCATCGCCTCCAAAGGCCGCGTGCGTTCCCTGCTGCTGGTTCGCCGCGCCGCGCAGCGCCTCCATGCCCTGCGCTCCGTGGCCGCCGACATGGCCAGCCGCACCACCCTGGCCCACGCCCGCATCCTCTTTCGTCACTGGGGCAACCCGGACGTGCCCTTCCTGCCTGCCGTCGCCGACCTCGACTCCATGCTCCAGCGCGCCGACGCCGCCATCCTCATCGGCGACCCCGCTCTGCTGGCTCTCGAGGAGCGCGCCAACCGCTTCGAGCGCACCGGCGAAGAGCTCGTCTACCACGACCTCGCCGAGGAGTGGCACACCCTCACCGGCCTGCCCTACGTCTCCGCCGTCTGGTGCTGCGCGCACGGCGAAGGTTTTTGATGAGGATGTTATCGCCGAAGACTTCATCCAATCCCGCGACCACGGCCTTCAGAACATCGACGCCCTGGTTGCCGAGTGGTCCAGCCGCATCGCCATCCCCGAGCAGACCATCCGCGCTTACCTGACCACCAACATCCACTACGTCCTCGACGAAGAATGTCTCGAGGCCATGAAAGTCTTCTTCCGCATGGCCGCCCAGGCCGGCGTCACTGCCGGAATACACCTTCTCCGTTCCTGAATAGCAAATCGTCTACATAATCGCAAAAAGGCCGATCCCCGAAGGAACCGGCCCGTCAATTTGCTATCTCGCAACTGTTCACTGTTCACTGTCCACTGTTCACTGTCCTTCAAATCTCCCACCTCAGCAGCACCGCCCCCGATCGTAAATCCCGCGCCCGCCGCGGCCAGCAGCACCAGGTCGCCCTTCTTCAGCTTGCCTTCTTCCAGGGCCGTTCCCATGGCCAGCGGAATCGTTCCCGCCGAGGTGTTGCCGTACTTCTCAATATTGATAATCACCCGCGACCGGTCCATGCCCAGCCGGTCAGCCGTGGCCGTGATAATCCGCATATTGGCCTGGTGCGGAATAAAGCAGCCCAGATCCGCTCCGGTCACGCCGTTGCGTTCCAGAACCTTGCTCGTCGCCTCCAGCATCTTGCGCACGGCAAACTTGTACACCGCCTGCCCGTCCTGGTGGATGTAGTGCATCTTCTTGTCCACCGTCTCGTGGCTCGAGGGATTCAGGCTGCCGCCGCCCGGCATATTCAGCGCCGCGGCGCCCGATCCGTCGATCTCGTGCCAATAATCGATGAAGCCGATCTCGCCCTCCGCGCAAGGCTCCAGCAGCACCGCGCCGCCGCCGTCGCCAAACAGCACGCAGGTCGTCCGGTCGGTGTAGTCGGTCATGCGCGTGTTCGCGTCCGCGCCGCACACCATCACTTTTTTGTGCGCCCCGCTCTCCACCATCTTCACGCCCGCCTGCAAGCGCAAACACAAACCCCGAGCAGCCCGCCGAAACGTCAAATCCCCACGCTCCCTTGGCCCCGATCTTGTCCTGCACCAGGCAAGCCGTCGCCGGATACATCATGTCCGGCGTCACCGTGCCCACGATGATGACCTCAACCTCGCTGGCCGCAATGCCCCGCATCGCCAGGCATTTCTTGGCCGCCTCCGTGCACATGTCGCTCACGCCCAGCCCCTTGGCCAGCACGTGCCGCTCGCGGATGCCGGTGCGCTCCATAATCCACTGGTCGCTGGTATCCACCATCTTTTCCAGGTCTTTGTTGGTCAACACTTGCGGCGGGACGTAGGTTCCCAGCGCCGTAATCTTCGCGCGGCAGCCCACGATGGGACGAACTCGAAGCGTCAATGCATTTCTCCTTGCAGCGATTTACGATTGTCATCCTGAGCGGAGCGACAAAAACAGTATGTCATCCTGAGCGACCCTAAGCGCAGCGAAGGGGAGTCGAAGGACCTGCTTTTGCTTTTACCGCTTCAAATTCAATCGAATCAGATCAATAAAAGCGCCGGGTTACCTACTGCGCCCGTACGAGCCCGTTACCGTTGCTTCCTTCCGGACCTGGCGGGGTTGGCGGGATTACGTCGCGTAGGACCCGGCACTTGTTGATTTTAACATCACGAGGACCGAGAGGTCAGGGACCAAGAAACAGCGGTCAGCGCTAGCGTCGCGGGTATCCGAAAATATAGGAGAACTGCTCTAAAGCTTTTTCTTCTTTTTGGCAGCGAGCAGCTTAGTGCCCTCAAAGTAAAGAAATGCGTCGATCTGTTTGTACGAAAAATCCCGGAGGCCGTATTGATCCCGCAATTCGTCGATGATTCTCTTAAGCTCCGGGTAGTTCCACAACACCTGCTGTTGAAATCTATGAAGCCCTCCCTCATTTCTGAGCTGCCAAAGATACTCTTTCACGCGCGAATCAAAGATTGGGTAGAATTCAGGTCGGTGAAAGCTGCAATACTTCGTCGCAAAAACGTAATAGTAATGATTCCTGCCGGCTACTTTGACGTTTGTAATTCTCTCAACCAACGCCTCGTCTCCACAGCTCAAAGCCGCATCGATCTTGCGCTCTACGATGTGTCGAGCAACGTCGTAAACTGTTGGCGTATATTTAGGATGAGCTAGTGGATATTGGCTATTCACTCGAATCAGCGTCGAGTAAAGGGAGTTCAGAGTCACTACTTTCAAGAGAACCTCGGATAGGTTCGTATTCTCTGGGTACTGTTTAAAGAGTTTGAACAATGCAGGGTCGGGCTCGTTCATGTCAAGGTTGAATTTTGTGCATGCTTTTCCCACTTCGTCCGCCGATGGAAGTATAAAGGTTCGATTCGTCATACAATTTCCTTTCAGTCGTGATTCCTTTATTCATCCCACTCGGCGGTGATTTCAGCGCTGATGGGGTCGGGCACATCATGGACCATTACCGCGGCGTTATGACTTGTCGCTATAAAATCTATGGTCTGCTTTGGCGGAAGGTATTTGATCATTGCGGATACAAGCCCGCCAGTTTCTTTGATGGCAGAACCATGTCCATCCTTCCCCATCCACTTCTTCCAGATGTAATAGCGAACGACCACATTCTTCACCCCATCACTGTTCGGGTTGTAGATGCTCCCTTTCACAGCGTATAAGCAGCCGATACAATCTCCGTCGTCTACCTTCACGAGGGTGTCATTGACGATTTTGAGCGTTGATCCGGCAGGTTTGGGCGGCGCTGACTGACCGTAGCTGCGTGCAATGGGAGTGCATATTGCGATGACGCTTAGTACAACTGATGCAATGAGGGCCGCATTGTGGTATTTCATCTGGAATCTCCTCTTTCGACCGAGAATCACTGCAATTGTACGGCAGAGCGGCTCCATGCCGGTAATCCGTTCTCATGAAATCATCCGGGAACAATTGCAGATAATTACGCCAAGTTTGGTTACACTGGCTTCGTACTGCACAAACGGGCATCCGGACCTTGATCTCAGTCGCTTTCTCTTTAGGATGGTTTCGCCTCAGATTCGCTTGCAACAGGCAGAATGTACCGCTAACTGCTTTGAGAATGAATATTTTGCAGGGAACTTGTTTGTTTTCTATATTTTGCAGCACAACCCTGTCTGTAAACTAAAGAAAACAAGGATTTTGCGCCCAAAGTACGGGTGGGGGTACCCCCACCGCGCCGCAACTTCTGCCTCGGTACAATGGACCTGTGAGCAAAAATTTCCCACCGGCTTCCCCCACCGCGGGCTTTATTTCCCTGGGCTGCCCAAAAAACCTCGTGGACTCCGAGGTGATGATGGGCTTGCTGGACCGCGCCGGCGCGCGCCTGACCTCTCATCCCGAGGAAGCCGAAATCCTCGTCGTCAACACCTGCAGTTTCATCGACACCGCCAAGCAGGAGTCCATTGACACCATTCTGGAAATGGCCCGCCACAAGACCACGGGCGTGGCAAAAAAACTCATCGTCGCCGGCTGCCTGGTCGAGCGCTACCGCGACGAAATCCAGAAAAGCATTCCCGAAGTCGACGCCGTTGTCGGCGTCGGCGAGCTGGAAGCGATTCTTGAAGCGGTTGGTTTGCAAGTGCCCGTCGCACCCTCGCACTTCAACATTCTCACCGGCAGTCACGCCGCCGAAATCCATCCCGGCCAGGAATCCCAGGCGGGGACCCACAAAGCACAAGAAGGCAGGCCCGAAGGCACTCACCGAGAGCGTCAAGGAAGATTTCGCCGCGACGACTGGCAAGGCGCAACCCACCTGCTGCCCACCTACCTCTACGACGAAACCACCCCACGTTTCCTGACCACGCCCAAATCTTCGGCTTACATAAAAATCGCTGAAGGCTGCGACCATCCTTGCTCCTTCTGCGTCATCCCCAACCTGCGCGGAAAATTTCGGTCGCGCCGCTTCGAATCGGTCGTCGCCGAAGCGCATCAACTCGTCGACCGCGGCGTCCGTGAGATCACCCTTATTGGCCAGGACACCACCTGTTACGGCGAGGATCTCGGCCTTAAGGACGGCCTCGCCCTGCTTCTCGATGCGCTCGCCCAAATACCCAACCTGCGCTGGCTCCGCTTCCTCTACGCCTACCCCAACCGCATCACGGGCCGCTTACTCGACACCATCGCCAAGCACGACAACATCTGCAAGTACCTCGATCTGCCCCTGCAACACGCGTCGCTCGCAGTTCTCAAGCGCATGAAGCGCGGCGGCAGCGCGGAAATCTTCCTCAAGACGCTGGAAAAAATCCGCGCCGCCATCCCCGGCGTCGCCCTGCGCACCTCTTTCATCGTCGGCTTTCCCGGCGAGTCTTCCACGGACTTCGCCCTTTTGGAGGAGTTCATCAAGGAGGCTAGATTCGATTGGCTAGGCGTCTTTAACTATTCCGATGAAGAAGGCTCAGGCGCCTTCTCACTCGAAGGCAAGCTTCCCCACCGCACCATCGAAGTTCGCAAACGCAAGCTGATGAAGCTGCAGCAATCCATCAGCAAGCGCGCCAAGCAGCAATGGGTAGGCCGCGAACTGGTCGTGCTCGCCGAAGGCGAAAGCGAAGAGACGCCGCTCCTCTGGGAAGGCCGCACCGAGTTCCACGCCCCGGAAATCGACGGCAAACTCTACATCAACGACTTCGGCTCGCTGCCCACTCTCGAACCCAGCCGCTTCTATCGCGCCCAAATCACCGAAGCCCACGACTACGATGTCGTCGCACGCATCCTCAACGGCCCGCTGTAAAGTGGAATAGACGATGACCACCAGGAAAAAATCCGCCAAGCTTCTCCGCTGCCCTACTTGCGGCATGCTCGTTCGCCCCGCAGACGAGGACTTTCCCTTCTGCAGCGACCGCTGCCGCAAGATCGACCTCGGCAAATGGGCCATGGGCGTCTACAAAATCAGCTCGCCCGTCCTCGATCCCGAAGTTCTCGAAGACCTGGGCCGCGGCCAGAAGGAAGACTCCTATGAAAACTAGCCCTTCCACAAATCTCAACCAAAACCAGCACGGCACGAAGTGCTACTGGGCCTGGATCGTAGCCACCTTCTTCGGCGCGGGCTTTGGCAAGCCCGGTCCCGGCACCTGGGGCTCGGTGGCCGCAGTCCTTCTCTGGGCCGCGTATGCGTGGCTCTTTCACCCCACGCCACAAATCCTGTTTATCGCCCTGCTTGCCGGCATTGCCCTCACGCTGATTCTCGGAATCCCCGCCTCCACCATCGTCGCCCGCGAATCCGGCCGCCACGACCCGCAATTCGTGGTTATCGACGAGGTAGCCGGCCAATGGATCGCCCTGCTCTTCAGCCCCTTCGACTGGCGTCACGCACTGATCGCGCTCGTTCTATTCCGACTTTTCGACATCACCAAGCCTTTTCCTGTCCGCCATCTGGAAATGCTCCCCGAGGGCTGGGGCATCGTCCTCGATGATGTCGGCGCCGGGTTGTATGCTTTGGGTGTAGCATCCTTATTACGTATTTGGATTTAGGCCATGCCCCCAGCCACTATCCAATCCGCAGCTGAATTCACCCCGCGCATCGACGACGTTCTGCCCGCCGCCGCGCTGCCCGGAGGAGAAGTCGAGGTGACTGGAGCAAATCTCGGCCCGATTGGCTCTGCCCTGCCCTCCGTTCTGGTCGATGGCCACCCGGCCCACATGCTGATGAGCCGTCCTGCTTCTCTCGCTTTCCGCGTTCCCGAGCAAGCCACTACCGGTCTTATTGAGGTTCACAATCCAGCCGGTTCCAGCAACACCGCTCCCTTGCGCGTCGCCCGCCAGCTTCTCGAGGGCCTGCACTCGGTCACCAACCCGGCCATCAGCCGCTCCGGCATGATCTACGCCACCATCAGCGGCCAGCGCGGCAAGCAGACCCCGGTATCTATTGTCAGAGTGAGCCCCGACGGCCGTGGAACCCCCTTCGTCACCGGCATTCTAAACGCCACCGGCCTGGCCTTTTCGCCCGGCGGCGATCTTTTCGTTACCTCCCGCGCCGAGGGCAACGTCTACCGTATCGACGATGGTGGCGAAGCCTCCCTCTACGCCGAGGGCATGGGTGTGGCCACCGGCGCAGCCTTCGACGCCCAAGGCAACCTCTTTGTCGGCGATCGCAGCGGCACCATCTTCAAAATCAACCCCGAGCGCCAGATCTTCGTCCACGCCACCATCGAGCCCAGCCCCGCCGCCTATCACATGGCCGTCGACGCCGCCGGAACCCTCTTTGTCACCGGCCCTACGCTCAGCTCCAACGACACCATCTGGGCCATCGAGCCCAACGGCGAAGCGCGCCCCTGGTACCGCGGTCTGGGCCGTCCCCAGGGCCTCGCCCTCTCCAAAGAGGGCGATGTCTACCTGGCCGCCTGCCTCCATGGCCGCCGCGGAATCGTCCGCGTCACCCCGCAAGGCACAGCCACTCTCGCTCTCGCCGGACCAAACCTCGTCGGACTGGCCTTCTCCCCCCTCGGAACCGCCATCCTCGCCACCAGCGAGGCCGTTTATGATGTGGACTTGGGGGTCGAAGGATTGAATCTCTTTTGACAGTTATCAGTTTTTTGATGACAAGTGTAAAGAGAAGCGTTATAGTCAATGCATGATTAAGTCGTTCCGGCACGCCGGACTAGAAAGGTTTTTCAAGTCTGGCAGCAAGGCGGGAATACAACCGGATCATGCCGGTAAGCTAAACCGCCAATTGACCCGTCTGAATGTAGCAGCACGACCTGTTGATATGAATGTTGCAGGATGGGATTTTCACAGATTGAGCGGCAAAATGAAGGACTGTTTTGCAGTGAGTGTGAATGGAAACTGGCGTCTGACATTCAAGTTTGAAGGCGAAGACGCTCATTTAGTTGACTATCAGGATTACCACTAGGAGTAGGACATTGACTGAGATGTATAATCCCGCGCACCCAGGCGAACTATTACAGGAATGGCTTGAAGGATTGAACCTAACTGTAACCGAATTCGCCAAGCACATCGGAGTCTCGCGCGTCACGCTCTCTCGTATAGCGAATGGCAAAGCGTCCATTACCGCGGATATGGCATTGCGATTTTCAGCGGCATTCGGTGATCGTCCCGCAATATGGATGGCCCTGCAGACGCAGTATGATTTATGGCAAGCAAGCCGCAAAGAAATGCCCAAGATCAAGAAATATCCCATCGCGGCATAGTTGAGGTTCATCGTCTCCCGGGTCTCAAGAACGAGACCTAGGCCACCCGCCGCTCGACGCCGCCATCCTCGCCACCAGCAACGCCGTTTATGATGTGGACTTGGGAGTCGAAGGCGTGAATCTGTTTTAAATGAGGCAGGAAATTGAGGTCATCGGAAAGACAATACGGAGAAAAGGGAAAAGATGTTTCAAGTTATCAAAGCTAAGATTGCCACAGCGATCAAATGCTATCCACTTAAGAGGCGTGCTACTTCCGCATTGTCAGGTTGCATTTCGCTTTTGATAGTAACTATAAAATGGCCGTTCGAACCCGCAAAAACAATCTTAATATGTGCATTTACCGTTGCTTGCTTATTCGACATTAGAGGGAAATGGTTTATGTTCTTTACCGGAATTGCGATTGGCGACATGCTGCTATATTCATTGAAGTGTCTGGAGAGCAGCGGGTGCCACTGACAACTAATCAATGTCCACTGATAACGGTTCACTGATCCCTGCCCTATGAAACCCGCAATCATCGCTGAAATCATCGCCGTCGGCTCCGAGATGCTCACCCCCTTCCGCCAGGACACCAACTCCCTTTATCTCACGGAAAAACTCAACGAGCTGGGCGTCACCGTGGCCTTCAAGACCATCGTCGGCGACCGCCGCAAGGACCTGGTCAACGTCCTCACCGCCGCTCTCAATCGTGCGGACATCATCGTCATCATGGGCGGCCTCGGCCCCACGGAAGACGACCTTACCCGAGAGGCCGTCGCTGAAACGCTCTCCCTGACCATGCACCGCAACGCCGTCCAGGTCGCCGCTCTGGCCGCGCGCGCCGCCACCTGGCGCATCCCCATGCCCGCCAACAACCTCAAGCAGGCCGACATCCTCGACGGCGCAACCCTGCTGCCCAACCCCAACGGCAGCGCTCCCGGCCAGTGGCTCGACACCACCTGGCAGGGCTATCGCAAGCTGCTCATGCTGGTTCCCGGCCCGCCCAACGAGTGCAGGCCGCTCTTCGACGCCGAGTGCCTGCCCCGCCTGCGCGAGATTCTCCCCCCGTGCCACATCGCCAAACGCACCTTGCGCGCCGCCATGATTCCAGAGTCGCAGGCCGACAAGCTGCTTGCGCCCATCTATACCGAATACAAGGACGTGGAAACCACCATCCTGGCCCACGCTGGAGACATCCAACTCACCTTGCTCTGCTCCAATTCCAGCGCCGACGCCGCGCAGCAACGTGTCGACGAACTGGCCGGCCGAATGGAAGAAGTCCTCGAAGACTGGCTCTACTCCACCGGCGCCGAGTCCTCCGAATCTCTGGAACAGATCGTCCTCTACTTTCTCGGCCTCCGCCAGGCTACCTTGGCCGTCGCCGAAAGCTGCACCGGCGGCATGATCGCCGAGCGCATCACCAGAGTTCCCGGCAGCTCGCGCTCTTTCCTCGGCGGCGCTGTCGTCTACTCCAACGAGCTGAAGACTGCCTTCGCCGGCGTCCCTCCCAACCTGATCACCGAATGTGGCGCTGTCTCCCGCGAGGTAGCCGAAGCCATGGCCTACGGCATCCGCCGCTACACAGGCGCAACGCTGGGTCTCGGCGTCACCGGCATCGCCGGCCCCACCGGCGGCACCGAACTCAAACCCGTCGGCTTTGTCCACATCGCCCTCTCGGACGCCCAGAAAACCGAATCTATCGAGCGCACCTTTCGCGGCGACCGCCAGCGCATCCGCGAATGGACCACCCAGCAAGCCCTCGACTTGATCCGCCGAAGGCTCCGGTGAAATATGCCGGAGGTATAGGAATTACAAATATGGAGTAAAATTATTTTGACGTTATGGTTGTGGCGTCTAGAAGATTGAAATGGCACTGAAAAAATCGGATAACATTAATGAAATCCGTGAAAAGCCAAGTACAGTGAGCAAGTGCGGGGTGATTATACCGATCTCACCGATCGGCGATTACCCAGAATCCCATTGGAAAGACGTCCTGGCGATTATCAGCGATGCTGTCAACGATGCAGGATTAGAGGCATCCTTGGTTAGCTACGCCGACGAAACAACTGTTATTCCGAAAACTATCGTTCAAAATCTCTATGACAATCCGATTGTCATCTGTGATGTGAGCGGAAGGAACCCAAATGTCATGTTTGAGTTGGGTCTGAGGCTTGCATTTGACAAACCAACGATCATTATTAAAGATAGCGCGACGAGTTTCTCTTTTGACACAGGCACTATCGAACACCTCCCGTATCCAAGGGATCTAAGATTCGCAAAGATCGTTGATTTCAAGACTAACCTAACCGCAAAGATCATTGCTACGCTGGAAGCTGCGAAGGATCCTGAATATTCAACATTCTTGAAACATTTCGGTAAATTTACAGTCGCAAAGCTAAAAGAAACAGAGGTCAGCGGGCAGGAATACGTAATTGAAGAACTTCGATCGATTCGACAAACCTTGGCGACTTTAGTCCGGCAAGAAATTCGGCCAACTAAGAACCTTAAAACCATGGAGCATATTGGGGTCAAGGTCAGCGATCTCAACCAGGATGAAAGGGACAAATTGAGGAGGGCAATAGAACAGATCCCTGGTGCGACTTTCGAAGGTAACGGGGAATCCGATGATGGGACATACATGCTCGTTGACACTGAAAGCAATGTGGTCACCAATAAGGTCTTCGGTCTTCGGAACTCTTTATTCCAGAAAGGCAAGATCGATAGAGAGCCTGCCTGATAATTCTGAAGTTTCGAGTTTGAGACCTCAGCGTTGTGATCCCTCACACCATGTGCATCAGGTTTCGCTTCTGAGACCTGGGATTCCACTCAATTCGCATATAATCTCCAAACTCACGCAGCCTGCCCAATCGGTTGCACGCGAATCTGCTTCTCCCGCCGCCGTGTCTGCGCAATCTCATACGCCGACTGCATTCGCATCAGCGTATCCATCTTCACACCGAATGCCTTCTCAATCCGCAGCGCCATCTCCCCCGACAAACCCGCCTTGCCATTCAGCAAGCTCGACAACGCGGGCCGGGAGACGCCCAGTGCCGCCGCAGCCGCCGTCACCGACAAACCCGCGGCCGCAACAATCTCCGTCCGGATAAAATCCCCTGGATGGGGCGGATTCTTCATGGGCATGGCCTTTTCTCCTCTTTCCTAGTGGTAATCCTCTAAATTCACGTCACTTATTTCGGATTCAACAGCATCGATGCGAAACGTCAGCCGTAGATTGGCCGTCACGCTCAAACTCCACGTGCCTTTGCGGTCTCCGGTCAACGTGTGCGCCTTCCATGTGGGAAGCCCCCGCAACTCCTCCGCGTCGTCCATCCCATCCAGAAAGGCAAGCATCTTGCGCAGCTTGTCCGCCACGCTCGCCGGAACCCCTTTCGCGCTGTCTTCTTCATAAAGCCTCTTCAGGCCCTTATGAACGAAGTCCCGAATCTTCATCTCAATCAATGTAGCCTGTAGCCTAACACTTGTCAACCCTGAGTTGCCGCCGCACAGCCAGCGCTGACGGAACGGATACCCATTCCAACCCATCCATCCCCTTCAAACCGCTCCTGCCCCCGCTTTAACCACCAATATGTGACGCACATCACCTAAAACATGCCCCCCGCAATGACACCATACCCCTACAGGCCATCAGATTCATCTTTTGCCATTCATATCCTGCATTCATACATGGA
Organism: uncultured Acidobacteriaceae bacterium; assembly: GCA_963845345.1. Taxonomy (GTDB): domain Bacteria; phylum Acidobacteriota; class Terriglobia; order Terriglobales; family Acidobacteriaceae; genus Telmatobacter. Next base: position 225,145 of record CAWJRQ010000007.1, read on the forward strand.
GGCCCGTAAGTGAAGCTAGACCCGTCCGCATTTGTCGCCGACCCGGAGTTGATCCAGGCTCTCGAGAAACATTCCACCGCCATTACCTGTGACGCCGATCGCGTCCTCTTCAACCAGGGCGATCTCCCGCAGGGCCTCTACATCCTGGACCAGGGCGAGGCCACCCTCACCATGGCGTCGTCCTCAGGCGAGCAGTTGATGTCCATCCAGGCATCCGCCGGTAGCCTGCTCGGCCTGCCGGGACTCATCGGCAACGAGCCTTACACGCTGACGGCGATTGCCCGCAGCGGCGCGCGGCTCAGCTTCGTCCCTCGCGATGAGTTCAACAGCCTCATGCGCGCCGACCCGCTGCTGGCGCTCAGAATGCTGCAAGTGATGGCCGCCGAGTTGCGCTCCGCCCGCTTGGCTCTGTCCAAACTATAGGGGTGTTGGGACCAGCCGCTCCGCCTGCACCAGCTCCCGCGCGCGCGCCGTAATTTCGTCGCGTTGGCCCTGGAGAGTGGTCATGGAATCTTATCGCCCAAATCGCTGCTTCCCGCCCATCCCCATCGCGCCCATGCCGCCGCGCATCATGTTCCGCGCCAACCCGCCTTTGCCCATCTGCTTGAACATCTTGGCCATCTGCGCGTACTGCCGCAGCAGTTGGTTCACGTCTTGCACCGTCGTCCCCGAGCCCGCCGCGATGCGCTTGCGCCGCGTGCCGCTGAAATAATCTCGTGATTGCGCCGCTCCTTGGGCGTCATCGAGTTGATGATCGCCTCCAGCCGCACAAACTGTTTTTCGTCCACGCTCTTCGAGGCCTGCTGCAACCCGGCAAACGGCCCCACCGAGGGCAGCATCTTCAAAATGCTCTCCATCGACCCCATCTTCTTGATCTGCCGCAACTGCTCGCGGAAATCCTCCAGCGAGAAGCCGTCGCCCAGCAGCGCCTTCTTGGCCAGCTCCTCGCCCTTCTTGCGGTCCAGCGTCGACTCGGCCTTCTCGATCAGCGACATCATGTCGCCCATGCCCAGGATGCGGCCCACAATGCGATCGGGATGAAATGGCTCGAAGGCCTCCGGCTTTTCGCCCGTGCCGATGAACTTGATCGGCTGGCCTGTCACATGGCGAATCGAGAGCGCCGCGCCGCCGCGCGCGTCGCCGTCCATTTTGGTGAGCACCACGCCGGTGAGGCCGAGCCGCTGATGAAACTCCGCCGCCGAGTTGACCGCGTCCTGGCCGGTCATGGCGTCGGCAATGAACAGAATCTCGCTGGGGTTGAGCAGCTTCTTCAGCCGCTCCATCTCCGTCATCAACTCTTCGTCGATGTGCAGCCGTCCGGCGGTGTCCACGATCAGCGTGTCGCAGCCCATGTTGCGCGCCTCGCGCCGCGCCTCGCCGGCCAGACGCTCCACCAAAGCCGACCCAGCCGCCTCGCCCTTTTGGTCGCCCTCGTAGAGCCGGACTTCAACGGACTTCGCCACCACTTTGAGCTGCTCGCGCGCCGCCGGGCGGTAAACGTCCACCGAAACCAGCATCGGCCGGTGGCCGCCCTTCTTGAGCCAGCCGGCCAGCTTGCCCGCCGTGGTGGTTTTGCCGGAGCCTTGCAATCCTGCCATCAGAATGACGCTGGGCGGCTGCGAGGCAAACTTGAAGCGCGCCGTGTCCTTGCCCAGCAGCGTAATCAGCTCGTCGCGGACAATCTTGATGACCTGCTCGGAGGGCGAAAGCGCAGTCAGCACCTCGCTGCCCACGGCCTTCACGCGAATCTGCTCGATCAGGTCGCGAACCACTTTGAGGTTGACGTCGGCCTCGAGCAGCGCCATGCGAATCAGGCCCAGCGCTTCGGTGATGTTCTCTTCGGTGAGCGTTCCCTGGCCGCGAAGAACCTTGAAGGCGCGCTGCAGTTTGTCGGTAAGGGTTTCAAACATAGGTCTGCTACAAGTTTACCTTGAAGCGTCTAGCCTATGCGTCACTCCGCCGGCGCAATCAAATACTGCTCCAGCTTGCCGGCGGGATAGGTGTAGGTGGTCAGCCTCAGCCGCTTGCCGGGATACACAATCAGGAAGCTGCGAAAGGTCATGCCGCCGCGCAACTGATCGCTGCCGGACTGGCGAAAGCTGAGCGGCTCGCCCAGCGGCGCCAGGCTATCGCGAAAATCGGCTATCGCCTCGGCGGTAAAGTAGTCGCTCAGATTCGGCGCCAACAGACTCCGGTCAATGCGCCCCTGTTGCAGATCGTGGAAGATCGCAATGGCCTGTTTTTCTGCGTCAGTGGGCGGAAACTCCGCCACCACTGGCACGGCCATCCGCGCAATGGTCGCGGCTGCGCCCACCGCGTCCTGGTTGGTCAGCACGGCCACGGCCACGCCATCATCCACCAGCACGATATTGTCCGACACAAAACCGGAAACCTCGCCACCATGCTCAATCGAGCGATGGCCTTCGCGGTCCACTACATCCACGCCCAGCCCGTAGTGCGTTCCCTTGCCGTCCTTCAGTTTCACCTCGGTGAACATCTGCTTGTAGCTCTCCGGCTTGAGCACCGTCTGCGCAATCAGGCTTTCGTCCCACAGAGCCAGGTCGTGCGCCGTCATGGCCAGTTCACCGGCCGCGAACATCCAGCCGCGTCCCTCCTTGGGCGCCGGGCGCAGCGGACCAAGTGCGTTGCGATAGTAGGGCATCGCATCCGCCTGCGTCAGCTTGATTTCATCCGAGTTCCACACCGACTGCATCCCTAATGGGCGGAAGATGCGTGTGGTGAGAAACTCCATGTACGGCATGCCCGTTACCTGCTCGACAATGCGCCCGGCAATGACGAAGTTGGTGTTCGAATACTGCCACTGCGTCCCGGGGTCAAAGTCCAGCGGCTTCTTGGCCCATGTGTCGATAATCTGTTGAGCGGTCTCGTCGTGCTTCATGGTGGTCATCACGTAATCCTCCGGCCAGTAGTCCTGGTAGCCAGAGGTGTGGGAGAGAATTTCGCGGATGGTCACCTCGTCACCACGCGTGAGTCCGGGAACATACTTACCCACCGCGTCGTCCAGCGAGAGTTTGCCCTCCTCTTGCAGCAGCAGAATCGCCGTTGCAGTGAACTGCTTGGAGATCGATCCGATGGAGTAGCGCATCTCCGGCGTGGCGGCGACGGCGGGAGACTTTTTAGCAGCCAGCCGCGCCTTGCCATAGGCGTGCGTGTATGCCAGCTTGCCGCCTTTCACCACGGCCACCGAGGCCGAGGGTACGCCGGTCTGCTCCAGCACCTGGGCGGCAATCCGGTCAACTCTGCTTTGGAGAACCGGGTCCAGTGCTGAAATCGATTGCGCTCGCACCTCAATCGCCGTCAGCGCCAGCACCATCAAGCCCGTGCAAACCAACATTCTCTTCATCTCTCTCATCGTCCCCGTCTCCTTCGCATCCTTACGCGCACGTATTACCGACAACGACTAAGGTATCAGAAAGGGAGTGGGACGACTCCGGGCATCAGCTCTTGACGCTGGCGAATTGAGCCGATAGATCAGGCATCGGTCTGTTGTACCCAGGAGGGTTTGTGTCCAGCGAAATCACCTTTACAGAGTTGGAAGCGCGCTATTTTGAGATTCTGAAGCGTGTGTGTCAAGGGGATAGCTTCACAGTCACCATCGATGGAAAGCAGGTGGCGGAGATTCGTCCTTCCCATCATGGAGGCGCCGACGAAGAAACGGTCAAAATCCTGGAGGAGATATGCTCTCCCCGGTTCGACGGCGCGTCGGACGAGACCATTCGCGAATGGCTCGGAGAAGGACCGCAGCAAGGATCAGTCAGTAGTTGAGTATGACTTTGTGACTAATGCAGCCAAGTTTGGTCTGTATGGGGGGGGCAGAATCCTCAGGGAGCGGACCAGCTAACCTTTCCATCCGGACCGTAAAACTTCAATGCCGACATGCCTGGCCGAGGGTCACTACTCAGATTGACGGTACGTTTCGCATTGCCGATTGCGAAATAGATCCCCTCAACAGTTAGGATTGTCCTTCAGTGCACCCCCGGCGGCAACGGCCCATGCTTCTCCGGCTTCTTGAAGAGCCAAGCCGCGCCGGCGCAGAAAAACGCCAGCAAAGCTGTCCATCGAAAGACATCTACGTACGCCATCAACGCCGACTGCTGCTCCATCAGCCCGTAGACCAGCCCGAGAGAACCGGGGCGAGCCTGCGCGGGGCCAATATGCTGGCCAAGATAGCCGGTGATGGCAAAGGCTCTCTGCTGCAGGACCATGTTCGATGAACCCAGATGCGCACCAATTTCCGTCTGGTGGAGGGCGGCTCTCCGAATTAGCGCCGTCGTCGCCATCGAAATCCCAATCGAGCCGCCGATGTTGCGCAACATATTCCCCAGGCCGGTGGCGGCGCCCATATCCTTGTTGGGAATAGTGGCCATCATCATGGTGGACATGGGCACAAAGACAAAGCTCAAGGCAAAGCCGGTGAGGGTGATGGGAATCAGCAGCGTGTAAGGGCCGATATCCAGGTTGACCGAGCCGAAGATCATCGCGCAGACGGCAAAACCCAGGAATCCCGCGCAGAGCAGCTTGCGATTGTCGATGCGCGAGCCCAAAATGCCGATGATGGGCGAGCCGATGAAGGAGCCGATGCCCCGCGGCCCCACCACCAAGCCCGCCGTAAATGCCGTATAACCAAGCACTTCCTGGTAATAGAGGGGCAGGATGGCGATGGTGATGTAGATGCACATGCCCAGCAGCGCGACTAGGAAGCATCCGGTGCGGAAGTTGCGGTCGCGCAGGACGTGCAGATCAACCAGGCTGTGGGGATGGGTCCAGGAGTGCCAGATCCAGAGAACGAGCGAGACCACCAGAGCGGCCACCGCCCAGCGCACCCATGTGGCTCCAAACCAGTCGTCCTCCTGGCCTTTATCCAGAACAATTTGCAGGCAGCCGGTCCAGACCACGAGCAGGCCGAAGCCGATGTTGTCGAATGCGCCCACTTTGGCGTTTTTGATGTAGGGCGGGTCGTGGACGAAGCGGCTGATGAGGATGAAGGCCAGAATCCCCACCGGAATGTTGATGTAGAAGGCGTAACGCCAACTGAAGGTATCGGTGAGCCAGCCGCCCAGGGTGGGGCCGATGACCGGGGCCATGACGATCCCTAACCCGTATGCTGCCATGGACATGGAGCGCTTCTGGACGGGAAAGCTCTCGAGGAGAATGGACTGCGAGAGGGGCTGCAGAGCGCCGCCGCCGGCTCCCTGCACCACGCGGGCCAGCAGAATCATGGCCAGAGAGGGCGCCGCGCCGCAGAAGAAGGAGGCCACGGTAAAGATAGCTACGCATATGAGAAGAAAGCGCTTACGGCCCCAGCGGCGGGCAAACCAGTTGGAGGCGGGCAGAACCACGGCGTTGGCCACAAGATAGCTGGTCAAAACCCATGTTGCTTCGGAGTTTGATGCCGATAAGCTCCCTGCGATGTAGGGCAGGGCGACGGAGGCGATGGCCGTGTCCAGTACCTCCATAAAGGTGGGCAGCATGACGGAAAACGTGACCAGCCATGGGTTTACGCCCTGGGTGAGCGGGTAACGGGCTTGGGCGTCAGCGGAGGTCATGCGGAACCTTAGAGATTACAGGATGAGGCGTCATACCGCCAATGCGGGGGCGCAGGGCGGCTGCAAGACGCTCTGTGGGACATGTGAGACATCCCTGCCCGCTGTAAGACATTTGTGGGACATCCCACCTCGCCGCATCTTACGCGGCTCGGTGGGATGTCAAAGAGAAATGTTGTCTCGGGGGTGTACTTTTTTTACGAAATTGAGGGTTTTTTAAGGGATAAAGGTGTGCATATAGATACACCTATATCTGTCAAAATCGGGTACAAAGTAGATTTTAAGCAGAATTGTTGTTATTCCTTCGCCTAAAAATGCTCTATCCTGTTTTATTTGAATATGTTAAGGCAAATTATGAGGCAATTCTTACAAGAAATTTCGGGGAGTTGACCTAGTCATGACCTAGTCAGATATCAGTTGTCAGTTGTCAGTGGTCAGTGCCCGGACGCGAGAGGGGGACAGGCGGGAATGGGATTGAGATTCGTCGTTTATTCGCCTCAGAATATTTCAATGGTGATTGTCGAGGCCTCGGAGTTGACAGTGATAGCGGCGGCAGATCCGTATTGACAAGTGTTAGGTTACAGGCTACAGTAGTAGGGATGAAGATTCGGGACTTCGTTCATAAAGGCTTGAAGAGACTTTATGAAGAAGACATCACGAAAGGGATTCCCGCCGACGCGGCGGACAAGCTGCGCAAGATGTTTGCATTTCTGGAAGGGATGGACGATGCGGAGGAATTGCGAGGGCTTCCCACCTGGAAGGCGCACACATTGACCGGAGACCGCAAAGGCACGTGGAGCCTGAATGTGACAGCCAACCTGCGGCTGACATTTCGCATCGATGCAATTGAATCCGAAATTCGTGATGTGAATTTAGAGGATTACCACTAGGAAACGAGGAGAAAAAGCCATGCCCATGAAGAATCCGCCCCATCCAGGGGATTTTATCCGGACGGAGATTATTGCTGCCGCGGGATTGACGGTGACAGCGGCGGCGGAGGCGCTGGGCGTCTCCCGGCCCGCGTTGTCGAGCTTGCTGAACGGGAAGGCTGGTTTGTCGGGGGATATGGCGCTACGGATAGAGAAGGCATTCGGGGTGAAGATGGATACTCTGATGCGCATGCAGTCAGCTTATGAGATTGCACAGGCGCGGAAGCGGGAGAAGCTGATTCGCGTGCAGCCGGTTCGGCAGGCGGCGTGAGTTGGAAGGCGGGATACGCAAAAAGTGTAATGGGGTTGAATAGAATCCCAAGTACGAAAATCCGGATCCTGAGCACATAGTGGTCTTGACATCAGATATCTCAACCCTGCTATGATTTAGCACAGTTCTAAAATGGCCAATATATTCATTATCGATGACGACGCATCAGCCGAACTATTTGTGGAGAATCTCGTATATCGCGGTCATACCGCGAAACGTATTCGATCTGTTCACGAAGCTCTCAACAATATCGAGAACATTTCACGCAGCGACCTTGTTGTACTCGATCTTGTAATGCCTTACGGGTCTGAAGTAGACATTTCTGTGAATGAATACCGCTCAAGCGGGATGGTGATTTACCGGAAACTGCGTGATATCTCTCCTACTTTGCCGGTAATTGTGTACACAGCCAATCAAGATGGGAGCATAATTGACATTATCAGTTCAGATAAATCTGCGAGCTACGTACCTCGCTGGTCAGGTCCGAGTCTCGGAGAATTCGTTAACTTGATTAATGATAAATTAGGCATACAAGCCGCCGAGACACTATCCACCGTATTTATCGTACATGGTCATGACGAAACAGCTAAGCTTTCGCTGAAGAATTACCTTCAAAATACGCTTAAGCTTCCGGAACCTATTATCCTGCACGAGAAACCAAACCAGGGCAGAACTATCATTGAGAAATTCGAGGGCTTATCGAGTTCTGCCGATCTTGTTTTTGTTCTACTCACACCAGATGATCTTGTTGCTACAGGGACAGAGATGGATTCAATCAAACGTCGTGCGCGACAAAACGTCATTTTTGAGTTGGGTTATTTTCTTGGCCAACTTGGCCGACGATCCGGACGTATCTTTCTCCTGTATAAAGGTATCCTAGATTTGCCGAGTGATATCAACGGTTTAATCTATTTGAATATAGATTCAGGAATAGAGGCGGTTGGAGAACAAATCAGACGAGAGATCAATTCGCTACCAAAGTGAGGATATGCCAATGCCTGAAATAAGCGAAATGACGAAAGAAGCGTTACAAAATGAGATACGTCTACTAAAAGATCAGCTTGCTCAAAAGGAGCGTGAGCGGATCGAGTACCTGCAAAATGTATCTCATCAACTTGCTGCTCCACTGAATGCTATTAAGTGGCATATAGAGAATATTACTGAGACTAGAATAGGTGTTGACAGAGCGAAGAAAGTACTTAGATCCATCTATTCTCAGGCCACTTTGGCAGTTCATCTTGCAAAGAATTTTGCTCTTATGTCAAATTTAGAGGAAGATCATGCCTTAACAGCACTCAGAGAACCATTGCAATCTGTAAATCTTTGCCGGCTGATGGTAAATCTCGCAGATGACTTTCAACCATTAGGTTGGGATAAAGATGTGCATGTAAAGGTTGACGATAGACAGCTTGGACTTGCTCCAGATGTACTAGTGATTAAGCCGCTAATCACGCAAGTATTTAGTAACATAATTGAAAATGCGATCAAATATTCTTCTACGGGATCAAGCATTGAAATCGACGGTTCTTTCGACAGCGAGAAAGATGAAGTCACTGTCTCGGTTCACAACCGTGGAATTCCTCTGCGTCCTGAAGATACAAGTCGAATATTCGACAGAGGCTACAGGACGCAAGAGGCTAAGAACCAATATCCTGCAGGTACCGGTTTTGGTCTCTATATCGCTAAGAGAATTGTAGAATCGCATCAAGGAAAGATCATTGCTAAACCAGGTCCTACCGGATCTGTTTTCAGCGTCACACTACCAGTAAAAGCTTTGGAAGGACGGACTAGGCAACGTGGACCCAAAAACGATTCTTCTCATTGACGATGAGCAAATATTTTTGGAGGCACTTGAAGATGCTCTAACTTTTGAAGGATATCGTGTACTCAAGGCGCGTGATGTGGCAACTGCTTTGAATACTTTGCGTACCAATCATGTGGACCTCGTGACAATTGATATCATGATGTCCCCGGGTGAAGGTTTAGAAGGGATTATAGAGTCTAAGAACGCAGGTTATCATTTATGTCGTCAGATTGCAAAGAGTTATCCTGGTCTACCCGCATACTGCCTAAGTGTCGTGAATGATCCAACGATGATTGACAAAATTCGAGGGTTTGGAATCGAATTTTTGCGGAAGGGCGAAACACCACTACGAACTGTATTGAACATTATTAAATCACGACTAGAGGACGGAATATCACGACATTAATATTTACGATTCAGGAAGCAGCGATTATCTTGTTGGGGGATAGCGAAGCAATGTAATTTAGCGAGTTGATGCTGGCACGGCAGAGTACAGTGAATGGGGGTGGGCGAAAAAGGCCCGGGCCTGAAGGCTTTATAGATTTGCTTTCTTTCAGGGGGCTGAAGCCCCCTGCTCCCTCCAGAAAAGCTACCGCAGGGGCTAAAGCCCAACATTTGTTTTATTGCGCTATCGGCAGTCAGGGTTAAAACCCTGACCTACCAGCCGTGCCCTGACACTTCTTGCTCCAACCTTTGCATTTTTCCGCAAGTTGGAAAGCCGTGCCCTGATACAAAGCAAAAACAAAAGCAGGTCCTTCGACTACGCTCAGGATGAATACTGTCGGGTTTGTGGTATCCCACCCTAGCCGCAAAAACAAGTACGCGGCGAGGATGGGGCACCCAGCATTTTTGCAGCATCCGGCAAAGGGAAAACGATAGCGAGCGGCAGCTACTGGCGGACAATTGGGGTGATTCGTTGGCGGGCGGGTTGATTTGTTGGCTGGCGGGAGAAATAATAGAAGCCTTGGGTTGACAGGGAGGCAGATATGCAACGAATCAAGCAGGTTGGGCTGGCGATGCTGGCGATGGGATTGGCGTTTACGCTGGGGTGCGAGGGGCGGCACTCGCAGAAGGAGATTTTCTACCTGATATCGGCGAATTCGGCGCTGCCCTATTGGCAGACGGCGGCGGCGGGCTTCAAGGCGGCTGGGGCGCAGTACAAGGTGACGACCCGGGTGGCGGGGCCGGATGGCTACGATGCGCAGGCCGAGCTGGACGCGTTGCAAAAGGCAGTGGCGGCGCATCCGGCGGGGATACTGATCTCGGTGGCCGACGCCAAGGTGCTGGAGCCGGCGATTAACGCGGCCATTGACGCGGGGATCCCGGTGATCACGATGGATTCGGATGCAGTGGGCAGCCGCCGGCTGTACTTTATCGGGACCAACAACCTGGAGGCTGGCCGGCTGGGCGGCAGGCGGGTGGCGGAGAAGCTGGGGGGCAAAGGACGGGTGGTTTTTTTCACCTTTACCGGGCAGCCCAACACGGAGGAGCGGCTGAAGGGCTTCAAGGACGCGTTCAGCAGCCGGCCGGAGATGAAGATTGCGGAAGTTGTGGACATCAAGGGCGATCTGCGCTCGGCGTTTGACAAGACGATGGAGCTGACGGCTCTGACCGGAGACAAGAAGATTGACGCTTTTGTGTGCCTGGATTCCGCGTCGGGCAAGGTGGTGGCCGACGCCATCGTGCGGTCGGGGGTGACGAACCGGGAGCTGGTGGCCTGGGACGTGAGCCAGGATACGCTGGAGGGGATCAAGGCGAGCACGATTGATGCGACGATTGCGCAAAAGCCCTACACCATGGCCTACATCGGGCTGAAGGGGCTGGACGAGATCTTCCACGCGCCGCCCAAGCAACTGAACAAGGATTACGCGACCGACTCCTTTTCGCCGTACCCGGTGTTTGTGGATACCGGAACTACGCTGGTGGACAAGAGCAACGTGGAGCATTACATGACTACGGCGGCGAATGAGATGAAGTAGGCGGACAGCTTGCCGGGTTCGTTCCTGATGAAGGCTAATCCGCATCAACTTGCCAATGTATCCTTTCCGAAAAGTCTTTCCGTAACTTTTTCGCAAAATCTTTCTCACCAGTGATCTTGATGATCCTAATGTAATTTTTCCGGTCGAGCCACATAGCCATGCAGCGCACAGCCTCATGAACCGGGAAGGACGCGAGATACGCCGCCAGCGCGAAGACCAGGATCAGAGCCAGGAAATACGCTACGCTTTCGATGGCTGGCGCAAACTGGAAGTTGCCATAGCCAAAGTAGGCGAGGACGCGGTCGAGGATGGCGACATAATAACTGGGCACAATACCGTTCAAGAACGATACCAGGATAGACTTCACGAACTCGACGGCCTGGCGCAAAGGCGCGGAGAAGCGCCACACCAGCGAAAGGTATGCCGCAATGCCTACAAAGAAGATGAAGATGGTGGGCCAAGAGTGTTTCTTCAGGCAGCGAAGCATGTAGATGTTCTGACTTCCGGCTTCCAGGTCCTTACGGATGGGGTCGCGGAATTTTTTATTTTTCTGCATTTTCTCAAGGATCTTCTCCTGAACGCACTTTCTGAACAGCGGCGGCGTATTGAGTTTCTGCTGGGGATCGAAATTCGGGGAGTTCCTATGTAAAAAATTACAGCAATATTGCCTCAACCGCGCGTCGATGAGGGTGTAGCCATGATACATGAGGGCTTCACATTCGATGGGGCTGAACTGGTCGAGATCGGTCCTGATCTGTCCCAGGGCGGGCAGGATGCTGGTCGAGACTCTTGGCGGACGGCCCTCCCGGCCCTTGAGATTGATCAACAGATGCACGAAGGCGAAACGCCGATGATCCGCGTCATTTTCCCCCCAATCAAGCAACAGCTTCAGGAGCTTGTTGCGGATCTGAAACTGGAAGATATCGTTCATACGACCATAGACGGCAAGATCCGAGGTCGATAAGGTATGTTTTACCTGCAACTGTCCGGATGCGTCGCTGACCAGGATGATGTTGCAATGGCTCCCCGGGTCGAGCAGCCCCTCAATTCCCTGATTGTCGGAGATACCGCCGTCCACCAGGAGGTCGCCGAGAATGGCCGTGGGCGGAAACAGCACGGGCACACCGGAAGATGCTCCCACGACCCGCGAAAGCGGGATCACATTGCGATCGGGGGTCTTGAGGTCGTTGATGCCTGAGGAGGCGTCGCGCGAGAAGACGACGCGTTCCCCGGTGAGCAGAGAGGTAGCGTTCAGCAGCATCCGGGGCCCATAAAAAGGCTCTTTGTGCTCCACGCACGATCGGTGGTCAGGGCCGGGCGGGGCCTTCTCCGGCCGCTCCACGGGAAGCTGATCCATGGTATCGCCAAAGAAGAAGAATTTATCGTATTCCGCCTGTATCAACTCCGCGCGCGCCCCCTTGCGAAACACCTGCGAGAAGAGCGTCTTACAAAAGAGTATGGGATGGTAAAACGGAGTAAAAATCAGGGCGCGGGTGCGCAGGTTATGATCCACGGCCTTGAGAAATTTTTCGGCAATATTTTCGAAGAGCTGGACACGGTCCGTAGTTCTGTTCTTAACCCTGTCTTCTCGCATCTGCTTTTCCATCTCGCAAAGATAGAAAGCGGCTACGATGGAACCGCCGGAGACGGCGGAGACTATGGATACCTTCTCCATAATTCCGAGTTCTTCCAGGCGGCGGATTACGCCCAGATGAAAGAGCGAAGCGCGGAAACCTCCGCCGGATAGCGCCAGGCCGATACGATCCTGCTGAGGTGCGGCTGATGCGGAGCTCATAGAATCTCCTCTCTGGATTCAGATAACCTAAGGATATAACCGGGAAACTGCAGGCTGATCCTACACAATACGCAACATTATAAGACTTAGGGCCTGTTAACACTACCTCAGGCGGATGGCGTTGCGTGCGAAAAACCGCCCAGACGAGGCGGAGTCCGCAGGGTTTGGTGGTTCCAAGCACAAGGACGACAACGAAGTATGGGCGGTTTTTCGCCGCAACCCGAAGGGACGGGGCCAATTTCCCCCATTTCTTCGTTGCTCGTCGCTCCAGTAACTGGCTACAGTTCGCTCCTCGCGCCTCGAACTGAGAAAAATTGGCTCCCGTCGCCACCGCCTGAGGTAGTGTTAACAGGCCCTAAAGGCTGAGGGTGCCCACAACCATAACTGCGGCTAGGTGTTACGCAATGGGACTTCTTATATTCATGCGGCTATCGGCGCGGCCGGGCGCAACGGAAACGACGGGCTTGCGAGCGATCGGCATTTGGCCGTAAAGGACTTCATGCCAGCGTGCCACCACGCGTTGCTCTGAAAACGGCTTGGAGACGCTCCGCGCCGCGTTTCCAAGCCTGTGGCGCAACAGCGGATCCTCGCCAAGCTTCACAATCGCGCTTGCCAACGCATCCACTTGCTCGGCGGGAACCAGCAGCCCATTCACGCCATTCCGTATCACTTCACGCGGCCCGTTTGGACAATCAAAGCTGATGCAAGGCGCGCCACAGGTCATAGCCTCGATCAACACAAAGGGCAAACCTTCAAACCGCGAACTGAGAACAAAGATTCCGCATTGCGAATACAAGGAAAATGGATCGTCCGAAAACGGCGCAAAGATTACGCGGGATTCAATCCCCAACGCGCTCGCCAGATGAACTAACTGCTCGCGCATCTGTCCATCGCCTACAATGCGCAGCGTCCAATCAGGCAGCTTCAGGCTGGCAATCGACCAGGCTGCGAGCAGCAGATCGAATCCCTTCTCCTGCGAAAGCCTTCCCATAGCCAGAACTTCTTTGCGGCGAATCGCGCCGTTGGGACCTGGCGAGAGCACAATGTTGGGAATACGGGAAACAGTTCCGGCTGGCGCGTAGAGTGTCCGATATAGATCTTTGTCGCGCTCTGTCAGCGTTACAATCTGCGACGCCACGACAGACGCCTAGCCATCTGGCCAGGCGGCCTCGCGGCCTTGTGACACTGTTTGAAACCGGAAACTTCTCCCAGATAGCCACTTTTACGCCGGGCACAAAAGCTGCCGGCAAAGCAATGATCAGCCGATTTGCCCCCGTGCACACAATCCATTCTGGCCGCAGCCGGATGATATAAACGGCGAAGACGCACGCCAGCCATGGATAGTCCAGAAAGTACGGCCATGGCTTCTTGAGGCCATAACTCACCTTGATGCCGTTTGCCAGTGGAAATCCCGGAGGCTTTCCCAGGCCGTACATCGACCAGATCGAAATCGACTCGCCGCGGGCAGCAAGCGCGTTTGCAAGATTGGCTTGCGCCCGCTCCGAGCCTGCGCGCGCCGTAACATCGTGGATGATGAAGCATATCTTCATCTGGCCTCAGGCAACACTCGGTCGCGCTGCATTGTATCGCGCTCAGCACGTCGCATGGACCTGCGTTCGCAATGCCGTCTTCAGGCGGAGACGGAGCAAGAAAATAGCGCGCTTGCCATGGCGATACCAGATGCAGATAACCGCCAGGAGAAAGATACCGCAATGCGCGGCTATGCGCGGATAGAAGCCCCTTTCTGAACGCATTTCAGTCGGCAAGCCGAAAGTGACACCATTTTCCACCCTGCCGGATTTGACAGCCTGCTCATAACCTTCCCGGCTGAAGCTGTCTTTGCCATGACTCATGCGTTCGCGATATAAGTTGACGATGTAGTAATGCGCCTTTCTATGTTCCAGGCGCGATGAGATATTGCCGGGACGAGTTCGGATCTGCATCAGGGCTTCCGGAAGGTTGCTTACTTTGAATCCGGCAGTCGCCGCTCGCAGCAGAAAATCGTAATCTTCAGAAAACGTCATCTCCCGATAGCCCGACAACCTGTCATATACTTCACGGCGCGCCAGCCAGATATGACTGCACGGGGAAGCCAGCAGCATCGTGCGGGCAATCTCTTCCTGAGTGACAGGCTTTCGCGAGATACCCAGCCCGGGAATCGGATGTCCGGACTGATCGATTGCCGAGGTGGCGCAGCCTACCAGAGCAATGTCGTAGATTTTCTTCGAGGAACCGGTATTGCTTTTCCAGCCTGGTTGGCAAGGCAATATCGTCCCCATCCATGCGGGCGATGAAGGGAGCATGGCAGAATGAGAGACCGAGGTTGAGAGCGAGCGAAAGACCTAGATTCCTGGGCGCTTGGACGATCTTGATGCGCGGATCGGAAGTAGCGATCTGCTCGACGATCTGCAGGGTTCCATCTGTCGAGCCGTCGTCAACAATCACAATCTCGATGTCGGCAAAGGTTTGCGACTGGATACTTGCCAGAGCCACGGCGACATAATCCCTGACATTGTAAACAGGTATAAGTACGCTGATTTTGGCCGCGTTTCTCCTTAAAAAGCCATCAACTTCATTCTGTGCAGTTGCAGTTCCGCGATTATCCGGGAAATCCTTGGCGGCGATGTAAACAATGTCTTCGTACTTCCATGTCAGATTGCCAAAGGAGAGCATTTCAGTGAGCCGGAAAATCCAGTAATGCAGGGTTCCCAGCAAACCCTTGATGGGACTCTTGAATGCGTGACCGTTGCAGTTCAGAACCTTCATGCCGCGCGCTTCAAGGAAGCCATAAAGGCGCTTGCGGCCGATGACCGGATGATAGGAAGTGGGATAGGGCGCGTAACCTGGCTGGCCTGCGAACGGCTTGCTGTAGAGATGGCGATAGGCCCACACATGGGTCCAGAATGGGAGTATTCGCGCGTAGAAACCGGGCACCGACTCCCGCTCTGGCAGATGCAGGATCAACAGCCCTCCCGGCTTCAGCCATTTCACCATGTTTTCCAGAGCGAGATCGGCGCGGGGAACGTGCTCGAGAACAAAGGCGGAGCAGACTACATCGTAGGAAGCCGGGGGCAACTCGACCGTGCAAAGATCGCCACAGATTGCCACATCGAGATCGCGCGCTCTCGTCCTGCGCAACTCCACTGCAACCGGGTCGAGATCAACGCCTGTGAGTGTAAAGTTAACGCCCGTAAGATCAAGAGGCCAGTGTGTTCCGCAGCCTGCTTCCAGAATCGACAGTGGGCGGCCAAGCCGTTGTGCATGCCCTCGAATCGCGTCGATTTGACATTGGTAGATTTGCTTATCTCCCAAATTCAGCTGTAACTTCGGCTCGGCAGGGTTCATTGCGTGCTCCTTGGGTAACCGTTCGGGCTTGCACGGCGCGCGGTTTCATCTTCGAACGCGCCGCTCCCGTCGCGCGCAGAGCCGCGTAGCGCTCCAAGCAGGCCGAGCGCGGCGAAGAAGAACGGCATGGATGTGCTCACTAGGGAAAATCCGAGGACTATGACGGGGAGAATGAGAAGATAGATGGAGGCCGGACACTTTCTCGCTAGAACCCATATGTAGACGGAAAGTAGCAGCGAACCGGCTATGCCCAGCTCCAGAACAAAGGTTGCCACGATGTTATGAGCGAATATTCCAGCCAGGTTGAATAAGTTGCTGACGCCGATGCCGAATAACCTTTGCGTCGTATCTGCCTGGCTGTAGATTCTTGTCATCAGCGACAAGATGAAGAACTTGGAGGAAAGGCTTCCGTCTATGGATTGGACCATCTCTTGTCCCTGGGTGATGTAGTTGGTGAAGAGCTTGACGACAATGAGCGCTTGCGCGGTGAGCAGGCCGAAGAAGGTCCAGGCTCTCCAGCGCCATAGTTTGTAAACAACAAGCTGGCAGATTCCGGCGGCAATGGATGCCCTGGAGAAGGTGGTGAACAGGAGAATATATGCCAGTAACCACCTCTTTCGTCCTATTGCATCCCGGAAGGTAAACATGAGCGCCAGCAGGCAGAGAATCTCAATGCCGGCAAAATTGGAGTCAAAAAAGAAGAGACTGGCCTTGTAGAGATAGAAGCTGTCAGTAACATCCCTGAGCGCGCTTGCGGGCATATAAGGCGAAAAAATCAGCCGCGTGACGCATTCGATAACCAGAAACAAGAGGACCCAGCTGATCATGCGAGGCATCAGGTGGCTGATGCGGGCAGGCGGGTAGGACCTGGCCAGAAGCATCACCGTGGGCCCGATCAACATAGAGGTAAGAAAGAGAAAAGGCGTCAGATAGTTTTTGTCCGCCGCTGGGCTGTGCAGAATGCCGATTGCCTGCGACAAGGAGATCAAAGCAATCAATAGGAGTGAGGCAAATATGTCGGCTTCAAGTCGAACCAGATAGCAGCACAGAGCGATCACGCATAGCACGAGAAGAAAAATCTGCGAAAGGTTGATATAAATGACAACCGGCACGAAGGAGAAGATCAGAATTGCGCAGAGGGCGAAAAGTTTGAGCGAGTCAGACAGGGAGCCGGAGAGTTCGATGGGCTGCGGCAGGAGCGCGAAACCAACAGAATTAGAAGCCATCGCCAAGCCTCCACGCTCGTGGTTGCGCGCAGTTGAGCGCCGCGCATAAAGCCCGGGCACAAGCGCCGGTGCGTTTCCATGCGGCCGCGCAATCAGGCTGCAATCCGTTTTGAGAAGGCATGCAACGGTAGATCAATTCGTCACCTGGAGATAGATGTTTCATGCGGCCTCGCCTCCGCTCACGGCTAGTGGGCTCATAGCCAGATATCTCCTGCGGGCGCGCGCAAAGATGGTTATTGCGGAAGGCAAGCCGATGCCCGCCGTGGCCGCCAGATAGCCAAGTGTGATGCCGGTGTTGCCCCAGCGGCGCGCCGTGAGCGCGGCCAGCAGCAGGGTGAGCGTGGCTACCGCCAGCGATTGCCAAAGAAATGGCTCTCGCTTGAAGGCGCGCAACAGCGTGGCCAGGCTCTGCACTACGCAACTCGCCCCGGCGGCCAACACCAGCACCGCGAACAGTTGCGGAGTCACCATGCGCGCCGCAAGCCGTGGAGCGATAACGGTCAACAGCGCCGCCCCGCCGTCGGCGGCCAGCGCGATTACGCCAAAGACGGCCATGGCCTGGCCCAGAGTGCGCAGAAACAGCCGGTCGAGGCCCTCAAACTGGCGCTGCGCAATCAGGCGCCCGAAGGGCGTCGCTTTGGTTGTAATCCAGGGCATCACCAGGCTGGTCATGTAGCCGGTAATGCTGAGCGACATGCCCATCTGTCCCGCTTCCACCGGCCCGCGCAACGCAAAAAGGATGGGGATAAACACCTGCATCGTGAAGTAAGAGCACAGGCAAGAGACAGCGATGCGCCATTGAAAGGGCCAGACTTCGCGGCTCCAGCAAATGGAGGCATCGCGGACCTGATGCCATAGCAAGCCGGTCAGCAGGCGGCGGCGCGCGGCCAGAAAGAAAAGTCCGGTTCCAGTTTGGCCGGCAATGACCAGCGCCGGCGAATACAGCCCATGATGCAGCAGCATGGCGGTCCAGGCCAGCGCCATGCCGGCCACCGACTGCCGCAGCCGCAGCGCGGCTATAGCGCGCACCTGCCCGCATCCATCCAGCAAGGAGTAGAAGGGAGCGCACCACAAGCCAACCATCGATGCCGCTACGGCCATCAGCCAGGGCCCTCGCCAGGCCACTTGCGCCGTTGCCTGCGCGGCGTGGCGCGCAAAGAAAAGCGCCCCCAGCGGCGCCAGTATTATGCCCATCGCCACGGCTGCCACGCTGTACCAGCAGCACGCTGAGCTGCAGCGTGGAGGCCAGCCGCGCGTGGGCCGCCGCATCGCCGCTCACCCGGCCGTCCCCGTGTAACTCCAGATGAACGCACTCATGCGCGGCCAGTTGCTGAACAACAATCGAAAAGCCCAGCTCGAAGACCATCTGCAACGCGACCAGGCTGAGCAGCGTGTAGTAGTAACCCTGCTCGATGGGAGACAAAAAGCGGACAATCAGCAGCACGGTCACGGTGCTGCCCGCAATACTCACTGCCCTTGCCAGAGAGGTAAATGCGACAGCCCCATCCACGCCCAGCGCCCGCCGAATGTTCATCGCGCTCCCCCGCTCCAAACCTCTTCGAGCGCCAGTGTCCAGCAGCCTGCGCGGTGGCGGAGGACGCGCAGAAACGCGACCGCCTCGGTGGCCAGCGCCAGCGCCAGCGCCAGCGGCAGTGACAGCAGCATCGTTCCCAGCACAATCCAGATTTTGTATAGATAAACCGGGCGGTCGGGTACAGACGCAGCGTCGATCACTTGCGCCTGTGCGCCCTGACGCGCCTCATCAACCCGCGCCATCTCGTAAAGGCGCATCATCAGGCCCAGGATCGTCTCGCGATACTTCACCTCGCGCAGGCCTCGCTCATACTCCAAACCCGCCTGGGTCACCTTGCCTTTGGGCGCTATCAGATCGCCGCCGCGGCGATCATGATCCACGTCCATGGCGGCCAACTGTGCCTCCAGGCTCGACAACTCCTGCTGCGCGCGCTCCAGGTCCGGGTTTTCGTCAGCGGCGAACTGGCGCATCGCCTGGATCTCGACCTGTTTGGCCGCTACCTGGGCGCGTAACATGGCTGCCGCGGCGATCATGGCGTGGGCTTGGCTGTCTATCTCCATCACGCCGGTGCGCTGCTCGGTCTGATTCATCTCCTCTTCGGCTTGTGTCAGATTCTTGTGTGCCTCGGCCACCTGCCGCTCGAAGAAGAGTCTTCGCCCGGAGGCCTCGTTCATCGCCAGGGTTGCCGAAAAGCGCCGGTATTCCTCCACCCAGCCGTTAGCCATCTCCGCGGCTTGGCGCGGGTCAGAATCGACCACCGAAAGGCGGATCAATCCATCCTTCAATCCGTTGTCGAAGTATGCCCGCTTTTCCAGCCGTTTGCGCGCCGACGACAGGTACTTTGTGTGGTAAAGCTCCTGCAGGTGAAAGCGCGCCACCATCGCATTCTCCACCGTGCGGCTCTTCAGCAGGGACACCTGCATGTCATTGGGGTTTTTAATGCCCAGGGCGCCGGCGCCGGCCATGGCGCTCAGGTTGCTCAATTGCGCCATCATGGCCGCTCCCGGGGAGCCGCCCTGCTGAGGCGGCTGGATGACCGTGGTGGCCATGTAACGGCGGGGCAGAAGCAAGGCAACCGCCGTACCCAGCACGAAAATGGCCAGCGCGGCGATGCCAACCAGCTTCCTGCGCTTGATCGCCACGCGGATCATGGGCGGCAGAGTGCTGGTGGAGGGGTGGGGTGCGTAAGCGTTTGGTTCCTGATCTTCTGTTATAGGCACGCAGGGCTTCCTTGTTCGGGTGGATCATCGCTCTTTCTTATGTCGCAGGCGCTCTCCCTGTGCGGAGTTCTGCTCCGCCACCGGAATCTGCGCTCAGATTAACCGTGAATGGATGAGAGAGAACGGAAAAGAAGTGAAAACCGGAAGGATGAAATCGATTATGGGAAAACCTTTATAGGCCTGCCCGATTTCGGAACATATTTCATCTCACTCTGCATTTTTACCTCCACCTCACGGCTCGTATAGGCGACCATGGAGGCGTCTATGAGAAACCATTCATCTGTCCGCTCACTCCTTCGCCGCTGGTTGCTGCATTGTCTTGTTGGCGCAGCGTTTCTCTCCTTTTGCGCGCCCGTATTGCTCGCTCAGTGCTCTGCCGATGATCCCGATTCGTACGCCTGCCAGATGCAGCAAACACCGCCGCCGTCGTCCACCACCCAATCGTCGGCATCGCCTACCGTGCTGTCGATGCAGGAAACTCCACAACAGAGAACGCCCCGGGCGGACCTGTCCACGGAGGCTTCGGCCAACGACAGCCTCTCCAGCGGCGCCAATTACACCGAGCAGCCGTCGCGCACTCGGTTGAGCACACCCAGGCGCATGCAGACCATGCTTCCCCCCGAGCCTCCCACCGAGTTTCAGCGCTTTGTGGCGGCCTCCACGGGCCGCATGCTGCCCATCTATGGAGCCCGCTTTTTCGCCGTTCGGCCGGAAGCTTTCGGCCCCCTTGAGCAGGGGCCCGCACCGCAGGATATGACGGTCGGCGCCGGGGACGAATTGCGCATCCGCATTTGGGGACAGATCAACTTCAGCGCCAGTCTGATCGTCAGTCGCGAGGGAGAGATCTATCTACCCAAGGCGGGTGCCGTGCATGTTGCCGGTCTCGCCTTTTCCTCCGTCGCCGGACATCTGCGCACCGCGCTCGAGCGCGTCTACCGCAACTTCGAGCTGAGTGTCGATATGGGCGAGATTCACTCCATCCAGGTGTATGTAACCGGGCAGGCGCGGCAGCCGGGAGAGTACACGGTAAGCGCGCTCAGCACGCTGGTGAATGCGGTCTTTTTGTGCGGCGGTCCATCCAAAGCCGGTTCCATGCGCCATGTCGAGTTGAGGCGCCAGGGCAAGGTACTGGCGGACTTCGATCTCTATGCGCTGCTGGTGAAGGGCGACAAGTCGGGCGATGCGCAACTGCAGCCGGGCGATGTACTGTTCATTCCCGCCGCCGGTCCCCAGGTAGCGCTGCTGGGCAGCGTGCGGATGGCTGCTATCTATGAGTTGCGTGGCCAGGAGTCACTCGAAGAGTTGCTGAACACCGCCGGCGGCAGAACCGCGATTGCCTCCGGCGGACGCATCTCAATGGAGCGCATCGTGGATCATGAGCGGCGGCGCGCCTTCGAGCTGAAATCCGATGCGGCCGGTCTGGCGGCCTTGCTCGAAGACGGCGACATTGTGCGCATCGATCCCATCATCTCCAGCTATCGTGAGACGGTTACATTGCGCGGATCGCTGGCCAATCCGGGGCGCTTTCTCTGGCATCAGGGTATGCGCCTCAGCGATCTCCTCCCTGATCGCGACTCCTTGATCTCGCGCGACTATTGGTGGCGCCGCACCCAGCTCGGACTTCCAGCGCCGGAGCTGGCCGTGCCCGGCGGTTATGGCACACAGAAACGAGAATTGCCGGACAGGACAAACATGGCTTCCGCTCCCGGCGCGCAAACCGCGTTCTCTAACTCCGGTGCGCAATCCGCGTTCTTCAATCCCGGCGCGCAAACCGCGTTCTCTAATCCCGGCGCGCAAACCGCGTTTTCTAACCCTGGCGCGCAAACCGCGTTTTCTATCCCCAGCGCGCAAACCGCGTTCTCCAGTCCCGACGCGCAAACCGATTGGAACTTCGCCGTCATCGAGCGGCTTAATCCGGCCACCATGACCACCTCGCTGCTGCCGTTCAACCTCGGCAAACTGGTGCTCGACCACGATGCGGCGCAGGATCTCGAGCTTCAGCCCAGCGACGTAATCACCGTCTTCTCACAGGATGACATTCATCCCCCTATCGATGAGCAGACAAAGTATGTGCAGCTGGAGGGAGAGTTTATGCACGCCGGCGTCTACAGCGTGGCTCCGGGCGAAACACTCCGTTCGTTGGTTACGCGCGCTGGCGGGCTCACCGCCAAGGCATATCTTTACGGCGCGGAGTTCACCCGTAAAAGCACACTGGCTCTGGAACAAAAGAGTTATAACGAGTACATAGAGAAGCTCCAGCACCAGATGACGCGCGGTTCAGCCTCCTTGTCCAGCGGTGCTCAGGATGAAGTCCCGGCGGCCAGAATGATGTCCGCGAATCAGGAACTCATTGCGCGCATGCGACAGTTGCAGCCCTCGGGAAGAATCGTACTCAACCTTCACCCCCGCAGCGCGGGAGAGAGCGAACTGCCGGAGATGCCCCTGGAGGATGGCGACACGCTCAATGTTCCCGCCATCCCGGCCACCGTACAGGTGATCGGCGCGGTTCTCAACCAGAATGCTTTCCTCTATCGCGGCGGCCGGGCAAGCAACTACCTTCACATGGCTGGCGGCCCGAACCGTGATGCAGATCGAGGACAGATCTTCATCCTGCGCGCGGATGGATCGGTGATCGGTAGGCGCGCGGGACAGTCGATCTTCTCTTCCGGATTTGAAGATGCGCGCATATATCCCGGCGATAGCGTCATTGTTCCGGAGAAGCGCATCAAGCCCGGCACCCTCAGTTCGTTTATGGCGTGGTCGCAGTTGTTCTCCCAGACTGCTCTGAGTGCGGCCTCGGTCAACGCGCTCAAGTAGCGGTCTTTGCAGCGCCTCTTCTGTATTGCTGCAACTTTCGTGGCTTCGTCTCGAGGGCTCTGGCCGTGCGCGCGGCATCGTGTCGCCTTGCTCATATAAACAATCTCATGAGATATTTCTCATTGAATGATGGTTGCGGGATTCTTCCCGATACCACTTCTCCAATCCTGCGATTTCTTTCGCTTCGCCCTCATATTCACAGCCTAAGCAGTCGACAAAGCATAAGTGGCCGCAATTGCAGTGAAGAGGATAAGCGACCTGACTGTACAAACGGGGCTTCGGCCATCAAGGCTTTCACGCGCGGCCGGGTTTTGCCAACGCTTCTGATCCACATTCCGCTTTCGAGGTTTGCTCCATGCCGCTTTCCAGTCGTGCATTTGAGTCGAGCGCTGTTGCCGTTCCGGCTTTTCCCATCGCCACGATGCCTGCCCGCCTTCACCGCGCGCCTGATCCTCAGTTGTGCCTAGAGAGCCCCTCCGCCAGCGCCTGGACTCTTTCCTGGCCCAGGCGGCTGATTGATCTGTCGGTTGCTCTGCTGGTTCTTGTCCTTCTTGGGCTTCCCATGCTGGCTATCGCGCTGTGCGTGCGCCTGTCCTCGCCGGGACCTGCCTTTTTTACCCAGTATCGCGTGGGCAGGGCTGGGCGTCTCTTTCGCATCTACAAGTTCCGCACCATGGCTTTCGGTTCTGAGAGCAGCGGTCCTGGCCTTACCAGGGACGGAGATTGCCGCATCACCGCCTTGGGACTATGGCTGCGCAAACTTAAGCTCGATGAGTTTCCCCAGTTTTACAATGTGCTGCGCGGCGACATGAGCCTGGTCGGTCCGCGGCCCAAGCTGCCGCAGTATCTGTGCATTGCCAATATGCCCTATCGTCCCGGCATCACCGGCACGGCTTCGCTCGCCTTCCGCCGCGAGGAGGAAATCCTGAGCCGCGTTCCCGTTGAGCCAACTGGATGATTTCTATAACCGGCACATCCGGCCGCTCAAGGCGCGCATCGACGCGCGATACATGTGCCGGGCTACCTTCTGGAGCGATATGCGTCTGATCAGCGACACGTTTCTTGCCTGTATGAAGCCGGCGTCCGCTCTCCCCGTCGTTCCTGGTTCCTCGACGCGCGTTCTGGCGTTTCCATCGCTGCCGGCCCAGGAGAACAACACCGCCGAGTCCTTCGGAACGGCACAATGATGCGCCAACGCCTGAGTGGTCCTAAGTGCTGAGAATACATATCTTAGCGTAAATGTGCCTTGGTTTCACGCCACGGAATCTACTCGTTTCAGCAGCTTAGCACGATCCCTCACGCGCTTTGCGTCATAAGCCCCTATGAAATACGCTCTGGGGATGAAGCGAAGGGCCATTGGCCTGAACGGCGGGCGCGGATCAGATAAATGCAGCTTCCGGAGAGGGCGATGGCGGCGGCAACGGCCAGGCCTCCGAGGGCGTGGCTGCGGTTGACCAGCATGAAAACGAAATCCGGCGATGGCGACCAGCGGCGGCAGCGGATAAAGCGGCATACGGAAGGGGCGCTCCAGCTCAGGCCGTTGGATGCGGAGCAGGATGACGCCCACGTGTTGCAGAAAGAATTGCAGCAGGATGCGGGTGATGACCAGCATGGTGATGACCTGCGTCAAGAGAAAAGAAGCAAAAGCCCGCGGCGACCACTCCCAGAGCGACCAGCGAGCGGTGGGGAATGTTGTGGCGCGGATGGAGTGCGGCGAGAGAGCGGAAGTAGTTGCCGTCGCGGGCGGCGGCGTAAGGCACGCGGGAGTAGCCCAGCAGCAGCGAGAAGACGGAGGCGAAGGCCGTCCAGATAATAAGCGCGGCCATCAGGCGGCCGGCCAAGCTGCCAAAGGCGGATTTGGCGATGTCGGCCACCAGTTGCAGGCGGACGGCTTCGCCGGCGGAGACGTGCGCGGCGGCGTCGCGCATGGAGGGCAGCGCGGCCATGTTCATGGCAACGTAAAACGCCGCGACGAACAGGACCGAGAGAGAATGGCGCGCGGAATGGTCCGCTCCGGCCGGCGCACCTCGCCGCCGAGGAAGCAGATGTTGTAGTAGCCCCAATAGCAATAGGTCGTCAGCAGCGTGGCCTGCGCCAGGCCGCCGAGCGCGGCCGGGAGGGTGAGCGCGGGCGAGGCGGGCATCTGCCAGCCGCCTCCCGTCAAACAGGTGCAAAGCCGGAGACGATGACCCCGGCGATGGCTGCGAGCACTCCGGCAAAGAGCACCCAGGCGAGGCGCGTAATGGAACTGAGGTTGCGATAGAGCAGCGCCGTGACCAGCAGGCAGGCGGCGGCGGCGGCGAAGTTGGTGAAGTGCAGCGCGGGCAGCGCGGCGATGGGGGCGCGGTCCAGCCCCGGCCAGAACCAGGCGAGGAAGCTCGACAGGCCGATGCAGCCGGAGGCGATGGCCAGCGGCGCGGTGAAGCTCACCTGCCAGACGTAGAGAAAGCTGAGCCAGTTGCCGGCGCGCTGGGGGCCGTAGATCTCGCGCAAGAAAGCATAAGATCCGCCGGCCCTTGGGAAGGCAGCGCCCAGCTCGGCCCAGACCAGGCCGTCGGCCACGGCGATCACCGCGCCCAGCACCCAGGCCCAAACCGAGAGCCGGTAGCCCGCTGCGGCGATAACCAGAGGCAGCGTAATGAAGGGGCCGACGCCAATCATCTCCAGCATGTTGAAGGCCACGGCCGAGCGCAGGCCGATGCGGCGCTGGAGGGTGCGGCGGAGGTGGAGGAGGCGAGGGTCATGAGGGATAGAGGAGCTATTTTGCATAGTCTCTTTCGCTCCCCGGATTGTACACTGACGGGAAGATGATTTTTACCGAAAGAGTTCATCGTGTAGTAATGTGCGCGGCTTTTGCCGGGCTGATGCTGGCGGGCGGGGCGCTTCGCCTGGCTGCGCAAGAAGCAGCGCAGCAACCCGCGCAGCAGTCCGTGCCACAGGATCAAGATCTGGCGCTAGGTTCCACTTCCCGAGCCCAGCGAGATTGCGCTGCCCTTGCCGGAGGACCGCGGCGCGGCGGCTCTGGAGCAATCGCTGAAGCGCCTCGGGACCACCGCCAGCGTGATGATATCGTGGCCCATCCGGACGACGAGGACGGCGCGCTGCTGACCTACCTCTCGCGCGGCATGGGCGTGCGTATGATGACTGCTGACGCTGACCCGCGGCGAGGGCGGCCAGAACGCCATGGGCGAGGAGAGCTACGACGCGCTCGGCCTCATCCGCACCAACGAACTGCTGAAGGCCAGCGAATATTACGGCGCAAAACAGCTTTGGGGCACGGAGGCGGATTTCGGCTTCTCCAAAACGCAAGAGGAGTCCTTCGCCAAATGGGGCCACGACCGCGTGCTCTACGATGCCGTGCTGGCCGTTCGGCGCGAGCGGCCGCAGGTGATTGTCTCCACCTTCGTCGGCGGCATCACCGACGGCCATGGCCACCACCAGGTCTCCGGCGAGATTGCGCAGGAGGTTTTCAAAGCGGCCGGCGACCCAACAGTTTTTCCCGAGCAGTTGAAAGACGGTCTGCAGCCCTGGCAGCCGCTGGCCGTCTACTCGATGGATTCCCTTTGCGCCTATCAAAGACGGAAAGATGTTCGACTACGCGACCGGCAAGTGGGCTCCCGCGCGCTTCAAAAATTACGTCACCGGCGAGTGGATCGAGGGCGCTCCTTCGACCGACGTGACAATTCAGGTGGGCGTGCTGGACACGGTGCTGGGACGCAGCTATATGCAGATTGCACGCGAAGGATGGGGCCAGCAGAAGTCGCAGAACGGCGGCGCAAATCCAACGCTGAGCGGCCCGGCAGCGTCGAACTATCACCTGTGGGCGGTGGCGCCGCAGGCGGCGGCCAAGCCCGGATCATATTCGCCCTAGGACGAACCTCCGTGAGAGCCCGAAGATCGACACGGATCTATTTCACAACCGGCTTCATGTCAAGATCGACACCTGGATCGGCGGAATGCCGCAATTGGCGAAGCTTCGGCACCCCCGATGGCTGGTACTTGGGCTGGCCGAGATTGGTGGCAATCTCAGCGGATTTGCTCGCAGAGCGGAAGGACCAGGGAGAAATCGAGACCGCGCACAAGCTGGCGCCCATCTACCGGCAGACGCTCGATATTGCACACGGGTGCAAGACATGCCGAAAGCGAGTTGGATGCCCAGCTCAAAAGCCAGCCTGCTGTTTGAACTCGACCCGAAGATCAACGAGTTTCAAGCGGCGCTCAAAGAGTTTCTCGGCCTGGACATGATCGCCTTCCGAACGAATTCCGCCAACGTACAAGGCGGGGGTCCGTTCCGTGGCGGCTCAGCCGATGAGAGCTCGCGAAGTGTGTCTCCGGGCGAGGAATTTCTGGTGCGGGTCCACGCAGCGCAAGCGACGCTGGGGAGACGCGGCTCAATCGGGTCTGGCTGGACAGCCGTAGCGGCAACTCGTGGAAGTCGGAGAACACGACCGGAGCTGTGAACTCCACGGCTCCCGTCAGCGATCCGATTTTCCGCGTTCATGCCGCAGAAAACGCCGAGCCGACCCAGCCCTACTTCACTCGCCCCTCCATCGAGCAGCCCTACTACGACCTCAACCATCCGGAGTATCGCTTGCGGTCCTTTGCGCCTTATCCGCTGTCGGCCTGGGCGGAGTTCACCTTTGACGGCCTGCCCATTCGCATGGGCCAGGTCGTCCAGACGCTGCAACGCGTTCCCGGCGTGGGCGGCGTCTATGAGCCGCTGGTGGTGACGCCTGCCATCGGCGTGCGCATGGAGCCGGAGGCGCGCATTCTGCCGCTCGACGGCTCGGCGCTGCCGGTGCGGGTCACGGTTCATACGCAGGCGGCGGCTGAGGGAACGGTCACGCTGGATTTACCTGCCGGATGGACATCTCAACCGGCAGAGGCGCACTTTCATCGCGACAGCGCGGGCGACACCGAGCCTTTGCTCTTTTCCGTCACGCCAAGTGGCGCTGAATCTGGCGCGTATGCCATCAACGCCATCGCGCGCTCCGGCGGGCGCGATTACAAGACCGGCTGGCGGAGCGTGGGCTACACCGGCCTGCGGCCCTACAACCAGTACAAGCCCGCTCAGTTGAAGACGCGCAAGGTGGATGTGAAGCTGGCGCCGGGGCTGCGCATCGGCTACGTGATGGGCACCGGCGATCTGGTTCCCGAGGCCATCGAGGGGCTGGGCGGCGCGGCGCACCTGCTTACGGCGGCGGAGCTGACTTCGGGCGACCTCTCTGCATGGAACGTGATCGTCATCGGCATTCGCGCCTACTCCGCGCGTCCCGAGCTGACCGCGGCCCAGCCGCGCCTCGACGAGTTTATGCGCCGCGGCGGAACGCTGATTGTCCAGTACCAGACCGGCAACTTCCCCGCGCCATTTCCGTTGTCGATGGCGCGCATGGCGGAGCGCGTAGTGGACGAGACTGCACCGGTGAAGCTGCTCGATCCGGCGCATCCCTTGCTTTGCTGGCCCAACGCCATCGGCGATGCGGACTTCGATGGACTGGGTCGAGGAGCGCGGCCACTCATTTCTCGATAGCTGGGACGCGCATTACACGGCGCTGACCGAGACCGCCGACCCCGGCCAGGACGCGCAGCGCGGCGGCTTGTTGGTGGCGCATCCCGGCAAGGGAACGTATATCTATGTCGCCTACGCGCTCAATCGTCAGCTTCCGGAGTTAGTGCCGGGAGCTTACCGTTTGCTGGCCAACCTGCTCAGCGCGGGCCAGGAAAATGCGGCGCGCGAGAGAACAAACTCCAGCGCCGCATCCATAAACGTCGGCTTTTCGATGCAAACGTTTATTTTGCCTCGCAATTCGTTTAGGAGCGATATAATTCCCTGTGAAAAAAATAGGAGATTCCGGTTGAAAGCCAGGGTATGGACGATTGCGGCGGTTCTTTCGTTGCTGCTGATAATGGCGGCCGAGATTGTCTTCTCCGTTCGGGGCGAGTCGCTGAGTTGGGATGAGGGCGACCACATCTTTGCCGGCTATATGTCGCTTAAGACCCATGATTACGGCCTCAACCCAGAGCACCCTCCGCTGGCCAAGATGGCCGCGGCGCTGCCGCTGCTGCACTTGGCTCTGCGCGTGCCGCCTGCTTCAGGGCCGCTACTTCAAGTTAGAAGCCTACATGGATGGCCGGGAGATGATCTTCCACAACGGCCCGGCCGACGGTGGCCGCTACACGGCAGACTCGATCATCTTCCGTGCCCGTATGGGCGTGATGGTCTTCGTCC
Source organism: uncultured Acidobacteriaceae bacterium (assembly GCA_963845345.1). Taxonomy (GTDB): domain Bacteria; phylum Acidobacteriota; class Terriglobia; order Terriglobales; family Acidobacteriaceae; genus Telmatobacter. Next base: position 253,858 of record CAWJRQ010000007.1, read on the forward strand.
TGTTGCTTGCCCTGCTCACGTTTCTGGCCGGCAGGGAGATGTTCGGAACGGCAGCAGGGCTGGTCGCCATGACCCTGGTCGTCTTTGAGCCGACCCTCCTTACCAACGGTCCCTTTGTAACAACCGATGCAACCGTATCTTGTATGTTCCTGGCCAGTCATCTATAGCTTGTATCGCTGGGTCAAAGCACCCAGCCTGTTACGGCTGCTCACGGTTGGCTTGGCCTGCGGATTGGCCTTGGCCGCCAAACATTCCGCAATTCTTCTGCTGCCCATGACTGATCGTTCTCCTCGCCGGAGAGTTGGCTGTCCGTTGTGTTTCGCTGTCGGCGCTCATCGTCGGGCGCGGCCCTATTGCGTAGCCTGCTGCCTCCATGCGTTGAAGCTCTTCGGCGGACTGGCGGCAATTTCGGTGCTTGCCATTCTTGTTCTGTGGGCGTTTTACGGATTTCGTTACGCGGCGCGCCCCGCCGGGCTGCATCTCGATCCCGATCTGGCCACATCCGTTCAAGGACTCAAACCATTCGAGGCTCAAGGCATCCACTTCTTTGCCCGCATATCATCTTCTTCCGGAGAGTTATCTCTACGGTCTCGCCGACGTGAGACAGATGGGCAACGGAATGCCCACCTATATCTTCGGCAAGGTCTATGGCCATGGCGTCTGGTTCTATTTTCCGGTGGCGATGGCCATCAAACTAACACTGGGTATGATTCGGACTGCTTGGGATCGCCGCCGTGGCTCTATTGACCGGCAGGTTGCGTCTCACTCGTGAGATATATTTCCTGGTCGTGCCGTGCGGCGATCTATCTTGCCGTTGTGATCGCGTCGCCGCTCAACATCGGCATCCGCCATATTCTGCCGGCAATGGCCTTTCTCATCCTGCTGGCGGCGGGCGGCGCCTGCGCCATGGCGCGCAACAGCAAAACATGGCGCTACGCCGTCGCGGCGCTCGTGGCTGCTCACTGCCTGAGCTCTCTGCATGGCCTTTCCGAATTACATGGCCTATGCCAATGAGGCCTGGGGAGGTCCCAGCCAGACGTACCGCTACCTGACCGATTCAAATACCGACTGGGGACAGCAACTGAAGGCAGTCAAAACATACGTCGATCAGCACAATATCCACGAATGCTGGTTCGCCTATTTTGTCTCGCCCTTTATTCTTCCCAGCGACTACGGCATCCCGTGCAAGCTGCTGCCAACCGCCGATACTGGATGGGCTGGGATGGAGATTGAGGTTCCGCCCGTCGTTCATGGCCCGGTATTCATCAGCTACTCGGATCTCAACAGCTACGAGTTTGGCAGCGAGAAACTAAACCCATATCAAGACTTCATTGCGCGTAAGCCGGATGCGGTGATCCAGAATGGTGTCGCCGTCTATAACGGCGATTTTTCCATCCCCATGGCGCAGGCGATCAGTCACGTTCACAAGGCCTGGCGCCTGCGCAGGAGCAAAGATCTTGTGGGAGCGCTCCAGGAGGCCGAGACTGCCGTCAGCATCGATCCCCAATTCATCGATGCACAACGCGCGCTTGGCCGCTTGCTCCAGGACCAGGGAAGAAATGCGGAGGCTGTCAGCCATTACAACCAGGCTTTGGCCATTGCGTATACGATGGACCCATCGGCGCGGGAAGGGCCGGTCAACTGGATCAACCAGCGGCTTGACGAGCTATCTAAATCAACTATCCAGCAAAAGTGAGATACGGCGTCAGTTTCAAGCTGTACCTTGAAACTTTATCCGATGGCGGCCAATTGCGGCAAAGATATTTTCCTCCCGTAGTGCTCCACCGGGAAGGGTAACACGCAGGGGCAGGGCTTCTCGCCATGGCAGGGGAGGATTGGCCTTACAGGGGGATCAATATTATTTACCGAAAAGTGAGCAATATTGCTCAGACGCGTAATGCAAACGAGCCTATACTCAAGTCCGTACCGTGCTGGGTGCGTCTTCGGCAAGTAAACGCACCGGGAACAAAATGGAGGTGGGCTCATCGGCCGCATTAGGACGGTGGGATTATTTTCCTCGCCGGGGTCTGCGCGCTTTATGCGTACGATATTCCTGGCGAGTTGGCTGCTCTACATCCCATACATTCCCAGTATTGCGACAACTTGTTTCTCTCAGCAATCCTGTGGCTCTCCTTGAGGGCCGCAGGATTGCTTTTTAGGCCTGAGAATGCTTGCCGTCCCGTGAAGGATGTTTAGTCGTGAAGAACCACATTCAATAGTGATTTGTGTACTTTGATGCCGCCGTTGTAGTCGATAAATCCCAGCTTGCGAAAGCGATTCATGAAGAAGCTGACGCGCGACCGCGTGGTCCCGATCATCTCCGCCAGCGTCTCCTGGCTAATCTTGGGAATCAGGGACTCGGGTTCGCCGGGCTGGCCGAAATCCGCCATCAACAGCAGAATCCGCGCCAGCCGCTTCTCGCTGGAATTGAAGAGTTGATCGACCAGGTCCGCCTGGGTTCTCATGCTGCGCTCCAGCAGAAACTTCAGAAACATGTCGCTGAAGGCGTGCTCCTCGTGCATCACGCGGATCATCTCTGCCCGCTCAATCTTGAGCGCGGAACATGGGGCGATCGCCGTGGCCGTCGCCATGCGCAACCCCGGCGTTCCCGCCATCGAATCCTCGCCCACAAAGTCGCCCGCCGTAAGCAGCGCGATGGTCGCCTCTTTGCCTTCTTTGGAGATTACCGTGAGCTTTGCGCGGCCACTCTGTATATAGAAAACACAATCCGCCGCATCGCCCTGGGAGAAGAAAGCCTCCTTGGGCTTCAATCGGACAATCCTCCGCCCCAGCCCGGCTTGCGCCAGGAAAGCTGCCGGATCAAACTTTACCTGATTCTGCATCCGCCATCCGATCGATATGTCCCCTTCCGCGATTTGGCCTGGGGTCTTTCCGTAGAGAAACCGAAGCGCACCGCCTTTCTTACCCCAGGTTCGAGCACAATCACACAAGTTTTCTATATTCTCCCCGGATTTGGCAGGCGGGTTTGTTCATTTTTGCTCACATTCTTATAGATAGTATTCAAATAAGTCGAAAATGCTTTTAATTATGTGAAAAACCTGTGCAAAACCGAAGAATTGCATAACTCCGTGTCTGTCTCCGACCAGCATTAGCCGCTTCTCCGCCTCTGCTTCACAACACCAGGTATGCCGTAAGTTGTTGCAATGATGCAACAATAGAAGCAGCGCCTGGTTGGTATGGATCCCATGCTTCCGGCGCGGGGGAAATCTGTGGCCAAGCTGCGCGTTCTGTCGACGCACCTCTTCGTGAACCAGCGCCTGCACGCCGGGCTGCTGGAGATGGCCGGCCAGTGGGGCGCGGAGGCGGTGGAAATATTTGCGGCGCGCCAGCACTTCGACTACACCAGCCGCGAGCATGTGGCTGAGCTGGCCTCCTGGTTCCGCTCGAACGCGCTCACGGCCTGGTCGATGCACGCGCCGATCTACGCCGACCGGGAGATGGGCCGCTCCGGCCTGCCCGCCCTCAACCTGCTGCACCCTGAGAAGTCGCGCCGCATCGAGGCCATGGACGAGATCAAGCGGGCTCTGGAAACCGCCGAGCAGATCCCCTTCCGCAACCTGGTCGTTCACCTGGGCGATAAGGACGATGAATGGTCGCAGCGCACCGTCGAGTACGCCCTCACTGCTCTCGAACATCTGGGCGCCTTCGCGCGTCCGCTGGGCGTGCGTCCGCTGGTCGAGAACCTGCTCAGCGAGCCCACCACCCCCGAGCATCTGATTGAGATTCTGGAGACCGGCCACCTGGACCAGATCGGCGTCTGCCTCGACCTGGGCCACGCTCACATGACGGTCGGCGTTCCCGCGGCCATCGCCACGCTCGGCGAGCGCATCGTCCAGGTCCACGCGCACGACAACCACGGCATAAAGGACGAGCATCTCTGGCCCGGCGACGGCTCCATCGACTGGCCGGCCGCCGCCGCCGCCCTCAACGCCCTCGCCGCGCCACCCGCCATGGTGCTGGAACTCAGCTCCAATCTCTCCAGCGAGCCAGAAGAGTTGCCGCAGCGGATTCGGCGAGCCTTCGAACTCCTCTAATGATTGTGTGGAAACCTGCCATTTCGGCTATGATGATTTCGTCATGAATTCTGCCCTGATTTCGTCCCGTGTCTTCCGACTCTCAGTTGTCCTCTTGCTTCTCACCGCCGCGGCTGTTGCCAAAGAAGCGCCGCTCCAGATCATCGACTGGCCCGTCACTGACGCCCCAGTGATTCGTTTCACCTTCGGCAAGTTCAAGATGCTACCAGGCATGAGTAATATGCATGGCTATGTCATGGATGTAATGGCTGAGAACTTGTCATCCCGGCCGATTTACTCTGCGAGGTTCTCACTTTATCTCTTCGATAAAAACAAGGTGCGCATCGGCGAAGATGCAATTGGTTTGAGTAATGTCGGCCCAGGTGAAACGGTGAAATTCGAGACTACGGGCATGGCCTCCGGTATGCCTGTGTCTGTCTCGATTCAAGAAATTGTGCAGGCTCCCAAATCCATTTCAGTCACTGTGAATTCCATTCCGCAGGGCGCAATGCTCAAACTGGATGGTGCCGATGTGGGCATTACACCACGCATTATCAATGCCGGACTTGGCAAGCATATACTCACCTTCAGCAAGGAAGGTTTTAATACCGGGAACTTTCCTTTGGAAATCAGTCGCGACGATGTTTCGGGCGGAACGGTAAGTTACGAACTGGGAACCTCAGCATTTGATTCCATCGAGTTGCGCGACGGCAGTGTGCTGAATGGCGACTTGGTATCCATTTCAGGAATGGATGTGGAGATTCGTGTCGGTGGAAGCATTCAGCACATCGAACGCAACAAGATCAAGCGCGTAATGTTCACCCAGCGCGAAGTTCCCACGCCCGGCCTGCCACTGGTAACTCCGCCGAACCCATAGGCTGGGTGACCCAATTCTCACTTTTGAGGCCTGGAAATTCGAATTTCGTTAACTCCGCGAAGCGGGGCTAACTCCGCTGTTTAGCAAATCCGCGGCAACTGCTCGCCAATCTGAATGCGGAATCACGCGATTGGCGCCCATCGCGGTGCGCGCCACCAGCATCCGCTTGTGCTCGGCGGTCACCGTGCCGATGCGGGCGGCGTCCTTGCCCAGCGGATGCGCGCGCAGGATTGTGAGAACCTGCTCCGCGGCCTCCGGCGCAACAAAGAAGACCGCCTTGCCCTCGTTGGCCACGTAGACCGGGTCGAGGCCCAGCAGCTCGCAGGCCGACTGCACTTCTGGCCGCACCGGCAAACTCGGCTCGTCGATCTCGATGCCGACGCCGGAGGCCAGCGGCAATCTCGTTCAGCGTGGAGGCCAGGCCGCCGCGCGTGGGGTCGCGCATGGCGTGAACCGCCGCGCCCGCCGCCGCCAGCACCTCGGCGATCATCCCATTCAGCGCCGCGCAATCGGAGCGAATCTGGCTCTCGAACTCCAGCCCCTCGCGCACGCTCATGATGGCCATGCCGTGGTCGCCGATGGTTCCGGAGACCAGAATCGCGTCGCCCGGCTGCGCGCGATGCGGACCGACCGAGATTCCCGGCCGCAGCAGGCCGATGCCCGCCGTGTTGATGTAGCAGCCGTCGCCGTGGCCGCGCTCGACAACCTTGGTGTCGCCGGTGACAATCTTCACGCCCGCCGTGGCCGCGGCCCGCGCCATGGCCTCGACAATCGCCGCCAACTGCGCCAGCGGAAAGCCCTCTTCCAGAATGAAGCTGGCGCTCAGAAACTTCGGCTCGGCGCCGGAGACGGCCAGATCGTTCACCGTCCCGTTCACCGCCAGCTCGCCAATCGATCCGCCGGGAAAGAACAGCGGCTGCACGACAAACGAATCGGTGCTCATCGCCAGCCTGCCGCCGCCCAGGTCGAGCACCGCCGCGTCGCCCAGATTTTCCAGCTCCGGATTGCGGAAGGCGGGCAGAAACAGATGCTCCACCAGCTCATTGCCCAGCTTGCCGCCGCCGCCGTGGCCCATCACGATGGTGGGATAATCGGCCAGCGGCAGCGGGCAGGACCAGTTCGAAAAATCCGGCGTGCCGGGTTTTGCGTTCTCAGACATTTGTTGCTCCCGTCAGCCCGCTTCCCGCGCCGGCCAACTCTTCCGCCGACAAAAACCGCCCGTAGTTGTAATAAGCCGCGCAGGCGCCTTCGCTGGAAACCATCGTCGCGCCCAGCGGATGGCGCGGCGTGCACTCCTTGCCGAAGGCCGCGCACTCGGCCGGCTTGATGGCTCCGCGCAGCACGTCTCCGGCGCGGCAAAGCGGCGACTCTGCGGTATGAATGCCGGAGATCTGAAAGCGCTCCTCGGCGTCAAACTCGCGATAAGGCTCGCTCAGCCGCCAGCCGCTCTTGGGAATCACGCCGATGCCGCGCCAGGCCCGGTCGGTCACCTCAAAGACTTCGGCCAGCAGCTTCTGCGCGGCCTGGTTGCCCTCGAAGGTGACGATGCGCTCGTAGGCGTTTTCGACCTCGTGGCGGCCAGCCTCCAGCTGAATCACGCAGCGGCGAATCCCATCCAGCAGGTCGAGCGGCTCAAAGCCGGTGACCACCATCGGCACCTTGTATTTTTCCGCCAGCGGCGGATACTCCCAGTAGCCCATCACGCTGCAAACGTGTCCGGCCAGCAGAAAGCCGTCAATCCTGCGGTCCGGCGCGCTCAGAATCGCTTCAATCGCCGGCGGCACCAGCACATGCGAGACGAGCAGCGAAAAATTCTTCAACCCGCGCCGCTTGGCCACATGCACGCTCATCGCGTTGGCCGGAGCGGTGGTCTCAAAGCCCACGCCGAAGAAGACCACCTGCTTGTCGGGATTTTTGACGGCCAGCTCGACCGCATCCAGCGGCGAATAGACCACGCGCACGTCGCCGCCCGCGCCCTTCACCTGAAATAAATCGCCCTCGGTGCCGGGCACGCGCAGCATATCGCCGAAGGAGCAGAAGATCACTCCCGGCTGCGCGGCAATGGCCAGCGCCTTGTCGATCAATTCCAGCGGCGTCACGCAGACCGGGCAGCCCGGCCCGTGAATCATCTCGATCCCCGCCGGCAGCATCTGGTCGATTCCGTTTTTGATGATGGAGTGCGTCTGCCCGCCGCAGACCTCCATGATCTTCCACGGCCGCGTGGCGACAGCGTGAATCTCCCGCGCCATGCGCTGCGCGATCTCGCCGTTGCGGAACTCGGTCAGGTACTTCATTGCGCTCATTTGGCTCGCGTCAGCGTCATCTCGCCGCCGGGAAAGTCCGCGCTATCGGTTTTGGTGGTCAGCTTGATCGTGTCTCCGCTGACGACGCCATCATGCTTGATCGTCATGCCGTTGAAGTTCACGTTGAATGAGATCTTGTCGCCATCGACCTTGCCTTCGCTGATCTCCATCGGATCGCCCATCGGCCCGCTGACCGTGCCGGTCAGCTTGCCGCCATCCTGCTTGAAGGTAAATGTGATTTGCATGGCATCCCCGCCCGGGATAGCGAGACTGCTCGTCCATTTGCCGGTCACATCGGCTGCGCTTTGGACTTTCGGCGTGCAGCCTTCAGCCGGGCAAACCGGCTGCGCTGTGGCCGTCTCCGGTGTTTTCGCGCGGGTCAGCGCCACCTCTTGGCCGACGGGTTCTCCCTCGCCGGTTTTCGAGCTCAACTTGATCTGCTCCTCGCTGATCACGCCTTCACTCTTGATCGTCGTGCCGTTATAGATCACGCTGAACGACAGCTTGTCGCCATCGATCTTGCCGTCAACAATCTCCATCGCTTCAAGCTGCGGGCTGCTCACCGTGCCGCTCAGCTTCTCGCCATCCTGCTTGAGGGTAAAGGTGAGTAGGAAGGTATCCCCATTCGCGGTAACCATATTGCCCGTCCAGGTGCCGGTCAAATCGGCTGCACATGCGCTTGCGGCGCTGAAGGTCAACACCAGTGCCGCGCAGAAAGACAAAAGCTGTTTCATCGATTAATCCTCGTACTGAATTTGTGTGTTCGTAAAACGATTGCAAAATTTGTTTCTGAGACGTAAGAAACTGTAAACCTCAATCCGCCGACAGTCGTGTGCCCCATCCTTCCGCGTTCTGTGCGGAAGGGTGGGAGACCAAAATCTCAATGGACAACGTTTTTCGGGACTTCCACTGAGCAACTTCCATCCGGACACGGCGACTGCGGCGCCGCTGCCGCCCGCGCAAAGGCCTCTTCCTCGCTGGCCAACTCCGCGTCCAGCACGCCCATCGCGCGGAAGTCCTCCAGCGTCTGCTAGCGCCGTCTCCTCATCGATCTTGGAGAGCGCAAAGCCAACGTGGACAATGGTATAGTCGCCCACCTGGACCTCCGGCACGTAGTCCAGGCAGACCCGCTTGACGATGCCGCCAAAGTTCACCCGCCCAATGCGGAGATCGCCCTCAGTGGTGATTTCCTCGACTTTTCCCGGAATCGCTAGACACATGGTTCTCTCTATTATGCCGGGTTTGGGGTGCCTTTGGGGTGATTTAGATCACCAATTTTGGCTCCGTATTCGTTATCTGGATATCAATAAAAGTGCCGGATACATTTGAACTATTTATTCTTCTCGCCCCTCAGTACCCCGCCTCGCGCCCATGCCGGACAGCCAGAATCACAACTTCCTTACCGTCGTAGCGATATAAGGCAACGTACGCCCCGCTGCCGAACTCGATCACCCATTCGCGAAACTCGGTGGGCTACTCCTCGACCGGGCGGCCCATCTCTGGAAACTTGCCGAGCAGCTTCACTCCCTGCCGGATCGCCTTGACGGCACGTTTGGCCGCGTCTGGACTCTTGGGCGCCAGAAAATCATGCAGCCGCGCCACATCCCGCAGACTTTGCGGCGTCCACTTCAGACGTGGCATTCGGGAGCCTTTGCGTCCTCACCCGCTTCGAGTTTGGCCAGCCAGACGTCGGCTTCTTCGGCGGTTGTGTGCAGGCCGGTTGCCTGATACTCGTTCCACGCGGCCAGCGCATCCCGGCGGAACTGCTCGCGCTTCTCTTCGCGGCTCACATACTGCTCAACGGCCTCGCGCATGATCCAGTGCGCTGAGCGCCGGCGCGCCGAAGCGAGCTGCTGAACACGTTGTTTGAGTTCAACGTCGAGTTTGAGGCTGGTGGTTGCGGCTGTCGGCATGGCAGGTACTCCAAGGTGTTACCTGGAAACACTATAGCACACCCCGCGCCTCCGCCAAGTACCCCAGCCACTCCTCCATCCCCGCGCCGGTCTTGGCGGAGGTCTCGAAGATGCGTATCCCCGGGCCGTATCTCGTTGATATTCCTGAGCGCCAGCTCCCGGTCGAAGCCGCACGCCTCGGCAATGTCCATCTTGGTGATCACCGCGGCGTCGGCGGAGTTGAAGAGCGTGGGGTACTTCAGCGGCTTGTCCTCGCCCTCGGTCACGCTGAGCAGCGCCACGCGAATCTTCTCGCCCAGGTCGTAGCTCGACGGGCAAACCAGGTTGCCCACATTCTCGATGAACAGATAATCCAGCCCGCCCAGCGTCACGCCCTCCCAGCCGTCCAGGTGCTTGCCGATCATCTCCGCGTCCAGGTGGCAGATGCCATGGGTATTGATCTGGCGCACCGGAGCGCCGCTCGCCGCCAGCCGCCGCGCGTCGTTGTCCGTCTCCAGATCGCCGACCAGCGCCGCGACCCGCGAGCCCCGCGCCTTCAACTCCCTGCAGCGTCCGCTCCAGAAAGGCCGTCTTGCCCGTGCCGGGGCTGGAGACCAGGTTCAGCACCAGCACGCCGGCGGCCGCGTAGCTCGCCCGCAGCCCCGCCGCCAGCTCGTCGTTCTTCTTCAGAATTCCCCGCCGCAGCTCCACAATCCGGGTCGTCATGCGCCCTCACCTCCGCCGTCTTCAATCTCAATCGAATCAATCTCCAGCTCGCGCCCCTGCCGCATATCGCTGCACGGCTCGCCGCAACGCGGGCAGCGGAAGCTCTGCACGCCCTCCAGCTCGACATCCTGCGCCGCACGGCTCGCAGTGCATCACCACCGGCAGCACGTTGACCACCAGCCGCGAGCCCTCCAGCGGCGTTCCCTCGCTGGCAATGCCCCAGCAGAACTCCAGCGACTCGGGAATCACCGAGGCCAGCGCGCCCACGCGCAGCCGCACCTCCTAGCACCCGCGCGCCCTGGATGCAAGCCGCCAGCGTCTCGGTCACCGTCTCCACAATGCTGGTCACGATGGAAAGTTCATGCATTCAAGATAGATTTTACCCTTTGCGCTTCTGCCCCGCCGCCGATGCTTTCTCCGTCATCTTTCGTAGCTACTTCCGCGCCGCTCCGGCAGAGCATTGCCAGGGATGATTTATCCAACGTCATCGCGTTCAAGTCGATGCGACCAGCAGGGAGCGGCGACCTGTCTCGGAACTCAATTAAACGCAGTATCCCGGGCAATGCTCTAAACTGAGAGGGCGATGAATTCCTTCGACAGAATGCAATGCGTTCGCGCTGCCAACCGGGCTGGCTGCCGCCGCCCTGGCCGCCGCGCTGCTTTCTGGCCGGCTGCGGAACGCCGGGCGCGCCGCAGCCGCCCTCGCTCAACCTGCCGGACCCGGTGGCCGACCTGGCCGCCACCCGCGCCGGCAACCAGGTCACGCTCACCTGGACCATGCCCAAAAAGAACACCGACAAGCTGCTGCTGAAGGAGCAACATCGCGGCGCGCGTCTGCCGCACAGAGGGGGCTGGCAACCTGCGCTGCCGGCGGGCGCCGCACTGTCGTTCGCTCCCGGAGCCGATGGCTCCTTCACCGACACGCTGCCTGCCGAGCTGGCCGCCGGAGCGCCGCGCCCGCTCAGCTACTTTGTCGAACTGAGAAACCACAACGGCCGCTCGGCGGGGCTGTCGAACGCCGCCGTCGTGCTGGCTGGCGCTGCGCCCGCGCCGGTGGCCAATCTCACCGCCGAAGTGCGCAAAACAGGGCGTGGTTCTGCGCTGGTCGTCTTTGCAAACCGCCGCGCAGGAATCCTCCGCCGTCCGCCTGCGCCGCAAGCTGCTGAATCCGCCGCCAGCCGCCAAGTCCCAACCGGGATCTGCTCGCGCCGCAGCCCGAGCCGGTGGAGCAGAACCTGCTGGTGGACTCCTGCGCGCCGGAGCGCAAGGGAAGCTGTCGCGCACTGGATAGCAGCATCCGCTTCGGCCAGAGTCTACGAGTACCGCGCCCAGCGCGTGGCCCGCGTCACGGTGGAGGGCAAGACGCTGGAGCTGGCCGGCGAGCTTTCCGCGCCGGTGCGCGTCGAGGCTCAGGACATCTTTCCGCCCGCCGTGCCCACCGGCCTGGCCGCCGTGGCCACCACCGGCGAAAACGGCGCGGGCAACGCGCCCCAGTACGCAATCGACCTGAGCTGGCAGCCTGTCACCGATGCCGATCTGGCCGGATACGTCGTCTATCGCCGTGAGGGTGACGCCGCCTGGCAGCGCATCTCGCCTGCCGCGCCGCTGGTTCCCCCGGCCTTCCACGACTCTCAGGTCCAGCCCGGCCACAGCTACCGTTACGCCGTCAGCGCCATCGACCAGAGCGGACACGAAAGCGCCCGCTCCGCCGAGACCGAGGAGTCCGTTCCCAATCCCTGACGGCCTTTGCCGCGCATGAAGTGTTTCATGAAATATTGCCGCTTTCTCTTCGAAACTCAAACCCACTATGGCGCGGTGGAAGATCGCGAGGGCGAGCCGTGGATCGTCGCGCCTGATCGCCGCTCCCGAAGAAGACCGCGCCTTCCGCCTGGAGCATGGCCGGGAAACTCTCCTGGAGCTTCGACTTTGAGCCCATGCCGCTCAGCGCCGCCGATCTGCTGGCGCCGGTCACGCCCTCCAAGATCGTCTGCGTGGGCCGCAACTATCGCGACCACGTCAAGGAGATGGGCAACGAGCTGCCTGCCGAGCCGCTGATCTTTTTCAAGCCGGTCTCGGCGCTGCTCTCGCCCGGAGGCGTGGTGCGCATGCCCGCCGTTTCATCTCGCGTGGACTATGAGGGCGAGCTGGCGCTGGTCATCGGCCGCCGCGTGCGCAATCTGAACGAAGAAGACTGGCGCTCCGCCGTGCGCGGCTACACGCTGGCCAACGACGTCACCGCCCGCGACCTGCAAAACAAGGACGGCCAGTGGACCCGCGCCAAGGGCTTCGATACCTTTTGCCCCGTCGGCCCCATCGTCAGCGACGAGCTGGACCCCGACGCCGGCCTCACCCTGGAAACCCGCGTCAACGGCGAACTCCGCCAGCAGGGCTCAACCCTGGACTTCATCTTTCCGATTCCCAAACTGCTCGCCTACATCACCGCCGTGATGACGCTGCGAAGCCGGCGACCTTGTCCTCACCGGAACCCCCTCCGGGGTGGGGCCGCTCAAGGCTGGGGATAAAGTGGAAGTATCCATTCCCGGCCTCGGCGTGCTGGCCAACACCTTCCAGCCGGAAGAGAACTGAGGATGTACCTCATCCGACTTTGACCGCAAGGATGAATCCCTGGGAGCGGTACACTGGATCTGAATACTCTTGCTATTGGGAACACCCATTCCCCCGGAGGAAACATGCCGCGGAATCTGCTGGAACAACTGCGCAGCTACACGATAGTCGTTGCCGACACCGGCGACATTGAAGCGATTGGTAAGTTTCGCCCCCAGGACTCGACCACCAACCCCTCGCTGATTACCGCCGCTGCGCAGTTGCCGCAGTACCAGCCCATCGTGGACGGCGTGCTATTGGCCGCGCGCAAGGAACTGGGCGCGGGCGCAACAGATGCAGCTATTGCCAATCTCGCTTTTCAGCGGCTGGCCATCGCCTTCGGCAAGAAGATTCTGGCAATCGTTCCCGGCCGCGTGTCCACCGAAGTCGACGCCCGCCTCTCCTTCGACACGCAGGCCACTATCGCCCAGGCGCGCAGCATCATCGCGCAATATGACGCCGTGGGCATTGGCCGCGAGCGCGTGCTGGTCAAGATCGCCTCCACATGGGAGGGCATCCGCGCCGCCGAGGTGCTGGAGCGCGAGGGAATCCACTGCAACCTGACCTTGCTCTTCGGCCTGCATCAGGCCATCGCCTGCGCCGAGGCCGGCGTTACGCTCGTCTCGCCCTTTGTGGGCCGCATCCTCGACTGGTACAAGAAAGATACCGGCAAGGATTTTCACGGCGCGGACGATCCCGGCGTAAAATCCGTGACCGCGGTCTATAACTACTACAAGAAATTCGGCTATAAAACTCAGGTAATGGGCGCTAGCTTTCGTAACATCGGCGAGATTATTGAGTTAGCCGGATGCGATCTGCTGACCATCTCGCCGCAACTGCTGGCCGAATTGGAAGCCACTCAAGCCGAGCTGCCGCGCAAGCTTTCGCCCGATGCGGCCCGCGCCTTGCCCATCGAAAAGAGTGTCGTGGACAAGGCCGCCTTTGACGCCATGCACGCCGCCGACCGCATGGCCACCGACAAGCTGAAGGAAGGCATTGAAGGCTTCTCGGCGGCGCTGGTCAAGCTGGAAACGCTGCTCGCCCAGCGCTTGGCCGAGTTGGAAGTTACAAATCCCGCCTGAGGGCGCGCTTACTCCGACCAGACGCCCAGCAGGTTGCCCGCGCCATCGGAAAAGTGGAAGCGCCGCCCGCCGGGAAACTCGAAGGTGGGCACAACGATGCTGCCGCCCGCGGCCACGATTGCCGCTTCGGTGGCCTTCAAGTCAGCCGAGTAAAGCACGACTAGCGGCGCATGACTTAGGCTGCTCCTGATGCGCCGCTCCCTTGGCAAAGCCGATGGCGATGCCGGAAACAGTCGGCGTTGCAGTCGATGTAATCCGGGCCCCAATCCTTGAAGCTCCAGCCGAAGACAGTCGAGTAAAACTTCTTGGTCCGCTCGATGTCGGTGGTGGTGAACTCGATGTAGTTGATCTTGTGGTGCAGTGCGGGATTGCTCATGGATTTCTCTCCTTTGCGTTGTATTGCGTGGGGTCGAGGGAAAGGCGGCGCAGATGCTAGGCGCAGGCACACCTTTCCCGGTGTGCTCTTGAAGCGCCCCCATCCACATTCCCTCAAGAGCTGGAGAGTGCAGGTAGAGTCCGCAAATTCCTTCGAGCGCGCGGACTCGCGAGGTACGAGAACAGGTTAGCAGAATTATCGCGACTTCTGCATAGAATCTTTGTGGAAAAATCAGCGCCCAAGCCAGAGGGAAACTCCGCCGGTGATCGACCGGCCGGGCATGGCGACGCCGTTGATCTCCTGATAGCCGGTGTTACTCAGATTTGCCAGGCGGAGATAGGGGCGAAGCTTTCCCGAGTCGCGCGTCACCGCGGCGTTCCACACGGGATAGGGGTTGAGCGTTCCAGGGCGGGTTGCCGGGCTGCTGATAGGGCTTTGTCAACTGCCACTGAGTTAGTGATAGTTAGAGCATGTTTCAGCGCGGCCGTCCAGGTGGCGCGAAGATTCTCAACCGGATAGTTCAGGGCATACTCGGATTGCAGGCCGGTCAAGGTCGGCTGCGCGCCGATGACTGCGGTCCATGCAAGTTGAATCTTCTGTCCCTTGGCTGGAACCCAGGTTGCGGAAGACTCAACTCCGGCAAAGCGCAGGCCGCTGAGTTGGCCGCGCACCAGGTATTGGCTGGGCACCACGCGGGAAGAACAGAGTTAGCGGAGGAGTGGCTGAGATAGCGGAGATAGTCGATGGTGTCGTGCTGGCGGTTATAGAAGCCTGTGGCCGAAAGCGACAAGCGGCTGGACGGAGCCCAATCGGCCCCTGCCTCGCCGCTCCAGGCCGACTCGGGCTTCAGATTCGGATTGCCGATGGTTGCCGGATCGGAGTAATAAAGGTCGGTATAAGTCGGAAGCCTGAATCCATAGCCGCCGCTGGCGCGCAGTTTCAGTTTATCAGTCAGCCGCACACTGCCAGCCAGGTGCGGCGACAAGTACAGACTGCAATCCGCCGGAGAATAACTCCTCGCGCAGTCCGGCGGATAAATTCCAGCGGACTTTTAGCGGGCGCAAATCCAAGTCCACATAGCCCGCGCCGCGATTGCGCGCATGAAGGCCGAGATTGTTGCTGTGAATGCTGTCGCCGTCCGACTCCAGCCCGAACAACAAGCACGGAAGAGTGTTGCGACGGGAAGGGTGTGGCGCAAAGAAGCCTGCCAGGAGCCGTCGATGTGGTTGTTTTCGTAGACGGACGGATCATTGCGCAGCAAAACAAACTCGTCCGTGTGGCGGCGATAACCAAAGGCCGCCACGGTGCGGCTGCCTAACTCCTGGCGCCCAGATGGCAAACCATCCCTTGGTCCGCTCCCAGGAGTTATAAGGTCCATAAAACTGGTTTGCGCCGAAGGAGCGGTCGCTCGTGGCAAAGAGCAGGTCGGAGATGCCGAGCCGCGAACTGATCCAGCTCTCCGAGGAAGCATCTTCGTTGCGGTAATCGCGGTCGGCGCATGAAGCCGGTGGAAAAGTTGCGGCTTCGCGGTCAGCCGGCTGCTCCATCGCTTGCGCGCCAGTGCCGCCAGCAGCGACTCTTCGTTCTGCGTCGAAGCTGCCGTACCCCGAGCGCAGGCGAAGCGAGGTCGCGGAGGGCGCGGCGGTAAGAAAGTCGACAACGCCGCTCAACGCGTCCGCGCCATGCAGCGTGGAACCCGCGCCGTGCAGCACTTGAATCGAGTCCATGGCATCGAGCGGAATGGGCAGGTCCAGGTTATGATGCGCGGTCTGGCTGTCGTTGATGCGGAAGCCATTCAACAGCACCAGGGCCTGCTCGAAGGTTCCTCCGCGCAACACCAGATCCGCCTGTCCGCCGCCCGCGCCGCGCTCTTCCAGATAGACCGACGAATCCTGGCGCAGCAGCTCCTGCGGCGACTCCAGCGTGAGAGTCTTGCCTTCGACCGGCAGCACCACGACCGAAGCGGAGGACTCCGCCAGCGGCACGGGAACCGCCGAGCCAAGAACCACCATGGTCTCGGTGGGATGAGGAAGCTTGGCGGGAGGAGAAACTGGCGGCGCCTGCGCCAAGACCGCGCTTGCGCAGGCTGCCAAGATGATGCAGGCTGGCCTGCGCAGTACTCTCATCAATTGCATTGCAACCTCAGACACATGGGGAAGTTTGAGTCATGCGCCGGCAGAGCAGCTTGCAGCCGGCTTTACAGCGGAGAAAGCCAGACTCGTTGCTTGAGTTTACATTACAACCGCGCACAACGGCTTCTTTTGGTGCGCGGCTCCTTAGCTCAAGCCAAGAATCCGGCGATTCTTCTTTTCATCCGAGCCTCCGCCGGCAAAATCGTCAAAGGCGCGATCAGTCACGCGGATGATGCGCTCGCGGATGAACTTTGCCCCTTCCGCCGCCCCAGCCTCCGGATGCTTCAGGCAGCACTCCCACTCCAGCACCGCCCAGCCGGGGTAATCGTATTGCGCCATCTTGCTGAAGATGGAATGAAAATCAATCTGGCCGTCTCCCAGCGAGCGAAAGCGTCCCGGCCTGTCGATCCAGTCCTGATAGCCGCCATAAACGCCGCTCCGCCCGCTCGGGTCGGAACTCCGCGTCCTTCACATGGAAGGCCCGAATGCGCTCGTGATACAGGTCCAGGAATTCCAGGTAATCCATCTGCTGGAGAATCATGTGGCTTGGGTCATAGAGAATGTTTGCCCGCCGGTGTTCGCCCACGACGCCGAGAAATCTCTCGAAGGTCGCGCCATCGTGCAAATCCTCGCTGGGATGCAGTTCATAAGCAGAGATCCACGCCCGCCTCGTCGAAAGCCTCAAGGATCGGCAGCCAGCGCCGTCCCAGTTCCGCGAAGGCTTCGGTAATCAGGCCTGCGGGCCGTTGGGGCCACGGATAGACGTACGGCCAAGCGAGCGCTCCGGAGAAGGTAGCGTGCGCCTTCAGGCCGAGTCTTTGGCTGGCCTTTGCCGCCCATAGCATTTGCTGAACCGCCCATGCCTGCCGGCCGCCCGCGTCAAGCGCCAGCTCGTGCGGAGCAAAATCCGCGAACAGCACCTCATACGCCGGGTGCGTCGCCACCAGTTGACCCTGCAGGTGTGTGGCGAGCTCGGTCACTTGTAATCCGGCCAGCCCCACCACCCCAAGCACTTCGTCGCAATAGCTCTGGCTCTCGGCTGCCAGCTTCAGGTCGAAGAGCCGCCGGTCCCACGCAGGAATCTGCACGCCCGTAAATCCCACCCCCGCAGCCCAATCCACCATCCCGCCCAGCGAATCGAACGGCTGCTTCATCGCTCTGCATACTGCGCCAGAAAAATTCCCGGTCCCTTGATTGTCTTCATCGTTTCTCGCTCCGCAATTCACTCAATTCTAGAATTCAACCCAGGCTTGCCGCTTGTTGCTTTCAATGGCCCGCTCGATGAATCGCATTCCGCGCACTCCGGCGCGAATCCCCGGCAAAGTCGCGGGCAGCGGGCTTGCCCGCGCGCCACGCCGTCAGGCCGTCGGCAAACTCCCGGTACAACACCGCGAAGGCCTCGATATATCCCTCCGGATGCCCCGCGGGCATGCGCATAACGGCCTTCGCATCCTGCCCCAGGTAACCCGTGGCCGCGTGATGAATCTCTTCCGGCCCATCGAGCAATTTCACCATCAGCCGGTTCGGATCCTGCTGCCGCCAATCGATCGAGCCCTTTTCGCCGTACACCCGCAGGCGCAGGTCGTTCAATTCTCCCGCCGCCACCTGCGACGCCATCAGCGTGCCCTGTTGCGCCGTTCTCCAGCCGCACAAACGCATTGCAATCGTCATCCAGTTGCCGCCCTTCCACCACCGAGCGCAGCGTGGCGTTGATCGCCGTCACGTCCAGCCCGGTCACATACTCCAGCAAGTGAAAGGCATGCGTCCCGATATCCCCGATGCAGCCTCCCGGTCCGTTCAGCGCCGGATCGCTGCGCCACGCCGCCTGTTTCTGTCCTTTCTTTTCCAGCGGCTCGCTCAACCAGCCTTGCAGATATTCGACGGCAACCTTGCGAATCGTCCCCAGCTTCCCGCTCGCGCAGATCGCCCGCGCCTCCCGCACCATTCCATAGCCGGCGTAGGTATGGGTCAGTCCATACGGCAGCCCGGCTTTCGCCACAACCGCCTCCAGCTTCAGCGCCTCTTCATAGGTGGCTGTGGCCGGCTTGTCGCTCATCACCGCAATCCCCGCCTCCAATGCCGCCGCGGCTACCGGCAGGTGCAAATAATTGGGTGTGGCAATCACCACAAAATCAATTCCATCCTCGCGTTTGCTCTCGGCCGCGAGCATCTCCTTGTAATCCGCATACGCCCGTCCCGCATCGATGCCGAAACTCTCGCCCGCCGCCCGCGATTTCTCCGCCGACTGCGAAAATGCTCCGGCCACCATCTCAATCCGCCCGTCCAGTTCGGCCGCCATCCGGTGTACCGGCCCGATGAACGCGCCCGGTCCGCCGCCCACCATCCCCATCCGCAACTTCCGGCTCATCCTCTCCTCCGTTCCCGTTGAATTGCTCCGCTGCCCGCGCTGTCCATCAATCTGTCAGCCTTCCATCAAAGTTACTGTCGTCAATGGCATAGGAAGTTTGAGTGTCGATTCGGCTGAAAAGCTTGTATCAATTCCCCACCGGCGTTGCCGGCCCGCTGTGCATGAAACTGTAGCGCCGGCCTCCCGGTCCACGCTTGTTTCTTCCTGGGCTACAAAATATAACGCGACAGATCCTGATCCTTCACGATGGACGCAACCATCTGCTTCACGTACTCCGCGTCGATGAGGAAGACCTTTTCCGGGCCTGCCGGAGTCGTTCGCTCCTCGTAGGGCAGGGGCGTGGAAGACTCATTCTTGATGGCCTCCTTGAGCGCCGCGGCAGCCGCTTCATCCGGCACGCGGCGAGCCACGTCGGGCGCCAGGAAGCTCACATCCTCCAGCACCCGCTCCATGATCGTGTGCAGCCTCCGCGCGCCGATGTTTTCGGTTTGCTCGTTCACCTTGAAGGCAAACTCCGCCATCTCGCGCAAGGCCTCCGGAGAATACTCCAGCTTCACTCCCTCGGTCTCCAGCAGCGCCGAGTATTGCTTGGTCAGCGAAGCCTTGGGCTCGGTCAGGATGCGCAGAAAATCATCGACGGTAAGCGACTTCAGCTCCACGCGGATGGGAAAGCGCCCTTGCAACTCGGGAATCAGATCGCTGGGCTTGGAGACATGAAATGCGCCGGCGGCGATAAACAGAATGTGGTCGGTGCGCACCATGCCGTAGCGCGTGTTGACCGTGGTTCCCTCCACAATGGGCAGAATGTCGCGCTGCACGCCTTCGCGCGAAACATCGGGCCCGTGGCCGCTCTCGCGCCCGGCGATCTTGTCGATCTCATCCAGAAAGACGATGCCGCTCGATTCAACCCGCTCCACCGCCGCCCGGTTCACTGAATCCATGTCGATCAGCCGGCCCTCTTCCTCATCGACCAGGTAATCAAAGGCGTCGGCCACCTTCATCTTGCGCTTCTTCGTCCCGCCTCCAAAGATATTCGGCAGCATATCCTTGAGGTTCATCTCCATATCCTCAAGGTTCTGGTTGCTGATGATGCCGAACTGCGGCATCCCGCGCTCGCGCACGTCCAGCTCCACCATGCGCTCGTCCAGCTTGCCCTCGCGGAACTGCTGGCGCATCTTCTCGCGCGAGCGCTGATAGCTTTCCGTGCCGGGCAGCGTCAGTTGGCCCTCCTGCGCGGGCGGCGCGGGCGGCGGAGGCGGCAGCAGCACATCCAGCAGCCGCTCCTCGGCGTTCATCTCCGCGCGGTCTTCCACCTCTTCCAGCCGCTCCTCGCGCACCATGTCGATGGCGATCTCCACCAGGTCGCGAATCATCGACTCCACATCGCGGCCCACGTAGCCCACCTCGGTAAACTTCGAGGCCTCCACCTTCAGAAACGGTGACCCGGTCAGCTTGGCCAGCCGCCGCGCAATCTCCGTTTTGCCCACGCCCGTCGGCCCAATCATGATGATGTTCTTGGGCATGATGTCGTCGGCCATCTCCGGCGGCAGCTTCTGCCGGCGCTGGCGATTTCTCAAGGCAATGGCCACGGCGCGCTTGGCGGCCTTCTGGCCGACAACGTGCTTGTCGAGCTCGGCGACAATCTCGCGCGGCGTCAGCTCGTCCAGCGAGAGCTCTTGTTCTTCGGCGGATGCGGGCAGATAAATGGCCATGGATCAATGTGCCGGCGGATGCAACCCGCTAGCTCTTCAACTCCTCAATCGTGATCTTGGTCGTTGGTGTAGATGCAGATTTCGCCGGCAATCTGCATGGCCTTTTCGGCGATCTCGCGGGCGCTCAAGTCGGTGTTCTCCATCAGCGCGCGGGCGGCGGCGGTGGCATAGGGTCCGCCGGAGCCGATGGCGGCCAGCGGCTCGTCGGGATCAATCACATCTCCCGAGCCGGAGATCAGAAATGTCTGGCCCGGCATCGGCCACCACCAGCAGCGCCTCCAGGTTGCGCAGCATCTTGTCGGTGCGCCAGTCCTTGGCCAGCTCGACGGCGGAGCGGTTCAGGTTGCCGGCATACTGCTCCAGCTTGGACTCGAAGCGCGCAAAGAGCGAGAAGGCGTCGGCCGTCGAGCCGGCAAACCCGGCCAGAATCTTGTCCTGATAGAGGCGGCGAATCTTTTTGGCCGAGTGTTTCAGCACGTGGTCGCCCAGCGTGACCTGCCCATCGGCGGCCATCACCACCTGGCCATTGCGCCGCACGCAAATCACGGTGGTGGAATGAATCTTGTCACCAGACCGGTTGCGATTTCGGGAATCAGGCGCCGCTGCGGGATTTTTGCGAATAGCCATGAAAAAACCTCTGAAAACAGGGCATCTTGCGGTCCAAAATCTCTTCAGGATGCAGTCAAGAGTATAGCGCAGCGTGGAGTCCTATGGTTGTGGCGGCCTGAAGTCGGAACCGGTTCCACAACCCCTCCGCCTTCACCCCGAGCCCCGCTGAGGTATCCTCTAGTTTAGGACCGAAAGGGTAACGTCCGCCTCGAATGACTCAACTCAGCTCCACCACTTGGGAGATTATCGCCGCCGGAGCCGTCTTCGCAGTGCTCCTTGTTCTGGGCCTCTGGCTGCTGCTGCGCAAGGGCCCTTCGCCGGAAGAGCGGGAGCGCGCGCGCCGCCATTTCCTCTCCCGCTCCGGGCGCGTGGTGGACGGCATGTTGCTGGACATCTGCGAGATCGAGGTCGCCGCCAAATCCAAAAACGCGCCGCCGCGCACCCTGACCATGCTGCTCTACAGCTATCGCATCGGCGGCGTGGACTACGAGTCCTCTCAGGATATTACCGACCTGCTCGGCAAGGTGGATGCGGCCCAGGTGCGGGCAGGTTTTCCCTGCTCGGCGCGCTACCAGCCGGGCAATCCGCAGAACAGCATCGTGGTGTCCGAGGAGTGGAGCGGCCTGCGGGCCGGGCTGCCGGTGTTTCCCGAATTCGAGGATCCTGAGCCAATCGATACCAGCCATCTGGATAGTTTGCGCCCCGGGCGCGGCTGAAGCTGCGTCCCTCAAAGCCTCCCCATCGACTTCATTGGTTTCCTGCCGGCGCCGATTTTTGGCACACGGAATCCTCACCCCTCAAAAGCGCCGAAGCCGCGTATTCTGGAAGCTGTATGTTGCATGTACTTCTTGGACTGGCTGTCGTCGGCCTGTTTTCGTCTACGGTCTTTGCCGGTATGGTGCTGGCGGCGGTGCCCGGCTATCTGCGCCAGCGGCGCAGGGCGCTTGCCGAAGTGCGAAAACGGCCGGGATTTACACCTCCGCTCTCCCTGCTAAAGCCAGTGCATGGCGACGAGCCGGAGCTTGAGGCGCATCTGGCCACGTTTTTTGAGCAGGATTATCCCCAGCACGAAATTCTCTTTTGCGCGCGGTCTGACCAAGACGCGGGTCTTGCCATTGCCCGCCGCGTGGCCGCGCGCTATCCGCAGATTCCCACGCGCTTTTTAACGACCGACGGCCAGCCCGGCTACATCAATGACAAAGTGATTTCGCTGGAAAAGATGGAGGCTATGGCGGCCCACGAGATTCTGGTAGTGAGCGACAGCGATGTGCGCGTCACGCCCGATTATCTGCGCGCTGTAGCGCTGCCCTTTGCCCAGGAGCGTGTGGGTGCCATGTGCTGCCCCTATCGCGGCGTGGCTGTCCCGCGAGGCAAGTCCGGTCCTGGGTTGTGGGCGCGCCTCGAGGCCGTGGGCATGAGCGTGGAGATGACCTCCGGGGTGTTGGCGGCACAGGCCATGGAGGGGATGCGCTTTGTGCTGGGTCCGACCATGGCCTTCCGGCGCAGCGTGATCCGGCAGATGGGCGGCTTCGGCGTGGCCGCTGACTACTGCGCCGACGACTTTATCTACGGCAACGAAACCTACAAGCTGGGCGAAAATGTTGCGCTGAGCCACCATGCCATCGACCACATGGTCATCAACTCCAGCTTTGTGGCATCGCTCAAGCATCAGGCGCGGTGGATGCGCTCTACGCGCTTTTCGCGGCCCATGGGACACTTCGGGACGGCGCTGACCTTCAGCATTCCGTATGGGCTGCTGGCCTTGGGCGCAGCTACAGCGCTGGGGCATCCAATTTTGGCTCTGGCGCTGCTCGGCTGGAGCGTGGCCACGCGGCTGGCGCTGGCCATTGTCGTGGGCAGGCTGGTAGTGCGCGACCCGAGCTGGTTCGGTCTGCTGGCGCTTTACCCGCTGCGCGACCTGATGGGCTTCGGATTCTGGGCGGCCAGCTATCTGAGCAACCGCGTTCTTTGGCGCGGGCAGGTCTATCAGTTGCTGCCCGGAGGCAGGATGCGGGCCGCGAAATAGTTCCTATCCGCTTCCCGCTCCGAATCTACGGCAGCGGCCGGTCCGTCCACAGCGCCTTGTCGGCCACGGTCTGCACCAGTATCAGCCGCCCGGCCAGCACGTGCTCCGCTTTAAGCTGATTCGGATCCTCCGCGAAAAGCCACTTGCGCTCGCCCGTGCCCCAGATGCTCGACAGCTTTTCCGTGCTCAGGAAAATATCCGGCGCGTCCGGGTAGCAGGAGCCCCACAGCAGCGGAGTGCCTTCTCCATGCTGGCCGCAGCGTGGATAGACAAAATTCGCCGGTTTCCTGAAGAAGTAGTGTGTGTAAAAGATGATCGACGAGCCTTCAGACTGCTCGCCATAAATAATGATGCTATCGGCGGGCGAGGCCTTGGCGAGGATAGTATCGGCCATCCGCTTGGAGCCGAGCATGGGATCGAAGCGGGCAAAGGCGATGTGCGCGGCGATCAGGAATACCGACATGGTCAGAGCCATGCTGATGATGGCGGCCAGATGTTTGCCCTTCAATCGCAGCAGCCAGCCGAGCGCCGGCCCGATGAGCAATGCGATGCCGGCCAGAATCGCCGGTAATCGCAGCGCGGCAAACGCGGCGAAGGTCAGGTCGAACAAGTGGGACATGGAGAGGGTGTAATCGCCCACGGCGCGGTGCGCCAGCAATGTGCCGACGTCGTCTACAAAGGGCAGATGGCGCGATTCCCATAATCCCCAGCCAAGAACCACGGCGGAGAGCACGCCGAGCACGGCGAAGAACCCCTGCGCGCCCGTCAGCCAGGCGGTGGAAAGCAGCGGCTTGCCGCCGGCAGGCGCGCGCTGTTCTTCGATGCCCGCAACCACAGCGGCAATAAGAATCACCAGCGGCGGCCAAACCGGGAAAGTGTAGTACTCCTGATTGGTCGAAATCGAAAAGAACAGCAGCGTCCAGGCGGAAAAAAGGCTCAGCAGCCAGATGGAGCGCGCCCGGAACCTGAGCTGGAAGACAAAGCCCTCATTCGAAGAGGCATCCGCGGTCACTCCGTTGCCGCTGCGCAGATACTGCATCCATTTGTGCCGGGTCTTCCACGCCACGGCCACAAGGGCCGGCAAAAACAGGCTCCAGGGAAAGATCCACACCAGGTGCAGCAGCCAGTAGGCAAAGCCGGGTAGCTTGTTGTAGTCGTGCGGGTAGCGCAGATTGAAAAAGCGCAGGTAGTGCTCGTTGATGAAATAGAAGTAAAAGAATCCGTGTACGTTGCCGATCATGGGGTGGTTGCCGACGGCGTTTCCTTGGTCCGGATTGGCCAACCCGCAGAGAATGTGCCAGGGCGCGGAAATGGCCAGGAAGATCAGCGGGCCGATAACCGGCTTCATCTCTCGCCAGCGCCGCCAAAGGCCGGTAATCAGCAGGTAAGGAATAGCCGCGCCGAAGAAAAACGTGGGAGCAATCAGCCCCTTGGTCATCAGGGCCAGGGAGGAAAGCGCCCACATCCAGTAAAACCGCGACCCGCGCCCCGGCTCAAAGCCGGTGAGCAGACAGTACAAGGCAATCAGCAAAAAGAGGCTCAGTTGCGCCTCGGGAATGATGAACCGGGTAAAGAGAAACGGCCCCACCGAGGTCAGCACCCCCAGGCCGGCATAGAGCCCGGCGCGTTCGCCCCATCCCCGGCGCGCCCACAGCCACGCCATCCAGGTCAGCCCCAGCATGGCCAGCGTGTTCGGCAGATGAGCGGAAAATACGTTCTGGCCAAAGACATGGAAGAGAACGGCCACCGTCCAGTAAGGCAGCGGCGGCTTCTCGATGTAGCGGATGCCGTTGATCTTGGCCGAGATCCAGTCGCTCTGTTCGGAGAAGTACTGCGCTGCCTGGGCATGAGTGGAATCCACGTCGTCCATCAGCGGCGGCGTAAAAAGCGAGGCAAAGTACACGGCGGCAAAGATCGCCAAAAACAGCAGCCACACGTTCCTGGTGGAGATCACGGATTGCGGGCGAGTGAAGGTGTTGGTTTGGTTTGTCATAGCTAAGTCTGCGCTCTCGGCGCTCAAATCAAGGATACAGCAGCGTGAAGGGTGCGATTCTGAGGATTGTCTCATCTTTAATACGAGCGCCGCGTGATTGGCTGGTTCGCAAGCCACGACACGATGGGGGTACTTTCCGATATGCACTAACAGCGGGTTGTGGATTCCGCCCTCCACCCCGCCCCGCTCGTGTATCTTGTCCGCAGAGCCATTTTTCCGGAGCCACGCCTTCATGCTCACCTTTGCCGCCATCGATATCGGTTCCAACTCCTGCCGTTTAAAGATTGCCCGCGTTGCGGCTCACCACTTGAAGACCTTGCACGAAGACCGCGAGGTCACGCGGTTGGGGGCCAGCGTCTTTGAGTGCGGGCTGCTTTCTCCAGAGGCCATGGCCGCCACCTTGCAGGCGCTCAAGCGCTTTCAGCGCGCCGTGCAGTCGCGCGGCGTTGACCGGATTCGCGTCGTAGCCACCTCGGCCATGCGCGACGCCCGCAACGGCCAGGCCTTTCAGGAGATGGTCAAGGCCGAAACCGGCTGGGAGTTGGAAGTCATCTCCGGTCTGGAAGAAGCCCGGCTGATTCATCTGGGGGTAATGGGCAGCGGCGAGGATCAGCCCCAGCTCGAATTCGAGCCGGCAACGGCCAACCGCGTGCTGCTGATTGACTTGGGCGGCGGAAGCTGTGAGATTACCCTCTCCGAGCACAAGCGCATCCGCGAGACGGTGAGCATGCCGCTGGGCGCGGTGCGGCTCACACAGGAGTTTTTGCCCTCCGACCCGGCGCCCGCCGACGGCTTGGCGCGCATGAAGCAGTTGATTGCCCGCGAGCTGCGCAAGGCGCAGGACAGAATTCGCCCGGAGAAGATCACCCAGGTCATCGGCACCTCGGGCACTGCGGCGGCGCTCAGCGAGGCGATTGTGACGGCCGCCCAGACCGCCGAAAATCACAAAGCTGTCAAGCCGCCGGGCAAATCCAAAAAGAAATCCGCGGGCAAAAAAATCAGCAAGGCAATCCAGGCCCTTGCCGTATCCCAGGCTCCTGTCGCCGTGGCGACTGCCGGACTGGTTCCCACGCTCGAAGTGCGCAAGCTTGCCGACAAACTGGTTCCCATGACGCTGGCCGAGCGCACCGCCGTTCAGGGCATCGGGCCGCGCCGCGCGGAGATTATCGTGGCTGGCGCGCTGGTCTTTGCCGAGTTTCTTGAAAGCTTCGGGCTGGAAGGCTTTACTTATTCCCCGCTCGGCCTGCGCGACGGCATTCTCGCCCAGATGCTGGCCGAGCAGGATGCTCGCGCCATCGCTCACCGCGAGTTTGAGCAGCAGCGCTGGGAGAGCGTTCTGGCCACCGCGCGCCGCTACGGCGTCGATCTGCGCCACGCCGAGCCGGTGCGCGCTCACGCTCTGCAGCTCTATCGCGCGCTGCACGCGCTCCACCAGTTGCCGCCCGAGTACGAAACCTGGCTATCCGCCGCCGCCATGCTCTGCAACACCGGCAAGTTCATCAACTACCAGGGCCACCATCGCCACACGCAGTACGTTATTTCGAGTTCGGAGATTTACGGCTACACGCCCTTGCAGCGCACGCTGGTCTCAGCCATCGCCCGCTACCTCGGTAAGAGTCGCCCCCAGCCCGGCGACCGCGCCCTGCGCAACCTTCCCTCCGTCGAGCATGAGCGCGTGAAAAAGGCCGTGGTGCTGCTGCGCCTGGCCCTCGCGCTCAATCAGGACCGCGCCTCCGACGCGCTCCGGGTCGCGGTCAAGGTCTATCCCAAACGCGTCTATCTGGAGTTGCATCCCGGGCGCACCGGCGCGGAGCTCGAGCTGTGGTCGCTGCGCAAGGAGGCGGATTACTTCTTGGAAGTCTTCGGCCGCGAGCTCTTCTGCACGCTGGCGTAGATGGCCCGCGCCGAGCGCGGATCGATCAGCCATTGCAGCAACGCCGGATGGCGGTCCATCTTGAGGCGCGCCACAGAGCCTTTTCTCATGCGAATCGCCGCCCCGCCGTTGCCCGTGATCAGCCGTCCTAAAAATTGAAATATATTGGGGTTGTGTCCCACCACCAGCACATTCTCGAAGCCGGAATAGTGCGCCAGCATCCTCTGAAATACGGCGTAATCGGCCTCAGGCCCCAGCGCCGGTGATACCTCCACCCGCGCGTCGTAGCCCAGCTCCGTGCCCACCAGTTGCGCCGTTTGCCGCGCGCGCTTCAGTGGGCTGCTGACGATCATGTCCACCTGCACCTTCAGCGCGTTCATCGTCCGCGCCATCAAAATGCACTGCTCCTTGCCCTCTTTGACAAGGGCGCGCTTGTCGTCCAGCAGCGGATTCTCGCGGGCTATTCCCGCATTGGCGTGGCGCATCAGGTAAAGGTTCATGGGGAACGTTCCAATTAGGCGGTAAAACTCCACTCCTACTTAGGTTTTCTATACTAACACGAATCTTCGATGTCGACGGAGATAGGCGCGTGGAGGGAGCAGGGGTCTTTAGACCCCTGATTGGAACGCAGCATAAACTGGGCTTCAGCCCCGAAGATGGGTTTTTCATACTTATTTCTCTTTAATATCGATGCTATTTTTACTGGGTGCCCCAGGTCCCTCGCATTTGATGGGATAAGGAAGAAGGCTTCTGAGAAGATCGAGTAGCGAGTGGACTAGAGGACCACGAGCTCGAAGATCGGAGAAGCCTTCGATGATTATTGTAGGTTGTGACTTTCATCCTAAGTGGCAACAGGTAGCGGTTCTTGACGCCGAGACCGGGGAGATCGGCGAACACAAGCTGATGAACGGCGATGGGCAAGCAGAGCAGTTCTATCGCAGTCTGCCGGCGCCAGCGCTGGTGGGCATCGAAGCCTGCGGCAACAGCCAGTGGTTTATTGACATGCTGGAACGGCTTGGCCATGAAGTTTGGATCGGCGATGCGGCCCAGATCCGCGCCAGCTACGTACGCAAGCAGAAGACCGACCGGCGCGATGCGGGCCACATTCTACGCCTGTTGATGGAAAAGCGTTTTCCGCGGCTGTGGCGCCCCTCGACCGAGGAGCGCAACCTGCGGCAATTGCTTATTCACCGCCACAAGCTGGTGGAGATTCGCACGCGCGTGAAGAACGGCTTGCAGCACCTGGCGCTGAACCGGGGGATGCAAAAACAACACTCATTATGGAGCGCGCGGGGAATGGACGCCTTTAAAAACCTTCCCTTCGAAGGTTGGAGTGGGAAGCGCCGCGGCGACCTTCTGCGCTTGCTGGCGGAGCTAGATGAGCGGGTCGAGGAACTCGATACGGCGGTGACACAAGCGGCCCAGACCGACGCCCGGGCGCGGCTGCTGATGACCCAGCCGGGCGTGGGGCCGATCACGGCGCTGGCTTTTGCCGTCACCATCGGCAACGTAAGCCGGTTTGCGACCAGCGGTCAGGTAGCCAGCTATCTGGGGTTGATTCCGTGCGAGCATAGCTCGGGCGGCAAGCAGCGGCTGGGCGCGATCACCAAACAAGGCAACCGCTTTATGCGGCAGTTGCTGGTCGAGGCCGTGCAGACGACCAATCGGCTGGATGAAGGATTTCGACGGCAGTATCAGGCGCGTTGCCACAAGAAGCCCAAGGGTGTGGCCAAGGTGGCGGCGGCAAGAAAATTAACCGTGCGACTCTACTGGATGCTCAAGACACAGACTGGCTATCCAGAGATCGCCCACGTCGAGAGCAGCTCGCCGGTCCCCATGGTGGCACAAGCACACCGGGCATTTGATTGAGCGCTCTCGCATCCCGTACAGACGGGATGTCCGCATGGAAGCATCATGGCCTGTATCCAATGGCCGAATCGATGGTTGGCAGGGCGACCAATAACCCGCCGAACGATGATGTAGCGAGAGAACAGAACCCGTGGTCCTCTACCTGCTCTCGGCAAACAACGCGGCGCTCACGCGCCGCCAGGGATAAGTTTGTCGAATATCGCGCTTGACAAAGCCTTCTTCCTTATCGATGGGGACCGGGGATACCTATAGCTTGTCATCCTGAGCGGAGTTTGGCGCTTTTGTGCCAAACGCAGTCGAAGGACCTGCTTCTTGTTTTCAGTTTTGTATCAGGGCACGACTTTACAGCTTGTGAAAATATGAAAATAGTGGAGCAAGAAGCGTCAATGTACGACTTTACAACTTGCGGAATAAAGCAACCGGAGTAGCAAGAAGTGTCAGGGCACGACTTCAGTCGTGCCGCAAAATGCCCAATAAAACTGGGGGCTTTAGCCCCTGAGGGAGTCGTCATTCCTCCCGGAGGGAGGAAATGAGAATAGCCCAGGGCAAGCAAAGCGCAGCCCTGGGTTGAAGTTCACACGATGTTAGCACCGTCCCGTAGGGCCGGTGTGATTCTACAAACGCGCCGGAGGCGCAGAGTTGATTAGCCCCGCGCTTCAGCGTGGGGAAATGGTTTCAACAATTTCGTTACGGAGTCCCGTAGGGACGGTGCAAAGACATTATTTACGCAGGAATTAATAGCTTAAGAAGATCAATTCGTTCAAACTGATTCAATTCTTGGGCCGGGGTTATCGCTTGCCCAATCGCGCACGCAAAGGCGCTTCCACTTCTTCCCAGGAATAGGTCACAGCGGTTCCCGACTCAACCTCGGCAACGCGCCGCTCAACCTTTGCCTTCAACCTGGCCTCAATCTCCGCCGGAGTATGGACTACATAGGTGCCTTCCTTGGCCGTTCCCTCGGCAAAGGCAAGCGCCTGCTTAAGTCCTCGGATAATGCCCTCGCCAACCTTGCTCATGATGCTGAACCTCCGCCTTCGGTATCAGCCGCGAAGGCCAAACAGGCGCGGATGTCGTCTTGGGTGAGGTCGGGGAAGTCGGCCAGAATCTCTTCCGGGCTCATTCCACCGGCCAAATAATCAAGTACATCGTAGACGGTGATGCGCAAGCCGCGAATACAGGCCTTGCCGTTCCGCTTGCCAGGTTCAATGGTAATGATTTGCGAGTAGTCCACGATAGGCCTCCGCTGCCTGGCGCAATGGGTTTAGTATAGGCGCGGTTGGCGTGCGGCACAAAGTCTTTCGTATGCTGTGAAATCACAGCGGGTCTGAAACAAAACAAGATAGGAAAGTATGTGCTATTTCAGGCTTGATAACCCAGACCTTGGGCACACGTCCCAAAATAATTCTTCATCCCGCACAATCCTTATCATGGCTCCTCTTCAGTTTGAGTAAAAAATAGAAGGGGTCGTTCTTCACAGAATCCTTGGAAGCGCCAAATTGTGCAACTTGATTGCAGAGAATCCCAAGTCCGAAAGCCTCAATAAACTTGCCCATGAGTTGCCCCATTCCTGCACTCTGTGCATCGGTGAACACCCCGATTGCGAGTGTCGCGGCCGAAGGGACATAGCCCAACAGAAGGTTTTTGCCAAACCTTTTATTAAGAGTCTTTTCCTTTAATTCGAGTGCGCTTAGTTTAGGAAAAACAATATCCTGGTAAATCTCCCGAACGCTCTTGATTCCAATTCCCTGTTTCCCAGCCTCTCTCAACGCATCATTCAGTGCTCCGCGGTATGCTGAAAACGAATCGCTCTCTTCCTGCCGGACCCGTACCAATGTCCCTAGGGCAACATTCGTAAAGAGAGGAATTTCATGAGCCATCGCATCCAGGGCAATATTTCTTGCTTCTTCAGATTCACCGCCTCCTGCTAGGCTCCGAAAGAGTCGTGTTTCGAGGACTGAATCGGACAAATAACGCCAGTCAGCGGCACCGTTATATAAGCTATGGAGTATGTAATCGAATGCCGGTTTCTCGAAATAGTGGAATAGGATTCCACTATTTCGCACGAAATCTACCGGTAGGCGAGTATTCGATTTTGCTAACTCCCTAATGGCTTTTACGAGATCCGGGGCGCTCAAAAAAAGGGAATTGGATACTGATTGTCCATATTCATCGGGCCAACCAATCCGGAGAATGCAAAGATTTTGATGCAACGATGAAATTGATATGGCGTCGCTGTCGGGGTACCACGACAAGATTTCTTCATCAGTTATGTAGGTGACGGTTACGCGCTCTGCAAGTTCATCGGAAGCACTTTTCGCTACTTTGACAAATTCTGTGCCTATGGCTTCGCATCGACATGCGTGTTCCTCGCATAAATAGAGTTCACAAGATGTCGGGATTACGATTCCCAAGTCAATTAACGGACGTAACTCTGAAAGAATCATCAGATCGCCCTGAAGACCTAAAGCACCTCTCCCCGGGCTAAGCAAAGGCAGAATTACTTTATCAGCATAGAGCAAAGAAAATCGAGCAAGCTCCCCAACTTGATCTGCTCGACATTCCGGTAATTCACATCGCGACTCGCCGCGAATGGAGGAGCTTGCAATATAGTTAAAGGCTGTCGGTAAATATCTTTCATTAGACTGTGATGACTCTCTAAGGGTTTCTCGTAGCCGATTCTGCAATGTATCAATTTCTTCTTTACTGTTCTGTTCGAAGTATCGCGAAATGTTCTCCCTCGTTATGAGGCCTATCTCTTCGACTATGCTGATAACACTATCCGAACTCATTAATCCTCCTTATCTATCATGAATTCCAAAATGCATTATGCTGCTCCGTGAATTTAAATGTGAATTGCGAAGGTGCGATGACTTGTTGGCCATCGCACCCAAAGGAGATACTCGCCTGGACGGCCAGTCCTACTTTTTGTCCTCCACGTCCACGTACTCCGCGTCGATCACGCCTTCGTCCTTCTTCTTTTCCGCTGCATGTTCGCCCGCAGGTGGTGTTCCCGCCTCCGCGCTCGCCGCATTCGCCTTATACAAAACCTCCGCCAGCTTATGGCTCGCGTGCGTCAGCTTCTCGTGCGCGTCCTTCAACTCCTTCACGCTCGGCGTGCCTTCCAGCGTCTTCTTCGACTCGGCCAGCGCCGCTTCCACATCGGTCTTGTCTGCCGCCTGCACCTTTTCGCCGGAGTCCTTCAGCATCTTCTCGATGTTGTAAACCAGCCCGTCGAGCGAGTTACGAGAGTCGATCTCCTCGCGCTTCTCTTTATCTTCACTTGCGTGAGCCTCGGCCTCCTTTGCCATCTTTTCGACCTCTTCCTTGCTCAGGCCGGAGCTCGAGGTAATCGTAATGCGCGTGTCCTTGCCCGTCGCGTTGTCCTTCGCCGTCACATTCAAAATTCCGTTGGCGTCGATGTCAAACGTCACCTCGATCTGCGGAATCCCGCGAGGCGCAGGCGGAATCCCGCCCAGCTTGAACTTGCCCAGCGTGCGGTTCTGCGCCGCCATGGGCCGCTCGCCCTGCAACACATGCACCTCCACCTCGGTCTGCGAATCCGCCGCTGTAGAAAACGTCTCCGTCTTCTTCGTCGGAATCGTTGTGTTGCGCGGAATCATCGGCGTAGCCACGCCGCCCAGCGTTTCAATCGCCAGCGTCAGTGGCGTCACGTCCAGCAGCAGCAGGTCCTTCACCTCGCCCGCCAGCACGCCCGCCTGCACCGCCGCGCCCACCGCCACCACCTCGTCGGGATTCACACCGCGATGCGGCTCGCGCCCGAAGAGCTTCTTCACCAGTTCCTGAATCTTCGGCATGCGAGTCTGCCCGCCCACCAGCACCACTTCGTCGATGTCCTTCACGCCGATGCCCGCGTCGGCAATCGCCTTCTTGCACGGATCCACCGAGCGCTCGATCAAATCCTCCACCAGCTGCTCCAGCTTGGCCCGCGTCAGCTTGCGCACCAGGTGCTTCGGCCCCGTCGCATCCGCCGTCACAAAAGGCAAATTGATCTCCGTCTCAATCGTCGTCGACAGCTCGATCTTGGCCTTCTCCGCGGCATCTCTCAGCCGCTGCAGCGCCATCTCGTTGCCCTTCGAGCTCAGGTCCAGACCCTGCTCCTGCTTGAACTCGGCGATCAGCCAGTCCACAATCCGCTGGTCCAGGTTGTCGCCGCCCAGGTGCGTGTCGCCGTTGGTGCTCTTGACTTCAATGACCCCTTCGCCCACCTCGAGAATCGAAATGTCAAAGGTCCCGCCGCCAAAGTCGTACACGGCAATCGTTTCGTCCTTCTTCTTGTCTAACCCGTAGGCCAACGCCGCCGCCGTCGGCTCGTTCACAATGCGCTTCACGTCCAGCCCGGCAATCTTGCCCGCATCCTTGGTGGCCTGCCGCTGCGCGTCGTTGAAGTACGCCGGCACCGTGATCACCGCCTCGGTGACCTTCTCGCCCAGGTAGGCTTCGGCCGAGGCCTTCAGCTTTTGCAAGATCATCGCCGAAATCTCCGGCGGCGTGTACTCCTTGCCCTGCGCCATCACGCCCACGTGGTCGCCCTGCGCGATTACCTTGAAGGGCACCATCTTCATCTCGTCGCTCACTTCGTTGTAGCGCCGGCCCATGAAGCGTTTGATCGAATAAACTGTGTTCTCCGGGTTTGTGATCGCCTGCCGCTTGGCTACCTGACCCACCAGCCGCTCCCCGCTCTTGGTGAAGCCCACCACCGACGGAGTCGTCCGCGACCCCTCTTCGTTGGGGATCACCTTGGGCTCGCCGCCCTCCAGCACCGCAACGCATGAATTCGTGGTTCCCAGATCGATGCCAATAATCTTTGCCATAGTAACCCTGCCTTTGAGAGATTTTCCGACCTGTTCAGGATGTCACATTGAGTGAGATGCTGTCAAGTAATGTTGATTGTACCAGTATAAGCATCCGCAGCTATTTGATTCCAAAGCTCTTGAACGTGTCACGCACAGCCCGGCATATCGAAATTCGATCGGAATCGCTGACGGCGCAAATCAGATCAGTCTATCATAAGAAAATTCAGGTACTTACGGCGGAAAGTTTTTATTTATGGCCTATTTTTCATTTTCTAGTCTATACTTTGTTTGTTTCCTGTACATCACTGTCTGCTCAAACTGTGGGTTTAGGTCTGAAGGAGAACCACATGGCTAGTCGATGGTTGCATCACTTTTCCCTGCTGTTGTTTCTGTCTGCCTCCTCTCTTTTTGCCAGCGATCCCACGGGGACCGTCACCGGCACAATCAAGGATCCTTCCGGCGCCGTCATTCCCAAGGCGCATGTGATCGTCACCAACGAGGAAACCAACGCCGCCCGCTCTGCACAGACCAATGACGACGGCGACTATACCGTTGCGCTTCTGCCCATTGGCCGCTATCGCGTCGCCGTCGAGCGCGCCGGCTTCCGCAGGAGCGTCCTCCGCGGTGTCATTGTGGATGTGGATCAGACGGTGCGCGTCGATTTTGCGCTGCATGTGGGCTCAGTCACTGAGGAAGTGCGCGTCACCGACACTCCTCCCATTGTGCAAACCGACACCTCCACGCTCGGCCAGGTAGTCAACGAACGCCTCGTCGAGGACCTGCCTCTCAATCAGCGCAACTTCCTCTCCTTTGCCTTGCTGGTGCCCGGCGCGCAGTTGCCGACCCAGGGCTCCGAGAACTCCACGCAGGGAGGCTCCTTCAACGTCAACGGCGCCCGCGATCAGTCCAACAACTTCATGCTCGACGGCGTCGACAACAACGATCCCTATCTGAACCAGTACGTCGCCCTGCCCTCCATCGATGCCATTCAGGAGTTCAAAGTCCAGTCCGGCGATTACTCGGCCGAGTTCGGCCACGCCAGCGGAGCCCAGATCAACATGGTGCTCAGGAGCGGTACCAACGCCTTCCATGGCGGCCTCTTTGAGTTCCTGCGCAACCGGATAATGGACGCCAAGAACTACTTCGATCTCCCCGGCTGCACCACCAGCCTGCTGGAATCCGGTATCGCCTGCGCCTCCATTCCGCGTTTCGACCGCAACCAGTTCGGCGGCACGCTCGGAGGGCCCCTGCGCAAGGACAAGACCTTCTTCTTTTTCTCCGACGAGCAGCTCCGCCTGCGCCAGGCCACTACGCGCGAAGCAACCATTCCCTCTCAGACTCAATGGCAGGCGGCCGAAGCATTGGCGGGTATCATTACCACCTATCTCCCCTGTCCGGCGGCTGCTGGTCCCTGCGTGAATGGCATGGCCAGCGGCATGAGTGTGCAGAATCTTTACCCTCCCGCCAATGTAGGCTCTGACTTATCTACATCCAATACTTATCTTTCCGCTCCTGTAATCGACGAATCGCTCAACCTGATCTCCGTCAAGGTAGACGAGCAGGCCAACCCCAACGATCGCATCTCCATGCACTACTCTCTGACCGATGAAAACCGCTTCGATCCCTTCGATCCGGTCAATTCCTTCACCTCCCTGCCCGGATACGGCAGCTACACTTCCGTCTTCGGCCAGAACGCGGGCGTCGACTGGACCCGCGTCTTCCGCTCCAGTCTGGTCAACGAGTTCCGCCTCGGCTTTACGCGCATGGGCGCCACCTTCCTCCAGCAAAACCATGGCGTTAACATCGAATCCCAGCTCGGTTTTCCCGACGCTCTCACCAATCCCATCGATCTGGGCGCGCCCAATATCAACCTGGGCGCTAATCTCACATCCCAGCAGTGCGGTAACCCGAATGGCTGCTCAGTCAGCTTCAACGGCATCGGCGCGCCCATTCAGTATCCAGAGAACCGCCGCGACAACACCTACCAGATCTCCGACAACCTGGCCTGGACAGTACGCCAAAACCAATTCAAGATCGGCGCCGATTTCCGCCGCATCCAGCTCGGCAACTACATTGACTACGAGGCCCGCGGCGACTGGTTTTTCGAGGCACAGACCATGTACGGTATTGTGAACTCTTTCGGTCTGCCCCCCTGTAATGGCTATTCCCTCTATCCCGGCGGTCCCAACATTGACGCCGGCGCCTGTGTCCTTGCCCAGTTGCTTCTCGGCGTTCCCGATTATGCGATTGCTCCAGCGGCACTACCAACAGCGACCTCTTGAGCCACGGCGTCAGCGCCTACGTTCAGGACGACATCCACGTCATACCGCGCTTCCTGCTCAACGTCGGCCTGCGCTATGAATTCAACAGCCCGCCGGTCGAAGCGCATAACCAATTCAGCGTTCCCGTGCTCACGCCGTGCCCGGAAACCTCCTGCATTCCCTTCCCTTACCCCAATTACTCTGTCACTGCGGCATATACGCAGGCCGGGACAGACGGAATCCCCCGCGCCACCTACTACTCAACTCGCCGCGACATTGCTCCCCGCATCGGCTTCGCCTGGCGGCCCATGAAATCCGAGCGCTGGGTGGTCCGCTCCGCATACGGCATCTTCTACGATGAGGCCATTGGCCAGATCAATGTCTTTCCCCGCGCCAACCCGCCTTACTACGATGTGGCCTACCATCCGCAAACAGGAAACTGCTTGGATGGTCTCGCGTATTCCCTCTGCCCCATCCAGGACATTCTCAGCCAGCCGGGCTCTACCTCCCAGAGCGAAATGATCGATCCCCACTTCCGCAACGGCTACATGCAGCAATGGAACCTCGACCTGCAATATGAACTTATGCCGAACTGGATGATGGACCTGGCCTATGTGGGTTCCAAGGGCACTCACCTGACCACCTTCATTGATCGCAATCAGCAGAATCCAGTTACCGGTTATCCTTTCTCCCAGTTCTCCTCTATCTTCTACATCGAATCCGCCTCCGCCAGCTCCTACCACTCCATGCAGTTCCGCACCGAGCGCCGCGTCACCCGCGGCCTGGCCTTCCTGGGCGCATACACCTGGTCTCGCTCCATTGACGATCTCTCCAACATCTTTGGCGGCAGCGTGGGCTCGGGTCAGCCGCAGAACTCGCAGAACCTCCGCGGCGATAACGGCCCATCGGATTTCAACGCCACCCATCGCCTCTCACTCAGCGCCGTCTACAACCTGCCCTTCGATCGTTTCATGGCGAAGAATTCAACCTGGAGCAAGGCTCTGCTCGGTGACTGGCAGGCCGGCGGCATTTTCTCCGTGCAGTCGGGATCGCCCTTTACCGTCGTACTGGCGGGCGCGCCTTCTGCCGCTGCCGCTGCCTTTGGCAACCCGGAGCGGCCAGACCTTAAGGGCGATCCCAACAAGCCCGGAACCGGTGGCTGCCAACCCCACATGCCAGGCTCCCACGCAGATTCGCACCACGCAGAACTGGTTCAACCAGTGCGCCTTCGAAACGCCGGCCGCGGAGCCGTTTGGTCCGGCCTACGGCAGCGAGGGGCGCAATGCTCTCATTGGACCTGCCTTTGCCGATCTCGATTTCTCGCTTTCCAAGAGCTTCCCGTTACACGTCGACTCTCAGCATGTGCTGCTGCGTGCTGAGGTCTTCAATCTGCTCAACCACCCCAGCTTCGACACTCCGTATCACGTACTTAATATGATTGCCTGTGGGCCGAGCTATAACCTCAGCTGCCCGGCAGAAAATTTCGGCGCAATTCTCTCCGTGAATTCCTATGGCAATAAACCGCCCCGGCAGATTCAGATGAGTTTCAAATACAATTTCTGAATCAACGGTGCGCTGGCAACGACTTGGGGCCCCCAGCAACTCGGGGTCCCCAACAAGTGATTTTCACTTATTGGGGAGAGGGAAGCGATTTCTGCTTGTGGGGTGGCTGTCCCTAATCCCTAGTCCCCAGTCCCCAGTCCCTGGCTTATCAGACACCATACGCATATGTGGTATATTGTTTCCATAGGTTAGCAGTATGCAATTTAGCAGGCTTTTAGGAATCATAATTTTGTGTATCGTCTTGCTTGTGGCGCTTCCGGCATTTGCCGACTCCTATATCGTCTTCACCCAGCCAACCACGGCTTACACTTCCTCTACCATCGATTTTGGCGGCGGAAATGGCTCCAATACAACGATTACAAGTTTAGGGCCGTTTACCTTCAGCGCGCCGATGTGGCAGCTTACCACTCCGTGTCCGACGTACAACCCAATCGACGGGTCGGGACAGTGTTCAGATCCCTCAATTTGGCAATATTGGAGTCAGCCGCCTCTTGTCGAGAGCTCCTCGACGAATGTATTGTCCTCGGTTAGCGCTGCCGGTGTCGGTGCGACCAGCCTCACCATCAATGTTGCTCCTGGCTATAGCACGGTTGGATTTGAATACTCTGATTGGCAGGGAGATCCTCAAACCGTCAGCGCGGCCTTTTACAACGAGAACGGCGGCCTGATTGGGATTGCGCAGCAGACACTCGACTATGAAGGTGACGCGCTACTGTTTGCGCTGCAGGATACAACTACCGGGCAGACCATCAGCCAGGTCGTGGTTACCAATGATCAGGGCGACTATTTCGCCATCGGGCAACTTCGTGCTGGAACCCCTGAGCCTGGAACCTTATATTTGTTCGGTTCTGGCTTGTTGAGCGTGCTTGGAATGGCGTATCGCAAGACCAGAGCATAATCGTCACCCGCCATTCACCTTGTGACATAACCCATACCATGAATCACTCGCACTTATGCGCAGCGGCACGGGTCCGTCCAACTTCACTGTCCACTGTCCACTGTTCACTGTCCACTAGTACCCATTCCAGGTGCTCATCACCTCTACCGCCTTCCGCGCCTTGGGGCGAGGCTGCCGATTCTCCGCCTCGTACCCCACCGTAATCAACAGCGCGACTTTGATCACCCGCGGAATCTTCAAAATCTTCTTCACCTCGGCCTCGTCAAACCACCCCAGCATGCACGTTCCCAGCCCCAGATCCGCGGCCTGCAGGCAAAATTGCGCGGCGGCAATCCCGATATCCACCAGGTAAAACGGCCGCTTCGCCATCCAGCCCACCACCTGCGTCAGTACCGAATGTTTTTCCACCGCCAGCACGGCAATCACCGGCGCATCCATCGTGAACTGATTAAACGAGAAGGTTTTGCTGAAGGTTGCCCGCGCCACCTGCTCCTTGATCGCGGGATCGTCCACCAGGATCAGCTTCCATGGCTGCGTATTGCTGGCAGACGGCGCCATCCGCACCGCCTCAATCAGCGCCCGCAGCTTCTCCGCCTCCACCGCCTTCGTTTGATACTTCCTCACGCTCCGCCGCGCCAGCATCAACTCATCAAATCGCATCCCTTACCCCCATCAACAAGATAAACGCGAATTATCGAAAGTAGCAAATTGAATACGCACAGAATCGAAAATAAGCTGCTCTGAGCCTCACACTCCTCCTTCATTCGCGTGCCGCGCGGCGGAGTAGAATCAATTGCGTTGGATTCCCTGGTAGCCCGGCTGGAATTGCTTCCTCTATAAGCTGACGGATACCCGTGCAGGGCGAGTCCCTGTTTCAAAAAAATATGAAATCGATGATTCACTCGAAAGCAGCCAGGGCCTGTAAACACTACCTCAGACGGTGGCGCCCGAGATAGTGTTAACAGGCCCTAATACATCCGCAGCGTATAATCGGCCTATGAAGGCGCGTGCGCAAACGAATCTACCGGCGCAGAGCGGAGAGCATCGGAGAGTGCGCCCGACAGCGGCGAAGCGACGGCGCTGAAACTGCGCGCGCTGGAAGAGCGCCTGGGGCAGTTGGGCAGCCTGATGGTGGCGTACTCCGGCGGCGTGGATTCCGCGTTCCTGGCGGCCACGGCGCATCGCGTTCTCGGCAACCGCATGATCGCCGTGCTGGCCGACTCTCCCAGCCTGGCCCGCCGCGATTTCGAGCAGGCTTGCGATTTTGCGCGCACGCAAGGGATTCCGCTGCATATTATCGCGACCGAAGAGTTGAGCCGGCCCGGAGTATCAGCGCAACGATGCCAATCGCTGCTTCCACTGCAAGGACGAACTCTTTCAGGCTATGGAGGCGCTGGGTCCAAGCCTGGGATTTGAGCACATCGCCTATGGCATGAACGCCGATGACACCAGGGATTTTCGTCCCGGGCAACGCGCGGCCGTGGAGCATGCCGTGCTGGCGCCGCTGGCCGAGGCTGGATTGACTAAATCTGAAATTCGCGCGCTGGCCCGGGCCGCCGGCTATTCGCTGTGGGATCGCCCGGCCGCGCCCTGCCTCTCCTCGCGCGTCGAGTATGGCCGCACCGTTACCCGCGAGGTGCTCGAACAGGTGGAAAAGGCCGAGGAGAGCCTGCGGCAGTTAGGTTTTCGCGAGCTGCGCGTACGCCATCACGGCGAGTTGGCCCGCGTGGAGCTGGCCCGCGCCGAGATGCCGCGCGCCCTCACCATGGAGATGCTGGACGCTATCACTGCCGCTCTTAAGCTGGCCGGCTTTCAATACGTCACGCTGGATTGTGCGGGTTTTCGGTCGGGATCGATGAATGCCGTTTTGCCTGTGGAAGTGCTGGCGCGGCGCGGGGCATAGCCGGCGGTTTAGAATCATCTTGCGATGCGTATTGGTTACCTGGAATGTTTTTCCGGCATCAGCGGCGACATGCTGCTGGGCGCCCTGGTGGATGCGGGCGTTCCCTTCGCCTGCCTTGAGGAGACGACGGCCGCGTTGAATGTGGGCGCTCGCCTGGAGATGCGCAAGGTGAGCCGCGGCGGAATTGGCCGCAATCAAAGTGGACGTTATTACGCCCGACACTCCGGCGGCTGAATGCCGACGCACTCATCAGCGGCACATACTCATAGCATGCGCCACATTCGCACACTCCATGCGCCTCACCGCTCATTGTCGGCGATTGTCGAAATCATTCATTCCGCGCCGCTTACGGAGAGCGTGAAACAGCGCTCGATTCGCGCTTTCCAACTGCTGGGCGAGGCCGAAGCGGCCATTCATTCCGTCCCCATCGAAAAGGTGCATTTCCATGAGGTGGGCGCGGTGGACACCATCGTCGATATTGTCTGCGCCGCCGCGGGCGCTGAGGCGCTGGGCGTTGATCCGCTGGCTCTCGTCGCCGCTCAACGTGGGCAGCGGAACCGTTGTCTGCCAGCACGGCACGCTTCCCGTTCCCGCGCCGGCCACGCTGGCTTTGCTGGGCGATGCTCCGGTCTATGCGGCTGGCGAGCCGATGGAGCGCGTGACTCCGACCGGCGCGGCGCTGTTGCGGATGCTCGATGTGCAGTACGCGACGCTGCCGCCGATGCGCATCCTGAAAACGGGCTACGGCGCGGGCGGGCGCGAGACGCAGGGCCAGCCCAACCTGCTGCGATTGCTGGTGGGCGAAGAAGAGGCTGCCGAGACTGCCGCAGCTGAACCGATTGCAGTGATCGAGACAGTGATCGACGATTGCAACCCGCAGTTATTGAGTTATGTCAGCGAGTTATTGCTGGCTGCCGGCGCGTGGGATGTCTATCGAGCCTCGGTGCAGATGAAGAAGGGGCGCGCGGGCGTGCAGATGACCGTCCTCTGCCGGCCCGATCTCGTGCCCGCGCTGCAGGAGCTGCTCTTCCGCGAGACCACCACCATCGGCCTGCGCTGGAGGCTGGAGAACAAGGTTGCATTGGCGCGCGAGTTTGTTGAAGTTAAAACAAGTTTAGGTAAGGTGCGCATCAAGATAGCCCGCCTTGAACTCCGGAAAGATCGCCAACGCTGCGCCGGAGTATGAGGATTGCCGCAAGATTGCAGCGGAACATTCGCTTCCTCTCAAGCAGGTGATGGAGGAAGCCATGCAAGCCTACGCGAAAATCCACAAAGGAGAACGCGCATGAAACGAGTTCTATTGGCAGCATGCGGCAATGATGCTTGCTGGAGCCGCGGCAGCGTCCGGCGCCGGCCCCGCGCCGGAACCTAAACAGGTGCGCGCGGAAGGCTGCGTGGAAGCAGGCGTCGAAATGCGCTGCCTGGTGCTGAAGGACGTGAAGAGCGGCAAGCTGTATAACCTGCTGGTCAAGGAGCCGCGGCCTAACATCGGCGACGGCATCGAGTTTACCGGCGTGCCGTTTGACGGCGTTACTTACTGCATGCAAGGAATC
This sequence comes from uncultured Acidobacteriaceae bacterium, assembly GCA_963845345.1. Classification (GTDB taxonomy): domain Bacteria; phylum Acidobacteriota; class Terriglobia; order Terriglobales; family Acidobacteriaceae; genus Telmatobacter. The sequence continues at coordinate 295,326 of CAWJRQ010000007.1, forward strand.
GCCGTGAAGGTGACCGATTGGACGCGCAAGGATTCGCTGAAATGCAGCCAGGGTGAGGCGCCCAAGTAATTAAGCCTTGTAACTGACGAATGCTCGTGGGTTAGCATTCAACTTATCCTCACTCTCTTGAAGAAAGGTCACTGATGGATCGCGCACGTATTGAAGCTCTGCTCAACGAAGTTCGCGAGGGCCGCATGGCGGTTAACGAAGCAGTTGACCGCTTGAAGGATCTTCCCTTCGAGGACATTGGCTTCGCCAAGCTCGACCATCATCGCGCACTGCGCACCGGAATGCCGGAGGTGATCTTTGCCTCGGGCAAAACCGCCGCGCAGGTTGCCACAATCTTTGCCCGCATGGCTAAGGCGGGCGGCAACGTGCTGGCCACGCGCGCAACGCGCGAAATGTTTGAAGCTGTTCATGCCTGGATCGAGCCGCGCGCCGAGTTCCACGAGACAGCTCGCGCCATCACGCTCACGCAGGCTCCGGCCACTCCGGGCAAAGGAACCATCGCCGTGGTCTGCGCCGGCACCAGCGATTTGCCGGTGGCCGAAGAGGCCGTGGTGACCGCGCGGTTGATGGGCAACACCGTCGAGTTGATTGCCGACGTCGGCGTGGCCGGCATTCATCGCCTGCTGGCGCAAAAGCAAGGACTGCAATCGGCGCGCGTGCTGATCGTCTGCGCCGGCATGGAGGGCGCTCTGCCCACCGTCGTCGGCGGGCTGGTGAATGCGCCGGTAATCGCCGTGCCCACCAGCGTGGGTTACGGAGCGTCATTTGGCGGCATCGCCGCGCTGCTGGGAATGTTGAACACCTGCTCGCCCAACGTCTCGGTGGTCAACATCGACAACGGCTTCGGCGCGGCGTGCATCGCCTCGCTTATCAATCGGCTGTGAGGACACCGCGAAAGCCGCGAATGGATGGGGCAGTCGTTTATTGTGGGCGGGGCAAGGGTGAGCCACACGCCCACTCATCGCGATAAGGCCGCAATGAACGGGGCACAGCTTCGCATAGCTCATGGTGGTTCTTCGGGACTGATGAACTGGTCACCTGCCAGGTCCTTTTCGCCGGTTGAAATCCCGCGCCTAGGTTTCGCCTATTGTTCGCCTATTAAAAATTGGTTATATTTTTGATTCAAGGGCGGTTATCTTCGTTTTTGATCTAAAATCCGCCCACCACCCGCCAATCGAATTCCCGCGCCTTGGTTTCGCCTTTTTTGGCCACTGTGAAATGAGTATGTTGATGATTTCAAGCATCTTACCGGATTTGGTTATCGGTTAAAAAGGCGATAATGGGATAAACTTTTGTTGCATGCTTTTGCCTGCGGTGGAGCTAACTTATGGTTTATGAGTTGGTTGCGGAAGCGGCAGAGGCGAAAAGATGCGGTTTTCAGCGGTCAGCGAGACCGTGTCAGTTGTCAAAGATCGGGAGCGGTGTTGCCTCTTGATTGCTTCCATTGTGCGCCAGAAGGAGGAAATTATCTGCAATAAAAACAGTGGTCAGTGATCAGGGGTCAGTGATTAGTGATCTTCTCCCACATCTCAAAATCTAGATGTGGGCCGCCCGCCGGATCATTTTTCTGGCAAGGCCGCAACTGCCTGCTTGAATTCTTCAACAGCATTTCTTAAAACACGCCATTTATCCGAGCCGTAGATCGAACTTTTCGCGATATCACGTATATCTACAGCAATTTCAAACAGATGTGTCGTGTCTACTGATATACCTGCTCTCGCGTAGGCGTCTCGAAGATCCTTGGCACCAGTTTCACCAGGAAATTCAATTGCCGCATTCTTATAATGTAAAATTGCGGCCTGCCAGTCACCACACATTTCCGATTCCTTTGCAGCGTCCATAGATCGTTGAGACTTCTTCTTGGCTTTCGCTCTCTTAGCCAAAAACCGAGTCATAATCACAACAAAGGAGATCACACTTATTACCAAAACGATAATAAGATCGATTAGAAAGTCGTTCATCGTTCTCTTTTAGACTCCTTTCTCAAAAAACTGTCCTTTCATCTGTGTTTCCCAGGTCCGAAAATCCGGACCTGGGGCACCCAGTTTTGTCTATGCGGCGCAAGCCGCGACTGCTGCACCGCAGGTGCTATTCTTCCTCTTCCTCCACGGGGCGTTTGGCGTTGGCGAGGATTTTTTCGGCGACCAGTTGCGGGACGATGTCGTAGTGGTCCATCTCCATGCGGTAACTGCCTTTGCCTTGAGTCATGGAAGTTAGAAGCGTTCCATAAGTCAGCATCTCGGCCATGGGAACTTGCGCGTTGATGAGCGTTGTGCGGCCCTTGGAGTTGGTGCCCTGGACGCGGCCGCGGCGGCTGCTGAGGTCGCCCATGAGCGTTCCGGCGAACTCGTCGGGGGCTTCGATCTCTACCTTCATGATGGGTTCGAGCAGGCAGGGCTTGGCCGTTTCCATACCCTTGCGGAAGGCGATGCGGCCGGCCATCTTGAAGGAGAGTTCGTTGGAGTCCACGTCGTGATAGCTGCCGTCGTAGACGACAGCGCGGAAATCGACGACCGGGTAGCCGGCGAGATAGCCGCGGGCGGCGGACTCGACGATGCCCTTTTCGATTGCGGGGATGAAGTTGCGGGGGATGGCGCCGCCGAAGACTTCGCTGGCGAACTCGAAGCCCGCGCCGCGCGGCAATGGCTCCATGCGGATTTTGCAATCGCCGAACTGGCCGTGGCCGCCGGTCTGCTTCTTGTGGCGTCCCGGCGCCTCGACCTTGGCGCGGATGGTTTCGCGATAAGGCACCTTGGGCTGCTTGAGGGTGACCTCGGCGTGGTAGCGCTTTTTGAGGCGGCTGACGATGGCCTCGATGTGCGGCTGGCCCGCGCCGGCGATGAGGAATTCATTGGTCTGCGGGTCGCGGAAGAAGCGGATGAGCAGGTCCTCTTCCATGAGCTTGTGGATGGCGGGGGCGAGCTTGTCTTCGTCGGCGCGGGACTTGGGCTCGATGGCGTAGGTCATGGCCGGCTCGGGGAGCTTGTGGAGATCGACCTGAATGTCAGCGCCTTTGACGCCGAGGGTGTCGCCGGTGAGGGTGTCGCGCAGCTTGGCCACGGCGCCCAGGTCGCCGGCGTGCAGCTCGGGAATCTCGACGGCCTTGCGGCCCTGCATGACGCTGAGATGCGAAAAGCGCTCCGAGCCGCGGCGCGTGTAGTTCTCGACGTTGGCGTCGTTTTTGACGACGCCGCTGATGACCTTGAAGAAGCTGATGCGGCCGGCGAAGGGATCGGTCATGGTCTTGAAGACAAACAGGGCCAGCGGCTCGCTGTCGTCGATTTTGCGGGTGGACTTGTCCGGCATCGGGATCGTCCGCCGTGGGTTCGATGGCGGGATTGCGGACGGCGATGGAGACGCGCTCGACAGGCGAGGGAGTGTACTCCTTGATGAAGTCCAGCAGGTGGTCCAGGGCCATGTTGGCGAGGCCGCTGGAAAAGAGCACGGGAAAGATGCGGCGCTCGCGGACGGCTTCATGAAGGGCGGCGATGAGATGCTCTTTGGTGAGCGTGCCGGATTCGAAGTACTCCTCCATCAGTTCGTCCTTGACCTCGGCCACCAGTTCGATCAACGCCTCGTGGCGTGTCTTGGCGTCGGCGGCCAGGCTGGCGGGAATTTCGGCGGAGGACTTGCCGCGGCCATCGCCGCCGGGGGTGTACTGCCAGGCCTCCATGGTGACCAGGTCCACCACGCCGTGAAAGCCCTCGGCGCCGGAGATGGGCAACTGGACGGGCAGGCATGTGCGGCCCCAGCGCTCCTGCAGGTCGTCGATGAGGGCGCTCAGGCCCTCGCCGCCGCCGGCCTTGGGGTGGTCCATCTGGTTGACGAGAACGATGCGGGGAACTTTGGCTTCGTCGGCATAGCGCCAGACGCGCTCGGTGACCGGCTCAACGCCGTTCTGTGCGTTGACCACCACGATGGCGGATTCGGCGGGCAACAGGGCCGCGCGCGCCTCGTGGGTGAACATATGAAATCCGGGAGTATCGATTAAATTGATTTTTACGCCCTGCCATTCGGCAAAGGCCACCGCGTTCTGCATGGTTGCGCCGCGGGCTACTTCCTCTTCGTCATAAGCGGTTACGGCCGAGCCATCCTCGACGCGGCCCTGGGTGGGGGTCATCTTGGCGGCATGCAGCAGAGCGGCGATCAGAGTGGTTTTGCCACTGTGCGCATGCCCCACTACAGCCACGTTGCGGATCTCACTTCCCTGGTAGGTTTTCATGGTGTTCTCCTCTGGAATTTACGTGTGATTTCAGGATTTTTGGGATTGAACGAGTGGGACAGGGAAACCATGGGGACGCCCGGAGGGGCGTCCAGGTGGCCGAATTGGAGGGCCACAGCTCCCGGTCTGCCGTCTACCTCGTCCATAAAGGATTGAACCGGAAAGGTTTGGACCATATAGGCATAAACCTGGAGGGTCCCGGGCCGGCGCCGCTCGGATGGAGGGTTGGATGAATCCGCGGGCGTCACCTGCTACGAAATCGGATGCTATCACACGCGGAGTGTGAACGTCCTGTGACATGACGCACAGGGCGGCTGCAGCCCTTGGTTGGCGATCGAATCTTTTTTCCCGCAGCCGCGGCAGGCTGAATGAAACGGCCTGGACTCGACGGGGTCATGGCTGAATAGTGTGGAATGGATACGCCCGGATAGAGGCGGAGAGCTTCTTGCCGGGCACATTTTCTGAGAGAAAGGCCGTTTCTGTGCTGATTCGTTCTGATTCAACTGTTCTTGCTGCCGGCTTTTTGCTGGCATTGGCCTGCGGAGCGCTTGCGCAGGCTCCGGCGGCTGCTCCGGCGGCTGCTCCGGCGGCTGCTCCGGCGGCTGCTCCGACATTCACCATGCCGCCGCCCCATGTGAATGCACCTCTGGGAGAGATCAAACGAATGCCGGGGGACGGGAATGGAGCTTACAAGACGCACCAGTATCGCGACCTGTTTGCCGAGCAGGGGCACACGGCAGCTGAAAGCCGGGCAAAGATCGAGAAGGCGTTTCAACAGCTTTTTCATGGCGACGGACAGGAGGAGCGGGTCTACTTTGAGACCGGGGCGAACGAGAACGGGCCGCTGGCTTATATCACGGACTGGGCAAACAACGATGTGCGCACGGAGGGCATGAGTTACGGCATGATGATTGCCGTCGAGCTAGACAAGAAGCGCGAGTTTGACGCGCTGTGGAACTGGTCGAAGACTTATATGCTGGTCACCGATCCGAAGAATCCTTCCGTGGGTTACTTTGCCTGGTCAATCGGGCACGGATGGCAGGCCGCGCTCGACGGGGGCCGCGCCGGACGGGGAAGAGTACTACGTCATGGCGCTGTACTTTGCGGCGCATCGCTGGGGCAACGGGAAAGGCATTTATAACTACCAGGCCGAGGCGGACAAGATTTTGCGCGGGATGCGGCACCACCCGGTGCTGACGGGAACAGGCCCCTTCCGGATTCACCCCGAGGATGCGCCGTTTACCATGCCGGATCATCCCTGGCCGAGTCCCAACAACAAGGCTCGGGAGCGCGAGCGGGAGGCGGCCGTGGCAGCCGGCAAGGCCACGCCGGCGCCGCCCATGTTCTGGTTCGGGCGCGGGCCGCGCACCGAGACGATCGGGCCGATGGTGGACGAAGATCATTTCATGATCCGGTTTGTGCCGAATGTGGAGGACATATCGACAGATGCGAGCTATCATCTGCCGGCATTCTATGAGTTGTGGGCACGCTGGGGACCCGTGGAGGATCGCGCGTTCTGGGCCAAGGCGGCGGATGTGAGCCGGGAGTTTTTCAACCAGGTCACCGGCCCGGAGACGGGACTTACACCGGACCGGAGCAACTTTGACGGGACGGCGATGATGGGCTGGGATCGAAAGCCGGTGCCATTCAGTTACGACTCTTGGCGGAGCGTGAGCAACTGGAGCGTGGATTACTCGTGGTGGCGGAAGGACGCGCGGGAGACGGAGCTGAGCAACAGGCTGCAGAAGTTCCTTTACGGAGAGGGAATCGATAAGCTTGCCAGTCGCTACACGCTGGATGGCAAGCCGCTGTCAACGGAGCACTCGACGGGGATGGCAGCGGAGACCGCGGTAGGTAGCCTTGCGGCGACGCCGGGACCGACGGCAAAGGCGTTTGTAGAAACACTCTGGAATATGCCGGTTCCTTCCGGCGACTATCGCTACTACGACGGGATGCTCTACCTGATGAGCATGTTGCACTGCAGCGGGAACTTCAGGATTATCGAATAGAGTGAAGGGCGGCGTGCCTTCCAAGACTCGGCATCAGGAGCTGCCCGCCTGCTTATTCGCGGGTCAAGCTCGTTCCAGGCGGCGACGGCTTCGGGGGATGGCACGCACAATTATGCTGCCACTAGAGCAAAATCAGAGTATACGTGCCCTTGTTGAAATCCTTGAAGGTGGCTTTAACTTCCACCCCACGGACGAAGACCTGTCCGCGGGGACCCCGGAAATGAAAAAGCCACTTGATGGGGTTGTTTCCGGGTATAGCTACTCTGATTTTGCTGTAGCGCGGCTCAGGCCCCATCGGCGACAATCTTTTTGCCATGAAAAAATTTACTCGCCGCAATTTTCTGCTCTCCGCCTCGGCTGTGACGCTGGCCGCAACGGCTTCGCCTTCACTTTTTGCCTCGACAGGCCGCCAGCGCGTTTTCGTGGGATGCAACGCGTCTGACGGTATTCTGGCCTACGACTGGGATCCGGCAACCGCTGAGCTGTTTTCTGCCGGGGTGGCCGCGAAATTTGCCCGCGCGCACTGGCTCGCCTTCTCAGAGGGCCACAAATACCTGTACGCCGCCGCGAGTTTGGAGAGCTATAACGGCAAGCATACCGGCGCGGTGGCCAGCTTCCGCGTGGCGGGGGGCAAACTGGAGCAGCTCTCCGCGCAGAACTCGGCCGGCACGGGCACCTGCCACGTGGCCCTGGACCAGACGGGGCGCGTGCTGCTGGCGGCTGACTACAACGGCGGCTCGGCGGCAAGTTTTCTGGTGACGGAGGGCAAGCTGAGCCCTGCCGTGTGGAGCGAGCACTACATCGGCCGCGGGCCTAACAAGGACCGGCAGGAGAAAGCCCACGCGCACTTTGCCGCCTACTCGCCTGACAACCGCTACGCCTACATCAACGACCTGGGCATGGATTGCATTCACATCTACACGTTGAACTCCGAGACAGCGATGCTGAAGCTGGCAGGAACGTACCGCGCCAGGCCGGGCGCCGGGCCGCGCACGCTGCACTTCCACCCCAACGGGCACACGGCCTACTCAGTGAACGAGCTGGATTCCACGGTGGACTTGCTGGAGTGGAGTCCTGCGGACGGCGGACTTTCTTTGGTTACTAGTATTAAATTGCTGCCGGAGGGCTATCATGGCCCCACGCGCGCCTGCGACACGGTGATCACCAGGGATGGACAGAGCGTGTACTTTGTCAATCGCGACAACAATTTTCTCTATAGCTTCCGCGCCGAGTTTGCGAGCGGCAAGCTGACGCCCATTGGCCGCAGCAATTGCGGCGGCAAGACTCCGCGCAACTTTGTGCTCGACCCCACGGAGCGCTGGATGCTGGTGGCCAATCAGGATTCGGACCTGATCAGCGTCTTCCGGCGCAATCCGCGGACCGGAGAACTGGCCAACGAAGGCAAGAGTTTCCCGGCACCCACGCCGATGAGAATTGTGTTTTTGTGAAGGATTCGGTTGAACTTCATGAACGGGGCTGATTTAGGTTTATTGTCTCCCCCCTTGCACTAGAAATAAGGCGCAAGGATGGGGCACGGGGAGTTTTTTCAGGGAACGGAAAGCTGACTAACCCGCAATGCCGTGCCCCATCCTTTCCGTTTTTTTCTACGGAAAGGTTGGGAGCCATATTATTGATGGGAGTAGATTTATCGGATGAACGATTATCCAAAGCGGAAGTCCGACTTGATGAGGTGAGACGACAATGAATCTAAGGGAAGGAACGCGACGACTGGCCTTGCTCTTGGGAATAATAGGGGCAGTTCTGGGTGGATTTGCCTCATACTTAGAATTGCAATCTCTCCTGGATCAAAGGACGCGTCATAACAGATTTGAGCGTTTGGCGGCTTCGGATGTAGTACAACGAGAGTGCAAAATCTCCCACGAGGGGCAGTATTTTGTGCTTCCACCTAATCCTGACAAAGTGAACAAGGGCGACATTAAGGCGATCTACTGGGCAGATTATCCCGGCACTGATTCAATCAACTTGACGGTTGGCTCAATCGAGACAGAGGATGGCCAGACTCTCTATCCGACACCGGCTCCAGCCGCATGGCTGTATCTATTGGTTGTACTTTTCCCTATTCTTGGATTCTTTATTCCGTGGGGCGCGATTCACGCTATTGGATGGGTGGGAGCTGGGTTTTTCCAACCGTCAAAGTAGATAGCGGACCCTCACTTCATGGATACAAGAGTAATCCCCGCACGAATTGCTTCTCGCCGCGCCGCAATCATCTCCGACTCGACCTCGACAATACCGACCTCGCCCAATGCCCACGCACGGAAGCTTGACCACGGCCACTCCTCAGGCTTAGTGCAGTGCCCGCGCTTCACCGGATTACGGTGTATGTAGCGAAGCTGCGTGACAAAACCCTCGTAATTTCTTACATTGTGATCAAAATAACGAGTTTGCCAAAAGTGTGACTCTCCAGCAACCCTTTTGCCTTGTTTGCGAGCTTGAATCGAAACCTTGCTCTTCAGCAATTGCACAGCACTGGAGAGCATATTTTCATCAGGCTCGCTCAGTAACAGATGAACGTGTTCAGGCATGACAACATAACCATAGACGCGCATTTGAAAACGGCGTCGCGTTTGCTCAAGCGCAAGCAGAAATGTATCCTGCATTTGCATTTGAGCTAATAGTGGAAGCCGGTGATAGCAACTGAATGTGAGGAAATGAGATTGGCCGGAGTGATGAAGACGCTTTAATCCTTCGGGCATGGAAAACCTGCCATTCTGCAAAGATTCTTACGAGCAATACTACCGCGATATTTTGTGGTTTCCCACCCTTTCCGCAGAAAAAAGCGGAAAGGATGGGGCACGGAGCTTTGTGGGTTTGTCAGCTCACTATTCCCTACTCTTTATATCCTATTCCCTATTCCTATTCCTATTCCTATTCCCTATTCCCTATTCCCTGTTCCCTGCCCCCTATTTTGCGGCTTTGCCCAGGGGATCGTTGTCGCGGTCGGTGGCTTCGGCGAGAGCTGCGAGGCGGGCGGCGAGCTCCGGGGTTCAGCTAGATTCGGGAGCGCGCCAGCTCCAGTTGCCCACAGCTACGGAGGGGGTATTCATGCGAGCCTCGGCGCCCAGCTCTGGATCACCCGCTATCACTGGTTCACGTGCACGACTTTGGCCGGCGGAAAGCCGTTGAAGTATGTGCTGCTGGCGATGGAATAGGCGCCTATGTTTTCGGAGTAGACCAGTTCGCCCATGTCCAGGACGGGAAGCTGCTCGACCAGGCCGATGGTATCCAGCGCGTTGCATGTGGGGCCGTATACGGCGCAGAACTGAGTAGGACCTTCATTGAAACTTTTCAGGTGGTACTGGGCGTGATCAAAGATTATGCCGCTAAAGGTTTGATAGATGCCATCGTTGAGATAGTAACTAAGCTTGCCGCTGCGGACGGATTTACCTATGATCTGGGCGACAGCAGTGGCGGCGCTGGCGACCATAAAACGCCCCGGCTCCGCAAGGATTTCGATCGGCGCGGGGAAAAGACGATCCAGCTCGGAGTTCAACATTTTGGCGAGTTTCTTGAAGGGGGGGACCGAGTCGTCGTAGGGGGCGGGAAAACCACCGCCGATATCGAGGATTTTGAGATCGAAACCGCGCGCCCTGGCCTCTGCAAAGACGCCTGCGGCAATGGTCAGCGCCTCGCTATAGTTCTTCAGGTTCGTGCACTGGCTGCCGACGTGGAAGCTCAGTCCCTCGACCTCGAGCTTGTTATTGTGAGCGAAAGCGATCAGGTCCACGGCCTCGCCGGGCAAGGCGCCAAACTTGCTCGATAGCTCCACCATCGACCCGGTGCAGGGAACGCGTATCCGCAGCACAAGGCCCGCGTGTGGCGCATAGCGGGCAATCTTGATCACCTCTTCGTAGTTATCGTAAGTGACCAGCGGCTTGTAGGGATCCAGCCGCTCAAGCGTTTCGATCGCTTTGATCGGGTTCGCGTAAATGATGCGATCCCAGATGTAAGCCTGCTTCTCTTCCGGCGGAAGATGCTCGATTTTTTCGTGAACGAGTAAAAACTCAGCCATGCTGGCCACATCGAAACTGGCTCCGGCATCGTAGAAGGTCTGCACAATCGCGGGGTCGCTGTTGGCCTTGACCGAATAGTAGACCTGCACGCGCGGCAGCAGCGTTCGGAATTGCTCGTAGTTTGCTCGCAGCACCTTATGGTCCACGACTACCAGCGGAGTTCCGTGCTGCTTAGCCAGTTCAAGCAGTGTTTTAGGATCCATAGCTCATGCTCCACAGCTTCCAAGTCTTATCCATCGTAATCTTGCGGCGCGCGGGATGGGTCATGCAAGTCCCCCGGATTCCCGTCGCGCTGCACTGGAGTTCAAATGCCGTCTCCTTCGGTGATGAGAAAATTCTTGAACTGCCACGGGTCACTCCTGTCCAGCTGCGGCTGGTTATATCCGCTGAAGAAGTTGGAGTAGTGCTTCAGCGGGTTCCAATCCGAGGCCACGGAGACAAACTTGCCCAGGTAGGGCTTGCTGATGTCCAACACAAAGTCGTGGGGCAAGTCGTCCGGCACGCACAGCCCCCGGCGCGGGTTCTCGCGCATCCACATGCAGGCGGCGACAACGGAGATAGCTACCTGCATGGTGGTAGCGTTCTGATGCGGCACCAGGCGGCGCGACTCCTCGATCTCCAGGTCGGTTCCACACCACCACGATTGGTAAGGATGCCCCATGACGAGCGCGCCCAGAATATCGGCTCCGCTGATGATTTCATCGGTCATGATGCGGATGTTCGGTTGCAACCGGTAGTCGTAGCCGCGCAATTCGTAGAGCGAGGCAATGGCCGCGTCGCACGGGCAATACGCGTAGTGTACCGTGGGGCGATAGATCGCCTTGCCGCCTTCCCAAACGGTGAGCTTATCGCTGATGGTAAACGCCTCGCCGTGGCGCACGATCATGCCCACAATTTCGTGATTGGGCGGCACCCAGCTCGCCACCAGCGTGTTGATGCCCATCCGCGCCAGACAGATCTGGTTCCTGGGGCCGTCCGCATGTTCATAGGCCAGGGCGGGAAGCTCTTTCTCATGCGTGCCCCAGCCCATTTCGGCCGTGGTCGTCCCCTCCTCCCTGAAGCCCTCTACGCTCCAGGTATTGACGAATTCATTCACTTGCTTGGGCTGATCCGTGATCTGCGTGTCGCGCTCGCTGCAATGAATGACTTTGACGCCGAGTTCATGGGCAAGGTGGTTGAAGTTTTGCGCCTTGGCGTGGTGAGCGATCTTCTCCCCTTGAGCCCCGCTGAATTTCTTTTCCGCCAACGCGCGATGCGCAATGTCCATCAGCGCCTGCTTGGTGAAATGGCTGATCAGGCCGGGGTTGGCTCCGTGTTCGATTACCGCCGTTGGCCCGGGCTCGCTCCACGTGGAGATCATCCGCCGAAGATTCATGTGGCGCCAGTAGAGGGTTCGCTCGGTTGGGTGCTTATTTTCGGCTCCAGCGTAGGGGTCCCAAAGCTCCACCGACGTGTTCACATAGAGGATGCCCTGGTCGTGGCACCACTGCACGATTTCGCAGCAATCAATATTCCACGCCAGGTCGATGAGCAGATCACCGGCCGAGAGGTGCTTTCCCAGCAAGCTCCCCAGATTCTTCTCGGTCACGCGATCCTTGATGAAGGTCATGCCCTGTGCGATCCAGGGCTTCAGAGCATCATCGTTTTGATCAAAATCTATGATGGTGACCCTTCTTGGGGTCGATGCTCATGTGTTTGACCAAAATTGGCAGCGTGCAACGCGCCACCGCCCCAAAACCGACGAGTCACGACTCGATTCGGAAATGCAACCATCCTTATGTTTCCCCCTCTGTAGTGCCGGAGCTAAGTAGGCCAACAACCTGAAAAAACATACAACGGCCCTGGCAAGCCTAATCTGCTCCGTCTGTGTAAACGAATGCAACTCATCTTATCACCGCCTACGGGTCGCGATGCTGCGGAAAACTGGTCGCGCAACGGTAAAAAACATTTTGGCACGGAGAAATGCCCAATGCCAGGAAGGCCTCTCGTTTGATGACAAATACTCTAATCCCTATTTCGCGGCTTTGCCCAGCGGATCGTTGTCGCGGTCGGTGGCTTCGGCCAGCGCGGCCAGGCGCGCGGCCAGTTCCGGCGACCAGCTTGTTTCCGGGGCGCGCCAGCTCCAGTTGCCCGCGGCCACGGCGGGGGTATTCATGCGGGCCTCTGCGCCCAGCTCGAGCAGATCCTGCGCGGGAACGATGGCCATCTGCGCCACGCTGGCCTCGATGGCCCAGATCAGCGGCCAGACCGGGCTGTTTGCCTACCGGCCCCACATAAGCCTCAATGGCGGCGCGCTCCGCCTTGCCGGCGGCCTGCCACCAGCCCAGCGTGGTGTTGTTGTCGTGCGTGCCGGTGTAGGCCACGGTGTCGGGGGTGTAGCGGTGGGGCAGGTGGATGTGCGCGCCCTTGTCGCCGAAGCCGAATTGCACGACCTTCATTCCCGGCAGGCCAAGTTCCTTTCTGAGCGCGTCCACCTCGGGGGTGATCATGCCCAGGTCCTCAGCCACCAGCGGCAGCGGCCCCAGCGCCGCCTCCAGAGCGCGGAAGAGGGCCAGACCCGGCCCTTTCACCCACTCGCCTTTGACGGCCGTCTCCTCGGCGGCGGGAATGGCCCAGTAGGCCTCGAAGCCGCGGAAGTGGTCGAGGCGGACAATGTCGTAGAGCGAGCAAGCGTGGCGGATGCGCTCGATCCACCAGTCGAAGCCACGCTCGGCGAGAACATCCCAGCGATAGAGCGGGTTGCCCCAGCGCTGGCCGGTGGGGGAAAAGTAGTCGGGGGGCACGCCGGCGACGCGCAAGGGCTTGAGGTTCTCGTCCAGTTCGAAGATCTCGGGGTGAACCCATACGTCGGCTGAATCCATGTTGACGAAGATGGCCACGTCGCCCAGAATTCTGATTCCTTTCTGCGCGGCGGCTTCGCGGAGTTGATGCCACTGGAGGGAAAAGGCAAACTGGAGGGCCTTGTTCCTGGGCGATGGCGCGGCCGTGCTGTTCGGCTGCCTGGGCCAGAGCCTCCGGCTGGCGGCGGCGCAGCGGCTCGGGCCACTCGGTCCACGCGCCGGTGTCGAATTGCCGGCGCAGCTCGGCGTAGAGAGCGTAGTCGGCCAGCCAGCCCGCCTCGGCCCGGCAAAACTCCTCAAACTGCTGCCACTGCTCGGCCAAGCTTCGGGGTCGCGCGGGCCGCGGTCGAGAAAGTTGCCCGCCGCCTCGAAGAGCAGGGGGAGCTTGCGCTCCTCCACCTCGTCGAAAATCGACCGGCCCGCTGCGGCCGTTGAGGTCCGCGATGCGGGAGCCCTCGATCCAGCCCCAGTCGGAGAGAAATTCCAGGCTGATGAGAAGCGGATTGCCGGCAAAGGCCGAGGTAGCCGCATAGGGCGAGTTGCCGATAGCCGGTGGGGCCGAGGGGGAGAACCTGCCAGACGTGCTGCCGGGCGCGCGGCGAGAAAGGCGACAAACTCGTGAGCGGCAGGGCCCAGGTCGCCGATGCCCCCATAGGAGGGCAGGGAAGTGACGTGCAGCAGAACGCCGGAGGAGCGGTAAAAGGCCATGGTTTGATTATCGGCGGGAGCGGGGCCGGACGTGATGCCCAGCCATGCAAAACCGGACCATGCCCCCAAAAAATCACGAGGTTAATAGGAAACTTGTTAAACGCAATAATTCAGATAAATTGGTTTGTGCAATCTTGAACGAGCAAAACAAAGGCCCGCGTCCTGAGCGGATGCGGGCCATTGTGCTTCTTTCTGCCTGATCACGGCTTAGGAGACCGGTTGCGGGCCTTTTGCCTTGGGCATCATGATGCGGTTGTGCTTCTTGTAGTCGTCCATGATGATGTTCAGGAAGATGTTGAAGGCCTCTCCGCGGCGCTGGTCGAGAATCTGATCCTTGGTCTGGTCGAAGTTCTTGGCGATCTCGTCGGCGGTGGGCTCCTGCTTGTCTACCAGTTTGGCCACCACGCCGGTTCTGCCCGCGCTGATGGGCCCGCTGATGTTCGCCGGGCTTCAGGTCAAAGAGCTGCGGAGCCACCTGGCCAACCTGGCCGAAATCGGGCACCTGGCCGGTCAGACCCACCAGGTCGCTGGTCTTGACAGTCGCGCCCATCTCCTTGGCGGCCTTGGCCAGATCGTTCAGGTTCTTGGCCTTCTCCGCCAGCTCCTGGGTCTTCTGGCTGAGCAGGACGGGAAGTTGCTCGTTGCGGTAGTCGTCGGCAACGTGGCTCTTCCAGTCGGCAAAGGCGGGCGCGTGGGCCGCGGCGACTGCCGGTGACCTGGAAGATGGCGTAGCCCTCGCCGGTGGGCGCAAACTGCGGCGGGTCGCCCTGCTTGGACTGGAAGGCCTTGCCGATGATCTGGGAGGAGTCGGGCAGCGCGGAGATCACGCCCTGCACGCCGACCAGCGGCGTGGTGGCCACTTCCAGATGGTGAGCGGCGGCGGTCTTCTCCAGGCCGTTCTTGATGGCCTCGGAGGTGAGCGTGCGCGCGTAGTTCTCTTCGGCGGCGGCCGCTTTCTGGCGAATCAGCGTGGCCTGGATGACGGGCCGGACTTCGTTGAGCGACTGGGAGTGCGCCGTCTGCCGCTCCTCGACCTGGAGGATGTGGTAGCCGAACTGGCTCTTCACGATCTGCGTATCGCCGATCTTCTGGGTGAAGAGGGCCTTCTCAAACTCCGGCACCATGGCGCCGCGACGGGAAAAGCCCAGTTCGCCGCCCTTGTCCTTGCTGCCGGGGTCCTCGGAGTTCTTTTTGGCCAGCTCGGCAAAGTTCGCGCCGCCCTTGATCTGCTTGAGCAGCCCCTCGGCCTTGGCTTTGGCCGCGGCGTCGGTCTTGGCGTCGGCTCCGGGCGCCACCTTGATGAGGATGTGGCGCGAACGGGCCTGCTCCGGAACCGTGTACTCGGACTGGTGCGCGTTGAAGTACTGCTGAATCTCCTGCTGGCTGGGCTGCGGCACGCCGCCGGGCAGCTCGTCGGGAGTAAAGGCAAAGTAGGTGATCTTGCGCTGCTCGGGCACGGCCGAGGCATAGCGCGCGGCGTTCTTCTTGAAGAAGGCCTCCAGATCGCCGTCCGAGGGGTTGATGGTCTTGCGCAGGTCGTCGGCGGAGATCACCGCGTAGTCGAACTTGATCTTGATGTTCTCCTTGCGATAGGCGTCGCGGACATCCGCATCGCTCACCGTGACTCCGGCGGTAATCAGCGCCTGCAGCCGGCGGATGATGATTTCCTGCTGGATCTCCTGCTCAAACTCCGCGACCGGCATGTTGAACTGGCTGGTGATGAAGGCGGTGTAGCGGTCTGTGCCGATGAACTGGCCGTTGGGAAAGAGGAACTCGCCAAACTGGCCCTGGTGCAGGAACTGGACTCACATCGTCGTCGGTGGCGGTGATGCCCAGCTTGTCGGCCTCGGCCAGCAGAATCTGCTGCTGCACCAGTTGCTGGCCAACCTGCTGCTCGAAGTAGCGCAGAATCATGGGGTTGTCAGCGTATTGCGGGTTGCGCTGCTGCACCTGCCGGCGGGCCATCTGGCTCACCCGCTCCTGGCTCACCGTCACGCCCGAGGAGAAGAAGCGGCTGTACCAGTGGGGGTAGATCATGGCGTAGGTGTCGGCGGCGGAGACTCCCATGCCGGTCAGGCCGGGAATCAGGTAGACCACCATGCCCACCGAGGCGGCGGCGATGATGACGACGAAGAATGCCTTGGTGATGCGATTGTCTTTTGCTTGCAGGAAACGGATCATGGATGGACTCGGACCTTCAACTCTCTACGCGCAGACAGGCTGAACCCTTGTGCCGGCACGGTTTCGGCTGGCAGCGGCATCGGCCTGAAATGCGCAATTGTCGCTTGACGCGATTCATTGTCATTATAGACGAGCGGAGAACCGGGCGCTGGCCGGAGCCGACAACGTAAGAGCGGGCACCCCGGTTTCCGAGATGCCCGCTTTCATGCCGCAGGAGGTTAAGGAGCGAAGCGCGTCTGCCCCGCAACAGATGGTTAGCGCCAGTAGTAGTAGCCGTCCATCATGTAGTAGGGGCGATAGTAGACGGGCGGATAGCCGTAGGCATAGGGATACGGGCGGCCATAGGGGTCATAACCACGCCGGTAGAGCGACGGGCCGCCGGAATAAAGCCCCTGCGCCATCCGGGCTGCCTCCTGTGCGCTTACCGGGGTTACCGTCAGCGGGGAGTTCAGGTGGAATTCCACCAGCGCCTCGGCGGGAATCCAGACATTCGGTCCGGGAGTAGCCGCTGAAGCCGCCGTGCCCGCTGCTAATCCTGCCCCGGCGCCGATGGCGCAGCCCGCGCCACGGCCCGCGATGCAGCCGATCATGGTGCCCATCAACGTGCCGCCAATCATATTGCTGGCCGTCCGCTCACCCTTTCCTGGACCCTTGACCTTGAACAGGCCGGAATCGAGAGGGTAGTTCTGGCCGCCCAGATCCAGCGAGGTGAGCTTGAGCGCCAGTTCGGGGCTTCCTTTCAGCTCGCCTGCCTGCTTGACCTCGGAAACCACTCCATGAACGGTGGCGCCGCGCGGAATGGCCAGCACGCCGCCGACGATTACATCGCGAATCACCATGAACTGGACCGGCTGGCCGTCCTTGGCTCTCTTGGTGCTGACCGGCTCATTGGTCCGCAACTGCAGCAGGGTGCCCTGGGGGATGGTCACCGGGCCCTTGGGCGTCTCCATGGCTGGCGGCGGAGGCGGCGCATTAGGGTCCTGTCCCTGGGCCTGTCTTTGGGCCTGAATCTGCGGCTATCACCTCGGCGCGGATCTCAGCACGCAATTGGGCCTGGGCATCGGACTCGTTGGGGCGGCAAGGTTCGTCCGACATAGCCGGCTGGAGGGGAATCAGCGGATTGGGCTCCCGCATCGCCCTGCTGGCTGTCAGCCGGGTTCTGCGCGGCCGGGGGATTTTGCTGATTGCCGACCTTGAGGTTGTTGTGCACCTTGGTCACGCCCGGCACATGGCTGGCAATCGACTCCGCCAGATCACGGGAGGAGGCGACTTGAAACCGTTCCGGAGAGCGTGACCTCGCCCTGAATGGTGGCCGCGGTGATCAGGTCGTTCTTCAGCACCGTGGAGGCGTCCAGGGCATGCACCACGTCCATCTCAATCTGGCCGTCGGTGCGGACCGTGTCCGCCGGAGGAAGTGGGAGCGGCCGTGCCCTGGGCAAGCGCCAACGCGCCGCACAGGGCTACTAACCCGGCCCACGCCAAGGCCTGGGGGATAACTCTCTTGAACATTGGCCGATTCATTGTTGTGTTTCTCCTGCGCCTGAAGTCTTGCTCCCGGTTCACCCTGATTAGACGGGGAAACCGCGGGAGCCGTCATCGGATTGAACCCCGCTGCCGGGAAAAAGTTCCGGGGTCTCGCTGACCTGCTGTCAACATCGTATTCTACGCCAGCGCCTGCATCCACGGCCGCGGCCAGCGCCTTCAACCCGGCGGCTACATCGGCTCCCAGGTGAACGCGCAGGGCCCGGCGGCCGCGCGACTCCAGCACCGCCAGATCCCCGGCGGCCTGGGCGTCGATGACCACGCCAAAGCTCAGCTTCTGCCCCGGAATCTCCACATCCACGGCGTGGTCCGCGGTGATCTGCAAAAAGACGCCGCGTGTTGGGCCCGCCCTTGTAATCCTGCCCGGTGGAGTGCAGGAAGCGCGGGCCGAAGCCCAGGCAGGTGGCCACGCGCTTTTCGTCGCGCACCTTGTGCCGGAGCGCTGGATGCGCCGCCTCGTGCTCGGGGAACATGGGCAGGTAAGCCAGCGCGGCAAAGTAGTCGCCGGGGTGAATCTGGTCGAGATGCGCGCGCAGATAGCCGGCCAGAGTTTCGGCTGGGCGCGGCAGCTTTGAGCGTTGCCGCGTAGGCCTCAGTGGCGTAGAGCTGGATGCCCTTGTCCACCAGCACCGGCGCGCGCTCTGCCAGCTTGCCGGTCTGCTCGTAGGCCGCGGTGAGGGCGCGGGTCTCGATCTTGGCCGACTCCACATCCGGCTGGTCGAAGGGGTTGATGCCCATCACCGAGCCGGCCACGCCGTGGCGACCTCCCAGGTAAAGAACTGCCCGAAGATCTCGTAGAGGTCGGCAATCTCGATATGGACGACCGGATGGCCGGCGGCCTCGATTGCCGCAACCTTGGCGTCCTGACTTGTTTCCGCCGTACCCGCATAGCGGATGTATACGAAGATGCGATCCTGACCATACGTTGCCGGTGCGGCCAGCACCTCGCGGTCCACGGGCGTAATGCCCTTGCCCAGTTTGCCGGTGGATTCGGCGACCAACTGCTCCATCCACGCGCCCAGGTCGTAGATCTCCGGCGAGGTGAAGATGGTGAGCTTGTCGCGTCCGGCGTTGGCCGCCGTGCCCAGCAGCAGGCCCAGTTGGACGGCGGGATTCTCCGCCGGAGCCAGTTTGGCTGAAGCCACGGCCTTGGCCGCTTCGGCCAGCAGCTTCTCCGCGTTCAGTCCGGCCAGCGTGGCCGCCACCACGCCGAAGTTCGACAGCGCCGAGAAGCGCCCGCCAATCTCCGGGTCGCCGTAGAAGATATAGCGGAAGCCGTCGGCCTTGGCCACCTGCTCCATCTTCGAGCCGGGATCGGTGATGGCAATGAAATGGCTGCCGGCCTCCTCCGGCGCCCACGGCTTCCTTCATCTCGTTGAAGAAATACTGCTTGAGGACGTTGGGCTCCAGCGTGGAGCCGGATTTGCTGGCCACCACCACCAGCGTATCGGCCAGGTTGACCTCGTTGCGGGCGGTCCAGACCTGCTCCGGATCGGTGGAATCGACGATGCGCAGCTCGGGAAAGCCGGTCTGCTGCCCAAAGGTGACGGCCAGCACCTCGGGACAGAGGCTGGAGCCGCCCATGCCCAGCAGCAAAACCGTCTGGAAGTCGGCGGTCTCCAGTCTCCGCGCCCAGCGCGGCAAAGGCAGCCAGCTCCTTCTGCTGCCGCTCGACGATGTCGATCCAGCCCAGCCACTTCTCCTCGCCGCTGCCGGTCCACAGGCTCGGGGTCCTTCTGCCAGAAGCGGGCAACTTTGTTGTTGGGTCCAGTCGGCGGCGGCCGCGTCCACGGCGGCGCGTAGTTCTTGGTTGATCTCAAATCGGAAGCTCATACTGTATTGATTGTGCACGAAAAGAATGTTTTCTGAAACTGTGCACGCGAATTTTGAGCATGACCAGTGTTCACCCATGAAATGGCGGGAAAACGCAGCCTTCCTTCCCAACGTGGGCAGGCTATCATCCGCATATCTCACAGCGCGGCAATGACCTTAGAGCGGTTCCACAATTAACGTGCCCTTTCTGGCATTGTGCAGGGTGGCATTTTCTTGAGGAAAATGCCACTTGATGGCTGTGGTTTCGGGGTACAGCAATTGTGGAACCGCTGTAAGGCTTTTCTTGTCCTGCTCCAGTCTTCCGGTGTCTGATCAGGCCGTCCTGCGAAGCCAGATCGAGCTAAAGGTGTTCGGTTCCATCTGGACAGACTTGTACGAGGGAACGAGGGCAGCCAGAAACGGCTCATCGTAATGACGAATCATAGGAGTCGACATCTCGATCTCGAATGCGGAGTTGAAGGCCAAAAAAGCCTGCACCACCATCGCCTCGTTCCAGTACATCGGCCAGTACGGCATGCCTTCGTCTCTGACGAGTACCCAGTGTTCGGCGGGATAGGGAATGTTGTAAGGAAAGGAAATGTCGTGAACATGAATCAGCACGCCTTTGCTGACGCGGGGAAGCACTTCGAGGAGGAGAAACGGGATATCGCCGTCTATGATCAACACGTGGCTGGAGTCGATGAAGAGAATATCGTTCTCTTCCAGTTGCATGAAACGCTCTAACGCAACATCCTGAACTTCACTCTGCACAATCTCGATCCCCTCAATGGACCTCAGTTTCTCAAAGGGAAACGGCTCAATGCACTGGATTGCCAGCGGATGTCCTTCCTGGGCGTTTCGCGCAGCGGCCAGGGAGCAGTAATAGGTGGAGACGCCGCTGCCTACTTCCAGGTAGCGCCGGGGCCTGGTTTCTCGAATCATCATGTAGAGCACGAGCGCATCGAGTTCGGTGTAGCCCGGCCCGAAGCCCAGGGAAACGACCTCCGCATACGGAGGCAGCGCGCGAAGTTCATCCGCGTACTTCTGGATGAGTTCAGCGAGCCGCCGCTTGTATCGATCAACGTCGAACGATACGCCCGCCATGGCGCTGGGCCTGTTCCAGCGGCGCTCGTTTCGTTCCAATGCAGATTCCAGGGGCAACGGCGAGTAGTAGTCGGATTTCCGGGCCACTCTATAACCCATTGCTTCAAAAAATCGCCGCTGACTCCGGGCAGAATATTTTCTGAGGGAGCGGAGGGTCTTTTGGCATGATGTGGGCAACAAGCGCATGATGGTGCGCTTGATCTTCAACATGAAATCTCCATTCTCTTCGCATCGCCAACCAGCAAACTGTTCACGCTGTCCATCAAGCCGTGGCGACGCGATGTTCTTGAGGAAGTGCGAATCGAAAACTTATGTCAAGAGTGATTGTCTCTCAAAAACGCGGTTAAAGAAACGCGCGGCCATTACCGCGCAGATGCCCGCGCAACAACAATCATCTTCGCATGCCGCGCCAGGAAAACGCCACGGGGCTCAAGCGGCCGGGGCGTGTCAAAAAAATGATCACTTCGAGGCCGCTCCTGCGAGCATCTCTTTCTCGATCCAGGCCATGGTCTTTTCCATGCCGTCGCGCAGGCGGATGGAGGGCTCCCAGCCGAGCAGCTTTTTAATCAGCGTATTGTCGCTGTTGCGGCCATTGACGCCCTTGGGAGCGCTCAGGTTGTAGTTCCGCTTGAGCTTGACGCTGGCAATCTCTTCGGCAATGTCCACCAGCTGGTTGATGGTGACCAGCTCGCTGGAACCGAGGTTGATGGGGTCCAGAATGTCGCTCTTGTAAATATCAACCACGCCCTTGACGCAGTCGTCGATGTACATGAAGCTGCGGGTCTGATGGCCGTCGCCCCAGATTTCGATCTCGTGCTTGCCGGAGTGCTTGGCCTGGAGCACCTTGCGGCTGATGGCGGCCGGAGCCTTCTCGCGGCCTCCATCCCAGGTGCCCAGCGGGCCGTACACGTTGTGAAAGCGGGCGATGCGGGTCTCCAGGCCGAAATCCTCATGGAAGTGGCGGCACATGCGCTCGGTGAACAGCTTCTCCCATCCATAGCCGTCTTCCGGCAAGGCAGGGTAGGCATCCTCTTCCTTCAGCGGAATCACATCCGGGGACTTTTGCTTGTCGCCGTTATAAACGCAGGCCGAGGATGAGTAGAACAGGCGCTTCACACCGCAATCGCGCGCGGCCACCAGCATGTGGGTGCTGGTGAGCACGGTGAGCATGCACAACGCCTTGTTGTTTTCAATAAAGCCCATGCCGCCCATGTCGGCCGCCAGCTGGAAGATCCCATCCATGCCCTTGGCCGCCTCCAGACAGGAGTCGCGCAGTTGCAGATCCAGAACCTGGTTATCGGCTGCGGGATTCTTCTGGTACCACTCGTTGTACGGCTTAATATCGACCGCGCGAACGCTGGCCGCGCCCTCGGCAAAAAGCGAGTTCACCAAATGGCCGCCGATAAAGCCGCCGGCGCCGCAGACCAGAACATGTGCGCCACGAATAGCCATTGATTACACCTCCATGAATGGTAGACAAAATGCACAGGGAGACAATTGCGATATAAAACGCAAAGGCGCCAGCCAGGCCACTCATGAAAAGAATGATGAGAAAGCTCGCTTGTCCATGTGCGCGAGTACAGTATTTCATATTCGAGGGCGGCGGAAATCCATGAGACGGATCACGCCCGGTACTTTCGTGCGCCGCCACAGAGGGCCTCTCAGGCCCGCCCGGCCAGCAGTTGACGGAGAAACTTGAGGACGAAGCGCGGGTTGTGCTTGAGGTATCGATTGGCCAGGCGCCGCGGCTCGATTGCCAAGCGGAATACCCATTCCAGCCCGCAGCGTTGCATCCATCGCGGAGCCCTGCGCTTGCTGCCGGCGATGAAATCGAAGGCGGCTCCAACGGCGAACATCAGGGCATGAACCCTGCCCAGGTGTTCAATGATCCAGTGCTCCTGCTTGGGGCAGCCAAGGCCAACGAAGAGCAATTGCGCGCCGGACGCGGCGATTCGCTCTACGATGGCCGTGTCTTCTTCGGCGGTAAGCGCCCGGAACGGCGGGCTTTCTACGTAGGCCACGTTGAGATTGGGGTGCCGCAGACGCACCACGCCGATCAGGACATCCAGAGCGGCAGGGCTCCCGCCATAGAATCCGGCGGATATCCCGGCTTCTTCTGCTGCCGCCAGCAATGCAGCCGTGGCATCGGCGCCGCAGACCCGCTGGGCGCGCCGCTCCCCCAGCATGCGAAGCGCCCATACGAGAGGCATTCCGTCGGGAAAGATTGTGCCGGCGTCATTCAGCCGGGCAAGGGCAACCGGATCCTGAATGGACTCCATGACCATGTGGACAGCGGCGAAGAAGAGTGCCCGTGACTGCCTCTGCCTGGCCCAGGGAAGGCTCTTTTGAATCAACTCATCGTAGCTGCTGACGGCGACATGAACCCCAAGAACAGACCGGGTGACAAAGGGATTCTCTGTTACTCCGGTCGCAGTCACTGTGGGGAATCTGCTCATGGAAAATGTGTGCGCCTACGAAAACGGCGGCGCCAGACACCACCGTGCCGCCGGTCGCGGCTGTATACGCCGGTCCTCAATAGTAATGGTGGCGGCTAAAGTGATACATCACGCCCACGGTGAAGCCATCCGGAGTAAGCGACGGACCGTGAATGTTCGTGAGGGATTGTTTCCAGAAATTGGGCCAGAACTGGTATTCATAGTCGGCCCGCGCCCAGACATTCTGGGAGATGTGATAATCCAAGCCTCCGCCCACGCTGGTAATGGTGCGGGTTTCTTGGGTGGGGTGCAACGGCGCCCCGTAGTCAATGTTTCCGAATCCCATCATGTACTTGCCGTAAGGGCGGATATTTGCCGTAGCGGGGCAAGGTATAAATCACGCCTCCCGAGGCAGTATCCATGCGCAGATTTGTCGATATTGCAGAAAAATGGCCGTAATTGAGGTCGCGAGCCTCGGCTTCCAGGCCAAGTCCGTTCAAAATGCTTGGCATATGGGGCAGTTTATAGTCGATCCACAGCGTGCCGCCCAGCAGAAATCCATGGAGGTAATCGTAATTGTTGATGTCATAACCGGAGACGCCAACGCCCACGGCAAAAGGATTTTTACTCCGCGTGGCTGCCGGTGCGGTTTGCGCAAGAGTGGAGCACGCCGCGCAAACAAAAAGTACGGCCATGGTTGGCACATGATACTGCTTCAAGCGCATACTGCGTCTCCTTTTTGGTTGCAAGCCCTCTATTACAGGGCGTTCTCACCCGAAGCGCTCCCTTTCGATAGAGTGTACATCCACGCTGTGAAAATGCAAGATAAAGGTCCAGCGTATTTCTGGCCGTGGCAACCAGTTTCGGGTTGGCGCATCCATCTCCCTAAAAAGGAAGGGTTTATGGCTGCCTGCGTCCTTGGTTTGGCTCCGGCCAGCAGGGCGTAATGCGAATCAAGTTCAAGCCGACCACATCTTCCACCACAAACTCCGGCGAAGCCGCTGGGACGGCCACCATGCCTCCCATGGGCAACTCCAGGGGCTCAAAGCGCGTCCCCGGCAATCCTCGCCGTCCCTGCGGCCGCAAACAGGTACTGGAGTCCGGGAGAAGGCTCACCATCAGCAGCCAGAATGGGGCCGGAGAGGCTGGCGCTGGTCCTGCTACCGGCACGTCCAATGCGCTCCACACTAAAGTAATCCCCCTCCATCAGGATGGTCCTGTCGGGCAGAACTCTGGGTGGAATCTTTCCGGCGCGGGTCACGAGCCGCGTGGCTTCGAGAGATTTCTGAATGTGCAGCTCGCGCCCCCGCCCGTAGTCGTACATCCGGTAGGTCAGGTCGCAGTTCTGCTGGGTCTCCAGCAGAATCGACCCCGGCCAGATGGAGTGAACCGTTCCGGCATCCACAAAGATCATCTCTCCGGTGGCCACATGGAGCAGGTTCAGGCTATTTTCCAGCGTGCCCGCCTCGATTCCGGCCTTGACCTCGTCCAGCGTGACGCCCGGCTTGAGCCCGCAGGCCACCTGCGCGCCCGGCTCGGCCTCCAGCACGTACCAGCACTCCGTCTTGCCGCGCGGATCGCCATACTTTTGCGCCATCGCGTCGTCTGGATGCACCTGGACGCTGAGTTTCTCTTTGGCAAAGATGACCTTGATCAGCAGCGGCGAAGCACCGCTCGCTACTGCGTGGGCAGCCGCGCCCAGCAAGCTCTTCGGGCGCCTCGGCAAAGAGCGCGCCCAGCGTTCTGGCCGGCGTGTGCGCCGTGGCCACAACGCACTGGTCCCCGGTGAGCCAGGCCTCGCCGATAGGTTCGCCCTCTCCGGCAACCCGGTCATACCAGGGATGAAGATCCTGGCTGCCCCACACCCGCTCGGCAAACCAGGGCGCAATGCGAAAGGGAGCCCAGGCGGAGTTGGCGGATTGGGTGATGATTTCCATGAGGGCCTTCCCTTTTCTCCAGGAAAACAAAACTTATGCCAGGCCATTTGGCTGCAATCTCACTCTACCAGACGGACAAACCTGCCCAGGACGGCATCCGGAAATGCGCGAAATGAGAACTGCGCTTTGTGATTTGCCCGAGGACAACCCCTTCCCCGCCGCACCATCGGGGAAGCCAATCTAGCGTCAGGGCACGACTGCACGTGTGAGAGATTCACTCCATCGAGTCAAGCTCACGCGAATTCTCACGTTACGCTCTGGATCGATTGTGTATGTATAATTAAGGTAGTTTAACTTCCAGAGGAATGTGCAAATGAAACGACTCGGATGGATTCTCGTATTGCTGATGCTGGCCTCGCCCGCTTGGGCGGCCAATAAAGCCGACAAGGCCAATAAGGCCGATAATAAGATCACGGTGCAACAACTCAAGGATCTGCTGGTTTCCATGCAGCAGGGCAAGATGACCGACGAACAGGCAGCCACGCGAATCAAAGGAATTGAACTAAGCGAGGAACTGACCGCCGCCGTCAAGTCAAACCTGCTGTTTGCGTCCCCCGGCCCTCTCACAAGTGAGCAGATCAGCGTTCTTGAGGCGCGCAGCTGCATGCTGGCGCCGCCACCCTCCGACCTGCCCGACCTGCCCAGTCCGGATGCTGCCGCGCAAAAAGCCATCCTGGACAAGGCCATTGGATTCGCGGCCAAAAACGATCAGCAGATTCCCCACCTGGCCGCATTGAAAGTGATCTCTCACTATGGGCACGTCAACGACTCCAGCCGTGCGAATACCTTTGGGGCGGAGGGGCCTTATGAGAGATCAGGGCAATGTGAAGATCATGAACCTGACGAGCAGGTACACGGAGACCGTAGAAATCGACCAGGGGATTGAGAAGGTTACTGCTTCTACAGCAGACCCAAGACTAACGCGCGTGAGCCCAATACCCGAAGGCGGCACGAGGCCAGCCCTGAGCATGTTTCTGCGTAAGGCTGATGAGGGCGGCAAAATCCATTGGTTGCGATGGGAGACGATCTCCGGCGCCAAGACCGCTGTCTTTTCTTTCGCGGTGGACAAAAAAACGCCCTCTACAGCGTTGACTACTGTTGTTTCCCGACCAATGGGAGTGGCGGATACGGTATGAAGCCCTTCAAGAAGATCGTGGGATTGCATGGCGAGTTCTTCATCGATCCCGATACTGGAACCACATTGCGGCTCGTGATGCAGGCGGAACTTACTTCTTCAGACTTCGTTGATCAGGAAGATACGCGCATCGATTTTAGTACAGCCACAATTGACGGCAACATGTATGTCGTCCCCGTGAGTTCCGTCACGCACACTGAGTTGAATGTTGCCGGCGACCACCCTCAGGCATCCGTACTGCGCCGGACTTATCTGGTTGCCGGCTACGCAGACTACCACCTGGCCGGGGCCGCGCAAAAGTAGCCTGCAGCCTTGTCGCCGGAGGGCGGGTTCAATGGGCCAGCGAACCCGGCTGATTAACTATTGCTGGAGGAGCTGGAAGATGAAACGGTTCGGATGGATTCTCGTATTGTTGATGCTGGCCTCGCCCGCGTGGGCAGCCAGGAAAGTTACTGTACAGCAACTTCATGAGTTGCTGATTTCGCTTCAGCAGGCCAAGAAATCCGACGCCGACGTGGCCTCAGCGCTCATGCAGATCAAACTGAGCGAAGAACTGACCCGCACCGCCTTGAACAGCCTGGTCAGCTACGTTCCCGGCCCATTGTCGACCGAGCAGGTTTACATTTTGGAAGCCGAGAGCGCTATTCTGGCTCCGCCAGCCTCCGATCTGCCGCCGGATGCTGCACCCGACGCGGCCGCGCAAAAAGCCATACTCGACAAGGCCGTGGATTACGCAAGCAAAATCTACGCCCAATTACCCCACCTGACCGCATCCAAGACCACATTGCGATTCCAGGACAACATGGATACGATTGGCGACTGCTCGGGCCTCGTTGGATGTGCAGGTAACGGGGTAAATCTTTCCTTCGGACTCTCCAGTTCCGCCGCGTTTCTCCATTTTATCAATTCCTCTGAAACTCAGGTGACTAGCGATCATGGGGTAGAGAAACTGCCCCAAGAGAAGGACAAAACCCGCTGGGGAGCGAACAGGATGATCAAGCTCTTCGAACCGGGCCCCAGCCTGGGCGCTGTCCTGCAGGAGGCACAGGCCACCGGGAGCATGCAGTGGCTGCGCTGGGAACTGGTCAATGGAAAGCGGGCCGCCGTCTATTCCTTCAATGTGGGCAAGAAGGATTCCCGAATGGCGGTAGATGTCTGCTGCTTTCCGAATGTCACATCTACCGGAATCGCCCGTTTCTACAACGGTATGGACGCTTCCATAATAGCCGGGTCGGAAGCGGCGCCGGGTGGGGCGAGCGGGGTCGTGGGCAATTTTCAAACCAATACTGATTGGCACCATTACAAAGCCACTGTGCCCTACCACGGTGAGCTCTTCATCGATCCGGATAGCGGAATCGTAGTACGGATGATTACCGAGGCGGAGTTTAAAGCATCCGAAGTCGTACACCAAATAGACACACGCCTCGACTACGGCCCGGTTACAGTTGGCGGCAAGCTGCTGATTCTGCCGGTCAGAACCATCCTCAATACCGAGGTGGTCCCCAACGGCGACTCGGGCGCACGCAGGTACTCCACCCGCCACACACTGTTTACTTCCGAGTACAAGAACTATCAGCCCGCCGGCGCGCATTGAGAGCCGGAAGCGGAGCGCAAATCGAATTATTTTCCCGCGCCAGCCGCCGTTTTGCTACTCTTGCCCTATCATGAAGCGCACGTTCTTTCTGCTCCTGACCGCCCTTGTTTTTCTGCATCCAGCCAGCCCGCCGCCGCGCAGAAGTTTCTGCCCAAGACCATCCAGTTCAAAGGCGCTCCGGAGTACTCCGACCAGGAGTTGCTGGCCGCCGCGGGGCTTAAAAATGGGCGCGGTGCTTGCCTCCTCCGAGATGAAAGGCCACTGGCAAAAGCTGATGGACACCGGTCTCTTTGAAACCTTCAGCTTCAAGTTCGACGGGGTGGACCTTGTCTATACGCTGGTTCCGCACAGCAATCTCTATCCCGTGCGCCTGGAGAATCTGCCGCTCACGCCGGGCAAGGAACTGGACGCCGCGCTGCACGACCGCGTTCCGCTATATCACGGCAAAGTGCCGTCCGAGGGCGGGCTGACGGAGCAGGTGCGTCAGGCCCTCGAAGAGATGCTTGCGGCCAAGGGCATCAAGGCTACCGTAGCAGCCAGCGCCCTTCACCGACCAAAAGCTGGTGCAGGTCACTGCCATAAACTACTCCATCACCAATCCGCCGGTGCGGGTGGGCGAGATTCATCTGCAAGGCGTTTCGCCAGAGATGCAGGCTAAAGTCAAAGCAGTTGCGGATCGCGCCATGAGGACCGATTACAACACGGAAAATGCGGCGGGCAATATCGAGCGCGCATTTGTTTTGTTGTACACCGATGAAGGCTATGCCGCCGTCAAAGTTCATGCCGAGCGAACGGATCATCCGATTGCCGGTAGCCAGGCAATTGTCATTCCCTTTAACGTAACCATCGATGAAGGGAGGCATTACACTCTGGGAACCATCTATTTGCCCACCGGCGAGCCGCTGAACCTGGCGGAGATCAACAAGACTTCCGGGGTTGTGTCGAAAGCGGTTGAGAAGCAATCCGTTACTGGTGGAGTCGCTCTTCGATCAGCCTTGCTCAATGTCACGGGACAGTACAAATCCAAAGGCTACATGGATTGCGTTGTCACGCCGCATCCTCAGTACGATGAAGCGAAAGGCATCGTCAATTACACACTTGAGATTCAACCCGGCACGGTTTATACCATGGGCGCGCTGACCATTCAAAACAGTGCCGAAGACCTGCACGCTGCGATGTTGGCTGCCTGGAAATTGCCCAAGGGTGCGGTCTTCAGCGAAAAAGCGATTTCGGACTACTATTTCATGCAGGGAAATACTCCGCTGGGACGTACCTTTGCCTCCGCCAACTACAAATATAAGCTGACAAAAAATGTTGATACCCACACCGTTGATGTGACGCTGCTGCTGGAAAAGAGGCAATGAGACATATCACTCCCATTCAATCGTGCCGGGAGGCTTGCTGGTGATGTCGTAGACCACGCGGTTGATGCCGCGGACTTCGTTGACGATGCGGCTGCTGATGCGCTTGAGCACCTCGTAGGGCAGCGGGGTCCAGTCGGCGGTCATGCCGTCCTCCGAATGAACGGCGCGGATGGCGGCGGTGTAGGCGTAGGTGCGCTGGTCGCCCATCACGCCTACGCTCATCACCGGCAGCAGCACAGCAAAGCTCTGCCAGATGGACGAGTACAGCCCGGCGGCCTTGATCTCGGCGACGACGATCTCGTCAGCCTCCTGCAAGAGCGCCACCCGCTCCGGTGTGACCTCGCCCAGGATGCGTACCGCGAGGCCGGGGCCGGGAAATGGCTGGCGGCCGAGAATTTCTTCCGGCATCTGAAGATCACGACCGATGCGCCGGACCTCGTCTTTGAACAGGTCGCGCAACGGCTCGATCAGCTTGAGCTTCATGCCCAGCGGCAGGCCGCCCACGTTGTGGTGGCTCTTGATGGTCTGGCTGGGGCCCTTCACGCTGCTGGACTCGATCACGTCAGGGTAGAGCGTGCCCTGCACCAGCCAGTCCACTCCGCCGGTTTCTTTGGCGATGCGCGCGGCCTCGTCATCGAAGACGGCGATGAACTCCGCGCCGATTCGCTTGCGCTTGGTCTCCGGATCGATGACGCCGGCCAAGTTGCGCGAGGAAACGCTCGCTGGCATCCACGGCGACGATCTTCAAGCCCAGCTTCTCGCGCAGATTCTTCTGGACATTTTGAAATTCGTTTTTGCGCAGGACGCCGTTGTTGACGAAGATGCAGGTAAGCTGGCTGCCGATGGCCCGATGCACCAGCACCGCCGCCACCGATGAATCCACGCCGCCGGAGAGGCCGCAGATGACGTGGCCGCTGCCGACCTTCTCGCGAATCGCGGCTACCGTCGTTTCGATGAAATGCGCCGGGGTCCAGTCGCCGCGCGCGCCGCAGATTTGAAAGAGGAAGTTCTTGATGAGCTGCGGCCCCAGCGGCGTGTGATGCACCTCGGGGTGGAATTGCACGGCCCAGATGCGGCGCTGGGCATTTTCGATTCCCGCTAACGCATTGGCGGAAATGGCGATGCGCTGGAATCCGTCGGGCAGCTCCAGCGCCTCGTCGCCGTGGCTCATCCAGACGGCCAGGGTCGCGGGCAGGCCGGCAAACAACGTCGAAACGCGACTCTCAATCGTCACTTCCGCGTGGCCATATTCGCGCTTGACGCCGGAGCGCACCTTGCCGCCCAGGTGGTGCACGATAAAGTGCAGCCCGTAGCAGATGCCCAGCATGGGCACGCCCAGTTCGAGCAGCTTGGGGTCGGCGGCGGGCGCGTCGGCATCGTAGACCGACGACGGTCCGCCGGAGAGGACGAGTCCCAGCGGCTGGAGCGCCTTGATCTCAGCGAGAGGCGCGGTGCAGGGCAGCACCACGGAAAAGACATTTTGCTCGCGAATGCGGCGGGCGATCAGTTGCGTATACTGCGAACCGAAATCGAGGATGACGATGGTTTGGGTGGCCACATACCAGTGTGGCAGGGGCATGGGCGGGATGTAAAGAACCAGCGAAGAAGCAGAATATGATTGACCCTGGGCGTATACTGCCGCCAAAACCTATGATTGACCCAGGACTCAAGGGAAAAGTCGTTTTGATCACCGGCGCCAATAATCCACATGGCATTGGCGCGGGTGTGGCGCGAGCCTTTGCCGCGCAGGGATGCAGAGTGTTCCTGCACTACTTTCGGCAAAAGGACGCCGCTGCGACCCGCGAAGAAATAGATGAGGCTGGCAAGCCGGGTTTATCGTTCTACCGCGCTCAATTGGCGAAATCTGCCGACGAAGTCGTTGCCGAGATTCACGGGATTGGCGCAGAAGCGTTTGCATGGGAAGGTGATCTCTCGGACGCGAGCACGATTCCGCAGATGTTCGAGCAGACGGAGCGCTTGGTTGGGCCGGTGGAGATTCTCGTGAACAATGCGGCGTACTGGGAAGCGGATACGTTTGTTCCGCCACGCGCAGAGTTGAGCAACAAACTCGTCGAGCTGTGGACGGATCGCCCTGGAACCATCACTGCCGCGGCCATCGATCGAATCTTCGCCGTCAATACACGTGCCGTGGCCCTGGCGATGGCGGAGTTTGCCCGCAGGCATATCGCGCGGGGAGCGCAATGGGGCCGGATCGTGAACGTGAGCACGGCGGGAGCTGAGCGCTTTCCATCTGAGGTTTCGTATGGGGCAAGCAAGTTCGCCCTGGAGAGCTATACAAGGAGTGCTGCAAGCGAACTGGGCAAGTTTGGAATCAATGTCAACGCAGTCTCGCTGGGGCCGGTGCAGACTGGCTGGATCACCCAGGAACTGGAGCGCGAGATACTACCGACAATCCCGCTCGGCAGAGTGGGCAAATCCGACGATGTGGCTGACGTTGTCGTCTTTCTTGCGTCGAATCAGGCCCGTTGGCTCACTGGACAGAGAATCTATGTCGGCGGCGGACATGGAATGTGAGAATTCGTTTTCTACTCGTGGCTAGTAGAAATTTGAGCGGCTTGGCTCTACTATTGACCACTAATTATCCAACAGCCATCGCACCCGACGTGATAGCCTCTTAGGCGGCGCAGTCTGCGCGGAATTGGCTGCTCTGAATTTGATCCTGGCCTCCATCCACGGGCGTTATTTCGCGCCGATGGTCCTGGCCGGTTGACCCTATCACCAAGAGGACATTCATGAACTGCTTTCGTTTTGCACCGATTCTGATTCTGCTGGGCGGAACCGCCCTGGCACAGACCACTCCTCGCCGCCGACGCCTCGAAGCCCGCGCCGCCCAGTCGCCGTCAAAAGCTTCGATCTGACGGCCATCGACAAGACCGCCGATCCCTGCACGGATTTTTACCAGTACGCCTGCGGCAACTGGGTCAAGAGCAATCCCATTCCCGGCGACCAGGTGCGCTGGGCGCGCTCCTTCTCGCTGCTGCAAGAGCGCAACCGCTATCTGCTGTGGCAGGAGCTGGACGCCGCGGCCGCGAACCCCAAAAGCGCGCTGGAAAAGCAGTATGGCAACTACTTTGCCGCCTGCATGAACACCGATCTGGTGGAGCAGAAGGGCCTGAAGCCGCTGGAACCCGCGCTCAAGCGCATCGCCGCTCTCAAGGATACCCACAAGCTG
Source organism: uncultured Acidobacteriaceae bacterium (assembly GCA_963845345.1). GTDB lineage: Bacteria > Acidobacteriota > Terriglobia > Terriglobales > Acidobacteriaceae > Telmatobacter. Next base: position 327,445 of record CAWJRQ010000007.1, read on the forward strand.
GCTACGCTGATGGGCGAACTGGAGGCCGAGGGCAGCGCGGCGCCGCTCTTCGACTTCGGCGTGGAGCAGGACGACAAGGACTCCTCCAAGCAGATTGCCGGCATTGGTCAGGGCGGCCTCTCGCTGCCCGACCGCGACTACTACATCGTGGACAACAAGCGCTTCCAGGAGATTCGCAAGCAGTACGTCGAGCACGTGACCAAGATGTTCACCCTGGCCGGCGATACGCCCGAGCAGGCGGCCAAGGAAGCCGCTGCGGTTCTGGAGATAGAGACCGCGCTGGCCAAGGCCTCCACCAGCCGCACCGACCTGCGCGATGCCGGAAAACCGCTACCACATCTATACGGTGGCCGACTTCCAGAAGCTGACCCCGGATTTCGATTACTCGGTCTACTTCAAGGACGTGAAGATGCGGCCCTTCGAGACGCTGAATGTGGCCACGCCTGATTTCTTCAAGGGCCTGAGCGAGCTGATCGCCAAGGAGCCGATCGAAGCCTGGAAGTCGTACTTCCGCTGGCACACGCTGCACGGCGCGGCCAGCGAACCTGCCCAAGGCCTTCTTCGATGAGAACTTCGCCTTTTTCGGCAAGACCCTGGCCGGACAGAAGGAACCGACGCCGCGCTGGAAGCAGTGCACCAGCATGACCGACCGCGCGCTGGGCGAGGCGGTGGGCCAGGACTGGGTGAAGAAGAACTTTCCGCCCGCGGCCAAGGCCAGCATGGACCAGCTGGTGGCCGCTCTGGAGAAGAGCCTGGGCGACGACATCAAGACCCTGCCCTGGATGAGCGACGCCACCAAGAAGGCGGCGGAAGAAAAGCTGGCCATGATCCGCAACAAGATCGGCTACCCGGAGAAGTGGCGCGATTACCGGGCGCTGAAGGTGGAGCGCGACGACCTGCTCGGCAACCTGCGCCGCAACGCGGTCTTCGAGCGCAACTGGAACCTGGATCACCTGGGCAAGCCGGTGGACGAGAAGGAGTGGGGCATGACGCCGCCCACGGTCAACGCCTACTACGATCCCTCGTTCAACGACATCAACTTCCCGGCCGGCATCCTGCAGCCGCCGTTCTTTGACTTCACCATCGATCCGGCGGTGAACTTCGGCGGCATCGGGGTGGTGATCGGCCACGAGATGACCCACGGCTTCGACGACGAGGGCTCGAAGTACGACGGCAAAGGCAACCTGCGCGAGTGGCAGACGGCCGAGGACCGCAAGGCCTTCACCGAGCGGACCGATTGCGTGGCCAACGAGTACAGCGGCTTTGAGGCTGCTCCGGCGCATGACGACGTGGCCGCGCAGAAGCTGAACGGCAAGCTCACCCTGGGCGAGAACACGGCCGACAACGGCGGCCTGCGCATCGCTTACATGGCGCTGCTGGACACGCTCGCCAGCGCAGGGCAAGAGCCATCAGACGACAAGATCGACGGCTACACCGAGGCGCAGCGCTACTTCCTGGGATTTGCCCAGGTGTGGTGCCAGAACCAGACCGAGCAGTCGGCCCGCCAGGCGGCGCTGACGGATCCCCACTCGCCCGGCCGCTGGCGCGTCAACGGCACGGTGCAGAACTTCGACCAATTCGGCAAGGCCTTTGGCTGCACCAAGGGCCAGCCCATGTATCCCGGCGACATCCTGCCGGGTCTGGTAGGCTAGGCCTTCGGCCGGTATTCCTGGCTCGGAGCCGTGGCGCGTACAAGCCACGGCTCCGGTCCAGGGCGACCCGAGGAGTTTCAGGACCGGATGAACCAGCCGCGGAGATCGCTTTTCCGCGCTGGAGCGGTTGACGTTTCCCGCCGTCCGGGAGTCCAAATCGCAGCCTTGAGGCATGAAACTCGGACCGGCCAGGCCGAAAGGCGAGGGTTTTCCGCCGCTCCCGAGGCGGCACGGCCAGGGAAAATGCGCTGTTTTGCCCAGTCTCTGGCCAAAACTAGGCACAACCCGCCCTGGGCTTTTACAATGCAACAGGGACCCGTCCCAACCCAGCTCTGCTGTGGAACTAGCAAACTTGGCGGCGCACGCCTGACCAGGATGAAGGAATCGCATGAAGTTCACGAAATTCGGCAAGGCCCTTCTGATGAGCGCCCTTTCTGCTGGCGTTATTCTCAGCGTTACGTCTTGCATCCAGGATTATTCGGTTGGCTATTTGTATGTGACGGGGACGGTGACGGCCCAGCCCTCCGGCAACGGCATCATCACCGGCTTCAAGATCGATCACAATACAGGCAAGCTGACGCCCATCAACGGTCTGCCTATCTCCTCCGGCGGCGCCAACCCGGTTCGGGCCGTCCTGCTCACCGGCAGCCGCTTTCTTTATGTTCTGAACCGGGGCGTCAGCACCAACCCGGCGGGCGGCTCCGATCTGCACCACGGCGGTATCCCTGCCAGAACTCCAACATCACGCAGTTCGCCATCGGCGCCAACGGCATCCTCACGCCGCAGGAGACCTTCTACACGCAAGGCTTGAACCCGTTCCGCATGATCGCCGACGCCTCGGGAACCTACATCTACGTGCTGGAACACGATTCCCTCGATCAACGGCGCTTCCGTCCAGCGCGACGAACCCGAACCCGAACTGCGCTGCCGGCTCTGACCGGCGCCACAACCTGCGGCGACATTACCGCCTTTCAGGTCAACTCGACCACCGGCCGGCTGCAACTGTCTCGTCAATACCCAGGTGACCGCGGCCGGCGGCAGCACGCCGCTGACCTACTTCCCGATTCCATCCAATCCCGTCGACTTTGTGATGGCCGGCGGAACCATCCTCACGATGAACGCGACCAGCGCCACCGCCAATACCTCTTATCCGTACACCGGCGGCGCAACCGTCTTTCCGTACGCCTACAATTCCACCAACGGGCAGTTGACGGTGACCCAGAACAGCGCCAGACTCGCTGCAACATCACCAAGGGAACCGCCATCGTGAACGGCGGCAGTTACGTCTTTGTGCTGGACAACGAAGCGCCCAGCCCCAATCCCACCAACGCGTCCAGCCAGATTCTGCCTTTCACGGTCGGCAGCAATGGCGCGCTGCTGGCGGCTACCAGCGGACCCATTCCCGATGACCCGAACCAATCCAACCCCATTTACGCTGGTGCAGGAGAACAAGGGGAAGTGGTTCTACGTGGCCAACCAGGGGAACAACGTCACCGGCACGGGAACGGCTCAAAGCGGGATTGCCGGCTACGTGATCAACAGTCCGTTTCAGCCCACCGAAATGGCAGGCACGCCCATCGGCTTCGGCTCTGGGGCCGGCCCGCAGTGCCTGGTCGAGGATCCCTCGAATCAGTTCTTCTATACGGCCAACTTCAACGATTCAAGCGTAACCGGTCAGTCGATCGACCAAAACGCCGGCACTCTCGTGCCGCTCTCCCAGTCGACGAAGGCGCCCTCTGAGTATACGCTGACCGGTCCGCCCACCTGGTGCCTGGTGGATGGGCGCACCAACTAAACCGCCGCTTGATGCAGATGCGCCTGGGGCGGAGGATGGCCCCCGCTCCAGGCAACGCCAGACAATGATTGACCCGCAGTCTTCAAGAACGCAGCCGAATTTCAGGGCGCGATGTTTTCCGGGGCGCCCTGGGGTTCGATTCCAAACCTGATTTTTTAGGGGCCGGAGCTTTTGGCCCACTGACGAAAGATGCGCATGAAGTTCAACAAATCGAGCCAGCTTCTGCTGGTCTCCGCGGCCAGCCTACTGGCGGCAGGACTGATCACCGCTTGCGGCACGGCTACCACGGATTTCGTATTACGTGACCAGCGCCAAGGCCGCGGGGCCCAATAACTACGGCGAGATCGACGTCTTCGAGATCAACTCGGTCTCCGGCTATATGCGCCAGATTCCCAGCTCGCCCTTTCCCTCGGGCGGACGCAATCCGGTGGCCGAAGCCGTCTCCTCCGACTACACGAATCTGTACGTGGTCAATCAGGACGACAACACCATCGTTCAGTTCATGATTGGCAACGACGGCAAGCTCTATCCGCAGAACACCGTCAATACGCCCGGGATCTACCCGCTGGCCGTTGCCGTGAGCGGGACGAACCTGTTTGTCGTGGACACCTACAGCCTCTGCCCGCCTGCTCCAACGCGGACCCATGTTCGGGCTCGGTGGGTGTCTTTCCCCTTGCTGCCCGCCACCACCGGCTCCAACCCAACCCCCAGCGGCGCGCCGGGAACGCCGGTCACCAATACGAGCATTGGCGCGCAGCTATTGGCCGTTGACCCTGCTCAGCTATACGGCCACTGGTAATAGCTCGAATTGCAAAACCAGCGCATCTACCGATGTGATCATGCCAACAGCCGTCAACGTCCTGAAATCGGGCGCTGACCTCTTCGTTACGGCCTATGACGCCTCGGTAACGCCCAACGTTGGTTATGTCTTTGGTTTCTCCATCGGCTCGAGCGGCGCGCTGACGCCTCTCAATTGCGGCGTGCCCTTTGCCGCGGGAGTCCATCCCACGGCCATCGCCAGCGATTCCACCAGCACCTATGTTTACGTAACGGATTCCACTAGCGGCAATGTCCGCGGCTACACATTTGCGTCCGGGCTCCTGACGCGCGTTGTCCGGCAGCCCGTTTCCGGCCGGCAATCAGCCCTCCGCCATCGTTGTCGATTCCGGCTACCCGTATGCCTACGTAGCCAACGCGTTGGATGGCACGGTGAGCGCGTATTCGATCGGCAGCAGCGGAGCGCTGACCCGCATCGGCACATATGCCGCGGGCATTCAGCCGGTGGCCATCGGTATCGATCCATCGACCCACCACTTTCTTTTCACCGCCAACTTCACTCCCGGCGGGACCAGCGGCACGGTCTCCGACTTTGAGTTGAGCGCCACCGCCGGCACGCTCATCAACACGCAGCATTCTCCTTACACAGACCAACGCCCTGCCGACGGCCATGGCCGCGGTTCCGCACGGCAGCACGACGCAGTAATCGCGGCAACAGCCCTCTGCCGGGCACTCTAGCAACACCCCGTACCGGGCTTTTACAATGCATACGGGGCAACATAACCAGTTTTCCATGGGCTCGCATCTGATCAGCCCACGACGAAGGAAGCGCATGAAGTTCAGCAAATTGAGCCAGCTCTTTCTGGTCTCTTCCATCGGCCTTCTAGTGGCCGCATTTTTCTCTGCCTGCGCGATTACCACCATCGATTTTGTCTTCGTGGCCTGTTCCTCCGGCTCCGGGGACATCCAGCGCCGGGCAGATCGAGACCTACGCGGTGGACTCCCAGTCCGGCGCAATGCGCAACGGAGCGCCCGCCGTGTCCTCGGGCGGAGTGAACCCGGTTTCCATGGCCGTAACCTCCGACTATGCGAATCTTTACGTCGCCAACGCGGGAAGCAACAACATCGTCCACTTCACCATCGCCTCGGATGGTACTCTGGCGGCTGACTCGCATACGGTCACGATGACCACCACACCCATTGCCCTGGCCGTGAATTCGGCCGGAACCTATCTGTACGCGGTGTCTTGCAATGTCTCCCCCCATACCGCGTATCCCACGCTGAGTTGCAGCGGTGGCGCGACGCTGGCGGAGTTTTCGCTGTCTTCCGGCGCAATCGGCCCCGCGGTTTCTGTGAATACCCTCAGTCTCTACGGCTCCTATGCCAAATATAACGGGGATATCATAGTTCCCACCGGGGTTACCGTGCTCGAAAACAATGCGGCTGTCTACGTCTCGGCCTATGATCAGTCGGCTTACAATCCCAATGGAGTAACCAACACCCTCGTCAACCCTGGCTGGATCTTTGGCTTCATGGTCGGGTCGGGCGGCGCTTTGACCCCGCTCGCCACTCCCTACGAAGCCGGCATCAAGCCCACGGCCCTCGACGCCACGCCCGTCAACACCTATCTTTACCTCACGGATTACGCCGCCAACCAGCTGATTGTCTACGCCATTCTTGACGGCGGCAACTCATTGAACTTCTTGCCCAACGGTCCCTTCAGGACAGGGAACGAGCCCACGTCGATCACCATTGATCCGCGCGGCAAGTTCATCTATATAACCAACTCGCTGGATTCCTCGGTCTCGCCATACCAGATCACCCTGGCTACCGGGGCGCCCACGGCCTCGGTGAACGTCACCGGCTCACCCGTCGACACGACGGACACCCAGCCGGTGGCCGTTGTGGTTGACCCGGCGCTGGGCCGGTTTGTCTATACCGCCAACTACCTGGGTAACTCCCTCTCCGGATTCCGCCTGGACCCAACCTCAGGCACGCTGAAAGCCACCCAGGCCACGCCTTATCCCACTGGGGCATATCCCACCGCAGTGGTTTCCGTTCCTCACGGCAACTATTCAACGCAGTCGGTTACCCCGTAGAGGCGACTGTACTTACAAGCAAAAAGCCCAGCCCGTAGGTTGGGCTTTTTGTTGTGCCTGGCTCCTGTTCAGGTAATCAATCCCGGCTCAGGAAATGACTGAATCGGCGCAAAGTGTGGCAATAATGACACAGGACAGGGATAACCCAGGCCGTCTAATCTAACCTTTATGCACGGTTTTCTTAGCCGTGAAAGTAGGATTTTTGGCCAATCACGCCCACCTGAGTCCCGCGCATCTGGAGCAGACGATTGCCGCGCCCCTGGAGTTCAGCGGGGTTGGTCTGCACTCCGGCGCGCCGGTGAACCTGCGCTTGATGCCCGCCCCGGCCGGCTCGGGCATCGTCTTCCGCCGCACCGACCTGGACAACTTTGAGATTCCCGCCACCGGACGCTACGTGGCCAAGGTGAGCTATGCCACCAGCTTGATGCGCCAGGGCGTTCTGATCTCGACCACCGAGCATCTGCTTTCGGCGCTGATCGGCATGGGCGTGGACAATGTGATTGTGGAGCTGGACAACCTGGAGCTGCCCATCCTGGATGGCAGCGCCCTGCCTTACGTCGAGGCCTTCCTGAGGGTGGGCATCCGCCACCAGCGCCGCCGCCGCGAGACCATCCGGGTGCTGCGCCCGGTCGAGGTGCGCGAGGGGAACAAATTCATCGGGGTCTATCCCGGTTCCGGTTACAGCATCGAGTACGCCATCGACTTTCCCGCGCCCGTCGGCCAGCAGAGCGCACGCATTGATCTGGCCGCCGAGACCTACGGCACATTCATCGCCCCGGCGCGCACCTTTGGCTACAAGGCTGACGAGCAGAAGCTGCGCGACATGGGCCTGATCCGCGGTGCCGGGCCGGAAAGCATCATCATTCTGGGTGTAGCCGGGCCGGAGAACGGGCCGCTACGCTCTCCCGACGAGTATGTTCGCCACAAGGTTCTGGACCTGATTGGCGACCTGGCGCTGGCTGGCCGCCGCATCGAGGGCCACGTGGTGGCCGAGCGCGCCGGACACGCCATGCACACCGCGCTCGTCTCGCGTCTGATCAAGGACCGCTCAGCCTGGGAACTGGCTCACGTGCCGGTGGCCTTGGCGGCGGACGAGCAGAATATGGAAGTCAGCAGCCCGGAACTGATGGGCGTTTGAGGCTTCGATTTTTCTAGTCCCTAATCCCTGATTCCCAGGACCTCCTCGTCCAGCACAGTGAAAGATCTAGAAGCCCGGTGGGCGCTCGCTGGAAACCGCGAATTGCCTCTCCAGGGCCAGTCCTGCCTCTGCCAGCTTGCCCTCGTCAAATAGCCGCCCGATCAGCGTGACGCCATGCGGTACACGGCGCGGTGGAGAGAACCTGGGCAGAGGGTGTGCCGGGTCTGGCGCCCAGTCGCTGCGTGCCTCCGAGACCTCGACAAACCCGGCCCTCAGCGTCAGCGATGGGTGCCCCGTGCAGTTGGAAATCACCAGCATTTCGTCCCGCAACGAAGGCACCAGAAGCAGATCCACCTCTGAAAACACACGCGCCATCTCCTCGGCCACCTTGCGACGGAACCGGTCCGTCTGGACCAGGTCTACTGCTGATAAAAAACGCGACTGGCGGAAACAATTGGGCCAGGCATCCGGCAACCTGCATCTTCAGATCGTCTACGTGGTGGCTCAGGGTCAGGTCCTCAAAGGCCGCGCTCGCCTCGGCAAAGAGAATCACATTGAGCGAGTCATAAGGCCAGTCCGGAATCGAGACCTCGACCAGCGTCATGCCGAGCTTTTTCACTGTCTCCAGCGCAGCCCGATCCACATCCGTCGCGGGAGCCTCCTTCATCCAATTTGGAAAGTAGCCTACGCGCAAACCCTTCACATCTGCCGTTGCATCAAACGCAAGCTCGCTGGGCACACTGTTTAAATCGCGGCCATCCGGCCCGGAGATCGACTTGAGCACCAGCACGGTATCTTCCACGCTGCGCGCCATAGGCCCCAACTTGTCCAGCGACCAGCACAGCGTCATGGCGCCGGTGCGCGGAACACGTCCAAATGTGGGGCGCAACCCGGTTACGCCGCAGCGCATGGAAGGGCTCACAATGCTGCCGCCGGTTTCGCTGCCGATGGCGAAGCCCACCAGCCCGGCAGCCACGGCCGCGCCCGGACCGGCGCTGGAACCCGAAGAGCCTTCTTCTGGCAGCCAGGGATTCATCGTCTGTCCGCCAAACCAAATATCGTTCAGCGCCAGTGCGCCCAGGCTTAGTTTGGCCACCAGCACCGCACCGGCGGCGTTCAGCCGCTCCACAACGGTAGCATCCGCCGCAGGCACTCGATTCCGGTAGGGCTCCGCCCCATAGGTTGTGGGTATCCCCGCGGTATCCAGCAAATCCTTTGCGCCCCAGGGTATCCCATGCAGCGGGCCGCGATACCGTCCTGCCGCGATCTCCGCATCCGCCTGATGGGCCTGGAGTAAAGCATGCTCTCGCAAAAGCGTGATGACGCAACGGAGTTGCGCGTTATAGCGCTCCAGCCGGTGCAAATAGATCCCGGTCAGGCGGGTTGATGTAAGCTTGCGATGCTCAATCCATCTGGATAGCTGCCACACGGGAGAGTAAGCAATGGCATCGTCACTCGCCGGCAAGTTCAAGCCAGCGTCGCTGCTGCGGAGAAAATGATTGCCCTCATGCCTGGGTTTCACTATTCCCGGCAGGCTCGGGTTCCATTGTGTGGCTGGCGCCAGAGCCGCTTCCAGCGCAATCTTTCTCGGCCCTGTGCGGCGCTCCAGAAGCGGCGCCATCTGCATTCGCCAGTTGCTGGCCGCGGTTGCGCGATCTGCTGGAGTCATCTGCAACCACGCCAGTTTCTCCGCCTCCTCAAAGGTGGCGGGAGACACCACGGGCCCGACTGGTGCGGAGGTACCGAAGGCCGGCGGCGCGCCGGGCGGTAATTCCTGAGACTGTACTGCCGGCGACTGAGCATCAGCCTGCATGGCTGAAGCCAGCATGGCCAGCGAACTACAAGTGAGAAACTCTCTGCGCGAATGGGGCATGATTCTCCTCGATAAGCCAGCATCAAAATTGGATAGAACCCTAGCAACCATCGTATCCGTTGGTTCAGGCTCTACACCGCAGGTGGCTGCTCCTTGACCTTGCTGGAGAAGAAGGCGAAAGCAAGGGGAAAAACAGCCGGGTAATGGCCACTCCAAAATCGCCCAATTTTGCGCAAAAAACCTTCACGTCCGCATAGAGGCTTTTTCGCGCGCGTGGTCTGAAAATCCCAGCGTTTATTCGCTGTGTGTTCTCTGTTCCCTGACAATTGACAGCTGTTCACTGTCCACTGTCCACTGTCCACTGCCTTTAGAACGGAATGTCCGCGTCGGAGATTTCGGTTTGCTGGGTGTATTCATCGGGGCCGTCGGCGGCTGCCGGAGTCCGCTGGTCGAAGCTGGCCGCCGAAGTTGCCGCCCGGCCTGCGCCTGAGCCATCCTCGCGGGCGGAGAGCAGCGACAGGTCGAAGACCACGATCTCCGTCTTGTAGCGCTTCTGCTTGGTCTCCTTGTCCTCCCAGCTGCGGGTCGTCAGCTTGCCCTCGATGTACAGCTTGGAGCCCTTTTTCACGTAATCGCGAACGATCTCCGCGGTGCGCTTGAAAGCCACCAGCGCGTGCCACTCGGTGCGGTCCTGCCAGTTGCCCTGCGCATCCTGAAAACGGTCGCTGGTGGCCAGGGTGAAGTTGGCCACCATGGTGCCGCCGGGGGTGGAGCGAATTTCGGGGTCCTTGCCTACGTTGCCTAAAAGAATGACTTTGTTTACGCTCTTGGCCATGTTGTTTTACTCCATTCGTTGAAAAGCATAGCAGAACCTCAGCGTTTGCGGGTAATTATCCGGTTGCGCAGAGTTTTGGCCGCCCCCAGCACCGTCAGCAGCCCGCCAAAGGGAATGCACATCAGGGCGACGATGAGGGCGAACCAGCCTGTGTTGGTGTGAGCGCCGGTAGGCGAAAAGCCGCCCAGCAGGGTCTCCAGCAGCACCGCGGCCAATAAGCCCCGCGCCCAGGATCGACGCGCCCCATTGCAGCAGTTGGCGAGCGCCGTCGTCGGGCGGGATCGGGTTGGGGCTGTTTGCGGGCATTATGGTTTCTCGATCAGTGTACTGGTTCGTGGTGTGTCCTATTCCCTATTCCCTAGTCCCTAGTCCCTGCCTTTATTGCGCCAGGCGCAGCATCGCCCAGGTAATGACGCCGGTAATCGAGACATAAAGCCACAGCGGCAGTGTCCAGCGGGCGACCCTGCGGTGCTGCGGAATCCGGCCGTTGAGCGAGAAGAAGAAGGCAGCCAGAATCATCGGCAGCGCCACGATGGCCAAGATAATATGGCTGGCCAGCAACGGCAGGTAGACAGAGCGCAAGGCAGCGTGAACCGGATAGCGCACGTCGCCGTGCAGCGCATGGTGCAGGATGTAACCCAGCAGAAAGAGCGTGGAAAATCCAAAGGCCGTGATCATGGCGGCGCGATGGGCCTTGATGCGACGAGCGCGGATGAAGGTGTAGCCGATGAGCAAAGCAACGGCGCTGAGGCCGTTGAGCATGGCGTTGAGCGCGGGCAAAAAGGTGAAACGGACGCTGGCCTGGTCGGCGGCGGGATGGACGTAGATCAGCCAGAAGAGAAAAGCCGTGGCCGCCACGCTCACGGCCAAAATAGCGGCGATGGCCGGACGCGTATTCGACGATAGGGCAGTGGTCGTCATGGCTTCCTCATGAAGATAACCTATAAGATTTTTGGTTTCCCACCCTAGCCGTAAAAACAAAAACGCGGCGAGGGTGGGGCACCCAGCATCAAAAATACCTTGTCAAAACTTCACTTGTGCCTGGACTCGAATTCTTTGTAGGCACTCTCCATGTTATCCACGATTCTGCTCAGCAAATAGAGGTCACATTGGACCTTGCCGATGCGATCGGTCTCCATATCAATCTGCGCCGGGGATGGAACCCAGTCATCGGGATGTGCTATGAATAGAGAGGTCGCATTGCCAACATCTTCGATGCTACGCAGCCCCTGATTGAGATAAACGTCCTGGAGAAGATAGATGTCCGAGAAGTATTGGGCGTCTTTGTAGGGCATATAGGCAATGGCGCCGGTGTTCTGCGCGGTCTTCCAAGACATATTGTCAAAGGTATCAAACCCCGTTCCGAAAGATATCCCACCGCGTTTGGCATGAGGATGCGCCCGCATCTCCGCCAGCACCTTCAAATTGGTGTCCAGTTGCTTCTGTTGATTCTTGATATTTTGTCGCACCTCTCCAATTTGTTGCGCGTTGTGGGCGATCTCCACGCGCAGGCTGTCCTCTGCCTCGCGGGCGATATAACGGTGATGCTCATACTCGACCAAACCCTCCAGACTCAGAGCGATGAGCAAACCAATGGTGATGGTAAAGAGATGAAAGAAAAATTCCTTGACGCCTTGCAGCTTTCCGTGCGGTAAGTGAATGTCGAGCACAATCTTCTCCTGATCAACAGAATACTCTACTGCCGAATTGCAATCTTACGAAACTTTCGCCGGTTTCCCTTACTATTTCGCGCTTGCGCAGAGCATCAGCGTTGTAAAGAGCAGCGGCAGGTAGAGGACGCTGACTTTGAGCAGGTCGCGGGCCAGTTTGCGGCTTTCTTCCTCCGTAACAGGGCGCAGGATGCGGGAGAAGCGGATTGTGTAGCCCAGGTAAACCAGCCCCAGCGCGGCGGCCAGCAGGGCGTAGGTCAGGCTGGCCAGGCCCAGCCGCCAGGGCGCCAGGCTGACGGGAATCATCGCCACCGCAAAAAACAGCGCCTGGGCCACGGTGGACCAGCCGTCGGGCTGGACGACGGGCAACATGCGGATGCCGGCGCGGGCGTAGTCGTCGCGATACAGCCACGCAATCGCCATAAAGTGGGGAAACTGCCAGACAAAGAGAATGGCGAACAGCGCCACGGCCGGCCACTCGATGCGCCCGCGGGCGGCGGTCCAGCCCAGCATCGGGCCCATCGCGCCGGGAAATGCGCCGATAAAAGTGGCCAGGGCGGTGACGCGCTTGAGCGGGGTGTAGATGGCCACGTAAGTGAAAGCCGTGAGCAGCGCCAGGGCCACGGTGAGCAGGTTGGTGGTGAGCGCCAGCCAGACCGCGCCCAGCGCCAGCGCCGCCATGCCAGCCAGCACTCCCTGCGCCAGCGAGAAGCGGCCGGCGGCCATGGGCCGGTCGGCGGTGCGCTTCATCAGCGCGTCGGTCTTGCGCTCCAGTGCCTCGTTCAGCGCGCCGGCGCCGGCTGAAACCAGGCCGATGCCCAGCAGCGTATCCAGCAGGCCGCGCTGCACGCTGGTGATGCCGGATTGCATCGAGCCCAGGTAAAAACCGCCCCAGCCGGTGACCAGCACCAGGCCGACGACCTTAACCTTGAAGAGCTCGCGCAGGTCGTGGATGAGCAAGGCCGTCGCGCCGGCCTCAGGCGCGTGGATGTGCGCCGGGAGATGTGAGGATGCTCTGAATGAGCAGCTTGCTCTGCCGGAACGGCGGCCTGGGTGGCGGGAGTCATCGGTCTAAAACCTCAGCGGGAGAACCCGGATGAGTTGCGCCGGGAGCCTGAGTCGATGATAGCAAGCGGGGAAGTTCCAATCGGAAGGAATGAGGAACAATGGAATGCCTGGCAGCGGCTCATTTCTCACGGAAGCGCGAAAGGGTTTTCAATCTGAATTCCGGCAATCGTTTGTCCCGGGTTCAAATCCTCGGAGAGAATCAGGCTGGCGCCGCTTCTGATGGCCGCGGAAATAATCATTGCATCCCAGAAGTTGATCCGGGCCTCGTCCTCAGTCTGAAAAGCTCTCTTGATCTCCTTTGGTGTGGTTTCGACACACCAGTACGAGAAGTCTTCGACAATCTCTCGCGCCTCATCTTTCGGCACACGAGAGGCTAGTTTCCGGGTGACCGTATTGTAGAACTCCTGCAATACCTGCATGCTCAAGGCCCCGGATCGATCCTGTCTGAGGCCAAGCAGAACGTTTTGAGCCATCTGCCGCTTGCGCCCTGCGTCGATATCGTAGGCATAGACAAGAATATTTGTGTCGATGAAGACCTTAGCGCTCATGCAAAGCATCCCGGTCCATGATATGAACTCCGCCTAAATGGAATCCTTTCTCCATCAGAGCAAAGGCATCCTTCATGGCGCGTTCGTAATCGTCTTCTGTCTCCGCAAGCTGCTCAATCTGGCTGGTGAGCAAGCCGCTGATGGAGGTAGAACGTTTGGCAGCCAGAACCCGCGCCTTTTGAATCGTTTGCCGGCTTAGTCTCAGGGTTATATTGCGTTTTTCGTCGAGCGCTGGCATAGAGAAATCACCCCTTCCTCACGTGTAATATGTGTAGCACGTTTTGCACGTGATTGCAATGAAGAAAAGGCGTGAACCGAAGTCCACGCCCTAATCCTTTTTACCTCAAATGTTTACTGCTTGCCGAAGCGGTAGACGATGCCGGCGGTAAAGCCGTGGCTGGCCTGCACGGTCGAGCCGAAACCGGTGATGTAGTACTCGGGAGCAACGCGCAGCCCGATGTTCGGCGTCAGGTTGTACTCCACGGGAATGCTGGCGCCGCCTGCGAAGACATAGCTATCGGGCCAGAGTCCCAGCGCTGTGGAGAGGATGGTGCTGTGGTTGGTATCGCCGGAAAAGTTACCTTTCGTGAAACCGCCCAGGACACGGCCGGAGACGGAAAACTTCGGCATCACGTAGAAACGATACGTGGGTCCGGCCAGAAGAGCATACTGGCTGATGGCCGCGTTAGTGATGGCGTTGTTGGTCACGTTGTTGGGACCGCCCACATAGGCGGTGGCGTAATAGCCGCGGCCATCGATGGTCAGGCCCAGCCGCTCGTCGAAGTAGCGGGTAAAGCCCACATTCCAGGCGTAATCGTGCGCGCGCTCCAGCTTGGCGCCGGGCTCAAAGCGCAGAAAGGCCATGCCGGTGTACTCCTCATAGCGATGGGAGTAGGCCTCGTGAATGGCGGCCGCCCGGCGCTGTGCGCGACGGGCCTTGATGCGGGCCTGAACACTCAACTGGCCCTGGGCCTGGGCGGCGGGTTGCCCTGCCTGAGCCTGAGCGGGAGCCGCGGGGTGGCTGCTCGATCTGGAGCTATGGGCCTGAGCGGCGGTGGCGCGGCGTTGCGCATGTGGGCCTTGATGCGGGCCGGGACGTTCAATTTGCTGTGAGACTTTTCGGCGGGCTGCCCGGCCTGATCCTGGTCGGGCGCCGGGGGGTTGCTGCTCGAAGTTGAGCTTTGGGCCACAGCGGCGGTGGCTGCAACGATACTCAGTGTCAGCAGAAGGGCAATACGGCGAGAAGAATACATCAATTTCAGATTTCCTCCACGGGAGTACGGAAGCAAGCCTGCACAACGCTCCCCCCATAAGGTATTAAAACACCTTGGGGGCAGGCTTGGGCGTGAACCGGCACGGTATTGGACTCCAGGAAAAGGAATTCGGGCCGGATAGGCGCCAATTTTTGCTACGGAAAGCCGCAAAATGCTCTAGGATAAAGGCCTGTGGAGGAGGCAACGCATATGGGTCGAGTATTTCTGGGAATTCTGCTGGGGATCGTGCTTGTGCCGGTGGCCCTGCTGGGATGGCTCAGGTTTGGCGATGTGCCGGTGGCGGTAGCCGATCCGCCCTTGCCTCAGGAGCGATTGCTGACCGGGATGCCGCTCCATGCGCGCATCGACCGCGAGATGGTGCAAAACTCCGCCCATCCAGGCCGATGAGGCCAACCTGGTGGCGGGCGCCGAGATCTACCGCGACCAGTGCGCCGTCTGCCACGGATTTCACGGCAAGCCGTCGCGCTTTGGCGCGCATATGTTTCCCGATGCGCCGCCGCTATGGGAAAAGCATCGGAACAGCGCCGTGGTCGGGGTGAGCGACGACCCGCCGGGCGAGACCTACTGGAAGGTGGCCAACGGCATCCGGCTGACCGGCATGCCGGCCTACAAGGGCGTGCTGACCGAGAACCAGATGTGGCAGGTGAGCCTGCTGCTGGCCAACGCCGACAAGCCGCTGCCTCCGGCGGCGGTGGAGATTCTGCGCGGCGCGCCGATGGCGGCGTTGCCGGTCTCCGCCGGCCCGGAGAATAAATAGAGCGGGATGAATTTGCCAGCCGCTGTCCGCATCGGCGCGACGATTCGCAGCAAAGCAATCGGCAAATCAAACTTACTCCCGGACAGGAGACTCTGGATGAAACAACGCAGAATTCTCAACTTCGTCTTTCTTTCAGGAGCGTTCGCTTTGGCCTCAGTTGCGCCCGCTCTCGCGCAGGGCGGCGACTATTTCACGAACTGGCCCAAGGCGCTTCGCCCCAGGAAGTGGGCAAGAAGGTAGCCGAGCGCTTTGTGGCCAGCCAGCATCAGTACACTTTCACCATCCATTACGCTGAGGTCGCCACCTGGTACGGCGCGCTGAACTTTGCGCAACTGACGAAAGACGAGGCGCTGCGGAAGGAGCTGACTGCCCGCTTCGAGCCCTTGATGCCGGGCGGCGCCGATGCCAAGCAGAGGCCGCAGCGGCGTCATGTGGACGACTCGATCTTCGGCGTCATTCCGCTGGAGATTGCCATCGAGACAAAGAACCCGAAGTATCTGGCCGAGGGCGTATGGTGGGCGGACCGCCAGTGGGAGAATCCGCGACCCGATGGGCTTTCCGCTGAGACGCGCTTCTGGGTCGACGACATGTACATGCTGACCATGCTGCAGCTCCAGGCCTACCGCGCCACCGGGGACCGCAAGTATCTTGACCGCGACGCCAAGGAGATGGTTGCCTACCTGGACAAGCTGCAACAGCCCAACGGCCTCTTCTATCATGCCGAGGACGTGCCGTTTTTCTGGGGCCGCGGCAACGGCTGGTTCGCCGCGGGCATGGCGGAGATGCTGCGCGATCTGCCCAAGGATCATCCGCAGCGGGCGCGCATCGTGGCCGGCTACCGGCGCATGATGGCCGCGCTGGTGAAGTACCAGGGCAAGGACGGGATGTGGCGCCAGTTGATCGACCACCCGGAGGCCTGGCCGGAGAGCTCCAGCACCGGCATGTTCACCTTTGCCATGATTACCGGCGTCAAACTGGGCGTGCTGGACGGCAAGAAATACGGCCCCGCGGCCCGCAAGGGATGGCTCGCCGTGATCGGCTACATCGATCAGAATGGCGACGTGACCCAGGTTTGCGCGGGCACCGGCAAAATGAATGATCTGGATTACTATCTGGCCCGGCCCCGCCGCACCGGCGACTTCCACGGGCAGGCGCCGATTCTGTGGGCGGCGGACGCGCTGCTGCGCTAGACATCGAACCGGTCATTCGCTCCCCAGTAGACTGGTGAATTGTTAGAATCGAATCTATGCCCCAGACGGCGCAATTGACGCGGCAACAGGCTCTCGATTACTTCCACTCCCCCGACCTGATTGGGCTGGGCTTCGAGGCCGATGCCGTGCGCCGCCGCCTGCATCCCGAGGGCGTGGTCACCTACATCATCGATCGCAACATCAACTACACCAACTTCTGCACCGAGTACTGCACCTTCTGCGCCTTCTACCGGCCGCTGCCAAAACCCGGCGTAACTGACCCGCGCTCGGAGGAGGGCTACATCCTCGACTTCGAGACGATCTACGAAAAAATCGCCGAGACCGTGGAGATGGGCGGCACCGGCGTGCTGATGCAGGGCGGCATCCATCCCGATCTCAAGATCGACTGGTTCGAGCGGCTTTTCAGCGGCATTAAACAGCGCTTTCCGCAGATCTGGCTGCACTGTTTGACGGCTTCGGAGATTCTGGCCATCGCTAAATACTCTGACTGCCCTTGCGCGACACCATCATTCGTCTGCGCGACGCGGGCCTGGATTCCATTCCCGGAGGCGGCGCGGAGATTTTGGACGACGATGTACGCCGCCGCATCGCGCGCATCAAATGCAACACCGAGGATTGGGTCAGCGTCCATCGCACGGCGCATCAGCTGGGCATGAGGACCACGGCCACCATGATGTTCGGCGTAGGCGAGAGCTTCGAGCAGCGCATTAATCATTTTGAAGTGGTGCGGCGCTTGCAGGAAGAGACAGGCGGATTCACAGCCTTCATCCCCTGGAGCTTCCAGCCAAAAAATACTGCTCTCGGCGGTCGCGGCTGGGAGGAGGCAACCTCGGTCGAGTACCTGAAGGTGCTGGCCATCTCACGGCTCTATCTCGATAACATCGAGAATGTGCAGGCAAGCTGGGTGACGCAGGGATTGAAGGTTCTGGAGATCGCCCTCCACTTCGGCGGCAACGACGTAGGCTCGGTGATGCTGGAAGAAAATGTGGTCAAGGCCGCCGGTACGAGTAACTGCACGACGGAAGAGGAGCTGCGCAGAATCATCCGCGACGCGGGCTTCAAGCCGGTGCAGCGGGATACGTTGTATCGGACGATGTTCTTGAATTAAAGCGAAATCAAAGTCAACATGCCCTTGCCGGAAGGCCCGCGTTTGTGGCACACTTGCAGCCATGGGAAGCAAAGACAAAGGCAGAAAAGAAGCTAAGAAGGCGCCCAAGCCAAAGCCCAAGCCGGAACCCGCAACGAGGCGCGAAGCCTTCATTCCGCCCCCGCCGAAGTAGGGACGAATTGCCTGTCTCTCCGGAGCGCCGCGCTTGAGACGCGGAGGGATTTCTCTGCCCGCGAGACCATTCGGCCCGATTAGGACGACCGGGGCGCATGAACCATCCGCCGCAAGCACATTGGAGCAGCCTTGGCGCGCTCGTCACGGCAATCCTCTCTGAAAAGCGTTAACTTATAGGACAGGTTTTTCACCAGGGGGTGTACCCGTGTGCTGGAAGTCTGCCGCAATCCTGCTGGCCGCCGCTCTGCTCGCAACCGCTGCCGCAGCGCAGGAACCGCCTAAACCTGCCCCTGCTTCCGCCGGCTATGCCCTGCCCGCCGTGCAGCCTCCGGGCCGTCCGGCCATCGGTCTCGCTCTGGAGGGCGGCGGCGCACTGGGCCTGGCGCACATCGGCGTTATCGATTGGCTCGAGGAGCACCGCATCCCCGTCGACCGCATCTCCGGCACCAGCATGGGTTCGCTGATCGGCGCCTTATACGCCACGGGCAGCTCGCCCGCCCAGATGCGCGCGTTGGCCGCCAGCGACGCGTTCAAGCGCGTTTTCACCCTGCAAGCGCCCTACTCCGACCTGAGCTTTCGCCGCCGTCAGGATCGCCACGAACTTCCCGCGGCGCTGACCATCGGCCTGCGCCACACTCTGACCCTGCGCAACGCTCTGCTCACCGATCGCGGCGTCAACGAGTTTCTGACCAGCAACCTGCCCAACGAAAATAGTCAGGAGCTGGACTTTAATCGGCTCCCCATTCCCTTTCGCTGCGTGGCCACCGATCTGAACACACTTACATCGGTCACCTTTGCCTCCGGGCCTTTGCCCCTGGCGGTGCGCGCCTCCATCTCCATTCCCGGCGTCTTCCCTCCGGTTCAGGACCGCAACGGCCACTACCTGGTCGATGGAGGCATCCTCGATAACCTGCCCACCGGAGCTCTCAAGCGCGACCTGCATGCCGACGTCATTATCGCCATCCACCTTGAAGATGCAGCCCTTTCCCGTTTCGACATCAGCTCCGCCCTCGGCGTCCTCCACCGCGCCTTCGATGCCGGTACCCAGTACAACGTCATGGCGTCCGAACAACTGGCCGATATCGTGGTCAACGTGCCGGTGGGCAGCTACTCACCGTCTGACTATACCCACGCCGACAAGCTGATCGACGCCGGTTACAGGGCTGCCGAGCAGAACCGCGCCGCACTACTGCGTTACGCCCTCGACGCCGAAGGCTGGAAGGCTTATCTGGCCGCGCGCGAGAGCCGCCGCAGACCGCAACCCGGCATCCTGCGCGAGGTCCGCGTGGAAGGACCAAAGCGGGGTCAGGAGCAGGGCGCAGTCCGCGAGGTTCTCGCCGACATGAAGCCCATCGAGGACCAGCCTATCACGCCGGCCGCTACTCTCGACGCTCTCAAGCACATTCAATCGAACGGCGGAATCAACGCTAACTGGGAGACCTTTACCCCTGCGCCGGCGCCTGCGCCCGCCGAGCCGCCTGTATCAGGCACACCTGCATCCGGTCAAGCTACAACGGGCACGCCTGCTCCCGACACCGGCATCCTGGTCCACCTCAGCAACGATCGCATCGGCCCGCCCTATCTTCTCCTCGGCGCTGAACTGGCTGCGGCTAACTCCAACGTTACCCGTGGCGAGATGACCCTCCGCCTGATCGATCAGAACCTCGGAGGCTTCGGCTCCGAGCTGCGCGCGAATGCACGGGTCGGCTACATGACCGATCTGTCAGCCGAATACTACCGCCTGCTCACTCCTGGCGGCTATTTCTTTGAACCGCGCGCCGGCGTTGTCCGTGAGCCCGTCTATCTCTGGACCAACCAGAAGCGCATCGCCGAACGATTTCTGCAAAACCTGGACGCGGGCGTCGAGGCCGGCCGCACTTTCTCGAATCAAATGCAAATTTCTGCCATGTGGCGCGCCGAGGATACTCGCTGGGGCCTGCGCACCGGCTCCGGCGGCGGGCCGTATCTCACCGGGACCGCGCAGACCGGCCTGCTGCACATCAAGATCGACAAAGCCGCCGCCGGCGCCGTCTCGCCCAACGGCTTTCGCCTTTCCGCCTCGGCGGGCGCGTTTTATCATGCCGTGGCAAGCTCCAACGCGCCGCTGGTTAAGTTCACCTTCAGCGGAACCCGATCCTGGAGAGAAACTAACATCTTCGCCCTGAGCGGGGAGGTTAACTCCTACCTGCGCGCCAATGTTGCCGAGCCTTACCTGTTCACCCTCGGCGGCCCTTTGCGCCTCTCCGCCTCATCCTTCGACGAGTTCCGGGGAACCGACACTTACCTGGCCCGCACCGGCTACATGCACAGGATTGCGGCTCTGCCCACCGGCATCGGACATGGCCTCTACGCTGTCATTGGTTACGAGGCCGGCGAGATCTGGTCGCCGCAAACAAAATCGATTCTCCGCCAGGATGGACTCACCGGCCTGGTGGCCAGCACGCCCATCGGCCTGTTCACCTTCGGAGGCTCCGTCGGAGACGCCGGCCACCGCAAGGTCTTTGTCACGCTGGGGCGATGGTTCTGATTGTTCTGCACGCAAAGAAGCTCTCCCTTGCGGGAGAGCCTTCCTGCGTAAAAAATATTCCGCGGCTTACGCCACCACTTCAATGCCCATGGAGCGAGCCGTGCCCTTGATGCTCTTGATGGCCGTCTCCACGGAGGAGGCGTTCAGGTCGGGCATCTTCTGCATGGCGATCTCGCGCACCTGCTTCTCGGTCACTTTGCCGATCTTTTCCTTGTTGGGTGTGCCCGAGCCTTTTTCGATTCCGGCCGCCTTCTTCAGCAGCACCGGCGCCGGAGGCGTCTTGGTGATAAAGCTGAAGCTGCGGTCGGCATAAACGGAGATGACCACCGGAATGATCAGCCCGGCCATCTCCTTGTTGGAGGTGCGCGCGTTGAACTGCTTGCAGAACTCCATGATGTTGACCTGCGCCTGGCCCAGCGCGGGGCCGACCGGCGGCGCCGGCGTGGCCTTGCCGGCCTCGATCTGCAGTTTGACGTATCCTGTAACCTTCTTCGGAGGTGCCATGTGTCGGTTCCTTTGGAACCAGCTTCTAGCTTCTAGCCGCTAGCTTTTAGCTGGTTGTTCCTGCTTGAAATTTTGAAGTTGCAACCACCCGCTCGTTCCCAACCGGCGCCCGCTAGAAAGGTTCGCCAGCTAGAAGCTGGGAGCTGGAAGCTGGAAGCTGCTATTCAATCTTTTCCACTTTGCCGAACTCCATCTCTACCGGGGTGGAGCGTCCGAAGATGGTCACCATGACCTTGAGCGTCTCGCGATCTTCGTTGATCTCATCCACTACGCCGTTGAAGTTGGCAAAAGGCCCGTCGGTAATGCGGACCTGTTCGTTCTTTTCAAACTTGATCTTGAGCCGCGGCTTCTCCTTGGCGACCTCGGAACGGAAGAGGATTCCGCTGACTTCTTCCTCGCTCAGCGCCACCGGCTTGTCGCCCGTGCCCAGAAAGCCGGTCACCTTGGGCGTGTCTTTCAGGACGTGCCACAGGTTGTTGTCCAGCTCCATTTCGACCAGCACGTAGCCGGGCAGAAAAACCCGCTCCGTGGTTCGTTTCTTTCCGTTGACGATCTCCGTCACCTGCTCGGTGGGAATCATCACCCGGCCCACGCGGTCGTTCAGCCCGAAGGCCTCTACGCGGCTCTGGATGGACTCGCGCACCTTGCGCTCAAAACCCGAATAGGCGTGCAGAATGTACCACCGGAAGCGCTCGTTGCGCACCGGCGGCGGCGGCTCGGCCTGCTCGACGGTTTGTTCAACCTGTTCAGGCTTTTCCGTCTGTACGGCTTGTTCAGCCTGCTCAACCGTTCCACCCTGCTCGACCAGCTCGGCCTGTTCAGGTTGTTCTGCTTGTTCCAATTTTTCGTCTGCCATCTTCTGCTCTCGTTTCGCAGCTGCCGTTTCGGCTAAAACCCGCCCAACCTGCCCAGCAACGCATGCAGGCCCTGCTGGAAGATCGTGTCTACGATCATGAAAAACAGCCCAAAGATGAATACGGCGATGATCACCACCGTGGTGGTGGACTGCACTTCCTTACGGCCCGGTGCAACCACCTTGCGCATCTCCGCGCGCACATCACTTAAAAAGCGCGTGAATTCATTCCACTGCCCAACCACGCCGCCGGAAAACTTCGACACGGGATTCTCTCCCGGCCGCTTTACCGGCGACGGCCGCTCTTCACCGCTCACGATTGTTGCCTTTGATGCCATGTTTACGGTTCCTTCGCGCCTGGCGTCGCGCCTGGCGCATTCCTGTTTAATCTGGCAGGGGCGGAGGGATTCGAACCCCCAAGTTCGGTTTTGGAGACCGACAGTTTAGCCGTTGAGCTTACGCCCCTAAAAAAAGTGGTCAGTGAACAGTGAACAGTGGTCAGATTCGTTGCCCGTGGCTGCAAGGCACTTACTGATCATTGTCCACTGTCCACTGTTCACTGTCTTACTTCGTTTCCTTGTGCGGCTGGTGCTTGCGGCAGCGGTTACAGAACTTCTTGAACTCCAGACGGCCGGTGGTCGTCTTTTTGTTCTTCGTTGTCGAGTAATTCCGCTCCTTGCACACCTCGCACTGCAATGTAACAATTTCCCGCATTCTAAACCTTTCCAGTTTTCAGTTGTCAGTTGTCAGTTCTTTTCGTGCCGGCTCAAGCCTCATCGCTTTCCCTGCCCGCACGCCAACTGTCCACTGTTCCCTGTTCCCTGTTCCCTGTTCCCTGTTCACTGACCACTCACTTGATAATCTCGCTCACCGTGCCCGCGCCCACCGTGCGGCCGCCTTCGCGGATCGCAAAGCGCAATCCCTTTTCCAGCGCCACCGGCGTAATCAGCTCCACTTCCAACTCCACGTTGTCGCCCGGCATCACCATCTCCACGCCCTCCGGCAGTTGCGCCACCCCCGTTACGTCCGTCGTGCGGAAGTAGAACTGCGGCCGGTAGCCCTTGAAGAACGGCGTGTGACGCCCGCCCTCTTCCTTGCTCAACACGTAGACCGAGCCGCGGAAGTTGGTGTGCGGCGTAATCGAGCCCGGCTTGGCCAGCACCATCCCGCGCTCCACATCCTCTTTCGGTGTGCCGCGCAAAAGAATCCCCGCGTTGTCGCCCGCCATGCCCTCGTCCAACTGCTTCTTGAACATCTCCACGCCCGTGCAAACCGTCTTGCGCGTCTCGCGGAAGCCCACGATCTCCACGTCCTCGCCCACCTTCACCTTGCCGCGCTCAATGCGCCCGGTGACCACCGTGCCGCGCCCGGAAATCGAGAAGATGTCTTCGATCGGCATCAGGAAGGGCTTGTCCACGGCGCGGTCGGGCCGCGGAACATAAGCGTCCACCGCCTCCATCAGCTCGTCGACCTTGGCCTCCCATTGCGGCTCGCCGTTCAGCGCGCCCAATGCCGACCCGCGAATCACCGGCACATCGTCGCCGGGGAACTGGTACTTGGTCAGCAGCTCGCGCACTTCCATCTCCACCAGGTCGATCAGCTCCGGGTCTTCCACCGCGTCGCACTTGTTCAGGTAAACCACCATGCACGGAACGCCCACCTGGCGCGCCAGCAACACGTGCTCCTTGGTCTGCGGCATCGGCCCGTCGGTGGCCGCGACAACCAGAATCGCCCCGTCCATCTGCGCCGCGCCGGTGATCATGTTCTTGATGTAGTCGGCGTGGCCCGGGCAATCCACGTGCGCGTAGTGCCGGTTCTTGGTCTCGTACTCCACGTGCGCCGTGGCGATGGTGATGCCCCGCTCCCGCTCTTCCGGCGCGTTGTCAATGGAGTCGAACGAGCGAAACACAATCTTCGGATTGTGCTTCTGCAACACCTTGGTGATGGCCGCCGTCAACGTCGTCTTGCCGTGATCAATGTGACCGATCGTCCCCACATTCACGTGCGGCTTGCTGCGATCAAACTTTTCCTTGCCCATGGCCTTCCGTCCCTTCCGTTAAACTGAATTTCCTGTCACGCTCCCTGAAATACGAAAGCGCAAATGCTTGTGTTACGCGCCTCAGTAGTAGGCGTACACCTTGAGATACCTCTGCCGCAGTTCCGGCAACACCGCTTCCACCTGCTGCAGGTAGCGCTCGCGGGTCAGAGCCTGGTCCGAGACCGGAAGCGCCCGGTAAAGCTCCGCGGCTTGCTTGCCCATCATGCCGCGCTGCAACGCGCCTTCAAAATCGCGAACCCGCAATTTCTTGCGGCCCATGCGGCTCAGAAAAACTTCCACGTCCCGCGCATCAAAGGCCGCGTCGATGAGCGCCTGAAGCTCCGCAAATCCCTGCTCATCCTGCACGGCTATCTTTGCCTGCTCGAACTTCATTTCCTGCCTCGCACCAGGCTCACTCTGCCCAGATTTCCAACTCTGGAGCGGGAGACGGGACTCGAACCCGCGACCAACAGCTTGGAAGGCTGTGACTCTACCACTGAGTTACTCCCGCCGAACAGTTGTCAGTTTTCAGTTCTCAGTCATCAGTTAATTTCCGGCACGCTCAAGGCCAATCTCAATCCCAACCCAGCGCATTCACTGACAACTGAGAACTGACAACTGAGAACTAGAACTTCTGGAGCTGATGACCAGGATTGAACTGGTGACCTCTCCCTTACCAAGGGAGTGCTCTACCAACTGAGCTACATCAGCCCGCTTAACTAGGAGCCCGTACTACCGCCCCTTTTCCCCGCCCCGGCGAATCTTCTCCGCGTGGCGGGCTAAAACCGTGCGCAAAACCAAGCCCCCGATGATAATCATCGGAAGCAACCGCAACTCTACTGGTCTGCCCTTGACGAGAATCGCACCCTCGCCCACCGTAAACCAGGCCAGTACCGCCAAGGCCGCATACAGCGCCAGAGCCACCCAGTACTTCCGGTCCAAATCAGAACCGGCGCTGCTCAAGCTCTTGCGCTCAACCGGCTGCGGCACTTTGCGCATTCCAACCCCGTAAAATCATGGTGCACAGGGGAGGGTTCGAACCTCCGTAGGTCCAAAGACCGGCAGATTTACAGTCTGCTGCCATTAACCACTCGGCCACCTGTGCATAACTTCCCTGCCCTGCCCGATTCAACCCAATTCAGCGCATCAGGCCCCGCCCGGAATATCTCCGGCCCATCGGAGCATGCACCTGCGGTGGAATCACCGCGGAGGACAGGTCCGGCGCCTGAATCTCAAGCACCGGGAAAACTTATTGCCGTTTCGGTCCCCGTTACCGCTTTCCTTCAGTGGAGCTGGCGAAGGGATTTGAACCCCCGACCCTCTGATTACAAATCAGATGCTCTACCAGCTGAGCTACGCCAGCCCTTCCCACCCGGAAGCTGTCCCGGAGGCTCGTAATCCGTACGGGCACACTAACCCTATGCACGCACTACGGCACAGAAATCAAGGTTATCACACCCCTGGGGAGCGGAGCAAACTAGAGCGGAACGGAGTCCAAAGCCATGCGCAACTGGCGCTGCTCGCTCCATGCGATGCGCAACCCGCCGGAAACCGGCGCGGCGCCCATCAACTGCACCATTGCCAGCAGAAAGCTCATCAAGCGCGGCGGCTGTTGATTTGGCCACAGTTCGCTCAGCGGCCGGACGACTCCGTTAGCGTCCGGGTGATACACGCGCTCGTCCCAGGTCCGCGAGCCTTGCGGAAACTCCGGGTAGTGGCTAATGGCGTCGATGGTCGATTGCAGCAGGCGGTGCTTCCACGGCTCGGCGTACTGCGGCATGAACAGCACATTGCTCTTCTTTTCCCGCCGGATCTCATGCACGAACTCGGTAAAATTGGCCGCGTTGGTCAGGTTGAGGTTGGCGTTCGGCTCCACGCCATGGCGATCGCCGCCGCTGATCAGCAGCATATTCCACTGCTCGGCCAGCCGCCGCACCGCCCGGTTCTCATCCCAGTTACGCAGCCCGTTCAGTTCCAGCGCGTGCAGATAGTTGCCGTTCTTCTGTAGAAACTCGTTCACCAGGAACTGATGCCGCTCCTTGCCGATCAGGTAGAGGTCCCACATGGGGTGGTTGAAGACCACCAGCACATTCGGTTCCTCGTCGAGCGCCTTGAGTATCTCGGTCAGCCGCCCATCGCTGGGATGAGCCGTGAAATCGGCCAGCGTCTCCATCCACTCCGTGGCTCTGGCGCTGGGCAGGTTGTGTACCCCAAGGTGGAAGGACTGTTCGCCATACGGAGCGCTCCACTCCACCGAAACCGGAATCCGCCGCGCGCTGGCGATAGTGCGCAGCAGCATGGGCGCCGTGATGTTGTCGTGGTCGGTGATGGAGACCATCGGCTCCAGATCCAGCTTCTCAATCTGCCGGCTTTCCAGGTCAAAGGCCAGCCTGGGCGTCATCGGCGGCGTCCAGTAGCTGGCCGCGTAGTTGATGCGCACCCCGTGCATCCGCTCCGAGCGCTGCTCCAGCCGCGTGAGCAGCGGGCGCATCACCGGGTACTGGTTGCCGAAGTTGGCCAGAAAGTCCAGCGTCTCGTGCGACTGGTTGGTGTGGCTGTGCAGCGAAACTCCGCTCCGGAATCCCTCTGTCGCCTTCCGGTCACGCCACAGGTACGAAATGGTCGATTGGCCCATTCTGCTCCTCAATTCCGCTCGCAATCCGGAATCTCTGGAGCCAGTTTGCATCCCCGGCCATGAATGGAAGGTTAACGAAGTGCGAATGTGGCATCAATTAGCGAAGGAATCAAAAAAGGCACTGGAAAACCGTAGAAAACACCTGGGAAAAATGGAATGCGGTGTTCATGCAGTCTCCGGGTTGACGGTTACTCGACCGCGACTTCAAAACCGTTTACAACTCGACTGCAAAATCTGTTTCTATTGCGTGACTCATTGCTTATGATCGATAACTTCATTGTTTCGACCGTATGAGCAACGACGTCGAAACCAGATTCCTCCGGCGGCAGGAACTACAGCGATCAAAAAACCTTCTACAGCTGTTAGTACGTTTGTGTGGGAACAGCCAGTAAATAGCAACAATGTCCCTAAGGTAATTGACATACTTTTGATCCAGATTTTGCCTGGACCGCTTCCGCGCACTGTGCCTGCCGCAAACATGACCGGCGGAGCCACAATGAGCCAGGGGGTAAAGAACATGAATCCTCCAAGGGCGAGGGCCAAACCAGCAATGGCGATCATGGCAGCAGCCCCGACTGCAGCGTCAATGACGAATCCGCCAAATGAATAGCCATCCGGGAGGGACATGGCCTCGGAGTCAAATAGCATACGAACAAGTATATTCCGTGAAACTGATTTGCGGATCAAACTTACTCACTCGACGGGATCACTAATTCGAAGTTCCGGGCGACTGGTCGCACAACCGGAAACTGCACCATTACCCCTCAAGTGGAACTCCAAAGAGTCGGGGATGTCTTACATGCTCGCCTAGCCTATCTCCGGCCCCAGAAAGTCCTCCATCGCCCAGCCTTCCATCTGCTCCTCACCGGTGGCCGCCTCGGCCTCCAGGTAGTTCTCCGTCAGCCCTTTGCGCAGCATCTCGAAGGCCTGCTCCGGCGTATCGGCAAACTGGAATAGCTCGAGGTCCTTGGGCGAAATGGCTCCCGCGTCCACCAGCGCATCCAGGTTAAAGACCTTTTTCCAGTACTCCGAGCCGTAGACGACCACGGTAATCTTATTGCCCAGCTTGTGAGTCTGCGCCAGGGTCAGAATCTCGAACATCTCGTCCAGCGTTCCGAAGCCGCCGGGAAAGACCACCAGCGCCTTTGCCAGGTAGGCAAACCACAGCTTGCGCATGAAAAAGTAATGGAACTCAAAGTTGAGCGAGGGCGTGATGTAGGGGTTGGGATGCTGCTCAAAGGGCAGCCGGATGTTCATCCCGATGGTCTTGCCGCCGGCCTCGTGAGCGCCGCGGTTGGCCGCCTCCATAATGCCCGGCCCGCCGCCCGATGTGACCACAAACCGGCTTCGCTGCGAGGGAATCTGCTTGGCCCAATCGGTCAGCAGATGCGCCAGCCGCCGCGCATCCTCGTAGTAGCGAGCCATCTTCACCGCCGCTTCGGCGCGCTTGAGCTGCAACTCCGTAGCCTTGCCCGCGGCAATCTCCGGCGCTTTGGCTGGCTGCTCATGGCTGGGCGCGGGCTGCGTAGGACCCGGTGTTTTCCAGCAGTTCCAGGGCATGATCGGCCTCCTCGCGCCCGCGAAACCGCGCCGAGCCGAAAAACACCACCGTGTCCTGAATCTTCTCTCGCCGGAAGCGCGCCAGCGGCTCCATGTACTCGGAGACAATCCGGATCAGCCGCCCGTCGGCGCTGTTCAGAAAGTTCAGGTTTTCATAGGCCAGCGGAGCGGCTGCGAGCGGCGGCGGTGCCCCGTTCGCCGGGAATCACCGCTGCCGGCATGGAGGCGGCGGCTTGTCCCTCAGTCCCTGTTCCCTTAGTCCCTAGTCCCTGCTTTTTTCGTTCATCGTTTATCCATCCCGATGGCGGAGCGCGTCATGAAACGCAATCCACAGGTTTAAAAGCCCCAGCCCCGACACCAGGCCGCGCACCGCGCCGTTGGCCGCGTAGATCCGAGAGCGCGGGGAACTGCACAAACAAGGGGTTCTGGTCCCAGAACGTCCTGGACCACGGCACATAGCAGACTGCCAGGCCGATGTACATCCTCAGCAGTACCCGCAAAAACAACTCGGCGCGCTCCAGCCAGCGCGGAATCCGCTGCGGCGCGTGCTTAAGTTCGGAGGGGGGCGCGGCATCGGGCGCTGGCCCCGGCTTGCCAGCCGGGTTCACGGCGAGTTGAGACGAGGTAGATTCCGTCTGCTGGGACATTCTTTTTGCTCGCACACCGCCCCCGATAGCGGAACCAGAGTAGATGTATTTCGAAACCACTTCATTCAAGTCGACGCGACCATCGCGGGCAGTCGGCACAGGCCCATCCACGGCCGGCGCAGGGACGCCGTACTCAAACGGTAACACAGCAACCACCTTGGCTTGGTTGGGGAAATCAGCGACGCGGAGCCGGTGTGTATTGCGGTTGACCAATCGTTGCCCGCGATCTTGCTCATGCTCATGCCGCGGCAGTATGGATGCTTTCGACCGGAAAGCAACCGTGCAACCGGAAGCAAAACTAACGCGGCGCGTTCGATTCAATCTCATACGTTCCATAGTCGATCGTGAACACCGCCGTACCGCCGATCCGCACCTTGGTCTCGCTCCGGTTCCGCTCCGGCAGCCAGAAATCGCCCGTCTTGGCGAAGGTTTGCAGAATCCGCGTTCGCGCAATCCAGAACGAAGGATTTTTGGCCGGCTCCGCGTCGATCTTAAGCAATGCGAACTCCGCCGCATCCACCCAGACTTTGCCCTTATACAGAAACTTGCTGGCCACCAGCGGCTGCACATCCAACACATAAGCCGGCCGTCCGCCCAGGGTCTCGGTTCCCGCTAGCTGGAACCTGTAATTCGCCGGCGTCAGGGCGTTCGCCACTTTGTCCTGCGAGGCTTCCTTTTCGCTCTCCAGCGCCCGCTTCAGCACCTTTTCGCAAAGTATCTTCGACCCGCTCTGCTTCACAATCCGAAAGCTCTTCCCCAACGCAGCGTCGTAATTGTATTCAACCTCCATATTGGCGGCGATCACGGCGGAAAATCCCCGGTACTCCACCTGGTACTGGCGAATCGATTTCAGATGTTTCTGTCCATCTGTTCGCGCCTGACTGTGGCGCTGCATCTCGTCGACAATCTGCGCGGCAGTCAGCGCGGTGGGCGAATCCGTATCCGGACTCTGCGGACAAATTCCTCTGGCCGTAAAAGCTAACATGATTGCCAAAATCAGGACTCGACCTCGGGGAAAGAACATAACGAATGATATCCCCTCATCGCAGGCCGGGAAAACCCCGTGGTGTCGCGGTCAATACGCCGCGCTATCCTGTCACTACATGATTCGACGGCCGTTTCTTCCCGTTTTGGCAGCTTTTTGGCGTCGCGCTCTTCATTCCCACGCTTGCCTTCGCCCAGCAGGGCGCAGTGAATGATCGCGATGAACAGCCGGTGCGCGCGCGGCACGGCATGGTGGTCAGCGTCCACCACCTGGCCTCCGATGCCGGACTGGAAACGCTGCGCGCGGGCGGCAACGCCGTGGACGCCGCCGTGGCCACCGGCTTTGCCCTGGCCGTAGTGCATCCGGCGGCCGGCAACCTGGGCGGCGGCGGCTTTCTGCTGCTGCGCACCCACGACGGAAAAACCACCTTCATCGACTTCCGCGAGAAGGCCCCGCTCCAGGCCACCGAAACCATGTACCAGGACGCCGAGCGGCAACGTCATCCCCAACTCCAGCCTCCTCGGCTACCGCTCCATCGCCACTCCCGGCTCGGTCGCCGGCCTGGTCTACGCCGAGCGCAAATACGGCAAGCTCGGCCTGCGCCGCGTCATCGCTCCGGCCATCCGGCTTAGCCGCCGAGGGCTTTCAACTCACCGCCGAAGAGGCCCATGAACTCAGCGACCCCGACCTGGCTCGCTTCCCCGACTCCAAGCGCATCTTCCAGCGCGATGGGCAACTCTACAAAGAGGGTGAGACCTTCCGTCAGCCTGAGCTGGCCCGCACCCTCCGCCGCATCGCCGCCGATCCCGAGGATTTTTACCACGGCAAGATGGCCCATGAGCTGGTCGCCGATCTCAAGAAGGGCGGCGCGTCTGCATCACCCTCGAAGACCTGGCCGCCTACACCGTCGTCGAGCGCGCCCCCATCGTTGGCAGCTTCCACGACTACACCGTAATCAGCGCCCCGCCGCCCTCTTCAGGGGGAATCGTGCTGCTCAGCACACTCAACATTCTCGAAGGCGACGATCTGGCCAAACTCGGCGACCGCAGCCCCGCGTCGATGCACCTGATCGTCGAGGCCTTTCGCCGCGCCTACATGGATCGCGCCGAATACCTTGGCGATCCCGACTACAACGCCATTCCCGCCGCCGAGCTGACCGCCAAAAACTACGCCGCCGCCTGGCGCGCCTCCATCGATTCCCACGCAGCCAGCCCCAGCGCCACGCTCCGCCGCCCCGATGGCTTTTTGCCACCCGCGCCCAAAACCGCCGGCCGTCGCGCCGAATCGCCGGACACCACCCACTATTCCGTGGTCGATAGCCAAGGCAACGCCGTTGCCGTCACTACCACCCTCAACAACTCCTTCGGCTCCCACGTCACCTCGGGCTCGCTCGGCTTTCTGCTCAACGACGAGATGGACGACTTTACCGTCAAGCTCGGCGCGCCCAATCTGTACGGCCTCATTCAGGGCCCGGCCAACGCCATCGCCCCCGGCAAGCGCCCCCTGAGCGCCATGACCCCCACCATCGTTCTCGAAAACGGCAAGCTGCGCTACGTCCTCGGCTCACCCGGTGGCGCGCGCATCATCTCCACCGTCGCCAACATCTTTCTCTCCGCCTCCGTGGGCGGCCTCAACATCCAGCAGGCCGTTGACGCGCCCCGCTTTCACCACCAGTACCTGCCCGACAAGCTCTTCCTCGAGCCGGGCTTTCCGCTCGCCACTCTGGCCGCCCTCCGCGCCATGGGCTACGACCTCAGCATCAGTCACGGCCACTGGTCCAACGGCGAGTGCATCGCCGTGGACCCCGCAACCGGCGAGCTCGAAGCCGGCCAGGACCACCGCAGCCACTACGGCAAGGCTGCCGGTTACTGACGGCTATATTCTTGGCTGGTTTCCAGTGAATTCCTGATGAAATGCACTATTACCGTTGCAATTTAACGGTAAGTTGTTGCTTATTACATTCGTCACTCACATTTCTTCAATATTCCGGCGATATACTCATTGGGATTGATCTTCTTTTCCGCTCCGCTCTGCGCGGTTTTTCTGCATGCACGTGGTCTCAATGCAAGTAGAAAGTTCTGAAGGATGAGGGATCAAGCCCACGTTATGCCCTCTGGGCGCCCCGTATTGCGTTCATCTTACCCGGAACCTGCGCAGTTGTCGTGCCAGCGTGTCCTTGTGGCTCGCGTCGTCAGAATCTCTCGTGTGAAGTCGTGTAAGGAGTCCAACCGCTGAAAGTCCAGTTCTGGAGGATCTCATGGCTACTGCTATCAATCCGGGATGGAGCAAGCCCGCCGCCATTCTCTTTGCTTGCGAAGTTTCCGTCAATGAAAAGGCCTTCAGCTTTGCCTTGGCCGAGGCCGCCGAGTTTGGCGCGGAGCTGATTCTCTTTCACGCCTTTCACACTCCGTACGACGCGGAACCGGGAAACTCCGATCTGCTCCACTACAGCATGAGCGCCGCCCGCGCCCATAAGCGGACCTTTGAGCCTCTCGCCGAGCGCGCCAAAGGTCTGGGCGTTCATTGCAAAATCGTGGTGCGTCCAGGGTTGGCCGCCGAGCAGATTCTCCTTCTGCTGCGCGAACGCAAGTTTGATCGCGTGGTCATGGGAACTCACTCTCCCGGCCCCGTCGGCAAGCTGCTGGTGGGCTCGGTTGCCGAACAAGTGCTGCGCAATTCCAACGTGCCGGTCAGCATCGTCGGCCCCGAAGTCATCGAGGGCGCCTATCGCCACTGCGCCGCCCGCGCCATCCTGTGCGACGTCAGCGACAACGCGTCCGGTCCTGTCGTCGCCAGCTTTGCCGCCGAACTGGCGGCCCGGCACAAGGCCAGCCTGATTCTGCAGCATGTCATCCCGCCACAGAGCGCAAACGAGTTCCTCGCCGGACGCACTCTCGACCAGATCGAAGCCGAACTTCCCTCCCTGGTGCCACAAAGGTTGCTACATAAGATCCAGGTGCGAACAAGAGTGGTCCTCGGCGACCCAACCGAAGAGTTGCTCTACCAGGGCAGAGCGCTGCACGCCAGCCTGATCGTGATGGGTGCGCAGGGCGCCTCCCACTTTGCTGCCGTCTCCCGTGCAGGCATCGTTTACAAGGTGCTGGCCTTCTCGCAATGTCCGGTCCTCACCCTCTCGCCCGTCGTGCTGGCCGAGTGCGGTGCCAGCCATGAGCAGCCGCGCTCTTCCGAACTTTGCATGGCCGGCGTTTTTTAGAGCGGTTCTCCAATGGGTATCGAGTCAATCTTGTTGTCGATAGCCATTACCAATATTTGCAAGAACTTGTAGCGCCGGCCTCCTGGCCGGCTGTAGCGTGGGCCTCCCGGCCCACGCTTACTCTACACCGATAGGAGAGATGCTCTATGGCGCGCCATTCGCGCGCATCCGTCTCCCGCTCCATCGCGCTGTCTGGCTGGCGCATCCCCTGCGCACCGTAACGCCATGCTAACCTAGCCTTTGTCGATTCCGTCCAGAGATTGCTGGCTTGACAAAGGAGCAGGCCATCCATGAAGCCCATCGCCCGCGATTCCGCCTGTAACCTCTCGCGATGCCGGGTCGCCGCGGTCGTGGCCTTCTTTGCCCTCAACCTCGCCGTCTATCTCCTCCGCATCTTCAGCGTCTGGCGCTATGGCGCGCTTTTCTGCTCCACCGCCGTCGAGTCGCCCATGATCGACTCCGTCTGGAAATGCATGCGCCATCAGCCCGTGTATACGTGGCCCTTCGCGTTTCCCTTCTCTCTTTCGCTCTATAACTATCTCTTCTATGACGTGTATGCCTGCGTTCTCCGTCTTATTGGCGCAGTGGATGCAGGCATCCTCACCTGGGGCCGCCAGTTCACGCTGCTCTTTGCGCTGGCCGGCGCGCTTGCCCAGTGGCGTCTGGTGCGTTCTTTGCTCAACTTGCGCGGCCTCGCCAGCGTACTCTCGCTCTCGCTCGCCGTGGGCCTCTGGCTCTGCACCTCGCTCATCAAGTATTGGGCGCTCACCATCCGCCCCGACATGGCCGCCGCCGCGTTCGTCATGATCGCCCTCTGGGTTGTCGTGCGCCAGCCTCAGATTCTGCTTTGCCTGGGCGGGCCTCCTGCTCTATCTCGCCTGGGCCTTTAAACAATCCGTAACCCTCGCCTTCGCGGGCCTCTGCCTCTGGTTGCTCCTCAATAAACGCTGGCGCGATCTCGCTCTCCTGGCCGCGGTCTTTGCCGTTCTGGTCGCCGCCACGCTTCTCCTCGGAACGCCCGAATACCGCTTCAGCATCCTCATCGCCCCGCAAATGGTCCGAGGCTTCGCCTTCTCGCTTCCCTGGATTCTGCGCGCCCTCGGCACCGGCCTCACCGCCGTGGGCCTGAACCTCTATTGGGTCGCCGCGCCATTCATGTCTGCTGCGCGTCAGAAATCAGGCGGCCCATCATTCGCTTCGTGCGGACACGGGTGAGAGTCTCCGATCTGTTAGCCACCGTCTTCACCTTCGCGCTGATCCTTGGTCTCGCCGCCATGGGAAAGGTCGGCGGAACCTCCAACTATCTCTTCGAGGCCTTCGCCGCCGGCTCCACTCTGCTGCAAATCGCCGTCTTCACCTTGCCGGGCAGGCTGGTGACCGCTCTGCTCCTCTTCGGCTGCATCCAACCTGCCGTCCAGCTCGTGGGAGTCGCCATCGGCTACCATCATCCCGGCAGAAAAGACATGGTCCCCATAGCTACGGCAGCGGAATACCGCAACGCAGTGGCCCTGCGTAATCGCCTCGCTGGTCTGAAAAAGCCCCTCTTCACCACTGATGGAGTTTTTGCCCTTCCCTGGAACTCCACGGACAACGGCGCACCTGCCGTCGTCCTCGATCCCAACTTTCAGCAGGCCGCGCGATCCCGCGAAGTGAACGGCGGCACTCGAGGGCATGTTGCAGCGCGGCGAGTTCCCCACCGTGATGCTCGCCTCCTCGGATCTCGTCTACCTCAAGAGCCTCAATCCTGGCTACCGTAAGGTCGGCGAATCCCTCCAGCAAGGCGTCACCTACAGCATCTACGAGTTCAACCCCAGCCCGCCCACGGACTTTATACTGAAAGACAACATGAATCCTTTTCTGCCCGTAGACGAACAGATGGACCTGCTCCAGAAGGGCGCGGCGGAGATCATCCGCGTCGCCGATCTGAGAGAGCGCCTTGAAGAGAGCCGCAAAACCGGACGCCCTTTGCGCGTCAAAGCCGGCTTTGACCCCACCGCCCCCGACCTGCACCTGGGCCACACCGTGCTCATGCGCAAGCTGCGCCACTTTCAACAGCTCGGCCACACCGTCATCTTCCTCGTCGGCGACTTCACCTCGCTCATCGGCGACCCCACCGGCCGCAATGTGACTCGCAAGCCGCTCACCCGCGAGCAGATTGACGCCAACGCCGAAACTTACAAGGCGCAGGTCTTCAAAATCCTCGACGAAAAAGCCACCGAGGTCCGCTACAACTCCGAGTGGCTCGGCAAACTTGGCTACGAGGGCACCATCCGCGTCACCTCCCACTTCACCCTTTCTCAAATGTTGGAGCGCGACGAGTTTCACCGGCGCTTCCAGGCCGAGCAGCCCATCAGCCTCCACGAGTTGCTCTACCCCGTCATGCAGGGTTACGATTCGGTGGCCCTCCAGTGCGACGTGGAGCTGGGCGGCACCGACCAGAAGTTCAACCTCCTCTGTGGACGCGAACTGCAACGCCACTACGGCCAAAAGCCGCAGATCGTTCTCATGACGCCCATCCTCGAAGGCCTCGACGGCGTGCAGAAGATGTCCAAGTCGCTCAACAACGCCATCGGCATCAACGAGCCGCCCGTCCGAGATGTACGGTAAGCTGATGAGCATCTCCGACGAATTGATGTGGAATTATTGGCTCTTCTTCACCGACCTGCGCAAATCCGAGGTGGACGCGCTCCAGACTGAAGTCTCCTCAGGCAGGCTGCATCCTATGGAGGCCAAAAAGCGCCTGGCTCGGGAGATCACTGCGGGTTTCCACGGGGAAAACGAGACCGCGCGTGCGGATGCGAACTGGGCCCGGATGTTTCAGCAGAAGGAGATGGTCGAGGACTGGGAGATGGTTTCCGTTGCGTACTCCGAAGTTGCGGGGCCAGAGCAGAAACAGATTCGCCTGCCTAAACTTCTCGTCCAGATGGGCCTCGCTGCCAGTGGGGCCGAAGCCAACCGCAAGATCGCCGAAAAAGCCGTCAAAGTCGATGGACAAATCGCCACAAGCGCGATTGTTCAGGTGAGTGGCTTACCCGCGCAAGTCTTAGTCCGCCTCGGGAAGCGCGCCAAGGTTGCGGTGATTGCCTGATCGGCTATTCAAGAATAGCCAAATGGCTGTCTCAATTCGGCCAAATGGCTATTTTCAGTCTGGCCAAGTGCCCTAGAGCCTGACCTGAGCGTAGTCGAAGAGTCCCGCTTTTGGGACCTGAATCCCATGGTGCGCAAGCGCCGCCCGCATGGACGGCCAGTCCCCCCACCGCAGGTGGCTTTGCAGATAATTACCTTCCTTCGGTGCACAATAAACGAATGAACACGGTCAATGGGTTCGGGTCTTTGCTGATAGCTGATAGCTGATGGCTGACCGCTAAAGAGGGGTACCCCCCTCCCCCCTCCAATATTTATTTTTGCCTGTGGAAACTTGCAGATAATTATGAACCTCCCTGGAATCAACAACATCCGAAGATAATTCCAGTAAAAACGCAGAAATTGCCCTTGCAGATAATTATTAACCTACACAAAATCAATGCGTTCCGAAGAAGAATCCCTCCGAAACGCATCGATTCACCTTTGCAGATAATTACGAAATCAACACGCCCAGCGCAAACTTCCGCGCCGATTCCAGCACCTTGGCCACAGACTCCTTCGAGCACGACTCGCAGTCGATGCGCATCAGCGGCTCGGTTCCGCTGGCGCGCAACGGCAGCCTTATAGCATTTTCGGAATTGGTGTAGACCGAATGCACGATGCCAAGTGGCTTTTTCCTCAAGAAAAAGCCACCTTTAACTGCTCTCAAAAAGTCTACGTGTATTCCGAAAATGCTCTAGATCAGCTCCGTCCGCCCGGTGATGCCCAGTTCCTTCACGATCTTGCCCACATCCTGCGAGTGGTCGCGGCGGGCGATCAGCAGCGCGTCCTCGGTGTCCACGATGACCAGGTCCTTGACGCCTACCAGCGCCACGAACTTGTGCGGGCTGTAGATGTAGTTGTTGACCGGCGTCCAGAGCCATGTGGCCGTTGGTGTCGGCCACGTTGCCTTCGCCGTCGCCGCGCAGGCGCGTCTCCAGTCTGGTACTCGTAGAGCGAGGCCCAGGAGCCGAGGTCGTTCCAACTGAACTCGGCCGGGATGCAGTAGAGGTGCGACAGATGCTCGCCCTTGGCCGAGCGCGGCTCCAGCACGGCGTAATCCACGCTGATGTTCTCGCACTTGGGATAGACGGCGCGGAAGACCTCGTCGAACTGGGGCGTGCCGTAAGCGGCGGCGATGGTCTCCAGCAGCGGAGCGGTCTCCGGCAGGTGCTCGCGCACGGCGTTGGCCAGCGTCCGCGCCGACCAGAGAAACATGCCCGAGTTCCAGAAGTAGTTGCCCGCGGCGACGAACTCCTCGGCCTTGTTCTGGTTGGGCTTCTCGATGAAGCGGCGCACGTGAAGGGCGGAGTCGTCGCGGGTGTAGTCGGTGGTCTCGATGTAGCCGTAGCCGGTTTCGGCGCGGGTGGGCTCAATGCCCAGCACCACGATATTGTCTCCGGCGGCGGCCACGGCGATGCCCTTTTGCAGCGCCTTCAGGAAGCGCGGCTCGTCGGCGATCACGTGGTCGGAGGGAAAGACGCCCAGCACCGCGTCGGGATTCTGGCGCTCGATCAGGAAGGCGGCCAGTCCGCAGGCCGGGGCGGTGTTGCGCGCCACCGGCTCCTGGACGATCTGCCCGGCGGGCATGCCCTTCAACTGGTCGGCGATCTCGTGGGCCAGGTACTCGTTGGTGATGACCCAGGTCTTGTCCAGGCCGGCCAGCGGCTTGAGCCGCTCGACGGTCTGCTGAATCATGGAGCGCTCGCCATCCAGGGCAAGAACCTGCTTGGCGTGGGCGCGGCGGGAGCGGGGCCAGAAGCGCGTACCGCTGCCTCCGGCAAGAATCACGGGACGGAAATCCATGGGCTTCGTCATCGAAACCACATCCTACCCGACAAACGATACGTTTGCACAGGGATGAATGATACTTTTTGGAAAAAGCCGTCCCACCTGCTGAAAAACGGGGAATTTCGCGCAAAATCCCCAGCCGGCATCCCTCCGGGCGAAACAGGCTGCGTGATCCGCCCCGCCTACTCCAGCTTGGCCAGAAACTCTCCCATGCGCCGCGTTCCCTCGTCGATGTTCTGCCTGGTCACCGGATAGGAGATGCGGATGTGCTCGGCGGTGCCGAAGGCCTCGCCGGGCACGGTGACCACATGGGCCTCGTGGAGCAGCCGCGTGGCCAGCTCCGTCGCCGTCTTGATGCCGCCCTTGCCCAGAAAGGCGCCAATGTTGGGGTAAACGTAGAAGGCGCCCTCGGGCTTGGTGCAGGTGACGCCGGGAATTTCCGCCAGCTTGGCCAGCATATAGTCGCGCAGGCCGATGAACTCGGCGCGGAACTCGCTGACGCACTCCTGCGAGCTGGTCAGCGCGGCGATGGCGGCCTTCTGCACAAAGCTGGTGGCGTTCGAGGTGCGATCTGCGACTGCAGCTTGCTCAGGTTGGCCGTGACGGCCTTCGAGGCCAGCGCAAAGCCCGCCCGCCAGCCGGTCATCGCATAGGTCTTGGACAGCGAGCCGAGGATGACAATGTGCTCCTTGGCCCAGGTAAACGAGCCGCCGCTGACCGGCTTGCCGGCATAGTTCAGGTAGACGTAGCACTCGTCCAGCAGCAGGAAAATCCCGCG
Source organism: uncultured Acidobacteriaceae bacterium (assembly GCA_963845345.1). Taxonomy (GTDB): domain Bacteria; phylum Acidobacteriota; class Terriglobia; order Terriglobales; family Acidobacteriaceae; genus Telmatobacter. The sequence goes on from CAWJRQ010000007.1 coordinate 366,019, forward strand.
CTCGTGGGCCAGGTGGACGATGCGCTCCAGGTCCTCCGCCGAGACCACCGAGCCGGCCGGGTTCGAGGGCGAGTTGAGGATGATGGCCTTGGTCTTGGGCGTGATGGCCTTTTCGATGGCGTCCGCCGTGATGCGGAAGTTCTCCGCCTCCTTGGTCTTGAGGAAGACCACCTTGCCGCCGGCGTACTGGATGATGTCCGCGAAGCTGACCCAGTAAGGGACGGGCAGGATCACCTCGTCGCCGTGGTCGACAAGAATCTGGATGGCGTTGAAGAGGGCCAGCTTGCCGCCGGTGGTGAAGATGGCCTCGTCAATCGCGTAGTCGGAGCCGAAGTCGGCGGCGTGGCGCTCGACGATGGCCTTGCGCACCTCGGGAATGCCCGGCACGACGGTATAGCGGCGTGAAGTTGGCCTCGATGGCGGCGATGGCCGCGTCCTTGATGTGCTGCGGCGTGTTGAAGTGCGGCTCGCCCGCGCCGAAATCGACCAGGTTGACGCCCTGGGCGCGCAGCTTGGCGGCCTCGGCGGCCACGGCCATGGTTGCGGAGACCTCGATCCGGCCAATGCGGCCGGTAAAGACTTGGGAAGAAGAGCTTGCGGTCGTCATCATACTTTCTATTTTTACAGATTTTTCAACCAGAACAAAACCGACCGAACTCTCGCAGGGCAAATGCAAGAACGAATGAGAATCTCATCGTGATTTCACATTGCGGGACGGCCACTTTTATAACCTATTGATTCTATGCTTGTTAAAATTATCTGCAAGTTTTGAAAATATATAGGGGGGGGTAGGGGGGTACCTTGTCGTGGTGGTATGGACCGGATCGACCCTTGCGGGAGGGCCGACCATGAGTTCAGGGTAGCAGGATGGCGGAAATAATCTGCAAAAGACGGCGATGACGTACGCCGGCAACTGAAGCCTTGACGCGCGAGGCGCTACGCGCTACAGTGTGAGCATGATTCAGTCGTTCCGGCACGCGGGACTGGAGAAGTTCTACCTGACGGGAAGCAAGGCGGGCATCCAACCGGCACATGCCACCAAGCTGCGCCGCCAGCTTACGCTGCTGAACACCGCCAAGAACGCGAATCGAATGAATGTTCCCGGTTGGGATTTGCATCCGCTCAAAGGGACGCTTGCCGATCATTGGTCGATCAAGGTCAATGGGAACTGGCGCATGACATTCAAATTTGAGGATGAGAATGCCATCCTCGTGGACTACCGGGATTATCACTGAAGTTTGAGGAGAATCACTATGGCGATGACAATGTACAACCCCGCCCATCCGGGCGAAATTCTCCGCGAATACCTGGGCACGGTGCAGGTGGGCGTGGCGGCAAAAAAGCTGCGCGTGGCGCGGTCCACTCTGTCGCGGCTGCTGAACGGACGGGCCTCGTTTACAGCAGCAATGGCGCTCCGGCTGTCGGATGCCTTCGGAACCGAGCCGGGGATGTGGCTCGATTTGCAGCAGCAGTACGATCTGTGGCACGCCTCGCAGCTCAAGCGGCCCAAGGTGGAAAGGTTTCCATTGGCAGCATGAGGTTACCGGACATCAGAATCGAGACGTTGGAAAAGGGTTACGGTTTGGCGCCAGCCTTCAATAACATGGCTCTAATTTCGGTGTGCCCTTTTCTGTCCGCGATTTCCAACGCGGTCACGCCACGAGTTGCCTTGGCATTGACATCGGCTCCTTTGGCTAGCAGCGCCTGTACTACATCAATGTGGCCGTTTATGGAGGCCATGAACAGCGCGGTCACGCCATCATCGGTCGTCTTGGTATTGACATCGGCCCCCTTGGCGAGCAGTGCTTGCACCACCTCGAGGTGACCGTTAAAGGAGGCCATCATCAGCGCGGTCCCGCCACGCGTTGACTTGGCATTGATATCGGCTCCCTTGGCTAATAGCGCCTGCACCACATCGAGGTGGCCGTTGAAGGAGGCCAATATCAACGCGGTATCGCCATCATTATCCTTGGCATTGACGTCGGCCCCCTTGTCGAGCAGCGCCTGCGCCACCTCAAGGTGGCCGTTTTGGGAGGCCATGATCAGCGCGGTCCAACCATTGCTCGCCTTGGCATTGACATCGGCCCCCTGGGCGAGTAGTGCCTGGACGCTGGGCAAATCGTCCTCGCTAGCCGCAATAAGGAGATCTGACTCTTTCGACAGAACCATAAAAACTCCTTCCAACGAAGATCACGTGAAGTTTACCAGAAATTTGCTGGGTTTCTCGGTGCAAATTTCGCTCGTAGGAAGCTGCCAGACTGTTGGACTATGCTACGGGTATTGATACAGAGGCCTGGGATTCCGCCCTAGCTCGTCCCCATCCGCCCGTGTAGCCGCTTGAGCACGTTGGGCGGGACCAGGCCGCTCACGTCGCCGCCGAAGCTGAAGACCTCCTTCAGCATGCGCGAGCTGACAAAGGAGTAGCGGCCGGCGGGTTGCAGAAAGACGGTCTCGATCTCCGGGGCCAGGCGCCGGTTCATCAGCGCCATCTGGAACTCGTATTCGTAGTCGCTGATGGCGCGGATGCCGCGCAGCACCGCCGAAACTCCCTGCTTGCGCGCAAACTCCACCATCAGCCCGTCGAAGGTGGCCACCGAAACGTTTTTCAGCGCGGCGGTCGATTCCTTCAGCATCTCCACCCGCTCCTCGACCGTGAACAGGGGATCTTTTCCCGGATTGCTGAGAATCGCGACGATGAGGTGGTCAAAGAGCTTGGCCCCGCGCTGGATCAGGTCGAGGTGGCCGTTGGTCGGCGGGTCGAAGGTTCCGGGATAGAGGGCGCTTACGCTCATGGAAACCGCTCCCAGGAGATTCTAGCAGCCACCTGCGGTGGGCAGACGGCGCTTAGCGCCAGTGGCGTCCCCAGGCCGTAGGATGGCGCTGTCTAGAGATGTGCTCGCCTCTCCGCAGGAGCTATTTCCATGCCGACCAAGACCATCTTCGAGCCGTTTCGCATCAAGAGCGTTGAACCCATCCGCTGGACCACCCGCGAGGAGCGGGAGGGCCTGCTGCGCGCCGCGCATTACAACCTTTTTCTGCTCCATGCCGACGATGTGCTGATCGACCTGCTCACCGACTCCGGCACCGGCGCCATGTCCACGCACCAGTGGGCGGCGGTGATGGAGGGCGACGAGAGCTACGCCGGCAGCCGCAGCTTCGACCGCTTCAAGGACTCCGTGCAGGAGCATCGTCGGCTATACCCACGTCATTCCCACGCACCAGGGACGCGCCGCGGAGCGCATCCTCTTCAACGTGATGTGCAAGCCGGGCGACGTGGTGCCGAACAACACGCACTTCGACACCACCCGCGCCAATGTCGAGGCCGTCGGAGCCGAGGCGGTCGACCTGCTGCTCGCCCGAGGCGCGGCAGCCGGAGACGCGCCTTCCCTTCAAGGGCAACATGGACGTGGCGGCGCTGGAGGCGTTGATTGCGCGCGTGGGGCGCGAGCGCATTCCGCTGGTGATGCTGACGGTGACCAACAACTCCGGCGGCGGGCAGCCGGTCTCGATGGAAAATGCGCGGGCCGTGGCCGCGGTCTGCCACAAGCATGGGATTCCGCTCTACTTCGATGCCTGCCGCTTTGCCGAGAACGCGTACTTCATCAAGCTGCGCGAGCCGGGCTACGCCGACAAGACGCCCAAGCAAATCGCGCAGGAGATGTTCGCGCTGGGCGACGGCTGCACCATGAGCGCCAAGAAAGACGGCATGGCCAACATCGGCGGCTTTCTCTGCACCAACGACGACATTCTGGCGCGCCAGGAGAAGGACCTGCTGATTCTGACCGAGGGCTATCCCACCTACGGCGGGCTTGCCGGGCGCGACCTGGAGGCAATCGCCGTGGGCATTCAGGAATCGTTGCAGGAGGATTACCTGCGCTACCGGATCGCCTCCACGGCTTACCTGGGCAACCACATCGCCGAGCAGGGCGTGCCCATTGTGCAGCCGCCCGGCGGCCACGCCATCTATCTCGACGCCAAGGCGTTTCTGCCGCACATTCCGGTGGAGCAGTTTCCCGGCGTGGCGCTGGCCGCGGAGTTGTATCTGGAAGGCGGCATCCGCTCGGTCGAGATCGGCAGCCTGATGTTCGGCGCGGCGGCGCAGATGGAGCTGGTGCGGCTGGCCATTCCGCGCCGCGTCTACACGCAGAGCCACATCGATTACGTGGTGGAGATCATCTTGCAGGTCTTCGCGCGGCGCGACAAGATCAAAGGCATGCGGCTGACCTACGAGGCGCCGTTCCTGCGCCACTTTACCGCGCATCTGGAGCCGGTAGAGCTGAGGCTCCTGCGTTACCGCTTCAGCAGGTCAATGGGCTTGGTGAAGTCCGTAACGCGGATGTGCTTGGCCAGCGCCGGATGCTGGCGCTGGAGAGCTAAATACATCTCCCAGGCGACGCGGCGGTAGCTGAAGTGGCCGGCGGGGCCGGAGCGCAGTTCGATGATGTACTGGGCTTCGGCGAAGTCCATCTTGAAGAGGCTGCGGATGCGCGTGGCCAGCGGCAACAGGTAGAGCGCGGATTGAGCGGCTTCTGGAGCCTGGCTGGCCGCGATCCGCGCGCTGGCGGCGTGGGCGGCTTCGATGGCGGATTGGTAATCGGCCAGAACGCCGGCTTCGGCGAGAATGTTGACCTCTGGGCCAAGGTCGCCGCAGGCGGGCGTCTCGTAGCCGTGCAGGGTGGTAAAGGGCTGGATGATCTGCGTGCAGCGGCGATGGCGGTGCATGTCGCGGAAGCCGCCGATGTCCATGAGGATGTCGAAGCGCAGAGCCGCTCCGGCGTGGAAGGCGCGCAGAGCTTCGTCGTGCTTGCCGCGATGGCGCAGGCCCAGCTCGACGATCTCCGCCACGCGAGCTTCGGGCAGCCCGGCAACCAGGTCGCGAATCTGCCGGTAGGGGTGATGGCAGACCGAGTAGAGCAGCGTCGCCGCCAGTTCGACTTCCAGGCTCTCGGTGTACTCGACCAGATCGACCACCGGCGACATCCGCGATGGGCAGCCCCTTCAGCATTTCGACGCCGCAGCAAGCGCCAGTTCGGCGCGGGTCTTGAATCTCGTAGTCGTTGGGCTGGGCATACTTGACCAGCGTGGGCGCGCTGCGGACCTCGCGGGTGAGAAGGCTGGCGGCTTCGGCGGCCAACTCTGGCATCCGACGCCGCCAGCTTTTCGACCAGCGCTGCGCCGGCCTGGGCGTTGACCTTCCAGGCGGGGCCGGTGGCGGCCTCGCGGAGCTTGATTCCCAGGTCGCGCACCTCGGCGGCGGGGTGGGAGAGCAGCCGCGAGACCTGGGTTTCCAGCGTGCGCGCGTTCACGATCTGGCCCAGCGAGGTGTTGGTGGCCAGGGGAAGCAGGTAGCGGGCCACGTCGAAGGCGCGCGCTTTGAGGGTGCGCTCGTAGGCCTCGGGTTTCATCCCTTCCGGGCAGGCAACCCGCCTGCGCAGGGCATCAAAAACCGCCTCATTGATCGCGCTGTAGGCGTCAAACAGGCTCTTCGATGGTCTCGGAATAGAGCTGCGCCGACGCGGAATCCGCGCCAAAATCGGGGAAAAACCAGCCGGATTCGAGGAAGTTCTGATACCTTGTGGATCGCTCCTGGCCGTCCCAGCTCTGCTCGTCAACCAGCACGATGGCGGCCAGCAAACTGAGCCTTTCCACGGACATGGCGACGTGGGCCAGGTCGGCGATGGAGCGGTGGCCGTATTGAAAATAAAAGGTGTTCAGGAACTGCTCGGCGCGCTGCGAGCTGATCTCGGCCAGCGACTCGCGCATGGAGAGAGCGGAGCGGGAGTATTTGGCCATGGCGTAGGCCAGCACTTCGGGGTCGGCGCCGTGGATGGCGAAGACTTCCGTCTGGTTGCGGGCGCCGGGGGGCATGAAAGATTCACTGGACATTCTGAGGGCTCGCGAACAGAATACGGCATGGGGGCGGATTGAGTTTTGCATGCGCGATCCCGCTCCATGCATTTTTAAGAACAGACGACGCGAGAGCGATAGGGCAAGATAGAATTATAGGGCCAGAAAAGGAGCAACCGGGCCATGCGGGAGTATCCGATACGAACTTCGCGCGAGCCGCGGCCATTGCCGCCGGGCCGCTGGCTGATCTCCCAGCGGTGGAACAACTTGCTCTTTGCGCACTGGCCGGTTCCGGCCTCGTCGCTGGCTCCGCTGATCCCCGAGGGTTTGCAGGTAGACACCTTCCAGGGCTCCGCCTGGCTGGGGGTCATGCCCTTCTCGGATGGACCGGATCAGGGTTCGCGGCCTGCCGCCGATTCCTGGAGCGCGCAGCTTTCCCGATCTGAGTTTGCGCACCTATGTCCGCGAAGAGCGGACAGGAACGCCGGGGGTGGTCTGTCTCTCGCTGGATGCCAGCAATCTGCTGGCCGTGGCGGTGGGGCGCGCTTTCTATCGCCTGCCCTACCACTGGGCCCAGATGCGTATGGAGCAGCGCACGGAGCGGGAGTTTGCGTTCTATAGCCGCAGGCGGTTTTCGGCGCAGGTGGTCTTCAAGGCGCGCTACCGAGGGTTGGGTCCATCGCGGAAGCTGGCGGAGAGCCGTCCCGGCACGCTGGAATACTTCCTTGATCGAGCGTTACTGCCTGTTCTCGACCAACCGGGCCGGGCAGCCCATCCGGGCCAACCTGCACCACTCCTCCTGGCCGCTGGAAGAGGCCGAGGCGGAGATTGAGCAGAACGATCTGGCCGAGGTGCTCGGGCTGCGGCTGCCGAATCGAGGAGCCGGTGCTGCACTACTCGCGCCAGTTGGCGGTTTATGTGTGGCCCGCGGAGCCGGTGCGGTCGGCGCTGGTGGCGCGGCCCGTGACGGTGGCGGCTACGCCCTCGGGATAAAGACCACGCACAGCGGATAGTGAATGTTGCCCATTTATAATCAGGACAAAAGGGCGCGGAAATGTGTGCGCGGAGGTCAAAGGGAGAATATGGCGGATTTACAGGGAAGAATTGCGCTGGTAACCGGGGCTGCGCAGGGAATCGGGCGGGCTTGTTCGCTGGAGCTGGCGCGAGCCGGGGCCACGCTGGCCCTGGCGGACATCAACGAGGAAAAGCTGGCCCTGGTCGCGACGGAGATTGAGGCGCTGGGCGGCACGGCGGCGGCCTTCCGGCTGGATGTCTCCAGCCAGGAGTCGATTGAAGCCGGGGCCAAAGCGGTGCTGGAGCGCTTCGGCAAGGTCGAAATCCTGGTCAACAACGCCGGCATCACCCGCGACGATCTGATGATGAGCATGAAGCGCGCCGACTGGGACCTGGTGCTGGCCATCAACCTGACCGGGCCATTTCTGCTGACCCAGGCCCTGCTGCGGCCGATGATCAAGAACCGCTGGGGACGGATCATTAACATGGCCAGCGTGGTGGGCCGCGCCGGCCAGGCCGGCCAGGTGAACTACGCCGCCTCCAAGGCCGGGCTGATCGGGCTGACGAAATCGCTGGCGCGCGAGGTGGCCTCGCGGGGGATTACCGTCAATGCCGTGGCGCCGGGCTACATTGAGACGCCCATGACCGCGGTGCTGGACGAGAAGGTGAGCGCGGCGATGCTGGCCAATATTCCCCTGGGCCGGCGGGGAACGGACCTCGATATTGCCCAGGCGGTCAGGTTCCTCGCCTCGGATGCCGCCTCCTACATTACCGGCCACGTGCTGGACGTGAACGGCGGAATGTTCATGGGAGGATAGGCCCTTCGCCGGAATACGTGCGGAATCGTTACATCGGCGTCCCTTATTTCTTCAATTTCCTCAAGATGCGCGCCTGACCCGCCGATAAGCAAGGCGGGAAGGTGTGCATGGCAACACAAACTGTATGGGCTCCGGACACACAACTCGCGCAGCCTGAGTTTGCCAGTGCGTTGCGCTATCTGGCGCGCCAGCCCATCATGGACTTGCTCGGACACGTGCATGGCTACGAATTGCTCTTCCGGGCAGGGTCCGAAAACCGCCTTTCGCGGCGATGGCGACCATGCCACCCGCACCATGCTCGACAATATGGTCATCTTCGGTCTGGATAAGCTGACCGGCGGGGTGCCGGCCTTTGTCAACTGCACCCAGGAGTCGTTAATCGATGAAAGGGTCCGTATTTTGTCCTCTGGCATGACCGTGCTGGAAATTCTGGAAAACCTGGAGCCCACGCCCGAACTGATTGCCGCCTGCCGCAAGCTGAAAACCTCGGGCTTCCGCCTGGCGCTGGACGATTTCACCTGGAAGCCGGGCTTCGATCCGCTGGTCGAAATGGCCGACTACATCAAGGTGGATTTCCTGCACACCAGCGCCCCGGAGCGCAAGAATCTGCTCCTGCGGTTGCGCGGCGTGACGGTGGCCCTGGTTGCCGAGAAGATCGAATCCCAGAAGGAGTACAAACTGGCCTGTGAGGAAGGATTCACGCTCTTTCAGGGATATTATTTCTGCCGCCCCATGCTGCTCCAAAACCGCAAGATTCCCGCCAACCGGCTCTCCCACATCGAGATTCTGCAGGCCTTGCGCAGCGAGGTGCTCGACCTGCACAAGTTGACCAAACTGCTGAAGCGCGATGCGTCACTCACCTACCGGCTGCTGCGCCTGGTCAACTCGCCGATGTGCGCCATCCGGCAAGAGGTGAGCTCTATCCAGGCGGCGCTGCTGGCCGTCGGCGAGGACACCTTCCGTCACATTGCCATGCTGGCCATCGCCAGCGAATTCAACGCAGGTCAGCCCGCGGAGATTCTGCGCATAGCCTTCGTGCGCGGGCGATTCTGCGAGCTGGCCGCCGCCGGCTACGCGCTTGACCCCACCGAGCAATTCCTGCTGGGAATGATGAGCCTGCTGCCCGCCATGCTGCGCCTTCCCATGGAGGAACTCGCCCCGGCGCTGCCGCTGCGCATGGAGATTCGCGCGGCGCTCCAGGGCAAAGCCAATTTCGAACGCATACTGCTCCAGTGGCTGGAGTCCCACGAGCAGGGCGATTGGGAGATGTGCGATGCGATCATCAGGAAAAACTGCCTGAACGCGGATAATGTTGTCCTTTGCTATGGCGAAGCCCTGGTGTGGGCCGATGCGGCGCTGCAATCGACCGCTGGATGAACCTGAGAAATCAGTTTGTCATGAATATGCGGGTGCCCCGTCTAAACATTCTTTGCTAAAAAAGCGGGGCATTATGTTATGCGCAGGATTATCTGGGTTGCGGAGCGGTCGCCTCGCGAGGAACAACCGGCGTTCCTCCCGGCGGCATGCCCATCACAACCACCGTCGCGGCTACGAAAGTTCCATCTATCACCGCGCCCTCCACACGCACCACATCGCCCGCCTGCACATCGGCCAGGGTGATCGGTTCGCGGTGCTTGCGAAAGGCGGTGTTCTCGTCGGCCACAAAGACATGGGCAGCGTTGTCCACCAGACTCAGCAGCGTAACCTTGGTTTCGTTAATCGACGTTACTTTTCCCTGCAGCCAGGTCTTGCCGAAGTTGGCCCGCAGTTCGTGAATCTGCCGGGCGCGCTCCGGGTCAAGCTGCGCAATCACCACAGCTCCCACGGATTTTGCCGCCGCATCCACTTCTCCCATGACTCCAACCGCGTCACCCACCTTGATGTCCGTTGATTTGAGCGTTTGCGGGGCGGACGGTTCGCGATTGCCGTTCTCGCCGGGGCCCCGGCGCTGGATGGTCTGCTTTACAATGCGGGTGTTAACGCTGAAGTGGATCGTATAGGTGTCGCCCGCATCGGTCTTGATGGTGTAGTGGTCAGCGGCAACTTCTGTAACTGTTCCGGTAATTCCGCCGCCCATGCCTATGCCGCCGCCCCAGCCGCCGTGTCCGCCGCGAGGCCCGGGGTTTGCATCCTGTGCGGAGACGGTTACGCTGAGCGCGAGGCCGAAAACGATGGCCGACAACAGATGGTGTTTCATGACAACTCCTGAGGTCGGGAAGATCACCCTACTCACATAGACGTTAAAACCATGGCCGGAGACTACTGTTCACGGCCGCCGGGCACAGGCAACACGGGGAATCCCTTGCAGATCGGGAACGAACTCGATCTGCTCAAAACCAGCTTGGGTGAGCAACTCTGTAATAGCCGGCGATTGGCCGCTGCCGATTTCAAGCGCCAGGTAGCCGCCAGGAGTGAGCACGCCAAATGCGGCGGGAATCAGGCGGCGGTAAACATCGAGGCCGTCGTCTCCGGCAAACAGCGCCAGCGCAGGCTCGTACTCGCGCACCTCGACGGAGAGCGTGGCGCGATCAGTCTCCGGCACATAGGGCGGATTCGAGACAACAATCTCAAACTTCTCCCCAGCAACTGGCGCAAGCAAGTTGCCCTCTAGAAAACGCAGTTCAACGCCGTTGTTTTTTGCGTTTTCGCGGGCTATCGCCAAAGCACGCAAAGAAATGTCGGTCGCCGCAACCTGCGCGTGAGGCAGTTTTCTGGCCAGCGTCACAGCAATCGCCCCCGAGCCGACGCCCACATCCACGATGCGCGGCCGCTCGAAGTATCCGGCCAACTCAATGACTTTTTCCACCACGTGCTCGGTTTCCGGCCGCGGAATCAGCACATCCGGCGTGACGCGGAAGGGCAGGCCATAAAACTCCGCCTCGCCGGTGATGTATTGGATGGGTTCGCCGGTTGCGCGCCGGGCCAAGAGCACATCATAGCGTTCACCTTGCTCTACTTCGAATCCATGGTTTATGTGCGCCAGCAGCCACGCTTTGTCCCGTCCAAGAGCGTGGCAAAGAAGAATTTCAGCATCCTGCCGTACTTGCTCCGGATGCGGACCTGAAGTGAGTTGCTGCACTGCGTACTTTAGGATTACTCGAAGCGGCAACATCACATCTCCTTACGCCGTTTAACTGCCGGCCTTCAACTGCTCCGCCTGGTTGTGGGTAATCAGCGCATCGACAATGGGCTGCAGGCGGCCTTCCATCACCTGGTCGAGCTGGTGCAGGGTCAACCCTATGCGATGATCCGTCAGCCGGTTCTGCGGGAAGTTATACGTGCGAATCTTCTCGCTGCGGTCGCCGGTGCCTACCTGCTGCTTGCGCTCCCTGGCCAGCTGTGCATTTTGCCGATCCATTTCAATTTCGTAAAGCCGCGAACGCAGCACGCGCATTCCTTTTTCGCGGTTCTTGATCTGCGATTTCTCGTCCTGGCAGCTCACCACAGTGTTCGTTGGAATGTGCGTAATGCGCACGGCGGAATACGTCGTGTTCACCGACTGGCCGCCGGGACCCGATGAGCAGAAAGTGTCGATGCGAATGTCCTTGGCTTCGATCTTCACGTCCACCTCCTCGGCCTCGGGCAGCACGGCCACCGTTACCGCCGAGGTATGCACGCGCCCTTGCGTCTCGGTCTCCGGAACGCGCTGCACGCGATGAACGCCGCTCTCCCACTTCATCTGCGAGTAAACTCGCTCGCCCTCGATGATGGCGATCACTTCCTTGTAGCCGCCCACGCTGGACTCGGAAATTGACAGCACTTCAATCTTCCATTTGTGCTGCTCGGCGAAGCGCTGATACATGCGGAAGATCTCGGCGGCAAAGAGCGACGCCTCGTCGCCGCCCGTTCCGGCGCGAATTTCCAGAATCACATTCTTCTCGTCATTGGGATCCTTGGGCAGCAGCAGCTTCTTGATCTCTTCTTCCAGAGCCGGTTCGCGCGGAGCCAACTGGGCGATCTCCTCCTCGGCCATCGCGCGCATCTCCGGATCGCTCTCGGCCAGCATGGCGCGCGCCTGCGCCAGCCCCAGGCGTACCAGCTTCAGCTCGCGGTACTTCATCACTGGAGATTCCAGGTCGCTGAGCGCCTTGCCCGCCTTCTGGTATTTTTCGTGGTCTTTGACAATCTCGGGCTGCGAGAGCTGGGCGGAAAGCTCCTCGTAGCGCTGCTCCATCTGTTGCAAACGATCCATCATGATGAAACCTCATCTACACCACAAATAATCAGCCGCCGGATGGCGAGTTTTCACTGCTATTGAAAATGTAACTGGAGAGGAGAGGGCGGAGAAGGAGTGTCGGCGGCGGGCGCCGCTAGAGCAGGGCCGGGATGGGCTGATGGAGGATCATGTCACTGCCTCTATTCTAGCGCGAAAGGCGCAGGACATAGTGTAGATTTACGATTTTCCCATTTATGGCCAAAAAGTCGCAAAGATGGGCACTGGACAATTTACGATTAGATGGTCGATGAACTCGGCCAAAGGACAAGAGAATGAGCTCTGGTAAAGGCAAAAACGTCGATTCTGCGACGGTCCCAGCGCGGCAAGGTCACGAGCCTCCCTCGGCGATTGCGGTCGAAGGCTGGCGATACCACCACATGGGCATTCCAACCCTCACGCCGCAACCCGGAGAGATTCATTTGCCGCGTCTTAAGATTCATGTAGCGGGATTTGAATCCAGCCCCTGCGGCATACAGTGGATGCGCTACGACGCGGATGCGCCTTATCCCGAGATCATCAAGACCGTTCCCCACGTTGCGTTTGAGGTGGATGACCTTGCCGCGGCGCTCGAAGGAAAAGAGATTCTGACGCCGCCCAACAGCCCCAGCGAGGGCGTCACGGTGGCCATGATCCTCGACCATGGCGCCCCGGTGGAGCTGTTGGAGTTTGTGCCCGCATTGAAATCGAAGTGAGGCTGTGACTGGCTTCGACCTTCCCGCTCAATAGCACTCGGTTGGCTTGCAATCGCCTACTACCGGCACCTGCAACGTCGAATCGTGCCCGGGGCCGGAGTAAATCGTGATCGTCGACGGCTGGTAGTCTGCCGGTTTGGCGGTCATGATGTTAGGCACAAAGCGCTGCGGGTTGCGGTCATAGAGCGGAAACCAGCTGCTTTGAATCTCCACCATCACCGTGTGGCCGGCCTTGAAGACGTGATCCACATCGTGCAGCGAAAATTTGTACTCGCGAATCGAACCAGCCTTCAGCGGCGCCGCTTTCTTGAAAGATTTCAGATACCGGCCGCGAAAGATCTCCGCATTGATCATCAGTTGGTAGCCGCGCATCTTCGCATCCGGATCGTCCGCCGGGTACTGGTCGATCAGCTTGACCACCAGGTCGTTGTCCGTACCCGTGGTCGAGGCATAGATGTCTGCCACCACCTCGCCGGTCAGCACCAGATCCCGCTTGAGCACGGGCAGCTTCCACACGGCCACGTCTTTGCGATCGGTGACAAAGCGCTGGTCTTCGGTGAGCCAGTTGCGCCACTGCGAACCTTCGCTATACGTTTCCTGAATGGGCCGATGGCGATAGGGAACAGGATTGGCGGGGTCGCTCACGTAACTGGCCTTTGTCTGCGTGGTCGCTCTGCTCCAACTCAACAATCCGGCGCCTTCCAGATGCAGGCTGGTGGGCCGTGATTCTGCCGGCGGGAAGTGTGAGTAATACTTCCAGGTGTTTGAGCCGGTCTGAAAGCTGGCCGTGTCTTCCAGGTCAAAGCCGGAGGCATTCGTGCCGGGCGCGTCCTTCAGATAGTGCGCGAAATATTTTGCCTCGATGCGGGCGCGATACTCGTTGCCGACGGGCTCGGTGTAGTCCAGATTTCCCAGGTGGCGCGATGAGGACGACCAATAGCCGTGACGCCAGGGGCCGAGAACGAGATAGTTCTGGTGATTCCGGTCGTGGGCTTCAAGCGTAGAGTACTCGATCTGCGGGCCGAACATATCTTCCTGGTCGTAATAGCCGCCTACAGAAAGGGTTGGAACGGCTACCGTCGAGAGCGAGTGCTGAACGCCGCGCGAGCGCCAGACGCTATCATAGGCAGGGTGTTCGAGAAAGAGCCTCCAGGTGGGCAAGAGCTTGGAGCCGGATTGTTTCACGTCTTCCGCAAAGTTACCGCGCTCTAAAAAGAAATCAAATCCGTCGCGGGGTTTTCCCTCCTTGTCCCTGCCGTAGTCCGGAGTGATCTCTTCCTTGCCGGACTCCATCCTGAGCACATAGTCGTAGCCGTAGCTCTGGCGGAATGCGCCGTTATGAAAAAAGTCATCGCCCATCCAGGCGTCGATCATGGGCGCTTGCGGGGAGACGGCCTTGACGGCCGGATGCGGATCGATGCCCGCCGCCATGGCCAGAAATCCCGGATAGCTGGTGCCGATGAAGCCCGCGCGGCCGTTGTTGCCGGAGACGTTGGCCAGCAGCCAGGCCACGATGTCATAGGCGTCGGTGCTTTCGTCCGTGGCTTTCGGGTTGCGATGATCTGCCATCGGCCGGCTCATGATGAACTCGCCTTCGCTCTTGTAGCGGCCGCGAATGTCCTGGGCAACTAGTATGTAGCCGTCTCGCGCCAACTCGGCATCCCAGGCGTAGAACAAGTTGCGGTTGGTGGTGTCTACGCCATACGGTGTGCGCACGATGAGAAAGGGCAGCGGCAAACGGATGTCGGCGGGCTTGAGAATCACCGTGTGCAGCTTGACCCCGTCGCGCATGGGAATCATCGCTTCCGTGCGTCGGTAGTCGTGGAAAACGTGATGGACGGGCGGGCCGCTGCGGCGATAGACAATGTCAGGCTCGGTGGAGTGAACCAGGCCGGCGCCATGGCCGGCATCATCGAGCGTGAAGCGGTAGATGTTCTTCGGGTCGGAGATGACAAATTCGTTGGCGGAGATGGGCTTAAGCTCGGCCGGAGGATTGCGCTCGGTCTCAACTGTGAGCTTTCCGTTCTGAACGTAAACACTGAGCGGCGTGTCGGGCTCATGCAGGTCAGTGTATTCGCCAGCAAGGACCGCCAGTTGGGCGGCTGTGGGCGTGGCAGCCGTAGCTTGCACAGCATTCTGAGCAAGGACGGAATCGCATATTATCAGGGATAACGAGAGAGCAGCGAGAACAACCCAACGGCGAATCAATGCAAAGTCTCCTGGGAATGAGGATATTGCAATTCTCTGAAAATCCAGTTTTCATGCTGGGAACGGGGTCGGCGTAAATCTGCGATTAGCTTCATGGCGTAGAATATCAGTCTAATCCGGCGGAAAGCGGTCTTTCAATCTCAGGAATCGCTGTTCTATGAGTACCCAGGAACAGCGAGCGGCAGCATAGGATAGACCGATCCCGAGTAGGACTGAGAAGGTGGATGCCACGGCTCCGTCCGAGTACGGAACAAAGCGAAATAGAGTCCGTGACACTAAGTAATGAAGTGGCGTATTGAAAATATACATCGCATAACTATATTTACCGCATTGCGTCAGCAGGGAACTTCTAAGAATCCTGGATCCCAGGCGCGCGGATCCAGTATTCCGGATGCCGTAGAGCACAACTGAAAAACACGTGATGCTAATTGCTGAAAAACCAAAGGTGCTCATTGGTACGGAATTGTTACGAGCGCTCTTCGCCAGAAAGACCGCTCCGGCCACGCCGATGCATCCAATCGTAAAAAGCAGCGGGCCCCACAGCCGGGCAGTGTCTCTCAACAGCCGCTTGGCCTCCGCAATAGCCAGGATTGCTCCGAATAGCAACGGCTCAACCCGAAAAGGAGTCAATCTGTAGATATACTCCGTATGCGTGACTTGTATGGCTTGGAAGACCGGGAGATATCGAAGCCCCGCCGAGACAAAGATCAGGACAGTACAAACCGACATAAGGGAAGATTCGCTGCAAAGTAAGACAACCAATGGCCACACAAAATAGAACTGCTCCTCGATGGCGAGAGACCAGAAATGTCCTATTGGGGAGTAAGCGTAGGGCCCCCAGGCTGACTGCCAGTTAGACACGTGAAACCAATACCATAACTGCTCCAGACCGCCCGGCGGGTTAGGACCAAGCACACTGGCCAGAAGGGGGGGCGACGTCATATGCGTAAGCGGCAAAAGACAATCGAAGAATAGAAAGACAGCCAGGTAGTAAATGGGCAGAATTCTTAACGCCCTGCGGATGTAAAAGGACTTGAAATAATGGGTCGAATGTTTGGTGCTCAACAAAATGCGTGTGATGAGAAAGCCCGACAGTACAAAAAAGAGGTCGACGCCTGTCCATCCAATCCTGGTGAAAAACAAAAAGCCCACGTTTGCGGCGCTAATATGCTTGGGTTCGTAGGTGCTAAAATGCATGACGATGATGAGCAGAATGGCCATGCCCCGAATTCCATCGAGTTCAGGTAACTTCTGCAATGGGGCGCGCCCTATCATCGAGCCTGCATCTGACATTTAAGTGTGCCCTCTCCTGTCTGGAGGTACTGTCGATAGGATACTGTACTGGAAGAAGGAATGATCCCGGAGGACTTGAACAGGTCTCTTAAACCATCAGCATTGAGTCGCGGAACGCATGAGACTCGCGTTGCACTACCCCCGCAAGTAGTAATCGATTCCTTTACCCCAACGAGTAAAACACTCGTTGAGGACCCCTGCGCCGCCAGGGTCCAGGTTTGTTGGCGGCTCCAACAGCCGGCATATTGGAAACTAATCTATTGATGAGACCGGTTGTAGTGCGAATGGTTAAGACCGTGCTCTCGGCTGCTGCATATCTCGTCTATCGGCACGACGCAACCTTCCAACTGTTCGCAGCCTATGTGCTCGAACTGAATGGTGGTGTGTCTGATGTGAAAGCGTTCCTCGAGCACTTGATTGAGCTGTGCCAGAATGCAGGCGCTCTCCGACGGGGGAATGTCGGCGATGGTCACATGGCATGCCAGGGCGCTGGAGTTCGAGCCGAGGCTCCAGACGTGCAGGTCGTGAACATTGACCACTCCCTCGACGGCTCCCATGCCGGAGCGCATCTCCGCAAGCGAGATGCCGCGCGGCGTGCCCTCCAAAAGTATATTCAGCGTCTCGCGAACGATGTCCATGCTGGTCCAGAGAATCAGCGCGGCAATCAGCAGCGAGAGGGCCGGATCAATCCAGTTCCGCCCCGTCAGCAGAATCCCCGCGCCGCCTGCAATCACCGCGGCGGTTGAAAGCGTGTCGCCGGCCATGTGCAGAAAGGCCGAGCGCAGGTTCACGTTGCGGGCCACGCGCCACAGCAGCGCAGCGATCACGCCGTTCATCACCACGCCGGCCGCGGCCACCATCATCATCAGCCGGGGCTGCACCGTAACCGGCGCCAAGAACCGATGAAGGGCTTCGATGGCAATCCAGATGGAGATAACGATGAGCGAGGCCGCGTTCAGAAAAGCTGCCAGCACGCCGGCCCGCTGGTAACCGAAGGTCTTGGAGGAACCGGCGGGGCGGGATTGGAAGTAGACAGCGGCAAAGCTGAGCAGGAGGGCCAGAAAATCGGAGGCGTTGTGGCCGGCCTCGGATAACAATGCCAGCGAATGGGCGCGCAACCCGGCTGCGAAGGTGACCACCACATAGGCGAACGTGGCCGCCAGCGAAAAGCGCAGCACGGATTGAGTTCTGTTTGCGCCGGAGCGGGCAGGCGCAGCGCGGAGAAGCATGTTGGTAGTATACCGGGGATGGGTATCTGAAGCCAGCCATCCATTTGCCCGAAGGCAGCTGGCCTCGCCGCTAGTGCCTACTCGTTGGCCTCGATGCGACGTCCATGCGCATCCTGCAGCCCGCGCGTGTTCATCTCGAAGATCGCCCTGAAGGCGCGCAACTGATCACGGCTCAGGCTCAGCTCTTGCTCAAAGACAAACCAGCGCACTCCCTCCGTGCAGGGCGGCGTGCTCAGCGAGCCCATAAAGGTCCAGTAACCGCGGTCGGCGGGCAAAAATCCGGCGGCGTTCACCATCTCAGTGACCTTTTGTGTTGTACCTGCTTTTTTGGGCAGATGGGGCCACAACATGGCCAACACCGCGTTGGGGCTGCCGGCCTCCTCGCGCAACCGCACCGTCACCACGGCCATGCTGCCGTCCTTGGCGCGGTGCAGCAGTTGCACGTCCATGTCGGTCACCTTGCCCTTCACCGCTTCCTCGCTGGGGTGGTGAAAGTCAAACAGGACCAGCTCATAGCGCACGCCGCCGGCCACGATGTAGCTGCCGGGGTTCACGCGCGCCAGAATGGTGTGGCCGTCGTTCACGAGCGTCACCGGCCCGGCGATATAGTGGAACTCGATAGGCGCGAGCGTTTTGTTCATGTGCGCGCCGCGAATGTCCAGAGGCGACTGCTCATGACCTTTCGCGCAAGCCTGATAGGCCGGATCGAGCCTGCCCCAGACCAGCGGCCCGGTCTTGCCGTGATAGCTCCAGGAAGCGGCATTCTGATCGAAGGTTTGCGCGGCGGCCATGGCGGCCATGCCCAGCGCAAGAACGGCAAATGCAGGAAAACGCATCGATTGCTCCTTGACAAAAAAGACGCGCAGCGCGCTAGAGAGCATTCTAAGGCATTTACTGAACGGCTGAAGCCGAAGGTCGAAACGATGTTCTTTGCGGATGAGAATCGTGGGAAAAGCGAGGGGAAAAGGCTGTTCGAGGTAGGTTTTTTGGCTCGTGCCGGGCAAAAAAACTGGATTTTGAGGCAAAAAACCGGGTTTTTCCGGCATTTTCCAGCGATTTTCAGAGGCCAAATCTCACGATGTGGGATAATTTAGGGCTAAATAATTTCCACAGGCGTTGATTTCAAAGAGTTTAGAAATAATCTGCAAGGTTTTTAGGAAAATTTATACCCCAGGGGGGTATAGGGGGGGGAGGGGGTACCCCCTCCAGTGAACAGTGATCAGTGGTCAGTAACGACGCGTGAGTGTGGACCTTGTTCATACTTGGATTATGCGCCGACGGAGGGAAATTATATGCAAACCGGGCGCAAATTCCGCTAAAAAAAAAGCAGAGACAAGCTCATCGCGGGCTGCGTGTCAGGCGGGCAGCGGCGCGCTTTTGCGCCTGCCAGCGCAGGCCAAGCCAGGCCAGGTAGCCCAGTTGGATAGCCCAGGTAATGACATATGCGGCGACAACGAACTGGTGATTCAGAATCGCAGTTTGATCCATCATGATCCTCGTTTTCTCCTTGTCCTCAAGCAGTTCTCAATCATTCAGCGCGTTTTGCGCTTCCAGGGCGGCGATTTTCTGATGCTGGCGCTCGACGTAGTAGCGCAGGGTAAGGATGAGCAGGCCCCAGGCCAGCCAGGCAAGAACATTCCAGCCAAAGGCGTGCAACATGGCGGGGTCCTTGATTCCAGAATCCTGGCCTCCGCCGAAGACCGGGGAGGGGTGCTGGGTGCGCCACCAGCGGTTGGACATGTAGACGATGGGCACGTCGAGGGCGCCGAAGATGTTGAGGACGGCGGCCAGCGTTTGCACCTGCGTCCCGGCAGCAAAGCGGCGCAGCAGCAGGTAGCTGACGTAGATGAGCCACAGGACCAGGGTGGTGGTGAGTCGCGCGTCCCATGTCCACCAGATGCCCCAGGCGCGGCGTCCCCAGAGCGGTCCGGTGATGAGGACCACGGTGCAGAAGACCACGCCCACCTCGGCTCCTGCCAGAGCCCAGGCGTCGGCGATCTGCGCCCAGGCATTGCGGCTATGGCGGAAGCTCAAATAGCCGATGGAGCCGGCCAGGGAGATGGCGAAGAAGAGAAAAGCCACCATGGCCGAGGGCACATGGTAGTAGATGATGCGATAGAGTTCGCCCTGCCCGCCCAGCCGGTCGTCCGCGGGGGCGACGAAGATGGCCTGGTAAAAGCCCCAGACGAGGAGGGCGACGGTGACGGCGGCGTAGAGGCTGATGGCGAGTTTTTTCATGGGGAATCCTATGGAATGTACCCAGTGTACAAGGCCAGCGCCGGGGCGGGGTCGACCGGGAGGTGGAGAGGTAAGGGCAGTTTGTGGTGCATACAATTCATCCTGTCTTTAAGTATCTGTATCGAATGCTCTCCCATTCAATTAATCTCGGCTTTACCCCACTAAAATAGACGTTGACATGAGTATTTTAGTAGTGTAGTGTACTGGTAAGGAGGGATTTCACATGAGTACCACAATTAGGAAAGTGGTTTCTAGGGATTCTGCATGCCCTACAAGGCATGCAAGTTTCAGAGGAGAAAATCACGATGGAATTGGGAAATACTCAACAGCGTAAGCAGGATTCCTCTGTAATTGCAACTCAAGTAACAACGGAAACAGTAATATCGCCTCCAGAATTGGTTGAAACCATTTTGGTGACAATTCGAGAAAATGAATTTGAATTCGCATCAACGATGGCAAATGATCGTCTGCGGCAACCGAGTGGCCCCACTCAAGACATTGGGTGAGTATCCAGAGGATGGACGATTGTTTTCCGTGCCATTCATAATGCGTTTTTCGCGCAGGTGGGATGTCCTGCCAGTGTTCACATGACGGATTGATGGAGAATGCCAAATTCGGTGTACCCCTATCTCGTACATCGGTGCTTTGGACATCGCAACGATTTCCAAACATGAGGGGCTGCGGGCTTGTGCTGTTCCATTTATTCGTCGGGAGAATTAGCTAATGGCTCAATCTGGTGTTTTGGAAGATCCTGGGATCGAGACCTTCCCATCGACCCCAAAGAAGTTCCGCGTTCAGCTCGACTTCGCCGCTGATGATTTCAACGAGATCAATGCTCTCGCGAAGAAACTAGGTTTGTCGACTAGGGCTGAACTGTTCAGGAGCGCGCTCATCACGCTTCGGTGGATGTACCATAAGAAGGTTCAGGGCTGTTCCATCGTTGCAATGTCTCCTGACCATGAACGGCTCATCGAGCCAGAGTTCTCATTTCTGGAACGAGTTAACCGTTAAAAAAACGTGCACGACAGGGAGAGTGCTGTAGCATCTTCCTAAGCGATCAGGTTCTCTTATTCAACCCGGCACTTCACTATGTTGCAAACGGGGAACACAATTCCGGTTCCGGTTGCGCCACTCCTTGGGCAATGGATCATCTTGCTCAAGGAGTTGGTGTGGCCTGTTTTTTGGCTCATAGTGATCTTTTATTTTAAATCGGGAATTCGTGGACTCTTATCTGCCCTGATCGATTTATTGAATCGAGTAGTTAAAGTTAAGGGTTTGGGTGTAGAAATAGGTGTTTTGCACCCCGAGAACACAGGGACGATCAAACAAGGGGTTAAAGAAAAGATCCTCGAAATGAACCGGTAATCTCTTCATCAGGTGGTGAGTATCATACCTCTTGAGGGCGTGAAGATAGCCAGAAATGCGTATAGAGAGATCGAACGGGAATCAGACCCAGAAAAATTGAGCTGGACTGATGTTCATAGTTAAAATTCCCGCCTTTCAGAAATGGTTTGGTTCCCCCGCGAATCCTATTCGTATGCCAGGGCATCGATGGGGTCTTTGCGGGCGGCCATCCAGGCTGGGTAGAGTGCGCCGCAGATGGCTCCGGCAAAGGCGATCAGCGATCCTCGGACGATCCACTGCGCGGTAATCTCGAAGTGCGTGGTGGGAGTCACGTAGCCAAGCAGCTCTTTCACGCCGTAGGTTCCGGCGATGCCCACCAGCGCGCCGGCCACCGCCAAGATCGCGGTTTCGCGCAGCACCACGCCCACGATGGTCAGCTTGGATGCGCCCATGGACTTGAGAATGCCGATCTCGCGGGTCCGCTCCAGCACCGCCGTATACATCGACTGGAAGATGACCAGAAACCCGACGAGAACGGCGATGCAGGTGACGACATTGAGGGCAATATTGAAGCCGGGAATCTTGTTTGGCGTCATCTCCTCCAGCCACTCGTCAATGGTCTCCACCGGGTAGTTTTCCAGGCCGCGCGTGGAATGAATCTCCTGAATGACGGCGTTCTGGCTGGCCGGATCGTCGCACTTGATGTAAAAGAGCGAGGCGTTGCCTTCGGCGCCCATCATCGAGCCCATGGTATCGATCGGCACCAGCTTACGCCCGCCTTTGCCATGCTCCACGATGCCGGCGATGCGAAAGGGATGATCCATGATGGTGATCTGTTCGCCCACGCGATGGCCGCCATCGGCACCGGCCGCAACGTCATCGATGATCGCATCATTGGGCACCTGAAACGGCCCGCCGGAAAGGAAGACAAAGGGTTTCAGAGCATCGAAGCTGGGATAATCGATGCCGTAAAGGATCTCGATCTTGGGGGTGGCGTTGAACTTCTGAATCACCGGCGAGGCCACGGCCACGTGGGGCAGCTTGCGCAGTACCTCGACAAATTTGGCCGGCATGGGCGCGCCGCTCAAGCCAATGAAGGCTTTTTCATTGGAGGGGCGCATCATCAGGTCAGCGCCGATGCCGTTGGTGCGCTGCTTGGTGTCATTCAAAATGCCCATGAAGATGCCCACGATGGACAGGATCATGATGACTTCAATGGCCACCGCCAGCACGCTGATAATGGAGCGGACAGGGCGTTGCAACAGATTCGCAAAGATAAGCTTATTCATTCCCGATGACGGCTCCGAGGGGGTGCAAAATGCTGAAAAATCCCTCGCTTTCAGGGTAACAGCCCCGGGCAAGCCGGTGGTGGGGTGAACGAGCCCCTGCCCGGGGCCTGTGAACCCTCAATATGTACCAATCTGATTCAGAAATCCGCGGCTTTGTGAAAAGGCGGGGAAATGGTCATTCATTTCCTTTGACCGGAGCAGAATGCAGGTTTATTGTTGAGGGGTAAATCAAGCTGGCTTCTCAAACCGTTCTCTGGTGAACGATGGGTAAATTTGGAGAAGACCTGCGCATGGAGCGGATATCCCGCGGCATCGCGCTGGAAGACATCACGGCGGTCACCAAGATCAGCCAACGCCACCTGATCGCGCTGGAGCAGGACAGGTTTCGCATGCTTCCCGGCGGGATCTTAAGCAAGGGCATCGTGCGCGGCTATGTGAGCGTAGTGGGCCTGGACGAGAACGACTGGACGGAACGTTTTCTCAAGGCCTACGAGGCCAGCGGGCAGATGCTGGACGAGGACCGCAGCTGGCTGGAGTTTGCCGCCAACGTGGGCCGGGCTCGCAACCAGCGCAGCGACACGGTGGAGAAGCGCCTGCGTTGGGTCGGCGTGATCCTGCTGATGCTGGTGGCGATCGCGTGCATATTTCTGGGAGTTCGCTACTTTGGCCTGCGCCATGGCTGGTGGACGACGCTGCTGCCGATGACGCTTTTTTGATCCGCTCTTCCTGGCTTATACAACCACAACATCAGGCTATTGAATTTGAGACGGTATGTTCCGGCAAAGCCTCGCGTGTTACTGTTCACTCTGCAAACAATCCATTTGAGCGGGCACTGCTCCCCGTTCGCTGCAAGTCATTGCCCAAGGCCACCAGAGGCAATTACCATGGAACCATGCATCCCAAGGCGCAAAGCCTGACGGTGCTGGCGTGTCCTGTACGAGAGTGGATCCGATGCGAGAAAGATTGTTTTTCCCGCGCCGGTGATCCAGCATGAACCGGTCCTCGCTCCAGGCTGCCCAAATTGAATTCCCTGCAACGGGAGGAGAGTTAAGTTGAGCGACCGATTCTTGTTTACCTCTGAGAGCGTCACCGAAGGCCATCCGGACAAGATTGCCGACCAGGTTTCTGACGCTATTCTGGATGCCTGCCTGGAGCAGGATCCCTACAGCCGCGTCGCCGCCGAGACGCTGACGGCCACCGGGCTGGTGGTGATTGCCGGCGAGATCACTACCAAGGCCTACGTCGATTTCCAGAGCCTGGTGCGCGGCGTCGTGGCCTCCATCGGCTACGACAATGCGGTATTTGGCTTCGACTCCAACACCTGCGCCGTGATTTCCACCATCAACAAGCAGTCGGGCGACATTGCCCAGGGCGTGGACACCGGCGGCGCCGGCGACCAGGGCATGATGTTCGGCTACGCCTCCAACGAGACCCCGGAGCTGATGCCGGCGCCCATCTCGCTGGCCCACAAGCTCACCCGGCGGCTGACCGAGGTGCGCAAAAGCGGCAAGCTGCCCTACCTGCGCCCCGACGGCAAGAGCCAGGTCACGGTTGAATATGACGAGAACGGCAAGCCCGCGCGCGTCGACGCCGTGGTCATCAGCAGCCAGCACTCGGAGAGCGTTACCAACGAGGAGCTGCACGCCGACATCCTCAAGCACGTCATCAAGGCTGTTCTGCCGGCTGCCTGGCTCGATGAGCACACCAAGTACCACATCAACCCCACGGGCCGCTTCGTTATCGGCGGACCCATGGGCGACACCGGCCTCACCGGCCGCAAGATCATCGTGGACACCTACGGCGGCGCGGGCCGTCACGGCGGCGGAGCATTTTCAGGAAAAGACCCGACCAAGGTAGACCGCTCGGCGGCTTACATGGCCCGCTACATCGCCAAGAACATTGTGGCGGCGGGGTTGGCCGACAAAGCCGAGGTCCAGCTGGCTTACGCCATCGGCGTCGCCGAGCCGGTCAGCGTGCGCGTCGATACCTTTGGAACGGGCAAGATAGGCGAAGCCAAGCTGACCGAGCTGATCAGAAAGAACTTCTCGCTCACCCCCAAGAAAATTATCGAGAGCCTGAACCTGCGCCGGCCCATCTACCAGAAGACCGCCGCTTACGGCCACTTCGGCCGCAACGAGCCGGAGTTCACCTGGGAGGCCACCGACAAGGCCGCCACCTTGGCCGAGCAGGCCGGATTGAAGAAGTAAACCAGATGGCGGACATCCGCCATCTGAAGCAACACCATGGGACCCTTCGCCAGGAGGGTCCCATTTTGCTGGCGTGCAGTTTCGGGTTGGACGGTCAATTGCTCAGAATCCCGGAAATCCCGGGAAGCAGTAGGGAAGCCGGCATATCAGAACGAATCATTTCCTTGATGAGTGTATTGTCGATTTGGCGCTCGTCGACATCATTCAGTAGTGCGGGGTGGGAGGCTTTGCAGCCATCGTCGCGACCGCCGTCATCCCCTCGCGCTATATACTAGCCCACGAAGCCACCTTCTCAATCGAGGGCCCATGCACGCTTCGCCTTACTTGCGCCGGATTCTCTCGAGCGACACCGCCGCTCTCTGGCTTCTCGGCCTCGCCTTTACCGCGCTCCATTTCATCGCAGGCGCGGGCTACGGATTCCACCGCGACGAGCTGCTCACCTTCTCCAACGCGCGTGACCTGGAGTGGGGATACGTCGTATACCCGCCGGTGACCGCCTTGCTGGGCCGCATCGAGCTCACGCTCTTCGGGACGTCGCTCATGGGCTATCGTTTCTTCCCCGCCATCGCCTGCGGGATCATGGCCGCGCTCACCGGACTCATGGCGCGCGCCATGGGCGGCGGCCGCCAGGCGATGCTGGTGTCGGCATTTGCGGCCAGCATCGGAGGGGCCGTCTTCTTCACCGGCTCGTTCATGTCCTACATGTCCTTCGACCTGTTGTGGTGGGTCGCGGTCGCCTGGTGCGTTGTGCGGCTGATTGAGAGCGACGACGCGCGCTGGTGGTTGGGGATCGGCGTCTTCATTGGCCTCGGACTCATGACCAAGTACACCATGGCATTTTTCGCCGCCGCTCTTATGGGCGCGATGCTGCTGACTCCGAACCGCCGCTATTTTCGCAGCCCTTGGTTCTGGTGCGGCGTGGCGCTGACTCTGCTCATCGTCGCGCCCAACCTCTGGTGGCAGTACCAGCACCACTTTGTCAGCCTTGCCTGGATGCGCAGCATCCACGCTCGCGACATTCGCCTTGGGCGCGCGGATAACTTTCTCCTGAACCAGTTGTGGGAGATTTGCGGCGTTGCAGCGCTGCCGCTCTTGTTTGCGGGGTTGTGGTTTCTTTTTCGCCGGCCCGAGGGCAGGCGCTGGCGCACGCTCGGCTGGATGTACATCATCACGCTCGTTTGCCTCATGGCCGCTCGCGGGCGCGACTACTACTTTGCACCGGCCTACCCCATGCTGTTGGCCGCCGGCGCAGCGTGGAGCGAAAGCTGGCTCAGGTCGCTTCCGGCGCAAAGGCAGGCCCGGATATTACGAGCAACGTGGACGGCGCTCGGGATCAACGGCCTGATTATCGCCGCCCTGATCCTTCCCTTTGCTCCCGTAAATTCGGCGTGGTGGCGAGTGCAGGACGCCGTATCTCATCAGTTCAATATGCAGATCGGATGGCCGGAACTCGCCCGCACCATCGCTCAAGTTCGCGATTCCCTCCCCGCCGCTGATCGCGCCGGCGTAGGCGTGATGGCTGCCGACGAAGGGGAAGTCGGGGCAATATACCTCTACGGTCGCGACTACGGCCTGCCCAGCGCCATCAGCGGCATGAACTCCAACTGGCTCCGCGGCTACGGCAACCCTCCGCCCCAGACCGTGATTGCCGTCGGTTTCAAGCCAGGCGAACTCAACCAGATCTTCGCCTCCTGCCAGGCCGCCGCACAGTTGTGGAATCCCTATGGCGTCGCCAACGACATTTTCCGCGACCGCGACCAGGTCTACGTTTGCCGCAATATCCGCTTACCCTGGCCGGAGTTCTGGAAGCATTTCCAGTACTACGGGTAGACTCGTTCCATGGGATGCCCGGCGCACAACTCTGCGCAGCTTTGCCATCAGCACGTGCAACGGAGATCACTCAGGCGGATAGGGTATAAAACCGCGAGGATTTCGTTTCGGATTGAATCAAGAACTCTTGCGTCCCGCGCCGTTGGCCCTGGTCACGGCTCCGGGCTTGCGCAGCGGCACAATCGCTCCGGCGCCGGGAGAAGCCTGCTGGAAGCGCGCCAGCATTTCGGTCCGCACGTATTCCACAAAGCTCTGCATCTGCCGGTTCATCTCTTCCATGCGCTCCCGCATTTGCAGGATGATGGCCATGCCGGCGATGTTCACGCCCAGGTCGCGCGCCAGGCTCAAGATGAACTCCAGCCGCTCCAGGTCCTCGTCGGTGTAGAGGCGCGTGTTGCCCTCGGTGCGCGACGGCTTCAGCAGCCCCTCGCGCTCATAGAGGCGCAGCGTCTGCGGATGAATCTCGTACATCTCGGCCACCGCCGAGATCATGTACGCGCCCTTCGATTTGCGTTTCGCGGCCATCAGGCTTCCTTGCTCTATGCGGCCGGTTTGAGTACGATCAATTTTTCAGGTCCGAGGCCCACAATCTGTCTTACTTGCTCCTTATGCTCGGCGCTGAATAAAAAATATGCTTCGACTACAAGTATT
Organism: uncultured Acidobacteriaceae bacterium; assembly: GCA_963845345.1. Lineage (GTDB taxonomy): Bacteria > Acidobacteriota > Terriglobia > Terriglobales > Acidobacteriaceae > Telmatobacter. The sequence continues at coordinate 392,895 of CAWJRQ010000007.1, forward strand.
CCATCCGCTTGTTCTGTAGCCCAAATACAAAGGTCTACATCGCGGCAAAAAACCCGGATCTCATCCGCTAGCCTTGCCGCATGCCTGGTCCCAGGGCCGCGATTGATGGAGGATGCCTGTGCGGAGAATAACTGCTTAAGAACGGCTAGGGAAGCCTCCTCATCCCAATTTACCAATACGACAACATTCAAGAGGGAGTGGTCTGGATTGCCAGAGCGTAACTGGCGAATTGCCGTCACCAAATCGCCGCTCAACCGCTCCTCAACCGGCTTATCGCTGATTTCCAGGCGCTCTTCCGCTGGGCGATCCTGATGAAGGATGCGTACCGTCCAGCTATGCCGCCAGATGGTCTTCACTTCGCAATAGGCCCAAGGCTTTCCCTTCGTGAAACAACCGGAAATCCGGTTGCCGCGAAAATCGCTCATTGGGGTCTTCAAGAGCCTCAACTATAAATCCGTGCGCACGCCAAAACTCTGCAACCCGGTGCTCGTCCTCCGCATTCTCGCCCCTGCGGTGAACATATGCCCCACGGAGGATTTTTGAATCACTCACCGCGGAAGAAACCTTCCCGTAGTCGCGTTTCGCGCAGGTTTTATTCAAACTGAGACTCATACTTTCTCCTTTCCTCCAATGTCGCTCTGCGAGCACTGATCAGACGAATGCGTTCATGACGTTCGGTGCTTACTACTAACAATACCCTGCTCGCGGCAGAGAATCCAGTCGCAAATATGCGATCTTCGTCGTGAGAGTGACGCGGATCAGGCTCGATCATTACATAAGGATCGTCGAAGACTGTCGCTCCCTCCTGGAAGCTGACCTGATGCTTTCGGAGATTGGCATCCGCCTTCCTGTCATCCCATTCAAACCGCTCCGATTCCAAAATGGCTCCCTCGAAGTAGCGCTCACAGCTTATCAAACAGCGCCGCGCGCGGGTCCTGGCTGTTCAGCTTGGCCAGCTCGCGCATGATCTCGCGGCTGCGCTCGTCGTTCAGAGTGCGGCACTGTCACCTCGACGGTCACAATCTGGTCGCCGCGCTGCTCGGGCCGCTGCGCGTTCTCCACGCCGCGCTCCCTCATGCGCAGCTTTTGTCCGCTCTGCGTGCCGGGCGGAATCTTCAACTGCGCGCGCCCGTCAATCGTGGGCACGTCCACCTTGGCGCCCAACGAGGCTTCGGGCACGGTCACCGGAACGGTCAGATGAATGTCGTCGCCCACGCGGCTGAAGACGGGGTGCGTGCCGGTGCGGACGATGAGGTAGAGGTCGCCGGCCGGGCCGCCGTTTGCTCCGGCGTTGCCCTTGCCCTGCAGGCGGATGCGCTGCCCGTCGCGCGTGCCCGCCTTGATGCGAAACTCGATCGGCTCCGAGCGGCTCACCACGCCCTCGCCGTGGCAAGTGGAACACGTATTGGAGATGCGCCCTTGCCCGCCGCACCTGGGGCAGGGAATGTTGAACTTCATTCTTCCGCCCATCTGCGTCACCTGGCCTGTGCCGTTGCACTCCGGGCACTGCATCGGCCCGCTGGCCGAGGACTGGCCGTGGCAGGCGGGGCAAATCTCCTGACGATGCACCTCCAGCCGCGCCTGTCCGCCGCGGATGGCCGTCCAGAAGTCCACCGTGGCCTGATACTCCAGATCGGTCCCCGGCTGCGGGCCGCGCGCGCGCTGCGGCTGCTGCGCCCCGCTGAAGATGCCGGAAAAGATGTCCTTGAAGCTGCCCCACGAAGCTGAACCCGCTCCATCCTGCTGACTTCCGGGGTAGCTCGCTCGATGACCCGGCCCGCCCTGAAAGCCGGTGAAGTCGAAGCCGCCAAAGTCCACCGGCATGCCGTGCCCCGCGCCCTGCCGCGCATAAGCCTCGGCCTGCGCCGGGTCGATCTGGTCGGAGTAGAAGCCCAGCTGGTCGTAGACCTTGCGCTTCTTCTCATCGCTCAGCACGTCGTTGGCCTCGGAGATCTCCTTGAACTTCTCCTCGGCCCGCTTGTCGCCGGGGTTCACATCCGGGTGATAGCGCCGCGCAGCCTTGCGGAAGGCCTTGCGGATCTCCTCCGCCGTGGCCGTCTTCTTCACGCCGAGCGTACCGTAATAATCCTTGTTTGTGGTCGTGGCCATGATTGCCTTTGAAATCTGTTTTGGTTACTTGTAACTTGTTTGCCCAGGCTTCTGATTTGCCGCTGTCTGCAACTTCTCCATCAGTATCCACCCTGCCAAATCAAGCGACCTGTCTGGCCTTCAATTCACCGGTCTCTGTCCGCGGCGCGGGAAAAATCTCCATCTCGATCTGTGCCGTTACCTCCCGGCTGGCCAGCGCCAGGTCATAAGACATCTGCATCTTCATCCAGAAATCCGGCGTGGTGCCAAAATACCGCGCCAGACGCAGCGCCGTATCCGCCGTAATCCCGCGCCGCTCCCGCACAATCTCCGAGATGCGCGTGACAGGCACCCGCAAGGCAAGGGCCAAAGCATTGGCCGAAAGTCCCAGCGGCACAAGAAAATCCTCACGCAAAAACTCGCCGGGATGAATCGGCACGCCCCTTTGCTGTTGCTCTCGCGGAATACTCATATGCCATCTCCCTTAGTGGTAATCAACAATTTCCACCTCCCAGGCATCCTGACCATCCCAGCGAAACAATCACCCGGCACTGATCATTGATGCGAATGCTCCACCAACCCTCCCGGTCGCCCTTCAGCTTCTCCAGCCGGTTGCCCGGAGGCTTTTGCAAATCCTCAATCGCCGACGCATAATCTACGCCTGCAATCGCCGTGCCGCAACCCGCGCAATCGCGCCCATCGCCGGCTGGTTCCAGTCAGGAAGACCGCTTCTGTCTCTTCGTCGGCAAAGGACTGAATCATGCTTAACGCTTATCGTAACACGGGAAGCAGTCAATCGTCGCGTTTTTTTTCGCACCCCAAATAGCCCAATTTTTCGCAAAAAACCTCTACTTCGATGCAGAGACTATTTGCGTGTGTCCTCCACGTATATGCGTAGGAAGTGACGACATAGCTTCCCTGCAAGCCTCCTGCCGTAGTTGCCATAGATTCCTCGGCAAAGGCTCAGACGCACGCGTGTGCATTGAGAACTGTTCAGAATCCGGCGAGTTTCAGGGGTCAGGCTGTTTTTGCGGCAGCCTTGGCCATCGGCTTGCCAACGCTGGCCTTGGGGATGGCGTCCAGGTCCGCCTTGCCTTCGGCCAACTGCATGAGGAACTCCTGGGCAGAGAAGGGTTTCAACTCCTTGAGCAGCTTGCTGGCGCGGAGGTAGCTGCCGTCGGGCTGCTGCAGGCGGGCCTTGAGGGTGTCGGCCAGATAGGCGGGCAGAATCTCGTCGTGGATGCGGGCCAGAGCCGCCGGGTCGCGGACCGGGAAGACCACCTCGCAGCGCTCGAAGAGGTTGCGCGGCATCCAGTCGGCCGAGCCGATGATAGATTTCGTCGTTGCCGCCGTTGGCGAAGTGGAAGATGCGCGAGTGCTCCAGGAAGCGGCCCACGATGGAGCGGACGCGGATTCTCTCCGACAAGCCCTTCACGCCGGGGCGCAGGATGCAGAGCCCGCGGACGATCAGGTCGATTTCGACGCCGGCCTGCGAGGCCGCATAAAGCGCCTCGATGACCGAAGGCTCGAGCAGGGCGTTCATCTTGGCGACGATGTGGGCGGGCCGTCCGGCCTGGGCGTGCTCCTGCTCGCGGCGGATGAGGCCCAGGAAGCTTTCGGCCATGGTCAGCGGGGCCACCAGCAGCGGGCGGTAGTCGTCGATCTCCGCGTGGGCGGTGAGGTAGTTGAAGACCATGTGGACCCGCTCGGTGAACTGCGGATCGCTGGTCAGCAGGCTCAGGTCGGTGTAGAAGCGGGCGGTATCGGGGTTGTAGTTGCCGGTGCCCAGGTGGCAGTAGCGGCGGGTTACGCCGTCCTCGTCGCGGCGCACCAGCATGGCCAGCTTGCAATGGGTTTTGAGCCCGACCACGCCGTGGAAGACCTGCACGCCGGCGTCCTCCATGCTGCGCGCCCAGCGGATGTTCGAGGCCTCGTCGAAGCGGGCCATCAGCTCGACAACCAGCGTGGTCTCCTTGTTGGCGGAGGCCTCGGTCAGCGCCTGGAACATGGGCGAGTCGTCGCTGGTGCGATAGAGGGTCTGCTTCATGCTGACCACGGCCGGGTCCTCGGCGCCCTGCTGAATGAAATCCACCACCGGGTCGTAGGAGTCGTAGGGATGGTGGAGCAGGATGTCGTGGCTGGCGCAATTCGTCGAAGATGTTGCCGGACTTGCGGCTCAACTTGAAGGGTTTGGGCGTAAAGGGCGGAAATTTCAGGTCCGGCCGCTGCACGTCGCCATAGAAGAAGAACAGCCGCGAGAGGTTCACCGGGCCGTCGCCGCGGAAGACCTGATCCTCGTTCCAGCTCGAAGTTGACGCGCAGCCGCTCGACGATCTCCGCATCGGCGCCGGTCTCGATCTCCAGGCGCACGGCGTCGCCCTTGCGGCGGTTGTGGAGCTCGACGCGGATGGTCTCCAGCAGGGAGCGGGCTTCTTCCTCCTCGAAGTAGAGGTTGGAGTTGCGGGTGACGCGGAAGGCGGCGCGGGAGAGCACCTCGTAGCCGCGGTACATGCCGGCCAGGTTCTGCGCGATCAGGTCCTGCAGCAGGAGGTAATCGTATGCGCCTCTCGGCGCCGGGCAGGCGGACGAAGCGGGGCAGGGCGCGGGGCACGGTGACCACGCCCAGCACCTGCGGGCCGGAGCTTTTGCGCTTGCGCCGGAGCAGCAAGGCCAGGCAGAGAGCCTTGTTGAGCACGCGGGGAAAGGGGTGGGCCGGGTCGATGCTGATGGGCGTCAGCAGCGGGTCAACCTCGCGCTGGAAGTAGCTCTGGGCAAAGGCGCTGGCCTCTTCGTCCAGCTCCCGCCACTCCAGCAGGCGAATGCCTTGTTTGCCCAGCTCGGGCAGCAGTTGCTCGTTCCAGCAGCGGTACTGCGCGTCGACAAAGCTGTGAATCTCGGCGGTCAGCACGGCCAGGGATTCGTCGGGGCGCAGGCCGTCGTAGCCCGGCTCGCGGTAGCCGTCCTCAATGCGCTGCATGAGGCCGGCCTGGCGGACTTCAACGTATTCGTCGAGGTTGGAGCCGGTAATGGCCAGGAACTTGACCCGCTCCAGCAGCGGGTTGGAGGGGTCTTCGGCCTCTTCGAGCACACGCCGGTTGAACTGCATCCAGGAGTGGTCCCGGCCGTTGAAAAGCTTCTGTTTTGGGGAGGTTCGAGCCATCGAATCCGTTCCTGTGCTGTAGATGGCAGTCTACAGCTTTTTGGATAAACAGGGAAGGGAAAGAGAATCAAGTGCTGTTCAACGTGAACCACGCGCGCCAAAAAGGGTTTGCATATAAATAGAAGTTTTTTGCGAAAATTTGGGTTAATTGGGAAGCGGGGACTTGCCGTCCAGGCATACGCCTTCGGCTCGGCATAATCGGGGTCTTGGACTTCAGGAAAGGAAACAGGGAACAGGGAATAGGGAGATTCGAGGTCAAGTGGTTGAAAGGAAAGGGATTTTAATGCGGAAACTGGGAACGGAAGAGGGGTTGCGGGAGCTGGATGAGGCGGCGATGGCGATGCGTGTGGCGCGGGGCGCGGCAAAGAACGTGCAGGGGTGGCTGCGGACGGTGCGGCGCGAAGTGGGGATTACGGTAACAGAGGTGAAAAAGCAGATGGGAGCGTCGAAGACCGAGGTGTTACGGCTGGAGCGCGCGGAGGAGCGAGAGAGAATCACATTGCGAACGCTACGTCGGGCGGCCGAGGCGCTAGGGTGCGATCTGGTGTACGGGCTGGCTCCGAAGAAGGGGACGCTGGCGGCCAGGGCGGCGGATACGGCAGCGGGGCGGGAGCAGAGGCGGGTGGAGACGCTGGAACGGCGGGACGAAAGGAAGCGGGAGCGGCGGCGGGAGGAGGCGCGACAGAGATGGAATACAGAGGAGACGGCGCGGCTGGAGGAGGAGTGGCGGGAGTATTGGAGACAGTGCCGGATGAGGCGGACGGAGGGCGCGAGGAAGCTGATTCCCAAGCCGAAGCCACGGGTCAAGCTCTGGAAGCAGGAACTGCGGAAGGCGCTAGTGCGGGTGATGCGGAAGAAGGGGATGCGGGTGAGATGAAGCAGGGAATAGGGAGTAGGGAGTAGGGAGTAGGGAATAGGGCAGCGGTGGCGCGATCACGTTCTGGCCCGGCTGCTCGCGAAGGAACGCACGAAAGCTGTAAAGAAAGGTTGATGGATCGATCATTGAGCGCATTGGGCTGTTATCGCCAACCGAGGCTCATGCCCATGCGGATCGGCGAACACTGGCCGACTTCCCAGGACCTTTCCAGAATTGCCCCTAAACCCTTCTGCGTCGGCGTCCAGTGATCCGGACTAGCGGGGCATCAAGTTGTTGATAGAGTTCAAAAAGATAGATAACTCTCTGTATTTCGGAATCGAAACCCGCTCGTCGGTAACATGCATCAACCGCTCGATCAAGGGCGCGATGAGCCTGCGCCAAAGGCACGGGCATCACGTCGGGATCGTATAAGTCCGCCAATGTTGCATCAGGGCGGGCTCTACGAGCGGCGAGTACAGCTTCGGCGCATTGAGTCACCCGCCGATGCACTGTTTCGCTCACATCTTGAGGCCATGGAAAGGTGTTGTAAACTATCTGATTCGAGTAACGATAGTCACCCTTGAGACGCCCAGCAACCGTCCTAACCCAAGCCATATTCATCTCGGATGTGAGAATGCCAAAGTGAAACATTGTGGCGTCCTCCACTGTTAGGCATGCATTTGAGGCGACTACATTAGGCTCCTGGAAATCCATTGGGATGTAGGTACGTCTCTCTGAAGAAACAGATGGAATCAATAGGTATCTTCGTGTCGGTTGTCTGTCCTCACCAAACATTGATGGAGGTAGACCTTGTGTCGTTTCACGCTGGCTCGCTGTTCTGTGCGCTGCGACAAGACGTATGCGGCGAGTCACGTTTGGCATTCGCCGCAATTCTTGAGGATTTGCGTCCTTGAGCCAAAGGCAATATCGCAATCCACCTTGGATAAACTCCCTGCTTCCCTTAAACAGCCTCATATAATGACGGGCTGCAGGTTCCTGTTGAAGGAATGTATTATACTCATTCTCAGTAAACAACAGGTGTCCGCCATCATTCGGCATACTTCCAAATCTAATTTCAGGTACAGCACACGCCGGGAACGGTGTTGTACGACTCTTAACATACAACCTTTCTGACATTGGGAGTAAGTAGGGGTTGATTTCGTCAACTTTGTGGCCAATTGGATCGGAAGTTGGTGTTTCATACTCAAACAACCACTTAACAGCACGTCCATTTGAAAATCCGACAATTACACAAAATACCGCAGCATTATTAGCTGCTTCGTTCATCCATTTAAATGTTCTGTGCGCGAAGTCAATATGCACATTGAGCGCAAATAATCTTCGCCACAGCGCAGGAACCTGTTCACCTTGCGTAATCGAGTTGGTTGCAACAAATGCTGCACGAGCATTTGTTTCCCGAATAAACTCAACCGTCTTTTGGAACCAGCAGCAGACATAATCAAGTACTCCACTACCTCCTGCACTTCCAAAGACAATTCTCATATCATCATTCTGTTCTGCATTACGATTTGCTTTTGCCACAAATGGAGGATTTCCAAAGATGTACACCTCACCGGCCAAGAGTTGTTGGAGAGTAAAGAGTTGATGCCAGTCCTCCCTCAAAGCATTCTGCTGCCGAACATCAGCACTATGGACCAGCGGGAGCCGCGTAAGATTTGCTCCAAATGTAGCATTCAATTCCTGATTCATCTGATGGTCTGTTATCCAAACTGCAACTCGAGCGATGTGCGCTGGATTCTGCTCGATTTCATACGCTGTCAGTTGGTTAACATCCACTCGACACAGGAGGGTAGGGTCGCTCATTAGCTGCGGGTCAAGTTCACCACGCCTATTGATGACCCGCATCTCCAACCGTCGCAGTTCTCGGTAGGCAATTACTAAAAAGTTGCCGCACCCACATGCGGGGTCAAAAAACCTTAAACGAGTGAGCTTATCATGAAATGCAGTGAGAGTCCGGCGATCATTGGCTACCCTTTGAAACTCTTCGTTAAGGTCATCCATGAATAGCGATTTGATAAGCTTCAGGATATTCTGTTCGGATGTGTAATGACCTCCTATAGCATGTCGTCTTTCAGTGCCTTCGGTGATCATCACATACTGAAACATGGAACCGAAGATAGCCGGTGAAACCGTACTCCAGTCTGATTCAAAGCAAAGCATCAAGAGATTACGTGCTCGTAGGCTGAACGTTGGGACGGTCAATCTCTCTTCAAATAAGCCACCATTTACGAACGGCAGAGTCAATAAATCGTCAATAAGCGCTCTGGAGCGATCCTCCAGTGGAGTATTGAGTATTTCGAATATCAAATGAAGATAAGAGCCAAGGTCGGAACCATCTGGTCTTGTGTAATCACGTATAAGCGATTCAAAGACATCACGTGTAAAGATTCCAGTGTCATCCGCGAACAGACAATATACGAGACGGACAAGCAGCATCTCCAACTCGTGACCGCGGTAACCGCTCTCTTTAAGTGCATCGTGCAGCTCGGCTATCTTCTCCGCTGCTTTCTCATTTACAGGGTCAGCATCTCGTGTTTCATACCTCTGATAACCGGTTATGAACCCGAACAAATGAAGCTTCTGTGGTAGTTGGGTTAGTGTAAAGGACTCTTCTATTCCAGTTTCCAAATCATGCAATCTGAATCGTGCAAAATCCGAAACCAATACATATCTTGGGAGCCGTTCTTCCTCAAGGCCGGGAAAATAGTCAACCGCTTGCCTGTATGCACGGTCAAGGTCTTCGCCAAGACTTTTGTGCTCGACAATTAGAACACTTGGCCAGAGCAAATCGATGGAACCTCTCCGGTCTCCAAGCAGCTTTACTGGCGCTTCAAAACTTGCCACGCGCCGTCTACTGATTCCGAAAATATCAAAAAAAGCATTCCAAAAGGTTTGCGCTTCAGCCCTTTCACAAGAAGCTGTTGCCCAATCATGCGCAAACCGTTGTGCCCGGCCTCGAATTTCCTGATGATTCAGTGGCATACGTAGCATTAGAGTACATCAGCAGACCCTATACGCTGCGCCAGATTTCTATTAGGTACCCAAATCTAATACTTCCAGGCCCAATCAGACCGATACGTACGGTAAACGCCCATGTCACCAGAAAAGATTCTCGATTGATGCATCATCGCCTTTCCGCTCAGGGAGCGGTGTGGGAGGGGTAGAGAGCGAGGCTCCGGGAAAAATCAACGGGGGGTTAGCGGCTAAGGGATGGATTTTGGAAGGGGAAGCAACCGCAGGGGCTAAAGCCCGACGATTATTTTGTTGCTCTATCGGCACGGCTGAAGCCGTGCACTGATACAAAACATACCCGGGCCTAAAGGCCCTTCATTGATTGCACTGCTTTCAGGGGGTTGAAACCCCCTGCTCCCTCCGTTCAGGGGCTAAAGCCCGCCGAATATTTTTATTGCTCTATCGGCACGGCTAAAGCCGTGCCCTGATACAAAGCCAGTGTTAGATGTACGGCATCTTTCATCTAGCGATGCTCGCTACTCATAACGCAGGGCCTCGATGGGATCGAGGATGGCGGCAAACAAGGCGTCTCGCGGCGATTCTGGATTATGATTGAACTGTTCGAAAGCGAGAAGCCGCATGAAGGCGATCTTTCTGCGTGCAATGCTGGTCGGGTGGGGACTTCTGTCTTCTCTGGCCAGCGCGCAATCCGGTCCTGCCACCTTCCCGCTTGCCGGCGACTGGGATGGCGTTTTGGTGGTTCAGGGCACCGCCTACCGTCTGGTGCTTCATATGAACACGACACCTGAAGGAAAGATGACGGCGCTCCTGGACCGTATCGACCAGAAGATCTCTGGCATTCCTGCAATCGGTGGTTCGTTTGACGGCAGTCGTCTGATTCTTCGATTCTTTTATTGGAAGCCGAACAGCAAGGGCGACCTTCTTGAATACAAGGTCTCCTCCTATGAGGCGACAGTCGACGAATCGAGCTCCGAGATGGCCGGCGTTTGGACACAGGAAGGCTCGTGGCCGCTTAACTTCAAGCGCATAACCTGGCAGGCCAAGGTCCCCAAGCCGGCTCCGCCCACCGTTTTCGACGGCGATTGGGCGGGCGTGGAAGACGAAGGAGGAGGTTTCAAAATCCACTTTATCTTTCACATCCACAATACCGAGGACGGCTTGATGGCCCTTCTCGATTGTCCAGATGAGCAATTCAAAGGCGCGCTGGCAAGCAAAGTCTCTTACGATCAGGCTTCGCGCGAGCTCTCTATTACCGTCGGTACGGCAATCTTCGCTGGGAAGATGACCGCGGACGGCAAAGCTCTGGACACTTCAATGACGGAGCCTGGTTTTCATTTTCTGATCCATTTCGATCGCCTGGCGCCTAAGAAGACGGAGCCGAATTGAAATGCATTGTCCCGGAAGGCTGATTGCCGGTCCAGTCTACCTGTGCTTCGCATCTGATTGCGAGGATGCTTTCATAGGGTTGAAACCCCCTGCTCCCTCCGTTAGGCCAATTGACATTTGTTATTCCCAGGTCCCCTCGATAAGGAAGAAGGCTTTGTCAAGCGCGATATTCGACAAACTTATCCCTGGCGGCGCGTGAGCGCCGCGTTATTTGCCGAGAGCAGGTAGAGGACCACGGGTTCTGTTCTCTCGCTACATCATCGTTCGGCGGGTTATTGGTCGCCCTGCCAACCATCGATTCGGCCATTGGATACAGGCCATGATGCTTCCATGCGGACATCCCGTCTGTACGGGATGCGAGAGCGCTCAATCAAATGCCCGGTGTGCTTGTGCCACCATGGGGACCGGCGAGCTGCTCTCGACGTGGGCGATCTCTGGATAGCCAGTCTGTGTCTTGAGCATCCAGTAGAGTCGCACGGTTAATTTTCTTGCCGCCGCCACCTTGGCCACACCCTTGGGCTTCTTGTGGCAACGCGCCTGATACTGCCGTCGAAATCCTTCATCCAGCCGATTGGTCGTCTGCACGGCCTCGACCAGCAACTGCCGCATAAAGCGGTTGCCTTGTTTGGTGATCGCGCCCAGCCGCTGCTTGCCGCCCGAGCTATGCTCGCACGGAATCAACCCCAGATAGCTGGCTACCTGACCGCTGGTCGCAAACCGGCTTACGTCGCCGATGGTGACGGCAAAAGCCAGCGCCGTGATCGGCCCCACGCCCGGCTGGGTCATCAGCAGCCGCGCCCGGGCGTCGGTCTGGGCCGCTTGTGTCACCGCCGTATCGAGTTCCTCGACCCGCTCATCTAGCTCCGCCAGCAAGCGCAGAAGGTCGCCGCGGCGCTTCCCACTCCAACCTTCGAAGGGAAGGTTTTTAAAGGCGTCCATTCCCCGCGCGCTCCATAATGAGTGTTGTTTTTGCATCCCCCGGTTCAGCGCCAGGTGCTGCAAGCCGTTCTTCACGCGCGTGCGAATCTCCACCAGCTTGTGGCGGTGAATAAGCAATTGCCGCAGGTTGCGCTCCTCGGTCGAGGGGCGCCACAGCCGCGGAAAACGCTTTTCCATCAACAGGCGTAGAATGTGGCCCGCATCGCGCCGGTCGGTCTTCTGCTTGCGTACGTAGCTGGCGCGGATCTGGGCCGCATCGCCGATCCAAACTTCATGGCCAAGCCGTTCCAGCATGTCAATAAACCACTGGCTGTTGCCGCAGGCTTCGATGCCCACCAGCGCTGGCGCCGGCAGACTGCGATAGAACTGCTCTGCTTGCCCATCGCCGTTCATCAGCTTGTGTTCGCCGATCTCCCCGGTCTCGGCGTCAAGAACCGCTACCTGTTGCCACTTAGGATGAAAGTCACAACCTACAATAATCATCGAAGGCTTCTCCGATCTTCGAGCTCGTGGTCCTCTAGTCCACTCGCTACTCGATCTTCTCAGAAGCCTTCTTCCTTATCCCATCAAATGCGAGGGACCTGGGGCACCCGAACATTTGTGGATGGCGCTCTTTCAGGGGGTTGAAACCCCCTGCTCCCTCCGTTCAAGGGCTAATGACCCCTGAAAAAAAATGTTCTTGCGCCGTCCCTACGGGACTCCGTAACGAACTTGTGAAATCTCTTTTCCCCACGCTACCACCCCAAGAAACAAATATCGTTTCTTGGGGACCCCGGTGAAGCGCGGGGCTAACCAACTCTGCGCCTCCGGCGCGGTTGTGCTGACATTACTTGTCCAGTCCCCAATAAATCCAAGCGTTGTTTTTGTTGCTCTATCGGCACGGCTGAAGCCGTGCACTGATACAAAACATACCCGGGCCTAAAGGCCTTTCATTGATTGCACTGCATTCAGGGGGTTGAAACCCCCTGCTCCTTCCGACTAAGGCTCAGACGCCCCCCCCTGCTCCATCCGTAATTTGCGGATTGCGGAAAAGCGGAAGCTGAAAACTATGACTTGGTTATTCCCGCGATACATTCTCCACTACTTTGCGTTCGATGCGGATTGGCGGAAGGGAAGATAGAGCAGCAGGAACAAGACGAGCGCGATGCCTTCGCAACTCAGGATGTACCAGGGCCATGGGCCAAGGACTGTCATGAGCGTCACGTCCTGCGGCTTGGCGCAGAGATACATAAAGTCTGATTTGAAGATGGTATTGAAAGTGCCGACGAAGGCGGCGTAGATGTTCAGGGCAAGCAATGCCCTGCCAACCGACCCTGGCCGCGGCCGCGCCAGACGGGACCACACAAGGTAGAGAGCGGCAATCACAATAAAGCCATGATCGACAAAGAAATGAACTTGCAGGAAGAGGGATGAGGCTTGCGAAAGGTCAGGCGTGAGCAGGGCCATCACGCTTCCGCCCATTGCGCCGTAATAAGCCAGATCGAAGATTGCCCGATTGAGGGTGAACAAGGCGATGACGGTCAGAAAGAAAGTGGCATCGCAGAGATCCAGCGGAAGACAATACGGGAGGATGAGCTGGCCGTGAGCGGCCATGTACCCGTAATGCAGGGCCAGATCCAACAGAAGTATGGATGCCAGGCCATAGCGCAGGGATCTGAATCCCGGCGGAAGACGCCGCTGGAGAGCCGCGAAGATGACTGCAAGAAGAGGGACTGCGCCGAGTATGACGAGGTGCAACGGACCGAAAAGATGGAAGGTAAATGGCATGTCAGTGATTGGATGTCGAAGTTGAGCAACGCCGGGCATGGCCAACGACAGGGCTGCAACCAGTCTTCAGCTTACATTGTGTGGCCGGGAAACAAGCGTGGACCAGGAGGTCCACGCTACAGCCGGCCGGGAGGCCGGCGCTACAGTATCATGCCCGGCGCTACAGTGTCATGCCCGGCGCTACAGTATGGGATCCCGTTGGTCGGCGAAGCCGGTGGACGACTATACAAAGTCAGAGTTAATCATGAGCGGCGGCCTTCGGCTCCGTGCAGCGCAGGCTCACGTGAGCCGGCTTGGAAATTGAGAATGGGAGCCGCATCCGATAATCTGGAGAGAACCGAATACCAGAGAGTTGCGTAGAAGGAAGAATGGGACGTAGAGCCATAGCAGTGTTGGTGTGCCTGGCGGCGCTGGCCGCGCAAACAGCGGCGGCGCGCAGCAGCCGGCAGGCGGCAATTCCGGCGGGGGCGGCGAAGGCGCAGCCGAAAAGCAGCCTGAAAGCGCCGCTGATTGACAAGGGATTGCGGCTCGCGGATTTTGCGGGCATGACGCCGCGGGCGGAGCTGAAGGACAAGCTGCTGAAGATCTCCGGATTTATTCAGAACACGCCGCACGACGGACGAGCCGGCGACGGAAGCGACCGAAGTGTGGCTGGGATATACCAAGAGCGCCATCTATTTTGTGTTTATTTGCCATGATCGCCATCCCGAGCTGATTCGCGGGCATCTGGCGCGGCGGGAAAATATTCTGAACGACGACAACGTCTCGGTGCTTCTGGATCCCTTTCAGGACCACCGCAAAGGCGTTCTCTTCAAGGTGAATCCGGCGGGGGTGCAGGCCGACGCGTCGTGGGATGAGAACAACGGGCGCGGATTACAGTTATGACCAGGTTTGGGATTCGGAAGGGCAGGTGACGCGCGAGGGATGGATGGCGCTGATTGCGATTCCCTTTCGCAGCTTGCGTTTTCGCTCCGACGGCTCCGACTGGGGCGTGGTCTTCCAGCGCAACTTTCCGCGCAACAGCGAATCGGATTTCTGGCCGCGCATTTCCACCAACATCACCGGCGTGTTGAGCCAGGAGGGAACGCTCAAGGGCATCGAGGGCGTGACCGGCTCGCATAATGCGCAGATCAATCCTTATGTGCTGGGGCAGAACGAGCGCGAGTTGAAGACGATTGACCCGCTGAATCCCTATTTCAGCTCGCGGCACATGGAAGGCACGGCGGGTGGCGAGGTGAAGGCGATTCTCAAGGACCGGATTATCTTTGACGCGACCATCAATCCGGATTTCAGCACCGTGGAGTCGGATCAACCGCAGTTCACCGTCGATCAGCGCTACCCGGTGTACTTTCCGGAGCTGCGGCCATTTTTTCTGGAGAACGCGAATTACTTTGCCACGCCGATCAACCTGGTTTATACGCGCAACATCGTGCATCCGGAGTACGGCGGGCGGGTAACGGGAAAGATTGCAACACACCAACCTGGGATTGTTTGTCATCGACGACCGGGAGCCGGGGCAGACGGTGGCGCCTGGCGATCCGCTCTACAACAAGCGGGCAAAGATTGCCGTGGGGCGAGTGTCGCAGGACCTGGGCAAAGGATCGAGCATCGGCGCGATTTATACCGACTACGAGTTTGGCCAGGGATGGAACCGCATCGGGGGCGTGGATTTTACCTGGCGGATAACCAAAAAATGGACAGCGATGGGGCAGATGGTGGAGAGCTCGACCAAAGGCACGGTGGACAGCGGAACTCCGCCGGCGTATGCCGCCGGGCCGGCGAGCAATTTTCAGTTGCAGCACAACGGACACTCGTTCAACCTGTATTCGACTTACCAGGATATGAGCGTGGGCTTCCAAACGCAGTTGGGATTTATTCAGGCATCGAATTTCCGCAACGGCCAGACGCACATGAAGTACCAGTGGTATCCGAAGCACCGAATGATCCAGAGCTACGGCTGTGGAGACCAACCAGAACGTCGCCTACGATCATTACGGCAACCGCGTCTTTCATTACTCGACCTACGATGCTTTTGTTACTCTGCCGCGCAACTTTGTGCTAGCGCCGGTTGGTCGGCCAGAACTCCGACACGGTGGGTCCGCAGAACGGATACCTGCTCACGCAGAACAAGAACTTCACGGAGAACTACGGCGGGTTCGTGGCGCAAGGAGCGCCGTTCACGCAGCTTAACTTCAACGTGCAGGCGATTCGCAGCGGCAACGTGAACTACAACCCGGTGGCGTGCACGGGGACGCCTCCGCTTGCCGCGCCGTGCGTGCCGTTCTTGATGAACCAGGAGACCGTGCAGGCGCTGTTTACGTTGCAGCCGCTCCGGCAACTGACCGCGGACAATACCTATCTTCTGGATCGCGACCACGCGGTGGCCAACGGCGCGCTGGTTTATGAGAGCCAGGTCTTCCGCACCAAAGTCAACTATCAGTTCACGCGGGCGATTTCGGCGCGCGTGATTGTGGAGTACGACTCGACGCTGGCCAATCCCGCGGAGACGTCGCTCAAGCGGACCAAGGGAGTTGGCACGGAGGCGCTGTTGACGTGGCTTCCGCATCCGGGCACGGCAGTTTATATCGGCTATAACAACGATATGCAAAATCTGGACCGGTCGCTGTGCAATCGATTGCCGGGCGGGGGGTGCGATCCGAACAATACGGTGGCGCCGCGCGCGCCGCATTTGCTGAACGACGGGCGGCAGATTTTTATCAAGGCATCGTATTTATTGCGCTTCTAGAGCATTTTCGGAAATAGTGTAGTCCAAAATTCCATTGGCGTCCCACCCATTCCGCAGAAAAACGCGGAATGGATGGGGCACGGGAGTCTATAGCAAAAACTAAAACGCTCTAGTGATCCGGGCCTGAAGGCCCTTTTCATTGAGGCACTTATTCAGGGGCTGAAGCCCCCTGTTCCCTCCGTTCCTTTTCAGGGGCTGAAGTCCCGCTGCTCCCTCCGTTTATAAAAACTCAGCTTTCCTTGCGATAGAGCATGTCGCGGATGGTGCGGCGGCGGGCTTCGTTCAGTTCGCTCTGGGCTTTGCGGTCAACGGCGTCAGCCGCGGTGCGGCTGTCTTTTGGGCGAGCCGGTCTCCTCAGGCTCGCTGCACGCGGGGCAGCGGTTGGCGAAGCCGGGCTTGCCCGGGCGGAGCTCGAACTCCTCCGAGCAGACGACGCAGGTTTTGATAGGAAAGGCCATAGACATCCATGATAACGCGGAGGAATTCTTTTCGGTTCCTGATCCGGTCCTTGGAAATTGAGCCAGTATGTAAAAATCCTTCTCAGGGCTATTGGTTCCTGCAAAAATAATGTCCTTGCGCCGTCCCTACGGGACTCCGGAGAGCATTTGTGGAAACCGCTTTCCCCACGCTAAAGCGCGGGGCTAACAAACACTGCGCCTACGGCGCGGCTGCCAGGACATCCCATATGCAGTTCTCAATAAACCCACAGTGATTTTACGGAATTTACGGCACGAGTAAAGCCGTGCCCTGACGCTTCTTGCTTCAACCGTTGCATTTTTTCTGCATACCGTGAAGTCGTGCCCTGACGCTTCTTGCTTCAACCGTTGCATTTTTCTGCAAGCCGAGAAATCGTGCCCTAAAAAGAAACAAGCGTGGACCGGGAGGCCGGCGCTACAGTTTCATGCTTCGCGGGTCGGCAAAGCCGGAGGACGACTGATACAAAGCTGGCTGGATTTTTATTATTCCGCAAGCTGTGAAGTCGTGCCCTGATACAAAGCAGGAGTTGATCGATAATATACGCGCGAGTTGGAGGGACGGATGTAGAATGAGGCCATCGGAGCACGAGCTGATTTCGGAACGCAACCCGCAGGGAGGGTTGACGCGCTGAGGAAAGTGATTCTTGGCAATGAAACCGACGACATCCCCGACACTGTTGATCATGGCTGCCGGCATGGGCAGCCGCTACGGCGGCCTGAAGCAGATTGATCCGGTGGGGCCGAATGAGGAAACCATTATCGATTACTCGATCTACGACGCGTTGCGCGCCGGATTCGGCAAGCTGGTGTTCGTGATCCGCGAGGAGATCGAGGAGCCGTTCAAGGAGACGGTGGGGCGGCGATTTGAAGAGCGCATCGCGGTGGAATACGTACTTCAGGAGCTGGAGATGCTGCCGGCGGGATTCAGCGTGCCGGCGGGGCGGACGAAGCCGTGGGGCACGACGCAGGCCATTCTGCTGGCGGCGGGCGCGATTGACGAGCCGTTTGCCGTGATCAACGCCGACGATTTCTACGGAGCCGAGGGCTACCGGGTGCTGGCGCAACATCTGCAATCCGGCGCACAGGAGTACGCCATGGCCGGATTTGTCCTGCGCAATACGCTGTCGGAGTTTGGGACGGTGGCGCGCGGCGTGTGCCGGGTGAGCAGCGACGGCTACCTGGAGAGCGTGGACGAAATGACGAAGATTGCGCGCGACGGGGAGCACGCGAAAAACACCGAGGAGACGGGAGAGACGACGCGGCTGGAGGGCAACGAAGCGGTTTCGATGAATATTTGGGGATTTACGCCGCGAATCTTCCCGCAATTGGAGGAACATTTCAAGAGATTTTTACAGGCGCACGGCACGGATCAGAAAGCGGAGTGCTACATTCCGCGCGTGGTGAATGACCTGGTGGCGGGCGGGGAGGCGCGGGTGAAGGTGTTGCGCACGCATGATTCCTGGTTTGGCGTCACCTATCGCGAGGACCGCCCGTACGTGGTGGAAAACATCAACCGCCTCATCCGCGGCGGCGCTTATCCGGAAAGACTCTGGTAACGAGCGAAGGTCGGCAGGCGGCGCGATGGCGCATTGACCGATCCGGCCCGGAGGGTTGAAAATAAGGATTAAATCAGTCCTAATTATCCAGGGGGAAGGAGCTGATCTGCATGATCACGGAATCACCGACGACGAATCAGGGCCTGTTTACGATTCAGCCAAACCCTGATGGCGCGGAGGCCTTCGACAGCATGAAGGAGATCTTCGAGCTGGTTGCAGCCGGACTTTACAGCCTGGCGGCGATGCTGGTGGGCGAGGGCGAGGAGAGCGCGCGGCTGGTGGAGGAGACGATCGCGTCAGCGCAGGTATCGCCGTGCGCCGATCCGCAAAATGCGCGCCGTTGCAGCCGGAGGGCGCTGGCCGCCGCGGCTCTGAAGCTGCTGGCCGAGCGCTGCCCCGGCTGCCTGGCCGCGCCGCAGGGACTGGTGCCGGCCACGACCTGCATTGAGGGCGACGACCTGGCCTCGGCGGGCATCTCGACCGGGGAGCTGGAAAGCATGATGAGCGGGACCGGAGCGCGAGCGGGTGCGGGAGTGGCTGGACAGTTTGCCGACATGGATGCGGACGGTTTTTGCGCTGCGCGCGGTGGCCGGGTTCAACGCGGCGGAGACGGCCGCGCTGCTGAAGCTGCACGGCGGGCAGCAGAGCCGCCGCATGGACGCCGGAGGCGGTGAGCGAGGTCTTCCGCCAGGGGCTGTGTTCGCTGGCTTCGCAGGTGCTGAGAAACAGGGAAATGGAATAGGGAATAGGGAATAGAGATTAGGGATTAGGGATTAGGGAACTAGGGACTAAGGACTAGGGATTAGAGCTGGACCTGTTTATGGATTGGAAGGCAATGGCTCTGGCGATTCTGCGCGACCTCCTTTCTTCACTGTGTTTATCGAATATTCCCTCCAGGGCTAAAGCCCGTTATGGTTTTGTTGGCTTTATGCGGGTGTTATTGGTTCCTGCATAAATAATGTCCATGCGCCGTCCCTCCGGGACTCCGTAACGAACATGTGGAATCCCTTTTCCCCACGCTGAAGCGCGGGGCTAATCAACACTGCGCCTACGGCGCGTTTATGCGGACATTCCTTATGCAGTCCTCAATAAAACCCCCGCCTTCCTCCTAATCTCATTTCGGCTTGTCCCGGCAGATCAACCATTTACGGCAAATCCAGCCGCTTGCCGCTTCCATTCGATACACTAGAGATACGAACCCTGCCGCCTGCTTTCGCGTCTATAGGGGAGCGAACGTGTTTTGGGCCGCAGCGCTTCGCTGAGAGTCGAACGACCTTGATTTCTTCCATTTCATCAGGCAACAACACGAATCGGGCTCTGTGCCTGCGCCCTTGCGCTGGGCTTGGCGGGGCTGCTATGCGCGCGGGCTGGGCGCGCAGACGGCGTCTCCCTTTCAGGGCAGCGTGGCGGCGGGCGAGGTTTCAGCGCAGCCGGTCAATCTGACGCTGGACGAGGCCATTCAGAGGGGACTGAAGGCCAATCTGGGCGTTATCCTGAGCGGCGCGCAGACGGCGGCGGCGCGCGGGGAGCGGCTGAGCCAGTTGCAGGCGCTGCTGCCCTCGGTGGACGCCAGCGCCAAGGAAACCGTGATGCAGCTGGACCTGCCCGCCGAGGGGTTGCGCATTCCGGGCTTTCCCAAGATCATCGGGCCGTTTGGATTTACCGACCTGCGGGCGTCGCTGACGTGGTCGCTGATCGATGTGGCTTCGCTGCGCAACTACCTGGCCGCGCGGCACAACTTTGCCGCCGCGCAATTGTCGGCGCAGGACGCGCGCGACCTGGTGGTGCTGGTGGTGGGCAACGCCTACCTGCTGGCGCTGGCCGATGAGAGCCGCGTGACCAGCGTGGAAGCGCAGGTGGCTACGGCGAAGATTTCGCTGGACCAGGCGGTTGCCAGGCACGAGGCGGGAACCGCGCCGATGCTGGATGAGCTGCGCGCCCGGGTGGATTCCCAATCTCTGGAGCAGCAGTTGATTGTGGCCCGGAACGCGCTGGAAAAGGACAAGCTGGCGCTGGCGCGGGTGATCGGGCTGCCGCTGGAGCAGAGCTTCACGCTGGCCGACAAGGCGCCCTACGCGGCCTTTGACCAGATCGATGTGGAGGCGGCGATTCGCCAGGCGCACGCCAACCGCAAGGATTTGGCGGCGATGGTGGAGCAGGTCAAGGCGGCCGAGCAGCAACGCAAGGCGGCTACGGCCGACCGGCTGCCCACGCTGAATTTCGCCGGCGACTACGGCGACATCGGCGTGAATCCTGAAGACTTCGCACGGCACGGGCGACGCCGCCGGCACGCTGAGCGTTCCGCTGTTCAGAGAATACGGACTGCGCGGCGAGGCGCAGCAGGCGCAGGCGCAACTGGACACGGCGCAAGCGCGATTGAGCGACAAAAACGCGCAGGTGGACGCCGATGTGCGCGACGCGCTTGCTGGACATTGCCTCGGCGCAGAAGATGGTCGAGGTGGCGCGCTCTTCGGTTGAGTTGGCCAACGAGGCGCTCAGCGAGGCGCAGCAGCGCTATGCCAACGGGGTGAGCGACAATCTGGCCGTAAGCCAGGCGCAGCAGTCGGTGGCCCAGGCCAACGATCAATACGTGACCAGCCTCTACCGGCACAACATGGCCAAGCTCAGTTTGGCCCGCGCCCTGGGAGAAGGCGAGGAGTACAGGAAGTTATCTGGGAGGAAAGTAGACGTGGCGGATTATATTCCAACACCGGAGCCAATCGAGCAGGAACGCAGAGATAGAGAGCGCGCCGCCGCAATCGCGCCGCAGAGG
This sequence comes from uncultured Acidobacteriaceae bacterium, assembly GCA_963845345.1. GTDB lineage: Bacteria > Acidobacteriota > Terriglobia > Terriglobales > Acidobacteriaceae > Telmatobacter. The sequence goes on from CAWJRQ010000007.1 coordinate 413,636, forward strand.
CATCGTAGTTGCGGTGGTGGTGATTCTGGCGCTGGTGGCTATCGGAATCTGGTGGCGCTCCACCTTATAGCGAAAGCACCGACGACGCGCAGGTCAACGGGCACCTGATTCAGGTGAGCTCGCGCGTTGCGGGCCAGGTGGCCAAGGTGTACGTGGATGAGAACCAGGTGGTGAAGGCGGGTGATCGTGATCGCGGAGCTGGACCCCAGCGACTACAAGGTTGCGGTGGAGAACGCCGAGGCGGCCCTGGCCAGCGCGCAGGCCAATGCCGCGGCGGCCAACGTGAATGTGCCGATCACCACAGTCAACACGGGCAGCAATCTGAACGCGGCCGACGCCAACGTGACCGGCTCTCACGCCGCCGTGGTGCAGGCCGAGGAGCAGCTAGAGGCCGCGCGAGGCCAACAACATCAAGGCCCAGGCCGATCTTGGAGCGCTACCGGCCGCTGGTGGCAAAAGACGTGATCAGCAAGCAGCAGTTTGACGCCGCCGTGGCTGCTGCCGATGCCGCCCGCCACTCCGAAGAGGCCGCCCGCGAAGGCGTGCGCGTGGCCCGCGAGCGCGAGACGCAGGCCAAGGCTGGGTTGAAGTTTGCCCAGACCGCTCCCGAGCAGGTGGCCGCGCAGAGTGCTCGCGCCCGGCAGGCGCAGGCGATGGTAGCAGCAGGCGCAGGCGCAACTGGACATGGCCCGGCTCAACCTGAGTTACACAAAGATCGTGGCGCCGGCGGCGGGCATCATCACGCGCAAGAGCGTGGAGATCAACCAGAACGTGGCGCCGGGACAGAACCTGCTGATGCTGGTTTCGCTGGAAGGCTTGTGGGTGACGGCCAACTTCAAGGAGACGCAACTGCGGCACATGTTCGCCGGGCAGACCGGTGGAGATCGACGTGGACTCGACGGGCAAAACTTACCACGGCAAGGTGACGCAGATCGGCGGCGCGACGGGCTCGGTGTCTGAGTTTGTTTCCGCCGGAAAACGCGACGGGAAATTATGTGAAGGTGGTGCAGCGGGTTCCGGTGCGCATCGACTTCACCGATCTGGCCAGCGAAGACCCCAACCACGAGCTGAGGCCGGGGCTGTCGGTGGAGCCAAAGGTGAGCGTAAAGTGAAAAAGAAGCTATTAGCTGTTAGCTTTTAATTCCCAGCCATTCTGCCAGATCGATGATTTACACTAATTAGACCTGCGCTATGCACAGAAAAAAATCCATCGCTGCTCTGTTCTCCATCCTGTTTGCCGCCGCGGCTTTATCCGCGCCTGCGCAAGTGGCTCCCTCGGCCAACGTGCAGCGGCATTCTCTCGCTGTCGGAGGCCTGGGCTCAGTTTTTCAGCCCGATTACGCTGGGGGAGGGGTCGCGCAAACAGGCCCGCAACGCCTTTATGGCGTGGGCGCCTATGCGGACTTCAGGCTTTCCCGCTGGGTTCAGATTGAAGCCGAGGGCCGCTGGCAGCGCTTCAACTCTTTCCTGGACATTACCCAGGACAACTACCTTATCGGGCCTCGTCTTCCCCTCGACATGTTGCGCTACAAGCGGGCTACACCCTACGCCAAAGTCCTCTTCGGCTACGGAGAAATGAACTTCGAACTCAATTTGGCGAATGGCCGTTATTTCGATATTGCTTACGGCGGAGGCGTGGATGTGAAGCTGACCAAGCGGATCACACTCCGGGCCATCGATTTCGAGTACCAGCAGTGGCCCCAATGGCCGAATATGTCTGGGATTCCGAAGGCCACGCTCTCGCCTTATGGCGCCAGCGTAGGCGCCAGCTACAAGATATTCTGAGCCGGCTTGCGGCCTGGCGATGATTCAACTCCCTCATGCTCGTCCCTGCCGGGCCGCAGCATCAAATCCCTGATCGCCTCGCGGGGGTCCTTGCCTTCGTCCAGAATCAGCTCCATCTGCTCGGTGATGGGCATCTCGACTCCCTGCCGGCGGGCCAGCCCCAGGGCCGCGCGCGTGGTTAAAATGCCTTCGGCAACTTTGCCGCCCAGCCCGGCGAGAATCTCCGGGAGAGTGTGGCCCCGGCCCAACTCCTGACCCACGGTGCGATTTCGGGAGAGGGAGCCGGTGCAGGTGAGCACCAGATCGCCCACGCCGGAGAGGCCGGCCAGAGTCTCGCGGCGACCTCCGCAGGCCACGGCCAGGCGGGTGATCTCGGCGATGCCGCGCGTCATGAGGGCGGCGGCGGAGTTGTATCCCAGCCCCACACCGGAGGCAACACCGGCGGCGATGGCGATCACGTTCTTCAGCGCTCCGCCCAACTCCACGCCGATCACGTCCGTGGAAGTGTAGAGCCGCAGCGTCTGCGAGGCGAGTTCCGCCTGGATGCGGGCGGCAACGGCCGCGTCATCATACGCCACGGTGATGGCGGTGGGCTGCCCCTGCGCCACCTCCAGCGCAAAGCTGGGACCGCTGAAGGCTCCAATGGGCAGCCGGAGCCCGGTCTCCGGCTTCGAGAGGCACGCGGCGATCACCTGGGTCATGCGCAGCAGGCTTCGGTCCTCCACGCCCTTGGTGGCGCTGACAATGATCTGGCCGGCGCGCAGATGAGGGCGCAGGCGCATAAATGTGGCGCGCAGAAACTCCGAGGGAATGACCGAGAGGACAATCTCCGCCTCCTGAACGGCGGCCTCATCGCTGGTTACGGTGATCCCCGCCGGGAGGGGAAAGCCGGGCAAAAAGAATCTGTTTTCGCCCGCGTCGGCAATCTCCCGCGCAAGCTCCTGGCTGTGCGCCCACAGCGTAAGCTGGTGGCCGCCGCGCCGGTCAAGCGAGAGGGCGATGGCGGTTCCCCAGGCTCCGGAACCCAGAATTGCGATGCGGCTCATGCGGTTTTTTTGGCTCCAAAGCGGGATTCGGTGCCGGTCAGCAGGCGGCGGATGTTCTGGTGGTGCTTGGCGATCAGCAGCAGGGCAACGGCGACCTGCACGGCGATGAAAAACGCGGGCCTGTCGCCGTGACTCAGCCACCAGGCAAAGACTGGAAAGCTAGCCGCGCCTAAAATGGAGGCCAGCGAGACGTAGCGGCTGAGCGCCAGCACCACGATGAAGACGGAGATGGCTGCCAGAGCCGCCCAGGGCGCCGCCACCAGGAAAACGCCAAAGCCGGTGGCCACGCCCTTGCCGCCCTTGAAGCCCAGCCACACCGGAAAGATGTGTCCCAGAACCGCAACCAGCGCGGCCAACGCCTGCATGTTGTCCGGCGCGGCGGCGGGAGCAAGCAGGCAGCCCAGCAGCCCGCCCAGCCAAACCGCGGCGCAGCCCTTGAGCATATCCATCAGGAAGGTGGCCGCGGCCAGCCCCTTGCCCCCGGAGCGCAGAACATTGGTCGCCCCAATGTTCCCGCTGCCGGTTTGGCGGATGTCCTGGTGGAGAAAGAGGCGGACCAGCACGTAGCCGCTGGGTACCGATCCCAGCAGGTATGCAACGGCGATGATGAGCAGGCAGGCGAGAATCATAACGAGTGAGAGTTTAGCAGGTCGCGGGCGGTCATTGCACACTCATTCATGATTCATGGGGACTTGCGACACCCGGCGCCCTACCCGCGAAAAATCTATCTAAACTATCATCCATATCGTATATTCCCTCTTGACCTTATAAACACAATTGTTTATATTTGAATCCATGAAAAGCAGCGAGTTTAAGCGCTGGCTGGAGAAGCAGGGAGCGACCTTCACGAGCGGCAGGGGATCGCATCTGAAGGTCGAACTGAACGGCAAGTTCTCTGTCATGCCGATGCACAAGAGCAAGGAGATTGGAACCGGGCTCGCTGCGAAGATCAAAAAAGACTTAGGTCTCAAATAGGAGGAAATATGTTGGCATATCCTGTTGAACTCACGCCGGATGGAAAGTTTTTGATGGTAACTTTCCCTGATATTCCCGAAGCCAACTCGCAGGGCGATAGCGTCGAGGACGCCATGAAGATGGCAGCGGACGCGCTGGAAACGGCGCTCGATTTCTACTTCGATGCGGGCCGTCCGGTCCCAGCCCCATCGAAACCGAAGCGCGGTCAACATATGGTTGAACTTCGGGCCAGCGTTGCCGCCAAGGTGCTCTTGTTGAATGAAATGCTCCGCCAAAAGGTCAGGCCGGTTGAACTGGCGCGCAGATTGCGGACCACCCCGCAGGAGGTGAACCGGCTGACCAATATACGCCACACATCCCGCATTGACGGCATCGCCGTCGCGCTCAAGGCGCTGGGAAAGACTATGGAGATTCGGGCTGTTTAGGGCGTATCGAGGCTTGGCGGGCACCCATGTATCAAAATCGATACCTGGGACACACAATCATTTGTAGTTAATTTAAGGGCGGGCTACACGCCGTAGTTTGTAGATCAATGGACCTGATACAAGAAGTATCCGATAAAACAAATCCCGACAAGATAGTACATTGCGACTACCCCCCAAAAATCACCCGGTTCTTTAGCACGGCTGATGCAACCCTGAAAGCGTGCCATCGTTTTTCCGGTACACGTCGAAATCACAGCGGCGGAAAATGAGATGACTCCAAGTGACAGGAACAAGTACGGCGGTTTAAATAATAAGGACAAATCAGGCATGAATCGAGTCCCCTTTCCTCATTGATTACGCAAAGAATTTCTTGCGGTCACTGCATCGGATGCCCCAGTCTTTGTGACTATTATAAGGGTGGGTCACACGCACACCTTCATCGCAGCAGCAAAGCTTCCGCCTTTTCCAGCGAAACCTCGCGCAGCAAAAAGACCTTGCTTCGCGACAGCTCGCCGGTCTTCAAATCCACGGCATTCTTCGCCACGCCCAGCGTTTCGGCCAGAAACGCAATCAGCGCCTGGTTAGCGCGGCCTTCGAGCGGCGGAGCGTGAACGGCAATCTTCAGTTGCGCCGCGGCGCCTTCGCCGTAGACACCGGTGATGGCCGTTTTCTTCGCGCCGGGTTGCGCGCGAACAGCCAGGGTGACGCCCTGTCGGCAGTCGCGCGCAGCATCAGGCCGTCTCCCCGTTTGCCGTACGCGCCCCAAACAGAGCCGTCCCCACGCGGATGCGCGTTGCGCCCTCTTCGATGGCCAGCGCAAAATCCTCGCTCATGCCCATCGAGAGCACATCCAGCTTGAGCCTGGGATGCGCCTTCGCCCAGCGCTCGCGCCACTCCCGTAATCCGCGAAAGCAGGCCCGCGTCTCGGCCTCGGGCACATCCAGCGGCGCAATCGTCATCAAGCCGCGCACTTGCAGATGCTCCAAATCCGGCAGCCGCTCCAGCAGCTCCGCCGCCTCGGCAGACTCCGGCTCGAGCCCCGACTTGCTCTCCTCTGGGCTGAGCTTCACCTCGATCAGAACCGGCAGCCGCTTGCCCAGCTTGCCCGCCGCTTCATTCAGCCGCTCGGCCAGCCGCAGCGAATCCAGCGAGTCGATCCCGTCAAATATCTCCACGGCGCGCGCCGCCTTGTTCGATTGCAGATGCCCGATCAGATGCACGTGAATCGGTCTTCATTCCCGCATGAAGTCCGCAACAGCTGCTGCACTGCACTGCCTTGCCGGCAAACTCCTGGACGCGATTCTCGCCGAAGAGAGTCAGCCCCAGCGCGGCAGCCTCGGCGATAGTCGCCGCCGGACAGGTCTTGGTGACGGCCATCAGCTCGACCGTCGCCGCGAGCGCGGGCGGCGCGGCGGCAGGCCGCGGCGATCGCCGCTTCCAGCCGTTCGAGATTGTCAGCAAGCGTAGTCATCGTACCCCTGCGTCATGCGACACATGAAATCCTTACGCCGTCCCTACGGGACTCCGTAACGAACTTGTGGAATTCCTTTTCCCCACGCTAAAGCGCGGGGCTAATCAACTCTGCGCTTCCGGCGCGTTTGCGCGGACATTCCATATGCAGTCCTCAATAGCCCCTGAGGAAAGGCTCGACTTCTGCCCCGGCGCAGATGCTCAATGCCCCTGTGCTTCCAGAAACTTCTCTGCCTCCAGCGCGGCCATGCAGCCGGAGCCGGCGGCGGTGATGGCCTGACGGTAGCGCCGGTCCTGCACGTCGCCGCAGGCATAGACGCCCGGAACCACTACGCCTTGGTTCGTCACCAGCACATTGCCGGTGGTCCGGATGTAGCCGTCATCGTCCAGATCGATCTGCCCGGCGAACATTTTCGCATTCGGCTCGTGGCCGATGCCCAGAAACAATCCGCTGATGGCCAGAGTCGTCTGCTCGCCGGTCGCCACATCGCGCAGCCTGAGACCCTTCACTTCCTTCTCGTCCACGCCCAGCACTTCCTCAATCACCGTGTTGGGGCGCAGCTCGATCTGCTTATGAGCCTGCACGCGGTCGAGCATGATCTTCGAGGCGCGGAAGCCTTCGCGGCGATGCAGCAGCGTAACCTTGGAGGCAAAGCGGGTGAGAAACAGCGCCTCTTCCATGGCCGAGTCGCCCCCGCCCACCACCGCAATCTCTTTGCCGCGGAAGAAGAATCCGTCGCAGGTGGCGCAACTCGAGACGCCGTGCCCGATCAGCGCCTGCTCGCTCTTGAGCCCCAGCCAGCGCGCGCTCGCTCCCGTGGCCACAATCAGCGTGCGGGTGAGAATCTCGCCCGCCGAGGTTTGCAGCCGGAAGGGATTTTCCTTCAGATCCACATGGTCCAGGTGCGCAAGCTGAAAGGTCGCCCCAAAGCGCGCCGCCTGCTTCTTCATGTTGTCGATCAGCTCCGGCCCCTGAATGCCCTCCGGCCAGCCCGGAAAGTTCTCCACCAGGGTGGTCATCGAGAGCTGGCCGCCCGGCTCGTGCCCCTCCAGAATCAGCGGGTTAAGGCCGGCGCGGCCGGTGTAGATGGCGGCGGTGAGTCCGGCGCAGCCGGAGCCGAGGATTACGGTCGAACGAATCTCTGTCATCGGATTTCCCTGCTTGATTTTAGCTCTTGCGCGAGGCGAGCGTTTCTTTCTGCCTCCATTCCACTTGTTTTTGATGATTTTCAGGCCAGCTTTGACTCTGTTCCTGTTCCGCAACACAACAGAATCTAATAGAGAACTTCTTGTTACTTATAGTTTTCCAGCCAAAATGCCCTGTGCCGATGAACGAACTGGGTCCGCCAATTGACTTCGGTTCATTTTCCCCTAGGAAATTCCAAGACGGACTCATTCGGAGCGCCGGCTATGTCCGTACCCAACTCCCACCGCCGCCGCACGGCTGCCTGGCTTCTGGCCTTGCTTCTCGTGCCGGCATCGGCGGTGGCAGGCGGGCCCAAGTACGTGGCCGGAGTGAGCTACTTCAATCCGGGAGTCGTAGGCCAGCCGCTTCATTGGGCCAACGGCCAGTTGAATTACTACGTCGATCAGGGGCCGCTGAACGCCTCGGTCAACAACGCGCAGGCCAAGGCCATGGTGGATGCGGCGGCCGCACTGTGGAACGCGATTCCCACCGCAGGCGTCACGCTCACCGACATGGGCGCGCTGAACGAAGACGTCAACGGCGCCGAAATCCTGATCAGCGGCACAAATTTTACCGTAACCAACGAGCAGACCAGCCAGCTTGGCGTCCTGATCGAGCCGGCCGACATCACCCCCTCGGCCACCAGCTATCCGCTGGGCGTCATCTTCGACGCCGACGGCTCCATCATCAACGCCCTCTTCGGCGCCGGCGTCAGCCAGCAAAACAGTTGCCAGAACAACGGCGTCTACGTCTGGATCGACAACGTCAATCCCGATGCCACCATCGCCCACGCCATCATCCTGCTCAACGGCCTCTGCGCCACGAACGCCAACCTGCTGGAGATGATGAGCTTTGAGCTGGAGCGAGCCTTCGGGCGGATTCTCGGCCTGGACTACGCGCAGGTCAACCCCGGCGCCGCGACCAACGGCGAAGTAAACGGCATGCTGGGCTGGCCGGTGATGCAGCCCATCAGCGGCCTCTGCGGCGCGAGCGGCGGAGCCTGCATCCCCAACCCCACCGTGCTGCGCTGGGACGACATCGCCGCCCTCAACCGCCTCTACCCCATCACCGCCGGCAACCTCTCCAGCTTTCCCGGCAAGCAGATTACCGCCGCGAATACCGTCTCCATCCAGGGAACCATCACCTTCAAAACCGGCGCGGGAATGCAGGGCGTCAACGTCGTCGCCCGCCCGCTGGACTCCAACGGCAACCCGCTCTATCAGTACACGGTCACAGCAGTCTCCGGCGTCCTCCTTCAACGGCAATCACGGCAACCCGGTGACCGGATGGACCGACGCCAACAACAATCTGCTCACCATGTGGGGATCGAACACAGCCTCCACGCAAGGCTTCTTCGACTCTGAGCGGAATGCCTCTGCCGCCGGGAGTGACCACCGCCAACTATCAAGTGACTTTCGAGACGGTCAGCGCCAGTTACATTCTGACCAACTCCGTGGGTCCGTATCTCGACGGCTCGCCGGAGCCATCAGGAACGCTGGCGGCAATCTCGGTTCCGTCGATGCAGGCGGGCAGCGCGCAGACCCTCACCGTCAACGTGGCCGACTCGGCCATGGGCGACTATGATGACGCCATCGGAAGCCAGGCCCAGCCGCGCCCTCTTCCGGCCAGCGGCCTGTGGGCCGGGCGGCTCGGCCAGGTGGGCCAGACCGACTGGTTTAACTTCCCCGTTCGCGGCGGGCGCTCGTTTACCGTGGTCACGCTGGCCGTGGACGAGACCGGCGCACCCACGGACGCCAAGGCCATGCCCTCGCTGGGCGTCTGGGACGCCTTCGATGCGGTGGGCTCCAAGGCCGTAGGTTATGGGGCCGGGCTCAACGGCCTGGCCACGGGCGAAAGCTGGCTGCAGGTCGCCGCCGGGGGCGACGACATCGTCCGCCTGGGCATCGCCGACGAGCGCGGCGACGGACGCCCCGACTACGCCTACCAGGGCTGGGTGCTCTACGCCGACACGGTCTTTCCGCTGCGCCTGCCCGCCTCGGGCGGAGCTATCGTGATTCACGGCATGGGCTTTCGCTCCACCGATACGGTGCAGGTGGGCGGCCAGCAGGCCCTGATTACCAGCATTACGCCCAACGAGATCACCGCCATCGCCCCCGCGGCGGCCAGCGGGGTCACCGGCTCGGTCAACGTGGAGGTGGACGACCTGCCCACCTACAACGCCTCGGCCATCATCACCGGCGGCATCAGTTACGACGCGGGCTCGGGCGACTCGCTCACCCTGCTCATCGCGCCCACCAGCTCGGTTCCCATCGGCGTTCCCGAGGCCTTCACCGTCCTCGCGCTGGACTCCAATCTGAACCCCGCCGGCGGCGTCTCGGTCATATACACCGTCACCAGCGGAACGCGCCACGCTGGGCTGCGGCCTGTCCACTTGCACGGTGACCGCCACCGGCGACGGACGCGCCACCATGAACGTGACAGCCACCAGCAGCGCATGGTCGATTGTCACCGCCTCGCTCACCAACAGCTCCATCAGCTCAAGAACCGAGTTCTATGGCGGAACGCCGCCCACGCTGGCCTCGCTCACCTCAATGCTCTCGCTGGCCGCCGGAGCCACCTTCACCTGGACAACGCAGGCCCTGGTCCTCAACAGCGGCAATCCCCTCAGCGGCCAGTCCGTCGCCTGGCAGACGACCGGCAGCGGCATCACCTTCCAGAGCGGCGCGGTCACCACCAACTCCAGCGGCATCGCCGCCAAGATCCCTCACCGTGGGTCCGCTCACCGAGGGCCAAACCGTCACCGCCAAGGCCTGCCTCAACGGAACCAATCCAGTGCATCACCTACACCGCCTTTGGCTCCCGCCCGGAGTACGCCACCCTCGTCGCCGTCTCCGGAACCTCGCAGAGCCTCGCCGTCAGCGGAACCCCCGCGCCAGATCACCCTGCGCGTCCTCGACATGGACGGCAACCCCATGGCCGGCGCCACGGTCACGCTCTATCAGGCGCTCTACGCCTGGACGCCGCCTTGCGGGCTGCAAGGCCCCTGCGTGCAAGCCGCGCTGCTGGCCACGCAGGCCGCCACAGCCAGCTCCGGCCTCGACGGCACCGTCAACTTTTCCCCCGCATCGATTTCCGGCGTGGCTACGGACCTGCTGGGATTGGCCGTCACTGGCAACACCGCCAGCGTGAACATCGGCGTGGAGCAGCATCCGTAGAATTGCGGACGGCAGACAGTTACTAAGGCGTGGTTCAATAATGGCTCAGCGGATTTGATTTGTCATCACTCAGGGGCTATTTAATGCATTGCGCACAGAACAGTTCAGGAGTATGTTGGGACTGAAAGGAGTGACACAATGCGTTCCCAAATGGACTCCGTGAAGCCGGGAACTCTTGTCTGGCTTGTACTGCTGGCTATCCTCATGTTGAGCAGTCCGAGGTGGGTATTGGCACAGCAAGAACCAGTACAAGGTAAACAACCAACCCCGCCTCAAGCAACACAAGTACGAAGTAATTCATCCGCGATCGATATCAAGGTTGAAACCTTTCGAAAGCAGCTCATTCCTGGGGACACGGTTGGAGTAGTGGCCGACATTACCAACAATTCCAATGCCGCTATTTATTTACGGCCACAGGATGTCCAACTCGCATTCGCGCTGCAACTTGCACGATCGGGATTCACGATTGATGGCGCTTTTCCCACTGAGTACCTGGAGTCGAATCCCGTGCTTAGTCTCAAATCGGGAGAGACTTACAGAGTGTTTTGGGTCGAGACTCCAACATTTAACTTCTGGCAATGGCTTCAGTATTTCCGTTTCGTTCCCGGTGCTTACCCAATTACGGTGGAGGCAAAATACTGGGATAAGATGAAATTTGACGGCGACGATTACCATACAGCTGTCGCAGACAAGACCGTGGATTTTGCTGCCCCTGAATCGATCATACTTGTTGGTGCAATTCTGGGAGGCTTGATCTTTGCTCTTCTCTCTTGGGTTCGCGCGGAAGAGGGCAATCAGGTCAACCTTTCTCGAAGCCGCCTGGATAATGTCCCGGCCTCCGTCAAGATCGGTTTGAGTTTGCTCGGATCGGCATTATTGAGCGTGATTATCACGATCCTCCTGTCCAGAATTCAAGAGACACAATTCTTCATCAAGGTGAGCGTTTCAGACCTCTGGGGAGCTATTGCTGTTGGCTTTCTGGGGAACTATGGAGGTTTTGCTCTGCTGGATAAAATGATTCCAGGAGCAAATAAGGACAAAATCGTTCCAGGAGCGGGTGAGGGCGACGCCAAAAAATCCGTATAAATCTCTGACGGTGTCTCTATTACAAGCGATCATTCCCTCAGAGGCTGAAGGCCATACCCTCCAAGCTGCGGGCTATTCAGAGGTTCCCGAAAGAAAGACGAGTCATATTGGGGACTCAAAGGGGGCGGATGATGGCGCGAAGCCGGGATCGAGCCGGACGTTCTGCCCGTGAGATTCTCACATGCTCAAGGGTGGCAAGCGATCGGTCCTAACCTGTCGGTTAAACTGGAATAGCGATGCTCGACCTCGTTTTTGTCCGTGCCAACCTGGAACTCGTTGAGAAGAAACTGCGTGCGCGCGGGGCGGACCCGGCTGCGCTGCTGGGGGATTTTCGCTCCCTCGACGCCAGCCGCCGGGAGGCTATCACGACATCCGAGCGGCTCAAGGCGCGGCGCAATGAATTGAGCCAGCAAGTGGGCGCGCTGAAGAAGGCCGGCCAGGACGCGACGACAGTGATGGACGAAACCCGCGCCCTCAAGGACCAACTCGACGCGCTGGACCAGACCGCCGCGCATCTCGACGATCAAATGCGCCAGGTGCTCGCCGGAATACCGAACCTCACCCGCGACGAAGTGCCTACCGGAACCTCAGAAACCGACAATCTCACTGTCAAAACGTGGGGCGAGAAGACCGCTTTTGATTTTGAAGCCAAGCCGCACTGGGAGTTGGGCGAGGCGCTTGGCATCCTCGACCTGGAACGCGCAGCAAAAATCAGCGGCGCGCGCTTTGCCGTTTATATGGGCGCGGGAGCGCGGCTGGAGCGGGCGTTGATCAGCTTCATGCTCGACCTGCACACCACCAAGCACGGCTACACGGAAGTTCTGCCGCCCTTCATGGTAAACAGCAAGAGTTTGTTCGGCACCGGGCAACTGCCCAAGTTTGCCGAGGATTTGTTTCGCTGCTCCGACGCCGACGCAGAAGCGGTTGCGCGCGGCGAGTTCCGCGACAACGACCACTGGCTTATTCCCACCGCCGAGGTTCCCGTCACCAACCTCTATCGCGACGAGATTCTCGACGAGGCGCGGCTGCCCATCTCGCTGACGGCTTACACTCCATGCTTCCGCGCCGAGGCTGGAGCTGCGGGCAAGGACACGCGCGGCATCATCCGCCAGCATCAATTTCAAAAGGTCGAGCTGGTCAAGTTCACGCGGCCCGAGGACTCCGACGCCGAGCACGAACGGCTGACCCGCGACGCCGAGGAGATTCTCGAAGCTCTCAAGCTGCCCTATCGCCGCGTTCTGCTCTGCACCGGCGACACCGGCTTCTCCTCGGCCAAGACCTACGACCTCGAAGTCTGGCTTCCGGGGCAGCAGCTTTACCGGGAGATCTCCTCCTGCTCCAACTTCGAGGCCTTCCAGGCGAGGCGGGCCAACATCCGCTACCGGGCAAGCGGCCCCAAAGCCAAGCCTGAGTTTGTCCACACATTGAACGGCAGCGGGCTGGCCGTGGGACGAACCTGGCTGGCCATTGTCGAAAATTATCAGCAGGCCGATGGCTCGGTTTTGATTCCGGAAGCGCTCCAGCCCTACATGGGCGGCCTGAAACGCATCACAAAGTAAGGACATCATGAGCAAAATTCTCAAAAGCTATTTTTACTGGACCTACCCGCGCGGCTGTTTTCACTACGACATCATGGTGACACTGATTCTGGCGTTCATCTTCGTCACGCCGCATCTGTGGTATTACGGCGACAAGCCCACCATCGCCACCGGCCCGCAGCATCCCATCCAGGTAACTGTCGATGGCAGCCATGGAGTGATTCTCACCGTGCAAGCCTCGGACGTGAACCTCGATCCGAATAGCAATGCGTCCAACCGGGTGGTGAAGCGGGCCCTGCGCAAGGCCATCGAGCCGGTGGAGGGAGACGATATTTTTGTGGAGCGTTGGGAGACGGTAAGAGATGCCCAGGGCAATGTTGCCTGGAAGATCTGGGCGCACCACTAAAAACAGTTGTCAGCTATCAGTTGTCAGCTTCAGGTTCCCGACTTGTTGTAAGCTGCAAGAGAAAATTGTCGTCCGAATGGGTAGACATTTAAACACGCAAGAACAAACCGGGAGCTAGAAGCCAGAGGCTAAAAGCTAGCAATTGAGGATAAGGAAATCCATGCATAAGGCAAGTCAACTTCTCTTCCCCGCATTGATCGCGCTGTTACTGTTTCCGGCGTGCGTCTCCGTTGCCGCGCCTGCCGCTGCTAATGAAAAGGAGAAGGACGCAGTACTGCGGCATCTTGACGAAGCGGCGAAGAATTTCCGCTCCACCTCCGCTGATTTTGAGTTCGATTCCATCGAAACCGATCCGGTGCCCGACAAGGTGGTGCAGAAGGGCACGGTCTACTACGAGCGCAAGGCGGGCAGCTTCCAGATGGCCGCACACATCCGCGAGGTGAACGGCAAGCCGGTGCCCAAGGATTACGTCTACTCCGGCGGAGCGGTCAAGCTCTATGAACCGTTGATTAACCAGGTAACGACCCTCACCAAGGCCAGCCAGTACGAAAGCTGGTTCATGCTTGGCTTTGGGGCCAGCGGAAAGGATCTGGAGCAGAAGTGGGAGATCAAGTACCTGGGCCCGGAGACGCTCGACGGGGTGAAGACTGAAAAACTGGAGTTGGTTCCGAGGGATCCCGCGATCCGCAAGAACCTGACTAAAGTTACGATGTGGGTGGACCCCGAAAGCGGCGTGAGCCTGAAGCAGGTTCTCAACTTCAGCTCGGGCGAATACAAGGTCTGCGTCTACTTCAACATCAAGGTCAATCAGCCTTTGCCGGCCGGCGCCTTTGCCTTGAAGACGAACAGCAAAACCACCGTAGTCAACCAGTAACGCATCGGGCGTCCCAACCGGCCGCAGCACGAACGCAGGATTTTTCGCGGCGAGGGTAAACCAGGCCTCTCATGCCGGAAAGACAGATATTTCTCGACCCGGAACGAAAGCGCTGGAGACGTCTGCGCCGCATTCTCGACGCGACCGCCGTGATTTTCACGCTGGTTCTGGCGGTTTTTATCTTCAACGTGCTGCGCTATCAGCAGTTGCCCGAGCTGCTGCTGCCCACTCCCAGGCACAACTACAAGGCATTGCCGGAGCGGCCCATTGCGTCTCGCGGAGCAAGAGAACAGCGGCCCGCGCGACGCAAGACTCCCCGCAAGCCCTCCGAGATCCCCTTCAACACCGGCGAGGGTTTGCGCGCCGCGTTCTACGTGCAGGACGATCCCGCCAGCTACTCCTCGTTGAAAGAGCACGTTCACCAGATCGATATACTTTTTCCCGAGTGGCTGCACATTGACGCCGCCTCGGGTACGCTGATGGCGATGGCCAACGACAACATGCACGAATATCCGGTTGTGGACGGCGCCACGGTGCACGACCCCGACGATATGAACAAGGTCAAGCGGGTGATCGCGGGGGCCAAGGTAGACACGGAAATATTTCCCCACCTGACTAACTACAACGCGAGCACGCAAACCTTTGAACCGGGCATCGCCGCGGAGCTAACCGATGCGAACAAGCGGGCCGCGCTGCGCCAGCAGTTGATCCACTTTTTCACGGCCTATCCGGTATATCGCGGGCTTTCACTGGACATCGAGGACGCGCCCGCCAGCGCCTACCCGGCAACTATGAGCTTCATCCGGGAGCTGTACGCCGACCTGCATGCGCGGAATCTGCGCTTGTATGTGAGCATGGCGGCCTCGACCGATGAGCAGAGCCTGAAGATGGCAGCCGCCAACTCCGACGGCATTGTGCTGATGAACTACGACCAGCACACGGCCGAGCCCGGACCGGTGGCAAGCCAGGATTGGTTCGTCAACAACCTGACACGCGTGCTCAAGATTGTGCCCAGAGAGAAGATCATCTGCGCCCTGGGCAACTACGGCTACGACTGGACGCTGCCCATCCCCAATCCCAGGGAGAGAAAACATTCCAAGCCCGCGAAGGTTCTCAGTTCAGAGGACATCTCGGTCTCCGAGGCATGGCTGCGCGCCAGCGACTCCGAATCCGGGCTGGACTTTGATTCCGACACGCTCAATCCTCACTTCGAGTATGACGACGAGGATTTGAACCAGCGCCACGTGGTGTGGTTTCTAGACGGCGTGACGCTGCTCAACCAGATGCGCGCCGCCCGCCAGCTCGGCCTGCAAACCTTTGCCCTGTGGCGGCTGGGCGAGGAGGACCGCTCGCTGTGGAAGGTTTGGGATAAGCCCAGCAACCCGGAATCGCTCGATGCAATCGGCCAGGTCCAGCCCGGCCATGATGTTGACGACGAGGGGGAAGGCGACATTATCCGCGTCACCGTCCTGCCCCAGCAGGGCAAGCGCAGCGTCACGGCCGACTCTGACGAGCCCGACCCCGGCAAGAAGCTCATCGTCGATGAGAAGATGGACGCCTACCCGCGCCCCTACACCATCGAGGAGTATGGCTACCATCCCAACCAGGTCGCGCTCTCCTTCGATGACGGGCCCGACCCCAAGTGGACGCCGAAAATTCTCGATATTCTCCGCGACAAGGGCGTGAAGGGCACATTCATGATCATCGGCGACGAGGCGCAGGAACACATCAGCCTGCTGAGGCGCGTGGTGCGCGAGGGCCATGAGATCGGCAACCACACGTGGACCCATCCCGACATCAGCGAAATCTCCAATCGCCAACTGGACCTTGAACTCAAGTTCACCGAACGCCTCTTCGCCAGCAAGCTGGGCATCCAGCCGCTCTACTTCCGCCCCCCTTACGACATTGACGAGGATCCAGACACCGACGACCAGGCCGCCCCCATCGTGCTCATTCAGCAGGACGGATACACGATCATCGGCAGCAAGCTGGACACCCGCGACTGGGATGAGAATCCGCGCAAGAGTCCCGCCGAAATCACCCAGATCATTCTGAACCGGATCGAAGTGATGAAGGATAAGCCGCAGTTTCGCGGCTCCATCATCCTGCTCCACGACGGCGGCGGCGACCGCTCCGCCACCGTGGCCGCGCTGCCCGTGCTCATCGACACGCTGCGCGCGCATGGCTACATCATCGTCCCCGTCTCCGCGCTGCTGGGCAAATCCACCGCCGAGGTGATGCCCAGGATCGGGTTCTGGGATCGAGTGAAAGCTCTGCCTGACTCCATCGCCTTCTCCAGCCTGGCCGTCGTTGGCGAGTTCATCCTGCTGGTCTTCTACATCGGCGATATCCTGATGAGCGCGCGCCTCCTGCTGGTGGGCATCTTCGCCGTCATCGAGCGCATGCGCCGCCCGCACGCAGTAGCCTCGCCAGGATTCAATCCCCGCGTCGCCGTGCTCATCCCCGCTTACAACGAGGAGAAGGTCATCGTGCGCACCGTCCGCTCGGTGCTCAACTCCGACTACGCAAACCTGCGCATCCTTGTGATTGATGACGGCTCCAGCGACCGCACATACAATGTGGCGCGCGAGGCTTACAAGGCGGAGATCGCCGCCGGCCGCGTTGAGGTGCTCACCAAACCCAACGAAGGCAAGGCCGCCGCGCTGAACTTCGCCCTCGACCGCCTGAGTGAGGAATTTTATGTCGGCATCGACGCCGACACCGTCATCGCCGCCGACGCCATCAGCAAGCTTATTCCCCACTTTGAGGACCCGCTCGTGGGCGCCGTTGCCGGAAACGCCAAGGTCGGCAATCGCGTGAACCTATGGACGCGCTGGCAGGCGCTGGAATACATCACCAGCCAGAACTTCGAGCGACGGGCTCTTGATTTATTCAATGTCGTCACCGTCGTTCCCGGCGCCATCGGCGCATGGCGCACCGCTCCCGTCAAAGCCGCTGGCGGATACCCCATCAACACCGTGGCCGAGGACGCCGACCTCACCATGAACCTGCTTGAGCAAAAACTCAAGGTCGTCTACGAGGATCGCGCGCTGGCCTTCACCGAGGCCCCCATTGACGCCAGCGGACTGATGCGCCAGCGCTTCCGCTGGTCGTTTGGAATTTTACAGGCCGTGTGGAAGCATCGCGCCGCCTTCGTCCGCAACAAGGCCATGGGCTACTTTGCCCTGCCCAACATTCTCATCTTCCAGATGCTGCTGCCGCTGGTCTCTCCCTTCATCGATCTCATGTTTGTGGCCGGCGTCGTTCACTACTTCATCGACCGCTACTATCATCCCCTCTCCGCCTCGCCCGCCGACTTCTACAAGCTGCTGGTCTACTTCCTCGGCTTCATGGTCATCGACTTCATCACCTCGTCGGTGGCCTTCTCGCTGGAGCGCCACCATCCTGCCAATAAGGGAGACGGCTGGCTGCTCTTCCACATCTGGCTGCAACGCTTCGCTTACCGCCAGGTTTTCTCCATTGTTTTATTCAGGACTCTCAAGCGCGCCATCGACGGCAAGCCCTTCAACTGGGACAAGCTGGAGCGCACCGCACAGATGAGCAAGCGCACAGTTGCGCTGACGGAGACAATATAGGGGACATCTGAATTTGTTCTTTCGGTGAGGTCGCATTCCCTCAGGGACTAAAGCCCGCGTTGATATTGCGGTATTTGCGGCAGTCATGGCTAAAGCCATGACCTACCAGTCGTGCCCTGACAAAGCGCTGCCTAATTCAAAGATTTACTGAAAAGCGACGAAGGCCCGGGCCTGAAGGCCCTGTAAATTCGCGATTATCAGGGGGCTGAAGCCCCCTGCTCCCTCCTCTAGAACTTGACGGAGGCGGCGCGGGGGGAGATGCCGCTGAGTTCGGCGGCGCGGGCTTCGGCGTAGGCGGCTGCGCCCAGCAGGGCGGCGCGGCTCTCGAGAATGACGCGCACCGGCATATTGATGAGCAACTGGCTGAGGCGGCCCTTGTCGGTGAAGGCCTTCATGAAGGTGCCGTCCTTGAGCTTCTCCAGGATGCGCGGCGCGATGCCGCCGCCAACGTAGACGCCGCCCACCGAGAGCAGCTTGAGAGCCAGGTTGCCGGCCTCGGCGCCATAGGCGGAGACGAACATGTCCAGCGCCTTCTCGCAGATTTCGCTCTTGGCGGCCAGCGCCAGTTCGGTGATGACGGCGTTGGGGTCTTCGGCGGCCATGCGCTCGGCCAGCCAGGCCGGCTCGTCGATGCCGCGCACCTCGCGCAGAAACTCGTAGATGTTGGTCAGGCCGGGGCCGCTGACCACGCGCTCATAGCTGATGCGCCCGTTGTACTTCTGCTTGAGAAAGCGCAGCAGGTCGATCTCGTCTTCGTTGCGCGGCGCGTAATCGGCGTGGCCGCCCTCGGAGGGATAGGGCGTGTGGCTGCGGCCGTTCCAGATCAGCAGCGCCTCGCCCAGGCCGGTTCCGGCGGCGATCAGCGCGCGATTGCCGAGTCTGGCTGGGGTCGCCCTCGCTGAGGGTGTAAATCTGGTCGGCGGAGAGCTCGGCCACGCCGTAGCCGTTGGCCTCCAGATCGTTGATCAGAAAGACGTGATTGATGCCGAGGCTGGCCGACGAGCTCGCGGCTGTCCAGGGTCCAGGGCAGGTTGGTGAGGCGCAGGCGGCCGTCGCGCACCGGGCCGGGCACGCCGAAGCAGGCCGCAGTGACCTTGGCCGCGCCGAGAAACTCCTTGACGATCTCTTCCAGCCCGGAGTAGTTTTTGGCCGGAAAGCGCTCATCGCGGGAGGATTCCAGTTTTCCATCGATAAAGTCATACAGCGCCAGATGAACCTTGGTGCCGCCTACATCGCCCGCCAGAATCATCTTTCCCTCTCCAAAACTCCGCAGCCTTCCCCGTCCGTTGCGGGTAAAAGCGCGGCTGCGGCCTTATCCAATATCAAGGTAAGTATACCGCTTGAGGGCCAGATCAATTGACTGGGCAGGCGTTCCGGATCGCGCGGCCCGGTCAGGACTTCCTGCAAGACAGCGGCCTTTTCCGCGCCAGCAGACGAGGAAGAAGACCGAGCGGGCGTGGTTGATGACCGGCCAGGTGAGGGTGATGCGCCAGGCAGTCCTTTTGCGGCACGTGGTTGGCGGCGACCAGGCGGCTCATCTCGTGGATGGCCTCGGTGTGCGGAAAGAGCGAGGCGGTGTGGCCGTCGCTGCCCATGCCCAGCGCCACCAGGTCGAAGCGCGGGCATCTCGGCGCCCTCCAGGCGGAAGCTCGTTGCGCAGCTCCGACTCGTAGCGCGCCGCGGCCACCTCCGGCTCCAGTTCGCCTTCGATGCGGTGAATCTGCTCCGGGCGCAGCGGCACATGATCCAGCAGCGCCTCGCGGGTCATGCGGTAGTTGCTGTCGGCGTGCGTCGGGAGGGACGCAGCGCTCGTCCACCCAATAGAGGTCGATCTTCTCCCAGGGCATGCGATTGCGCCACGGCTGCGCGGGGTCGGCGAGCAGTTCAAAGGCGGCTTTGGGCGTGGAGCCGCCGCTGATGGCGATGCGCGCGCGGCCCTGCGCCTCGACCGCTTCGCCGGCCATCTCGACAAAGTACTGCGCCGCCCGGCGCGCCAGGGCCGCTGCGTCCGGTTCCACGTAGTACTTGATCTGGAGTTGCCTGGGCATGCGCGGGTACTGCCTCTGCTTTTAACCTTACGCTCATATTCGCGCGAACGGGTTGTGGAGCGGGTTAGTTATTGGGCCGAGAACCCATCTTGAGCGCATCTTGCTTACTTGCCCAGATAGACCCGGTACTGCGATTCGATGACGCCGGCGGCGCGGGCCAGCGCCAGCTTGGACAGGTTGTACTGGTAGAGGCTTTCGACCAGGTTGCTCTGGGCCGAGGCCAGCGTGGCTTGCGCGGTGACCAGGGGCAGGTTGTCGTCCACGCCGGCGTTGACGCGGTCGGTCTCGTCGGCGAGGGCGCGGGTGGCCAGATCGACATTGGAGCGGGCGACCTCGACCAGCTTGGCCGTCGGCGTCCACGTCGAGCAGCGCCGAGCGCACCTGCTGGTCGATCTTGCCGCGCAGGTCGGCGAGCTGGGCGTTGACGGCGTCCAACTGGGCCTGGGCGGCTTCCGTGTCGCCGCGCAGTTTGGCCTCGCGAAAGAGCGGAAAGCTGAGCGTGCCCACGGCGGCAAAGTTGCCGTGCGAGCCGGCGCCGCTCACCTGGCTGACGCCGTAGTAGCCGCCGAAGCTGAGGCTGGGCAGCCGCTGGCTGCGATAGGCGGCGTGGATGGCCTTGATCTCGACCACCTGATTTTGCAGGGTCTGGTAGTCCTGGCGATTCTTGTAGGCGACGGCGCGAAGCTCTTCCGGGGTCTGCGCGGCCAGATCGCTGTAGGGCGCCGGATCGGTGAGCGCGATCTTCTGGCCGGGATCGATGCCGATCTCGCGCTTGAGCAGGATGAGGTCTTTTTCCAGGGCGTTCTGGGCGGCGATGAGCGCCTGCTGCTGCGGCCTGAAGCTGGACCCGCGCCCGCAGCTCATCCAGATTGGCCGCGACGCCGGCCACGTGAGCCTCGTGGGCGTGACGCAACAGCACCTCGCCGGTCGCTTCCAGCGCCCTGGCGTTGTCCACCTCGCTGGCGGCGGCGATGGCGTGCAGATAAGCCGAGGCCACCTGCTGGACCACCTCGCCGCGCGCCGACATTCTGGCGAAGTGGGCCGCGCGTTCCGCCGCGCCGGCCGCCTTCCAGGCCGAGATGACCGGGCCGGAGAAGAGCATCTGGCCAAATTGAATCTTGCCCTCGGTCAGGTCGTCGCGGGTGATCTCAGAGAAGCCCGGAGGCAGCTTGCCGCCGGGAAAGAGCGGCAAAAACTCCTTGATGGCGCCGGGGCCAAAGCCCATCGCGACCAGATTTTGCTGGTGGACGCCGAGGTCGCCGGTCAGCGTGATGGTGGGCAAAAAGTTCTGCAGCGCCTCGTTCTTCTGCCCCTGGAGCGATTTTTCGCCGTTTTCGGCTTCCTTCAGGCCCAGATTGTTCTTGAGGCCGAGCGCGATGGCATCGTCCAGCGAGAGCTTGAGGGTCTCATCGTTGACCGGCCGCGCGGTCACGCTGCCGAAGAAGGGGTTGGCGGCGGATGTGGGGTTTGGTCCCTGCGCGTGGAGAACCGGCGCGCCCGCCAGAGCCAAGGCCGCAAGAATGGCCAGCGCCGCCCGCCGAAGGACAGATTGTTGCGCTCGAATCACTCCTACTATTCTCTCAGATGAGCGAGGCGGCGCGGAATTAGTCTTTGCTTTGAGCCAGCTTTCCCTCAGAGGCTATTGAACCCTGCAAAAGAAATGTCTTTGCACCGTCCCTACGGGACTCCGTAGAGCATTGGTGGAAACCGCTTTCCTTTCCCCACGCTAAAGCGCGGGGCTAACAAACACTGCGCCTACGGCGCGTCTGCTAGGACATTACTTATGCGGTCCTCAATAAAAACCCAACATTTATTTGTTGCATTTGTGGCACGGCTCAAGTTCACCCCAGCGACAAAGACTTATCGATGGGGACCCCGAAAAAGCCGAGCCCTTTCAAAACCGGATTATGAGATAACTTCTAGTTGAAATAGGCTTTGTTCTTCTCGGCGAAATGCGCTTTGTCCGGCAGGCAGATCGTCGATGGAAAAGATCGCGTTCTGCGCGCAGATCGATGCGCAGTTGCCGCAGTCGATGCACTCATCGGGATTGATGAACAACTGGGAGACGCCGGCGGCGGCCGGATCGCCGGCTGAAGCGGGCATGATGGCGGCAGTGGCGCACTCGGCCGCGCAAACAAAATCCTTGATGCACGCATCGGTAATCACGTAAGCCATGATGAAACTCCTTGGTTGTGTGGGCGCTTTTAGCACCTGCGCCATACCATCCAAGGCTATCCAGTACCGGGCCGCCTGCTCCGTGACTCGGGTCACACAGCGGGAGAGTCATTTCCGCGTGTGGAACGCGGCCAGAAAGTTTTTCTGCTTCCTGGCCGCGCTGAGATCGCCATCCGCTCACTCTTGTTTAGAATCCGGCCTGCGCCGCGCTCAGTTCCACCTGCGCCACCTGGACGCGCGCCCAGCTCGACCGGCTCGCCATAGTGGCTGGCCACCATCGCGGCAGCCTTGTCTTCATCCAGATAGGGCCGCACCGCGGCCAGCTTGATGGTGCGATTGCGCAGCCATCTGCGCCACGGCAGCTTTGCTGGAGATGGAGGAGACCAGCGCCAGAATCGCGCATCACCACCGTTGCCACGGCGTTGATCGCGTTCAGTACGTGCTGCTGGCTGTTGGGGTTGGTGATTTTGGCCGCCTGGAGCAGCGATGCGTTCACCTGCTGCTGAAAGGCCACGACGGCGGCTTGCAGTTGCGCCAGCACGCTGGCCGAGGGATTGGCCAGGTACGCCTTGGCCTGGGCCACGAGCAGGTTGGAGGCGGCATCGAAACCGGCCGTTGCCGCAACAAAGATGGGCGCGTCCGCGGGAGCCAGCAAGGCTGCTGTTGAGTCCACCGTGGCCACCGCGCTTTGCAGCGCCGGCGTCCAGTTCACGATGTCCTGCGCCACGCTGGTTCCCGAGCAGCCGCTCACGAACGGCAATTGCAACAGCAGGGCAATCAGCGCCCATGCGCCCAGCTTGGCCGTGGGGTTGCCTGAAGTTGGTCCAGAGCTGACAGGATCGCGAGCCAGAAGGCCCAGGAGACGCGGTAGCCAGGCCGCAGACGAGCGTGACACGCTGCCGCTGCCTACATTGCCCAGCGTGATGCCCTGCTGCGAAAGCACGCTGGCGATGGTGACGACCGCAATCAACACGCCAGCGGCCGAGGTCTTGGGGTGGTTCCAGATATTCGAAATGGGATTCATGCGAA
Organism: uncultured Acidobacteriaceae bacterium; assembly: GCA_963845345.1. Classification (GTDB taxonomy): domain Bacteria; phylum Acidobacteriota; class Terriglobia; order Terriglobales; family Acidobacteriaceae; genus Telmatobacter. The sequence goes on from CAWJRQ010000007.1 coordinate 436,451, forward strand.
AAGCTCCTCGCAAAGAAAAAGGCGGCCACAGCCGCCTTGGTTACCTGAGGGATTTGGCAGGCGCGGAAGAGGACCAGCCTGCTTCCGCGCAATAAAAATCGAGACCAGCGGTACGCGCCCTTCCGGGCCAGCCGCTGGTCTCGATTTGTCGCATCTCCCCGAATTCGAGCGCTACCGTGGTTGCGGCTCAAGCCCGCGGCGGAGAGCCGCTGTGTCGCAGACCAGAGACGGTCCCACGCCCCGGAACCCATCCGCTGGGGGAGGGCGAACACATTCGCCGGGCGCGGCACTTCCGTCTCTTGTCTGGCTACCTACTAGACTAGGCACTCTTAACTATATATTCGGCAAAGATCAGAAATAACTTCAATTACTTAAGGAACATAGGTTTACAAGCCAAGAAAAACTTTGGCCGCTTGACAAAGCGGCTTGGCGGGAGGCAATTCGCTCTCCAGCCAAGGCAGCATCGGGCTCTCAGCACTCTCTCCGGGGCTAAAGCCCGCATGGATTCTGTTGAGCTTAATGCGGGGGTTGAAATTTCACCCCAGCGAGCAAAAAATCGCTCGCCGGGGACCCCGGCAATCCCCGCCTCCCTCCGGGCAGAGATTCGCTAAGTGTACTGCACCCGGCGCTCGCCCTTGACCACGCGGCCCACGACGTAGAACTTCTCCTCGGCCCGATCCAGCAGGTTTTTGGCGCGCGTGAATTTGGCCGCCGGAATAGCCACAATCAGCCCGATGCCCATGTTGAAGGTGCGCATCATCTCCTCTTGCGAAACCTGGCCCAGGTCGCGCAGATGCTCAAAGATCGGCATCCCCGGCCAGGAGCCGATCTCGATCTGCGCCCCGGTGTTCTTGGGCAGGATGCGGGGCAGGTTTTCCGTGATGCCGCCGCCGGTGATGTGCGCCATGCCCGTCGTCAGCCCCGCCGTCACCAGCTTTTGAATCACGGAAAGGTAGCTGCGATGGGTCTTCATCAGCGCCGCGCCGGCCTTTTCCTTGATGGCCGTCACGTACTGCGACGGCTTGTAGCCGGCCACCTCGAAGAGCAGCTTGCGGGCCAATGTATAACCGTTGGTGTGCAGGCCGGTGGAGGGCAGCCCGACCAGCACGTCGCCTGCCTTGATCCCCGCGCCGGTCACCATCTTGTCGCGGTCCACCGCGCCCACGATAAAGCCCGCCAGGTCGTACTCCCCGTCGTCATGAAAGCCCGGCATCTGCGCCGTTTCGCCGCCGATCAGGACGCAGCCGCAGGCCTTGCAGGCATCGGCCAGCCCGCTCACCACGCTCTCGGCCACCTCCGGAACCAGCTTGCTGCCGGCCAGATAGTCATGAAAAAACAAGGGCGAGGCGCCCTGAACAGCGATGTCGTTGACGCAGTGGTTCACCAGGTCCGCGCCTACGGTGCGGTGCATCCCCAACTCAAAGGCTACCTTCAGCTTGGCGCCCACCCCATTGGCCGCACTCACCAGGATGGGGTTCTTCCAGCGCTGCAGGTCCAGCCGGAAGAGCGCATCCAAAACCGCCGGTCACGCTTAACACGTTGCGATTGAAGGTCTTCTGCGCCAGGTATGCGAGTCGTTCCTGGATGTGATTGTCACTGAGGAGGTCCACGCCTGGGTCGGCGTAGGTCGCGGATTTGGACTTGAATTCGTCGGACACGGTGATGACTTTCCAAGGATAGATTTATCGTGCGGCGCGACTGGCCGGGAATGTCAATTTTAGCAGCATTTAGACAAAAAAATACCGCATGCCGGGTGACTGGCGGATTCTGAATCGAAAGAGAAAAGAAAATGGAAAGTTAGCTTGACAAAGTTTCCGATTCATCCTACTCTGGAATGGAAAGCCAACTTTACGTGGAACACTCAATCACAAACCGGGTCAAAGAGCTGCGCACGCCTTGCGCGGATGGACGCAGGAGCAACTGGCGCAGGCTGCGGGCGTCTCCCGCCAGAGCATCAATTCCATCGAGCGCAACCGCTATGTGCCCAGCCTGGAGCTGGCGCTGAAATTCGCCCAAATATTTGCCTGCTCCACCGATGAAATCTTCCAACTGGAGAACAAACAATGACCCATCCGATTCTCAACCGGATCCTCATGCTCGACCACATCGCCGACGAAAGGTACCGCGAGCATCAACGCCGCTCGACCAGCGCCGCGGCCATCATCGGTATACTCACTGTCTTTGCCCTGCTCGAATATCACCTGCTTGTCGAGCACCGCGTCCCCTGGGATTTGATTGCGGTGATCTACGCGATGGGCGCGACAAAGATTGCCCTGATGTTCTGGTATCGCTTCAAAAACTAAATCTTCTGGAGGAATTTCCCATGTGCCTGTTTCGTCGCCGCCAACTCGATCCCAAGTCCCGCCGTATTTTTGCCGCCGGCAATCTCTGCCTCTTTTCCGGCCTGATGCTCACGCACTTTACTGATAGCTTTGGCCATCGCCACCCAGCACTCTTCGACGGCCTGCGCTTTCTGTTGATTGGCTGTGCCATCTGCCTGCTTCTACTGGTCCGCGCGCCGCTCCGGCGGATGCGCTTCCCGCTCCTGAAAGGAATTTCTATGTCTTTGCTTGTTACTTGCAGTCTGAAAAAATCGCTGCCGATTCTCATTGTCTTGCTTGTGGTTGCTCAGATCGACCTGGCCAGCGCCACAGGCTGGCCGAATGCGCTCTTGTCGCTGCTGCATCTGACGGCTGCGCATGACGACCTGTGCCGGGGAGTTTGCTCAGGTATAGGTACGTCCATCGACGTTTTGGTGATCTATCCAACTCGCCCGCATCTGGGCCAAACACGCTATGCGGCCTCGTAACGATTGAACATACCCTGCCGTTTGCGGCGGGGTTGCCATTTTTGTTATTTCCAACACGCATAAAGGAGAGAATGCAAATGCTCGCAGTCCTTACCTATGTGACTCGATCTGATTTTAGCGGCTTATATCGTCCAGAGAGTCGTTCGTGCCAGCCATTCCTATCGCCAGCTCAAGAGCGCCATCGAGGAAGGGGACACGAAAGCTCGGAGCCGTTATTACTTGCGCTTACTTGTGTTTGAGTTTACCAGCGTCACGCTTGCACTTTTTGCATTGCAATTCGATTTCAGCAAATTCCATCCAGGATATTTGGCGTTGAATCACGCCAGTGTATTTCAGTCTATATTGCGCGACGGAGGCTCAGCTGGAGATTACGCAAGGGGGATATATTGGGGGTTATATACTGGCATCTTGTTTGCCACGGTATTCGCTATCTTGATTCGTTTATGGAAGAATCGACGCACGAATGGCGATCGAAAGAAGCATTGGTGGCGCCGGCTGCTGCCGGATTTTTCCTCCCTACTCCCATCTGGTCCTCGCGAAAGGTTTCTTTTTGCAGCGGTGGCAATCAGCGCGGGCGTTTGCGAAGAGGTTGTATTTCGCGGGTGGCTGCTCTGCACATTGCATAACGTCATAGGACTGAACGGAACGACGCTGGTTCTGATCGCTGCCGCCTGCTTTGGATTGGCCCATTTCTATCAGGGCGCAACCGGAATGATTGTGACGGTGCTAGCCGGTATCCTCTTCACGTTTCTCTATGTGCAAAGCGGTTCTTTGCTGCTGCCGATCCTCCTTCATATTCTGATCGATCTACGCTGGGTGCTTTTGCCAGCTCGCCGTAGTCGCGATCTGCGGATGTTGGCAACAGAGAATGCCGGGAGCGTTGCATAAATCACCGATGCGTTTTGGCCGGCGCAAAATGAAGATTGAGTAACTCGATTGCGTTGTTGAACCGTAAAACCTGGAGGATCCATGAAAGTTACGATGATTGGTCACAGTACAGTCTTGATCGAAGCTGCAGGGAAGAAGATTCTCACCGACCCTTACTTTGGCTCCTGGGGCAACCTGGCCTACAAAAGGCTCGCTCCTCCGTTCAAAACAAGGGAGGAGATGGAGGCCGTCGATCTGGTTCTGGTCTCCCACAATCACTGGGACCATACGGATTCCCGCTACTTTCGCGCCCTTGCGGCCGATCTTCCCGTGGTTGCGCCACGCGCGGCCGCATGGATCACGCGCGCCAAAGGCGCAAAGAATGTGGTTGGCCTGGGAAGATGGGAGAAACGGCAGTTTGGCCCGATTGCAGTGACAGCGACGCCTGCGCTGCACATAGGCCTGCCATGCGGATTCGTGATCGAGGCAGAGGGGAAGTCTATTTATTTTGCGGGAGACACTTATCTCGGCGGATTCATGAAAGAGATTGGCGCGAAGTTTAACCTGGAGCTGGCGTTGATGCCGGTTACGACTTTTCGCATTCCGATGACCATGGGAGAAAAGAGCGCGGTGCGAGCCGTGGAGGCGCTTCGCCCCCAGACCGTCATCCCCATTCATCTGGGAATCCTGCCACGCTCCCCGTTATTGCGGACGGGCGAGACACCGGAGGGTTTCCGCAAGCGTGTGCGCGACGTAGGATTGAAGACCGAGGTAGTCATACTGCGCGAGGGCGAGAGCTGGACGAGCCAGGAGACTTCGAAGACGCGCGATCTCCAGCCGTAGCGCGCCACCTTCTATACTGAATCCACCATGAGTTCCCGGATTTCATCTCCCAGCCGCACTCGCTCCTATGCTCTCCAGCAGCGCGCTGAGCGCTTCTTTCCCGGGGGCGTGAACTCGCCGGTGCGAGCCTTTGGCGCGGTGGGCGGCGCGCCGCCGTTTGTGGAGCGCGGCGAGGGCGCGTGGCTCACCGACGCAGACGGCAACCGGTACATCGACTACTTTGGCTCCTGGGGGCCGATGATCCTGGGCCACGCCTTTCCGCCGGTGGTGGAAGCGATTGAACGCGCGGCGCGCAACTCAGCCAGCTTTGGCGCGTCCACGGCGGCAGAGGCGGATCTGGCCGAGCGCATCACAGCGTGCTACCCGGTTATCGAGAAGCTGCGCTTTGTCAGCTCCGGCACCGAGGCGACGATGAGCGCCATCCGGCTGGCCCGCGCCGCCACCGGCCGCAAGATCATCGTCAAGTTCGAGGGCTGCTATCACGGACACGCCGACGGGCTGCTGGTGAAAGCCGGATCGGGCGTAGCGACCTTTGGAATCCCCGGCTCGGCCGGCGTGCCGGAGGAGATTGCCCAGCTTACGCTCGCCCTGCCCTATAACGACCTGGCCGCCGTGGAAGCCGCTTTTGCCGCGCATCCGGGGGCAATCGCCGCAGTGATTCTGGAGCTGGTGGTCGGCAACGCCGGCTGCATTGCGCCCGCCGCAGGCTACCTGGCTGGACTGCGTGCAATCACTGCTCGCGAAGGAGCGCTGCTCATCGCCGACGAGGTGATGACCGGTTTCCGCGTGGCGCTGGGCGGAGCGCTGGAGCTTTATGGCGTGGATGCGGACCTGGTGACGCTGGGCAAGATCGTGGGCGGCGGGCTGCCCGTGGGCGTCTTCGGCGGGAAGCGCGCTTTCATGGACCTATTGGCCCCGCTCGGGCCGGTTTACCAGGCCGGAACACTCAGCGGCAATCCGCTGGCGATGGCCGCCGGCATTGCCACGGTCGGCTATTTGCAAGCGCACGCCAGTGAGGTTTACCCGCAGCTCGAAGCCACGGCCAAAGCCGTTGCCGAGGGCGTGGCCGCTGAAGCCGCGAAGGCCGGCGTTCCACTCACCCTCAACCGCGTGGGCTCCATGTGGACCTGGTTTTTTACTCCCGGACCCGTCACCAACTACGCGCAAGCCGCAGGAAGTGACACGGCCGCCTTCGGACGCTTTCACCGGGCGATGCTGAATGGGAGGCTCGGAGGCGTATGGCTGCCGCCCTCGCAATTTGAAGCGGCATTTTTGAGCACGGCGCACGGCCAAGAGGAGCTGGCGACGACGATTGCCGCGGCAAAGGAATATTTTTCGGCGATGATGTGAAGCGGAGAGCCCCCCAGCGAGGGACACGAATCGTACGATAACCATCGGTATATCAACGCTTTATGATTGGCTCAAGCTTGCCAAGCCAGCCCTGGAATTCTGGCAGAGAAGGGACCATGTTTGTGCGATGAGCTTCCGGCCCACCAGAAACCCCAATGCCAGCAGTCCGGTGCCGAAAAGCAGAAGGCTGGACGGTTCAGGCGTTTGCTGAATTTCGAAATTGGCCGTCCCCAGAATATCTTGCGCATCCCCATCGTAACCACCAGTGATTGTGAAAGATCCAGTGTAGATATTGGATCCTTCCGGGTTATAGCCTGGAGTGGTCACAGTGAAAAGTTCGCCCATCCAGGAATCCCCTGGAGAACCCTCCGGATTGAGGGAAAAGGGAGCGTCGACAAGATATGGGGTGGGATCCAGCGTCAAGCCTTCATCAATGATGTCGTTGTATCCGTTCAGGTACAGCGTGGTGTCGCCCGTGTTGGTCAGGGTTCCATCGAATATATACAGAGTCTTAGAACCGCTTTGATATGGCAAGTCAAGGGTTATGGTGAATGGGACTGCCCTGGCCGCAGTGCCGGCAAGCAGGAAGCACACCATCGCCATGGAAAGAACCAGCGGGTTTCTAAGGTTCTTCATGCCCGTCTCCGAGATTCTGTCACTATACCACAACGAGCCCCTCCCCCGCGCTATGGCAGCGTCACCGAGCGGAGACTACCTGAGAATGTGCCTCCGGTGAAGGTTCCAGAGTACTTTTCCGCCACACCCGCGCCGTCGGCGCCCACGCTCCCAGGAAAGTTAACTGTGAAGACTGCTGCTGAGCCGGCCGCAATCGTTCCCCATGTCTGTGGCAACGGCGATCCTGAGGTTGAGCCCAGCGTGGCCGCAGTCAGGACCACGTTGGATATGGCACTGGTGCCGGTGTTATGGACCGTGATCGTAAATACATAACCGGCTGCGGCCGAGCCCGTCAGCGTTGTCGAAACTGTATCAGACGTGGTTGGCGGCGTCACAACCGAGAAGGTTCCGTTGACAAAGGTGAACGTATAGTTCGCCGCCGTCAGCGTGCCCAGCGCGACCGTGATGGGATAGTTGCCTGCCGGGCTGGAGCTCGTCGCCGTCGTAGTTAACGTAGGCGAACCACCTAGTACCGCCGAGGTATCTCCATTCACAAACCCGCTGTAGCTGGCGGTCAAGGTGGGAACCGTCCCTCCAACATTCATGCTGGCGTTATTCGCCGTGACCGTCAGAACGGCCTGATTCACCGTGATGCTCCTGGTTACCTGGGCCGCCGCTGTGTAGTTGGAGCTGCCAGCCTGATTCGCCGCCACCACCACCGTCCCCAGGCCTGTAAAGGAGAGCGTAGCGCCGTTGGCGCCGCTCACCGATCCCGGACCGGAGATTACCGAGAAGGTAACCGGATTGCCCGAAGATCCGCCCGCCGCTACCAGCGAGACCGAAGCCCCATACGTTGCCGGCGACGCCGGCTGAGTGAAGTTGATGGCCTGGCTGGCCAAAGTCGCGTTTACGGTCTGCGTGACCTGCGTTGCAGCCGCGTAGTTGGTGTTGCCTGCCTGGTTGGCCATCACAAAACAGGCTCCCGTGCCGCTGGTCATGGTGTAAGTCGCGCCTGAATTGGAGCACGCACCCGAGGAGGTGAAGGTCACCGCCAGGCCCGATGTGGCGGTTGCCGCCACGGTGAACTGGCCGTTGTAGACTTCGCTCGATGGAGCGTTGGCAGTGAAGCCGATTGTCTGTGAGGGCCTGGGTGATGCTCCAGGAGCCAGAGTTGGACGTAATGCTGTAGTTGGTGAGCGTGTCGCCGCTGAGCGACGGGGTAATGGTTCCCGATCCCACGCCGGGCCCGACTGGGCCTGCTGGGTTGTTGGTGCAGATCAGAGAGCCTGTGTAGGCGCCCGCTACCTGGCAAACCGAGAGAGCATGCGTTGAGCCGTCATAAACGCCGCTGTAGCTGCCTGCCGTGGCCGTCACCGACGCCGGATTGATGGTGAAACCGCCGGAGTTGCTGTTGCCTGTGTGGTTGGCGTCACCGGCGAAGGTGGCGCTGGCCGTGGCCGAACCGGCGCTTGTGTTATTAGAGTAGTTGACTGTCAGCGACTGGTTCAATCCTCCCGCGCCCGTCACGCTGGCCGTGCAGGGCGTTTGCGCCGTGCCGTTATAGGTAACGCTCGCGGGACAGGTCACGCTAACCGTGGAGCTGGCCTGGGTGATGCTCCAGGAGCCAGAGTTGGACGTAATGCTGTAGTTGGTGAGCGTGTCGCCGCTGAGCGACGGGGTAATGGTTCCCGATCCCACGCCGGGCCCGACTGGGCCTGCTGGGTTGTTGGTGCAGATCAGAGAGCCTGTGTAGGCGCCCGCTACCTGGCAAACCGAGAGAGCATGCGTTGAGCCGTCATAAACGCCGCTGTAGCTGCCTGCCGTGGCCGTCACCGACGCCGGATTGATGGTGAAACCGCCGGAGTTGCTGTTGCCTGTGTGGTTGGCGTCACCGGCGAAGGTGGCGCTGGCCGTGGCCGAACCGGCGCTTGTGTTATTAGAGTAGTTGACTGTCAGCGACTGGTTCAATCCTCCCGCGCCCGTCACGCTGGCCGTGCAGGGCGTTTGCGCCGTGCCGTTATAGGTAACGCTCGCGGGACAGGTCACGCTAACCGTGGAGCTGGCCTGGGTGATGCTCCAGGAGCCAGAGTTGGACGTAATGCTGTAGTTGGTGAGCGTGTCGCCGCTGAGCGACGGGGTAATGGTTCCCGATCCCACGCCGGGCCCGACTGGGCCTGCTGGGTTGTTGGTGCAGATCAGAGAGCCTGTGTAGGCGCCCGCTACCTGGCAAACCGAGAGAGCATGCGTTGAGCCGTCATAAACGCCGCTGTAGCTGCCTGCCGTGGCCGTCACCGACGCCGGATTGATGGTGAAACCGCCGGAGTTGCTGTTGCCTGTGTGGTTGGCGTCACCGGCGAAGGTGGCGCTGGCCGTGGCCGAACCGGCGCTTGTGTTATTAGAGTAGTTGACTGTCAGCGACTGGTTCAATCCTCCCGCGCCCGTCACGCTGGCCGTGCAGGGCGTTTGCGCCGTGCCGTTATAGGTAACGCTCGCGGGACAGGTCACGCTAACCGTGGAGCTGGCCTGGGTGATGGTGTCAGTGATGTTCGCGCTGGCGCTTGCGTAGTTACCGTTGGGATCGACGAAGCTCCAGGAGTCGTTATAGGTTCCGACGTTGGTGTGGGTGGTATTCAGGGTGAGGTCGGCAATCAGGTTAACGCTGCCCACGCCCGTGGCCGTGGCCGTCGCACTGTGCGCGTTGCCGTCATAGGTCACGCTGTAGGGAGTGACGTTGATGGTAGCCGAAGCCGGGGTCACGGTCACCGTGCCGCTGTTGTATGTGAAGGTGTAGTTAGTGGCGGCCGCACCGGAGCAGCTTGTTGTGGGAGAGGAGCCCACGTTGCTGGTCACCGTGTAGGTCGTGGTGCACGTCGGCTGGATGGTCAGCACCGAGCTGGTCTGACCGTTCTGGAAGGCGCCGAAGGTCGGCGTGATGGTGGGAACCGCCGAGCCGTAGGTCACCGCCGGGCTGGAAGCCGTGATACTCACCGACGCCGGGTTCACCGTCACCGTGCCGCTGTTGTAGCTGAAGGTGTAGTTAGCCGCAGCAGCCCCGGTGCAGCTTGTCGTGGGCGACGAGCCCACGTTGCTGCTGACCGTGTAGGTCGTGGTGCAGGTCGGCTGGGTGGTCAGCACCGAGCTGGTCTGCCCGTTCTGGAAGGCGCCGAAGGTAGGCATGATGGTGGGAACCGCCGAGCCGTAGGTCACCGCCGGGCTGGAAGCCGTGATACTCACCGACGCCGGGTTCACCGTCACCGTGCCGCTGTTGTATGTGAAGGTGTAGTTAGTGGCGGCCGCGCCGGAGCAGCTTGTTGTGGGAGAGGAGCCCACGTTGCTGGTCACCGTGTAGGTCGTGCTGCAAATCGGCTGGGTGGTCAGCACCGAGCTGGTCTGCCCGTTCTGGAAGGCGCCGAAGGTAGGCATGATGGTGGGAACCGCCGAGCCGTAGGTCACCGCCGGGCTGGAAGCCGTGATACTCACCGACGCCGGGTTCACCTTCACCGTGCCGCTGTTGTATGTGAAGGTGTAGTTAGCCGCAGCCGCCCCGGAGCAGCTTGTCGTGGGATTAGAGCCTACGTTGCTGGTCACCGTGTAGGTCGTGGTGCACGTCGGCTGGATGGTCAGCACCGAGCTGGTCTGCCCGTTCTGGAAGGCGCCGAAGGTAGGCATGATGGTGGGAACCGCCGTGCCGTAGGTCACCGCCGGGCTGGAAGCCGTGATACTCACCGACGCCGGGTTCACCGTCACCGTGCCGCTGTTGTATGTGAAGGTGTAGTTAGTGGCGGCCGCGCCGGAGCAGCTTGTCGTGGGAGAGGAGCCCACGTTGCTGGTCACCGTGTAGGTCGTGGTGCAGGTCGGCTGGGTGGTCAGCACCGAGCTGGTCTGCCCGTTCTGGAATCCGTTATAGCTGGGCGTAATAGTGGGAACCGCCGAGCCATAGGTCACTGTGGGGCTGGAAGCCGTGATGGTCACCGACGCCGGATTCACCGTCACCGTGCCGCTTTTGTAGGTGAAGGTGTAGTTAGCCGCAGCCGCCCCGGTGCAGCTTGTCGTGGGCGACGAGCCCACGTTGCTGCTCGCCGTGTAGGTCGTGGTGCAGGTCGGCTGGGTAGTCAGCACCGAGCTGGTCTGCCCGTTCTGGAAGGCGCTGAAGCTGGCCGTGATGGTGGGAACCCCCGAGCCGTAGGTCACCGACGGGCTGGACGCCGTGATGGTCACCGATGCCTGTTCGACCGTGATGCTATGCTGCACCTGGGGGGCCGCAGCATAGGCGCCGTTGCCGGCCTGGTTGGCGTCGATCACGATGGTGCCCACACCGGTGACGGTCAAGGTGTTGTTGTTAGTGCCGCTCAACGACCCTGCTCCGGGAGTGCTGGTTGCATCCAGGCTGAAGGTGACCGGATTACCCGAAGCTCCGCCCGTCGCCACCAGCGTGGTCGGCGAAACGCCGTAAGTCACCGGCGAGGTTGGCGCGGTAAAGGTGATGGTCTGAGGCTTAAGCCACGCGGTCGCTTCCACCAGGTTATAGGCGTTGGGGCTGCCGAGTCCCGTAGCCAGATCATAGCCAGGCGCTGCCCCGTATGCCGGCTGGTAAGCTGACGCCGCGGTCCCAACGCTGGTGTTGGCTACCGCGATGGCGCCGCTGCCGGCCCCGGTCAGCGTAATCGGGGTCTCCGGCTGATAGCCCGTGCCGGCGGTATTTATGGTGATGCCGCTGACGTAATTCGGCCCCTGGCCTTTGGTGGTGTTTGTGATGTAGACGTAGGCGGCGTCGTATATCGTCGCCGGGCCGAACTCCGTGATGAAATTACCCGCCGCGCCTGCGGCCTTGGCTGTGAGCGTGACCGTGCTGCCCGACCTGCTTTCCGACGCAAGTGAGCACGCGGTCCCTATCGCTGACGCCAGGTTCGTTGCCATGGCCGTCGTGGACGTTCCACTCAGCGTGTAGGGTCCACAAGTAGTCGTCCCGGCGGGATTCGTCAAGATTATGGTGTCTCCTACTCCGGAGGTGCTATGCATCACGACCGTCCAGACGGCGGTGGTAGTGCCGGAGTTGGTCGTTGCCGTGCAGGTAGCTTGAGTGCCGCCCGCCCAAAGGGTGGTCCCGGTCGGCGATTTGTACGGTGCGGCGTTGGTCGGCGCGGCGATGGTGCAGGTAGGCGCAGTGGTATAACCCGAGCCCCCGAAGATCACCGTGGCGGCGGTGACATTGTCCGTGCTGTCCACGCCATGGGTGCTGCTTGGCAGATAGCAATGGGCTCTTTCCGTGGTGCCGTTATACTCGCACGCCAGATCGATATCGCCCTGGGTTATATCATTGAAAACACATCCGCTGGCCGGACCGCCGGTTCCGCTGGAGTTGCATGAAGAGCCCGCGAAGGTCCCGCCCTGCGTGCCGTACTCGGATTGCGCAATCTGATAATAGATGGGATTGGGGTTGCCCCAGGTTTCGCCGGTCTTCTGATTCACCAGCGCTTGAATGGCCGCCATGGTGGGAGCGGAGACAGAGGTTCCGCCAAACCCTGACCAGGAGCTCGGAGCGCCGGTGCAGTTCGCTGTCGCCCCATCGGAGGTGTAGTTCGGGTCGGTCCAGCAAACTACTTCGTAGTGCCCCCAAACCCCGTTGGCGGCAAACATTGAGACGTCGGGAATATCGCGCACGCCATCGGAGGGCACTCCATAAACGGACTGCCAGGAGGGCTTGGCATACCCCTGGCACCCTGGGTCAGACATGCCGTTCGCGCCCTGATTCGTGCCCCCGGCGCCCGTAGCGCAATTGCTCGCGCCCCCGCTGGCGGCGCCCGTACTCAAATAGGTGGTATCGGTGTCATAAGTGGCGTTGTTGCAAGCTGCCGGGCTGGCGCCATAAGGCGTGAAGCTGCTGGTGAGGACTTCCGAGATCAGAGCGCTGGCGCAGGAGTCGTTCCAGGGAATCTCCGGAATATAGCTCTTGGCGGAGCCGTAGCCCGAAGTGTTCGTCGCGTTCCAGTAGGTGCTGAATGAAGCTCCGGCTTTCTTGACGTTGTAGGTGTCCTCGAAATCGGTCCCGCCCACGGATACGTTGTAGGGCGTTTCGCCCCATCCGGTAACCCCCAGGCTGGCCTGGTCATAGTAGGTACCGTTGGTAAAAATGTTGGAGCAACTGGACGGTCCTTCATCGCCCGAGGAGGCGAAAACCGAGTAGCCTTCGGAAGCCGCCTGCTGATAGGTGTTGTAGAAGAGCGCATTCCCCCCGTTACCGTTCACGGCTTCGCATATGCCGTAGCTGACGCTGATGACCCCTCCCCCAGTGGGGGCGGGTTTGTTGGCGTTAATCAGGTTCAGCAGGGCGATCTGGCCGCCGAAGGTCACTGTACCCGACGGGCAGGAGATCAGGTTGATGGCGGCGCTGGGCGCGACCGAGCTGGCTACTTCCACGTCAATGGCCGCTTCGCCATCGTCCGCGTTGGTGCCGGGATCGGTGCAGCCGCCGGGATGCGACTCTGTGAAAGTCCCTGAGTAGCCGGTCAAGCCAAAAGCCGAGCGGTAGGTGTTCCAGTCGCCGGGGAAGTTATAGACATCGGTGTCTTCGACCAGGTAGATCGTCTGGCCCTGCCCCGAGATACCGGCGGAGTAGAGCGGATTCAGGTTGTAGATGGTCTCGGTGTCCTGCGGCGTGATGAAGTAGCAGGTGCCACCGGGCTCGGTTAGCATGGGGGAGGCGTCGGAGCAACCGGCAACGGTATACTGCCTGGCTGACTTCATCATGGGGTGGGGTTTGATGTCGTTCAGCGAGGCAAAGCCTTTCACCACCGGCGCAAACGCTGCCGGAATCCACGGGTCACTCATGTTGGCGATGTGCGCCTCGCCGTTGACGTCAAGCTGGTGGATCGAAGTGTGGAAGGTGTCCTGAAGTTGACCCGCCGTGCCTGAGAAGTCGATCAGCATCCGGTTGGTGTAAACCTTGTTGACGCGAAAACCGTGCGACTCGAGCCAGCTGGTAAGCGTGTCGATATCTTCCTGCGCCACCCCGAACTGCTCTCCAAATTCGGCGGCAGTAAGCCAATGGTGGAAATTGGGGGAGGTTCTGTCGTTCTGTTCTTCCATCAGCTGATTGAGCGCCTGCTCCTGCTCGGCAGAGCGCTGGAGCACGAGTTGCATGTGATCGATGTCGAAGCTGTCCACGACCGGACCGAGATCGTTCGCCGCGGTGGCGACGGGGATAACGTGGCCCTTGAGCGTTACAATTTTGGTTTCTTCTATCGCCTGGGTGATACGGCGAGGTGCCGAGGACTGCGCCACAGCGCCGAGTGTGGCAAAACAGGCCAGTGCGAAGAGCGTCGACAGCTTACATAGATGTTTCTTGTGGGTCATAATTCACCCTCCAAAGTGCTGGATCTGAAGCCAGATACACCGGCGATGAGATCATCGTCAGTCTGGCGCCAGGAAGAGCGCCACCGGAATAGATTTGAATGAAACACACAAAGCCTCATAGCGGATAGTGCTAAAGCCGCATGAAGGGGAGTACAACAACTTTATATGCGATCCGGCTACCTGTCAAGGAGGTAGCAAGAGTGGTTTTCCCAAAAACTGCTTGTACACCTGCGTGTCATCCTTCAAGAGATGCTGCATCACCTTAGCCAGCGCCTGATCGTGGGTTAACCGGTACGCTTTTTCTCCTAGCCTGGATTTGCGAATCTCAGTGCCGGTCAGCGCCATAGCCCCTCCAGGTTCGCCAATTCGCGAAATGCCACCATTCGCCATGAAATGTTCACCATAAATACCACCATCATTCCTTGGCTTCCGCAGCACGCTTCCAGGCGCAAAAAGACAATATCCCCTGTGTTTTCAGATATTATTTATTGCTTATTGGATTTCTTGGCGGTCAGGGACTCACATCCTAACGTAACACGTTAATACTAAATAGGTTGACTCCATGGTTAACGAAGATACCCCCATATATACCCCCAGCGTGGCGCTGCTAGGCTGCTTTTTGCGGTTTGGCGGAGTCGAGACCCGGCAATTGGCGGATGCGACAGACCGGGCTTGGCAACCAGTTTCGACTTCTTTGGGAGCGCCGGGGTGGTGCGCCGCAAGGGGGTGGGGGGTGTCTGCCATATCCATGGGCAATGGCATATCGGAAAACCTGCCCCGTAGTCTCCAGAGCGCGCTTGGCCAGATCCCCCACCCCCCGCGCCTCGATTGTCTTGACCATGGCCACCAGCTCCCTAGGCTCGATCAAGGCTATCGGTCGATCTCCGATAGCCGGATAGACGTTCGCCTCAAGTCGCCGCCGTGTTGCATCGACGTGACGGCTGCTTTTGTCCACCTTCCAGTGATCGAACCAGAGGGCGGCAATTTCAGAGAAGGGGTTCTCGCTTGTTTCGATGACGGCGTCCTTTTTCGCTTTGCGCTCTGCCATGGGGTCGGAACCAGCGGCGAGCAGACGGCGGGCCTGGGCGTGCCTTGCCCGAGCATCAGCGAGCGTGACCGCGGGGTACGAGCCGAACGGCATCAACTTCTCTTTGCCGTCGTAGCGATACTTCCAGCGCCAGAGTTTGCCCCCGGAGGGGTTGACCAACAGGTAAAGGCCCTTGCCATCGGTGAGCTTGTACGGCTTTTCAGTCGGATGGGAGCGCCTGATTGCGGTATCCGTCAAACCCATGGATTTCCCTCCCGCTCGGATCATTTGGGGGTACTTGGGGGTATTGAATTTGGGGGTATATTCCCTATACCCCGAAATGTACCCCCATTCCGGTACGGCTTTCATGGTACACCATCGGACAGAAAAAGACAATAAGTGCCTTATTTTTATGTCTATTATCCGCATGAATTAGATTTCTTGGGACGATACGGGAAGGGTGCGTGGTGGGCAGTGAGGGACTCGAACCCCCGACTTCCTGCTTGTAAGGCAGGCGCTCTAACCAACTGAGCTAACCGCCCACGCGGTGTGGAAAGACCATTGCGGCCTGCTCTCATCATAGCAGCGCGCTTGCTTTCCGGCAGTGGCGCTTCTGCCCTGAGCGCGGCCCTTTATCGGTAAACCCGCCGTGAACGAACCCTTGTTGATACACTCACCCCGTGGGCCGTCTCATTCTCAATGCCGACGACTTCGGGCTGACCGCCGGGGTCAACCGCGCCATCGTCGAGCTGCACCGGGCCGGAGTGCTGACCAGCGCCTCGCTGATGGCCAGGGCCGCGGCCACCGATGAGGCTATCGAGCTGGCTCTCGCCACGCCTTCGCTGGGCGTGGGCTGCCACGTGGTTCTGGTGGACGGCGAGCCGGTGCTGCGCGCGCAGAAGCTTCCCACACTTGTCGATCCGCGCACGGGCCGCTTCCATCCGACACTGGGCGCATTCCTGAAACTGTTGCTTACCGGGCGCATCCGTTCCACCGAGATCGAAGCCGAAACCGCCGCGCAGATTGCGTTGCTGCAAGAGCCGCGGCCTGCGCCTCACCCACATCGACACGCACAAACACGCGCATATGTTTCCCGCCGTGCTCAGGCCGGTGCTGCGCGCGGCGCGGGCGGCGGGAATTCGCGCGGTGCGCAATCCCTTCGAGCCGGCAAGTGGAGCCGGCGCGCTACACATGGAGCGCCATGGCTGCGGCGGGCGCAGGTCGGCATGCTGCGGCTGCTGGAGCCTGCTTTCCGGCGCATTGTGGCGGAAGAGGGCTTCACGACAACGGACGGCGCCATCGGCGTGCTGGCGACGGGAACCCTTGATTCGAAAACACTTAGCTCGCTGCTCCGGAATCTGCCCGACGGGCACATGGGAGCTGGTCACGCATCCCGGCTACAATGACTCGGAGCTTGCCCAGGTCCGGACGCGGCTGCGGGCCTCGCGGGAGACGAGCGAGCAAGCACTTATGGCAATTCATCTGGGAGATGAAATCGAGTTGATTGATTTTTCCCGCTCCTGGAGAACTGAATCAGCGCAGTAAGGAGAGCAGGTTGGAGAACTGCCGCTCTTGTGGGAGATACTGATCTACGGATGGGTTGCATCTGAGATATATATCGGTTTTGCAACCGCGTACGCCGGAGCCAGATTCGGTGGCACGGACTGAAGGACCGCGGAAGTCGGACCGATGGTGATCCTGTGGGTGACCATCACTCTGGCAATCACTGCGGGAGAGATGATCCATTACTCGATGCCTGCAAACATGTTTGGCGGCGCGAATTGGCTGATCTTTTTAGCAATTTTCCTTCTGATCGCCGGATTGGCTATTCGCTGGACGGCGATCCTGTCGCTGGGCAAGGCGTTCAGCTCGAACGTGGCCATCCGTAACGCGCAGACGATCTACCGGGATGGTCTTTATCGCTATCTGCGCCACCCGTCCTACACGGGTTTATTGCTGGCGTTTCTGGCGATAGGGCTTAAGGAGCGAAATTGGATTGCGTGTATTGCGGTCATCTTGCGCCCACAACCGCCGCCTTGCTCTACAGAATTCATGTGGAGGAAGCAGCTTTGAATGAGGCATTTGGCGCGGAGTATGCGGCATACAGCAAAGCAAACGAAGCGGCTGATTCCGGGCATCTACTAGGGCTTGTTCAGCCAGAATTGAGAACCTTAGCAGCCTCGAGCCGCATCTATCTCTAAGGGTCTCTATCCAAAAGAAAAGGAAGGGTTTATGCGCATCGGCATCACCTGTTATCCCACCTACGGCGGCTCAGGCGTGGTGGCCACGGAGCTGGGCATCGAGTTGGCGGCGCGAGGCCACGAAGTGCATTTTATTTCGTATTCGCAGCCGTTCAGGCTGAGCGGACGCGATAACGGCATCCTGTATCACGAGGTTCCGGTGTCGAGTTACCCGCTCTTCGAGTTCCCGCCCTACGATCTGGCGCTGGCTTCGCGGATGGCGGAAGTTGCTGAATATCATGAACTTGACCTGCTGCACGTACACTACGCCATTCCCCACTCGGTGAGCGCGCTGCTGGCGCGGCAGATGCTGGCCTCGCGCGGGCGGCGGCTGCCCTTTGTGACCACGCTGCACGGCACCGACATTACGCTGGTGGGGCTGGACCGCAGCTACCTGCCCATCACTCGCTACGCCATTCAGGAGAGCGACGGGGTCACCTGTATCTCCAACTATCTAAAGGAGGAAACGGTCAAGCACTTCGGCATCACGCGGCCCATCGAGGTGGTTTCGAACTTTGTGAACTGCGACGAGTATGTGCCCATCAAGGATGAGACGGCGCGGGCGGAGGCGCGGCAGAGACTGGCCGCACCGGGTGAGGCGATTCTGATGCATCTCTCTAATTTCAGGGCGGTTAAGCGGGTGGTGGACGTGGTGAAGGTCTTTGCGCTGGTGGCGCGGGAGCTTCCGGCGCAACTGATTCTGGTGGGCGACGGGCCGGAGCGGTCGGCGGCGGAGTGGCTGGCGCACGACCTGCATATCAATGAAAAGGTTCACTTTATGGGCAAGCAGGAGCGGGTGAACGAGCTGCTGCCGCTGGCCGATCTGATGGTGATGCCCAGCGAGCTGGAGTCGTTTGGGCTGGCGGCGCTGGAGGCCATGGCGTGCAAGGTTCCGTCGATTGCCACGCGGGTGGGCGGGGTGCCGGAGCTGATCGACGACGGGGTGACGGGGTTGTTGTATCCCGTTGGGAATGTGGAAGATATGGCCGCCGGAGCGGTGAGTCTGCTGAAGGATAGAGCGCGGCTCAATGCCATGCGCGAGGCGGGGCGCAAGACGGCGCAGAAGCGCTTCTGCTCCTCGCTGGTGGTGCCGCACTACGTGAAATATTACGAGCAAGTGCTGGGACAAGCGGGGTGAAAAAACACATTCCTGACGAGTGCCGAAATGAGAGATATGCGTAATTGCGCGTACAGAATTTGGGGCAAAATATGCGTCATTGCGCGTAATATCAGCGATTTTTGCGCGTAGTTACGCGTAATCGCGGGCATGCTTATGCGTAATTGCGCGTGGTGAGCGATAGTCAGCGAGCCGACGGGCGGGATTACGGCGAAGGACCAGCTCAAACTCACTCATCGCTTTCAGCGGGAATCCGGTGTCGATACTCAGTACGCCCAAGCCCATGCGGACCCGCGTTCATAACGTCCATGCGGATGGCAAGAGTTCTCTTCCAACATGTACTGAAAGCCGAGCGCAACCTCGGTGAGATGGCCGGTCAGCTTTTTAGGAAAACTTGCCTCGCTACTCTGCATAATCACCGGGGGGGATTGACTCGCTCCCATGGGATTGCGTCACAAAAAGTTCTCGTCCTGAGCGGAGCTTGGCGCGTATTGTGCGCCAAATGGCGTTGAAGAACCATCGGCTGATTTTGTCTCCCTCAATGAAATATCTTGTCTCGGCCCATGTTTCTTCTTCCCTCCGTTTTTCGATGTAGGCCCAGATGATAAGCACTGTGAAGATTCCGCTCAACACGCCCAGGGCAAAAATGATGTGATCAGGCAATTCGGTGTCTCCTTTACACAGACTTTGATGCAATCTCATGGAGCTGGAATGCTCCCCTATCTGGACGCTAGGCTGAATGCGGCAGGCGCTCAACTGGAAAACGCGCGGAATATGCAGACAGGGGTATGGAAATTCCCATTTTTTTGAAACGGGTTCGATTTCGGAAACGGGGAGAAAAAGCAGGAAAATGAGAGCAACCGACGGCGGTAAGGCAGCTTTCTCCTGTGCAAAATATACGATTCAATCGCATACCAACCAACCCTTTTCATCTCCCAAGATTCACGCCATGCCTCAACTCGAAAAACAAATGCACTGATACCAGTGCTTCGGCGAAAAAGTAAAACGAATTCCAGAACTTATCCTCGGAATCTCATACTCGCTTCGATTCTCCAGCAAAAATGAAAATACCTGACTGGGCGGGGAACGCGCAGCGCACATTCCCCGCCCAAGAGGCTTTTCCGCCTGACTGTTGCTAGAACGGCAGCACCAGGAGGCCGGTTTCGAGCAGCTTTTCCGTCAGCTTGTCCAGGGCCTCGGGAAATTTGTAGGAGATGGTGCGAACACCCATCCCCAACATGGCGGCTGTTTCAGTCTGCGTGTACTCCTGGAGCACAATGCGGCTGAGCATTATGCGTTCGAGAGAACCAAGCTGGTTGAGACATCTTTCCACGTCGAGGACAAAGATGATGGCATCTTCGAAGGTTCGAATCGGACGGCTGGAGCACCATCCCCGGGCGATGGGATCGCCCAGGATGTTGGGCGCCCTGCCCACCTGCATGGAAGCGTAGAGGAAACGCCGCAGCAGGCTTTCCGTGTGCTTGCGGTAGAAGCCCAGGCTGACCACCGGCCCAGCGGCCGGCGCTTTTACAGCTGGCTTTTCGACCGGCACGGCCGGCCTTTGTTTCCACAACCTCCGCTGTACGTATGCTGCGTTCAGTGGACTGCAGCCTTCCCAAACCTCAGGCAACTGAAGGGCGGCGCTCATAGGGCACCTCCCGTTGCTTCCGCTACGGCCCAAACCCTGACCAGCGTCCTACGCCCGGGCCGTCCGCGCCGTTTGCGGCTTTCCGGAGTTGGAAAGTCCTTCAGTTTGGCTTCACATTCCCTGCAGTACACACTCCCTTGAGTCTGGGCGCGGTACCAAAGACAACCGCATCCCTCGCAAATTTTCAATTGCACGCGCAAATCCATGACCAATTCTCCATATTCCCGTTCTCTCCCGACGGCTTTGATTTAACCTCTTGTTTCCGCGGGGCAGGAAAAACCGGGCATGGCTCCTCAGGGTTCTTGCGCCCTGATGGGGGATTGCCGCCCGGATTCTCTTTTTACTTGTCATGCTTATGGCGCGCAGAGTCTGGAATTTCGGTGACTGGCTACCCCTTGACGCCTCTGTGCAGCGCGTTTTGTGGTGGGAGGAGAGAGCCGGAACAACAAGTGAATACCCGGCAAATGTTCATAAGCCGCTGAAGGGGACAACAAGTCGTCCGATTCAGCCTGACGGCAGTGAAGAGTTTCTCCATAGATTCCCACAGGCCAGTCCCGGATTAAGTAAAGCTAATTTAGAGAGATGGCACTCTTACGTCAATCTTCCCCCGCGTTTTTCTGCATCCGCGCTTTCTAATTCTTAGCGAAGCGCTCAAAATGGAGGCCAATCAGTCGTTTGGCTTTGCCAGCAGAAAATGAAGGATGTCCCCCTGTATTGCTGGTGGCGGAATTTCCACAGATGAACTTTACGCAGATGCATGAGCGACTCCGCCTGGAACTGCTGCGGAGGATACAGCGGGGGACGGTCAGCGTCTCATTATTGGCGCGCCAGACGGGGTTTGGTCAATCGCATCTGTCGAATTTTCTGCACAATAGGCGCCAGCTCTCACTGGAAGCGATGGACAGGATCCTGGCGGCGCAGCACCTGACGGCCAGCGATCTATTGCCGGCGATCGCGCAGAGAGAGGCGTTGCCGGCAGACGTGGAGAGCAACGCGGTTCCGGTAGTCAGCCATGCGGCGGCGCTTTTTGAGCCGTTCATCCGCCCTTCGGCCGCGCAATCCATTTTGCACCTGCCGTCGGGGCTGTTGGAGACGCTACGGGCGCGAGTGTCGAACCCGCGTCGTGCCTGGCAGCGATTTGTAGCAGTGCGCATTTCTGCAGCAGACGCCATGGCGATGGATCCGCTGGTGCTTCCGGAGGCCATCACGCTGATCGACCGTCACTACAACTCGCTGATGCCCTACCGTCCGAACCGGCCGAATCTATACGCGGTGCGTCACGGCACCCACCTGACGCTGCGGTACGTGGATTTTGTGGCCAACCGGCTGGTTCTGCGGCCGCACAACATCGCGTTTCCGGTGGACCTGATCGAGGTAAACCCCGACGAGCCTCCCAGCGAACTGATTGCGGGGCGCATCGCGCTGATTCTGAACGAGCCGTAAGGCGTGGACAGGGCGCCAGCCGATTTACGAAGTTGATTTCGCCGTAAATCCGCCGTATGTCAGGTAGATGCCGATCAGGAGCGATGGAATCATGCACAGGTAGAAGTGCAGAGGATTGTGGAGCACATTCAGAAGGCAATCCGCTCCAACCACGGGCAGCAGGTACAGAAAGAACAGGCCCTTGATCAGCGCCATCCAGCCGACCAGGGTCACAACCACCGCAAGCGCGCCGCCCGACCAGATATTGTGGGCGAGAACCATAGCCAGTCCCATGGCCAGCGCGATCACGCCCAGAATCATAAGGAACGATGGGTTATGAAGAAAACCTGCCATCGAATCCAGCGTGGCTTGCCGGTGAATGACCACGGATGTCACAAGCAGAAGGCAGTACAGGCCGATCAGCCTGCTTAGAAAGATGGTACGTGACGACATGTGTCCTCCCTGCGAGCCGAAGCGTTGCATGCCGGGACAGAGTGGCCGCAAACACGGGGATTCCGTCCCGACCGGCCCGCGAACATAGTTATACACCCCAGCAAGATGCCCCGTGCGTTAAAGTGTTGTTAACGCAGGCCGATAACGGCTTGAAGGCGCATGACAAACCACTGGAGGCCGCACTGCTATCCCATGGAGGGAACTTCCAGCGCAACGAAACACTCTGCTGTACACTGGTGTCGCTATGAGTTGCATCTTTTGCAAGATCGTTGACGGAAGCATACCCTCTAAGGCGGTCTACGAGGACGAGCTTTGCTACGCCTTCGCCGACCTTCACCCCCAGGCGCCCGTGCATGTGCTGGTAGCGCCGCGCGAACACATTACCTCGATGGACGACACCGATCAGGCGGATGGCGCGCTGCTCGGGCACCTGCTGTGGGCCGCCTCCGAGGTCGCCCGCGAGAAGGGCCTGGCCAAGGGCTACCGCCTGGTGGTCAACACCGGAGAAGACGGCGGACAGACCGTCGAGCATCTCCACGTCCACCTGCTCGGCGGACGTCCCCTCACCTGGCCTCCGGGGTAAAAAGACAGGGAAAAGGGAATAGGGAATAGGGAATAGAACAGCTGCGTTTAGCTCTTCAATCGGTTCATCATTACTACCAGCATGCGGCCGACTTCGTTAGATAACGATTCGGCTTCGAGCAGGGATTCTGGCGAACCGAAGCCCAAACCCCGCGCGATAATGAGTTGCGTCTGGACTTCTCCATTTGAGCCTCTTGCATGTCCGAGAAAGGACAGATACTCACCTGTCGAGGAATTGCCATAGCCCTCGGCGATATTGCTTGGCACTGAAACGGAGGCTCGCCGCAACTGGCCTGTCAGGCCGAATTGTTCTGAGGCAGGAAAAGTAGAAGTGAGCTTATAGATTGCCAAACTCATTTCAATAGCCCGCTGCCAGACTACGAGATCTTTAAAGGAATCGCCCATTTTCTCACACACTTATTCCCTAATCCCTAGTCCCTGTTTTTACGCCGGCTGGGGCGTGTACTCTTCTTCCTCTTCCATCCCATAGCGGCGCAGCAGGTTGGGCAGGCTCTGTGAAAAAGCCGAGCGCGGCATCACCGTGTCGCATCCCGCCTCGATGGCCTTGGCCTTCAGTTCGCCCTGCAGGTGGTTGAGAAAGCCGACGATCGACGTCGCTTTCTTCAGCTTGGACTTGAACTTGGGAATCAGCGTCAATCGGCTTGGCGTTCAGATTGTTCAGGTCAAAGACCAGCAGCTTGGGCCGCTCGGTTTCCGGCAATTCGATCAGCTTGGCCACCGCCGCTTCCTTGTCGCTGCCCTTCACAAACTCCACCTTCACCCCCAGCTTGCGGGCGGTCTCCTGAATCTTGGCCAGGAAGAACATGTCCTCAATGAAGCAGTAGATGCGCGCGGGCGCGTCTTCGCGCACTGCGGCCGCGGGCTGAGGCTCGTAGGCGTCCGGGTAATAGCCGCCGTTGTGGCCGTTGATCGCTGTCGGGATGGTCGAGGGCGGGCCGTCGGCAATGTTGCCGTTCACGATCCGGTAGCTGTGGTCCATCGGGCCCACAAACTCCCTGGGTCCCTTCTGCCTCGTCTTGCGCTTGCCCTGCGGCGGGGATGAGATGCTGTTGCCCGGCTGTGCCGCTGGCGCCGAGCCCTTCTGGAAGAACTTCTTTTTCTTCTTCCGTTCCTGATGCTGGCGCCCGCCCTGGTGCCCGCCCTGATGCGTGTAGCCGGCTTATGCTTCGCGGGCGGCTGCTGAGGCTGCGCCGAGGCTCTGCCTGAGGCTGTTGGCTGATTGTTGCGCCGGGACCGCGCCTGCCTGGCTGCTCTTGTTCTTGCGGCGGCGTCGGCGGCGCCGATGCCCCTGCGACTGCTCCTGGCCGTTGGCCGGAGCCGGCCCCAGTTCAGTTTGGGGCTGCGTCAATTCTGTCGTCATGCGTTAGTTTCCTGTTGCATTGCTAACTGGTGTATTCCGTTTACTGGTTCAGCCTGGTACAGCCGCCTGATTCCAGGCGGGAAACCCGAGGTTAAACGGCAAAAACCGCGGCATGACTCGTCGAAAAACGCTCTAAAGCCGGGCTTCGGGCAATTGATCTGCTGCCAGACGCCATGCATTCGCACAGTCTGACTGTGATGCCTCAGGAACCTCAAGCATTTCACAGAATTCCAGCCGGGATGAGCCGTCTTCCTCAGTAAGCATTGTCGCTCTCCGATGGAACGGCGCCGGTTCAGCCTCTGCGGCTCAAAAACTCTCTATGACCTCTGTGAAATGCTGTTTGCCAGCCGCGCACACTGGAGCCTGAAAGTACTGCTCCATCCGGTTGTCAGAATCGTGACGGTGCGGCCAGCGCCCTTCTCAGGTGTTGCCTTTCCTATGAAAATTCGCCGCCTGCAGATTGCCATAAAAAACCCTGCCCGGCGAAGTTCCCTTGCTTGCGGCGAGCTTGCTCTTCCCTTTCGGGTGGCTCGCGTCAGCCGCTTGATAGGCAACTTTCATACTACAGGGAACTCATGCGGCTGGCAAGCGACGCCGGGGTCTTCCCGGCTTCCGGCCGTGGCGGCGACCTTAGCCCGCTCAAAAGAAGCCCCAAACGCAAGAAACGCCACTCCAAACAGAGTGGCGTTCCACATATCTGCGCTGTCACTGGCCTCCCAAATATACGTGGACGGCTTGTCTTTCTGCCGTACCTTGCTTCAGGCTTCCCCGGCCGGTTTGCCTCTTTTGAGGTCCGCTTCGTTGGCGGATGCTCTTGCCGGGTGCCTGCTTTTCTTTGGGCTGGTCAGAACTCTTCCAGCGCCTGTACATCACTGGCACTTATCTAGTAGCAATCCTGGTTCCATTCTTAAATTTATTTAATTTCAATAGTTTAACGCGTACCAAGCAATCGAGAATTATTCTCGAATTCTGGAAGTCTTTGCGAGGTTTTCTCCCAAAAACCATAGAGACGCGCTCACCGCTGGCAGCGCGGACAGTAATGCGTCCCCCGTCCAGCCACCAGGATGCGCCGAATCGGTGTCTGGCAGCGGCGGCAGGGAAGCCCCGTGCGCTGGTAGACGCAGTGTTCCAGTTGGAAGAAGCCGCGCACGCCATCGGCGTCCACATAATCACTCACCGATGACCCGCCCAGCCGGATGGCGTGCTTCAGCACCTCGACAAGAGCCAGCCGCAGCTCTTCCAGTTCCGCCCTGGTCAGCCGCCCAGCTCTGGCGGCGCGGCCGGATGCCGGCGCGAAACAGGCTTTCGTCGGCGTAGATGTTGCCCACGCCGGAGAGCAGCTTCTGGTTGAGCAGCGCCGCCTTGATGGCCAGCTTGCGGCCGCGGAAAAGCCGGGCAAACTCCTCCGCCGTCACCGTCAGGGGGTCGGCGCCCGCAGCGCGGAAGCCGGCATTAACGGCTCAGGTCGCGATACTCCAGACGCCCAAACCGCCGCGGGTCCACAAAGCGCAGCTCCCGGCCGCTGGCCATGGCTCAGCCGCGCATGGGTGTGAGCGGCAACCGGAGCATCCGGGGTGGTCACCAGCAATCTGCCCGTCATGCCCAGATGCACAATCCATTGCGCCGCTGATCGGTCTACGCGCTCATCCATAGGTCTGCCGTCCGCAGGACCCCAGCTCGCAGACAATGTGCTTTCCGGTGCGATGAACCGCCAGAATCGCGCGTCCCTCCAGTCCTTTGGCCTGTCGCGCGACGGGCGTCTTGAAGGGCTGTGGATGGCGGCTGAACCAGACCTCGACAATGCGGTCACCGCGCAGGCGCTCGTTCACTCCGCGGGCGATCGTCTCGACCTCAGGCAGCTCGGGCATCGATCCATTGTAAGGGAGCACGGCTAGCGGCAAGGAAATGCCGTCCCGCGCAGTTACCTGTGCGCGCCGGACAGGCGAATGCGGCTGGCCTCAAAACTGACGATCTTCCACTTGCCCTGCGCGTTGCGCACGTAAACCCGCGTGTAGCGAAAGTCCCGATAGCCACTCCTTCGGCGTTGATGCCGGTGACATGGGCAAAGGAGGTGACCAGCGCCGTGGATCCGTAGAAGCGCACCTTGCTGTCGGAAAGTTCGAGGGCCGTGATATGCCTTCGCTGGTTGCGCAGCCAGGCCAGGGCCTCTTCTTTGGTTTGCAGCATTCCGTTGGGGGTGATGCCGATGTAGTCGTCGGCCAGCAGGCCGTCCATGACGGCGACATTCCCCGTCAGCACGGCATTCCGCCACACCTCTTCCAACTGGTCGATATCGCGCCGGCTCTTCGTGCTTCTCTCCCCTGGGCAAACCGCGATGCTGCGGCACGCCGGCATGTTGCTGCACGGCAAAAAGCGCCGGCGCGTAAGCGCCCAACGCCAGAAGAAGACACCAGGACGTACAGCCTCCTGGATGCGGATGGGCATAAGGGGGTTGCGCATGGCCGTATGCATATTCGAAACGGATATTAGTCCCGAAAGGCCGCGCCGGTCAATCGATTTTCAGCAAGAAACACATCGCAATTCAATCAATTCTCTGCAAATCGAGCCGCATTACTTCAGATTCCCCGCTTGGACCGGGAGCGGAACCTCAAACCAGGGCCACCAGGTTCTCGACGCTGCGCTCCCGCATCTTCTGGTAGAGCCCGCCCACCGCATGGTTTTTGAAGTGCTCCGACGCGCGATGCGCCTCCAGCGCCTTCGCATCCCGGTACTGCTCATAGATCAGCACCGTGTCCGGGTCGTCCTCCAGATGGTGCGGAATGTAGCTGATGCATCCCGGCTCCTGGCGCGAGGCCGTGGCCAGCAGGCGCAGAGATTCGGCAACTTCGGCCCGGTCTTCCGGGGCAAACTTCAGCCGTACGGCAAAGCTGATCATAGGAGCGGATTCCTCTCGCGCCCCCCAGAAATCGAATCGGCCATCGAAATCGTCATTGGCCTGTCATCGAACCCTCTGGCGGGACACTCTTCAAGATTATGCGTGAATGTTTTCCAGAGCCGCGGCAAATTCCGGCAGAAGAATTGTCTGGTCCCGATCCGGGCCGGTCGATACCATTCCGATTCTGGCCCCGCTCTCCCGTTCCTGAAAGCGCAGATACTCTCTTGCCGCCGGGGGCAATTTGTCGAACTCCCTGATCCCCTCGGTCGAGCTCCGCCAGCCCTTCATCCTGGTATAAACCGGCTTGATCTGCTCCAAGCCCCAGCACGTCGGCGGGAATCTCGTCCGTCACCCGGCCCTCGATCTCGTAGCCCACGCAGATGGGAATCTCCTCCAGCTCGTCCAGCACGTCCAGCTTGGTGATCACCAGCCACTCGGCGCCGTTCACCTGGTTGGAGTAGCGCAGCAGCGGAATGTCCAGCCAGCCGCAGCGGCGTGGCCGCCCGGTCACCGCGCCATATTCATTGCCGCGCGCTCGCAGTTGGTCGCCCACCGCATCCTTGAATTTCCGTCGGGAACGGCCCCTCGCCCACGCGCGTCACGTAGGCCTTGGTCACCAGATCACCGTGCCGATCTTCGTCGGCCCCACGCCGGTTCCCGTCGCCGCACCGCCTGCCGTTGCCGAAGACGAGGTCACAAACGGATAGGTTCCATGGTCGATGTCCAGCATGGTTCCCTGCGCGCCCTCGAACATCACGCTGCCGCCCTCGGCCAGGATCTTGTTCAGCAAGCGAGCGGTATCGGTCACAAACGGACGCACCTGCTCGGCCGCCGCGGCGTACTCCTCATACATCTGCTCCGAGTCCAGCGCTTCAATCTCGTTGCCGAACAGCGCCCAGGCAATGGCGTTCTTCTCCGCGCAGGCCGCCTCGATGTGCGACTTTGAGCAGATCCGGCCTCAGCAGGTCCACCACGCGCAACCCGCTGCGCGCCATCTTGTCCTCGTACGCCGGCCCGATGCCCCTGCTGGTGGTGCCGATCTTCTTCCGTCCCGGCGCGCTTTCCGCGGCCAGCTCCATCATCCGGTGATAGGGCAGAATCACCTGCGCCCGGTTCGACACAAAAAGCCGCTCATCCACGGCCACGCCCAGCTCGCGCAACTTGGCAACCTCTTTCAGAAAGGCGATGGGGTCCAGCACCACGCCGTTGCCGATGACACTCCCCGGCAGCCCGGCCGCAGCACTCCGCAGGGAATCAGTTGCAGCACGAACTTCTGCTCGCCGATGATGACCGTGTGGCCGGCGTTGTGTCCGCCCGCATAGCGCGCCACCGCGGTAAACCGCTCGCTCAGCACGTCCACGATCTTTCCCTTGCCCTCGTCGCCCCACTGGGCGCCCAACACTACCGCCGTCTTTGCTCGCATGTCGTCCCGTTCCTGAAGCCTGTCGTTGGAGTCCTGTCTTTTGTGTGAGATGCCGCAGCCTGGCGGCCTTTTTGGAGTTGCGCACACAAGACCTGGGCTGCACAATGAAGGCGCGGCCCCTTCGGACGCGCCAGTTCTGATGATAAACCCTAAGCAGATTCGCCGCGAACTTCTGTTAACCAACCGCCCCTCTCATTCGTTGTATTGGCAGAAGGCGCTTGTGAGCGCGCTTCGACGTGAGAGGGAAATCACATGAATCATCGGAATCGCATCCTGCCCTGGGTTCTTGGCTCTATTGTCACGTCGGCCCTATTGCTTGCCGCTCTTGCCGCCGCTGAAACCCGGCCTGCGGCGCCCGCCAAGCCTGCTGTCCAGGCGCAGCCATTCAATGCAATGGCGCCCACGGAGAAGGATCTCGCTACGACACAGGCTGAGTTGATCAAGCTGCTGCGCCTCAGCCCCAAACTCACGACAGTGATCGAACACGACCCTTCGCTGCTGGCCAACCAGGAATATGTGAGCAGAAACAATCCGCAGTTAGGGCAATTTTTGGCCAGTCACCCGGAGATCGTTCGCAACCCGGAGTTCTACCTCTTTACGCATATGAATGACTCCGACTTGACGCCTGACGAGGCGCTCGAAGCGGGCGGTTTGGCCGGAAATGAGCCGCCAAGTGCATGGGCGACCGGCCACAGAGGAATTCATCAGCGACCTGCCGCCCGCTATGGCTTTTGCCTGTTTTCTTGGCGCGCTCATCTGGCTGATCCGCCAACTCTCTGGAGAACCGCCGCTGGAGCCGCATCTTCAAGCTGCAAAGCGAGGTCCATGGCAAGCTGATCGACAAGTTCAGCTCCAGCCAGGAACTGGCGGCCTACATGGAAACCGAGGCCGGCAGGCGATTTCTGGAGGCTGCGCCGATCCCGGTGGGCTTTGAGCAGGAGAAGCGCGTGCCCAACGCCTTAGCCCGCGTGCTCACCCCGCTGCAGATCGGCATCGTGCTGGTTCTGCTGGGTTTGGGCTGCTACCTTCTTCGTGCCGCCAGCACGGATACGAATATTCCCATGCTGGTGCTGGGAACGCTCGCGCTGATGCCCGGCCTGGGATTTATCATCTCCGCAGGCGTGACCTGGGTTCTGGCCGGCCGTCTCGGCCTGATGCCGGAGAAACCCAAAGCCCCCGTCGACTCGCGGGAACAGTAGTGAGCCGGAGGGCTGGTCCATTTCGATGAAAGAGCCTTTGCCGATGCACAGGGAATCCGTTCTTCCGAAGGTATTAGCCGGCGACGCGCCGCGGGTGGAAGATCCGCCTATGGATAGCGACGCGTTTGCCGGCTTCTACGAGCGATCGGCGCGGCCTCTGTGGGCCTACCTGGCGCGGGTCTCGGGCGATCCCGCGCTGGCTGACGACCTGATGCAGGAGAGCTTCGTCCGCTTCCTCTGCGCGTCGCAGCCTGAAGAAGGCGAGGTCGCCGGCCGTCGCTATCTGTTTCGCATCGCCACCAACCTGCTGCGCGACCACTGGCGGCGCCGCCGGCAAGCATCCATCGAGGAGATTCCCGAGGAGCTTGTTCGCCGCGAACCCCAGCTCCTACTCGGCGGATTTGCTTGGCCCGGCGCTGGCCCGCATGAAGCCCCGCGAGCGGCAACTGCTCTGGCTGGCCCACGCGGAGGGCTACACCCACCGGGAGATCGCCGAGATCACCGGGCTGGCCGCGGCAAGCATTCGCCTTCTGCTCTTTCGCGCGCGGCGCAAGATCGCCAGCCTGCTCCGCGAGCAGAGTTCAACAACCCGGAGGCAGCCATGATAGCGAGACCCTGCGCCCATGAAAACGAAGTGGCAGAAGTGCTGCGGCGCGGCCAGTGGCCGGCAGCCTGCGCGCCCGAACTGCGCGCCCATGTGAACGCCTGCCGTTTGTGCGGCGATTTTGTTTTGGTGGCGGAGAGCTTTCAGCAGGCGCGAGCCGAGGCAACCAGCGCGGCGTGGTCCGGCACTTCCGGCGCGCTCTGGTGGCGTGCGCAACTGCGCCGCCGGAATGCCGCTGTGGAGCGTATCGGCAAGCCTATCCTGGGAGCGCAGATTTTTGCTCTGGCCATCAATCTTATCCTGGTGGCAGCTTTTTTGGCGTACCAAGCGCGGCACGGCGTGGGGTGGCTTTCCTGGTTGGAACAGCTCCCGGAGTCGTATAACCTTCAACTCGATCAGCTAGGCCAGTCCGCGCTTCTCAATCCCGGCTGGAGTCTCGCGGTGCTGATTCCCGCCGCGGCAACCCTGGCGCTGCTCGGCGGCGTGGTGGTTTACCTGGCCTCGGAAAAGCAATAAACTCCACATCCGGCTTGCCAGATCCCGTCCTTGCGACAGCAGGTGCCGGCGCTTCATGCTTTCGCCGTGCGAGCCGCAAGCGCCTTGGCAGCCAGCGCGGCCTCGGCATCCCGGCTGTTGCGCACCGACGCCGCCAGCCGCGGCTTCTCCATCTCTGTCTTCACGCTGGAGAGAATCTCACTGTTTTTTTCGGTCGAGACTCTTCGTTTTCACGGTTTCTCCCCTCTTCCAGCTATAAGTTCGTCAGTTACTTTCCTGATTCCAATCCCGGCTCCGGCCCCAGCCTCAGCTCCACCAGAACCTCCAGCAGCGTGGCCGAGTTGCGCACGTTTCCCGAGAGAATCGTGAGCGCTTCCGCCAGGGGTGCATGTTGCGTTGCCAACACATCGAGGCTGTCGCTTACTCTGCGGAGTTTTTTGGCTTCCAGCAGAATTTCGTGGGCGGGCATGAACTGCGCGGCCTTCTAAGAGCCTGAAGGAAGCTGGACCGGCCTTTATCAATGCCGTATCTCAACTTCGCTGGATAAGCCTAACAGCTTTCGTAACTTCGTGTCTGTGCTCATTGGACCACTTTCATGCGGATATTCAAGCTGTGGTTCAGGAATTGCTGGGCAGGGCCACATTCTTAGAGTGAAACCAGAGTAACGTGCCCTTTCCAAGATTGTTCGTAGTGGCAGAATTGCATTCGGGGTACAGCTACTCTGGTTTCGCTATAGCACTGCGTCGGCGATGCGCGCCGCCTCGGCTGCCTGACGCACTGCATGAACCCGGACGATGGATGCTCCATGCAGGATGGCCGCCGTCATCGCCGCCACGCCGGCCGTCTCGCGAGCCTCAACCGGCGCGTCGTTGCCGCCATAGAGCGGCGCCAGCGTCCGGCCCAGAAACGATTTGCGGCGAAACTCCAGCCAGCAACGGCCTGCCCAGCGCCAGCAACTCAGCTTGCCTCGCCAGCAGGAAATAATTCTCCTCGAAACGCTTGCCGAAGCCGTAGCCGGGGTCGAGCACAATGCTCTGCAGCGGAATCCCCTCCGCCGCGGCTTTTTTCAGGCTTGACGCCAAGCCATCGCGCACCGTGGCCAGCAGTTCATCGGGCGCCAGCGGCGGCTGCGCCTGCCACACTCTCAGGCCTTCCCCGCGTGTGCATGAGCACAACGCCCGGATTGCCTCCGGCGCCGTTGCGCGCCTCCGCGCAAACCGCGGCCATCTCCGCATCCCACACAAAGCCGCTGACGTCGTTCACAATCTCCGCGCCCGCTTGCAGAGCCGCGCGCGCCGTCGCCGCCTTGTAGGTGTCCACCGAAATAATCGCGCTGGGCCGCGCGCGCAGAATTCCTTCCAAGACCGGCAACAGCCGCGCCTGCTCTTCAGCGGCGCTAACCGCCGGCGCCCACACGGAGCCGGCCGCTCCGCCCGCCCGCGACCCCGGCCGCGTGCTTTCCGCGCCCAGGTCCAGCATATCGGCTCCTTCGTCCAGCAATTGCAAGGCATGGGCGATGGCGGCATCGGGAGCAAGAAACCGCCCGCCGTCGCTGAAGGAGTCCGGCGTGATGTTGACGATGCCCATCACCAGCGTTTGCCGGCCCAGCTCCAGCACGCGTGTGCGCAGTTGCCATTGCGTGATTTTGCGTGCTGAGGTGGTCATTCCTCTTTACCAGTCCTCGATCTGAAGCAAGATGCGCTCATTCTCCGAGCGTTGCGGCCTTGATCACAACATTTACCTATAGATGGTACGCCGCAGGCTCTTTCCCTCCTGTTAAACTCCGTCCATGATGCATTATCGTCCGTATTCCGCGCTATTGATAGTTTTGGCAATTGTTTCTACCCCTGTTCTAATAGCGCAGGCCGCTCCAACGACGGGGCCTCTGGCTGACCGCATCAGCGCCATTCTGGTCGATCCGGCGCTGAGCCATGCCCAGTTCGGCATCAGCGTAACCACGCTTGAGGGCCAGCCGCTTTACGGATTGAATGAGGGCCGCCTCTTTACCCCGGCCTCGAACACCAAGCTGGTGACCACCGCCGCCGCATTCGCCCTGCTGCCCGTGGAAACCCTGACCTGGACGACTAGCATTGTGGCCAACGGCGAGATCGACGCGGACGGCGTGTTGCACGGCAACCTGATTCTGCTTGGCGCGGGCGATCCCACGCTGAGCACCCGCAGCTACCCCTATCAAGCGCCTGTGCCTGGAGCCTCGACGCCGTCCCCTGCAACCCCCGCAGCCCCTTCCGTCGCGATTGCGTCTCCGCCCAGCGGCTTGCAACCGCTCGAGTTGCTGGCGCAGCAGGTGGAGAAGGCTGGCGTGCGCGTCGTTGAAGGCAACGTGGTGGGCGACGACAGCTTTTTTGCTGACGAGCCTTACGGCGCGAATTGGGGCTGGGACGACCTGCAATGGGATTACGGCGCGCCGGTGTCCGCGCTCACCTTCAACGAGAACACGGTGCAACTGACGCTGACCGCCGGCCCGGTTGTGAAGAGCGGGGACGCGCAAGCACAGAGTTCGATTGACGGAAGCAGACCTCTGGCGGTCACGGCTCAGTGGAATCCGAGTCTGGACTACTACGTTCTCGACAACGCTATGATGCCCGCCATTCCCGGCGTGACGCAGCAAACCTCCGCTCATCCCAACCTTGAGAGGCGACCCGGCAGCCGGATGGTTCGCGCGTGGGGCACCGTGCCGTCCGGGGGCTACCATGCCAGTCTGGCTATCGAGGATCCCGCGCAGTACACCGCCGCAGCCTTCCGGGAAGCGCTCCGCAGCCGCAGCATCACGATATGGGGCAGCGCCGTCTCCCGCCACCGGCTTTCGAGCTCGACTACTGATTTCGCCGAGGAGCGCGCCCAGCCGCTCACGCTTACGCGCTCCACTCTGTCCACCGTGGCCGCGCCGACTGAAGGCCGCAAAGTGCTCGCCTCGCGCGTCTCCGTACCCGTCAGCCAGGACGTGACGGTCATCAACAAGATCAGCCAGAACCTGCACGCCGAACTGCTGCTGCGCCTGTTGGGCAAGGTGCACGGCACGGACGGCAGCTTTGCCGAGGGCGCGCGCGTCGTTCGCCAGTTCCTCCTTGATCGCCGGCGTGGACGACAACGATTTCTTCTTCTATGACGGCTCCGGCATGAGCGCCGACGACCGCATCGCTCCCCGCGCCTTGACGCAACTGCTGGTCTTTCGCCGCGCGCCAGCCCTGGGGCGCTGCCTGGCGCGAGACTCTGCCCATCGCCGGCGTGGACGGCACGCTCTCCGACCGCTTCAATAATTCGCCGCTTAAGGGCCGTCTGTGGGCCAAGACCGGCACGCATAACGAGGCCAACGCCCTCTCCGGCTACCTGACCGCGGCCAGCGGCAAGACCATCGTGTTTTCCATCCTGGTCAACGGCCACCGCCCCGGCAGCAACGCCGAAGTGCAGGCCATCGACCGCATCGCCGAAGCCATCGCCGCCGCGGAGTAAGCCTGAGCCATGAGCAACGACACTGAAAATCACAAAAAGGATAAAACCGGGGAGCGGCTGCCTCTGCCCGGACTGGCCGCCATCAGCCTCTACCTGCTGCTGCTCTCCGGCGTGATCATCGTGGGCGTGGTGGCCGGACACTACTATCCGCCGATCTTTCTCGTCTTTGCCGCCGGCTTCATCGCGGCCGCCGCTGGACTGCTGCTGCTCTTGCGCTGGGCCTGGGCCATGGCTCTCGGCGCGGTCTTCCTGCTGGTCGTCTACGACTCTGTGGATTTTTGCCTCCAGCGCGAGCTGCCCGCGCTAGTCCAGGGCCTGCTCAACCTGGTCTTCTTCCTCTATTTGATCCGCGCCGAGGTGCGCGCAAAACTGCGCTAGCGTGATCAGCGCGAGGCCATCCTCGCTCCCGCTACAATGAAGATGTGACGGAATTGGTCCAGATCTCGCCCGCCCGCTCAACGCCCGCGCCCAAGCCCGCATGGCTCAAGGCGCGCGCCCCGGTGGGCGAGAACTACCACGAGCTGAAGCAACTGGCCCGCTCGCTCCAGCTCAACACCGTCTGCGAGAGCGCTCACTGCCCCAATATCGGCGAGTGCTGGCACCACAAAACTGCAACTTTCATGATGCTGGGCAACCTGTGCACGCGCCGCTGCGGATTTTGCGCAGTACCCAAGGGCCGGCCTGAACCGATTGATTTTGACGAGCCGCGCCGCGTGGCCCAGGCCGTGGCTGCTTTGGGCTTACAGTACGCAGTCATCACCAGCGTTAACCGCGACGACGACCTTCTCGGCGGCGCGCGCGCCTTCGCCCTGGTGATTGGCGAGATTCGACGCCAGGCACCTGGCTGCCGCGTCGAGGTGCTCATACCCGATTTTCAGGGCAGCGAAGAGGCGATCCGGATGGTCGTCGAGGCCCGCCCCGAGGTGCTCAATCACAACATCGAATCGGTGCCGCGCCTTTACCGCGCCGTCCGCTCCGGCGCGCGCTACGAGCGTTCCCTTGAGCTGCTGCGATTTGCCAAGACTTTACGGCCCGATGGGCTCACCAAATCCGGCGTAATGGTAGGATTGGGCGAGGAAACCGCAGAATTGCTCGCCGTCTTCCGCGACCTGGCTGCAACCGGCTGCGACATCCTCACCATCGGCCAGTATCTGCGCCCCTCGCGCGACCACCTGCCTATGGCCCGCCTCTACACCCCGCGTGAGTTTGCCGAGATGAAAGCCGAAGCGCTGAAGATGGGCTTTCAGCACGTGGAGAGCGGCTTGCTGGTGCGGTCGAGTTACCACGCGCATGAGCAGGCCGCGGCAACCGGGATGGCGGCGCTGACGTAAGGGAATCGGGAATCCCGGCTGCGACCCTCATAAGTTATCCCCACAAAAACTCATTTCCACGCCCCGGTTCGCTAATATAATCTGTTGAATGTAAGCGAGGACGAACCCTATGGCAGTCTCGATCATGGCCGGAATTCCGGCGCTCAAGGAACTCAACGCCGACCTCAAGCGGCGCATGGACCAATCCGTGGCCACCTTCCAGGCCAGCTTGGCCGCCACACGCACCGGGCGGGCCAGCGTCCACATGCTCGACCAGGTCAAGGTGGACTACTACGGCACCAACACCCCCCTCAACCAACTCGCGCAGCTCGGCGCGCCCGAGCCGCAACTGATCGTGATCTCTCCCTATGACCCCACCATCCTCAAGGAGATGGAGAAGGCGGTGCGCGTCGCCGATCTCGGCTTCAACCCCCTCTCCGACGGCAAGGTGCTGCGCGTGCCCGTTCCGCCCATGACCGAGGAGCGCCGCCGCGAGGTCTGCAAGCACATCAACCGCGACCTCGAGGAGCACCGGACGGCGGTTCGCAACGTCCGCCGTGACGGCAACGAGGCTCTCAAGAAGATGGCCAAGGAAAAGAAGATCAGCGAGGACGAGGAGAAGCGCGCGCTGGAAGAGGTGCAGAAGATGACCGACGAGGAGATCCGCCGCATGGAAGAGCTCTCCCACAAAAAGGAAGCCGAAGTCATGCAGGTGTGAGTTTATTTCAATGACTCTTCTTGATCCGAACAAAAGTGTCGATGCGGAGACTTTCCAGCGGCAACTTGGAGAGCTGACGGAGACAATGGCTCAAAAGATTCAGCGTGAGGCTCCTAGCCTCCTGCCAGCGCCTAGCTATGTATGTATAGATATGTTCGTCATGCTCCGACAAGCCTTGTATACTTATAGCTTACTCTTTTATCTCAGTGCTGATGAGCGTCGGAAAAACGATCCATTTCATAGAAATGAATATTCGATGATAGCTTCACAGACTGTGCGTTCAATGATTGATTGTTTGTATAACATTACTTTCATATTAGAAAGCCCGAAAGAAAATGGCGAATTATTTCGCAAAAGCGGTTTTAAGAAGGTCTATAAGAATATAGAGGAGGATACTCAACGGTACGGCGGTCGGGTTGACTGGGATACTTATCTATCGCAGACCAGAAGTTTGGCAGACAGAGGTATGCGAGAAACTAACCTTACTAGAACCCATCTCATAAACATTTCCGGATCGAATTTCTGCGAAACTGTAGTAGCTCAAGGCGTCTCCGCAGTCGGCTATGGCAGGTCGCTGGGAACTGACAGACGAACAGTGGGAGTTGGTGGAGCACGTGCTGCGCCCGTCGCGGCGTGAGGATAATCGGGGTCGTCCGTGGCACGACACGCGCGCTGTGCTCAACGGTGTGCTTTGGATTTTGGGCAGTGGTGCGCAGTGGTGCGAACTGCCTGCCAGGTATCCTCCGTATTAGACCTGCCACCGGCGTTTTCAGCAATGGGTTCGCCAAGGCAAGCTGGTTCTGATGCTGCGTCTGTTGGCCCGGCAACTGCATGAGCGAGGTAAGCTTCATCTCGACGAGGCTTTTGTAGACGCTACCTTCGCGAGCGCCAAAAAGGGGGCTTCGCCGTTGGCCCGACCCGGCGCGGCAAGGGCACCAAGATTGTCGCTATCGCCTCTGGTGACGGTCTTCCTCTCGCCGTATCTGTCGAAAGCGCTTCGCCTGCCGAGTGCCGGCTTGTGGAAGCTGTTTTGGCCGGATGCTTCCTTGACGAGCTGCCCGAAAGGTTGATTGGAGACAAGGCCTACGACTCAGACCCCCTCGATCAGCAATTGGCCGCGGAGTATGGCATCGAGATGATCTCGCCCAACCGGGCCAAGCGCAAACGGATAACGCAGGACCGACGCCCGCTGCGCCGCTATCGCCGTAGATGGAAGATCGAGAGGGTCTTTGCCTGGATGCAGAACTACCGCCGATTGGTCACACGATGGGAATACCACGTCGAAAACTTCCTTGGTTTCGTGCAGCTTGGATGCCTTCTCATGCTGCTCAGACATTTATGAGATGGCTTCTAGTTCGGATTTACTTACCAGTAGAGATTGGTTGACTCTAGGATCTTATCTTGGAAAAAAGCAAAAAGGAGGAACCCTATCACCTCATCAACAATTTCTCAAGACATTTACCTACGGTCCATGGCGTGAATATTCAGCTCTTTCACATGGAGGATTTGAGGGATTAATTAATATTGCACGATTTCTCGTGAGCGATGTAGTACCACATGAGCAGAGGCCTTTGATTGACGATAACTTTGTTATGACAAATTCACTACACCTTTTTAGAGCCTCATATATTCTCCTTTGCACGATTACTGAACTTCAATTGTACTTTCATTTTCGAGATGCGCATATAGATTCGCGTATACATGCCGTCTGGAACGTACTGATTAAAAACTTCGAAGCCAAGGAGCTTTACGATCAACGCTACGCGGCATTGATGAGAGATAAGGGAATCAACCCATAAGAGTTGCCAGATGTGCCGGATGCCCAGATCAGGATTTTCGACCTGGGAATCCACAATTTTCATCTCACTGTGGCTACGCCGCCGCGCTCACAGCAAGTGGCTTCACTTTGGCGCGCTTTTTGTGGGAGGCGATCCAAAGATCGCGCTGGGCCTGAAGGCGAAGCCAGAAATCCGGCTCAGTGCCGAAGGCATCCGAGATGCGCAGCGCCATATCAGCCGAGATTCCCGCTTTGCCATTCAAAACACGCGACAATGCGGGCCGTGTAACTCCCAGGTGGCGCGCGACCTCGGTCACGGACCGGTCCTGAAGGTAATAAGCAAGAATCCTTCCGGGATGTGCCGGGTTGTGCATCTGCATGGCGCGAACTCCTTCCATTAGTGGTAGTCCTGATAATCGACGAGAATGGCGTCTTCTCCGTCAAACCGGAACGTAAGCCGCCAATTTCCATTTACGCTCACTGCCCAATGAGCCGCGAGGCTGGCCGTCAACGCATGAAATTGCCATCCCGGAACATTCATATGCTCGGGCCTCGTGGCGGCATTCAAAACGGTCAGTTGCTCGTTTAGCTTGGCGGCATGACCGGGTTGAATTCCGGCCTTGGAGCCGGTCAGAAAAAACTTCTCGATCCCCTTGTGCCGGAAGCTGCGTATCATCCTGCAAGCATTGTACTGCGTAACGCCACGCTGCACAATAGGCCTTGGCCCCCTACTTCTTCACTCTCTTATAAAACGGCGCCGGTACCTGCTTTGCCCGCACCCGATTGGCCCTCACCGGCACCAGCACATCCTACCCCTGCGGCTGGTGGCTACCCAACAGCTATGCGCAGCGGAGTCACTATCAATGACGCGGAACCCCTAAGCTGCCCGATTGAAAGGCTCGATTTTGGGCAACTCCTTCTGAGATGCTTGCCACATATCGTAGTCAGTTTGCAGTTCATACCAGATTTCGGCGTGGGTACCAAGCGCGGCAGATAGACGCAGCGACATATCGGCGGAGATTCCGGCCTTGCCGTTGAGCACGCGGGAGAGCGCTGCGCGGGAAACCTTCAAATGCTTTGCGGCAGCCGTTACGTCGATGTCGCCTAAAAACTCCCGAAGCACTTTACCTGGGTGCGGTGGATTGTGCATGCGAGCCATGATATTTCTCCTAGTGGTAATCCTGATAATCAACGAGAATCACGTTCTCGCCCTCAAATGCGAATGTCAAGCGCCAGTTTCCGCTCACCTTCACTGCCCAATGATTCTTCAGATCGCCGCGCAAGGGATGCAACTCCCATCCCGGAGCATCCATATCGCGTGCATTCTTTGATCGATTCAATTGAAATAGCTGGACAGACAACTTGGCCGCATGAGCAGGCTGAATGCCAGATTTGCTTCCGGCGGTGAAAAACTTTTCAATGCCATTGTGCCGGAAACTCTTAATCATATGTATAGTGGAACGCGTCACGCCTCAGATGTCAAGCGGAAAATCTTAACTCCGAAATTCCAGGGAATCCGGCATCCACCCTTCACCTGGCGACGAGCGCGGCGGCGATCTGGCGGCCGTGGTGGCGGCCGTTTTCGATAAAGATTTCGTTGGTGCGGGAGCCGGATACAATGACCCCGGCCAGATAGATGCCGGGAACGTTGCTTTCCAGGGTCTCGCGGTTGCAGATGGGGCGGCGTTCCTCTTTTTGCAATTGAATTCCCATCGATTCCAGGAGCTGGAAGTCGGGATGGTAGCCGGTCATGGCGAAGACAAAGTCGTTTTTGAGGATGACGCGGTCCGTTGAGCGTCTGGATGACAACGGTGTCCGGTGTGATTTCGACCAGCTCGGAGCGAGAAATAGGCATCAATTTGCGCATCCTGGATGCGTTTTTCGATGTCGGGCTTGATCCAATACTTCACCTGGTGATCAATCTCGGAATCGCGATGGACGAGGGTGACCCGCGCGCCGCTGCGCCACAGTTCGAGCGCGGCAATGGCGGCCGAGTTCTTGCCGCCGACGACCAGCACGTCGAGTCGAAGTAAGGGTGCGGATCGAAGTAGTAGTGATGGACCTTGCTCAGGCTCTCGCCGGGAATGTGGAGGTAGTTGGGCAGGTCGTAGTAGCCGGTGGCGATGACCAGCTTGCGGGCATGAATGCGTGCCGGAGCGGCCAAAGCGGTCCACTGTGTGCACGATGAAGGCGCCGTCACGGCCCTCAACCCGCTCCACGCGATGGTACTGGCGGATGTCCAACTTATAGAGGTCCGCCACGCGCCGGTAATACTGGAGCGCCTCGTTGCGGTTGGGCTTGGTGTTGGTGCTGGGAAAAGGGATGCCGCCGATCTCCAGCAGCTCGGGGGTGGTGAAGAAGGTCATGTGCGCGGGATAGTGAAAGAGCGAGTTGCAGACGCAGCCCTTGTCCACCATCACGGCGCGCAGGCCGGCCTTTTGCGCCTCGATGGCGCAGGCCAGGCCGGTGGGTCCGGCGCCCACCACCAATAGATCGAAGACTTCGTCCTGCGTTGCCGGCGTTTCCAGCGGCGTTTCCAGCTTGGAGTCGCTCATGGCTCTAGATTAGGGCATCGGGGCGAGAATTCAAAAGATCAATACTGTGTATTACGGTAGCCAACGGCAGTTAAGATACGGTAAATCTGAACTTTGGCGACTGCTTCACCTATGCGCTGGCGCGGGAAAAGCGGGAGCCGGTGCTGTGGAAGGGCGAGGGGTTTGGGCATATAGATTTGCGGACAGCGGCGCAGCAGCCGTAGCCTGGCTTGCCCGCGCCGGAAAATGACTCGTTGACAGAGTTCTTTTGCCC
The DNA here is from genome assembly GCA_963845345.1 of uncultured Acidobacteriaceae bacterium. Classification (GTDB taxonomy): domain Bacteria; phylum Acidobacteriota; class Terriglobia; order Terriglobales; family Acidobacteriaceae; genus Telmatobacter. The sequence goes on from CAWJRQ010000007.1 coordinate 476,859, forward strand.
GGTTATAGTTCACTTTTCTGTAAATCACAGCGTGAAAGAGGATTCTCATGTCTTTTCAGCGCATTGCCACTCTGTTTGCGGCCATTCTGTCGTTTCTTGTCTTTTCTCTGGACTTGACGACTCTCATCCTCGATTTCAGCCGCAACCCTACTTTTTTCGATAGCCTCAGCAGCGTGCGGCTGGTGGGAGTCTTCCTCTGGCCAATTTTCTATCTTGCGCTGACCGTCTATTTCATCGCGCAGTTCACACAATCGGAAGAATAGCGCGCGCGTGAGAGGAACCGGGCAACTGCCCGGCGCGGGAGAAGCGCAAGCCGGTGCGCTGGAAGAGCTATGATTTTGGGCATACGGATTTAAGGGCGGCGGTAACGCTCTAGGCTGAATTCTCTTCTCTTGCTCGGTAAGATCCCGATTGGCGGCAAACCTACCCTGACTGCTCTTCTATGGCATGCAGGGAAATACGATCGACATTCCGGGCATGGGACTATGCACGCCAAATCTGGGCGATTTTCCCGCCCTTGTTCTCTTATTCGATTGCCTTGTCCTTCTTTACCTCAAGTTGCATGTTCACAAGATGCATCTAATTCACCGTGATGCTGCGCACTAACAGCGAATGGGGCAAAGGTTAACATGATCTCAGGAGGTGTTGCCCTGACAGATCAAGTTGCTGAGGTACTTCGCGATCAAATCCCATACATTCTGTTTGGTACAGTTTTTCTGTTTATCGGATTGTGTATCTGCGGCATCGCCATGATGCGGCGTCGAAGCGTGGGAAAATTCTTCACCTGGCTCGGAATCTGGAGTGCGATCGAGGGAACCGAATACCTGTTTGGTTCGTTGGCTGACCTCGGACTTTTACCGCATTGGCTTTTGGCCATTCTTCCATACGTGGGCAATATTTTGTCGTTCTCGGTCGTGGTGATTGCTTTGCTTGCCTTTCTCGACCTAAGCCGGGACAAACTGCGGCTCTTTCTTCAAGGAGCGATTGTAGCGGGGCTCGCGATTGCTGTGGCAGGCATTGCCCTTTTCTTATTCACCGGCTCTTCGTTCAAAATCATGCCATACAATCATCTCCTCGCAGCTATTTCGCTCACGGTCCTGGCAATCGTCGTCGCTGTGCCAAAACTCTGTCGGAGATTCCTCGTCCTGCCCAACCGCCCTATCCTTTCTCTAGGCATCCTTCTTTTCTCTTTGGAGGCGGTTTATGGCAACTTATCGCTTCCACTGAGCCTCCCGAGTCCGCCCGAGATACTGGACCCGCTGGGGTTTGCTGTCCTCCTATTCTGCTTTGGATATGTTGCAGTGCGGAATTTGGAAATGAGCTCATCACCATCCGCAAAGTTTTGAGAGACTGGAACAGACTCCCAGGCACTGCAAGTTGGAGCCGCGTAAAGTCATACTCCGCAGAGGAGTGTTCGTTGCCTAGGCCACGAACGCGTCACAACGCCGCAACGACAACCAAAGTGGCATCGTCCTGAAAGTGGTCTTCGCAGAAGGTACTCACCTGCACAAGAAGTCCGTTCGCCAATTCCTGCGCCGATTTGCGGTTGTTCGATTGTGCGTACGATGCCACGCTTTCTACACCAAATTCCTGTGCATTTGCTCCTTCTGCTTCCGTTATGCCATCGGTGAACAACATGAGGCAGTCTTGTGGTTCTAACGAGATTATGCTGTCCTTGTACTCCCATGCGGGAAAGACCCCCAGCACTGCGTCGCCTGTATCAAGCATCTTAGACTGCCCATGTGACACCAGAATCGGGTACGGATGGCCTGCATTGCAGTATTGAAAAGTGCGTTTTTCGCTATCGAGAACTCCATAGAATAACGTCACAAATTTCCCGGTCGCGATGTTATCGCAAAGCAGCTTGTTCACCTTTCCGCACAGGCTGGCTGAACTGTTTGAGCTGCTGGCATAAGCGCGGACCGCCGCCTGCACATTGGCCATGAGCAACGCGGCCGACACGCCCTTTCCTACCACATCGGCAATGCAGATCCCCAGTTGATCTTCTCCCAGCCTTAAGACGTCGTAGTAGTCGCCACTCACCATACGCGCCGGGCGCCAAGCTGCCTCGACCTCGAATCCAGGTAACTGCGGAATCTGCTTGGGAAGCAGAGATTGTTGTATTTCCCGGGCACGCTGCAACTCCTGTTCTTGCATTTCAAGTTGCGCTGTACCAAGGTCCATAGAGCGCTGAAGTTCCACGTTGCGCCGTTCGAGCTTCTCTTGTGTGGTTCGGTAGAGAAAGACCAGAGTACTAGAGACAAAAGTGATCAGTATTGGAAACTTCCAACCGGTCCTGAGCAAATGCCCCAGAGTCTGCGGCGTAGGTGGTGCTAACAGCCACACAAAAACCGACGAGATCACGTATATAGGAATAAGAAGAACAAATAGGAAACAAAGAAAGAGCAGCCAGTTGTAGGGAAACGGCCTCTCTGAATAGAGTCTGTGCAGTCTCCGCGTCACAGGCACAATTAGGTTTCCAATCGCAAGCCCATATATCAGGACTGTAAGCGGATTGATCCGCTGTCCAATGGCCCAGAATGTGGATCCAGCGACAGCGGAAACAGCAATGTAAAAGACTTGAATTCTGAGGAAATTGGTTGAAAATTCGAGCATTATCTTCAATGTGGCGCGCATTCATTAACCTCGCCGATTAGTTGAGATAATTCTACGCTCATCGCAGATTTTAAAGATCCGGGTGGGTTCCTGAACGATCTCTGAGTCGCGAAATGAGCGCCAACAGGCGAAGTCCAAGGTTTTGAGCGAACAACCGCCAATTCGGACATTACTCAATTCGGGACCAGTGCTGCCATTCCTCCCTAGCATCCATTACCCTATAGAGGTCGAGGTGTTTCCCCATGACCATCATCCGGCAGGAAGATTTTGTTGCGAGCGTTGCCGCGGCGTTGCAGTACATCAGCTACTACCACCCGGTGGATTACATCACCAGCCTGGCGAAGGCGTATGAGCGGGAGGAGTCGCCGGCGGCGCGGGATGCGATTGCGCAGATTCTGATCAACAGCCGGATGTGCGCCGAGGGGCACAGGCCGATTTGCCAGGATACGGGGATTGTGACGGCGTTTCTGAAAGTCGGGATGGACGTGAAGTTTGAGGCCGCGGACGGCGGGGCTACGCCGGATATGCAGACGATGGTGGACGAGGGCGTGCGGCGGGCGTATCTGGACCCGGAGAACAAGCTGCGGGCTTCGATTCTGGCCGATCCGGCGGGCAAGCGGACGAATACCAAGGACAATACGCCGGCCGTGCGTGCAGTGTCGAGCTGGTGAAGGGCGCGACGGTGGAGGTGACGGTGGCGGCCAAGGGCGGAGGGTCGGAGGCCAAGGCCAAGTTCGTGATGCTGGACCCCGGCGATTCGATTGTGGATTGGGTGCTGAAGACGGTGCCGACGATGGGCGCGGGGTGGTGTCCGCCGGGGATGCTGGGGATCGGGATTGGCGGGACGGCGGAGAAGGCGATGCTGCTGGCCAAGCAATCGCTGATGGAGCCGATCAACATTCAGGAGCTGAAGGCGCGCGGGGCGACGGACGCGGGCCGAGGAGCTGCGGCTGGAGCTTTACGACAAGGTGAACCGGCTGGGGATTGGCGCGCAGGGGCTTGGGCGGACTGACGACGGTGCTGGACGTGAAGGTGCTGGATTATCCGACGCATGCGGCGAATCTTGCCGGTGGCGATGATTCCCAACTGCGCGGCGACGCGGCACGCGCACTTTGTGCTGGACGGAAGCGGGCCGGTGTATCTGGACCCGCCGAATCTGGATGCGTGGCCGAAGCTGAGTTATGACGTGACAGCTGCGCGGCGGGTGAATCTGGACACGGTGACGCGCGAAGAGGCCGCGACGTGGAAGCCGGGCGAGGTGCTGCTGCTGACCGGCAAGCTGCTGACCGGCCGCGACGCCGCGCATAAGCGAATGACGGAGATGCTGGACCGGGGCGAGAAGCTGCCGGTGGATTTCCGCGGGCGGTTCATCTACTACGTGGGTCCGGTGGACCCGGTGCGCGACGAGGTGGTGGGTCCGGCGGGACCGACGACGGCGACGCGCATGGACAAGTACACGCGGCAGATGCTGGCGGAGACGGGCTTGCTGGGCATGGTGGGCAAGAGCGAGCGCGGGCCGGCGGCGATTGAGGCGATCAAGGAGTTCGGCGCGGTCTACCTGATGGCGGTGGGCGGCGCGGCTTACCTGGTGTCGAAGGCCATTCACGGAGCGCGGGTGCTGGCCTTTGCCGACCTGGGGATGGAAGCGATTTACGAGTTCGATGTGCGCGATATGCCGGTGACGGTGGCCGTGGACTCGAAGGGCACGAGCGTTCACCAGACCGGACCGGCGGAGTGGCAGCGGCGGATCGCGGGGATTCCGATATTACAGTGAACGAGTGAAAAAGTGAATAAGTGAATCAGTGATCAGCGGCTGGCGAGGCTGAGTTCTTTGGGGGCTGAGGCGTAACGCACCTGGTCCGTATGCGGCGCCGGAGTTGACAATTCCTCGCGCCTGGGAGGCAAGGGCATCCACGTTGCGCGCGCGTACTCGGCATGAGTGTTGCAGGCGGCGCGGGCACGCTCGGCGGCGCGACGAAGAGCGGCGATTTGCTGGTCGTTGCTTGTGTCGGGAAACATCATGGCGGCCTACCCCTTCATGATCGATGGTCAATCGAAGGGTCACCGCGCGCAAGATTACGAAGGATTCAGTTTTCCACAATCAAGACAAACTGCGGAAAGGATTTGTTCCACGGCCTGTTCCGGGAGTGAGCGCATCGACCGGAATGGAGACGTGGGCCATGCGGTAGAGCGGCAGGCGGCGCTGGTAGCGGGCTTGCGAGGTTGGCGTGGTCGGCGAGGATGGGCCGCGTTGCTCGGTTCCGCGGCAGCGCTTGAGCGTCGTGGCCAGCTCCACTTCGAGATGGACCAGCAGCGTGCCGGGAGCGGTGAGCAGCAGAGTGCGCGTGGCTTCGTGCTCGATGGCGCCGCCGCCGAGGGCCAGGACCAGCGAGTCGCCGGCGGCAAGGCGCGCGATGGTCGCGCGCTCGCGCTCGCGGAAGGCTGCTTCGCCGTGGCGGGCGAAGATCTCGGCGATGGTCACGCCGGCCTCGGCCTCGATCACGTCGTCCACATCGATGAAGCTCCAGCCCAGACGCGCGGCAAGGAGCGGGCCGAGGGTGGTTTTGCCCGAGCCCATGAAGCCGGTGAGAACGATGCGGCGCGGCGCGACGGTATTCGGGCTGGAGAGACGGGAATCGGAAGAGGCTTCCACACATTTAGTGTAGCGGCGAGACAGCGGGTTAGCGAGTTAGCGGGTTAGCGTGCGCTGCGCGCACATTAGCGAGTTAGCGAAACGGCTCCGCAATGCGGAGCCGTTTCTGTTAGCGGGGTTAGCGGAGTTAGCAAATTGGCTACGGCGCGGTGATTTGGGGGCGTTTTGGGGACGAAAAAAAGTTTTTTCCCGGCAAAAAACGGGATTTTTCCCCGGATTTTTCCGGCGATTTTCAGAGGCCCAATCTCACCATGTGGGATCTTTTTGGGCTGAAAATTTTCCACAGGCGTTGATTTCAAATGGGTTAAAAATAATCTGCAAAGTTTTTAGTGAGATTTATACCCCCGGGGGGTAGGGGGGGTAGGGGGGGTACCCCTTTTCAGTGGACAGTGAACAGTGATCAGTGACGGCCCGCGCATCTGAATCTCGTTCATGGAATGATTGTGCCACGAGTTAGGTAAATTATCTGCAAGGACTGGCGTAGTATCCCAGGTCCCCAAATGCGAGGGACCTGGGGCACCCGGCTTTGATTGTGCACCAAAGAATGGTAATTATCTGTAAAAATGGACGCAAATTACACGGCCAATTTCCTTGTTGCGGGCCGATTTGACTCCAGTGCATCGGTAGAGTGTATGGTGGATTGCGGGCCAAAACGAGCCCGGAGACCGGTTTGAAAGGTCAACCGCCAGGGAGCCGACTCTGGACTTGTGAGATGGCTTCCCACCCTTTCCGCATTTTTCCTCGAAAAGCCGCGGAGAGGATGGGGCACCCCAACCCAAAAACGCCACGCCCAGGGGATGATGGACCGATGACCGAGAACGAAACCAATTCACTTCCAGAAAATGCCTACCTGCCGCTGAAACCCGGCGAAATCTTACCAGCCCATCATTCCCGCGCAGGCCAAAGAGCCGGAGATCACGCTGCGCTCGGTCTTTTGGGGCGTGCTGCTTTGCGTGATCTTCTCCGTCGCCTCGGCCTACTCCGGGCTGAAGGTGGGGCAGGGGATGGAGGCCGCCATTCCGATCTCGATTCTGGCCATCGGACTGGCGCGCGTGTACAAGCGGCGGACCAGCTTGCTGGAAAATGTGATCATCACCGGCATCGGCGCGGCGTCGGGCAGCGTGGTGGCGGGCGCCATCTTCACCCTTCCCGCGCTTTACATCCTGCACCTCGATCCGCACCCGGTGCAGACCATCTTCATCTGCCTGGCCGGGGGCTGCCTGGGCGTGCTCTTTCTGATTCCGCTGCGCCGCTACTTTGCGCGCGAGATGCACGGCCAGTTGCCCTTTCCCGAGGCGACGGCCATCACCGAGGTGCTGGTCACCGGCGAAAAGGGCGGCTCGCAGGCCAAATTGCTGCTTCAGGCAACCGCCATCGCCGCCGTTTATGACTTTTTTGTCTCCACATTTCACGTGTGGAAGGAGTATCTCGATTTTCAGTTCGTGCCGGTGATGCGTTCGCTGGCCGAGCGCGGCCGCATGGTCTTCAAATTCGACGCCATCAGCTTCATCATGGGCCTGGGCTACGTGATGGGCCTGCGCAGCTCCCTCATCTTTTGCGCCGGAAGCGTGCTGACCAGCTTCGTGCTGGTTCCGGTGATCTGGTACTTCGGCAGCCACATCGACGCCGCCGTTTACCCGGGCACCATTCCCATTGCCCAGATGACCGCGGCGCAGATTGTGCGCAATTACGTGCGATTTATCGGCGTGGGGGCCATCGCCACGGCGGGCATCATCGGCATTCTCAAATCGCTGCGCGTGGTGGCGGGGTCGTTCGGCATCGCGCTGCGCACCTTCCGCCACGGCGAGGCAGCTGCCCCGGAGCGCACCGACCGCGATATTTCCATCATCTCCATTCTTCTCGGCGTGGTTGTCAGCTCGCTGGCGGTGGCGATTTTCTTTGGGCGCTTGCAGGTCTCCTGGACGGTGCTGGCGTTGGGCCTGGTGTTGACGCTGCTCTTTTCGTTCTTCTTTACCTCGGTGGCCGCCAACGCCATTGCCACCACGGCCAACAATCCGGCCTCGGGCATGACCATGCTGACCATCATCATCTCCTGCGGTGGTGCTGTTGAACTTTGGCCTCTCAGGAGACACGGGAATGTTCTTCGTGATGGCCATCGCGGGCATGGTGTGCACCGCGCTGTGCGTCTCAGGACAGTTCATTACCGACCTGAAGGCCGGCTACTGGCTCGGCTCAACGCCGGCGGCGCAGGAGAAGGTGAAATTTCATCGGCGTGATCGCCGCGGCGATTACCGCCGGATTGACCATCGTTCTGCTGGCCCACGTCTATCAGTTCGGCGAGGCCGCGCCGGGAGACGCGCGGCAGATTCTGGCCGCGCCGCAGGCTTCCATCATGAAGGCCCTGGTGGTGGGATTCATGAGCCACCAGCCGGTGGCCTACATGCTGTTTGGCATCGGCGCGATTATTACGCTGATACTGGAGATGCTGGGCAAGTCTTCCATGGTCTTTGCGCTGGGAATCTACCTGCCGCTGGATCTGACCTCGCCGGTGCTGGCCGGGGGCATTCTCTCGCACATCATCAACAGGCGCTCGGAAAAGACCGGCGGCGAGCCAGGGGAGCAGGATTCGCGAGCGCGGGGTGATTCTGGCCTCGGGGCTGATGGCGGGCGGCGCGCTGGGAGGCGTGCTGGGCGCGGCGCTGCACCTGTTCCCCTGGTATCGCGAGGATCTGATCACCACGCCGTTCTACAGGAACGATCCCGTCTCGCAATCGGTTTCCGTGGCTGCTGTTTGTTGGACTTTGTTTGTATGTCTGGTTTTATTCCGTGAAAAAGGAAAAGGTGTAAGCGATGAATCAAGCGGACAAGTATATTGCTGATGCTGTTTTAGGAATCGACACACTGTGGGGCGGGGACGTGATGAGTCCCTCGGGCACGGGGCGCTTCATCGCCGATTCGTGGTTTTCCGATTTTCCGCTGCCCGAGGCGTACACGCATCCGGCGGCGGCGAAGCTGCGCGAGGCGGGCGGCGTGTCGGTGAAGAATCGCGAGGCGGTGGAGGAGTACCTGCGCGCGATCGATCTGCCGCAGGCCATCGCCGGAGTGCGCGCAGGAAGCGGCCAAGATGGAGGCGCTGCGCAAGGCCTATCTGATTGGAATGGCGGATTGCCTGGATGTGATGTGGGAGCTGGCCATGGAGGTGGCCGGCAAGGGCGATGCGGTGCCCTATGCGCGCTGCGTGTATGCGGCGACGGCCGGGCAGCCGGAACCCTCGCAGCCGGAGAAGAAGCGCGAGCGGGTGGCGGAGTTGCTGGGACGCGCCGGGTACGAAGGGCGAATTGCTGGAGGCAGTGGATGCGTGGCGGCGGGAGCGCGTGACGCCCATGGCCTCGGTGCGCGCGCTGAGCGCGGCCGTGATCGCGCATTACGACAACCTGAGCGCCAAGCATCTGCTGCCGCATCTTCCTCCGGAGCTGGCGCGGGTGCCGCGGGCGAACATCGACTTTCTGCCCATCAAGGATGCGTGGTTTTCCGGGTCGATGAATTACATCGGGCGGGCGCGCAACGAGGACGACTCGCCGCAATACGAAGCCAGCTACGAGATCAATGCTTCGCTGCAGATTTCGTATCCGGAGTTTGAGCAGCTCATCAGCCACGAGGTTGTGCCGGGGCACGTGACCACATTCGCCTACCTGCAGGATTTGTACGTGCGCGGAAAGGCGGGCTTCGAGGCGACGATCCTGACCATGAACACGCGCGCGGCGACGCTGTTTGAGGGCATCGCCAACAACGCGATCCTGATTGCGCATGGCGTGACGGAGGTGGAGCAGTTGCCGGACGAGGACACGCAGATCGGCGTGCTGCTGGCGCTGTTGCAGGATGACGCCAAGAACCAGTCGTCGTATCTGACCTGGGGCGAGGGCAAGCCGCAGGCGGAGGTGGCGGCCACGCTGCGGCGCGATTTTCTGGTCACCGAAGAGCGCGCCGATAAGCTGTCCGGCGCGTGGGGACGGCATCCGCTGCTGGGCCGGATGTATCTGCCCGCGTACCGCTGCGGCACGGAAAAGGTGGCCGAACTGCGGCGAACGTATCCGGCGGGCAAGGTGCTGCCGGTGATTTACGGATGCCAGCGGATTGGTGGACATCCAGACGATTGACGAGGTGCTATGGGATAAGAATAGTCCGACCAGCTTTGACTATATGCTTTTGTCTATTGAGATTGTGCAATCCCAGGTCCCGACAGCTGGATCCTTCGACAAGCTCAGGACAGACTCTGTGGCACCCGGCAAAGCGGCAAAGATGCAGGATGGATGGGTCACTACCCGTTCACGCTGACTTAGCAGCGTTCACTAATGCTGCAACGGCCTACACGGTTGATTCATGACGCTGTCGCCACCCATCAGGCCAGATGCATAAATCGCGCCTGATGGGCTGGGCTTCGCTGTTACGTCAACGGTCAGAAAAACCGATTGCCCAATGAGAGGCCTAAAGTCTGAAAGGGAAGAAACATATATCTGATTAATACAGAGTTTAGTATTTGAATCTATCCAATAGGTTTTCTCCTTCTTTTCGGCATTGATGACTGTGAAACTTAAGGGAGATAAAGTAAGTAGGACGACATCCGGTTCGGTCATAACCATGCGCACATCCTTCACCTCTTTGCCATTCACTTCGACTGTCTGCTTACTTGCCTGCTCGCTTTTCCCCTTGGCTCCTTTGGCTATCAATGCCTCAGCCACATCCTGGTGCCAATGCTCCGACGCAACACTCAATGGAGTGTCCCGGTTTTGTGCCACCGCATTTACATCGGCATTTGCGGAAAGCAAAGCCTGTACTACATCTAAGTGACCGTTCCACGAAGCTACTAGCAGCGCCGTCCGACCACTATAATCTTTAGTATTCAAATCGGCCTTTGCTGCTAGCAGGGCCTTAACAACCTCTAAATGATCGTTCTCCGCGCCTAATTTCAACGCTGTTGTGCCATCGACTGCCTGCGCGTTCACGTCAGCCATCGCAGTAAGCAATGCTTTTACCACTTCCAAATGACCCTCCTCCGAAGCTGTCATCAAGGCCGTAATACCACTGCCTCCCGGTGAATTCACATCGGCCTTTGCGGCCAGCAACACCTTCAATAGCTCCAAATCCCCTTTCTCTGAAGCGATCAACAAAGGCTTGGCACCATTATTTGCCATTGCGTTTACATCAGCCTTTGCTGCAAGCAACGCTTCCACTACATCCAGATGGTCCATAGCAGAGGCGATCAATAAGGCCGTGGCACCATCGTCTGACTTCGCGTTCACATCAGCCTTTGCTGCAATTAAGGCTTTTACCACGTCCAAACGGCCCTGCCTAGAAGCTATTAACAAAGGCGTGAAACTCTTAACCGATTTGAGTTCCACATCAGCCTTTGCCGCCAACAATGCTTTCACCACTTCAAAATTGCCCTGCTGAGAGGCAATGTACAAAGCAGTTGTACCATTGGCCATCCTGAGGTTCACATCAGCCTTTGCAGCAAGTAGGGCTTGCACTACATCTAGGTGACCAAAGAAAGAAGACAGAAAGAGTGCGGTTGCCCCGTTGCTGTCAAACGCATTAGCGTCGGCTCCGGATTCCAGCAGAGACTTGACATGTGGCAAGTCACCTTTTTTTGCCGCATCGAAGAGATCGTCCCCTTGCGCATTTGATCTTGCGCCTACCAAGATGCAGGTCAATACCATTAGAAAACCGAAAATCAACGACCGCTTCCGCAGACCGGATGCTTTCAACAGGATCATGGGAATCTCCTTAACCGGTGACGCACGGAGTATACTGCCCCACCCCCTAAGTTTTGCAAGAAAAATCCTGCGGTGAAAACATTACCGAAATGTTTTCTCTTTCGTTTCCCGGCCGGGTGTGGAATAATTTGCCCGTGAGCCTTGACGCTGTTTCCGCGCACAACTACTATTTGCTGGCCTGCGCCGCCGGAGCTGTCGTGCTGATTCTGGTGCTGATTGCGCGCGCGCGGCTGCATCCGGCGCTGGCCCTGTGCGTGGCTGCGCTGGGGCTGGGCGTGGCCTCGGGAATGCCGCTGGCGCAGGTTCCGCTCTCTTTCAGCGGCGGCGTGGGCAACCTACTGGGGCATATCGCCATCGTGCTGGGGCTGGGCGCGATTCTGGGCCGACTGGTGGCCGCCAGCGGCGGGGCAACTGCGCTGGGCAATCTATTTGTGGACAGATGCGGGCCGCAGGGCCTGCCCTGGGCGCTGCTGGGACTGGGAATTCTGGTGGGACTGCCGGTCTTCTTTGAGGTAGGGCTGGTGCTGCTGTTGCCGATTGTGGCCGAAGTGGCGAGGCGCAACCATCGGCCACCGATTCTGGCGGCTCTGCCGGTGCTGGCCGGGCTTTCCATCGTTCATGGGACGCTGCCGCCCCATCCGGCGGCCATGCTAGCGGTCACCGAGTACCACGCCGACATGGGCCGCACGATTCTATGGGGCCTGGCAGCCGGCCTGCCCGCCGCGGCGCTGGCCGGACCGGGACTGGGCTGGTTTTTAGGCCGATTCCGGGCCAAAAGCTTTCGCGTGCAGAGTACGAGTTTTAGCTCGCCTATCATTCACCATGCGCCGGAATCGAATTATGAATCTGTTCCCGCGCCCGCCGGAGCTTTCCGCGCGGCAGCGGCCATTCTTCTGCCCGTGGCGCTGATTTTTCTGGGAAGCTGGGCTGACCTGCTGACTGCGCCGGGCAGCCTGGCCAGCCAGATCCTGCACTTTACGGGCACGGCGGAGGTGGCGCTGTTGATCGGCGTGCTGACGGCTCTGGTCACGCTGGACGGCCACATTCAAAGCGGAGGGCAACACGGCGTGGAACGGTTGCGGCGGCTCACCGGCGAGGCTTTTGAACCCATTGCCGGGGTGCTGGTGATTCTGGCCGCGGCGGGAGGCCTGAGCGGCATTCTGCACGACTCCGGCGCCGCCCAGGCCACAGTCGGTCTGGCTCTGGGCGCGCACATCCCGCCGCTGGTGCTGGCCTGGCTGCTGGCCGCCGTGGTCCGCGTCTCCATGGGTTCGTCGACGGTGGCCATGGCCGTGGCCGCGGGGGTACTGGCCCCCATGGCCGGCCATTTCGGAGTACGGCCCGAGTTGCTGGTGCTGGCCACCGGCACCGGCTCGCTGATGCTGTCGCACGTGAACGACCCCGGCTTCTGGATGATCCAGTCCTTCTTCAAGCTGGAGTTGAAGGAAACTTTGTCTACCTGGACGGTGCTGGAGACGGTGCTTTCGGTGGCCGGGCTGGGGATGACGCTGCTGCTGTCGGCGGTGCTGCGATAGGAGCGAAAGCGGTGCGGCACTAAACCGTTATTACCACTTTCCCTTGCGCATGTCCTTCTTCAAGATAGCGGACAGCTTCAGCCACGCCGCTCAACGGGTATCTCCTGTCGATGACAGGCACAACCTTTCCGGCATCAAGAAGATTTTTCAGAAAAACCAGATCCTTCTTGTTTATCTTCGCTAATAAGCCACGAAACTTCTTGCGTCCGATCAGGGATAGAAACAGGGACAGGAATGGTTCCAGAAGCATGGATTGGAGAGTTACCCGGCCTCCGGAACTGACACAAATACCGTTCCTGCTGAGAGCGCGCCTGTAAGCGAAGAGCGAATGAAATGCGTTGGCGGCATAAATCAGATCGTAATGCCGTCCGCTTTGCGTAAAATCTTCGCGCGTGTAGTCGATTACATGATCGGCGCCAAACGAGCGCGCTCGATCCAGATTCCGCGTGCTGCACACGGCAGTGACCTCGGCGCCGAAGGCCTTGGCAATCTGAATTGCAAATGTGCCAACGCCGCCGGATGCGCCATCGACGAGAACCTTCTGCCCCGGCTTGATGTGTCCCTTGTCGCGAAGGCCCTGAAGGGCGGTGAGCGCCGCTATGGGGACGGCCGCAGCAGCATCGAAGGAAAGGCTGGCCGGCTTCAGCACTATTTGATCTTCTTTGGCGCACACATACTCCGCAAAGGCGCCGCGGCACCCTCCGAAGACTTCATCACCCGGCTTGAAGTGGGTTACATTCCTGCCGACGGTTTCCACAACCCCGGCCACATCAACGCCCAGCCGCGTGTCTTTAGGCTTGCGCAGCCCGAGCATCAGGCGAATGAACAGCGGTTCGCCTCGCATGAAGTGCCAGTCGAGCGGATTGACGGAGGCGACGCGAACTTTGATCAAGACTTCATTGTCCGCGGGCGCGGGGTTGGCAAGCTCCTTGAATTGCAAAACTTCGGGAGGTCCGTATTGCTCATAGACAATCGCTTTCATCTTTGACTTCATGAATGTGTCCCCATCCTGCTCCAATCCGCCCTTAAGCCGTCTCGCCGGTTTCTGTACTGGTTGAAGCCTCGCCGCCGCACCAGCGGGAGCGCAGACTCTGGCGGAATTTATCGCGCTCTTCGGGTGTCATCTTCTTTCCGCTCTCATCCGTTGTACACTTCGATTTGCCATAATGAGAGCGATGGCCGCCGTGGCCTCCGAAGAGAATGCGGCAGAGAGCCAGCAGTCCGAGAGCCTGCCAGAAGGTAATCAGCTTCCATCCGAAGACCGCCGGCAGGAGCCAATTCCAGAGAAGCATGACCACCTCGCCGCCGATCCAGATGAACAGCACGAGCGCCAGCGGGGCTACAAAAAAGATCCACTTGTTTCTTTTGACCCAATTGTTTTCCATTTTGCCTACCTCATTTCCTGTTGAACTCATCGTGAATGCTCTGCAATCGCCGCCGCAGATGGAGCACCGCGTAGCGCTTGCGCGAGAGCAGGGTGTTGACGCTGACGCCGCTCTCCGCCGACAGCTCCTTGAAGCTTCGCCCCTCCAGTTCGTGAGCGATGAAGACCTCGCGCTGCTCGCCGGGCAGCTCAGTGAGCGCGGCTTCCAGCGCCTCCAGAAGCAGGCGGCGCAGGAGGAGCTCATCAGGCCCGGCATCGGGCGAGGGCAACAGATCTTCGATGCGGAGCAGCTCGCCACCCTCGTCCATGGCTGACGCGCTGGTGAAGTTTTCCGGCCTCTTCTTGCGGAAGAGATCGGTGATGCGGTTGCGCGCGACGCTGAAAAGCCAGCCGGTCACGTAGTCAATCGGCATCAGCAGGCGATTGGCTTCCACCAGTTCGTAGAAGACCTCTTGAAGAAGATCTTCGACGTCGGCTTCGTTGGGCACTCGCTTGCGGATGAAACTACGCAGCCGGGACCGCTCTTCCGCGATGACTTCGGAGATTTGACGGTTCTGCTCGATCATCGAGGCGATCTTCAAAATCTCCTCCATCTATTTCTATAGACGAACGGCGGCCGCGGATATTGTAGAGATTATGAATCACGCTGCGGTTAATAAATCAGCTTGAGCGAGAACTGAATCTGCCGCGAGGTTCCCGCCGTCTTTGCAATCTCGCCGAAGCCTGAGCCGCTGAGTATGTTGGCGGGCAGGCCCATGTTCACGATGTTGAAGATGTTGAAAAACTCCGAGCGGAACTGCAGGTCCACGCGCTCGGCACCGCTCCTGCGGCGGCCAAAGGGCGTGTCCTTGATGAGCGCGAAGTCGAAGTTATAAAAAGCCGGGCCGCGAAAGGTATTGCGTCTCAGCGTGCCAAATCGGCCCTGATTGGGACCGGTGCCGCCGGCCATGTGGATGGGGACGGAGAAGAAATCGGACGCGTTTCCAGCGCCCTCGCCGAAGTAGTCCTGGCGGTTCTTGCGGGCGGTGGAAAGATGCGGCACGGCGATTTGGTCGGGGCGGTCCACGCCGTTCGATCCGGCGCCGGTCTGCTGGATGCCGCTGAAGACGGTGAAGGGCAAGCCCGAACTTATGCTGGATATGCTCAGCAGCTCCCAGCCGCCGGTTGCCTTCTTGCCCGCGGGACGCAGATAACTTACACGGTCGAGGTGCAAGTCCTGGGCCGCGCTCAGGCCAAAGCCGTGGTTCACGTCGAACGACGACGGGCTTTTTTCCGCGCGCATGTCGTAGGGATTTTGCGGAGGGCTGCCGCTGATCACACCGCTGGTGTCGTCGATTGACTTACCCCAGGTGTAACTCGCCTGAATGCCCGGCCCTCCATGTCTCATGGTTCCGGCGAGCGAGGTTTGCAGCGCGTGGTAAGTGGAGTGGGCGTCCGCGACGACGACGTTTTCCACGCCGAAACCGCCGATGACGTTGCCCGAGCTGTCGAACTGAGTGTGCGGCGCAAAGGCCGGGGTGGCGCCGGGATAGGCGTTGGGGAAGCTAGAGCGCGGAAGTTTTACGCCGGCCGTTCCCACATAACTTGCGTTGGCGGTGAGATTGCCGAATTTACGCTCCAGGCCGGCCGTCCAGGTATACAGAGTTCCGTTGCCGAAGGAGCGGTCGATGCCGCTGAGATTCAGATCGCTGACGACATGGCCCGGGGTAAGCGCGGCCACGTCCTGCTCGTAGCGATTCACATCCATCACTGTGTTGGGAGCAATGGACTTTGTGGCTCCGGCTAGAATGTTGACACCATCGGGCGTGTAGGCCTTGGGCAGTTGCGCAGGAGTGAGCTTGAAGCCGTACGGGATGGGCGCATTCGAGGCGGAAAGCAGGCGCGGATAGACCGCGAAGGGCGTGGCGCCGGTAAGGAAGTTATCCTGCCAGATATTGGGAGGAATGAACATAATGCTGCTGCCGGCATGAGCCGAAATCTTCTTGCTTACCTGCCAGGTAGCCTGAAGGCGCGGCTCCCAGGCATTCCAGTCCGTCTGGTAGCCGGGCTGCGGGTTGATCACGAACTGCTGCACGCCGTTTACGGTGAGAAAGCTGGAGGTGCGATGGGCGCGCTCGGTGATGGGAGTATATAACTCCCAGCGCATGCCATAGTTCAGGGTGAAGCGGCGGAGTTACTTTCCATGTGTCCTGTAGATAGGCGCTGAAGTTATTGCGGCTGATGGCCGCCGGGCCCATATGCTGCCCGCCAGAGAACTCCGGAGGCGCGATGGCCACGGTGTAGACGAAGGGACTGCCGGAGAGGAAGCTGGAGAGCGTGTCCGGCAAGAGATCGCCGGGGCTGATATTGTGCGTGCCGCTCTGCGAGGGAATCGATTGGGTAGCATAGGCCGCGCCGCCGCCAAAATCGTATTCGCCGTTGGGGCTGATGCCGAAGTAGGTGGTGTCGCGATTGAGGCGCGCCTCGAAGCCGGTCTTGAAGGCATGGCGCGCGGTGGTGAGGGAGAGATTCTGTCGGCCCTGAAAAAGATTGCCGTAGGCCTGCATCACCGATCCGGCCGCGGAGTTGAATGCCTCGAACAGGCCGTCGCTGAATTTTACGGCGGGGTCGGAGCGGTTGGGTGTGGGAAAGCCCGGCGTGGAACGAGTGATGCTCACCGAGGACTCGAGCGTGAGCCGCGAAGAAACGGTGCGCGTGTATGTCGCCACCACGTTGCGCTGGTGGTCGATGTACTGGATGCCGAAGGAGGGATCGATGGCCGTCTGGTCTGGATTGGTGGTGGGACCGGTGAGATTGTCGAAGTTGAAGCGCGCGAAAAACTGATCTTTCGCCGAGATCTTGTGATCGAGCCGGACTCAAACTGATTGGCATCCGTGGCCACCTTTGACGCGGTGGCGTAGGTGCGCGCTCCGTAGGGGCCGGTAGAGATCGTTGGGCCGCGGATAGCGCGCCAGAATCGCGGCAATGGCCGGAATCGACAGGAACATGCAGCGTGTCGGTGCTGCCATCCGCGTAGGTAATCTGGTCAATGCCGGCGCGCTCGTCCGGCGTGGGCACGGGCATCACCTGCGTGGTTCCCAGCACCTGCCGGAAGCCCTGGTACTGCAAAGAAGTAGAAGGTGCGCTTGCGGCCGTCGATAGACGTGGGGAATGAAGACCGGGCCGCCGTTGGTGAAGCCGAACTCGTTGCGGCGGAAGGGCGGAATGCGGCCGGGATACACGGGCGTGGGGTGGTCGAAGTAGTTGCGCGCGTCGAAGGCGGAGTTGCGGACGAACTCGAAGAACGATCCGTGAAAGCCGCTGGCGCCGGAGCGGGTGCGGATGTTGGTGAAGCCCGGCGGCGCCGCGGCCGATCTCGGCGGGCATCCAGCCGGAGACTGGAGTCGATGCCTTCGACCGCGTCCACGTTGAAGTTGGAGAAGGTTGCGCCGCCCATCTCGGGATCGCTGATGTCGGCGCCGTCCATGGCGAAGGTGGCCTCGACGCCGCGCTGGCCGTTGATGGCGAACTGGGCGGTAAAGTTGGTGGCGCCGTTGGCGTCGGTCATGGTGCCGGCGGCCAGCAGAAGCAGGGTGCTGAAGTCGCGCTTGTTGAGCGGCAGTTCGCTGACCGCCTGGCTGGATAGTTCCTCGCCTCCGGTTGCGGTCTGGCTCTTGAGGGCGGCCACTGTCAGTTCGCCGCGGTTGGAGAGGGTGAGCACAACCGCAGGAGCCGCCGCATCCAGGTCAATGAGCTGAGCATAGTCGAATTTGCGGCCATTTGATTCCACCGAGAGCCGGTATTGCCCGGCGGGCAGAGCGGAGAGCTGGAAGCGGCCATCGGCCCCGGTGACCGCTTCGGCCTTCGCAGCTGTGGAAGCAAGCCGCACTCTGGCGTCGGGAATGGGCGCGCCTGCGGGGTTGCGCAAGATTCCCTGCCAGACAGGTTGAACTGCCGCTTGCGCCCATGCGCCTGCCGGTGAAATCAGCAGTACAAAAAGCAACAGTAGCCGGAAACACATTCCATGGCATTGCGCCAGTGAACCGCACAGCCTGCGCCCGCTGCCCGAGATGACTTTCACGAAATTTCTCCTGCAATTCAGAGACCTGGAATACTCATCAACTACTCCGTCTATCGGTCCAGAATGGCCGGTAAACAGTGGCCTGACCGATCTTTTCGCCATCAATACAGGTGAGCGGGCAGTTTCCACTATTAGAACACGGAGAAGACAATCGGCTTGTGACCGGTAAACGGCTGTGCGCCGCGGCAGGACTCCGCACAGTTTCTCATGTGACTTACGGCGCCATTCCAGCTGGGCCGGTGGATCTGCGGACGATATGCTCCGACTCCACGGCAATCATCTCGCGTGGAGCCAGCGCGCCATGGATGAAATGGCGGAACGGAATCATCTCCTAGGTCCGTGACCAGACGAAGATGCTCTATCGGATGAGCGAACGTAGGCCAGGAGGCCCACGTTACAGCCGGCCGGGAGGCCGGCGCTACACCTCCCACCCATTCCGCAAAAAGCGCGGAATGGATGGGGCACATCGTTTGAAAATTTCTGTGCCGGATCAATCATTTATTTACCAGACCAGAGTGATCACCGAGTCCTCGGGCATCTGGACCTGAAGCGTGGATGAATCGAGGCCACAGTCCAGCGCGCGCGCCTTGCCCCGGTTGGTGAGAATCAGCACGCGGCTGCCATCCGGATTTTCCAGCGCCACATGCTCCACGCTGGCGAGCTGCCCATGCGAGGCAAGCACGCGCGCGTTGCGCCGGATGGCCTTGGAATAGTGGGCAAAGGCCCAGTACTGGCCGCTGCGCGTGATTTGCCGCGTGCGCGAGTCGATGGTCACCACGCCGCCGCACGAGAATGGGCCTACATTGGGTTTGCCCTGTTCGTCCAGGACCAGATTCCAACCCACCAGGCAGCGGCCCCAGTTCCGCAGAACGCCGGTAAAGGTCTGCGACCAGGCGCTCCAATCGGTGGCGTAATCCGGACTAGTGATGTCCGGGCCGCCCTCGGTCCAGTATGCGCTCTTATCGGGGAATGCCTCATGCACGCGCGTCATGGCATCCACTGCGCCTGCATAACCGTGCCAGGCAATCCCGTCCGCGTATTTGCTTACCCCGGGTTCGCTCAGTTCGTCGAGCGCGCGGCCCCACAGGTTGTAGTTGTGGTCGATGAGCCAGATTTTTGTGTCGAGAGAAGCGTGCTCCAGCGCCGGCCCCAGGAAGTTTTGAATGAAATCGATCTCGTACTCCTGGCCCCACAAACACGCGGGCATTTTCCCATCCTGGTCGGTGTCGGGCTCATTCTGGACAGTGACGGCATCGATCTTTACGCCCTCAGCGGCATACGCCTCGAGGAAGCGGACAAAATACTGCGCGTACGCGGCGAAATACGGCTTGCGCATGGAGCCGCCCAGCATGGATCCTCCGGCCTTCATCCATCCGGGCGGGCTCCACGGCGAGGAGAAAAGAAACAGCTCCGGATTCAGCTCACGCGCCGCGCGCAGCGAGGGAAGAATGTAGGCGCGGTCGTGTTCAATGCTGAAGTGTTTGAGCTCCGGGTCCGGCTCAGGCGAATCATCGAAGCTGTACACGCTTCGGGAATAGTCGCTGGAGCCGATACAGGTGCGGGCCACGGAAAGGCGCAGGCCCTCCGGCCCAAAAAACTCGCCGAGCAGTTCGCGTCGGGCCTGAGCGGGCAACTGACTGAAGAGATAACAGGAGGCGTCTGTAAAGGCCGCGCCAAACCCCAGAACCGCCTGACGCCTGCTGGCCGGATCGATGCGAATGTCGTGGCTGACGCCCGGCGCGGCCTTTTGCCACCGCGGCGCTTTGAAAACAGCGAACCTCTGCGCGTCCGAGGTTACCCAGGCACGGACCGGGCGCTGAGTTTCGATTGGCTCGCTCCACAGCAGGGGCCCCCGGGAGAGCGCGGAAACGGCGGCCGCCCCAGCGATATTTTGCAGAAAATCACGTCGCGTCTTCATGGTCATGATGAATCCTTACAATCAATCCTCTGAAACATGATTGAAAACCGTGCGGCGCAAGGGTGGGGCCCCGAGACATCCGGACGATTCCCCACCCTAGCCGTAAAAGTTACAAGAAGCAGATCCTTCGACTCACCACCCCCAGGCTGAAAAGTACGCCTGGGGCCCCGTTCGCTCAGGATGACAGCGGCAAAGGTGGGGCGCCCCTGCCGCAAAGTTGGCGTTCGCCGCTGATCTGCCGATGCGCTTCTCAGCCGTGGTCGTAGAAGCGGAAAAAGAGCGACTGTTTGGAGACCGGCTCGACACGCTTAACCAGCTCCGCCAACTGGCTGTCGTTCAGGGGCGTAAACTCCTGCGCCAAATGCACGTTCTCTTCCAGTTGCGGCACAGTGTCGCAGCCGATGATGACCGTGCTGACCGGGCGGGAGAGGGCGTAGTACATGGCCTCGCGCATGGTGATGGTTCCCGGCGTGGGCGCCAGCACCATGCCTTCCCACATATGCTTCTGCGCCTCGATGGGCGGCGGGGTCCAGGTGGAGAGAATGCGGCCGCGGCCCGGAATCTTCATGCCGATGATGCCCATCTGCTTTTCAACCGCCAGCGGCAACAGCGCTTCGCTGAAGCTGTAGTGGTGCGGATCAGCGGCGTTGATGGCCATCAGAACCGTGTCGAATGGATAGCGCTTGATGCACTCGATCAGGCTATCGGGCCGGAAGTGGCCGGTGATGCCGAGGAAGCGCACCACCTTCTGCTGCTGCATTTCGAGCAGCGCTTCCATTGCGCCGCCCTTGGCGAAGACCGCATCCACATTGGTCATGGTGCCGATGTCGTGCAACTGCCAGAGGTCCACATGGTCGGTGTGCAGCAGTTCGAGCGACTTCTCGATCATGCGCACGAGACGCGTCGCGGTCCCGCTCTTTGGTCTTGGTGGCCAAAAACGCCTCGTTGCGCCGGCGCGCCATCACCCGGCCCACGTACTGCTCGCTCCAGCGCTCCGGTCCGCCGTAAATGGAGGAGGTGTCGATGTAGTTGACGCCCAGGTCGAGCGCCCGCTCGATAATCGGCACGGCCACGTCGAAGTTATTCGGCCTCTCCAGGGAGCCTTGCCCGCCCAGCGAGAAGATGCCCGCCTTGTAGCCGGTCTTGCCCAGGTTTCGCGTGGGCATGGACGCGGGAGTCCTGGGGTTCGATGGCAGTCCGGGGAGAGTTTTTGGTGTGACGGCCAGCGCCGATGGGGCCAGCAATGCGGCGGTAAGGGCTCCGCCCGCCTTGAGAAAATCACGGCGACCCTGCTTCCACGCCGCCAGCGGTTGATTCTCGCTCATACATCCTCCTCGACAGAGAGTAAAAACCCTGTGAGAACTCATCATAAACCTGGGATGCTGCTGAGATGAAGATAAAAACAACCATACGGACCTTGACGGCTCAGTCAGTGAAGGCGCTCAGGAAGCTGATCTTGAAAATGCCTATTATTTCTCCGGCGCCGGCGCCGGTTGCTGTGCAGGTGTGCTCTTAGGTTTTCCCCTGTTGATCTTGTTGAACAACGCTTCGTCGGCTGCCTTGTTGAGAGAGCTGGCCTTGGCGAACTCAGCCTTGGCTTCTTCCATCTTTCCCATTGAACGGTAAAGCCGCCCCAGCCGCCAATGCACGTTGACGTCGTCAGGGATGAGTTTGGCGGCCGCGGTCAACTCGCGCAGCGCATCGTCGTTGCGGCCGGCCTGGGCAAGGACGATGCCCAAGTCGAGGTGTCCCAGCCCCTGCCCGGAGTCCTGCTTGAGAACCTTCTCCAGCAGCGGAGCGGCGGCCTCGTACTGGTTCTGCTGAATCTCCGAGTCGGCCAGGTAGAGCATGGCCTGAATGTGATCGGGATCGTTGGCCAGCTCGGCCTGAAACTCGCCCGCCGCCTCCCTGTACTCGGTCTGCGTCCACAGCAGATAGCCCAAGCCAAAGTGCACGTTCGGGCTCGTTGGGATTGGCTTTTACGGCGGCGCGGAATTGCTGGATGGCGCCGGGGGTGTCTTTCAACTCGTCCAGCGCTTCACCGGCCAGCATGTCGGCCTCGGCCGACTCCGCGTCCAGCATGAGAATCTCGTGGTAGACATCGAGCACGCACTGGATATTGCTTGGACCACAGGCAACTATGCGCCAAGGCCAGGCGCAAGGGCAAGATTCTGTCGTATCCTGCGCCGCCGCCTTCTTCAAGAAGGGACTGCTTCGGCGTATTCGCTCAGCCCGTAATGGGCCATCCCGATCAGGATGGTCAGGCGCTGGGCCTCGGGCGAGGAAGGCGGCTTGGCCTTGAGCAGGACTGGAATTCCGGAATGGCCTGCTTCAATTCGCCGCCCTTGAAGAGCGCGAGACCCAGATTCATTCGCAGGCCGGGGATGGCGGGATTCATAGCCAGGGCCTTGCGATAAAGCGGCACGGCCTCCTTGTAGTGTTCCTGGCGGGCTTCCAGCAGTCCCAGGTGGGCATACGGCTCCGGGCTGGAGGGATGATCCTTTCTGGAACAGCCGCCATGCGGCCTCCGGCTTCGGCATTCTTGCCCTGCTGCTCGAGGGCCAGCGCGATCTGCCGCTGGCTCTGCGGCGGCGGCGCAGCCTGCCCAGGCAGAGGGCCACCGTCATGGCCCATCCCAGGGCGATCGCCAGCATCGTAAAGACCCGATTCAATCGCAGCCGGCGTCTCACACTTGCACCATTTTGATCCAGTGTGAAGGCTGTGTTCACGGATGCTTGAAGAAAAGGGGCGCGGCAGGGAATGCCTGCCGCGCCCCGGTTGAGGGTTGAGGTTAGAAGATGAACTTGCCGCCCAACTCGAGGGTACGAGGATCCTGCGTGCCCGTAAGCTGACCGTAATTGCTATTCGGTATGCAGGGTATGTAATTACCTGCCGCCCGTTTGATACCAGTGCCATTGGACCGCAGCTCATAGCCGGTGCTGACAGCGTTGAACTCGGTATGGTTGAAGGTGTTGAACGACTCAAAGCGGAGCGTCGAAGCGAGCCGATCCGACAATGGCAAACGACTTATAGAGCGAAGTAGTGAGGTTCACGCGGCCAGGACCGACGATTGCGTCCTTGCCGGCGTTGTCCGAAGCCGAGGTTGGGTCCGCCCAGCCAGACAGGAACTGGAGAGGCGGTGCAAGTTGGCTGATGTTAAACCATTCTGCACGCTTCTTGTGATATTTCATCTTGCCAGATTGGTTCGGACGAATGGTGTATCCGCCGCCCAAGCCGACTGTGATCATACGCAGAGGTTCTGGCCCGGTGCACGGGCATGCCGGTCTCATCGATGATGGTTCCAGCAATCTCCCATCCGCCGACGAGGGACTTAACCAAGCCGGTGCTCTTGGTGGCGATGGGGAGCTTGTAGATGTAGTTGATGCTGAGCATCTGGCGGCGATCATACTGACCAGAGCCCTTGTCATACTTGAAGTACCAGGGGTTGCTTAATATGTTGGCGCCCGTTGTCACAGATGATGATATCGATTTCATGCGAGTACGTGTAATCGACTTCACCGCTGAGACCCCAACGGTTCTGGATGCGAAGAGCCGTCTGGAAGCCGTTGTAGTTGTTGGTTGGTTTGGTTTTCGATCTGCTCGATGCCGGTATAGCCGTGGAACTGCCGGTAGGCGTTCATGCCGCCGAAGTCGTTAAAGCTGGTAACGGCGATCCGGCACCTCCAGTAGTAGGACTGGAGTCGGATTTGCCGCCGCCATCACCAGCGACCTGGCGGGCGTCAAGGCAACGTACCGAAGGATCTGCGCAGAAGGCTGGTGTACCGCTGGCGACATTCACATACGCCGACGTTGGGGTTCAGATTGTTGATGTTGGTGCCGGTGTTCTGGTGCCATGCAACGTTGCCGACGTACTGAACCACCCAGATGACCGAGGGCGTCACTTCACGCTGCACGCCCAGGCTGAACTGCGCCACGGCAGGAGCGCTGTAGATCTTGGCAGGCTGGTAGTCTGCCTGCAGCGAAGATCAGAGCGTCGGGGCGATACAGCACCGGTGTTCCAGTTCTTTCCGGGTGTGCTGAAGTAGGGATCGCCGAGTACTCAGCGAAGGATCGAAGGGCGCGCTGGTGGCCACGTCGTAAGATGTCGTTGCCCTGCATGCGCTCGTAGAAGGTTCCAAAGCCGCCGCGGAGAACGGTCTTGCCGTTGCCAAAGAGATCGTCGGAGAAGCCGACGCGGGGTTGCAGCGTCTTGTAGTCGTTGTTGACCGCGCCCCGCGGGAATTGATTCTGACCGGCAAGGCCCGTGCCGTTGATGTACGAGGGAATGCCGTTGTAGGTGTACAGGTCCGGGCTGTTTGGGTCGATGGAGCCGCTGGCATCCCAGATGGGAGCCGCCGCCGGGTTGGCATTGTAGAGTCGCCTGTTGGAAGTTGCCCACCAGGTTTTCGCGCTCCCAGGCATGCGGCATGGCGTCATAGCGGAGGCCGAGCTGCAAGGTCAGGCGCGGAGTAACGTGCCAGTTGTCCATCGCGTAGACCGAAGTTGTCTGGTTGACGTAGTGGCGCATAGGCGCGGACTGGTTTTGGCTGTAGCTGGTGGGCATGCCCATGAGCATATCCATGAGGCCGTCGTTCGACAACGTGCCGCATGCCATAGTTGCCCTGCGCATCGCCGTAGAGCATCTGGTTCTTGGTGTAGCGGTTGTAGCTGAAGCCGAACTTGAACTGATGCTTGCCGGTGGTGTACGAGACGTCCACCTTGGGCTCATAGTCCTGGGCCGCATTGTGATAAGGCTCGGTGGCCGTATCTTCAGCCGTCCAGTAAGGTCCGCCGAAGCCCTGGATGCCGGGCCAGACCTTGCGGGTGATGGTATATGCCGGGACGACCGGTGCGACGGTCCAGGTGGACGGCAGGAAGGTGTTGGCGCTGGGCGTGATGTGATCGCGTTGCCGTCGTAGTTGATGCTGGCTTCCACCAGCAGGTTCTGGTGATGGTGCCGGTCAGCTTGATGGCCGCGCTGTGGGACGGAGAGGTAAGGATACTGGTCAGGGTGTTGTAGCTGCACCAGCACCAGCCCAGTTCCGGCCCGGCTTCATTCTGATTCTGAATGTCGCCGATGTAGTGGCCCAGAATCGCCCACTTGTCGTTGAAGTTGTGATCGATGCGGACGATGTCATCGCGAACCTTGAAGGGGAGCGATAAGCTGGCGATGTTCTTGTCCTGGCCGGCAACGTTCGGCGCAGGGAGGATTCCGGCGTTCAGGTAGATGACCGCATTGGAGTCAAACAGAGAAGCCGGAATGGTGTTGGCCGGGAAGGGCTGACCCAGGGGTCAGGCCCAGCGGCTTCAAGTGGTTCAGATAGTAATCCGAGGTGAGTGGAACGGTCGGAACCACAAGGGCCGTGGACGGAGCGAAGGAGGCGCAACATACGCGAGAGGCGTGCCCGCCTTCGGGTATGTCGAGCGGGTCGATGGTGGGATTGTTGCTGCATCCACTGATTGGTGGTCTTGCGCCACTCTTCGTTCCAGAAGAAGAAGGTCTTCTTCTTCTGGACGTTGTAGGTCTTGGGAATGTAGAGCGGTCCGCCGATGTTGAAGCCGTAGATGTTCCATTTCGTACGAACCCGCCGCTTGATTGGACAGCTTGTTGAAATAGGAGTTGGCGTCATAGTCGGTGTTGCGGTTCTCTTCCCAGGCCGATCCATGGAATTATTGGTGCCGCACTTGAGCGAGAGGCTGATGGTGGCGCCCGAGGAGATTCCGTAATCCGGAGGATAGTTCGAGGTCAGCATCTGGAACTCGGCGATGGCGTCCTGCGAAGGCTGAATCTGCATGCCTCCGGCGCCGCCGCGGTCATCCGACTCGCCGCCGTCGATGAGCCAGATATTGTGGCTCTGGCGCAGGCCGTTGATGCTGATGGTGAAGTTGGCGCTCACGGCGCCGGGGAGTGTTGTTGTCCGGCAGGAGCGAGCTGACGCCCAGACCGAGGGCAGCCAAGAGCCGACAAAGTTGCGGTTTTCCGTGGCGATGTAGGAGATATCCTCGGAGGTGATCAGCGTGCTGACCACGTTGGAGTCGGCCTGCACCGTAAGGGCATCGGCCACGACGTTGACGGTCTGTGTTTCGGCGCCGATGGTCAGCTTGACGTCAACGCGGAATGTCGTGGATACGTTGACCACGACTGCCGGTTTGCACGTAGGTCTGAAAGCCCTTGGCCGCAACCTTCAGGTTGTAGTTGGAGGGGTTCAAGCCGGGAATGTCATACAAACCGGTGCCGCTGCTGACGGTTGTGTGTGTGCTGCCAGTGGCCGGATCGGTGAGGGTAATAGCTGCTCCCGCAACGACGGCTCCCGTCTGGTCAGTAACGATGCCGGTGACTTCAGAGTTGGCTTGCGCATAGGCACCCACGCACGCCAACACGAGGAACAGCGGCAACAGGATAATCCAGTATCTCGCTTGTTTCATGTGACCTTCCTTTTTTGAAATTGGTGCTGGTTGTGTTGCGTCAATTTCCTGCGTATCAGAAATGAGGCCGGTTAAAGCGCACCGGAAATTGCTAACAATCGCAACAATCTGCGTTGAAAAGAGAATCAAATTACCTCACAATTTCCTCTCCGCCCATGACAGCAGCGGAGAAAGCAGAAAATATTGAGTTGCCGGCAGACTCGCGTACTTCTTGTCTTAGCGATCGATTGCTCATTAAGATCGCTTTTCGCCTGCCTGGCAACGATACACACGAACCCGTTTTCTCCATTCATTCCGCACCGCCAGCGCATTGTCGCGAGACAATGCGCTGATTTTGAGAACGAAAAATCTTGGATAAAACGTTTAAGGCATTAAAACTCCCCGGAATAAGACCTGTCAAGAGAAATTATGGGCAAAATTGACCAGGGGGCTGTGAGGAACCGGTCCGTGGAGGGGAGAATAGACGGCGAAACAGGTCACACCACGCCGTACCCCCTTTCAGTTCTTCGCTGAAGGGGCTATGCCATGCGATCAGCAGGATTCGTTTTGGGTCAGGTTCGGCGCCGCATCCGGCCTATTTAAGCGCGTTTTCCCCCGGAGAGTTTCAGTTAGTCAAATCATTTATTATGTGCAGGATAGCATCCATGCAAGCTCGCTTATGCGTGTTCCGGGAGCTGGGAGGCAGTACCTCCCCGGTCCAGCGCGTCCCTCCTCCCCGGCCCGGTTTTTGCAGCGTTCCGGGCTCCAGGCGCAGGCTCATGGTGAGCGCCTCCCGGGCCAGGAAGGCGCCGGTTGCGATAAACTTCAAGGTTGGAGGACTCACTTTTGTTACGTAAATCCGGATTTTTGGCTGCTCTCGTCGCCTTTACGCTCGTTGTTTCCGGTTCGACCGCGGCACCAATGGCTTCCCAGGAGGCAAAGCAAGAGGGGATGCAACAATCCCAGGGCGGAATGGCCAATGCCGGCCCGCAGAAGGCGGAGTTCGACAGCCAGCACCGCCCCATCACCGCCGGCGGCTTTGTAAAAACCGGCCCGATTGTCTTTCATGGATGTTGCCGAGACCGCCGGGCTTACGCGCTGGCATCACACGGCGGGCACTCCCGAAAAGCGCCTCATTCTGGAGGCCAAAGGCCCGGGCGTTTGTCTTCTGGACTATGACAATGACGGCTGGCTGGACATCTATCTGGTGAACGGCTCGACCTACGATGCGCTTGACGGCAAAGCCACTCCGCCGCACGCGGCTCTGTTTCACAACAATCACGATGGAACCTTCACCGACGTGACGGAGAAGGCCGGCGTCGCCAACGACCGCTGGGGATACGGGTGCGCGGTGGGCGATTACGACAACGACGGCTGGCCGGATCTGTATGTAACCAATTACGGGAAGAACCGCCTTTACCACAATAACCACGACGGAACCTTTACGGATGTCGGCGGAAAAAGCCGGCGTCGACACTCGGCACATGGTCCACGGGCGCAACCTTCGGCGACTATGACGGCGATGGGCGGCTGGACCTGTTCGTGGCCGGCTACGCTGCAGATGGACTTGTCCAACCCTCCGATCTCCGGATCGAAGGCGGTCGGACTTTGCTTTCTGCCAGTACCGCGGCGTGCAGGTGATGTGCGGCCCGCGCGGCCTGAAGGGCGAGCACGACCATCTCTTTCATAACAATGGAGACGGAACATTTACGGATGTCAGCAAGAAGCTGGGGGTGGACGATCCCAACGGATACTATGGCCTGGGGGCGCTGTTTGCGGACGTGAACGGGGATGGCAAGCCGGACCTGCTGGTGGCCAACGATTCCACTCCGAATTATCTATATATGAACAAGGGAGATGGAACCTTCGAGGATCAGAGTTACGAAAGCGGATATGCGCTCAACGAGCGATGGCCGCGAGGTCGCCAATATGGGCATCGCCGCCGGAGACTACGAGAACAACGGCCACCTTTCCATCGTGAACACCACCTTTGCCGACGACTACAATGTTCTTTTTCAGAATGACGGGAAAGGGTTTTTCACGGATGTCAGCTATCAGGCCGGCATAGCGGAGTCCTCGATTCCATTTGTCAGTTTCGCCGATGGATTTCTCGATTACGACAATGACGGGTGGAAGGATCTGCTGATCATCAATGGCCACGTCTATCCGGAGGTGGATAAGCACCCGGAGTGGGGAACCAGCTATGCCCAGCGCCCGCTGCTCTACCACAACCTGAAGAACGGCAAGTTTGAGCTGGTTCCGGCGGTCGAGGGAACCGGGCTTGCGGTGGTCAGCGTGGGCCGCGGCGCCGCATTTGGCGACATCTTCAACGACGGCAAGATCGACGTGGTCATCAATAACATGGATGGCGTTCCGGTGCTGCTTCGCAACGTGAATCCGGACCACCACCACTGGGTGGAAATGAAGCTGATTGGCGGGCCCAAAAGCCCACGCGATGCGGTTGGAGCGACGGTCTATCTGGAAGCGGACGGGATGCGCCAGCGCGGAGACGTGCTGAGCGGCGGCAGCTATCTTTCCTCCAACGATATGCGCGTTCACTTTGGGCTGGGCGATGCGACCGATGCCGGGAACGCGGAGATTCACTGGCCCTCCGGCGCCAAAGAGACGGTGAAGCTGCCCGCGGTGGACCGGATTTATACCATCACCGAGGGCCAGGGCATCACCGGCGCGCTGTGCGGCGGCAAGCCCTGCGCAGTCGAGCCTTCGGCTCCGGCCCGCCACGGCCAAGGCGGCCAAACCCTGAAATCTCCGCTGGCCTAGGGAGAAACAGCGTGGACCGGGAGGTCCAACGACAGCCGGCGGAGGCCGGCGCCAGTGAGAGGCCTCGCGGGCCGGTAAGGCCAGTGGGACTCCAAAAGAAATCGAGTGGCAGCCCAGCGAGAGGGCGCCACCCGGAAGGTCACATGATCCTGACGAACATTCACAGGCTACCGGCAACTCAAGGCGTGTCTTGAGCCAAACGAGTGAGCCTGGAGTCCATCGATAGGTGGAGACGGCGCCGGCGTTTTCTGCGATAGTCTGCTTTTACTCCTGTGCAATCCCGCGCCTGTCCAATTACTGTGGAGGTGCGCAGTTAGAGCGGTTCCATTCGATTAAAGTGCCCTTTGACACCGTGCAAGGTGATTTCTGAGAAATGCCACTTGAGGGTAGCGGTTTCGGGACACAGCAATCGTGGAACCGCATGGCGCAGGTTGATGATTGCTTGACGGTGCTTTCACCTGATCCATGGCCCGAAATCACGCCAATTCGATGGATGCAGCGCGAGAGGCCGCCCGGCGCTCGCCCCTGTGCGGGCGGAAGGCATGGCGCGACTGCGCTCCGCGGCCTTCTGGCAGGCATTGCTGCTGGGCTGCGGGATTCCCGGCCTGGCGCTGGAGCCTTCCACTCCGCTGGCCAACTACGGCCGCCAGGCATGGGTGATGGAGAACGGCCTGCCGCAGAATACCGTGCAGGCGCTGGTGCAGACCCGGAATGGCTTTGTGTGGCTGGGAACCGAGGTGGGACTGGTCCGCTTTGACGGCAACAGCTTTGCGGTCTTCGACAAAAATTCGACGCCGGCGCTGCCGGGGAACGATGTGCGCTGCCTGCTGGAGACACGCGACGGGGCGCTGTGGATTGGAACCAGCGAGGGGCTGGCGCGGTGGAAGGACGGGGTGGTGACGGCCTTCACGAGCGAAGGACGGGCTGCCGGGGAACGGGATTCGAGCACTGGTGGAGACACAGTGACGGGATTCTCTGGGTGTGGACGGATCGAGGATTGGCGCGGCAGAACTGAGAGCGGTTTCTGGCAATTACGGCTGTGGATGGGCTGGCGACCAGTGCAGCAACCTCAGTGACAGGGGATGGCCGGGGCAACTTGTGGACGGAAACGGCTGAAGGGTTGGCCATCTTCGCGAACGGCCACTGGTCAAGGCCCAATCCTGCTTCACAGACGACACTTCCCGATGACGGCGTTGAGTTCGTTCAAATCTTACCGGGCTCACGATGAAAGGCAATGGGGATCAACTAGCAATAGCGAGCAAGAGCACACTGTTGTTCTTTGGCGGGTTTGCACTGGAGCACTTGACTGTGGGCCACGAACTTCCCGGCAGCCGCATCCAGACTCTTTTTGCCGACCGAAGATGGAAGTCTGTGGATCGGCACCAACGGCGGGCTGGCGCGGTGGGCTGGCGGAAAGCTGCAACGGCTGCCGGTCACCGATCCGCTGGCCACGGCGTCGGTGCTGGCGCTGATGGAGGACCGCGAGGGCAATCTCTGGGTGGGGACCGAGACCGGCGGGCTGCACATCCTGCGCGATCAGCGCTTTCGCACCATCGGCGCGCGGGAGGGCCTCACCTCCGACGCCACGACCACCGTCGTCGAGGACATCGCGGGCACGCTCTGGGTGGGAACCAACGGCGGCGGACTGAATGCGCTGCGCCTGGAAAGCAGAAGCGGAATCCCACCCTAGCCACAAAGACAAAAACGTGGCGAGGGTGGGGCACCCGAAATTATCCGATTCGTTATCGACGATACGCAGCTATTCAGTCCGCGACGGCCTGGTGAGCGACGTGATTCTGTCTTTGGCCGCCGCGCCCAACGGCGATCTGTGGGTGGGCACGCCGGACGGGCTCAACCGGATTCGCGGGGGCTCTGTTGCTTCGTTCACCTCCGCCGACGGCCTGCCGGACGACTTCATCCGCTCGCTGCTGGTAGACGCCGATGGGTCGCTGTGGATTGGGACGCGGCGCGGGCTGACGCACTGGACGGCGGCCCAACCGGCACGCACTCCGGCTGCGCAGATGGAAACCTATACGCAGGCGAGCGGGCTGGGCAGCGATCTGGTGGGCGCGATGGCGCGGGACTCCAACGGCGACCTGTGGGTGGCCACGCTTGGCCGGGCTCTCGCGGCTGGATGGGAGACATGGCGGCAAGATCGACAATTTCACGACCGCCAACGGGCTCTCCAGCAACGTGGTCACGGCGCTGTTGCCGCCGCAGCGATGGAACGCTGCTGATCGGC
Source organism: uncultured Acidobacteriaceae bacterium (assembly GCA_963845345.1). Taxonomy (GTDB): domain Bacteria; phylum Acidobacteriota; class Terriglobia; order Terriglobales; family Acidobacteriaceae; genus Telmatobacter. The sequence continues at coordinate 508,188 of CAWJRQ010000007.1, forward strand.
ACGCAGGACCACGGCTGGAACCTGTGGAATGGGCGGAGTTTTTCGGCGGCAACGCAGAACGGCCAGGGCCAGGCGGCCATCCACGCCATTCTGGACGACGGCGGCAACCATCTCTGGTTCGCCACCGGCAACGGGATTGCCCGCTGCGATGATGCAGGGGCAGCAAAGGGGATGCAGGCGCCGGACTGCTCGCATTGGCTCGAGTTCGGCGCCGCTGATGGGCTGCGCAGCCGGGAGACGGCCACCAACAGCCACCCTTCGGCCTGGCGCTCCCGCGACGGACGACTTGTGGTTTGCCACGCCCAAGGGGCTGGTGGAGGTGGACCCGGCGCATTTCCCGGTGAACACGGTTCCGCCGCCGGTGGAGCTGGAGCGCTTTGCCGTGGACGATGTTCCCCAGGCGCTGCCTGGCCGGCAGACTCTTCCGTGCGAATTCCCGCCGGCCACGTACACTTCCAGTTCGACTACGCGGGACTGAGCTTTATCGCGCCGCAGAAGGTGCGCTACCGCTATATGCTGGAGGGCTTCGACCGCGGCTGGACCGAGGCCGGCGCGCGCCGCACCGCCTACTACACCAACATCCCGCCGGGCCGCTACACCTTCCGCGTGCAGGCGGCCAACAACGACGGGCTTTGGAATACCGACGGGCGCGGCGCTTACCTTTGAACTGCGGCCGCACTTTTATCAAACAGCCTGGTTTTATGCGCTGCTGCTGGCGGCCTCGGCGGGAATGGTGGTGCTGTTGCTGCGGCTGCGGCTGCGCCGGGCGGAGGGCGAGTTCCGCGCCGTGCTGGGCGAGCGCAACCGCATTGCGCGCGAGATTCACGACACGCTGGCCCAGGGCTACGTGGGCATCTCGGTGCAGTTGGAGGTGCTGGCCGAACTGCTGCGCATGAACAAGCCGGAGGCCGCGGCGAAGCATCTGGATCTGACCCGCGGCTACGTGCGCGAGGGGCTGGCCGACGCGCGGCAATCGATCTGGGCGCTGCGCTCGCAGGACACGGGCGAAACGACGCTGCCGGTCCGCCTGCGCCGCATGGTGGAGGCCGCAGGCGGGCACGGAGTGGAGGCCAAATTCAGCATCTTTGGCGCCTATCGGCCTATGCCTCCGGGCACGGAGCGGAATTTCTGCGCGTGGCCCAGGAAGCCATTCATAATGTGAAGAAGCACGCCGGGGCGCGGCATTTATTTGTGCAGTTGGAGTACGGGCCGGACGAGATTGCGCTGGAAGTGCGGGACGACGGGCGGGGGTTTGCAGCGAACCAGGAGGCAGGAGTCCGCGTCAGGCCACTATGGATTGACCGGAATGAGAGAGCGCGCGGCGGCCATTGGCGGGACGCTGGAAGTGACGCAGCGAGCCGGGGGAGGGAACCACGGTCCGGCTGCGGGCGGCGGCGCCGAGAGAGACGCGAGGCAATTAGGGTTCCTGCTTTTCCGGGTCTCGAAGTCGGGAGCGATCGATAGTTTTGGGAGACGCGAGATAAAACGAAGGAGCAACGGTGACCAAGGAATCGATTCGCGTGCTGGTTGTGGAAGACCACCACGTGGTGCGCCAGGGACTGGTTGCGCTGCTCAACGTGGTGGATGGCCTGGAAGTGGTGGGCGAGGCCGCGGACGGCGTGGAGGCCATCGCGCAGTTTCGCAAGCACCAGCCGGATATTACGCTGATCGATCTGCGGCTGCCGCGGCTGAGCGGCGTCGAGGTCATCGAGCGCATCCGCATGGAGACGCCGCAGGCGCGCTTCATCGTGCTCACCACCTACGACGGCGACGAGGACATCTATCGCGCCTTGCAGGCCGGCGCGCGCGCTTATCTGCTGAAGGGCATGACCTCAGAAGAGTTGATTGCGACCATCCGCACGGTTCATGCGGGCAAATCGCACATTCCGCCGGCGATTGCCGCAGAAGCTGGCCGAGCGCATGGGCACCGAGGAGCTGACGCCGCGCGAGTTCGACGTGCTGGAGCAGATTGTGCGCGGCAAGAGCAACAAGGAGATCGCCACCGAGCTGGAGATTTCAGAGGCCACGGTGAAGACGCACATCAACAGCCTGCTGAGCAAGCTGGGCGTAACCGACCGCACGCAGGCGGCCACGGCCGCCATCCAGCGCGGCATTGTTCCGCTCGAATCCCTCAGAAAGCCGAAGCCATGAGCCGAAAATTGACGAAAAGATTCATTCTTCCCGGATGTTTTTCTGTTGCTTTTGTCTCCGCTTGTCAGGTTGCACAGGCGCAGAAGACGGCGTGGCGGCAAGCCACGGATGCGGAGCTTGCGTCGCTGCTGCCGGCGCGCGCGCAGGTGGAAAAGGAACACATCGAGACCGAAATGCGCACCGCCTCCGGCATTGTGAACGGCCGGGGCCGCTTCATTGCCGGCGTGGTGCTGCTGACCGCCGGCTACTCCGCGGAGGGCAAGTATTCGCACTATCTGATTGTGCAGACGCCGGTCCGCATCGGCGGCATCGCTCTCAAGCCCGGCGAATATGTTTTTGGATGGGTGCGGCGCAGCGGCGATGCGTTGAGAGTGCATTTCAACGAGGCTGCAACGCGGCGCGCTGGTGGGAACCACGGACGCGCATCGCATTGCGGGGTCGAGCCGCGTGGAGAGCCTGCGCATCTGGCCTCCCGCCGACAAGGCATTGATTCAGATTGGGCGCTTTGGAATTCCCTACGAGTTAGGCGAGGAGTAGAGATCAATCTTGTCCGCGCGGCTCGCCGGTCGGCAGAAAGGCAACTCCGGAGAACCTGCTCTCCCGAAGCCAGCACATCTCTGAGCCGCTCGGGATTGGCGCCGCTGCGGACGAGCGGCCGCTTCAGCAGGCGCAGCGCCATCCGCCGGAGTGGTCTCCGCGGGCAACCGGAAGATCCACGGAATGTTTGTCGAAGTCAGCTTCTTTGTCGCTGCTCAACGCAACCACCGGCACAAAAGCCTTGAGCGCCAGTTGCTCGGCCAGGTGGCGCGGCATCGCGATCCAGCGCCACAATCGCCAGCGCATGCTCGTCCATCAGCGCATGAACCAGCTGCGGTTGAAGCCGCGCCCCAATTGCTTGATCGCTGGCCACGGGCAGCAGCTTCCACTCGCTGCCCATTCGCCGCACCGGCCGCCAACTCGGCCTGCACCTCCGGCGACTGCGCAACCTCATCTGCGCTGCGGCCCAAAGAGCACCACGCGCACCGGCCCCGCGGCACGTCGGCGCGATGCGGCCCGGCATAGTCCACGCCATCTTCGCCCACGCGCGCATAAGGCACCTGCGGTGCGGCAGCCACCGCTGGCGCGGGCACCTGCGGTGCGGCAGACGCCGCTTGCGCGGCAGGAGATGGTTGAACCTTTTCCATCGTTGCAACGCGATACGTGATCGCGCCGTTATGCACCGTGCCCAGATACATGGGAGCGACATTCTTCTGATTGGGATCGAAGACCATGTGCCCGGTTACGCCGTCGTATTCTTCAATGTTGGCCAGCGCATCGTGAATGCGCGCGCGATTCAGTCCCGCCTTGCAGATGGAATCCAGCAGCGCGTTCATCGCGTCATAGGCCAGCGAGGCAAACTGCTCCGGCTTCTCGTGGAAGCGCTCCTCAAAGCGGCGGTTGAAGTCCAGCCAGCTCGGATCGTTGCGCGTCGGATCGTAGGGAAAGACAGCCTCGAAGCCCTCGGCCGCATCGCCGGCTTCCGCCAGCAGCGTGGGGCCCAGGGTGCGATAGGCGCCAAAGACGCGCTGCTTCATTCCCGGCGCGCGCATCTGTTTCAGAATCGCCGCCGCTTGCAGTCTCGTCGGCCCACAGCACAATGGCGTCGGCGCGCGAAGAGCGGATCACCTGCAATTGCTTGCGTAAAATCCGTATCGCCGGGAAGATACTTCTGCTCGATGACGACCGGATGGCCCAGCCGCCGCGAGGCATCGCGGAACTTGAGAACGCCAAAGCGTCCATAGCGACTGTTCACGCGGAGAATCGCCACGCGCTTCAGGCCAAGTTCGGTGAAGATGCGGCGCGCCAGCGTCAGGCACTGCACGCGGTCATCCTGCAAGATCGGTGAAGTACCACGGAATGTAAGTCTCCGGAATCGTCGGATCGGTGGAGGCGGAGTTGACGATGGGAATCTCCGCGCGCAGGGCCACGCGCAGCGCGATGTGCGTGGACTCGGAGCTGATGGAGCCGAAGATCGCCCAATCCTGGTCGTCGTAGACCATCTTCACCGCTTCATTGGAGGCAGAGCCCCAGATGGCGGGATCGGTGGGCCGGTCCTCGCCATAGACCGCCTTCGCCTGCCAGTTGTCGTAATCGTTGTGCAGCATCAGCTTGAAGGGCTTGCCGCCGTAGCCGCCGTGCGCGTTGGCCTCTTCCACGGCCAGTTGCGCGCCATGCAACATGCGCAATCCAAAGACCGATTCCGGATTGTGCTCGATGGGCCCGAAGAAGCCGATGCGCACCTCGGTCGATGTCTTTCGGCTCGGGAATATCCCGCGCCGCGCCGGAGTAGATGTTGGGATGGGTGTAGTTGAGGTCGTAAGGCGCGGCAAACTTCGCGTAGGGACTCAGGTCCGCCGGCTCGCCGGCATAGGGCGTGACCACGCGATCCCGCGGCGGTCCCGGCGGATGCGCGCCGCACTCGCACGTTCCCTTGCCCGTGACCACAACCGGACTCGCATTCTGCTCTGCCGCGACTGGTCCTGCTCGAATACTGGCCCGAATCCTGCGCGGCAAGCTGCACCGCGCAGACGGTGCCAATCGCGCAGACCGCAACCAACAACCATCCCTTGCGCATGAGAACTACTCCTTGTTGTTCGCGCCCTTATCCGTGCGGAACATGGCGATGGCCTCGATCTCGATCAGCAGTTCCGGCCGGCAGAGATGCGCCTGAATGCCGGTGGAAGCGGGCAGCGGATCGAGCCCCTGCTCCTTGAAGAACGCCGTGCGCCCCGCATTGAAGACATCGTAGTCGCGGTCGATGTCGCGCAGATAGCAACTGGTGCGCACGATGTCGTGCCAGGTGGCGCCTTCGCTCTCCAGCAGGCCGGTGATGTTGTCGAAGGTGCGCCGCAGCTGCGCGGGAAAGTCGCCGATGTGAACGCTCACGCCGTTGCTCGTCGATCGAAGCCGTGCCGGAGATGAGCAGGATGGCAACGCCGCCAATATCGATCCTCATGCCGCGCGAAAACGAACTCGGCTTGGCGTAGTGAAAGGCTTCGTTGAGCACGCCGTGGTTGGTCATGGCGCGCTTTTCGAATGGGTCGCGTGTGCGATGGTCTCCAGAATATCTGCAAATGCATTCATGATGGTGTGCTCCTTGTGTTCTTATTGTTGTTGTCGAATTCCGTGGCTCAATCCCTTGGCCGTGGCGACCCAGATGTCGCTGCCTTGAAAGTCGATGCCGAGAATGTAGTTGTGCGCCGGCGCGGTGGTGACGGCGACCGGCGTTACCTTGCCCTGCGCATCGCGCACCGTCATCTCCGGCTTGCCGTCTTTGAGCGAGGGCGATAGACGGCCCAGTTCACGCCGTCGTAGTAGGCCAGCCCCTTGTCGGTGCCGAACCAGGCGCGATTGGCGTCCACGCCCTTGATGGTGTTGGTGAAGTTCGAGGGAAGCCCGCTGTCTTTGGTGAGAAAGTTGTGCCAGTAGCGGCCATCGTAGCGGCTGTCGCCGAAGTAGGTTGCCGCCCAGACGAATGTTGTCCACATAACTGACAGAAGTGACAATCTCGTGGATCAGGCCCTGATCCTTGAAGAGCACCATCTCGGTTTCGCCATCGGGATCGTCGTACTTGTCCCAGCGCCCGGTCTTCTGGTCGTACTCAAGAAGGCCGCTGCCCCACACCGCGTAATAGACCTTTGTGGGCGTGGCGGAGACGCCGTAGACCCAGATCTCGATCATGGGCGTGTTGCGCTCGTTGTAGAGCGTCCACTGGCCGGTGCGCGTATTCAGCTTGCATCCGCCGGCGGCCGTGGCCACCCACACGTTCTCGCCTTCCACGCTGACGCCGTAGACCACATCGTTGCTCAGCCCGGAGTTCAACTGCGTGTAGCTGTCGATGCGCCCGCCGGAGATGCGGCTCAAGCCGCCCATCGTCCCGGCCCACACATCGCCGGTGCGCTTGTCCAGCGCCAGCGAAAGCACCGCGCGATGCGCCAGGCCGTCCTTGGTGGTGTAGGTCTTCCACGCATGATTCTCGTAGACCGCCAGGCCGTTTTCCGTGCCTGCCCAGATGCGCTCTCCATCCACCAGCACGGAGTAGACGTGATTGTCGGGCAGGCCGTTGGCGGTGGTGAAGTTCTCAAAGCGAAAGCGCGGCACGCACCTGCGGTGGCGGCAGACGCGCGCTGCTGCGCGGCATGAGATTTTTGCGCACTGGAGGCTGGCGCCTGCGCGGCGCATGGACAAGCGCGACGGCCGCCAGCGCAGCGCAGATCATGAGCGTCTTCCATGCCAGTCTTTTCATCGCGTCCTCAGGTATTCGATCAGATCGTTGAGTTCATCCTTGGTCAGGTCGTTGGTGCGGCCGTGCTTGTCGTCGGGATTGTAGACCGTCCAAATCTCTTCCAGCGTGCGCGCCGAGCCGTCGTGCAGGTAAGGCGCAGTCAGCGCAATGTTGGTCAGCGGCGCGGACTTCAACATTCCGGAATTGTCGGTGGGCTTGCGCGTTCCCACATCGAACAATTTCTGGTTGGTTCCCTTGGGTCCGCTATGGCAATAGGAGCAGCGGTTGTTCTCAGGAATCGGCTTGCCGAACTTGTCCGTGTCGCGCTCGAAGAGCGCCTGTCCGCGCTCCTGCGCCGGCGTCTGTTCGCGGCCGGGCAGCCGCCAGCGATTGGGCCGCGGCGGCAAGCTGCGAATGTAAAGCGTCAGATCGGCAAGCGTGAGATTGTCGTAAGTTCTCCGAGCGCCAGAAATACTTTTCCGTTCGCGGGCCGCACTCGGTGGGAATGATTCGGATTGCCGCCATTCCACTTGTAGGGCTCGGTGTCCTTGATGCCTTCGAGCAGCTTGTTGTCCACAATGTCGCGGCCAAAGCCATCGGGTTCCAGATCCCAGGTGAGGCCGTCGAAGGTGGAATCGATGTGGCAAGTGGCGCAGCCGATCTGTCCTTGAAACGAGTGGCGCGCGGTGTAGAAAGTCTGCTCGCCGTGGCGCAGTTGCGAGATGTTCTTCGGCCCGTCCAGCTTGATGGTCGTGCGCAACGCGATTGCTGCGCGTATCGATCACGCTGATCGTGTCTTCCAGGCGATTGGCGACGAAGAGCTTGCGGCCATCGCGGCTCAGCGTCAGCCCGCGCGGATCGTGCCCCACAGGGATGCGCGCCACAACATAATTCGCGCTGGCGGAAAGATCCTGCGCGATTCGAGCCCGGGATGCGCGTGCGCATAGCGCAGCAGCCGCGGCACATCGATCACGGTGACCATCTCCGAGCCGCCGCAGCTGACATAGATGCGCGACTTGTCCGGCGCAATGGCCACGCCGAAGGGCCGCGATGCGTAGCGCTCCAGTTCGTCGAGCGGAACCTCGACCGGGCTTGCCCACATCCGCGCCAAAGAGCGTGAGCGTGAAAGCGAAGGCGCCGCCGTGTTCCAGATGCGCCAGCGGCACAAGATTCTTGGGATGATATTCGGCCACAACGCCCAGGCGGCCATCGGAAGAGAAGGCCAGATGAAAGACGCCGGCGATGCGATGCAGCGGCATGCGATCAACCACCACCGCGCGCGCCGTATCGATCACCGTGATCTCCGACTCAGGCGCAGTGCGATTGTCAAGTCGGTGCGCACGCGCGGCGGATTCGGATAAACATGCGTTGCGTAAATGCGGCTTCCATCGGGCGAAAGCGTCAGATAGCTTGCGCCGCGTCCGGCCAGCAGGCGCTTCTCTTCCGCGCCGGTCTGCGCATCCAGCACGGCCACATCGTTGCTGATGCGATTGGCCACGAAGAGCCGCTTGCCGGCGCGATCCTCGACCACGCTCGACGGCTCCGCGCCCACCGGCCATGTGGCTGTCACGGCCAGCGTCCGCGTGTCGATCACCGAGAGCGTGTCGTCCCAGGAGTTGGTCACAAACAGCCGCGTCGCCGTCGGGCGAAAGCGAAAACCCGCGCGGCACGCGGCCCACGGCGATGTTCTTGATGACCGCGTAGGTGGCCGCATCCAGCACGCGCACCTCTTCGCTCTGCTGGCAAAGCACGTAGAGCCGCGCGCCATCGGGCGAGAGCAGAAGCTCAAGCGGCGAAGCGTAATCCAGCATGTCGCTCGCTGCATCCGTCTCAGCGGCGCGCACAGGACGATCGGTCGAGCAGAGCAAACGCGAAGCAGCGCCAGCGGCCAAAGCCGCGAGCGCCGCGCCCGCTCGCGATTTGAAAGCGCCGTGCTCACTTCGGCTTCCTCTCTCCCGGCTCCTGCACGGTGAGCACGCGATCCACGCTGAGCTTTCCAGCGTCTGCTCGTGCCCGCTGGGCCAGTGAACGATGAGCTTGTCGATGGTGGTTGCAGCGCCCAGTCCGAAGTGCAGGCGGCTCGTCGTCCTGCGAAAGATAGCCGGAGCCGGCCACGCGTTCCGCCGTGTGGCGCTTGCCCGCCGCAAAGACTTCAACCCGCGCGCCGATGCCGTCGCGATTGCTCTTTGTGCCCATCAGCTTGATGCGCGATCCAGTGGCCGGTATTGGTGGAGACATTGTGCAGCAGCGTTCCCTTGCGCGCCGAGATTCACCACAAACGCATCCACCTTGCCGTCGTTGTCGTAATCGGCAAAGCACGCGCCGCGCGCCGTGGTGCGCACGCTCAGCACCGGGCCGGCCTCGCGCGAAACATCGGCGAACTTTCCGTCGCCCAGTCCGCGAAAGAGCGTGTGCTCCTGCGGAATCAGATGAATCAGTCCGCCGTGAAAGATGAGAATGTCGAGCAGGCCGTCGTTGTCGAAGTCGTAGACGCCCGTGCCCCAACTCACGTATTGCGCGTTGGTCTGCGAGACGCCGTTCGCCGCGCCGATGTCTTCAAAGCTCATCTTGCCGGTGTTGTGCAGCAGGCGGTTGTAGTGGCCGTCGGTCACCCACAGGTCGAGCACGCCGCGGCCTTCGAAGATCGGCAAAGACCGGCCCCATCGACGAAGTGGATTCGCCATTCTGTCCGAAGGCCGTGCCCGTATCGTTGCGCAATCTCTTCAAAGGTTCCGTCGTGCTTGTTGTGAAAGAGAAAATTTTCCGTGCGGTCGTTGGCAACGTAGATGTCGTCCCAGCCGTCGTTGTCGAAGTCCGCCGCGGTCACGCCCATGGTGCGGCCCACATATGCGCCGATGCCCGACTTTCCGTCACATCGGTAAAGGTTCCGTCGCAGTTGTTGTGATAGAGCTTGTTGGTTTCGCCCTCGTAGTCGAGCGGCCCCGGATAGTTGTCGGCCGCATAGTAGGCGCGATACTTGGGATCGAACTTGACGTAGCGGCCCACAAACAGATCGACGCAGCCGTCCTTGTCGTAGTCGAGCCACGTGGAGCTGATGGCCCAGCCGTCCACCTTGATGCCGGCCTTCGCGGTCACATCGGTGAAGTGGCCGTTGCCGTCGTTGTGATAGAGAATCGTCTTGCCGTAGCCGGTGACCAGCAGATCGACAAAGCCGTCGTTGTCATAGTCGGCCGCCGTCACGGCCATCCGAATACATATCCGGATTGAGGCCGGACTTCTCCGTCACGTCGGTAAAGTGTGCCGTTGCCGTCGTTGCGATAGAGATGATTGTGCGGCGGCGGTTGCCGGCTTCTCCTTCAGCGGATAGGGATGCATCGAGTCGTCGAGCGGCCGCCCGTTGACCACATAGAGAGACTGGCAGGCCGGAGTTGTTGTAGTCGAACCAGATGCAGCCCGCGCCGGTGCCTTCCAGCAGCGAGCCCAGCTGCCGCGAGCCGAAGCTGTGCGTGAAGTTGATGCCCGCCTTATCGCTGGCGTCTTCAAAGCGAATCACCGGCAGCGCGCCTGCGGTGCGGCAGACGGCGCTTGCGCGGCCAGGAGCTGCGATTGGCGCGACAGGCAGCGACGGAGGAGCAGTTTGCGCCGCGGCCATGGAAACAGCGCCGAATAAAAGAAGAAAGCGATAACTTCATTTCAATTGCCTCCCGGCGACTTTCTGCTGCGCTGCGCCTGCATGCGTTCGCGCCGGTCAGATCGACCGGCGTGGTGGTGCGCAGCAGCACGGCCGGCACGCGATTTTCCGACGCGCGCTCCGGTCCCGTGTGGCAGCCCACGCAGATGCGCTGTTCGCCGCGGCGAATCCAGAACCATCCGTGCTCCTGGCGCACCACCGCGCCCTTTGCATCCAGCAGCGCAAAGCGAATGGGCTTGTCGGCCGGAGCCTTCACAAAGAAGGAACCATCGCTCTCCACCGGCGCCGTGCCCGTGACGACTGCGTGGCCTTGCGCGTCCAGCGTCTCCAGCCGCACCGATGCGGGCGCAGTCTTCAGATCGCCCGTCGCGCGAGTGGCGCGCATCGAGCGCAAGCAGGTTGGCGTAGTTCCAATCGTGCAGCCCGGAGGGATGACGCTTGGGCGTGGTGCGCGGCGCAATCAGAACCGGCTCGACGAGATTCTCGCCGCTGACGGCAAGAACGGTTTGCAGCGCGGCAGAGCCGGGCTTCCACAGCTTGAGCGCATAGTGCGCGCCCGCCGCGGCCCGCGCGCTCACCAGCCAAGCGCCCGAGGCCGTCTCGGCAATCGCGCCCGCGTACTCCGCGTGCGGCGCAGCGATCGGCAGCCTCGTGCGCCAGCGGCGAAGTGAAGCGCGCCAGCGAGGCTCCGTGCGTGAAGACCACGTCGCCCGAGGCCAACTGCTTTCCGCCCCAGCGCGCCCGGCCGTGATCGCAGCGGTACGACTCCACGCCCGAGCCATCGGCATAGACCAGATACAACTCCGGCGTCGAGCCTGTGCCCGAGCGGAAAGCCGGCTTCAAACAGAATGCGCCCATCCGCCAGCACATCCGCGGGAAACGCGCTGGCCTGCATGTAGGTGAGCGGAAGCACGCCCGGACCGGCCGTCGGATTCAAAGGCGCATGTGCCGGCGGATGGCCGTCTTCCGCGGACTTCAATTGAAACCCCACGGCCGTGCGCTGCGCCCAGACCATCCGCCCGCCGGGCAGATAGAGCGGGCGCTCGGCATCGGTTGCGGTGGCAATCACCTTGCGCACGGAGCGATCCGCCAGCGTCAGTTCCCATATCTGCCAGGGATCGCTCGCGGCCTGCTTGCCCGCGAAGAGCACCGTCTTGCCGTCGAAGGAAACATTGGCGTCGGCGGTGGCCGCAAAGCCCGTCACCAGCGGCTCCGCCTTGCCCTGCATGAACCAGCAGCAATTGCGCGCCCTTGGGAAAACGCTCCTCGTCCGCGCAAGCGCGGCCAGCGGCTCGTAAACGGGCGCGGCGGTGACGATGATGTCCGCGCGATCGGCGAGCCTGCGCCGCGTCGGGCGCAAAGCCGCAAACCGGAATCAGCAAGGCAATCGACGCGGCAATCGCCAGCACTCTGAGCCGGGAATCTCATCCAACAGCCTCCATGGACACGCACGCCAGCCGTCTCGCGCCACGCTGTACACGCTCGCGCTGCGTCAATCCCTCGCAGAGCCAGATACGGATCGAGCGCGGCCATCATCTCGTCGAATCCGGCAAAGTCCAGCGACTGCTCGCCGTCGCTCCACGCCTTGTCCGGATTGGGATGCACCTCGACCAGCAGGCCATCCGCGCCGGCGGCAACCGCAATGCGCGCCAGCGCGGGAACCAGGTCGCGATGGCCCGGCCGCGTGGCTGGGGTCGGCGATCACCGGCAGATGCGAGATCTGCTTGAGCAGCGCGATGGCGGCCACGTCGAAGGTGTTGCGCATCGCCGTTTCAAAGGTGCGGATGCCGCGCTCGCAGAGAATCACGTTGCGGGTTGCCGTGGTCGAGAATGCACTGCGCCGAACGCAGCAGATCGGCGATCGTGGCCACCATGCCGCGCTTCAGCAGAACGGGCCGCCCGGAACGCGCCGCCGCTTCCAGCAGCGAGTAGTTCTCCATGTTGCGCGAGCCGATCTGCAGAATGTCGGCATACTCGGCCACCATGCGGCACGTCGTCTTCCGACATCACTTCGGTGACGATGGCCAGGCCGGTCTCCTCGCGCGCGCGGGCCAGCATCTTCAGCCCTTCCAGGCCAAGTCCTTGAAATGCGTAAGGAGAACTGCGCGGCTTGAAGGCGCCGCCGCGCAGAATGCGCGCTCCGGCGCGGCGCACATGATTGGCCGTGGCCATCAACTGGGACTCGGTCTCCACCGAGCAGGGCCCGGCCATGGTGATGAATTCGTCGCCGCCGATCTCCAAATCCAGCACCGGCACAACCGTCTGCTGGCGCCGCGCGCTCTTCAGAACATCGGGGGTTTCGGCAAATCGTTCGTGCCAGTCTTCACGCACCTTGCGCGCTCCGATTCCGGGGAAGCGATCAGACTACCGCGATCGGCCTAGCCGCGCCTCCACCGAAAGGTGGAGACGGAGCAGCTGCTCACTCGCGCCGCCAGCTCCGCTTTCGATCGAGGCGATAAACGGTTGTCTGTGACGAATGAACTTGATGGCGAAAGCAGCTATACCACTGCGCGCCATCGGCGGCGGACGATAGCCGAAGGCCGCATCCACAACCGCCGCGACGCCCAGCGCCGTCTCGTCCTCGAAAGGGCCGCGCGACAATCTGCACGCCGATCGGCAGCCCCTCCGGCGAGCGGCCCACGGGAACCACCGCCGCCGGCGCGGCCAGCGCGTTGAACCACTGCGTGTGCCGCACGGCGTCCAGATACTCGACGGCCTGGCCCTCGATGATCCACGTCGCGCTCGCCGTGGCGGAAGGCGGGAATGCTGGCCACCGGGCACAGCAGCACCGGATACTCGCTCATCTCTTCGAGCGTCTTCGAGCGCAGCAGGTCCAGCTCCGCCCACGCATCCAGCAATTCGGCGGCCGTCAGCGGCGGCACAGCCTCGGCGAAGCTGAGAAACTCGCTGAAGATGGGGCTCAGCTGATGCTCCCGGCCGCGAATCGCCGGCGCATAAAACATGGCCCCGCACTGCACAAAAAACTTCCACCACAACTTGCGCAGCAGCTCCAGCGTGCGCGGCCGGAACGGCTCTACGCGAAAACCCGCCTCGCGCAGCGCTGCCGCCGCGGCTTGCACCGCCGCACGCGTCTCCGGCGTCACCGGGACCAGTCCATCGTCCTCGAAAAAGCCAATCGTGTTGGCGCGCAGCTCGTCGAGGCTCGGCTCGCGCAACGCAATCGGCGGACTCACCGGATCGTGCGGGTCCTGTCCGCTGAGCGTGCGGAACAGCAGCGCCACATCGGCCATGGTGCGCGCCATCGGCCCAATTGCGCCCAGCGTCGAGAACGGCCCCACGCAAGGCGGCAGATGCCCGCGTCCGGGAATGCGCCCCGGCGTGGGCTTGAGCGAGCAGATGCCGGTAAAGTGCGCGGGCACGCGCACCGAGCCGCCGCTGTCGCTGCCCAGCCCCGCCGCCGAAAGCCCCGCCGCAATGGCCGCCGACTCGCCGCCGCTCGATCCGCCCGGCGTGCGCTCCAGGTCCCATGGATTGTTGCGTGCGCCCATGCAGCAGATTCGCGGTCTCGTAGGCCATCAGGAACTCCGGGCAGTTGGTCGTGCCCAGAATCAACGCTCCCGCCGCGCGCAGCCGCGCCACCACCACCGCGTCTTCGCGCGGGACATCGCCCTCGTGCAGCAGGCTGCCGATCTCGCACTTGATAGCCCGCCGTGGCAATCGAAGACTTCACCGTGACCGGCAATCCGTGCAGCGGCCCGCGCCGCATGCCTCGCTACTGCATCCAGCCGCCGCGCCTCGCGCGCGCACGCGCTCCGCGTCGAAGTCGGCGAATGCATTCAGCTGCGGATTCAGCCGCTCGATCTGCTGGATGTGCGCCTCGGCCAGCTCGACCACGGAAATCTCGCCGGAGCGCAGCAGCTCCAGTTGCCGCATCGCCGGCTGCAAGCACAAGATCGTTCATGGATGCGCTCCGCCGGCTGCATGGCGCTCGGTCTTCCGCGGGCGTCGACGGCAGCTGCTTGATAGTCGAAGCGATACGACCGCACCGGCTCGCCCGAGTCGAAGCGGTCGTTCCAGTTCAACTGGTAGTCGAGCGCATCTGCGTCGTCCGGGAAACTTCTCGCTTCCGGATACGGATAGGCGCTCATCGCGTGGAAGGGCAGTTGCGCCACGGTGAACGGCGAAGCATCCCACCAGTCCATGTCCTTCACAAATCCGTTGGCGTAGAAGAAGTAGTCGCGCTTCCAGTGCGCGGGCAGCGCGGGCAGCTTGGTCGCGTCGAACTCCGCCGCAATCTCCTCGCCGCTGCCGAAGATCACATAGCGGTCGTCGATGCTCTTCAGCAGCGCGCGTCACGTCGCCCATGCGCGTGTAGTTGCCGCGCTGATGCTGGAACGGGCCCGGTCAGGCTCACGCGGTCATAGTCGTAGTCGAGATCGCCGGGGCTTGCGCCTTCAATCTGCGTCGGGTAGCCGCGGAAGTGCAGCGTGGCCAGCGCCAGCGGAACCTCCGTGGTGCGCGCTTCGGCCTCGGCGCTGTTGATCGATGAGCACCTGGTCCCAGTAGATCTCGCAGATTGGTCACCAGCCGAATGCGCCGCGCGCCCGCGGGCAGCTTGCCGGTGAGGTCCACAACAATCGTGCGCTCCAGACCCGGCGGGAAAACCCACATCGTCCGGCGATGCGCTGCCATGTGCCATCCGGCAACTGCGCTTCAACATAGGGCGAGATCGGCTTGATGCCCGCCTGCCACGCGGCATAGAGCGAGGTCGCGCTGAAGTAGTTCACATAGCCGGTCATCAGCAGCCGCAGCGGAGCGTCTGTGCTTCACCTCGCCCAAATCCAGCGTCAGCGCGTGCAGATTCGCAAAGCCGTCGTAGGGCAGTCGGCGTGAAGCCGCTGGCAAATTTGTGATCGCGGCGGCTCAACCTGATCGAGCACATCGCGCCCTTCGCCGTCCCACGCGCCCACCGGCAGCCGCGCGCCCTGCTGAAGCCACCACGCGCCCCGAAGCAAACGGCGGATCGTCGAGGAAGCGCTCGTCGGGATTGACTTCGACATTCTCCGGATGATCGACCGCAACCAGCCGCAACTGGTCGATGTAGTTGACCTCTTCCATCGGCTCCATGAAGCGCAGGCTCAGCTTGCCGTTCACCGGCGCAAGCTGCGTCGCCGTCCACCTTGATCCACTCGCCGGGGTTGGGCGTATTGCGCCGCGTGGGCGTGAACCAGTGGCCCACCACCGCCGCGCCGATCACGTCCGTCACCAGCTTGTATTTGTGGCCGTCCCACGCAAAGAGCACCGGGCACGAACTGCCGCGCCGGTCGGCCTCCTTCATGGCGATCACCGGCGTGTGCGGCAGATCGATCTCGTCCTGCAACACGCCCGTGGGCCACAGGATGCGCAGCAGGTCAATGCCGTCCGCATCGCCCAGGCCGACAAGAATCTGCGGCGGCCCCTGCGTCTGGTAGCCCGACGCGCCGGCCAGCTCCCACTTCTGCCAGTGGCCGCTGGCAAAGACTTCCACCTTCGCGCCCAGCGCCGTCTTGTTGTCGGCAAAGCCGGTCAGGTCGAGGCGCACGGAGTGATTCTTGTTGCCGCCCACGTTGCGCAGCAGCACCGGCGGCGCATTCAACTGCGTCACAATCAAATCCGCCGCGCCGTTGTCCATCGACGGCAATCAGTCCGCGCGGCGCGTTCAGCTTCACCTTGTCCAGGCCCAGCGCTAGGCTCACATCTTCAAAGCTTCCATCGCCGCGATTGCGGAAGACCTTGCACGCGCGGCCCGGCTTTGGTTTCGACAATCGCCGCCAGATCGATCCAGCCGTCGTTGTCGATGTCGACAGCCGTCACGCCCCATCCGCGCAGCGCGCCGTTCAGCGGCAGCTCCACGCGCTCAAAGCGCCGGCCAATATGATTCGCGCCTTCCACGTTGCGCCACAGCGTCAATCCCGGCGCGCCGGCGTGCGTCACGGCAATGTCCATCCAGCCGTCTTTGTTGTAGTCGAGCACGGCGATGCCCACGGTGGGCGGCAACTCGGCAGACTGTCGATTCGGCCCGGTATGACTGCTCATAAGCGGCTGCGTAGGATACTTTCCTTCGCGCGGATTCACATAGATCAGCGGCGCCGGCCCGTCGCCGGTCACCGCAATGTCCACCGCGCGATCGTTGTTGAAGTCGGTAAGAATCGCCGCGTCCGTCTTGCCGCTGCCGCCCAATCCCGTTGGTTCGGTCCACTCGGTAAAGGTTTTGTTGCCGTTGTTGCGCCACAGCACATTCGACGCATCGCCCGCCTTCAACGGCGCTCCGGTCAGCAACAGATCCAGATCGCCATCGTGGTCATAATCGACAAACGTAATTCCCGTGGGCCGGTTCGCGGCGCAAGCCCAGCCTCGGCCGTCACGTCCTGAAACTTGCCGTTGCCCAGATTGCGGAAGAGCAGTACCGCATCGTCCAGCGCCACGGCCAGATCGTTCAACCCATCGCCGTCGTAATCGCCCACGGCGCAGGCCACGGCATGGCCCTGAGCCTTCAGCCCCGCCGCCGCCGCGTCCCACTCTTCAAAGCTGCCGTCGCCCTTGTTGTGCAGCACGCGAATGGCCTGCGCGCCCGCCTGCATCAGCACCAGGTCCATGCTCCCCGAGCCGGTCACGTCCATCATGCAGGCGCCGCCGGTGGTGGTCGACAGGGCGCAGTCTTTCCGGATCGACCATCGGCTGCGCCACCAGCTTCACCGGAATCATCGCCTTCTTCGCGGCCTCGTGCTCCTCGACCGGCAGCACCGTGGAGTAGTGCCCCTGCTCGCCGTAGGAGAGCCCGATGGGCGCTCCGATCTTGGTGCTGGTCAGGTGCTGGAAGCGCTTGAAGTGCTCCTTCGCCTCCGTCGGTGTTGCCGGAGCGCTGCAACGCGCGCGCCAGTTGAAACTCCGCCGAGGCGTGCAGCGGGTCGATCTCCAGCGCCTTGCCGGAAGATCGCAATGGCCTTGTCGAACTCCTTCATCTCCTGGTAGCAGACGCCCTCGAAGTAAGTAGGAGTCCGCATCCCGGGGATCGATCTTCACCGCCTGCTGAAAGCTGGCCAGCGCCGGCTCCAGTTCATTGCCCGCGTGCTGGGCGAGGCCCAGGTTGTACCAAGCCTGCGCGCTTGCCGGGCTCCAAGCGCAATGGCCTGCTGCAAGGCCTTCTTGGCCTCGTCCAGCTTTTGCAGAGCCATCAGCGCAATGCCCTCGTTGATCGCCGCCTGCGCCAGCTTCGGGTCTTTCTGGAAGGCCTCGGCAAACGACGCCGCCGCGCGCTCGGTGAACTGCTGGCTCATCTGCGCCACGCCGCGATTGTTCAGCCGCACCGCCTCGGCGTCAAAGCGCGCCTGCGCTCCGGCCGCGGCCGCCGCCAAAAAGAGCAAGGGCCAACGGCCCGGTCATCCTCATCGTTTTCTTCCCCAATGCGGTAGGAACAGCTTGACCAAAATGCCGCATAACCTTCAGTGTATGCGAGCAGTCCGTAGCGCCGCATCGTAGTAAAGTATGGGCTTTTGATGGCGCGCACGACTGGGACGCGAGGCCAATTATACTTTTGGTGTGCTTCCGTCCCTCCAAAACCTCGATTGGCGCGTCTTTCTGGCTCGACCTCTTCTGCCGTCACCCACAGCCGAAGCGCTCGATGCACTGGCTCAACAGCTCATTCTGATCACCGGCGCGGGCGGATCCATCGGCTTCGCGCTAACTTTGCGCTTGGGCAACGTGTTGGCGCTTGCGCGACCATGCGGTTCACGGGTCTGCCTATGAATGAAGCCAGCAACAAGCGGCGCATCGGCGTAGTGACCACCTCGCGCGCGGATTATAGCCACCTCTACTGGCCGCTGCGCGAGCTCGCCGCACATGCGGATGTAGAGCTTGGCATCTTCACGCTGGGCGCGCATCTGGCACCGGGGTTCGGCTCGACTATCCGGGAGATCGAGCGCGACGGCTTTCCCATCCAGGCGCGCATCGAGTGCCTGCTCAGCTCCGACACCGACACCGGCATGGCCAAGACCATCGGCATGGCTATCCTCGGCCTGGCCGACGCGCTCACTGCCTGGCGTCCCGACCTGCTACTGCTTATCGCCGACCGCTACGAGACGCTGGCGCCAGCATCGGTTGCGACTGCACTGCGCATTCCCATAGCCCACATCGAAGGCGGCGAAATCTCGCAAGGCGCCATCGACGACCAGGTGCGCAATGCTCTCACCAAGCTGTCCCACATCCACTTCACTTCAACGCCAACCGCGCAACGCCGCGTCATCGCCCTGGGCGAGGAGCCCTGGCGCGTTCATCACGCCGGAGCCCCTTCGCTCGACCACCTCCGCCGCTCAACCCTGTTGAACCGTCAAGCTCTCGAGGCAAAGCTCGGCCTTGCGCTCGCTCCGCCCACGCTGCTCGTCGCCTGGCATCCGGTCACCATTCTCCGCGACACCAACGCCGAAGCCGACGCCTTCTTCGCCGCCCTCGCTCAGGCGCCCGGTCAGCTTCTTTTCGTCTATCCCAACGCCGACGCCGGAAGCTTCGCGCTGATCGAACGTATGCGAGCTCTTGTCGCCATCAGGCCTCACACGCATATCTTCATCAACCTCGACGCGATTACCTATTGGAGTCTTTTAGGCCAGGTAGACGCGATGGTCGGCAACTCCTCCAGCGGCATCATGGAATCTGCCTCCTTCGCTTTGCCCACAGTCAACGCCGGCATTCGCCAACAGGGCCGCGAGCGCGCCCGCAACGTAATCGACGCGCCTGCGGATACCCCGGCAATTCTTCGCGCTATCACGCAAGCCCTTTCTCCGGAATTCCGGGAATCGCTGCGTGGCATGGTAAACCCCTACGGCGATGGAAGCGCTGCCACCACCATCGTCCGCGTCCTCACGACGGTCCCGCTCGACGGCCTGCTCATCAAGCAGCCCGCGCCGTTGCTCTCCGAAAGGCAATCGGCGCCTGAACCCGGTAGCGTGAACCCTCGGCCCGATTCATTGCCTGTTTAGTCCCTGATCGTCCATGGTGCGATATACTTCGATACGGAGTGGAAAATAGGAGGTTTCACAATGAGTAACTACACAATGAAAATGGCTGCGGCCGGCGCGCTGGCCGTGATGATGATCGCGGCGCCGGGCTTGATGAAGGCACAGAATGGCAGCGCGACGATTCTGAAGCCGGCGGATATACAGAAACTGCTGCCGGCCAGCGTGTATTACTGCGGGCAACCGGCAACCACGCAGGTGCGCAACTCGGGCGGCGTGAAGTTTGCCGACGGGCACTACGTGCTGACGACCCTGGTGGACACCACCGGCTACTCGGACGCCGTGGCGTCGAAGTACCAGGCTTACTTCATCGTCGAGGTTCCCATTAAGCTGGGCGGGAAAAGCCTTGCCGCGGGCATTTACGGCGCGGGATTCGTCGGGGACAAGTTTCTGGTGACCGATGTGGGCGCGCACGACGTGCTCACGGTGAACACCAGCGAGGATGCGGGACTCAAGCGGCCTATGCCTTTACAGATTGTGGCCGACCCGGCCGGCGGCTTCCGGCTCTACGCCCAGCGCCGGTATGTAATCTTCAGCCGGTAGGAGAAGTGAGGTACTTGCGGGATTGGGCACTTGCCCTTTTCAGGCCTGCCATTGCTCCTGGTCTTTGTTCGATGCCAACTTAAGCAGTCTAAGGCCAACCAGGAAGAACCAGACCGGATAAAGCGGACCGGCGATGGCCATGAGAATCATGCCGGAGACGGGAAGGAATAGCCCGCCGACGATGTGGGCCAGATCGAGCCCGTGCATGATGATGCCCAGCCAGGCCGTCGTCTTGCTGAAGACGCCGCCGCGTAACATCACTACCGAGATCAGCACTGCGCCACACTGGACAAGCACTCCGCCCAGGATGGCGCCCGTCGAGTGCCAGATGTCGGCGGCCATGATGGCTTCTCCGGCGGCCAGCAGTTGGTTCCGCACGGCGTCGCTGGATGCCCCCGCAAACTTGTCGCTGAGCGGAAGCATCGATAGAGCCGTTGGCGTGGCGAGCACCAGCGTTACTCCGACAAAAGCGAGCGCTGTGGAGAGCAAGGCATTGGCATGATCGCTCTTGCGCAATGCCGCGAAGAGGCCGAGAAACAGCAAATAATAAAGTGGCATAACGGCGATGGTTGGGAGATCGAGACGCAGCAGGCCCACCACCCGGTGGTGCTGCAGCAGGTCGAAAGCCTGAGCCGCAGACGCGGGCTGGCCGCCCAGGGCAACGATCTGAACCATCATCGCCAGCGAGTAAATGATTTGAAGCAGGGAGGCGATTCCGCCAATCCGGCAGAGACCTCCGAGATTGTCCCACCCTTTGTGCATCCCCTCTTCACATGCATGTTCTGAAGTCATGGTTTTCAGCTTTCCAGGTACAAATGGAATTAGGCCTCGTTGCGGTGGCAGGCATCCATTGCGGCAGGTTCATTGTAGCCGACGGCCTTGAACCGCAGCACTTTCAAAAACTAATAGCCGCGGTGGTTGTTCATGAAGGAGTGGCCGGCGTCGGTGTACTCCATTACATCGTGGGGGACGAGGGCACGATCAAGAGCCTATGTAAACTGATCGGCTATCTGCTAGCTTCTGGTTTTAACCTTTTCAGTTGAGAATGTCCCTTACTATCCCAAGGAACGCGCTCTCACACAGGGGCAGAAAGGCTGGTAGCTGTCTCCCTAGCTGCAGCCGTTGGTGGTGCCGCAGCTCATGCAGCGATGGCAGGAGCCGTTGCGGACCATGATGGCTCCGCAGACCGGGCAACTGGGGGCGTCGCTCATCTCATACATCTCGCGCATGGCGTCGGCGGCGTGGTAGATGCCGCGGTCCTGCAGTTGCGGCGCCTGTGAAGTGCCTGCTGAGCGAGGCGGAGGCAGCATGCGCCTCGGGAGCGATGCCGCCGCCCGCCGGACCCATTCCGGAGTTGGCGAAGCGCCCGGGCGCTGACCTGATTGAGGCGCTTGGCGACCTCCTCGGCCAACTGGGCCAGGTGGTTCTGCGCGTAACGAGTCCTGGTACGGCTCGGTCTCGGGGGCCATGCTGGGCGAGGCGGGCAGTTGCGGAGCCTGCGGAAGCGAGTCCCGAGAAGAGCGTCAACTGCGTGCCGGAGAGGAAAGCGCAGATCGAGCCAGCGGAAGATGTAGTCCATCAGGCTGGTGGCCATGCCGATCTGCGGATTGCCCGTCCAGCCGGAGGGCTCGAAACGGGTGTGGGCAAACTTGTGGCAGAGCAACTTGAGGGGAACGCCATGCTGCAGGGCGATGGAGATGGAGGTGGCGAAGGAGTCCATCATGCCGGAGACGGTGGAACCCTCCTTGGCCATCCTGATGAAGATTTCGCCGGGCTGGCCGGTGGGGTAGAGGCCGACGGTGATGTAGCCCTCGTGGCCGCTGAAAGCGAACTTGTGGGTGACCGAGGCGCGCTCGCCGGGCAGGCGGTGGCGGACGGCGCGGGGCGGGCCGTTCAGGTCCTGCGCATCGGGGTTGACGGCGTCCTGCGCGGCTGAGGGCTGCAAGGTGGGCACGGCGGCTGATCTTGGCAATCTCCTCCAGCGCGCGCTGGAAGGTGGCGGCGGCAAGGAGGACCTGCTGCGCGGGAACCTCGATTTTTTCGCCGATTTTGCCTTCAAGAGCCTTGAGGTCAGCTTCGGCGGCGGGTTGGCCCGCGGCCAACTGCGCCAGCACGCGGCTGCCGGCAGCATCCAGACCGGTTGCCGGGCGTCCATGCTGGTATTCAGCGGCTGGGTTCCCTTGGAGCCGTCGCGGTAGATGGCCACGGCCTTCAGTCCTTGACGCCAGCCCTCGGCATAGGCCTCGGCGATCTCCTCGACGGTGGCCTCGTGGGGCAGGTTGATGGTCTTGGAGATGGCCCCGGAGAGGAAGGGCTGCGCGGCGGCCATCATCTTGATGTGGCCCATGTAATGGATGGTGCGCGTGCCCTTGAGCGGCTTGAGGCTGCAATCGAAGACCGACAGGTGCTCCGGCCGGATGCCGGGCGCGCCCTCGATGGTGCCGGTGGCGTCGACGTAGCTGACGATGGCGTTCACATCCTCGGTCGCATAGCCCAGCTTGAAGAGGGCTTCAGGAACGGTGCTGTTGACGATCTTGATATTGCCGCCGCCCACCAGCTTCTTGTACTTGACCAGGGCCAGTTCCGGCTCAATGCCCATGGTGTCGCAGTCCATCATGAAGCCGATGGTGCCGGTGGGAGCCAGGACCGTGGTCTGGGAGTTGCGGTAGCCGTAGTCGCTCGCCGTAAACCAGGGCCGTATCCCAGCTCTCGCGGCTGGCGTCGATGAGGGCGTCGAGCTGGGGCACGGTGAAGGGCTCGCCGCTCTGGCGCGATCTGCCGATGTTGTTGACCTCGGCGCGGTGCATGCGGATCACGTCCAGGAAGGGCTCGCGGTTGACGTAGAAGCCGGGGCAGGCGCCATCCCCCGTCGAGAAGTCGCCGGGGTCCCCGAATCCATCCTGGTGATCGACATTGGCGGTCAGCGGCGTGGCCGAAGCGATGGGCGGGCAGTTGGCGGCCATAATGGCCGATTGCAGGTAGGCCTGGCCGGTGAGGATGGCGGTGAGCACGGCGGCCAGGTCGCGGCCGGCGGCCGAGTCGTAGGGCAGGCCCATGGACATCAGCAGCGCACCCAGGTTGGCGTAGCCCAGGCCCAGCGGGCGATAGTCGTGGGAGTTGCGGGCGATGGCCTCGGTGGGATAGCCGGAGTTGTCCACCAGAATCTCCATGGCGGTGATGACCACGGAGATGGCGTGCCGGTAGGCGGGAATGTCAAAGCCGCCCGACGGGGTGACGAACTTCATCAGGTTGAAACTGGCCAGGTTGCAGGCCGAGTTGTCCAGGAACATGTACTCCGAGCAAGGGTTCGAGGCGTTGATGCGCGCCGTGTTCTTGCTGGTGTGCCAGCGGTTGATGGTGGTGTCGAACTGCATGCCGGGATCGCCGCACAGCCAGGTGGCGTCGGCGATCTTGCGCATGATCTCGCGCGCCTTGTAGGTGGCGACCGGCTCGTGGTCCTTCACCGTATACGTGGTAAAGTCGCCGTCGTTCTCATAGGCGCGCATGAACTCATCGCTCACGCGGACGGAGTTGTTGGCGTTCTGGAAGAAGATCGACGAAAAAGCCTCCGAGTCCGGGCCCGAGCCGTCGTAGCCGGCCTTGATGAGACGTGTGAGCCTTGGCCTCTTCCTTGGCCTTGCACTCAATAAAATCAACGATGTCCGGGTGGTCCGCGTTCAGAATCGCCATCTTGGCCGCGCGGCGGGTCTTGCCGCCGGACTTGATGACCCCGGCAAAGGCGTCGAGGCCGCGCATGAAGCTCAAGGGGCCGCTGGCCGTGCCGCCGCCCGAGACAGATTCCTTGCTGGAACGCAGGGAGCTGAAGTTGGTTCCCGTCCCCGAGCCGAATTTGAAGAGCATGGCCTCGGTCCGGGCCAGCTCCATGATGCCGCTCATCGAATCCTCAACCGAGTTGATGAAGCAGGCCGAGCACTGCGGATTGCGGTAGCCGGAGGCGGAGTAATGCACGCCGCCCGTGGAGGGGTCCCAGTGCCAGTTCTGCCCCTCCGCCTCCGGCTCCAGCCGGTCGCAGCCCACGTTGAACCACACCGGCGAGTTGAAGGCCGCCTTCTGCGTCAGCAGCATGTGGACCAGCTCGTCGTGGAAGATGGCCGCATCCTCGGGGGTGGCAAAGTAGCCGCCCGCCATGCCCCAGTCGCGGATGGTCTCCGCCACCCGGCTCACCAGTTGGCGGACGCCGGTCTCCCGCTCTGGCGTGCCCAGATGCCCGTGCAGGTACTTTGAGGCCACGATATTGGTCGCCGTGATCGACCAGTCGGCCGGCGCCTCGACGTTCTTCTGCTCGAAGATGCAGTTGCCATTCTGATCGGCAATCGAGGCGGTGCGCAGCTCCCACTGAACCTCGTCATAGGGGGAGACGCCCTCGGTGGTGAAGCGGCGGGTGAAGATCAGGCCCCTCTGGGTTTGGGGAGTCTGCTGGGCGGCGGCGGAAGACTGAAACTGGACCTCATTCATAAAACCCTCTCAATCGGCAAATACACTGTAAAACTTCGGCCCCATCTCCAGCGCAAGGCTGCCTGGAGGGGGTCAGGGATAATCTCGGTCAAAGAACGGGAAACGGGGATTGAAAAGTACCGCGAGTTCTCTGTTCTCAGCAGCCTCTCGGTGGAACTATCACACCCGAAGATCGTAACAAACCGTTTAAGGCCGCAGATGAAAAAGTACCTCTGTCTGTTGTGCTATGTCAACAAAAAACCACAACATCTTGTGTTTTATTGGCTTTTCCGGCATCAAGTTACTAAACAAAGGCATTTGCCTGTGGAAAGCTCCAAAGACCCTTGCGGGACGCGGGTTTCCGACTGTCAAAATTTGCCCAAAAACGGTGCAACCCCAGGGTCTGTGACTGCACCACCCTCAAAGCCCAAGCCTAGTCCTTGCCGGGGCCGGGGACAAGGCGCAGAAACGGTGCAGTTGGGGGTGTGGCTGTGCGAGATGTGGAGATTTAGGACAGATTCCTACCAGACGAGCAATTTTTCGACTTTAGATGAATGGATTTCTTTATCGCTAAGTATACTCGCAGTCATGAAGCGATTCATATGGGTTCTCCTACTATTCATTGTCTGGGCCGGAACCGGAAACGCACAGAGCACTACCAAGCCTGTGCCCGTTTTCATCGTTCATCAGCCAACCATCATTGCATTCTATCCGCACTTTACTCAGGACGAGCTTGATAAAGGCGAAGGAGACGCAGCGGCCATGGAGGACTTTAACTACTATGCCTACAAAGCAGAGAAGCGACTGCAAGATGCAGGAATCGATTTTCTTCCAGTGGAGGCTCGCTCATTCAGGGTTCATGTTGGAACGAAGGTACATTATTTTCAAGGCGGCAAAATCGACATCGGTTATTACTTCATCGCTCCCGGCAAGGATCCGCACATCGTATATGGTGTCATGACTGATGATGATCTTTTCGATGCGTCTCGCAAATACTTCAAGATTGACATTCGCTAGACGAGCGGATTTTCGGATTATATAAACGTTAGAATAAAAGACCTGTGCTTCACTACTCGAAGCGCGGCTTGGCCGGAATCATCTGCTGATGGAGAACGCGCACGATGCGAATTCCGCCCGGCTTTATGCGATAAAAGACGGTATATTTTCCGACTTCGTGACGGCGAAGGCCTGCACTGACAGCATCGCAGAGCCGGCCCATTCTCGGATTTTCCGCCAGAAGCTGAAAAGAGTCTTCCAGCTGGGTCAAATATCGATCCGTCTGCTGCCAGCCCCATTTGTCGGTTGTGTAGGCGGCAATCAGATCAAGATCGGCATGCGCTTTGGCTGAAACCACAAAGCGTTTCATACACTAACCGTGTTATCCGTTCTCTGTGGTAGCCCGTATTTCGCCCGAATTCGTTCAAAGACCCCCTCCTCGGCATCTCCACTGGCATCTCCCTCGGCAATCGCCGCTCGCAATACTGCCATCTTCTCCTCGTACTCTCGCTCTTCTTTCTCCAGAAGGCGCAAAGCCGTACGCATGACTTCGCTGGCGTTGGCGTACTCACCAGACTCAACTTTAGCGGTAATGAACTGGTCCAGCTTTTCAGGCAGGCTGACATTGCGAGTGGGCATGGGGCACCTCCGCTTCAGTCTACGCAGTTTGGCCAACTTTGCCAAAGCTCCTGCGGTGCGTCATCGATCCGCCACAACAGTGTTTCCGGAGGCCGTGCTCGTCAGTTTGCTGCCTTGACCAGCACCAACTGCTGCTGGTCGCTGGCGGCGATCTTCTGGTAGTACTCGCGCAGGGCCGGGTACTCCTTCGGATCGAGCAGCACGAAAAAGCGAGCGAAGGTGTGCCGGATGTCGATGGTCCCCGCGCCGGGAATCGCCTTGACCACCAGAGCGGCGTGACCTTCCCAGGGCAACTGCGCCGGCGTGGGAGCGCTTTCGACGGTGAATCCCGCGGGCAGATAGTAGACCGCGTCGTCGATCACCTGATCGGCGTAATGCAGATCTACCGCGGCCTCCCGCTTCTCTTCGCTCACAAAGTGCGTGCGCGTGCCGGTGGAGAAGAAGAAGCCGGGCAGCATCAAGCGCTTGCCGGTGGAGCTGCCTAACTGACCTGAGACTTTGGCGGAAATCAAAAGATAACCCTCCCCGGTCTCCAACCCCTGGATCTTGTCCACCTCTCCAGTAATTCCCTGGGGCAGCAGATTGTGCAGAGATTCGTTGATCTGCTTTTTGACCTCCTCCAGACCGGAGGTCAGGTTGAGTTGGCGCCAATGGAGCGCCCCGGGGCCGTTCATCATCATTTTGACGGTTCCGGTGATTCCGCCCTGCGCGTCCAGGGTCAGATCGGCGGCGTGCGCGGTGGTGGCCTCCCTGGCTGAGTTGGACGGGGTATAGACCGGTCCCTGGGCGTTCTGCTGGATACCGCCGGCCATCAGATGCTTCCAGTGCAACTGGCCAAAGGGGCAGAGTTTTTCGCCAGGATCGAGATAAATATCCTTGCCGTCAAGGTGCAGCACAACCAGCAGCGCGTCCAGTTGATGAAGCGAGAGAAGGTTGGGATCGAAGACCGACCGGTTCCGGTTCACTACCTCCAGCCCATCGGCCTGCAGGCCCGCGGCGCGCGCCAGCGCCAGGTAAAGGGCGGCAATTTCGTTGCCCGAGCCGCTCTTCTCGTTCCATACATCCTGCGCCTTCTTGATCTCCTTCTTGAGATTCAACTTCTTGCGCTCTTCTTCGGTCTTCGCGCGCGAGAAATCGGTATTGTCCAGCGCCTGCACCGCATCGTAGAGCTTGCGGGACTTGGCCTCGGGCGTTGCTGCTCCGGCGGTAATCTGATCGGCCGCGTCCCTGATCGTCTTGCTCTGGCTGGCAAACTCGTTCACCTGATTGGACCAGCGTTTGATCTCGTTGTCCCAGTACACATCCGGGGAGTTATAGGGTGTGGAAAAAAAGCGCACCTTGTAAAGCAAGGCCTCCTCAGGAAGCGCATTGGCCTCAGGTATAAAGGCGGGCACATTCTGGATGTCCAGTGTGTAATCGCCCCTGGGACTCCGGGTGGTCGTGAATCCGGCGGGCAGGCGTTGCGTGAAGAGAATGTAGTGGGCCCGTTCCCCATCAACGTAGGAGTCGACCGGGCTCCCTTTCAGGGTATTCATGGCGTTTGCTTCGATATCGGAGTATGGGTTCCAGTAGAAGTGCGCTTTATGGACGAAGATCGGCTGCTGCACATCCCATATGGGAACCGAGCCGGCCAGTGCTGCGGAAGCGTAGCTCTCAACCCCCGGGTCGGCGATGCCGGCAACCTTTCCGCCGGTCAGCGGGATGCTCCACTTGTACTCCAGGATGCTGCCCACCTCGACGCTGGGCAGATTGAAGACCGAAACTTTCATGTGAGAGCTGTTGGTCTTAACGACCAGCAGGTCGCTGGCTTTGCCGGTCAGCGGAATCACCGTGCCGTCAGAGTGGATGGTGCGCCCCTCGATGATGGGGGTAGCGCTATAGCCCGGTATATAGGGAACCTCGACCGTGGCCCAGTCCTTGCCTTTTTCGGTGAGCACTTTGATGCGCGCATAGCTACTGATGTAATGGTTTCGGTTGTCGGTTTTCGACTCGCGATAGAGAAAGACCGCCGGAGCGCCCGGAGCCTTGGGGTCCGAGGTCATCTGCAGCTCTTCTTTTATCGGCTCCTGGAACTTCTGAGTCGCACCCGTCAGCGGCAAGGACAACACCGCCACTGTTAACGCCACGCCTGCAACCATACGAATGCGCATAAATTGTCCTATTCCGCGCGGAGACCCGCGCTGGATTATCTCAAGATCGAGCCGAAAAACGGCTTTTGGATATCGTTCGTCATCATACCATCCGGATTGCAGGACAGGCACAAAAAAGCGGCCCCACGCTTATCGCATGGGGCCGTCTGGTCTTTCGATTTACATGACAGGAATCAGTTGCTTTCCCTGGTCTCAATCCTCATTCCATAGAAGGATCTGCGCACAAAGAACATCGACACCAGGAAGAACGCAACAGCCAGCGAGCCTGCCAGCACCGCGTTCTTTGCAGTGAGCGTCACGGCAAGCTCGACAGCCAGCAATCCAAACAAGGTGGTGAACTTGATAATCGGGTTCATGGCCACCGAGGAGGTGTCCTTAAAGGGATCGCCGACGGTGTCTCCAATTACGCAGGCGTCGTGCAGAGGCGTTCCTTTTTGTTTCAGGTCGACCTCGACGACCTTCTTGGCGTTGTCCCATGCGCCGCCGGCATTGGCCATGAAGATCGCCTGGTAGAGGCCGAAGATGGCGATCGAGAAGAGGTAGCCGATAAACAGGAACGGCTCCATGAATGCGAACGAAAGGGTGGCGAAGAAGACCGCGAGGAAGATGTTGAACATCCCCTTCTGCGCGTACTTGGTGCAGATCTCCACTACCTTCTTGCTGTCCGCGACCGAGGCCTTCTCCACGCCTTCCAGCTTGATGTTGGCCTTGATGAACTCGACCGCGCGGTAGGCGCCGGTGGTGACCGCCTGCATGGAAGCGCCGGCGAACCAGAAGATGATTGCCCCGCCGCAGATCAGTCCCAGCATGAAGGGCGCGTGCAGCAGCGAGAGTTTATCTCTGTCTACGGTCAGACCGTGGGTCAGGGCCATGATGATGGAGAAGGTCATGGTGGTTGCGCCGACCACGGCGGTGCCGATCAGCACCGGCTTGGCAGATGCCTTAAAGGTATTGCCTGCTCCATCGTTGGCTTCCAGCAGGTATTTTGCGCGTTCGAACTTGGCGTCGATGCCGTAGTCCTTCTTCAACTCAGCCTCGATGCCGGGAATGGCTTCGATCAGCGACAGTTCGTAGACGGATTGCGCATTGTCGGTGACCGGGCCGTAGGAATCGACGGCGATGGTGACCGGCCCCATGCCCAGAAAGCCGAAGGCGACCAGGCCAAAGGCGAAGACGGCGGGAGCCAGCATCATGGCTTCCATGGACGGGCCCGTACTGAAGTAGTAGCCCAGTCCCATGAGGGCGACCATGCTCAATCCCAACCAGTAGGCGGAGAAATTGCCGGCCACGAGTCCCGACAGAATCCCCAGGGAGGCTCCGCCTTCCTTGGCAGAGGTGACGACTTCCTGCACGTGGGCCGAGTTGGTCGAGGTGAAGACCTTCACTAATTCCGGAATCAGCGCGCCGGCCAATGTTCCGCAGGAGATGATGGAAGCCAGCTTCCACCACAGCGTTCCGTCACCCAGCGTGGGGATCATCAGGTACGAAACGAAGTAGGTCAGGGCGATGGAAACGATGGAGGTGATCCAGACCAGCGAGGTCAAGGGCGTCTCAAAGTCCATTTCGTCGGCATTCGCGTATTTCGCGTGAGAGATAGCGCCATTGAGAAAGTAGGCGCCCGAGCTGGAGACCAGCATGGCCACGCGCATGACGAAGATCCAGACCAGCAGTTGCGCTTGCGTGGTGTGATCCGGGACGGCCAGGAGAATGAAGGTGATCAGGGCCACGCCGGTGACGCCGTAGGTCTCAAAGCCATCGGCGCTGGGGCCGACCGAGTCGCCCGCGTTGTCGCCCGTGCAGTCGGCGATGACGCCGGGGTTGCGGGCATCGTCTTCCTTGATTTTGAAGACGATCTTCATCAGGTCGGCGCCGATGTCGGCGATCTTGGTGAAGATGCCGCCGGCAATACGCAGGGCCGCGGCGCCCAGGCTTTCGCCAATGGCGAAGCCTATGAAGCACGGGCCGGCATAATCGGCCGGAATGAACAAGAGAATGAAGAGCATGATGAGCAGCTCAACCGAGATCAGCATCATGCCGACGCTCATGCCCGCCTTCAGCGGAATCGCAGAGATCAGATAGGGCTTGCCGCGCAATCCCGCGAATGCCGTCCGCGAGTTAGCAAAGGTGTTGACGCGAATTCCGAACCACGCCACCCCGTAGCTGCCCGCGATGCCGACCAGCGAAAACAACAAAATGATCGGCAGCGTAACCCAGATGGGCTTATTTGGCACCGGCGCCAAATAGCCGAAGTACAGCGAGATGATGACCGCAATGAAAGCCCAGAGCAGAAGAATGAATTTGCCCTGCGTGATCAGATACGTCTTGCAGGTTTCATAGATCATTTCGGAGATTTCGCGCATGGAGTGATGAACCGGCAGGTGCTTCAACTTCTGATAGATCACCAGGCCGAACAACAGGCCGCCGGCGCAGAAGAGCAATCCGAGCGTCAGAAGGTCATGTCCATTCATGCCGAAAAAATTCACGAAATGCACGGACTTCAAATCCGGCAGCACCAGATTGGCTTCGCCGCCGCCCGCGTGTTCCTGCGCGCCGGCGAATGCGGGAAGGAGCAGCAGACCTATGACGGCGGCCACGGTTTTGTACGGACGCCTCAGAAACGCCCCGGCTCCTGCCTTGATGGCGCCGATGCTCTGGCGCGCAAAGAAAAAGGCCATAACGAGCGAGAGCGCGCTGACGGCCAGAGAGAAACACACCCAATACTGAGCAGTCACAAATCCTCCATGCGGAAATTGAGATGGTTGATCACGAACGAATCCGGGAAACACGAGGAAACACATCCTATTTCCCAGAAAACAGGGTCATTCGCAGGCTATCATTCGTGTCAAGCACTGTCGAGTGTTGGCAGTCACAGTATTCTAGAGGGCTTCCGGAAACGAAAATCGCGGTCCAAAACGGACGCTAGGGAACCTGGGATGGCCTGTGGTTTCATGTGAAAGCCTTGTCCCCGGGGAGCGGGTGTAACATCCGGCGTAATCCGGCCTGTCTCTGCTCAGTTCAACAGATTGAGAGTAAGATAAGTTTCTAGGGGGAGCCATGGCAGCCGCGACAACTTTCGTCACCGTGGAAGAGTACCTGCGCAGCTCCTTTGAGCCGGACGCTGAATATGTCGATGGCGAGATCGAGGAGCGCGCCGTGGGAGAAAACGATCACTCTGTGTGGCAAAAGGCGATTTGTTTTTGGTTCGAGCAACAGGCAAAGGCCGGCCAGATTCGCGTGCGGCCGGAACTGCGGGTGCAGGTTTCGCCCTCCTGCTTTCTCGTCCCCGATGTAACGCTTCTGGACCGCAACCGGCCCATCGAGCAGATCGTGACCTATCCGCCGGTCGCCGTCTTCGAGATTCTCTCCCCCGCCGATACGCTCAAGCGCGTAATGGCCAAATGCGGAAGGTATGAAGCCATGGGCATTCGGACCATCCTGGTGGTCGACCCGGATGGACCGAAGTACCGCTATGTAGACGGGAAGCTCGCGCCGCTGGAAGCGCGCGTCTTCGACATTCCCGGCAGCCTGTGCCGCTTCGACCTGGACGAGATCGAGAAGCTGCTGGATTAGATCACCGTCGCCCTACTCGGCGTGAAAGACCACGTCGAAGAGCAGCAGGCTGACCGTGGTGAAGATGATGTCGTAGCCGACCAGCAGCTTGATCCACAGCGTGGGGTCGCTTTCGCCGGTGAGGATGGCGGTGGTGGCCTGCACCATGGCCAGCAGCGCCGGAATGAAGATGGGAAAGAGGATCAGCGAGAGCAGCAGTTCGCGGTTGCGGCTGCGGATGGAGAGCGCGGCAAAGAAGATGCCGTTGGCCACCAGCGCCCAGGTGCCCAGCGGCAGCACCAGCGCCAGCAGCCACGCCTGGCCGACGATGTGCAGGTTATAAAAGATAAAGAAAAACGGCGCCAGAATGACCTGGACAATGGTGACAAAGAGAAAGTTCGCCAGCACCTTGGCCAGGTAAAGCTCCGCGCCGGGAGCGGGCGTCATGCGCTGCGCGTCCATCACCTGGTGGCGAATCTCGCGCGCCCAGGCCTGGTTGAGCGCGCTGACCGAGGCGAACATGGTGGCCACGCAGAGCACGCCGCCGGCGATCTGCTGGGAAAAGGCGCCGCGCGGGTCAAAGGCAATCGAGAAGAGCACGACCACCAGCAGCGGAGAAAAAGAGCATGGAGACGAGGGCGTCCAGCGAGCGCCACTCGATGCGCAGATCCTTTGACCAGATGA
Organism: uncultured Acidobacteriaceae bacterium; assembly: GCA_963845345.1. GTDB lineage: Bacteria > Acidobacteriota > Terriglobia > Terriglobales > Acidobacteriaceae > Telmatobacter. The sequence goes on from CAWJRQ010000007.1 coordinate 540,279, forward strand.
GTCCAGAGGGCGCGGGTCATTGGGCTGTGCGTCCCTCCGCAGTGCAGGTGGATTTGGTCAGGTCGGCGGTCTGGGCCTCGGCGGCGCGCAGATAGTCGGCGGGCGAAAGGATGAATCTGCGTTCCGCGCGTGCCGGCCGAGACGCTGATCTTGTCGAAGAGAATCGCCGTCTCATCGACGAAGACGGGATAGGGCTTTTTCGCGCCGAAGACGGTGACGCCGCCGCGGATGTAGCCGGTGAGCGGCTGCACGTCTTTGAGCGGAACCATCTCGGCTTTGCGCAGGCCGGCGGCGCGGGCCAGCTTCTTGAAGTCCAGCTCGGCGTCGCCGGGAATGACGGCAAAGACGTACGACGTCGGCCCGCCGGTCGTCAGCAGCGTTTTGAAGACCTGCTCCGGCGGCATTCCGATCTTTCTTGGCGACGGTGATGGCGGACAAATCGTCCGGATCGACCTCGTACTCGCGAAGTCGAAGGGGATGCCGAGAGATTCGAGGATGCGCGCGCCGTTGGTCTTCATCGCGTGGGCCTCCCTGCTTCAAGCGAAGCCACGCGGCCGGCATGCAGCGTCAGCACCCAGTCGGCGATGGGCGCGGCCAGCTCGCGCTGGTGGGTGGTCAGGACAATCGTCCGGTTGCCGTGGCGGAAGCCGGCGAGCAGCTCGACCATCTGGCGGGCGCTCTCCACGTCCATGTTGGAGAAAGGCTCGTCGAGCAGCAGCAGCTCCGGCGCGGAGAGCAGCACGCGGGCCAGCGAGGTGCGCTGGCGCATGCCCTGCGAATACTGGCCGAGGGTGCGGTCGAGCGTCGGGGTCCAGGCCCACCTGGCGCAGGGCTTCGGCCGGCGCAAGGCAGGCGCGGCCGGGATAGAGGCTGGCAAAGTAGCGCAGATTTTCCTGGGCGGTCAGCTCGTCGTAGAGCATGGCGGCGTGGCTCATGTAGCCGATGCGCTCGCGGGCCTCATGCGGTTCGTAGTCGCCGAAGACCGTGACTTTGCCGAAGCTGGGCCGCAAGCAGTCCGGCCAGAATGCGCAGCAGCGTGGATTTGCCCGCGCCGTTTTCGCCCAGCAGCACGTAGCAGCGGCCCGGCTCGAGCTCCACCGAGACCTGGCGCAGCGCGGCAAAGGAGCCGAAGAGCTTGGAGACGCCATCCAACGGCAGAGACGGGGCGGGCGCTAACAGTCGAACTGGCGGTCTCGGTTGCAGGAGCAGTCATGCGATCAGTTTGCCGCAGCCGGGGTTGCCGCGGCCGGATGCGTAGCGGCGGCGGCAGGCGCGGGCTTGCGGCGGGCTGCGCGGGTTGCGGTCATCCCGGCTGCGCCGGGGCGTACTTGCTGGCGCACTTGGCTTGCAGGACGGTGGCGTGGAAGACGCCGTCGCGGCCGTAGGTGCCTTCGGCCAGAGCCTGGGCGTCGTCCTTGAAGGTGTCCGGCGGCGGCTCGGAGCCCTTGTAGTTGACCGTGAGCACGCGGCCCGTGGCGGCCTTGGGAGAGTGGCTCTCGAACTCGATTCAGAACAAAGGTGACGTGGGTGCCGTTCTGCTCGATGGAGCCGGGCTCGACGAAGCCCTCCACGCGCAACTGGCTGTGGTAGGCCTTGTCGCCCATGCCGCCCAGCTCGGGGATGGTGACGTAGTAGCTCTTGCTGGCGCCGATGCCGGACAAGGCCAGCCAGACAATGGTGCCCACGACAATGGCCACCGCGATTCCGATGCGAAGTGTGTTTGGGGAAGTTTTCATCGTCATCCCCCAACGATACGGGCCGGACAGGGCGCGGGTCAACCGGGACAACAGGGATCGGACAAAATCGAGACGGGCTGCCCGATTACCATGCGCCATGGCCCCTCCAGCGTCTGCGCCGCCCGCGTCAGCGCCTGGGTCAGCACCGTCAACTGCTGCGCGGCCCGCGGCTGATCCTTGCTGTCGATGGCCTCGTTGACGCCGGGAATCACCACCGCCGCGTAGCCGGTGTACTCGCCGGGGGCGAAGATGGTGTGCCGGAACCAGGGGCGGTTGGGCAAGCCGGCCTCGGAGGTGAGATCGGTCTCGGCCTGGCGGAGGGCCGCGATTGAGCTTGGCGAGATCGCCGGTGGCGGCCAGTTGCAAGCCGTGGACGCGCTCGGCCGCGGCGGAGAAGCGCGCGGCGGCGGCCTGCGCCGGGCCGAAGTCCAGCGTAGAGGCCCTGGTCCGTGGCTTTGTGTTTGGCGGCTTCAATATAGGAGCTGATCTCGCGCGCGTAGGCGACGTAGTCGTAGGGCAGCACGTCGGCGTCGGCCATGCGCAGGGCCTCCAGGCCGAAGACGCGGGCCATCTCCTGCAGATAGACAAAATTCGGGTCGGCGTTCTGCGTGTACCAGGCGTAGTTGTCGAAGACCGAATGATAGACGCCGTAGGGGCCGTCGGAGCCGATGTCGGTGGAGGGCACGCCGACGTGCTGGAAGAAGGGCGTGAAGTCGGAGCCGGAGCCGAGGTCGCCCACGTGCACCTCTTCGCCGGGCACTGGCGGCGCGTTGGAGCGGCGACGCTCATTCCCGCCGGCGGAATTGATCCTCCACTGCTGATAGACCGTCCCGCCCAGCGGGCTGGGAACCGAGCGCGTCAGCTCGCGGAGAAACTGCTTGAGCGAGGGAACGGCGGCGGCGGAGAAATCCGGCCCGGCAACGCCCACGTCGGTGTTGAAGTAGGCCACGGCGTGCTCCAGCGCCTTGGCGTTCTGCTCCACCCACTCGGTCGAGCCGATCAGGCCCTCCTCCTCGGCGTCCCAACTGCAAAAGACAATCGTCCGCTTGGGCCGCCAGCCCTGCTTGAGCAGCGCGCCGACGCCGTGAACCGATTCCAGCATGGCCGCGGTGCCGCTGGAGGGATCGACCGCGCCGTAGACCCAGGCGTCGCGATGATTGCCGACGACGACCCAATCGTCGGGGTACTCGGAGCCTTTGATCTTGCCGATCACGTCCCAGATGATGCGGCGCTGATAGTCCTGCTCGGAGACCAGGTGGACCTTGACGCCGCCCTGCCCTGACCGTCCGATGTGATAGCGGAAGCCCAGCCCGCCCTGCCAGCCCTGCGGCACGCCGGGGCCTTGCAGGGCCTGCAGAATGGGCGCGGCATCGTGGTAGCTGATGGGGATGGAGATGATGCGGGGCTGGCTGCCGTAGGGCGAGACGCGCGCCGAATCGGGCAGGTCGAGCGTCGAGGCCACGCCGGGAGTCTCCGGGTCGCCCGGATACTCGAACATGTATTGCACCGAGCCGCGCTGAACGCCCGTCTCCGGCCGCCACGGCCCATCGGGGTAAGCGTCGCCCTTGGAGAAGCCGTCGTCCTGCGGGTCGGAGTAGATCAGCACGCCGGCTGCTCCGCGCTGCTCGGCGATGAAGACCTTCACGCCGCGGAAGTTGCCGCCATAGCGCACCAGCACGATCTTGCCGTGCAGGTCGATGTGCCGCGCGGCGAGCTGGTCAAAGTCCTCCAGCCGGCCGTAGTTGGCGTAGACCACCTCGGCGGTCACGTCGCCCGAGCCGGAGGAGCCGTTGAAGGGCATCACCACGCGCGGATCGTCCTGGTAAGGATCGCCCTCGACGTGCTCGCGCGTGGGCCCGCTCATCAGCAGCTTGCCGCTGGGGTCGTAAGCCTCCACGCGCACCACCTTGGGCTGGTTCAGCAGCACGCGGTAAGGGACGATCTCCGTCTCCAGGCCGGCGGCGCGAAACTTCCGCGCCACATATTCGGCGGTCTTGCGGTCCTCGGGGGTCGAGGCCAGATGCGGCTCAGCGGTGAGCGTCTTCAGATGCTGGCCAGCCAGTTTGGCGTCGGGAACGGCCAGAAACTTCTCCTCGATCTTCGCCTGGGCGGTGAAGTCCGCGTAGCCGAAGACGGCAGGCTGAGCGGTGGATTGGGCCCCGAGCGGCCTGGAAATGAAAGCGGATGAAACCAGCGCCAGAAAAGAGGAGTGAGGCAAGCGGCTTGCGCAACATCATGAACAGAACCTCTTTCATCGTGAATAGTAAGGGCTTCATATTGAAGGGTACGACGATCCATCGCGGAAGGGCAGGAAACTGCCAAACTATTTCTTCGCCCTCTTATAAAACGGCGTCGGCACCTGCTTCGCCCTTACCCGATTCGCCCTCACCTGCACCAGCACATCCGAGCCGCTCGCCGCCACCGCCGCCGGAACCAGACGAAAACGCAATGTTGGTCTTCAAAAACGGCGCAGGCGAGCCGGATGTAATCGCGCCAATCTCCTTGCCCTCCAAATCCAGCACTGCGTACCCGTCCCGCGCAATGCCGCGCTCCACCATCTCCAGCCCCACCAGCTTGCGCTTCGGCCCGCCCGCCGCCTGCACCTTGAGCAACGCCTCGCGCCCAATGAACTCGCCCTTCTCCAACTTCAGCCAGCGCTCCAGCCCGCCCTCAAACACATTCACCGAGTCGCTGATCTCGTGCCCGTAGAGCGGCATGCCCGCCTCCAGCCGCAGAGTGTTGCGCGCCCCCAGCCCGCACGGCCGAATCCCGAACTCGCCTCCCGCCTCCAGCAACGCGTTCCATACTTTTTCCGTCGTCGCCACGTCGCTGGGCAAATAAATCTCAAATCCATCCTCGCCCGTGTAGCCCGAGCGCGCGATCAGCACATTCGCCACGCCCGCCACCTCGCCCCACGTAAACCAATAATTTTTGATCGCCGCCAGATCAACCTTCGTCAGCTTTTGCAGCGTCTCCAATCCCCGCGGTCCCTGCACCGCCAGTTGCGAGTAACTGGCCGAGTCGTCCGTAATCTGCACCGCAGGCCACGCGCCCGCCTGCTTCAAAATCCAGGCATAATCCTTGTCCTTGTTCCCCGCGTTCACCACCAGCAGATAATCGTTCTCGCTCGCCCGATGGACCAGCATGTCGTCCACAAAGCAGCCCTCCGGCGTCAGCAGCGCGGAGTACTGCGCCTGCCCATCCTTCAGCCGCGACGCATCGTTCATCGTCACGTGTTGCACGGCGGCCAGCGCGCCCGGTCCGCGAAACCAAATCTCGCCCATGTGGCTCACGTCGAACAATCCCACGCCGGTGCGCACCGCCATATGCTCGGCAATCAGCCCGCCGCCATTCGTCCCGGCACGGTCTTGTCGCTGGGTGTATACGCTGGTACTCCACCGGCATATCCCACCCGCCAAAATCCACCATCTTGGCCTTCAACGCGCGATGCGCTGCGTTCAGGGCGGTCTTTTTCAGCGGAGGCGATGGGCGCGGTCGATTCAGTCATAACTCATCCTTTCATCGGTGCTGTCGCACCTTGCCTACGATAGTGACGCACCGGCCCCGGGGTCAAACCAGGCCATCCGTCTTGGGATCAGGCGGTCAAGCCGGTGTACTCTTTGAATGATTCTGGCGTAAACTGTCTTCATGGCTGTCCTGAGCAAAACGGAAATCTCCGCACTCCCCATCCAAGAGCGTTTGGCGCTGATCGACGACCTATGGGAGAGCCTCGAAGCAAATCAAGCCGCGAATCAGGCCGCGCCCGCGGCAAGCTTCGCACAAGTTCCAGATTGGCAGCGCCGGATTCTCGATGAGCGGTTGCATGATCTTGAAATCTGCCCCGGTGACGATCTCAGCCTGGCGGAAGCCCGCGGCAAGTCGCTCCTCTGAAACCCCTCACCGCCTCCGCGCCCGCCAGAACGAGCTCACGCCCAAATAGAAAAAAACCACCATAATACCGGCGGCGGCCAGAAAGTTTTTATCATAGGGGCCGTATGAGGTGACTCGGCCTGTGGCGCCAGAGGGGCAGAGCGGCGGCCACCACAAACAGGAAGAAGAAGGCGCCTGTCATCTCCAGCCACAAAATGCCGCCCACCCGGCGAAAGGGCCGCAGAAATCCGCCCACGCCGCGCGCCACGCCCTTCGCCGTCCGGCTGGCCGCCTGCCCCGCCGCCCGCGCATCGGCCTGGCTGGCCGACTCACTGCTCACAGCTTGTCCATTTTGTCCAATTTGTTGAGTTTGTTGAACTTGCCCGGCGGCAGCCGCGCCAGCCGCCTGCACGCCGGCCGCCTGAGCCTCGCCCATCAGCTTCTGCGCCGGCCATCCGCCCGGCAACCCGCAGCCCGATCCCCAGCACGCGCCCTATATTCTCAGCTTTCATTCCGAGTATGATGGTAGCAGCGGCGGTGCCCCCGCCGCTTTTTTACCGGCTTCAGCCGACTTGCCCACTTGCTCCCGGGCCGATAACGGAAGTAAGGTAGATTAATCCCATGCCGCTGCCCTCGCATCCCCCGCGCCGGCCGCAGCCCCTGGAGGTGCCTGTGACAATCACGTCTGCGCGAACTCATTCAGCAACTGGGCGAGGCCATCAATGAGGCGGTCATCGAGAACGAGCAGATCGCCGGCGTCGTGCAGGACATCCGCCAGCACGGCTTCGATGTGCTGCTCATGCTCGAAGCCTCCATCGCCCTCAACGACCTCTCCGACAAAGAGGACGCGCAGGTCGAAGTCCCCGCCGGCCTCACCGCCGACCAGCCCTTCTCCCAGAACGATCTCAGCTTCCTCCGCTCGTTGCGCATCTCCGTCGACGGAGAGAACGTCACCGGCGAAAAGCAGGACGAAGCCGAGCCCTGCGCACAGCTAGGGAACCCAGAACATGTTGAAGTTTTGTGTAAGGGCACGACTTTAGCCGTGCCGCAAATGGTTCAATAATTAAGCGCGGCTTTAGCCCCTGAGGGATGCTCTTCGGGAAATCATCAGCCCGCCCGCCTCATCCTCTCCCGCATCGGCTTATTATCGGCATATACCCGCCACTCCGCCACCAACCCGCCCTCCACCTTCGCCCGCCACGCCGCCGGCGTCTCCCACCGGTTTTCTGCGTGGAGTTGACCATCTGTCGAATACGTCCCTCGCGTCATCCCCAGCATCACCACTATCGGCCCCTCGACGTAAGTCTCCTCAACCACAATCGAAAAATCCGGAACCATCCTGAAATACCCAACCCACGCCGCCCGCATCTTCTCCCGGCCCTCGACCGCATTCCCCAGCGCATCGATAAACCGGTGCCCCGGCGTCATCAAGCCGGTGAGCCCCTCCACATCTTGCCGGTTAATCGCATTCACAAACGCCCGCACCACAACTTCCGCCGTATTGCTCATGCAGGTATTGTATGTGCGCTGCATCCTATTCATACTGCGATTATGCGAGCAATATTCGCATTTATTTTCCTCCGCGAGAATCATGGATGGGATTCTGACTGTACAGCCTCTTTGGCTCCGTCTTCTTGCTCGGACGCAAACCGCCCTTGACGCCCGTTTCGTAACAGCCACGCGAAAGTGGGGCTTTTCTCTGGTATTTTGGTTGTAGTGGAGAGCTGGCCGAGTGGTTGATGGCTCCGGTCTTGAAAACCGGCATACCTGAAAGGGTATCGGGGGTTCGAATCCCTCGCTCTCCGCCATTTTCTTTGCGTGCAATACACGTGCGTGAATCGTCCATTTCCGTGTTACATGAGTCCATTAAAATCAGCAACTTAAATAGAATCAATGAGGGGTTGTGCCAGAGTGTGTAATTCGTTAGCAGGTATTGTGGGTACACGGAAATCCAATCCGTTCATCGTGCTTTTCTCGGGCGGTTCTGCCTCCAATCTGCTCGCGCAGCATTTAGAGCAGATGGATGCGCGGATTGTGAATGTTATCAGCGTCTTCGACAATGGCGGAAGTACCGGGTCCCTCCGGCGCATACTCCCGCTTCCGGCAATGGGCGACATCAGGAATCGCCTGTTGGCTCTCGCACCCTTGAAGACGCCCGGTCAAAGGGCTGTCAAAGCAATATTCGACCTGAGATTCTCTGAGCGCAAGGCCGAGAATCAACTGCGCAACGAACTTAAAACATTGATCAGTGGCGACCACCCTGTAGCACTGAATCTGCCGCCGGAGAGCAAAGACGAGATCCTTCAAGCCCTGGTGCACGCCGAGGCGCGGCTGCCGCGAGATTTCTTATTGCGGGAACTGGCTGTCGGAAACTTGCTAATCTTCGGGCGCGCGCTAGAGACCAACGACTTTCTGGCCGCGGTTGAGTGGGTGAGGAATCTTCTTTCTGTCCGCTCGCGCGTTCTTCCCGTAACTCTGCAATCGGCCCATCTGGGAGCGCAGTGCAAAAACGGGCATTGGGTTCTCGGCCAGGCGGCGCTTACCAATGAACAGTCGACGCTGCCGAGCGAAATTGAGTCAATGCACTTTGTGGAGCGAGAGAACTCGTATGCCTTCCAGCCCAGAGTGGATGCCTGCCCGGCAGTTCTCGATGCTTTGCGAGATGCAGACGCAATCATTGTAGGGTTCGGCAGTTTCCTGAGCAGCATTTTGCCGCATTTCATGGTGAGAGGCGTAGGCCGTGAGTTTGTCAGGCGCTCCATCCCCAAGCTGCTGGCCTGTAACCCCACCGCCGACAAGGAAACCGCTCACCTTACCATCGCTGACATGATCGATACGATGGCTTCATTTGTGCGGAAAGACACTTTGCCGGACGAGATGCTCAATCCAATGCTCACGCACATTCTCCATTTTGGCCCGAGTGAGCAAAATCGGGTTCAGCGTGGCGATCTCTTCAGGGTAGAAGCAAAGTACTTTGATCTGCACTCCGCGCGAACCTTTCCCGCAATGGCGCAGGAAGTGTGCCATCAACTGTCTGCCAGCATCGATGTCGCCTATGTGCCGGCCCAGGGAAAAGCTCCAATACATGCGGTGACAATGTTTGACCTGGATGATACGCTCTTCGACTACTCCGGCTTGCGCCTGAGGGCAACTGCCGATGCGCTTGAAGGGCTTATCGGCGATCCCAGGTCCGCCAGTTCCGAACTCGCCGAGTTTTTGAGGCCCCCGTTGACGGATGCTCTTGCCGCATTTGGCCTTCCAGATCTGCGCAAACAATGGGATTCCCCTGATGTGTATGTCCTGGCGCAATTGCTGGATCAGCCTTCGACGCGCGATATGCTAGTGTCCGTTGCGAGATCGGCTGAAGAGTGTGGCTGCGGCGAAAACGATGCGGCTTTCGCGGAAAAGGTACGCATCTATCGATACTATGCGGAATTGGAAAAGTCTCCAGTTGCAGCTGGCCTGCTAAAAGCAATCGCAGATGTGAGAGATCGCAAGCGGCTGGACCTGGACAGCAGGGCAGAGCGCTTCAGGCAATTTGTGGCGAGGAACGCAACCCTACTTCCCGGGGCGGCCGATATTTTCGCGCAGTTGCGCACTTTGGGCGCAAGCATTTATGTGGTTTCCGAAGGTGACTCGCCGGTACAGGAATTCAAGTTCAGATTGTTGGGCTTGCCGGAATTGGCGGACGCCTGCATGGTTTCTGATGTTACCTGCAGTGTGTCTCCGGTGCTGGATGAGTTATTCAGAGGATTCAGGAACATGCGGGATATACCTGATTGCGTTGGGCGGATATTCGATCAACTCTCCCCGTATGCGGTCAAGTCTGTCCCGTTCTATTCCAAGCTGATTCACGCATTCGCCGACCCTGCGCCAGAGAGTCTCGAAGCCCGCCTCAGCTCCCCACGCTTCCTCACCGTCGAAGAGTGGCGGTCCACGCAACCTCACCTTTTTGTCATGGTTGGGGACCGGTACAGAAAGGATCTTGAGCCATTGCTGCAGTTAGGGCCGGAGGGAATCCGCGCATATCGCGTGCTACACGGACGATATGATTACGAGGACCCGCTCTGCGAAATCAAGGCGGCTCATAAGCCGCCCCCAAACGCCGTCTTCCCTGATCTGCGCGCATCGGCCATTACTCTGTCCGCTGCTATCCTTGAAAACCGGGAAGCAATAACGCGTCCTGAGCCGATTCTTCCCGATCTAAAGTTGTTGGATGAAGTATTGAGCATTTGGCAGGATGCCAGCCAAATCTCCCGTTCCATTTTGCAAGGTATTCGTTCGGAGGTAATTCGGCACCATAAAGGAGTGGAGTAGTGAATTCACATAAGTTATTTGCCGCCGGCATCTTCATTGCTTTGACGTGTGCTGGCATGGCTGTTTTGTTGGGGATTGCCGCGGTTGCCACAGACCTGTTGGGGAGAAACCACGTTACCCTTATCGCCTTCATCGCGGTAGGCGCGGCTTTTATATTCGCCATCCTTGTTATGCGGAGAGGACATCTCGAGGCCTTGCGCGAGCTCGAGGCGAATGCCACAAAGACAAAGAGCGATTTCATCCTCGGGAAGTCACGATTGGAGTCGGAGGCCATTGTCGCGCTAAAGTCGCGCATCAAGAATGGCGGAATCTCCGAGATCGATCTGGGAGGCCTGGCGCTCCGCTCAAACTTCTTCAAGAACCACGCGCCGTTCTGCAACGATCTCCTGCTGGCGCTGCGCACAAGCAAGGAGTTGAAGGTGCGAATCTGGTTGCTTGATCCGCGATCGAGAGCAATCGAACTCCGCGAGATGGCTGAACGGGAGAGATCGCAGGGGCTGCTTCAGTTGGCATGCGAAGAAACGCTTGAAACCTTACGGAAGATGGTTGTTTCTCTGTGGAGAGAGCAGAAGCAAAGACGTCCAGGCGTGGTGCTGGTTGATAAGGTCGCGATTACTCATTTCATCTTTCGCGTAGACGATGAAATGGTAGTCTCTCCGTATCTGCAGCATGGCACAGGTAACTCCAGTCCAACGATCTTTCTGAGAAAGGGCGATCACTGGTTTGATGTTTATAAGAGTCAGTTTGAGTCATGTTATAGCATGCACTCCGACAACCTGTACCCGTCGGACGAAGAACTGAAAGAATCATAGCGGTTCCACAATTGCTATACCCCGAAACCAGTCTCCTCAAATGGCATTTTCCTCAACCGGGGTCCCCAGCGCATGATCTTAGTGCGCTGGGGTGGAAGAAAATGCCACCCTGCACGATGCTGGAAAGGGCACGTGAATTGTGGAACCGGTCTAATTCGGGACGAAGCGCGGGCCAACTGCGTCCCGATTCTGGATGGATTTATGCGGCTGTGATATAATCCGCTAAGTCATTGATAGATAATGACATCTGACTGATTCGCGCGGTTCAGGCAGGGCCGTGAAATTCATCATCTAGAGGGTATTCACATGTCGTGCGACTTGTCCCAAATCTGTGAACTGCTTGCCAGCAAGTACACGGACCAGAACCAGGGGAGTTCGGCTGCCGGACGGCTGCGTTCCTGGATGAACGGCGAGTTGCCATTCACGTACCCCGAGGTTCTCAGGCAACACCTGGACAAGGAATATGTGGGCCTGTTGTTCGACGCTTTTTGGCAAGTTGTTCCCTTCGGCACTGGCGGCCGCCGGGGGCGCGTGGGCTATGGTTCAAATCGCATCAACCCGACAACCATCGGGATCACCGTGCAGGGACACTGCGATTACCTGCGCGCCACCTTCGGTCGCGAGCGTGAACTATCGGTCGTGGTGGCCAACGATGTGCGAGTCTTCAACGACCTGGCGGGCGCCTACCGTTTTCTTGGGAAACAACACCCCCTGCTGGGGCTGTCGTCGCGTGAGTTGGGCCGATTGGCGTGCGAAATTTATGCCGCGAACGGCATCGCCGCCTACTTCGCTGAACCGAACCAGGAGTTTGCGGTCCTCAGTACGCCGGAACTTTCTTTTCTCATCAGCCAGCTCCATGCATTAGGCGGAGTAAACCTCTCGGCTTCTCATAATCCTCCCGACGATAACGGGATCAAACTCTACGACGAGTTTGGCAGTCAACCGATTGCGCCCAACGACCAACGGCTTGTCGAGATCATGGATCGCGTTCAAAGTGTTAAGCGCATGCCGTTCAAAGAGGCGGTCGCCGCAAATATGGTCCGCCCCGTGCCCGCCGGCCTTCACGAAAGTTACATTAGTACTTACATAAGCCTATTTGGCGATCAGAGCCGCGTTGATGCTGACTTGCCGCTCGTCTACACGCCGCTATGCGGTTGCGGCCTGACCACGGCAGGAGAGGTGCTGACAAGGCTGAAGTTTCCAGTGTTGGTTCCTCCTGACCAGGGCCCTGACGGAACCTTCGCAGCGATTCCCTTTCGAGCTCCGAACCCCGAGGTCCCCCAGGCCACGGAACCCGCAAAGGCGTTTGCGGATCGTAAAGGCTCCGGCATTGTCTTGTCCTCCGACCCTGATGCGGACCGCATAGGCCTGGAGGTGAAGTTGGCAAATGGCTCCTGGCATCATTGCGACGGGAACCAAATCGCCGCGATTCTCTGCTACTACCTGATGCTGGACCCCCAGGGACCGAGACGAAAGGGCCTGGTTATAGAAACACTCGTAACCACACGGATCGTCGGCAAGATCGTGGAGCGAGCCGGCGATTCCTTCCTTATTGATGACTTGCTCGTAGGATTCAAGTATGTGGCGGACGTACTGAAGACGCTCAAGAAAGGAATTCCATACAAACATGTCGCGTGCTCTCCGGACCGTCTTGTCCTGGCAACGGAAGAAAGCCATGGAGTGATTATTGTTCCGACGATTCTCGACAAAGACTCCGCGCCTGCGTGCATGTATCTGGGCGCACTGTACCAAAGACTCAGGCACGAAGGGCGCAACCTGCTGGATTACTACATTGATGTACTTGACGACATAGGACCGTATGCGGACTCTAACCGCTCCATCATGATGATTGGAGCCGATGGCGTCGGCATGCGCGACAGAATCATTGCATCGCTCCGGAAAACTCCCCTGCAATCCATCGACGGGCTTGCCCTCAGAAGCGTAATCGACCATTGGGACAATGACCACTTTGGGCCATTCATCAGCGAGACCGATAAGTTACCGCGCAATGTGATTCAATTTGTGTACGACTCTTTGGTGGTCACCGTGCGCCCCTCGGGCACGGAACCCAAATTGAAGTTCTATTGCCAGGTGCTGCCCGACTCGAAGCCAATGAAGACCAAGGGACAGCAGCGCTTTGCAACCGTGATGCAGCGGGCAGAAAGAGTGGCGCTCCTGATTTATGGGCAATTACTCGCGCGAATCAATATACATTTGGACGAGCCAGCTCTCATGCTTCCCGATATCGTTGACCTTGAGCAAAAGATAGAATTCCAAACCAGCACTGTGCCGGCGCTTTATGCGGCGCTCTCCAGCGGTAAATTTGTCCATTTGGATCAGGTTCTTGAATGGTTGAAAGAACAGGCCAGCCTTATGACGCCGGGCGCGGATCCGCTCCCCGCGCTGAAAGCGCCGCTAAGATACCTTTGCCACAAATGGGAGAAGGATATCCAGGGTGACCTCGCTCTGATGTCTGAATTGGCTAAATGGGCGGGCCAAGGCGAGGAGGTCAAGGCTTGAAAATGGATCAACGCACGGCAGCGGCGCCACATAACAGCCAGCAATTGCGCGTCTTCATCAGTTACTCCCACGAAGACAAAGAGCTGGTGCAGATCCTGGCCAAGGTTATCGACGGGAACGGCATGGAAGCCATCTACGATGACAAAAAGGGACTTCAGGTGGGCACGGGATTCAAAGAGGAGATTATTCACTTTATCTCCCACGCCCACATCTTTCTGCCCCTGCTGACCGAGACATCGATCAAGCGGCCGTGGGTTCAGCAGGAGATAGGCTATGCCGTCGCCTTGCGCGTGCCCACAGTTCCCGTGGCCATCAACTGCGAGCCGGGAGAGTTTCTTCACGGCATCCAGGCGCTTCAGTTGAAGACCCTTGACGAAGCGGAACTCCAGAAGCGCCTGACATCGGAAGCTCTGCAGATTTGTTTGCAGAAAAGGCCGCTGCGTGGAGCATTATACGAGTGCGCTGCCACGACGGACCAGCGGGCTATTATGCTGGCGGAGTACGCGCGCGCCGTAACGCTTACAGGCAGCGCCGGCCTGGTGAGGCAATTTGGAGGATTGAGTTCATTTCACATTCCCGCTGAAACCATCGATCACCCGCTGTGGAAGTTTCGCTACGGGAATCAGCACCAGTCGGAATTCCACCGCCAGGTCTTATGGGATGAGCGCATGGCTCTTACCGATCACGCCAAGGTGAAGGGTTGCCGGCTGATAGTGGACCCGGACCTGACGTATGAGTTCTATGGCGGTGATGCCCGGCGCACTCGCCTCGGGTGCCTGCTGAGCTTCCTCCGCAAAATGAGAGACGTGCCGTGCGAGGTGGCGATGGCCGGACACGGAATGAATGAAAGCATCACCATCGTCGGAGACTGGTTCGCGGCGCGCTCCGTCTCCGGCAGGATGGGCGACGGGTACCGGCAGACGATATTTACCCGCCACGCGCCCACGATTGCCCGGATGATCGACGAGTTCGACCGGCGCTTCACCCAGACACTGCACGGCCTCCCCGCGGCGAAGTCGCGAAAGTACGCCATTGCTGAAATTGAGCGCCGAATTGCGGAACTGGATGCCGTCGCGGAGCAGGCTGCCGGCAACAACAACTAGCTCTTTGGGATAAGAGTGGGAGCATGTGCCAAGAACAGGTAGCGCCGGCCTCCCGGCCGGCTGTAGCGTGGACCTCCCGGTCCACGCCGCACTCTACACCAACAGGAAAAACGCTTTAGCAATAGCCGGCCCAATTGCGATCATACCTGCGCCTTCAGCTCCGCCGCGCGCTTCCGCGTCTGGCTCGCGAATGCCTGCTCCTCGGGCGCGTCCGATTCAATCGACTCGATGTTGATGTCGACGTTTGACAGGGATCCTTCGAGAGCGGCTTTTGCCAGGGCGATCGCGGTCGTCAGATCAGAGCGCATCTTCGGGTTCGTGCACTGCTTCAGGCGGACGGCAATCTGCTGTACCTCGAAGGCCCGCTCGGCCACACCGAGAGGCACGCTGGTCGCTTGTCGAAGCGCGTCTGCAATCGCCCGGCCGCCGGCTGTGGATTCCTTTGCCGATTTGTAAGCCTTCATGACCACTTTGTAAGACTCGGCGTCGGCGTCGATGGCGGACTTCAGCTCTTCGCGGATTTGCGCGAGGCGGGCAATGGCTTCGCTGAACTGGCCTTCGTATTGCATGTAGGCTTTTTTGCCGCGCGACATGGACGCGACCATTCCGGCAAGACCGGCGGCCATAGCTCCCGCAGCCGCGGCGGCGCTGCCGCCGCCGGGAGTCGCAGTGGGTGCGGCCAGTTGTTCAATGAATGGTTCAACCCCTGCGCGCAGGCCGCCGATTGCCGATTTGCCGCCCATCACCGCGGCCAGGCGGTTTTCAAGAATGAGCGAAGAGTCAAAGTTCTCCACTTGCAAAAACCACTCCGCTGCTTGTTCTAAAGCCAGTTTCGGAATCAATCCGACAATCTCGCTGGAAACCGGCAGAACGCCATAGCGCGCCGCTTCCCGTGTTACAAATTCGAAGACGCGGTGGATGGGAGTCTGCTCGAAATCGGTCAGGTTCATTGAAACCTGGGCCATGCCGCGCACCAAAAATCCCGCGCCCTTGACGAAGCGCAGGCCGCCCGAAGAAAAGCGTACCGCCTTGGCTATTTTCTTGGCGATCTCCACGTCGGGCGTATTTAAAAAAATGTTGTAGGCGATCAGCGGCTTGCGCGCGCCCACCACTGTAGCCCCGGCCGTCGGATGCACGCGCGGCTCGCCAAAGTCTGGCTTTCGCGCGGGATTGGTGGCAATTTCGTCGCGAATGCCTTCAAACTGGCCGCGGCGAATATTCTCCAGATTCTGCCGTTCCGGCGTGGTCGCGGCGGCTTCGTAAAGATAGACCGGAATCTCAAACCGCGTCCAGATTTCGGCTCCCACGTGCCTGGCCATGGCCACGCACTCTTCCAGGGTGACGTTGTCGATAGGGATAAAGGGAATCACGTCGGTCGCGCCCATGCGCGGGTGCGCGCCCTGGTGCCGGGTCAGGTCAATCAACTCAGCTGCCTTGCCGGCCCCGCGGATGGCTGCTTCCTGGATGGCCTCCCGCTCGCCGGCCAGCGTGATCACGCAGCGGTTGTGATCGGCATCCATCTCCCGGTCAAGCAGATAGACTCCGGGAATCTTCATGGCTTCGACGATGGCGTCCACTTTGGCCGCGTCGCGGCCTTCGGAGAAATTGGGCACGCATTCAACAAGAGTGTTGGGCACGGGTTTAAGGATAAAGAGTGCGGCTCGATCCGGCAACTGGTGCCGTGTTATAACGGCAGCAATGTAGCGCCGGCCTCCTGGCCGGCTGTCGTGCGGGCGTCCTCGCCCGCACATTCTCCAGGCACAATTACTAAATCACACGGTCTTAACACTGGACAGCCACACAGCACAAGCGCCGCTCGTGCTCCGGTAGTATGCTGTGTATGGCTTTTTAGAGCGAAACCAGTGTAAACGTGTTCCCTTCTGAAAGTGTTCAAGGTGGCTTTTTCTTGAGGAAAAAGCCACTTAGCAGCATTGCTTTCGGGGTATAGCTGCACTGGTTTCGCTGTATGGAACTGTGAGCAGGCGCGATGGCAGTTCTTTAAAAGGAAAAATCTATGACGACGAACATTGCTCCAACAATTCGCGCGCCCCGAGGCAGCCAGTTGCGCTGCAAGGGATGGCAGCAGGAGGCGGCTCTGCGCTGCCTGATGAACAACCTCGATCCGGAGGTGGCCGAGCGGCCTCAGGACCTGGTGGTCTACGGCGGCATCGGCAAGGCGGCCCGCAACTGGGAGTGTTTTCACGCCATCGTCCGCGAGCTGGAGCGCCTGGGCGGCGAGGAGACTCTGCTGGTCCAGTCGGGCAAGCCGGTAGCGGTCTTTCCCACGCACGAAATGGCGCCGCGGGTGATCATCGCCAACTCCAACCTGGTGGGTAAGTGGGCCACGTGGGAGCACTTCAACGAGCTGGACCGCAAGGGCTTGATGATGTACGGGCAGATGACGGCGGGAAGCTGGATCTACATCGGGACGCAGGGAATCTTGCAGGGCACCTTCCAGACCTTCGCGGCGCTCGCCACGCGGCATTTTGGCGGGTCATTGAAGGGCAAGCTGGTGGTGACCGGCGGCATGGGCGGCATGGGTGGAGCTCAGCCCTTGTCCGTAACGCTGAACGGCGGAGTCGTGCTGGTCATCGAAGTGGACCGAAGCCGCATCGAGCGCCGCGTGGCCACGCGCTATTGCGACGCGATTGCTGAAGACCTGGAGGAAGCGCTGCGGCTTTGCGAGGCGGCGCGCCGCGAGGGGCGGGCCTTGTCTGTGGGCCTGGTGGGCAATTGCGGAGACGTGCTGCCCGAGATTGCGCGGCGCGGCGTCCTGGTAGACGTAGTAACCGACCAGACCAGTTCTCATGACCCGCTGAACGGCTATGTTCCCCAGGGACTCACACTGGAGGAGGCCGTCGAGCTTCGGCGGCGCGACCCCGTCGAGTACGTGCGGCGCTCGACGGCGACCATGGTGGTCCACGTGAACGCCATGCTTGCTTTGCAGCGAGCCGGTGCGATTGTTTTTGATTACGGCAACAACATTCGCCGCTTTGCTTTCGATGCCGGCTGCGTGGATGCATTTCTGATTCCCGGCTTTGTGCCGGAGTACATTCGTCCGCTCTTCTGCACGGGGCAAGGGCCCTTCCGCTGGGTTGCGCTCTCCGGCGATCCGCGAGACATTGCCCGCACCGACAAGCTGGCTCTTGAACTTTTTCCGGAGAACGAAATTCTCACCCGCTGGCTGCACCTTGCGCCTGGCCGCTTCGCCTTCCAGGGGCTACCGGCGCGCATCTGCTGGCTGGGCTACGGCGAGCGAGCGCGCATGGGCGAGGCGATCAACGATCTGGTCCGCAAAGGAGAGATTTCAGCGCCGATTGCAATGGGCCGTGATCACCTGGATGCAGGCTCGGTGGCCAGCCCCTATCGCGAGACGGAGAAGATGCTCGACGGCTCCGACGCCGTCGCCGACTGGCCCGTTCTGAACGCGCTCCTTAACACCGCATCGGGCGCAACCTGGGTTAGCTTCCACCATGGCGGCGGCGTGGGGATGGGTTACTCGCTGCATGCCGGGCAGGTAACCGTGGCCGACGGCACTCCCATGGCGTCACGCAAGATTGAGCGTGTACTCAACAACGATCCGGGCCTCGGCGTGGTGCGCCATGCGGATGCAGGCTACGAGCTGGCGCAACGGACGGCGCGCGAAAAGGACATTCATATTCCGATGCTGGGAAGATAATATTATGTGGTGGAGGAGAACCATTAATCAATGATAATTGAAGATCTATTTAGCGCTGTGGGACTGAAACACTCTATTTCTTCAAATTGGGAGAGAGAGATTGATTCAGCAGGGACCGGAGTTTATGTTATTTCAACAAAATTGAAATTAAGAGACTGTCCATTTTCGAAAACTCTCCCTGAAGGATTTGGAGTTTTAGAACATGAACTCGAAACTGCTCTCTGGATTCCGAATGAAAAGGTTATCTATATCGGACAAACAACAAAACAAACTATTAGAAAACGAGTCGGACAATTTCGACGACATCAATATGGAAATCCTTCTCCACATAGAGGGGGACAGTCCGTTCATCTACTAGAAACTCAACTCGAAGTATTTTGGAGTAAGTGTGATACTCCCAAGCGTATAGAAGCATTGATGCTTCTTGCATTCGTCAAAGAACATGGAAGAATGCCATTTGCAAACAGATCTTTTCCCTTGAAAAAATGGATTCGAGAAGTATAGGAGATTCTTTGCTTGCCGTCGTCAACATCGGCCAACTCGTTACGCTCGCCGGACCCGCGCGTCCGCGTGCCGGCAGGGAACTGCGCGAGCTGGGCATCGTTGAAAACGCCGCGTTGCTCGTTGAAGATGGCCGCATCACTTCAGCCGGGCCTTACTCGCAGCTTCGTTCGCAAATTCCTGCCGGAGCCGCGATCATCGACGCCGAGTGTTGCTGCGTGACGCCAGGCTTCGTCGATGCGCACACGCACCTGGTCTTTGCCGGCAATCGCGCCGCGGAGTTCGAGCAGCGCATCGCCGGGGCCACCTATCAGGAGATTGCCGCGGCTGGCGGTGGCATTCTGCGCACCGTTAAGTTGACCCGCGCGGCCAGTGAAGAGGAGTTGCTGATAGCGGCGCGACGCCATCGCGACTGGATGCTTCGCTGCGGCACGACGACCATCGAAGCCAAATCAGGCTACGGGCTGGAGCGCGACACAGAGTTGCGCATGTTGCGCGTGCTCGCGCGGCTCCATGCGGAGGGTCCGGCGCGCATCGTTTCTACTCTGCTGGCTGCGCACACGCTTCCTCCGGAGTTCGCGGGCCGCCGCGAAGAATATGTCCGCTGGATCGCTGATGAACTGATTCCCGAGGTTGTCGCCACAAAACTTGCCACTTATTGTGATGTTTTCTGCGATGACCACGCCTTTACGGTCGATGAGGCGCACACTGTGCTCACCGCGGCGCGCCGCCACGGCCTGCAGCTGCGCGTTCATGCCGAGCAGTTTCGGCCTGGAACGGGAGCCGCGCTGGCTGCGGAATTGCGCGCGGCAACCGCCGATCATCTGGAAGCCGCGACTGCCGAAACGCTAGACCTGTTGCGCAAAGCTGGGGTGCAGCCCGTGCTGTTGCCGGGCTCGGTCTTCGCATTGGGACGCGAGCAGTATCCGCCCGCGCGCAAGATGATTGAGTTGGGTCTTGCAATTGTTCTGGCTACCGACTTCAACCCAGGGTCCTCTCCGGTAGCGTCTATGCCGTTCATTTTGTCGCTGGCCTGCCTGCAAATGCGCCTGAGCCCTGCCGAGGCTCTGACCGCTGCCACCCTGAACGCGGCGTGCAGCCTTGGCCTGGGGGATCGCGCGGGGTCATTGGAGGCAGGGAAGGATGCCGATTTTCTTATCCATGAATTTGGCGATTATCGTGAACTTGCATACTATATCGCCGCGCCTTTCAGGCCGCGCGTCTTTATTGCCGGCAAGGAAGTAAAACTGTAATTATCCGGCGAGAGTGAATTGCCACAGCGAATCAATTCGCGCTGATCAGCACCTTGTGTTTGCCGCGCGGGAGGCACACGACGAACTCCCCGCACAGGGTTAGGGCGCTCGGCTTGTCATCTATCATCAACCGAGTTGGAAGGCGATCCATTTGCGCAATGGCGCGGGATGAGCTTTCGTAGATAAGCTCGACTCCATCGGAACGTGTCGCTGCCGATAGGAGTGTGCCATTGAAGTCCAGCACGCGAAGCGCGGAAGGGTTAGCGCTCGCATGAAGGACGTGTCTGCCTGCTGGAACCCAAATGTGCTGGTCATCGCGGACAGGCCAGTCTTTTCCATCCAGCAGAACAGGGCTGAACCAATTCATGCCCACGCCGTAAGGCGATTCAATCATCAGATCGCCGCCATCCAGCTCAACGTGCGTGACGAGCGCGGAAGCCGGCGATAGGAGTGGAGCGTCAAAGGAAGAAATGGACTTTTCGTAGTAGTAGATAACTCGCGGAAACGACTCCGATGCAGTGTGAATCAAAAGAGCCAGTTCCGCTCCCGTTTGTTGTTTCGTTGGATAAACGGTCTGCTCACGGTCCACGATGTTGATGTCCACAGCAAGATGTTCTTTATGTGTTGTAAGCGGACCATAAAGCGCGGCTATTTTCGTATAGCGTTCGGGGCCCAGGTTCCAAACCGAACCCGGATCTTCCACGATAAACGTAAACTCGTAACGGTCCAGGAGCTTTAGCGCGCGCGCTGCATCTGCGCCGATCGCGTCGTGCATTTTCGTATCGAAACGGTCGTCCACGTGCGTCAGCACAAGGTCGAGATCCGGCTTCTCCTCCCGCATCGTCTCCAGTGCGGCTATCCAGGTTTCCTGGATGCGCGCAACCAGCTCCAATCTGTAGTCGAGAAACGCGCGCAGCTTTTCCGCATCCCGTGGTTGATCATTGAAAAGCTCGATGGGATCAAAGCCGTACCGGCGTCTTACCTCGCGGCGAACATCGTCATTGAGCGGCGTAAACTCCCTGGGTTCGGCGATCCCGTCCGTGCCGTCAAAATAAAGTTCGGCAAAGTTGACGCCATCCCAGTCGAAGCGCCTCAGCAAGCTATGCACGCCATCAAGCACCGCTTTCTGGCAGTCGGGATTTTCCAGATTCATCAACAGACGCCAATCCACATGGGCGTCCTTCAGCCTCGCGGTTTTCTCTCGCCATGCCGGATGCCTATTCCAAAACTCGGTACTCACATGCGGCAGCTCAAGCCAGGCATAAACCAGAATCCGCTGACGATGGCAGGCTTCAATCAAGCGCTGCAAATAGTGATCAGAATCGGCATCTGCTTCGAAGAAGTCCCACGCGCCCACGTGAAGCGCGGCAATGCCGTTTTGGCGCCACTCGCGCGCAAGTTGGTCAACATCGGCATCTCGGCGATAACTTCTGTCAAAAAATGCCCACAGCCGCCGGGAGGCATACGAAGGGCGCAAACCGATTTCCATCAAGGCCTGAAGCACAAAAGGAAACCGTTCATAGCCCCTTTCGCCGGGCGAAACAGCGAGCCACAGCACACCTCCGGCCCCGCGGCGCAATCCCGCCATCAATGGAACTTGACTTCGCCTGTCCCGGCAGAAAATTTGCGCCTCATTCGGCACGCTGAACTCGGGCAAGATAATTTGCTTTGCCCAGGTTATGGCTAACTCCGGCTGGCGCAGATCCTCTATCTTGCGGACCGGCAGGCTCCGCAACGTAGGGACGAAGCCAAGCGCGCGCGCCAGTGGCGAGTCCCCTTCGAGTACCAGCAGTGCTCCTTTATTGAGCCGTTCGAGTGACTCCTGAACATCAATCCGGCTTCCTTCGGGGTAAATCAACACCCGCGCTTGCGACGCCGGATCTTCCTCAAGCCCCAGAGTGCGCATTAAAACCGGCCAGGGCCCCGTTTTCCCTCCGGCAACGGAATATCCCGGCAGGTCGGGCAGGCCCGCTCCCAACATCGGCGGCGTCAGCAGCAGGAGAGCAAAGAGCGTGACTGAAAGTCTGTTCATCATTTCAGCCGGCGGTTGCGGTATCGGGCGGGGAACCAGACGGTTTGTGCGATTGTTGAGCCTGTAAATAAGCACAGCAATGGCGGGCGATGTGTTCTGCCGCATGTCCGTCACCGAATGGGTTCCGCGCAGTAGCCATGGCGCGGTATGCCGAGGGATCTTCCAGCAACCGCAGGGTCTCTCTGACAATCGTGCCGGCCGCGGTTCCAACCAGGCGAGCCGTGCCTCCTTCGATGGCCTCCTGCCGCTCCGTGGTATCGCGCAACACCAATACGGGTTTTCCCAGCCCCGGCGCTTCTTCTTGAATTCCGCCTGAATCGGTAAGAATCAAAAACGCATTCTTCATCAAAGCGACGAATTCGCGGTAAGGCAAGGGCTCGATGATTCGCAGGTTGTCAACCTTCGCGGCCAGGGGCCGAAGAATGCGGCCGACAGGATCCTGCACGTTCGGATTCAAATGAGCCGGATAGATAAACAGCTCTTTCGGGCAGCGAGTCACCAGTTCCGCAATCGCGTTGCAGATCGATTCAAAGCCCGGGCCAAAGCTCTCCCGCCGATGGGCGGTAATCAGCACCATGCGCCTGCTGTCTTGAGTCGCGCTCCTGTCTTCTTTGATCGTCGCGGCCGTCATCAGCAACGCGTCAATGCTGGTGTTGCCGGTAACAAACACGCGCTCGCGCGGCTGTCCCTCGCGCAGGAGATTCCCGGCAGCGCGCTCGGTAGGAGCAAAATGCAAGGCGGCAATGCGCGAGGTCAGAACGCGATTGACTTCTTCCGGAAACGGGGAATACATATCGCCGGTGCGAAGCCCTGCTTCCACATGCGCGGTGGGAACCCGGCAATAGTATGCGGCCAGTGTCGCCAGAAAAGTGGTTGAAGTATCCCCCTGAACCACCACCATATCGGGGGCAATCTCGGTGATCACCCGCTCCAGCTCGGGAATCGCCCGCCCGGCAAACTCTCCCAGCGTCTGCGCCGGACGCATAAGATCCAAATCCACCTCCGGCTTGATGGCAAAGATCTCCAGAACCTGATCGAGCATTTCGCGCTGTTGAGCGGTGACGCAGACTATAACTTTGCAGCCCGGCTGCGAACGCAGGCGCAAAATGACCGGCGCCAGCTTGATAGCCTCCGGACGGGTCCCAAATACTACCAGAAATTTCGCCAACATCAACCTCCAGAGTCACTCATCGCATGGGCAATGAAATAAAGCTATCCTATCCCGGCAATCCGGGCAACGGCCCGCCGAGAAACGCAAAGATGCGCATCTCAATTCAGGTCATATTCTACGGCGCGGAAAGAGGCGGCGGACCCGGATTGAAAGGAAAATGATGAGCAGAATTACAATGGAGAGCGTGCCAAAAATCACAATGAGGGAAGAGGAAGCGAGACCGGCAACATCCAGAAATGCCGCCACGCCGCTCGAATCGGTGATCTCCACCCGGTGACGCCCCGCGGGCAAAATCACCACCGCGCCGATTTCGCGTGCTCCAGGCAACACCCTGGCAGGCGGTCCATCGACAATGACCTCGGCGGGAGCGCGACTCAGTCCTGCCAATACCGGACCTGGTGAATCGTAGTTAAAAATCAGGTGGCCGCGCACCGTGTCTGCGGAGATCAGAGAAGAGCTGATTTGCATGAGCTGCGGGCGCAACTCTCTGGTGTCTATCAGATGAAACCAGGTTGTTGGCGCGGTCAGCGTATAACTACCGGGCGGAAGCAGGGCAAATCCCAAGCCGCGATAGGGCCAGTCTTTGCCATTCCGATAAAGATTTTCCAAATCCGACGGCACATCCACTTCGATCGCATCCGGCGTCTGCACCGACCAGGTCAGATTGTGCGTGGTCACCGTGGCCCGGTCGGCCGCGGCATAGGCAAGCAATTCCAGGTCGCGGCTGCGCACCGTGCCATCGCCATAGAGCGCCACCCGGTCAGAGAGTCTGCGCGCCGCGCGCACCGTGGCCGCCAACTCCACTCCGGAGGCAAGAGCCAGCGGCAGATGAGTGGAAGTGATATTGCGGCCGGAAATTACGTTCACGTCAATCATCAGGCGGGAGTTCGGCGGCGCCAGCGGCCGATAGCGGGCTGCCAGTTTTAGATAACGCGACGGCGGATCCGACCAGCTGGCCGCGGGATCTTCTATCTGCAAGGTAAAGGGAAACTCACGCAACAGTTTGATGATAGCTTGAGAATCGACGCCTGACTTGGTCGTCACCTCGGGATGCTCCAGGCTGTCAAGCATGGTGACGATCACTTCATGCCCGGAATTTGCAAAAGGCCTTAGCACCGTCAGAAAGATGCGATTCCACTGGGTAACCATAGCCGTGCGGGATGCTAAATAGTGGTTCCATCCTTCCTGGTCGCTGCGCCACCAGTGGCGAGACTTGCTATTGAACAAGTCTTGCGGATCGAAGCCGTAGCTGGAGCGGAAGGAACTACGGAAGTCGTAGTTCATCGGCACGACCGATTCCGGCAGATCTCCGTTTCCTACCCCATCAAAGTTCAACTCGGCCAGATTTGCGCCGTCCCACGCCCAGCGATCCAGCACGTCCGTCATCACTCGCTGTGCCGCTGCCCGGCAATCCGGGTTGGCAAAATTCATCGCCAGACGCCACGAGGGATACTTATTGCCTGCGGCTGGCACCTCGCGCCATTCAGGATGCTGCTCCCAGAAGATCGGGCTGACCTGCGGAAACTCAAACCAGGCATAAACCAGAATGCCGTTCGCGTGGCAGACGCGAATCAACCGGCCGTAATCGTAGATATAGGCTTTGTCGAAGACCCAGGCCGCGGCATAGATGACACGCACGCCGCTCCTGCGCCACTGCACGGCAAGATCCTCAATGCTGATCCCTTGACGAAGGCCGGGATCGAAATAAAGCTCCGTTGTGCGCCGGCGCACAATCAGCTCTTGCTGAAAACTATCCAGTACCTGCTCAAAAAGAAATGGATAGCGGCTGGTTCCATCAGCGGTGTAGGGATCGAAAAGCGTGCCCACATAAAGAACAATTCCCGCTCCGCAGGGAAAGTTGGCGGCGACAGGGGTTTCGGCGGTCGTATCATGGGCCAGAACCGTTTCTCCGGCAGGAACATGAAACCGGTCCATGATCGCGCTCGGCTGCCACTGCATGGGAGAATCAACTTCGGCGAAGCTCGGTAACATTCCCAACTTCTACATCTCCCCCCGGGTAGATGACTCCCGTCGCTTCCGCCAGCTTTGAGCGTCCGTCCAGCAGCACCTTGCCGCCTGCGCGCACCCACTCCGCAATCCGGCCAACATCGTTCTCCCCAAGAACCGCGGCAACCGCATGTGGCACCACCAGCACTTCGTTCTGCGCCAGATTTGCTTTGCGCAAATCCGTCAGGGGAATCATGCGAGGCGCAACGCCATACGCGCGGAACAGGTTGGCCAAACTGGCCTGGTCGTTGCCTTCCTCGCCTTTGGCGGCGGCGTTCCACACCATCGCCACTCTCAGAACCTCGGGCAGCTTAACGGTCGGAGTCTTCTTGCGCAGGCTGGAAACCGCGCTGGCAAATAAGCCGCTCATGCGCCCGGCAAATCCTGGGGGTGGAGGACGGCGTTCGTCCACGCCGGCCGCAACCAGGATCTCGCCCTCCGCGGGCAGATCAGAAAGTTGCACAAAGCCCGTTTGGCGCTTATCGGACCATGTTTCATCGCGCCTTGCACCGTTGCGGCCAATGATGAACTTATGCAGGTAGGAGTCGTGCAGCGTGATGTTGGCGGCGGCGCCGTGGGTTGCAATCAACTTGTCAGGAACGCTTACCCGGCAGGAAAAATCGCGAATGGAAACGTAAGTATATCCTAGCTGCTTTACGCCTCGAACTACGCTTTCCAGCAGCTTTGGATCGATGAAGTCGTGCACAAACGCCGAGGCGATTCCGTCCCGGACCACCAGAAAAGCTTTGGCATTATCAATCAGCACGTTCGGATCAGGATTCTCTACGGGCAGGTAGCCGTTATTTTCCGGAACGATTTGCCGGCCTCGCACATCGATGGTGGTATAGGGATAAAACTGCTGTGTCCCCCGGGCGTCGATGGTGGACTCTTCGTAGAGGGTTGAAAATACGCGGCCGAACTCAACATAGTCGCGGGGCGATGCCATGTAATGCGGCGTCTCCCAGGTAACAGGATAAATTTCGTTGCGGAAGCACTCGGCCAGTGCCGCGGCCAGCTTATCGCGCACCAGTTTCGCGGAATCGTCGCCTCGTGGGCCATTCCGCATGCCGTCCCAGAACTCATAATCGTCGGCGGTCACGCCATGGTATTGATGCGTGTATCCGTGCAGGATAATTGTCCCGCCTGAGGCTACGGCTTTGTGCAGCACGGCCACCAATTCAGGGTTTTCCGAGAGGCGAATCTGCTTATGGGCGTTGGGGTTCACGTAAACAGGTATCACGCCAATCTGAAAAGGGATGCCTTCCCGGACAAAAACGTCGACCGCGTGCTGCACGGACTCCGCATCGTCATCGGGATTCACGTCTTCCAGGCGGATCATGGCGCGCCGCGAGGTCTCGTGATAGACGCCCAGCATATCGTGCAGCAAGTCGCAAAAGGCCAGATACCGGTCCCGCGCGCCCACGTATGCAAATGGAGAGTCGGCGACCAGCCACAACTGGTTGCGGTGCAGAATGTATGGGACCTCATGGTCATCCGTGTCGATTGCGGTCGCCATCAATTGCACATGTGAGGGATCAAGGATGGTGATAGGCGTCAGCATCGCGCTGCCCTTGTCCAGAACTGTCCCGCGATAACGCACATGGCGGAATTTACTGTACAATTCCACAGGCTTCACGCTCAGTCCGCGCTTGCGATCTTCGCCATTGCTTAAAAAGCTGTCCAGCCCGAATCCAACCCACGCGATCATCGTTTTGCGGGCACGCGCTTCGCGCAACAGAGCCTCCGGCCAGACGCTCTTGCTTGATCCTCCCACCACAAATACCGCGTCGTAACGGGCCATTTCTCCGGGTTTGAAATTCTCAATTGGCTGCAGCGTCGGACGATAGGAGAAATGCCCCATCAGATTGGCAATGTAGAGCCCGTCGATTTTCCCTTCGTGCGCCCCGATGGAGGTTCCGTCATAGAGAATCAGCGCCCTGGGTCCGGTTGACAAAGGACTGGCCGGCGGTCCGATAATCGCGCTCTTATCCGTAGGATTGGCGGTTTGAGCGTCTGCCACAACCGTTAGAATCAGCAAAATTATGCCGGCTCCAAGGAAACGGCGCCAAAGAGTTTTCATGGCAATCGCACCTCCGCAAACCGCTCCGTCTTTGCCCACGTGCGCTTGCGGCGAAGCACGACATCCTCAAATATTGCTCGGATCACAACCAGTATCCATAGCTGGCAATAGGTAAAATATGCGGCCACCACCAACAACATATTTCCGACCGAGTCTTCTCCTGGTTCTCGCGACAAGGCAATCCCCACTTCGAGCACGAACAAGAGAAACGCCAGAATCCAGATGCTGGAAAAAGGGCCGATCGCATGGATTGAAATCAGTCCAAAAATGCCAAGGACAAACAGAATATCGGAAAGCGTGATGGCCGCGCACACCACGTAATAAAGCAAAAGAGTGTACGCAAGTTCAAGGGCGAGAACTCGCGGGCGAAGTCTCAGCAGTCTGGGTGCATGCTTGGCCAGCACGTAGTTTTGTCCTCGCGCCCAGCGCACGCGCTGCCGGAACCAGACCCTCAAGCGCTCCGGTTCCTGCTCCCACGTAACCGCCTGGGGCACAAAACGAATACGCAGCCCGGTTTCGTAAATGCGGATGGAAAGCTCGGAATCCTCGGTCAGCGCCTCGTGATCCCAGCCTCCCACTTGACTGATCACATGGCGCCAGATGACAAAATTCGTTCCCGGAAGCGTGGTGACCCCCAGCATGGCCCATCGGCCTGCCTGCACAATCCATTGGAACGCCAGTGATTCCAGGTTGATAAAGCGGGTTAGCAGATTCCGGTTTCTGTTTATGGTGCGAAACTTGCCCACGGCGGCTGCCAGCGTGGGATCGTTCACCAGCGCCGCTACCAGAATGCGCAGCGAGCCGCTCTCCGGCCGGTTATCGGCGTCGTAGATCGCGATCAGATCGTAGCTCGCCGCCTCGGAGGCATATTCCAGAGCGGCAGCCTTGCCCTGCCCGGAGAGAGCCGCCGGAACCGTCAAACACCGGATGCGCGCATCTTGCGCAGCAAGTTCATCCACAATTTTGCCGGTGTCGTCCGTGCTGCCATCATTAATGACGATGATTTCCATCGAATCGCGCGGGTAATCGAGCGCGCAAAGCGCCTTCAGCGTGCTGGCAATCACTTTTGCCTCGTTACGCGCCGGGATGAGAATGGACACCTTTGGCAAGGGCTCATCGGGCGGTAACGTCGTGCCCTTCGAGGCTTTTCGCAGACTATATACGTACCCCGCTAAAAATAAGACAAGCTGGTAAGCGATCATGAACCAAATGATCGTTGTCGCTTCTATAAAAAGAGTATCAAGCCACAGAGATGAATACATGGGTAAGATATCCTTTGTATCGTGTTAAGCTCATGAAAATCAAGTATATCAGCACAATAGAGAATTCTTGCGGCGGATTACCATAGACGGTCTATGAATTTTCCATATATTTCTCCGGTCAGCCGGGAATCCGGAACAGAGAATAGCCCCCGGTTGCATCTCTCCAATTGGTATCGAATCAATCCTGTTGTCGATAGCCATTGTCAATCCCTGCAAGAACTTGTAGCGCCGGCCTCCTGGCCGGCTGTAGCGTGGGCCTCCCGGCCCACGCTCATCCTACACTGATAGGAGAGATGCTCTTGAATTCATTTCTCCGCAATTTAAATCATATGTAGTCAACAACTTATGCCGCATTTTCCTGTTTGCAGCCTCCCTCAAACAGGTTCCCAACCCCGCTCTCCTCAGCAGTCGCGCCGGAACTCCTCTGCCTGCATGTCCAGAAGCATCCGCCCCGCTCACCCTACCGGTAAACCTGTGGAATGAAGTTCTGTTCCTGGATGGGCGGACGTACGTATTTCGACTTCTCCAGCTTCGGCAACTTCAGCGGCTCGGGCGTCAGATCGCGGTAAACGAACATCGACAGCAGATGCCGGATCACGTTCAGCCGTGCGCATTTCTTGTTTTCTGCGTTCACCACATACCAGGGCGATTGCTTGGTGTCGCATACCGCGAACATCTCGTCTTTGGCCCGCGAGTATTCCGCCCAGTGCTTGCGCGATTGCAGGTCCATCGGGCTCAGCTTCCACCGCTTGGTGGGGTTCTTCATGCGCTCCTGAAAGCGCCGCTCCTGCTCCTCGTCGCTGACGGAAAACCAGTATTTGATCAGCCGAATTCCGGAGCGGATCAACATGCGCTCGAACTCCGGGCAGCTCTGCATGAACTCCCGGTACTGCGCCTCGGTGCAGAAGCCCATCACCCGCTCCACCCCCGCGCGGTTGTACCAACTGCGATCAAACAGCACCATCTCGCCCGCCGCCGGCAGGTGGGGAACATATCTCTGGAAGTACCACTGCGTCTTTTCGCGCTCGGTGGGCGTGCCCAGAGCCACCACGCGGCAGATGCGCGGGTTCAGCGATTCCGTGATGCGCTTGATGGCGCCGCCCTTGCCCGCGGCGTCGCGGCCTTCAAAGATCACCACCACCCGCAGGCCCTCGTGGCGAATCCACTCCTGCAGCTTGACCAGTTCCACTTGCAGGCGGCTGAGTTCGCGCTCGTAGTCGCAGTCTTTTCCCAGCCGCAAAGTCTTTTCATCATCCGGCTTCGGCGCCGGCAGGTCTCCGCCAATCTGGATGTCATTTTCCGGCGTCGCCTTTTGCTCCTTCTCCGCCTTTTTCTTCTTGTTCTTATTTTTCATCGGTCTTCCTCCGGCGTCACCAGCTAACCCTTTTCTTATCGGCAGGATTCGCCGCCGCATGAATCATCATAATCCTCGGATTCGGGCTGATAGATTCCTTCGGCGGACAATTCAAAACCAACGGGCTCAGATCGGCGTTGTCACCGGCCCATACGCTCGCAATCAGAGCATTTTACCTGTTGGTATAGAGTGGATTTCCTGCTTTGCTCAAAGTTGTAGGTCGCTGCAAGAACAGGTCGCGCCGGCCTCCTGGCCGGCTGTAGCGTGGACCTCCCGGTCCACGCTGCACTCTACACCAACAGGAAAAATGCTAGCCACGCCCACGGCTTTACGCCAGTTCTACCTTCAGCGTAATCGCCACGTCGGAGATCTTCTCCGCGGGCATTTCCACCCTCAGGCAAGCTTCGTCCTGCTTCCACTTGAGCTCGCCCTTGTGGCCCAGCAGCTCCACTCTCTGGATCTTGCCGGGAGCTTGCGGACTGGCCAGGCCCAGCGCCTGCACCACGGCCTCCTTTTCCGGCCAGCCCATCACGAAGGCGTACAGCGTGCTTCCCTTGGTGGTGAAGCGAACATCCTCGGCGGTAAAGCCCTTCTGCTTGTCCTCGTTGAAGTTGCCGGCCTTGATCTCCACCTTGGTCGAAGGGCCTTCTCCGTAAATCTTCCACGGACGCGTGGAATAGATGCCTTCGCTGTTCACATCCATCCACTTGGTGATGCCGTCCAGAACCACCATCTCCTCATAATCCAGATGCGCCGGAGTTGGGCAGCGGGAAGTTCAGCAGCAGGTTGCCGTTCTTGCTCACGATGTCCGCCAGCAGATCGATCACCTTCTTGGCTGACTTGTATTTCTGCGCCGCGGTTGTAATGCCATTGGCCGATGCAGGTGTCGGTCTGCCAGGGGTTCGCGGCGATGCCGTCGGCGACGCCGCGCTCGTGATCCAGCAGGCAGGTGCCGATGGCGCAATCGGTCTCCGTCTTGCTGGTGTAGACCGCCTCGGTTTGGCCGCCGTGCAATTGCGCGCTCACGTTATACAGATGCGCCACCATCTTCAGTCCATATTCCTCGAAAGGAAGATGCCCGTCGGTGTACAGAAGATCAGGCTGATACTTGTCGATCAGGTCGGTCATGCGGTCAAGGTAATGCTGCTTCCACGATTCGGGAATGTCGTCGTCGTTCCAATCCCAATGCTCGGCCAGCCGCGCGCAGTCGGCGTCATGATAGAGGTCCGCATACTGCGGATCGGCGCCGTCATAAGGCACGCCCGCCAGCGGCCCGGTCTTGTCCGCAGCTGTGGCTCACGGCAAACCACTTGTAACTGATCCACAGATGCTCGCTGACTCCGAAGCGCAATCCGTTTTTCCGCGCCGCATCCCGCCATATTCCCACCACATCCTTCTTCGGCCCCATCTTCACCGCGTTCCATCGCGTGTGCTTGGAATCCCAAAGGTCGAAGTTGTCGTGATGTACGCCCATGCTGACGAAATACTTTGCCCCCGCCTTCTTATACAAGCTCATCAGATGTTCCGGATCCCACTTGGCGGCCTTCCAGTCATTCACCAGATCCTTGTAGCCCACCTTCGAGGGATGGCCGTAGGTTTCCACATGATAGCGATATTGCTCCGATCCCTGCACGTACATATTGCGCGCGTACCAATCCCCGTCTTCGATGGCCGACTGCGGACCCCAGTGCGCCCAGATGCCGAACTTGGCGTCGCGAAACCACTCCGGAATCCGGTAGCCTTGCAGAGAAGACCTGGTTGCCTCGAAGTGATTGCCCAGCGCCGCCTGGGCCCGCGCAAACCTTGAGAGCGCCAGCGCGGAACACGCTCCGCCCATCCACTGTAGTAATTCACGTCTGTTCATGGTTCTGATCCTCCATTCACCCTCCGCAGAATACCCGCGCCGCCGTTGCGCGTCAATTGCGGGCCGCAAATGGCCGTCAATTATAATGAATAGATCATGCTGTCAGTTCAACGGAAAATCCGCCGCACGCTGCTCCCGGCGCTGCCTGTCAATGCGACGGGAACGGACAGCCGTATGAGTACGGCCAGCGGCGCGCCGCATCATGCGGCAGACGAACATCACGACTGGAAGCCGGCGGTCAACCCGTGGATGGTTGCCGCGTCGGTCATGCTGGCCACCTTCATGGTGGTGCTCGACTCCTCGGTGGCCAACGTCTCCCTGCCGCACATCGCCGGCAACCTCTCGGCCACCACCGATGAGTCCACCTGGGTTCTGACCAGCTACCTGGTTTCCACTGCCATCATGCTGCCCGCCGCCGGATGGATCGCGCGGCGCATCGGCCGCACGCGCCTGCTGCTCATCTCCATCCTCATCTTTACCGTCGCCTCGCTGCTCTGCGGCATGGCAGTCAGCATGCCCATGCTGATCGTGGCCCGCGTTCTGCAAGGCATCGGCGGCGGCGGAATGCAGCCGCTGGCCCAGTCCATCCTGCTGGAGAGCTTTCCGCCCCGCCAGCACGGCACCGCCATGGCCGTCTATGGCGTCGGCGTCATCGTCGCCCCCATCATCGGCCCCACCCTCGGCGGTTGGATCACCGACAGCTACTCCTGGCGCTGGATCTTCTACATCAATCTCCCCATCGGCATCCTGGCGCTCTTCATGGTCAACCTCTACGTCGAAGACCCGCCTTATCTGCGCCACAAATTCAAGGGAGCCATCGACTATCTCGGCTTCGGCCTCATGGCCCTCTGGCTGGGGACATTGCAGTTGGTGCTGGACAAGGGGCAGGAGTCGGACTGGTTTGCATCCACCTGGGTGCGATGGACGGCTGCCGTCTCCGTGCTGGCGCTCATTGCCTTCATCGTCCGCGAACTGAAAGACCACGAAGCCCATCGTCCACTTGCAGGTCTTTGCCGACCGCAACTTCAGCGTGGGAACGCTGGTTACCGCTATGTATGGTTTCGTTCTCTATGCCTCCACGGCCATGCTGCCCCTGTTTCTGCAAACCATGATGGGTTATTCGGCGCTGCAGAGCGGCATGTCCGTCAGTCCGCGCGGCCTCGGAGCCATGGTTTCCATGGTGACCGCCGGTCTCCTCGTCCGCTACATCGATGCCCGCTTGCTGATGGCCTTCGGCTTTACCCTGCTCGGTTACTCCACCTGGCTGCTCGGCCAGATTAATCTGGCCATCGGCATGGGTTCGGTGGTCATGCCCAATGTGATGAGCGGCCTGGCCATGGGATTCGTCTTCGTCCCCCTCACCACCATGACCCTGAGCCGGCTGCCCAAAAAAGAGATGGGCAATGCCACCGGCATCTACAACCTGATGCGCAGCATCGGCGGCTCCATCGGCATCGCCACCGTCACCACCATGCTGGTCCGCGGCGCTCAGGCCCATCAGAATTATCTGTCGGCAAACGCCGGCGCGGAAACCCTGTCGCCGGCGCGAGTGGTGCGCGGCCTCCAGGCCAGGCTCTTCTCCCAGGGCGCCGACATGGTCACCGCCCATCAAAAAGCTGTAGGAATGCTCTACCGCAGCGTGCAACAGCAGGCGGCCCTGATGGCCTATATGGATAACTTCCGCCTGATGGCCTTCCTGGCGCTGCTCTGCGTCGCCGATGCTTTTGCTCTTCCAGCGGGTCAAAAAGCACGATTGAGCTGTCTGCGAAAAAATTCATTCGGGTAGTAGGCCTGGGATTTATCGCCGGTATAAGAACAAAGGAATTAATGGTGGCTTTATTGAGAACTGCATAAGGAATGTCCGTGCAGCCGCGCCGTAGGCGCAGTGTTTGTTAGCCCCGCGCTTCAGCGTGGGGTGAGGGAACGTAAAAATGTACGGGGAGTCCCGTAGGGACGGTGCAAGGATGTTTCTTTTGCAGGATCCAATAGCCAATAAGGTTTGCTTTTCGTGCTTGTTACTCAAAAACAGGAGATGTTTCGCAGGCTGCAGAACGTACTCCTTCATGCGCTGAGCTTTCGCCGTTCGCGGGACTTTTGCTCAATCCGCTGCCGAGCCGCATGCGGCTTCACGTGTTCTCCACGGTCCAGCGAGGCCAGCCTTGCCCCAATCTCCTGGTTGAAGGCGGCAAGCTGCGCATTCCGCGCCCGGTCGTGCTCTTCCAGCAGCCGCAGAGCCTCGCGCACAACCTCGCTGGCTGAGTTGTAGCGGCCGGATTCGACCTTACCGGCGACGAAATTGTCCAGTTCAGGGGTCAGCGAAACATTCATGGGAAACAACTCCTGATTTCAATACTGGACCGAATAACAGGCTTTGTCAATCTTTGGTATTTGTGTTGAGGAATATTCAATTCTATGAATTGATACTGAACCCAATGACCCAGCCTTGCGTCTTCCTTTCGTCACAACGGCGGGATTCGCCTTATCCCTCCGCCCGCACCAGCAGGCAGGTGATATTGTCATGCCCGCCGGCCAGGTTGGCGGCCTCCACCAGGTTGGCGCACACTTCGGTGAGTGGCAGATCGGCGGCCAGCAGAGATTCGATCTGCGCATCGGGGACTTCGCCGGTCAAACCGTCCGAGCAGAGCAGAAATATGTCGCCAGGTCTCGGCCATTCACCTCAAACAAATCCGGCTCAATGCTCGGCTGCGTGCCCAGGGCGCGGGTGATCACATTGCGCAGCGGAGAGTGCTGGGCCTCCTCGTGGGTGATGCGGCCCATCCGCACCTGCTCCTCCACCAGCGAGTGGTCCTGGCTGATCTGTTTCAGTTTGCGGTTGCGCAACAGGTAACAGCGGCTGTCGCCCACGTTGAAGACCAGCACGCGCTGCCCTTCGGTTACCAGGCCCGCCAGCGTGGTTCCCATGCCGTTGAGCTGGGGATTGTCCTCGGCGCGGGAATGAATCGCCTCATTGGCGGCGCGGATGGCCTCTTCGACCGCCTCTTCGAGCGGCGCGCTCCCGTCACGGCTGCCCAGCAGGCGCAGCACCTCGTTCACCGCCATGGAACTGGCGATCTCGCCGGCCGCGGCGCCGCCCATGCCGTCGCAGACAACATAGACTCCGTGCTCGGCGGAGATCCCGAATGCATCTTCGTTGGAAGGGCGCTTGCTGCCGCAGTCGGTAAGCGCTGCAACCGCGTAGCGAACGTCTGTCGTGGACAAGAAATCTCTCCCGCAGCCCAGTTTACACGGCTCCACGTTTATCGCGCACGGACAAACGCCTAGTCAGCGGCTCAGACGGATGAGCGGCGGGGCGAGGCAATGCAGGCTCCGGCAGCGGCGTCGGCGCCGGCAACTCGAATACCTGAATTGCCCCGCCGTTGAGCACGGCCACGCGCCGTCCCGAGGGCGAGATGGCCACATTTCCGCCCGCATCCAGCATCGGACTGGCCGCCGTCTCCAGCACCACCTTGCCGTCCGCCGCATCCAGAACCTCTACCAGTTGCCCTTTGATGTCGCCTTGATCGAGGGTCGTGCGGGCTCTGACCGGGTGGCTGATCGCCAAGCCTCCCGCGCCAGCCGCAGGCCGTCCGGCGACCGCACCACCAGCGGCCACATCGTCGTATCCGAAGTCTCCGCATCCCACAGGCGACGGCCTTCGGTCGTCATCGCCACCAGCTTGCCCGCGCCCTGCGGAGTGCACGTCGTCGCCAGCACCTCCCGCTGCGATAGAAAATCAAAGAGCGGCGGACAGCTCGACTCCACCTGCCCCACAATGGTGCTGCCGCCGCTGAAATACTTCAGATTCAGCAGCCACTCGTTGCCCATCGCGCGCAGGCTCTCCAGGTAGCCGTCGGAGTTGATGGGCAGATGCACCGTGGAGCGCGCGCGGCTGACCAGCATCACCTGGCCGGAGTCCCGGCGAAGGATGCGCACCTCCAGATCGGACTCGCCGTCGGGCTTTTGCCCATACCCGTTCTGCGTGGCCGGTCGCGAGCCTCGCCGGAATTTCTGCCCGCCGCCGGCTCGCGCGAGTTGGTCACCAGAAACTGTTGCGTGGGGTCCATCTCCAGCCACAGCAGCGGTCCCGGAAAGCGCAAAAAGGGCTTCAGCTCCAGCGTGGCGTCGCCCATCTCCAGATTGTTGCGGTCGCGCAGCAGAAAGCGGCCCGCCGCTGAGCGCCCACAGATAGCGCTGCCGGTCGTGAACCGTCCACAGGGCCTCGGCCTCCACCGTGCCTGCCGGCAGCTTAAGAACCACCGCGCGAATCTGCCGCTCCTCGCCCTCTCCGGCGTCGCGGTGGACCAGTCCCGGCACGCGAAAGGTGAACAGCAGCCGGTTTTCATCCAGAAAATCCAGCGAAACAACGCTGTTGCGCTGGCCCAGGTAGATGGCTCCCGGCCCCGAAAAGCC
The DNA here is from genome assembly GCA_963845345.1 of uncultured Acidobacteriaceae bacterium. GTDB lineage: Bacteria > Acidobacteriota > Terriglobia > Terriglobales > Acidobacteriaceae > Telmatobacter. Next base: position 576,250 of record CAWJRQ010000007.1, read on the forward strand.
CAGCGGCGCAACGGGAATCTTGAATGCCGGCGGCTGAGAGGGCTTGTCGGCAAGCCGGTCAGGCAGCGCGCGCTCCTGCGGAGACGAGCGTTGGCACGGCGCATCCGGTATCTGGCCCTGCACGGTCGCAACCGCGCACAACGCCGCCCCCACCGCTGCCAGGCCCAGCCCCGCGCGCAATCCCCATCCCGCCGCAAACAACCGCTTCGCCATCATAGGACTATTTTCGCCGATGCGGCTGGTGGTGGGCAGGGATGCGCTCTTCCGGTCTGACGGAGGGAGCAGCGGTTGTCTAGCCACTGAACGAACTGCATAATTAATGTCCGCACAAACGCGCCGGAGGCGCAGAGTTTGTTAGCCCCGCGCTTCAGCGTGGGGAAAAGGGATTCCATACGTCGTTCCGGAGTCCCGTAGGGACGGTGTGGATGCCCCACCCTCGCCGCGTTTTTGTTTTTGCGGCTAGGGTGGGATACTATCTCGAAACTCTCCGCCGGGTGCCCCCGGTCCCTCGCAGTTGATGGGATAAGGAAGAAGGCTTCTGAGAAGATCGAGTAGCGAGTGGACTAGAGGACCACGAGCTCGAAGATCGGAGAAGCCTTCGATGATTATTGTAGGTTGTGATTTTCATCCCAAGTGGCAACAGGTAGCGGTTATTGACGCCGAGACCGGGGAGATCGGCGAACACAAGCTGATGAACGGCGATGGGCAAGCAGAGCAGTTCTATCGCAGTCTGCCGGCGCCAGCGCTGGTGGGCGTCGAAGCCTGCGGCAATAGCCAGTGGTTTATTGACATGCTGGAACGGCTTGGCCATGAGGTTTGGATCGGCGATGCGGCCCAGATCCGGGCCAGCTACGTGCGCAAGCAGAAGACCGACCGGCGCGACGCCGGCCACATTCTGCGGCTGCTCGTCGAGAAGCGTTTTCCGCGGCTGTGGCGCCCCTCGGCCGAGGAACGCAACCTGCGGCAATTGCTCATTCACCGCCACAAGCTGGTGGAGATTCGCACCCGCGTCAAAAACGGGTTGCAACACCTGGCGCTGAACCGGGGGATGCAAAAACAACACTCTTTATGGAGCGTGCGGGGACTGGAAGCTTTTAAAAACCTTCCCTTTGAAGGTTGGAGTGGGAAGCGACGCGGCGACCTTCTGCGCTTGCTGGCGGAGCTAGATGAGCGGGTCGAGGAACTCGATACGGCGGTGACACAAGCGGCCCAGACCGACGCCCGGGCGCGGCTGCTGATGACCCAGCCGGGCGTGGGGCCGATCACGGCGCTGGCTTTTGCCGTCACCATCGGCAACGTGAGCCGGTTCCCCACCAGCGGCCAAGTAGCCAGCTATCTGGGGTTGATTCCGTGCGAGCATAGCTCGGGCGGCAAGCAGCGGCTGGGCGCGATCACCAAACAAGGCAACCGCTTTATGCGGCAGTTGCTGGTCGAGGCCGTGCAGACGACCAATCGGCTGGATGAAGGATTTCGACGGCAGTATCAGGCGCGTTGCCACAAGAAGCCCAAGGGTGTGGCCAAGGTGGCGGCGGCAAGAAAATTAACCGTGCGACTCTACTGGATGCTCAAGACACAGACTGGCTATCCAGAGATCGCCCACGTCGAGAGCAGCTCGCCGGTCCCCATGGTGGCACAAGCACACCGGGCATTTGATTGAGCGCTCTCGCATCCCGTACAGACGGGATGTCCGCATGGAAGCATCATGGCCTGTATCCAATGGCCGAATCGATGGTTGGCAGGGCGACCAATAACCCGCCGAACGATGATGTAGCGAGAGAACAGAACCCGTGGTCCTCTACCTGCTCTCGGCAAACAACGCGGCGCTCACGCGCCGCCAGGGATAAGTTTGTCGAATATCGCGCTTGACAAAGCCTTCTTCCTTATCGACGGGGACCGGGGTTACCACGAATCCCATGGCGCGCAAGCGCCGACTGCCTGGACGGCCAGTCCCCGTGTGCGACAGTAAAGAAGGATGGCAAAGAACCCAACAATCTCTCCGCGCCTCGCCTTTCTCGGCTATGGAGCCTGCTTCATTGCCGGCTGCCTCTGGGGCACGGGCTTCTACTGGGGCCGGCTGGCGCTCAACGAGATGAGCGTCGAGCACATGGTGCTCTATCGCTTCCTCTTTGCCTCCCTGGGCATGTTGCCCGTGGCCTTCATCCATCGCCACAGCTTCCGGCTCTCCGCCGCTGAGACCCGCCTGCTGCTCCTCTGCGCCTTTCTCGGCGTACCTCTCCAGTTTCTGCTCCAGTTTCACGGTTTGGCTCGCACCACCGTCAGCCACGCCTGCCTCATGGTGGGCGCCATGCCGGTGCTGCTGGCCGCCGGCGCCGCCTTCTTTGCGCCCAAAGGATCCAAAGAGGAACGCCTCGACCTCTTCGGCTGGATGGCGCTCTTTGCTTCTACGGTTGGCGCCGCTCTGATCGCTCTGGGCGGCAATCGCAGCCAGGCCGTGCGTGGTGAACCATCGCTCATCGGAGACCTGCTGGTCGTCTTTTCGCTTTTTATTGCGCTGGCCTGGATTCTGCTCAGCAAGAAGCTGATGCAAACCCACTCTCCGCCCGTGGTCACCGCCTACACCATTCTCTCCGGAACCATGATGCTGCTTGTCTGGGTGCTTGGTCCCTGGCTGCTGAGTCCGTTCGTTAGTACATCGACCCGCGCCAGCGTATCACCGCTCCCCTTCGCTCACGTCAGCCTTACCGCCTGGATAGCGCTGGCCATCAGCGGCCTGCTCTGCACCGCCACCACCACGCTGCTGTGGAACTGGGGCATTCACCACGTCCCCGCTTCGCGCGCCGGCGTCTTTCTCAATATCGAGCCTGCCCTCGGCTCATTTCTGGGCGTCCAACTGCTCGGCGAGCATCTCGGCCCCTACGCCTGGGCCGGCGGCGGCCTCATCCTGGCGGCGGCTCTCGCCCTCACCACCCGCGGCCATCAGCCGGAGCCGGCCATCATTCTCGAATAAGTGTTGGCAAATGCTCTAATATCGGTTCCATGGCCGCCAGCAGAATCCCCATCGCCGCGCGCAGCCGCGACTTCATCGAGCTGGCCGTTGCTTATGGACTGATTCTGCTTGTCATCTGGTCGCCCCGCCCCTGGCAAAAGATGCTCTGGTGGGTCGCCGCCGCCGCCGTCCTGGCCATCGCCGCATTTTCCTTCGAGGGCCTGCAAGCCATGGGCCTGCGCCGGGAAAACTTTTTTCGTTCACTCTGGATTGTGGGCCTGGCGTTGCTGGTCTCCGCAGTCTCCGTAGCTCTTGCCATCTGGCTGCACACCCTGCACATCCCCCCCACTCCGCTCCTCTTCATCAAGACCTATGTGGGCTATATCCTCTGGACCTTCGTGCAGCAACTCCTGATGCAGTGCTTCTTTCTCGCGCGCCTCCTGCGCTTGCTTCCCAACCCAAAACTCGCCGCCATCGTCAGCCGCGCTCATCTTCGCCGCGGCGCATCTGCCCAACCCCATTCTCGCGCCGGTCACCTTGCTTTGGGGCTTGGCCGCCTGCCTGCTCTTTCTCCGCTATCGCAATCTCTACACCTTGGCCATGGCGCACGCCATCCTGGGAGTCACGCTCGCCATCACCGTTCCCGGGCCGGTGACACCATAACATGCGCGTCGGGTTGGGCTATCTCACTGTACGCGCACATCGCACAAACCAGCGGCCTCAGCGCAGCCATAGCGACCAGATCGCATCCACCGAGGCGTGGGTGATGGCCGAGGCTCCCACCCGGCGCTCGCTGCGCCAGGCGCGCCCATAGAAGATGCCCGCCACTGCGGCCAGCAGCACATAGCGCCAGTTGAAGTGCGCCGCCCGCTTGTTGAAGTGGGCCAGGCCGAAGAGAATCGCCGTCAAAATCAGCGCGGCAGCGCGCCCCATGCGCCGCTCCAGCAGATTCTGCAGCCAGCCGCGAAAGAAAAGCTCTTCGGGAACGGCGATAAAGAAGAAGGTGAAAATCCATGCGCCGGCTATCGGCGCCAGTCCCGGCCATCCTGCGTGCAGATGCAGAAATCCCAGGCTCAGGCCCAGCGCCAGCGCAATCGGCGTGTACAAGGCCAGCTCCCGCAAACCGATGGCCGCATCGCGCAGGCGCAGGCGCAGGTCAAAGCCGCTTCCCTCCAGTTGCCGCAGCGCGATGAAGCCGTAGATTCCCGCATCCAGCAGCAGCACCTTGTTGAAGATCGCCAGATGGGCCGGCCACGCGCCCTCAAACCAGCGCAGATCGACCGCCAGCCCCAGCATGGCCAGAACCAGAAAATCCCGCCAGTTGCCGCGCTGGTCGGGGTCAATCCGCCCCGCCTGCCAAAGCAAACTTGCCACCGTCACCGGCAGCAGCGCATACAACGCAAACCAGCCCCAGCTGAAGACTCCGCCGCCCCGAGGCCACCAGCAGATAAGGCACGCACAAGACCGCGGGAGACGCCAGTTGCGCCCACAGCGGAAGCGAGCGCGCCCGTCCCGCTGCCCAGCGCGGAAAGAATGCCGCCGCCAGAAACGGCTCCAGCGCAAGCAGCGCGGCAATCGAGTTCGCCGGAGTAATCATGCGCGTTCACTTCCATTTTGCACCTCATTCTGCAGAATCCACCGGCAGACCGAGCCCTTCAACAAAGGAATCAGATGCCTCCGCCCTGGCCAGAAAGCTTCCCGCGCGACTCCTTCCGGCAAACCTTGGTCACATAGAGCCGGACAGATTACCAGTAACACTCGGCTTCGCATAACCGATACATCCAATAGTGATTGATGGAGGCTCATGTGACCCTTTTAACCTGGAACCACGCCTGCACCGTTGGCGTCAGAGCCATGGACGACCAGCACGGCATCCTCATGGATACCATGAACGAGCTTCGCCTGGCGGTGGTCCGCGGTTTGGGCCGGGAACAGGTCAGCGAGGTGCTGGACCGGCTCATCGAGTTCACCCGCATGCACTTCTCCAGCGAGGAGAAACTGATGGAGCAGTATCTCTTTCCCGGCCGGGAAGAGCACCGCGCCGAGCACCAGCGCATCCTGGCGCAGATTCTCCAGTCCTCTCATCGCGTGCAACACGGCGAGCAGATGCAGATGCGCCCCCTGCTCTGCTTCCTGCGCGAATCCTATACCGAGCACATCGAGAGCATGGATCGGGAGTATGGCCCCTGGCTCAATGAGCGCGGCGTGGACTGAACCTCCGCCCACTGTCCTGTTGTTGGACAGTAGTCCGCACATCCCATCTAATGAGATTATTATTCATGTGATTGCATCTTTCGCCGATGAAACTGCTGTAAGACAATCTCCGGCGTAAGAGGAACCGTGACTTTATTAAAGTGGACCGAGAAGTATACCGTGGGCGTGAAAGCCATGGACGAACAGCATATCAATCTTGTCGAAATCCTCAACGAACTTCACGCCGCTATGTTGAAGGGCGAGGCGCAAAGCGTGGCTGGCCCGCTATTCAAAAACCTGATGAACTACGTGAGTGAGCACTTTGCCGCCGAAGAACAGCTGATGGAGGAGACAAAATTCCCAGGGCTGGCCGTGCAGCGCGCCGAACACCGTGCCTTGGCCGCCAAGGTCAAGGAATTCGTGACCCTTTATGAGCAGGGCGACCAGTCCATGTACCCGGACCTGCTGCACTTCGTGGACAAATGGCTGCATGACCATATGCTGACCGTGGACAAGCAGTACAACCAGTGGTTGAATGAGTACGGCGTCCACTGAGATGCCGTCGTTGCTCCTTGTCCATTTTGTGAACAGAGGCCGAACGTCTCATATGATGAGATTCTCATTGAATCTCGCGGCATCTTTTGCCGATGAAATTGCTATAAGACAATCTCCAGAAGAAGAGGAACTGTGGCTTTATTGAAGTGGACCAAGAAGTACTCCGTAGGCGTAAAGGCCTTCGACGACCAACATACTGAACTCATCGGAATTCTAAACGACCTTCATGCCGCAATGTTGAAAGGCCAGGCGCAACGCATAGCCGACACGTTGGTGCCCCATCTGAAGAATTTCGCGAGCACTCACTTTTCCACCGAAGAACGGCTGATGATGCACACAAATTATCCTGGCCTGGCCGAGCATCGCTCCATTCACTGTGACATGATCAGCAAGGTCGAGGAATTCGCGGCGCTTTACGAGCAGGGCGACCAGACTATGTACCCGGAACTGCTGCGCTTTGTGGGCGACTGGCTGCATGACCATATGCTGACCGTGGACAAGCAATACACTCAGTGGATGAATGAGCACGGCGTCCGCTGAACTGCCGCTGTTGCGCCTTGTCCATTTTGTGGACAGAGGCCGCGCGTCCCATCGAATGAGTTTTTCATTTAAACTCGCGGCATCTATTGCCGATGAAGTTGTTGTTGGATAATCTCCGCAGAGGTGGAACTATGGCCTTATTAAAGTGGACCAAAAAGTATTCCGTGGGCGTAAAAGTCCTTGACGAGCAGCATGCAGAATTCGTCAGATGCTTGAACGAGCTGCACGCCGCGATGTTGAAGGGCCAGGCGCAGAGCGTAGCCATCGTGATAGAACCCGAGATGATGAACCTCACAAAAAATCACTTTTCCACTGAAGAACGGCTGATGGAAGAAACAAAATTCCCTGGTCTGGCCGAGCACCGAGCCGAACACCATGCCTTGACCGCCAAGGTCGAGGAATTCGTGGCCCGTTATGAGCAGGGCGACCAGAGCATATACCCGGAACTGCTGCGCTTCCTGGGCAACTGGTTGTATAACCATACGCTGACCGTAGACAAGCAATACACCCAGTGGATGAATGAGCACGGCATTCACTGAGTTGCCGTTGCATTCTCCGCGGTTGATTCCGCTCAACTTATTGCCACGCCTGCCGATGAGCTTCTTACCGGATTATTCCGGCGGGAGATGGTAAATGGCTCTATTGACATGGAATAACAGTTACTCAGTCAAGGTACAGAAAATCGACGACCAGCACCACGTCCTGTTTGACATTCTGAACGACCTGCACGCCGCGATGATGAAGGGCCAGGCGCAGAGCATGACCGGCCCGCTGCTGCACAAGCTGGCCGATTATACCCACACGCACTTCGCCGCGGAAGAGGCCTTGATGGCCGCCGCCAAGTACCCTGGGCTGGCCGACCACAAGATCAAGCACCAAGAGCTGCTCAAGCAGGTCGAGGAATACGTCCACAGCTACGACAAGGGCGAAATCACCCTGAACCTGAAGCTGCTCAATTTCCTGCGCGACTGGCTCACCAACCACATTCAAAAGGTGGACATGGCTTATAGTGAATGCCTGGTCAAGCACGGCATGCGATAGAGGATATGACCCGGCCCTGCTACCAGAGCCCTGGAATCAGGCGATAACGCGTGTGCGAGGCGAACTCAGGATAGCCCTGAAGATTCTGCAAGAGAAAGTGGTCCTCGCGGGCTGTCCGCCAGAGAATCAACGCCAGGATCAGAGCCGCAACAGCCATCGCCCATCCCGAACCCAGCATCAGCGCTGTCGCCGGATACATCAGAATCATGCCCACGTACATCGGATGGCGCACGATGCGATAGGGACCGGAAGAAACAACGGCATGGTTGCGTTCGGACTGAATACGAACCGTCGCTTCGGCAAAGCGATTCACGCCATGACCCAGCCAATCAATCCCATCGCCGATAAAAAGAGAAGGACACCCGGCAGCGCGCACCAAAGCGGCAACGGCAGCCAGCGGAAGCGAACAGCGTCAAAACCGGCAACGGCAATCTGAAGATAGGTCAGCGGGAGAAAGATCCTGTAAAACAGCCTGTCGAAACTTTGCGTCTGCTTGAAATTCGGCTTGGCGCGCACGCTCATCAATCCCGGATTGAAGCGGCGAACCAGCGCGCCTGTGGCAATCATGGCGAGCACATAGACCGCGGTAGCCGCCCAGCCCCGCTTCCAATCCAGACGCCCCGCACTGGCGAAGAGAATGGATATCCAGAGAAGGATCGGCATCAGGCCTCGAGCGGCCTTTTTGATATGCAGAAGGAAACCTGATGCGGTCGCGGTTTCCGGCAAGGATGGATTGGAATCTTGCATGATTCATCCTTTGTCTTTCGTGTCTTCAGGCTTCGAACAACAACTGCGCCTCGGCCCACGGCGGCGCGGCCGGCTTCGGCTCCGAGGCCAGCTCGTAGACCAGCCGCTCCAGTACCAGCCGCTTGTCCGGCGGCGAGGAGCGCAACTCCAGGTCAGCGCGGGCAATCAGCTTGAGCGCCCGCGTCAGCTCGCGGCGGCTCTTGTAGCGCCGCGCCTGGCGGATCAGGTCGTCAGCGGCAAACGGCGGCATCCGGAAGCCCTGCCACAGCGCCTGCCAGATGGCCCGCGAGTCGCGCACATTCTTTTCCAGAATCACCAGCATCTGCCGGAAGGTCTCGCGCCAGCATGTAGAGATGGCCGATGGCCGCGTCCTCGCCGGCGTCCGAGCTGTTCAAGCAGGCCCTGCAACAGCGCCAGCGCGCGTGCCCGGTCGCGGGCGCTGATGGCGTCGGTCAGCTCGTAGAGCGAGCGCTGCTTGGCGGCCAGCACCATCGTCTCCACGTCGCCCAGCGTGATGCGCCCCTTGCCCAGCGTGTAGAGCAGCAGCTTCTCCAGCTCCGAGGAGATCAGCATCATGTCCGCGCCCAGCGCGTCCACCAGCTCGCGCGCCGCGTCGGCCTCCACGCGCACGCCCTGCTCCTGCGCGGTGGCCGCCACCCAGCGCATCGCGTCTTCCTCGTTCACCCGCGCCAGCTCCACCATGCCGCAGTGCTGCGCCCAGCGTCTCCGTCAGCCGCTCAAAGCGATTCTTGTCGTCCAGCTCCATGCGGCGCGTGTCAGAGGGAATGCTGATGAAGTCGGCCACAAAAATGATCAGCGCCTGCGGGTTGGGCGAGCGGAAATAGCGCTCCAGGGCGGCAAACTCGTCCTTCTTGGCCCCGCGCGTGTAAAGCTGCTTCACGTTGCGCACAAAAATCACCTGGAAGGGCGCCATCAGCGAGGGCGTCTGCGCCCGGTCCAGCACCTCGAAGATCGAGGTCGAGGCCAAATCCAAATCTGACAGGCAGAAATCGCGCAAATCCGGCGGCACAAAGGCCTTGAGAACGGCTTCGCGGCAGCGGTCCAGCAGAAAAACCTCGTCGCCCGCCAGCACGTAGCCGGGCTTCAGCGCGCCCTTGCCGGCCGCCGCGGCCTCGATCTCCGCCACAAAGCGGCCCACGGCGGTAAATCCCGCGCCCCAGCGCGCGGCGGTCATCGGGCCGCCCTCGTAGGCGAGTCTGTGTTTAGCGCCGCCAATGGACTGCTCGATCATGCGCCTCCAGAATACCCCTCCCGCCGCGCTAATGTTAGTGGAAAATCAGTCTGTTTCTGCCTATTCCCTAGTCCCTAGTCCCTGCACTTAGAACCCTTCCAGCACATCCGCCACCAACTGCCGCGCTAACTCCCGCGAGAGCCGCTCCATGGCCGCCGGATTCTCCTCGATGAAGCTGGCCAGGTCGGTAGTCGATTGATACTGCTGGCGGTAAACGTAGTTCTTGTTCTCGTAGAGAACTTTGCCGTCCCGGCCGGTCAGCGTGACTGAAACCACCACGGTGATCAGAAAGCTGGACGACTGCTGCGTCGAAGAGTTGTAGGTGAGCGGCTGCACCGTCTCCTTCAGAATCGTTCCATGCAGCACCGCGTCCGGGTCTCCGCTCGCATCCGGCGTCACCCGCAGCCGCGTGCGCGTGGCAAACTCGCGGATCACCGCCTCGGTCATCACCACTTCAGTGTGGTAGGCCTCGGTATGCGTGGCAAAGACCGGCACGGCCAGCGTGTGCACGCCGGGCGGCAGGTGGGTAGCCGCTCCCAGCGTGTGGTAGCCGCAGCCGGAGAGCCCCAGCAGGGCAAATGCGATGGGCAAATAAGCAAACTTGCGCATGACTCATCTTATCGCGCAATCGCGCCCTGATGCCGCAAATCCGCCAACTCGCTAACTCGCTATCCCCGCGTAGCGGGGGCTAACTTGCTGATTTTGTTTTGAAATCTAACGTTTGCTCCGGCCTCGCGCAATCCTACACCCACGCCGTCACCAGCCTCCCCAGCTTGACCGGCGACAGCTTCAGCCCATCGGCCCGATCCTTGAAGTAAAGCTCGTTGAGATGGTCGGAATCCAACTGCTCGCAGCGCTTGAATCCCGCCCGGCGCAACTCCTCCTCCATCTCCTCCGGCGTAAAAAACAGTTGAAACGGCTCTCCGGCGGCGGCCACTCTCCCCGCCAGCGCGTCGAAGGCCTTCCGCCCACCGCGCTCAGAGCTCTCCGGCGCGAACCGCGTAATCGAAGCTCACCCCGCTCCCCGCCGGCAATTGCGCAATCACCCCCAGCGTCGCCTGAAAGGCCGCCAGCGTCAGGTACGGAACCACCCCCAGCCAGCCGAAAAACGCCGCCGCTCCCCTGATCAAATCCCGCCTCCGCCAGCCCTTCATCCAAGTGTTGATGTCCTCAAAATCCAGTGGAACAAACCTCAGCCCCTCCGGCAGCGCAATCCCCGCCTCCTCCAGCAGCTCTCGCTTCCACTCCTGCGTGGCCGGAAAATCCACCTCAAAGACCCGCAGCCCGGCAAATGGATTGCGATAGGCAAAGGTATCCAGCCCCGCGCCCAGCACCACGTACTGCCTCCCGCCCCGCGCCACCGCCTCCGCCAGTTGGTCCTCCGCATACCGGCTCCGCGCCGCCACAAATGCGCGCAAGTCCCGCCCTACCGCGTGCGAGGCACGCCCCATCTTTCCTCGGTAGCCCTCGCCAATCAGCCGCACCGCAATCGGATCGTCCAGCACCGGGGGCACGTCCACCAACTGGTGCGCCGCCCGCCGTATCGCCACGCCCAGCGCCGTCTTGCTCGCCTTGCCGCTCTCCATAAATTCGAGTGTAGAACCTTTCACCATCATCGCCGGCGCCGTCGTCATCGCAATGGGCTGATCGAACGCGCCCCAGGAGTGTCGTTCCTCTAAATCGAAAATTCTTGACATTGTGATATATTCGTTAATCAAGATTCAGTTGTTTCCTGGGGCGTGGCGTAATCCATACTGCACAGAAATTCGCACGACTCCACTCAGACATTATCCAGGCTGCGCGTTGTTGCGGACTTGTGCAGAAGCTCCTTAACCACAAGGCAGCACGTCCGAATCGAGAGGAGAGAAGATGTCGTCAACCCGAACCTGTGACAGCTGCGGTAAGGATAAGCCTCTTGCCGGTGGAAAGACCTGCGCTAAAGGCCATTTTACGTGCAAGGACTGTGCGTGGGGACATGGGCATTGCAAACTTTGCGGTCAAACGCTGAGATAACGGTAAGCGCTATTCAAGAGGCTACGGAGGAAACGTGGCGAAAAAACTTTTGGCATTGGGTGAAGATGGCCGAATTGTCCTAAAACTCCCAGGCGGGAAGTTTGAATCTCTACCGGAGCAGCAGCGGGCCTATGCATATCTATTGATTGACTGCTCTGGGAGCATGGCTGGCAACAACATTGTTCAGGTAAAGGAGGGTGCTCTGGCATTTGCATTAGATGCCGTCACGAAAAACTACTCTGTTGGCCTCATCCGCTTTTCTGATTCGGCAGAAGTATTGTCCACTCCGAAGGATGGCATCTCCGGCCTGAGATCGAAGCTCCACGTGCTTGATGCCTCAGGTGGGACAAATATGACTGATGCGCTGAATTTGGCAAAAGGAGAACTGGTCTCACTATCCGGAACCCGCGTAATTGTTATTGCAACAGATGGCGTGCCAAATTCCATAGAGTCGAGCCTTGCTGCAGCCGAAAGCGCCAAATCCGCAGGGATCGACATCATTGCAATTGGGACAGAGGAAGCAGATCATGACTTCCTTGCGCTCCTAGCAACGCGAGCCGAACTTGCTGTTGCCGTGTCCTCAAAGTACCTGAAGAGAGGCATCTCGGAGGCCGTAAAGCTCTTGCCGTCCGCAATCAGGAGCAAAAAGAAATGACTGAATAAACAGAAGGAAAGCGAACTGTATGGATGGAGTCTCAACATACTATGAGGCGCTTAACGTCCCAGAGACGGCTTCGGCTGAGGAGATTCGATCTTCCTATTCGAGGCTAGCCCATACTTACCACCCAGATAAGCTTGGGGAAGCGGTTACAAACATTCCATGGGTGAAGCAAGAAGCAGAAGAACGATTCAGGCAAATTCATGAAGCCTGGAATGTACTGAGGGACCCTCATAAACGCAGACAATATGACGAGCAATTGAATGCTATCAGGCAGGGTGAACAAGTGGGGACTGCCGGAGTGGAAGAGCAGTATGAAGACGACGAGGACGAACCATTCAGTACGCCATATTGGTCTCCGTCCAAGGGCGCTCACACCGTTTCTCAGACACCCACGCCCCCACCTACGAGTCCAACACCAGGCATTTCTCCGGCAGTCCCAACGGCATCGAAACGGATTTTAATCGTAATGGGCTGCCTGCTCTTTGTTGGAATTCTAATGGTTGGAATCCAAGCGGCGCTTAACAATTCAGGAACTCAGCAGCAGGCGAAATTTGTTGTATTGTCAGCTCCGCCGAATTCACAAAGTACCGCTGAAACCAAGGTGGCTGCTGAGGCGCAGCAACCCGCCGGAACGGCGGAAGTACCGTCATCATCTGAGGCCCAGCAACCCGCCGGAACAGCGGCAGTAATGTCATCATCAGAGTATGGCATAGGCGCAGCACAGGAGAGCGCCTTGACCATCGTTCTTGATCCAGGCAATTCGAGAAGCATCTGGACAACAAGCGTCTATTCTTATGCTCACGACGGAGGCCCCGGAGGCGGTCTGGATAATGATCAATTGCGGATCGGTGGGTGGGGAGATGAGTACTGGTCTCTTCTACAGTTCGATTTGTCGAGCGATCCTAAACACGCTGATCGTGCGATTCTCCAGCTATACAATGAGGATATTAACGCAACGCCGACACCATTCGACGTATATGTGATCGACCAAGATTGGGGATGGGCAAGGGGAGATCGTCTTTGGTGGCGAGACAGACCTACCGAGATGCACAGGGTCTTATCGGTATCAGCTCCTCAGTCGAATTCATGGGTGAGCATCGACATTACTGATGTCTACAACAACTGGCAATCTGGGACGCCTAATTATGGCATTGCCCTTCGGCCGCTATATACGAATAATAACTTCGATCGATTCAGAAGTTCTAAGTTTGCCGACGAAACCTATCGTCCAAAATTGTTGATTATGGCAGCACGTCAATCACGATGAACATTATCGAGTTGTCAGCAAGATTGCAGAAACGGTTTCTGAGATCCTTAGATAGTAATCTCGTGTGAAATGTTGGTCGGGTACCCAGGTACCGCTTTTGGAACCTGGGAAACCACGAACCCCAACACATTCAGCCGAAGGTGGTGCCCGCCCGCGGTACCATATTCCCCATGAACTGGATCGCATGGGCAATACTCTCCGCCGTCTTTGCCGCCGCTACCGCCCTCTTGGCCAAGGTAGGCGTGGAGCACGTCGACTCAAACCTGGCCATGGCCTTGCGCACCAGCGTAGTCGTGATCTTTGCCTGGGCCATCGTATTCGCCTTCGCCCGTCCTGAAACCGCCACAACCGGTTTTGCCCACGGCGCATGGGCGGAACTCCGCTCCCTCGACCGCCGCACCTTGATCTTTCTCGCCCTCTCCGGCCTGGCCACTGGCCTCTCCTGGCTCTGCTACTTCCGCGCCCTCCAACTCGGCCCCGCCTCACGCGTCGCCCCGCTCGACAAGCTCAGCGTCCCCCTGGTCATCCTCTTCGCCTGGCTGCTGCTCGGCGAAAAGCTCACTCCTCCTGCCCTCATCGGCGGCCTGCTCATCACCGCCGGAGCCGTAGTCATCGCGCTAGGTTGAATCCGGCATTAAGGGGCGCCTTCATTTTCAGGACCCGAATTGAGTATCCTTAAAGTAGCATTGCGTAACCGGGGGAATCTCTCTTACAGCAAATCGCGATCGCTTGCCGCGCCAGTCATCAGGCTTGCCTGAATGTCGCGCTTCGGAGGCTGGCCGAAGAAACGTCTGTACTCCCGGCTGAACTGGCTGGGGCTTTCGTAGCCCACCTCGAAGGCGGCGCTGGCGGCATCCAGGCCGTTGGTGAGCATGCGGGAGCGCGCTGTGTGCAGACGCAACCGCTTCTGGTATTGCAGGGGGCTCATCGCGGTCATGGAGCGGAAGTGATGATGCAAGGTGGAGACGCCCATCCGCGCAACCGAGGCAAGTTCCTCAACGCGCAGGGGCTTGGCGTAGTTTTCTTTCAGCCAGGCGACGGCTTTGGCGGTGCGATTGCTCTGTTCGCCCAGTGTGGCGATGGCGCGCAGATGCTTGCCCAGCGGTGTGCGCAGCACCCGGTAGATAATCTCGCGCTGAATCAGATGGCCGAGAAAGGGAATGTCCCCTGGCTTATCCAAAAGGTCCAGCAGACGGCAGCAGGCGCTGAGCAATTCGACCGGGGATTTGCCGACAGCCATGCCGCGGACTCCAAATGGAACCTCGAGTACGTGAAATTCCTCCTGGCTGAGGATCTCCCGGACAACAGGCATCTCCAGCTTGAGAACCAGGGCCAGGTACGGTTCGCTCCTGGAGGCCTTGATGATCTGGCTTTCCACCGGCAAATCGACCGAGGTCAGCAGGAATGTGGAACCATCGCAGATGTGAGTTGTGCCGCCGACAGTAATACGCTTTTCTCCCTGCGCAAAGACCACCAGCTCGGGTTCGTAGGTAGTGCAAAAGCATTCTGAAGGCGCGGTCCTGCGGGAGAGGCGCAGGCCGGGCACATCAGTATCCATCGGACCTTCCACGTGGACGTGGGCGGCGATCCTGCGCGCCAGTTCCAGCCGCAACTTCTCCACTTCCGCCCGCGAGTCTATGCTCGCATCCTTCTTTTTCAGCATTCGGATCTCCCATCGCACCTGCAAATTCAGCTTATCGCTGATCCGGCCTTCAATGCACATAATTATCATCTCCCGACAGGAATAGGCAATCAATAGGAAGGATCGGGATACCGCTCAAAGAACCTCCGGGCCTATTCTGTTGACTGAGAGGCAGTGCGGATAAGATCGCCCGCCTCGCCTCTCAAAATTCCCATAGAAGCCCAGGAGGTGACCCCATGTACAACGCCAAAGCCTATTCAGCCGCCAGCGCCACAGCGCAGCTTGTTTCCGCCAAAATCGTGCGGCGCGATCCAACTGAAACCGACGTCCAGATCGAGATCCTCTTTTGCGGCATCTGCCACTCCGATCTGCACACGGCGCGCAACGAGTGGAGCGCCACAATGGCTACCACCTACCCCTGCGTTCCCGGCCATGAGATCGTGGGCCGCGTCACCAAGGTTGGCTCCGCGGTCACCAAATTCAAGCCCGGCGATCTTGCCGGGGTCGGCTGCCTGGTGGACTCCGACGGCGTCTGCCCCGCCTGCAAGGCCAACCTCGAACAGTTCTGCCCCAATGGGGTCTTCACCTATAACTCGCCCGACAAGCACCTGGGCGGCGTCACCTACGGCGGCTACTCGGAGAGCATAGTCGTCACTGAGCGATTCGTCCTGCGCGTGCCCAAGAATCTTGACCTTGCCGGAACCGCTCCCCTGCTTTGCGCCGGAATCACCACCTACTCGCCCCTGCGCCACTGGGGCGTCACCAAGGGAAAGAAGGTGGGTGTGGTCGGCCTCGGCGGACTGGGCCACATGGGCGTCAAGTTCGCTCATGCCTTCGGCGCGCACACCGTTGTCTTCACCACCTCGGAGAGCAAGAAGGAAGACGCGCTGCGCCTCGGAGCCGATGAGGTCGTCCTCTCCCGCAATGCCAGTGAGATGCAAAAACACGCCGGCAGCTTCGACTTCATCCTCGACGCCGTCTCCGCCGAGCACGACATCAACGCCTACATCAACCTGCTGCGCATCGATGGCAACCTCACCGTTGTCGGCGCCCCGGAGAAGCCGCATGCCGTCAATGCCTTCGGCCTGCTCTTCGGACGCCGCAGCCTCTCCGGATCGCTCATCGGCGGCATCGCGGAGACCCAGGAGATGCTCGACTTCTGCGGCCAGCACAACATCACCTCCGACGTCGAGGTCATCCCCATCCAAAAGATCAACGAAGCCTATGAGAGGCTGCTCAAGTCTGATGTCAAGTACCGCTTCTCCATCGATATGGCTTCTCTCAAATCGGAATAACCGCTGAAACATGTGCCGGCGATACAGGCAGTGGAGGGACAATGCAAAAGCGAACGTTGGGAAAAAGCAACCTGAAAGTATCGGCAATCGGCCTGGGCTGCATGGGAATGAGCTCGGCCTATGGCCCGGCTGCCGAAAAGGGCGAGATGATCAAGCTGATCCGCGCTGCCCATGATCTTGGCGTAACGCATTTCGATACAGCCGAAGCCTATGGGCCGTTCGTGAATGAAGAGCTGGTAGGCGAGGCGCTCCAGCCGATCCGCGACAAAGTGATGATTGCCACCAAGTTCGGCTTCGACATCGATCTTGATACGGGCGCGTGTACTGGCGGGACCAATAGCAAGCCCGAGCATATCAAGCGTGTTGCGGACGCTTGCCTGAAACGTTTGCGTACCGATTGCATCGATCTCTTCTATCAGCACCGCGTCGATCCAAATGTGCCGATCGAAGACGTGGCCGGAGCGGTGAAGGAATTGATTGCCGAAGGAAAGGTCAAACACTTCGGTATGTCTGAGGCTGGCGTTCAAACCATCCGTCGCGCGCACGCAGTGCAGCCACTCACCGCTGTGCAGAGCGAGTATTCGCTCTTTTGGCGCGGGCCGGAGGTCGAGTTGTTGCCAACTCTGGAGGAGCTGGGCATCGGCTTCGTTCCGTTCAGTCCGCTTGGAGCAGGCTTCCTCGCCGGCAAGATCGACGAAAACACGAAGTTCGATCCAGCCGACTTCCGCAACTTTGTGCCTCGCTTTTCGCCCGAGGCGCGCAAGGCCAACATGGCTCTGGTTGAGTTGGTCAAGGCCGTCGCGGAACGCAAGGGCACGACGCCGGCGCAAGTCGCGCTCGCCTGGTTGCTGGCCCAGAAGCCGTGGATTGCGCCGATACCTGGAACCACCAAGCTGCACCGGCTGGAGGAAAACCTTGGCGCGGTAAACGTCGAGCTGACCGCTGCCGACCTCGAGCAAATCAGC
This sequence comes from uncultured Acidobacteriaceae bacterium, assembly GCA_963845345.1. Lineage (GTDB taxonomy): Bacteria > Acidobacteriota > Terriglobia > Terriglobales > Acidobacteriaceae > Telmatobacter. The sequence continues at coordinate 593,368 of CAWJRQ010000007.1, forward strand.
GATGGCGCTTCTAGGCTGAAGCTCGAAGGAGCGCGCTTGCCGGAAGCTGTGTTGAAGATGACCGGGCTTTGATTACTCATTTGTAGTAACAGAAGGAAAGGACACAATGAAAATCAACGGGATAGAATCCATGAGCAGGAAGCTTCACAATTCAACCCTCGCACTCTCCTTGGTGGCAGCCTTTGTTTTGACTGTGGCCAGCGCACAGGAGACCAATAACAGTAAGCCTGAACAGGCAGCAACCTCCGCGGTCGCGCCCAAGGTCATCAACATCTGGCCGGGAGTCGCACCAGGCTCTGAGCAATGGAAACAAAAAGAGAGCATCATTCACATGGGTCCGATGGAGAGCATCGTCAACGTGACAACGCCGACGCTGACTGCCTACCTGCCTGATCCGGCCAAGGCGACAGGCACCGCAGTCATCATCGCCCCCGGAGGAGGCTTTCTTTTTCAAGGTCCAAATAAAGATGTCGCGGAGTGGCTCGCAGCCCGAGGCATTGCGACATTCGACCTCAAGTACCGGACGGCTCCGCTTGAAGGCGAAACCGAAGCGCAATTAGGCCAGGCCGGACGCGCGCGTTTCGGGGCACAGATCAGTAACTACGCCTTGATCGCAGAGGATGGAAAGTACGCTCTGGAAGACGGCGTTCAGGCCATCAAAGTCGTGCGTGCCCACGCCGCCGAATGGGACATCTCTCCGGATCGCATCGTCTTCATGGGATTCTCGGCTGGCGGAATGATTACGGAGTATACGGCCATCCAGCCGGATGTGAGCGCACGACCCAACTACGCCGCTCCCATTTACGGCGCTTACTTCCCTACTGTGCCTCCGATACCGAAAGACGTGCCGCCCTTCTTCATGGAGTTGGCGCAGGACGACAATCTCGCCGGCCCTCAAATCGTCAAGTTCTATGATGCGCTCAAGGCGGCGGGATACAAGCCGGAACTTCACCTCTATGAACACGGCGGCCACGGATGGAGCATGCGCAAGCAAGGCACAACCAGCGATCATTGGCTTGACGAGTTTTACTGGTGGCTGGAAGCACGCAAGCTCACGAAGCCGAGCAAATAACCCTGGCCGAAACTTGCTGAAATGATTCACTGCTACCGAATTGGCAGCGCGCATCGAATAAGAATCACCAAAGGAGAAGGAAACATGAGAACAAAATTTTTCGTCATCGCTTTCGCAGTAAGCGTTTTGTCTATCTTCCAGTCCCAGGCACAAACCGTGGACAGAGTTTTCCCAAAAGGTGAGCTGTCGACCGCCAAAAACCACACGGGGAATATCTGGCTGAGTGAGCTCAATGTTGGAGACAGTACCTTCGATCCGAGTATTGCTCAAGCAGTTTATGATGCCGGTGCAAAGCTGGATTGGCACATTCATCCCGGCGGCCAGGTGCTGCTGATCACCGAAGGCACCGGCTATTATCAGGAACGTGGAAAGCCGATCCGCGTGGTCCACAAGGGAGATGTAATCAAATGCGCTCCGGGTGTCGAGCATTGGCATGGGGCAGCACCGGGAAGCAGCTTTGCCTACATCGCCGTTACACCGACCCAAAAGGGCAAGACAATTTGGTTGGAGCCTGTCAGCGATAAAGACTACAACAGCGTGCAATGAAACATCTCTGCGCTGACCTGATGTCGAAGTTTCTCGCGGAGAAGACGCTGGACTAAACCGCCTGCCAATTTGGCCGGCAACAATGAGAAGGAGAAACTATGCAAAAACGCAAATTGGGAAATAGCAATCTTGAAGTATCGGCCATCGGCCTGGGCTGTATGGGAATGACATTCTCCTACGCCCCTTTCCCGGAGAAGAAGGATTCGATCGCGCTGCTCCGCGCCTCCGTCGAGCGCGGCGTCACCTTCTTCGATACCGCCGAGGTCTACGGCCCCTTCAACAACGAAGAGCTTGTGGGCGAGGCCCTCGCGCCCTTCCGCCATCAGGTGGCCATCGCCACCAAGTTCGGATTCGATATCAATCCCGACGGAACGCGCGGCCCCAAACCGGTCAACAGCCATCCGGAGCAGATCAAACGTGCCGTTGAAGGTTCGCTCAAGCGCTTGCGCACCGATGTCATCGATCTTTTCTACCAGCACCGCGTTGATCCCGAGGTGCCCATCGAGGACGTGGCCGGAGCGGTGAAGGATCTGATTCAAGCCGGCAAGGTCAGGCACTTCGGCATGTCCGAGGCCGGCGCAAAAACCATTCGCCGCGCCCACGCCGTCCAACCCGTCACCGCCCTGCAAAGCGAATACTCGCTCTGGTATCGCGCCCCCGAGGCCGAAATCATTCCCACCATCGAGGAACTGGGCATCGGCTTTGTTCCCTTCAGCCCGCTGGGCAAGGGCTTCCTCACCGGCAAGATGGACGAGAGCAGGACCTTCGAACAGGGCGACATTCGCAATATCATTCCGCGCTTCACGCCTGAGGCCCGCATTGCCAACCAGAAGCTCGTTGACCTGCTCGGCCGCATCGCCACGACGAAGAAAGCCACGCCCGCCCAGATTGCGCTGGCCTGGCTGCTCGCTCAGAAGCCGTGGATCGTTCCCATCCCCGGCACCACAAAGCTGCATCGCCTGGAAGAGAACATCGGAGCCGCCGCAGTCGAACTCGAGGCCGGCGATCTGCGCGAGATCGAAACCGCGCTCTCCCAGATCACGGTGGAAGGCGCGCGCTATCCGGAGGCACTGGAGAAGACGACCGGCCTTTGAGCTGGAGGAAGCGAAAAGGGAAGGCGCTGTAGCTGTATCGAATCATGCTCGCCGTTTTGTGTGGCTCTGACAATTGGGCGGCCAGATCAAAATGCACCAGGGGAGGGAATTCAAAATGGAGATCAAGCGAATCGGTTCCGTGCCTTCGGGCAAGGGTCCGGCAGAGTACTTCACCAACACGGTGCGCGTCGAGATGTTGTTTGATGCCCCCGATCCGGCGCGCGTCGTCGGCGCCAGCGTCACCTTCGAGCCCGGCGCCCGCACCGCCTGGCACACCCATCCCCTCGGCCAGACGCTGATCGTCACCTCCGGCTGCGGCCGCGCGCAGCGCTGGGGCGGGCCCATCGAGGAGATCCGCCCTGGCGACGTGATCTCGTTTGCGCCCGGAGAAAAGCACTGGCACGGCGCAGCGTCATCCACGGCAATGACCCACATCGCCATTCAGGAAAAGCTCAACGGCAAAACCGTCGATTGGTTGGAACACGTGAGCGATGAGCAGTACCAGCCATAGCCCTGCTGACTTCCTGGTTCTTTCTGGGCTTTACAGTGTGCGGTAAAACTCCTCCGTGCGGTAGGCCGGGTATTTATCCCCGGTATAAAGTCAAATCAATGGAGACGGAATGAAAACTCGAAGCTTGGGAAAGACAGGCCTTGTTATAGGCGAAGTGGGCCTGGGCACATGGCAAATTGGGGCAAATTGGGGCAACGTCACTGACCAGACAGCCTTGCTGCTTTTGCGCGCCGCATGGGAAAGTGGCTCGACCCTTTTCGACACCGCCGACGTGTATGGCATGGGACGCAGCGAAGAGCTCATTGGGCGTTTCTTGCGCGAAACCAGAGCCTCCGTCTGCGTGGCCACCAAGCTGGGAAGGTTCAGTCCTCCAGGTTGGCCGGATAATTTCTCGCGGGCGGTGATTCGCCAGCATACTGAAGCCTCCTTGAAGCGTCTCGGAGTCGACGCCATCGACCTGATCCAACTCCACTGCATTCCCTTCCAGGTCCTGAAAAATGGTGAGGTATTCGACCATCTTCGCGAGTTGAAGAGCGAGGGAAAAATCCGGAACTTTGGCGTAAGCGTTGAGTCAATGGATGAAGCAGACTTCTGTGTGCGCCAGCCTGACGTGGCTTCTCTCCAGATCATTTTTAATCTATTCCGCCAAAAACCCATCCACACGCTTTTCGACGAAGCCCGGAAGCGAAATGTCGGTCTGCTCGTCCGCTTGCCGCTGGCGAGCGGACTGTTGGCGGGAAAGTACACCCAGACAACCCGTTTCCCCGCCGACGATCATCGCAATTTCAATCGAGACGGACAACAGTTCAACGTCGGCGAAACCTTCGCTGGACTGCCATTCGAGAAAGGCGTCGAACTGGCCGGCCGCTTGAAATCATTCGTGCCGGCAGGCCTGACGTTAAGCGATATGGCGCTTCGTTGGTGCCTCGATTTCAACACTGTGAGCGCTATTATTCCCGGCGCCAGGAATCCCGAGCAGGCGCAGAGCAATGCGCGGTCATCCTCATTGCCGCCCTTGTCGATAGACTTGCACCGCAACCTCGCGGACTTCTATCTTCGCGAAGTCGCCCCGCACATTCGTGGCGCGTATTGACTTCCGGAGGGAGCAGTAGGCTTCAGCCCTCTGAAAAAGAGTACACTTGCGCGGCCTTCAGGCCCGGGCCTTTTCCGGTTTTAAACTTGGCGCGCAGAGCTTTTCGTATTTGGCCGGCCATTCGCCTAAGCGAAATGTCTTTGGATTGCCTGCCACTTAGGAGTTGAATGGTGACATCGGCGTTTCTCAGGATTAATCCTGCTGGTGAAGTAGAAATCGGTCGAAGCTGGGGTCCCGGTTCACGGCAAGCATTGATCAAAGAGTAACTTCCGAGTTGGCGACAAACCGGACACAACCCATTCCCGGAGGCGACTCTTCCCTCATGCTGGTTGCCTTTGCATGTTTCGCGGCACTTCCGCAATAAAAACCTGCAATTAGAACGTTACGGAATTCGATACGTCGGCCGCGGGAATGGCGATGGTTCCGCTGGTCTTGTTGGTGGTGCTGGTCTTCACGATTCCGCCGCAATTGGCGATGGCCGTCGCATTGTCGTAAATGTCGTTGTTATCGAGGCGGATCTTCGACGATGCGTTCGAGCAGACTCCGGTGGTATTGGCGGTGATCATCGAGCTGGCCACGCTGATCGTGGCGCCATCAGTAGCGTAAACACCAATCGCACTCTGAGTGATCACGGATCCGGTGATTTCCGCCACTCCGGTACCGGCGTATACGGCCATATCTCCAGCGCCCAGGATGGTGACATTTTGCAGCGAGGCCTTGACAGGTCCGGCGCCTGAGCTGACATTAAAACCGTTGTTACCTCCCGAAACAGGCGAGGCATCGATGACAGTGTTTCGAACCAAAACATTCTCCGCGGCATTGGCTGCAATAAAAATGCCTATATCCGCTGATTCAATGAAGGACTCCATCCGGGAGTTCTCAACCGTCAGATTTCCTGCGCCTGCGAAATAAATGCTAGTGTCCGCGATGTTCATGATCCGGCAGTTGTCAACGATCACAATGCCGCCGCTTTCGACCTCTATGCCAAAACTTGCTGAACCCAGGCCGTTGATGGTGAGATTCTGCAGAATGACATTGGCCGAGGACGAAATGCTGATTACACTGCCGCTGCTACCTGTATAGGTTATGCTGCCGAGATTACTGCCGTCGATGGTGACCGATTTGCTGATGGCCACCACGCCGAAGTCACCCGCATCCTTAGCGGTGATGATGCCTCCGGCGGAGGTATTGGCCAACGCTCCCTGGAAGGTGGCGCAGGGCGAGGCGAAGGTGCAGGTGTTGGAATCGCTGCCGCTCCCGGAAACCCAGGTGTGGGATAGCAAACTCGTACCTGACATGGAAGCCGAGCAGAAGAGCACGGCAACTAATGTGAGCAGAATGTTGCGAATTTTCATGTGAATCTCCTTTTTTGAGTTGTGTAGAGTTAGGGATTTGTACGCTTCGCTCCCTTTCCGCAATTGACTTGCAATCAAAACGTTACGGAATTTGATACGTCGGACGCGGGTATGGCGATGGTTCCGCTGGTCTTGTTGGTGGTGCTGGTCTTCACGATTCCGCCGCAATTGGCGATGGCCGTCGCATTGTCGTAAATGTCGTTGTTATCGAGGCGGATCTTCGACGATGCGTTCGAGCAGACTCCGGTGGTATTGGCGGTGATCATCGAGCTGGCCACGCTGATCGTGGCGCCATCAGTAGCGTAAACACCAATCGCACTCTGAGTGATCACGGATCCGGTGATTTCCGCCACTCCGGTACCGGCGTATACGGCCATATCTCCAGCGCCCATGATGGTGACATTCTGTAGCGAGGCCTTGACTGGTCCGGTGCTTGCGAAGACATAAAAACCGTAATTCTCTCCCGAAACAGGCGAGGCATCGATGACAGTGTTTCGAACCAAAACATTCTCTGCAGCATTGGCTGCAATAAAAATGCCTATATCCGCTGATTCAATGAAGGACTCGATCCGGGTGTTCTCAACGGTCAGATTTCCTGCGCCATTAAAATCTATGCCGTCCCCATTGAAGTTGCTGATTTTGCAATTGTCGACGATCACTGTGCCGCCGCTTGTGACGCCTATTCCAACACTTGCAGAACCCAGGCCGTTGATGGTGAGATTCTGCAGAATGACATTGGCCGAGGCCGTAATGGTGATTACAGTGCCGCTGCTGCCGGTATAGGTAATGCTGCCGAGATTGTTGCCGTCAATGGTGACCGACTTGTTGATGGACACTACGCCGAAGTCGCCCGCGTCCTTCGCGGTGATGGTGCCTCCGGCGGCAGTATTGGACAACGCTCCCTGGAAGGTGGCGCAGGGCGAGGCGAAGGTGCAGGTGTTGGAATCGCTGCCGCTCCCGGAAACCCAGGTGTGGGATAGCAAACTCGTACCTGACATGGAAGCCGAGCAGAAGAGCACGGCGGCTGAGGTGAGCAGAATATTGCGAATTTTCATGGGAATCTCCTGTCTTGAATTTGAATAGCCTGGGGATAAGTACATCCGCACGATTGAGGGACGCAAGCTGACGGACGGAGCCGCCCAATCGGCTGCCAAGGGTAATCTCCGCTACATCCGGAGACGTATAACCGATTAAGACTGATGGGGTTGGCAGCAGAATGATTTATATCAGGGGAAGAGAACTATTGGCAATACCGATTTGAATGATCTCGCCGGGTCACTTCACAACATGGGGAGCCGGAGATGCGGGGGTGAAGTATGGGAGGAGAACCTCCTCTCCCCCCCCTGACGAATATCTTCGTTCTCTTCGCCGTTCCTTCCGCAATTAAAACGTCACGGACTCCGATACGTCGGCCGCGGGTATGGCGATGGTTCCGCTGGTCTTATTTGTTGTGCTGGTCTTTACAATCCCACCGCAAGCGCCGATGGCCGTAGTGTTGTCGTAAATGTCGTTGTTATCGAGGCGGATCTTCGACGATGCGTTCGAGCAGACCCCGGTGGTATTGGCGGTGATCATCGAGCTGGCCACGCTGATCGTGGAACCATTACTAGCGATAACCCCTGCGCTACTCTGTGTGAGCACGGAGCCGGTGATCTCGGTAACCCCGGACTGGACGTAAACGGCTTCAGATCCAGCGCCCATGATGGTGACATTCTGTAGCGAGGCCTTGACTGGTCCGGTGCCTGCGTAGACATAAAAACCGTAATTTTCTCCTGAAACAGGCGAGGCATCGATGACAGTGTTTCGAACCACAACATTCTCCGCAGCATTGGCTGCAATATAAATGCCAACATCCCCCCCTGAGTTGATGGACTCGATCCGGGAGTTCTCAACGGTCAGATTCCCTGCGCCTGCGAAATAAATGCCAATTTCCGTGATGTTCATGATCCGGCAGTTGTCGACGATTACAGTGCCGCCGCTTTCGACGTTGATGCCGTAATTTGCTGAACCCAGGCCGTTGATGGTGAGATTCTGCACAGTGACATTGACCGCGGCCGTAATGTTGATCACATTGCCGCCTGTGGAGCCGGTATAGGTGATACTGCCGAGATTCGCACCGTCGATGGTGACCGACTGCGCGATGCTCACCGGGCCGAAGTCGCCCGCATCCTTCGCGGTGATCATGCCGCCGGCGGTGGTTTTGGCCAGCGCGCCTGCGAAGGTGGCGCAGGGTGAGGCGAAGGTGCAGGTGTTGGAATCGTTGCCGCTCCCGGAAACCCAGGTGTGGGATAGCAAACTCGTACCTGACATGGAAGCCGAGCAGAAGAGCACGGCGGCTGAGGTGAGCAGAATATTGCGAATTTTCATAAGATTCTCCTGTCCTGAATTTGAGTAGCCTGGGGATAAGTACATCCGCGCGATTGAGGGACGCAGGCTGACGGACGGAGCCGCCCAATCGGCTGCCAAGGGTAATCTCCGCAATATGCGGAGGCATATAACCGATCAAGACTGATGGGGATGGCAGCGGAATGATTTGTATCATGGGAAGATAACTGTTGGCAATATCTTTGAAAATAATTTGTCAGCTCGTTTCATTTGAGCCGGCGTACGCGCACTTACAAATATGGCGATGTTGCAGGGAGGCGAGGGTTTCATTGACTTCACTCATCGAGAGCCGCTTAGGGACACCTGGAGTGCAGATACATGGTTTGGAAATTTAGGTACACTACGTCCGGCAAGTTCGGCAGGCTGACCGAAGTTGGACGCATGACTCTGAAGGTGTACAAAGATGAAAACTAGCACCGCACGGCCCAATCGACGTTTTGGACGGTTGACCGCCAATCCGGAAGTTACTACTTGGGTAACGATTCGGAACAGGATAGTCTCGTATGGAAAGATCAGTACCGACTACTCGGTTTAATGTAACTGTTTGCCGGACAACCCAAAACCTATCTTGCTCCTTTGCCGAAGGTGTCTGACGCACCGCAGGTGTCCTGGCACTGACAACTGACAACTGATCACTGACAACTGTCTTCACTCCGCCGCATACCACGTCCCCCGGCCCTGCCCATGCTTTGCCAGCCGCTGTTCCTGCACCAGGTTCTGAAAGTGCCACCGCAATGTCCACTTCGTCCCCGCTGACAGCGCCACCATCTCCGCCATTGTCACCCGCCCCTGCTTCCGCACCCGCTCCAGAATCGCCTCTGCCGGTGCCGGCTCTTCGGTCAGTATCCTCCGCGCCTCTTTCACCTTCACCGCCAGCTTCCGTTTCTGCTCCCGTAGCGCCCGCAGAAAGAAGATCAGCCACGGCTCCCAATCCGGTGTAGCGCCCTCCAGCGTCATCTGTGTCCGCCGCAAGGCCCGCGGGTACGCTTCCCCCAACCCCTCCAGAACCCCCTCCAGCGAGCTGCATGTCACGTACGCGTATCCAAACCGCTTCAGCAGCAGCGTCGTCACCAGCCGGCTCACTCTGCCATTCCCATCCAGAAAAGGATGAATCGCCAGCAGCCGCGCCACAAACATTCCCGTCAGCAGCAAGTTGTGCAGCTTCCCGCTTTGCTCTTCCCTCTCCAGCCACGCGATCAGCTCCCCCATCCGCTCCGGCGTCTTCGCGGCAGGCGCCGTCGGCAAAGTAAGTCCCGCCTTGCGTCCCTCCTCGTCGGCTGCCGCCAGCGGCTTCGCTAGGCTCTTGTACTGCCCCGCCTCTTTCCCCGTTCGCTGACCGAATCCCATCACCGCATAATGCAGCCGCAGTATCCGCTCCTCAGTCACCGTCATCTGCTGCCACCCGTTCAGTATTGTTCCCAGTGCATGGGCATACCCCATTGGGTCGAACTCCTCGCCCGCCGGCTGGTCGAGCTCTCCCTTCACCTCCAGCAGCCGCTCAACCCGCCCATCCGCCATCTGCCCGCCTGCCATCCGCACCGACGCGGCCACGCTCTCCATCCCCGCCGCCCGCCGCAGAGCGTTCATCCGCGCCTCGCCAATGTTGCTCAGGCCCTTCCACGCCCCCTTGAATGTGTCGATCTCCCCCGCCAGCAGCAGCATCTCCGGCGTAATCTGAATCTTGTCTGTGTTGAGCATCGGATTTGTCTCCATGCCCTCCATTACACCCGCAATTACGCATATAATCTGCAAGCCTTACGCGCAATTACGCATTTATTTCGCGGTAACTACGCGCAACTACGTGCAAAATTCGCCAAAATTACGCGCAGTTACTTATATTTCCGCCAAAAACTGTACGCGCATATACGCAGAACCACTCAAAAGCGTATTGAACTCATTTAATCCAAATAGTGGCGGATGGCCCCGGTCTCAGTGACTTTTTTCATACCATGCTGAGGGTGCCCCGGGTCCGGGGTCCCTACAGACAGGTCTTCGTCTGTGGGGTGGAGGTCCCTCGCATTTGGGGACCCGGGATACTATGAACCCCATGCGAGCGAATAGCGAGCGTCCGCCCGGGCGGCAAGCCCTTGCAGAGAATTCCCTCTGGTTTTCGTCAGAACAAGCGTCAACCCTGCTACTACTCAATCGGCCCAATCGATCCTTCATTGTCGTCCGACGACGGGTCTATGCGAAACTCCCAGACGGACTGGCCGATCTCCACGGCGGAGAGAATCTCTATTAGCGCGTATTCGCCGGCGGCCAGCCGCTGGTTGGGCGTGATCTTGAGCCAGTGCTTGCCGGCAAGCGCCTCGACCTTGGCCGGAATCACATTCTTCTCCTGAGTGCCTGTTCCGGTTGGGCTGGCGAGGAGGTTGCCAATCACGCGCGCCTTATCGCGTTCTTTCACGCGCACCAGGGTAAAGCCCGAGGCAGGGGAATGCGTGCCGCGCTTGCCGCCAGCAGTCTTATTGGCGTTGCTGGTTTTAGTTGCCGGAGCTGGAGAGATGGGCTTCTCGGAGTTGTTGCGCTCGTCCAGCGGCAGATAGATGGCGGGATCGGAGGCATGCAGATGAACTTTAGCGTGCGCGCCATCGAGTTCGATGCTGGCCCTGGCGCCGGAGAGCGGATTCTGTGTTCTCTGCCCGGGTTTGTACTTCCCATTCTCGGTCAGGTCAACAGGCACCAGTTCGACCAGTTCCGGCTTGCCTTCAAAGGTGTCCAGGGCAAAGACGGCGTCCTCGTCGGGCAGTGCAAGGCCCTTGGCAACTTCAGGGCGGCGCGCCCGTTGCTCGTCGCGCTCCTCGGCCTCTGCCTTTGTCGAGGTCCTCGGCTTCCTTCGCGGTGAGCTCGTGCTCCACCCAGGCGCCGTGGCCTGATCATGCTCCCACTTGCGCGTGGCCTCCCAATCCACCAGCGCCACGGGCAGCTCTTCCCACTCTCCGGCCCGCTCCACGGAGATGTAGCGCACCCGGTCGCCAACAATCGCGTACTTGCGCACGATTTGGTAGCTGCCGTCCTTAAGGATGAGGCGATGCCCCGCGGCCGTGGCGTGCTGGCTGGGCTGGAGTGGCAGCGGAGCCTGAGCGTGGGCGGCACTGGATAAGGCAACAGCCAGCAGAAGCCCGGGCAAGGCTCGCAAAGTACGCCGGATTGGGCGGGAATAGAGCATTACTCAACAGTCTAGACGAAGCAGCCGGGGAAGCGTTGGCGAGTGGTTATTGCCAGGAATCGGGCAGAAATTGGAACCCTGGCCGCTGCAGACTGCGTCTAATACTGTGTATCCTAGAAGCTGGGGATGATTTGTTGATAGGGTTACAGGCAGATTTTCGCGGTATTGGCCGCCGGAAGCCGCGCGCTTTCGGGGCAGCCGCTTTTCTGTGCCTGTCCCTGCTGGCGCTGCTGGCCGTGGTCCAGGTGGCGCACATGCATCCGCTGGAGAGCGATGCCGACCATTGCTCGCTGTGCATCGCGATGCATTCGGCGGCGCCGGTTGCGGTGATGGCGGCAGCGGTTGTCCTGGTCAGAATGGGGGCGCCCGCGCCGGTTGTCGAGGCGCGCGCGGTCGTCCGCCACTGGCACCCCAAGCTCTACACGCGCCCACCGCCCGCCGGCGTTTAGGGCATCCTTCGATCTTCCGTTTCAGCCTGATTCCGGTTGCGCAGAATACATTTTTCATGCGCAGATGCGGCGCGTTTTAGCAGGCTGATCTTGAAATCGAAACGATGGCCCTTCGCCCAGAGGATGCCGCGGCGGCGAAAGCCACGGCCTGTCTTTTGCATCATTCAGCCATCATAAGGAGACTTCTTATGCCGTTCAAACTCGGCACGATTCTTCGCGTTCTTCCCGTTCTCGTTTTGTTTCTCGCGGTGCTTACCGCATCCGCCCAAAGCGGCAACGCCGGCGCCGTCCGCGGCACTGTCACCGATCCCTCCGGCGCCGTGGTTCCCAACGCAACGGTCACTCTGGATAATGCCCGCAGCGGCCTTTTACGCACTCTCCACACGGACGCCACCGGCCAGTTTGTGTTTTCCAACGTTCCCTTCAACTCCTACCGGATCAGCATCTACCGCCAACGGCTTTGTTCCGTTGAGCAGGGAATTCGAGCTTCGGTCGGTGGTGGGAACCAGTCTGAACCTGGTTCTGCAGGTGGCCGGCGGCACCCAAACGGTCACTGTGGAGGCAACGGGAGACCTCATCGAAACCGATCCCACCTTCCACTCCGATGTGGACCGCGACCTGTTTATCAAGGTGCCACTGGAAAGTGCGTCGTCTACGCCTCAGTTCCCTGGTCACGCTTTCCACACCCGGCGTGGCGGCCGACTCGAATGGCCTCTTCCATGGCCTAGGCGATCACGCATCCAACTCCTTCTCGGTAGACGGCCAGTCGATTACCGACCAACAGAGCAAGGTCTTCTCCAACCAGATTCCAGCCAACTCGATTCAGTCGATCGAGGTAATCAGCGGCGCGCCGCCGGCCGAGTACGGCGGCAAGACCAGCCTGGTGATCGTGGCCACGACGCGCTCCGGCCAGGGAGTTACCAGGCCAACCGGGAGCGTGAGCAGTTCTTATGGCTCCTTCGGGTCGGCCTCGGCCGGCTTCGACCTGGCTTATGGCGGTATAAAGTGGGGGAATTTTATCGAGGCCGACGGGCTTAACTCCGGCCGCTTTCTCGATCCGCCGGAATTTTCGGTCTTTCACGACAAGGGCAACGAGCAGAACGTCTTTGATCGCGTGGATTATAACTTCACCGCAGTGGATTCCATCCACCTGGATCTGAATTACAGCCGTTCCTGGTTTCAGACGCCTAACTCCTACGACAACTTGAATGTGCAGAACGTGATGACCAGCGGCCCGAACAGCGGCTCCAGCGCCAGTCCTGACTTTGTCAATGTGGGCAACGCCGATCAGCGCTCGAAGATTGGGACCATTAACATTTCTCCCACGTACACGCGCGTCATCGGCAATAACACGGTTTTCAATTTGGGCGCTTTTGTCCGCCGGGATGATTACAACTACTATCCCAGCGGCAATCCCCTGGCCGATTTGGGGCCGGTCAACCTGCAAACCTCGTCCATCCAGCAGTACCGCACGCTGACCAACGCCGCGGTTCACTCCGACGTCTCTTACGCCAAGGGGCACAACAACCTTAAAATCGGCGCGCAATATGGGCAGACCTTTCTGAGGGAGAACGACAACCTGGGCGTGGTGGATGCGACCTACAACTCTCCCTGCGTGGACTGAGCGGCAACCCCCTGGCCGGTTACACCAACCCATCGCAATGCCTCATCGGCGAGAACCTGAGTTATCTTCCGGTGCTTGCGCCCTACGACCTTACCCGCGGCGGATCTTTCTATCACTACTTCGGCCACGGTGATGTGAAGGAGCTGGGCCTGTACATTGAGGATCAGATCAAGGCCGGCAACTGGCTCTTCAACCTGGGGCTGCGCGAGGACGTTTACAACGGTCTCACAGACGCCAACCAGACTCAGCCGCGCGTCGGCATTGCGTATAACATTAAGCCGACCACGACCGTGCTGCGCGTCTCCTACGCGCGCACGCTGGAGACGCCCTTCAACGAAAACCTGGTGCTGTCGAGCACAGGATGCTCGAACGCGGTGCTGGCGCCGCTGCTGGCCTGCACTACCGGCGTATCGGGAATACTGCGGCCCGGCTTTCGCAACGAATTTCACGCCGGCCTGCAGCAGGCATTCGGCAAGTGGGCAGTGTTTAGCGGCGAGTACATCTGGAAGTACACGCACAACGCCTTCGACTTCAGCGTGCTGGGCAACACCCCCATCTACTTTCCCCATCGACTGGCATAACTCGAAGATTCCGGGCTATGCTTTGCGCGCGGATATTCCCAAGGTCCATGGCTTCAGCGCCTATCTTGTCGCCTCATCGGTAGCCGCGCGGTTCTATCCGCCGCAGGTTGCCGGAGCGGGAGCCACCGTGGGACAGACCGGCTTGCCCTTCCGCATCGACCATGACGAAAAGTTCAACCAGACCACCCACGCGCAGTACACGCTTTCCAAGCGGCAAGGCGCTGAACGGCCTGTGGGGCGGCTTTAACTGGCGCTATGACTCGGGACTGGTGGCCGGAGCGGTGCCTTGTTACAACCCGCTCTCCAACGACCCTAACAGCGCCTGCGGCCCCACTTCGACGACGCTCGGCGGGAAGCCGGCGGTGATTCTGAGCGGGCTGACCGCGGATGAGCAGTTTCAGGCGGGACTTACGTGCAACGGCGCGAAGCCGAGCCCCGGCCATCCTTTGCCGGCCTTCTGCCTGGCGTCGGAGTATTCATCGAGCCTGGTAACGATTCCCGCTCCAGGCACAGGCGACAATGATAAGAACCCTCCGCGCATCGCGCCCCGCAACCTGTTTGACGCTTCCCTCGGCAAAGACAACCTCTTCCACGCCAATCGCTACAAGATGAACTTCGACATGACGGCCATCAATGTTACGAACAAGTATGCCCTGTATAACTTTCTTTCCACCTTCAGCGGCACGCATTATGTAACTCCGCGCGCGCTGACGGCTAAGATCACGCTGAATTTTTAACTCAATGATTTAGCTTTCCGAACGGTAGAGGGGTAAGTATTACCTTTTGCCGTTCTGCATTTTATGACTTGCCGCCTTTGCTACGCACCAGAAGCTCCGCAAAATGCATCCCCTCACGCTCTGACAACTGGTTGATCTGCTCGCGGCAACTGAAGCCGTCGGCGACGATGATGGTCTCGGGCGCGGCCGAGTTGACCGCCGGCAGCAGGCCGAGATTGGCGATGGCTTTGGAGACTTCGATCTTGTCCGCCTCAAAGCCGAAGGGTCCGGCCATGCCGCAGCAAGTGGAGTTGATGAGTTCAACCGCTGCGCCGGCCTTCTTCAGCAAGGCAATCTCGTTTGCGGGACCGCCGAAGACGGCTTTGTGGTGGCAGTGGCCATGGAGGATGACCTGCTTGCCCTGAAGCCGGCCGTCCACCCACTCAGGAGCTTTGGCGGCCAGCCAATCGGCTAGCAGCCAGACCTGATTGCTCATGCGCTGCGCTCGCGTGGCAAGAGGCCCGGAGGGAAATAACTCCAGCACCTCATCGCGGAAGACACTGGCGCAACTTGGTTCAAGAAAGATGAACGGGAGACCGGCATCGATCTCCGCCGCCATGCGGTCGAAGACCCTGGCCAGGTAAGCGCGTGCTGCGCCCAGCAGGCCGAAGTCGTAAAGTGCGCGGCCGCAGCAGATGTGGTTTTTGGGGATTTGAACCCGGAAACCGGCGTTGGTGAGAACCTTTTCGGCTGCTGCCAGGGTTTGCGGGTGATAGTAGTTGTTCCAGGTGTCGGGCCAGAGAATGACCACCTGCGGTGGAGGCGGGGGCACCGGCGCGCATCCAGAGTTCCAGTTGGGGTCGATATTTCGCGGGATGTGCGGCACATTGAAGTGCGGCTCGGAAGTAACTCCGGTCTTCCTGTAGCTCCTGGCTGCCAGGCGGGGCATCTCGCGCTCCTGCGCCACGCCCACGATGCGCTTTATGAGCGGGCTGGTGAGTGGGCCGGTGAGCACGGCGTTGGTCAGCGCGGGGAAGATTGAGCCCAGGCGCGCCAGCTTGTCGGCAAAGCCGAAGATGTAATGGTGCAGCGGGTGAGGGCGGTGCTTGTAACGCTGGGCCAGGTACTCGGATTTGTAGGCGGTCATATCGACTGCCACAGGGCACTCGGTCTTGCAGGCTTTGCAACTGAGGCAGAGATCGAGGGCTTCGTGAACGGCCTTGCTGCGGAGGCCTTCGGTGCGCAGCGCGCCGGCCAGCATCTCCCAGAGCAGGCGGGCGCGGCCGCGGGTGGAGTGCTGCTCCTCGCCGGTGGCGCGGTAGCTGGGACACATGACGCCGCCCTTGGTGTTGAGGCATGCGCCCACGCCGACGCAGCGTTCGGTTGCGCGCTCCAGCGACCCTCCATCTGCGGCAAAGACAAAGTGGGTTTCGAGTTCTGTGGGCGATTCGCCGGGAACGTGTGGAGTAGTGGCGCAGATTCTCCACCGGGTCGTAGACGCGCACGGCGTCGGAGAGCTTGCCGGGGTTCATGCGGTTCTCCGGGTCCCAGATAGCTTTGAACTCCTGAAAGGCATGGATCAGCTCGGGACCGAACATCTTGGGCAGCAGAGCGGCGCGGGCCTGGCCGTCGCCGTGCTCGCCGGAGAGCGAGCCGCCGAAGCTGAGGACGAGATCGGCGGCGCGGTCGATGAAGCTCGCGGAAGTTGCGCACACCCTCGACGGAGCGGAAGTCGAAGTTGATGCGCAGGTGGACGCAGCCCTGGCCGTAGTGGCCATAGAGCGGAGCGCTGTAGCCGAACTCGTCCAAGAGAGCCGAGAGCTTGCGCAGGTAAGCGCCCAGATGCGCGGGAGGAATGCCGGCATCGTCCCAGCCCTCGTGGCGTTCCGGCTCGCCGGGAACAAAGGCGGTTGCGCCGAGAGCGGACTCGCGCACGTGCCAGATGCGGGCGGCGTCGGCGCTGTTGTAGATGCGGGCCACAGGCGCTTCAGGCCAGGACTGCGCCGCGCGAATCAGAGACTCGGCTTTGGCCTGCGCTTCAGCCGCATCCCATGCGCCCATCTCCACCAGCAGGAAGCCGCGGCCGGGCGGAAGCAGGGCGACGTCGTCCACGGCGAGCTTCTTGCGCTGCATGAAATCGACGATCAGCCCGTCAAAGCCTTCCAGCCCGATGGGATTGTGTTCCAGAACGCGAGGCACAACATCGGCGGCGAGAAAGCCGTCGGCGAAGGCCAGCACGGTGAGCACGCGGAAGGGCGGACTGGCGGTGAGGTTGAGCGTGGCGGAGACGACCGTGGCGCAGGTGCCCTCGGAGCCGACCAGCGCGCGGGCTACGTGGAAGCCGTTCTCGTCGAGCAGCTCGTCGAGGTTGTAGCCGGAGACGCGGCGGGGAATGCGAGGGAATCGTTCGCGGATGAGCGAGGCGTAATGGTCGCGCAGCTGGGCGAGGTCCGCGTAGATTTGGCCCACGCGGCCGCCGGAGCGGATCAGGGCGTCGAGCTGGGCTGGCGCTGGTGCGGCCCACGGACATGAGAGTGCCGTCGTAGAGCACAATGTCCAGCGATTCGACGTTGTCCACCACCTTGCCGGCCATCAGGCCGTGGACGCCGCAACTGTTGTTGCCGATCATGCCGCCGAGCGTGCAGCGGGAGTGAGTCGCGGGATCGGGACCGTAGGTGAGGTGATGCGCTCGGCGGCCTCGCGCAGGCGGTCGAGGACGATGCCCGGCTCGACGCGCGCCAGCTTGGCGGCGGGATCGATGGAGGTGAGGCCGTTCATGTAGCGCGAGAAGTCGAAGACCACGGCGACGTTGGCGCATTGGCCGGCGAGACTGGTTCCCGCGCCGCGCGGCAGGACTGCGGCTCCGGTGGCGCGGCAGGCGGCCAGAGCGGCCTCGACGTCGGCGGCGTCGCGGGGCAGAATCACGCCGACGGGAAGCTGGCGGTAGTTCGAGGAGTCGGCCGCGTAAAGGGCGCGGGAACCGAGATCGAAGCGGACATCGCCACGCAGGGATTTTTTGAGAAGGGATTCCAGCTCGCGATGGGCGGAAAAGCGTTCATGGTCGAGGCGAGGCTGATTCAAAAGGGCGGAATAAGAAGAATTATCCACCTTGAAAGGATAACGCGCAGCGCGGATGGAGCGTGAAAGTGGTTGATATTACGAGGATTAGGAGCGAATTACGGTTTTCAGACAATTGAGAAATCATTCTCTGCAAGCATTTTCAACAGTTAGATCACGGCAGCGGAAATCATCTGCAAAGGCAATTTTTGCGTTTTTGCGGGGATTATCTTTAGAAGTTGTTGATTCCAGGAAGGTTAGAAATAATCTGCAAGTTTCCACAGGCGAAAATAAATATTGGAGGGGGGGGAGGGGGGTATCCAGTTCTCAGTTTTCAGTTGTCAGTTGTCAGTTGTCAGTAATGACCCAAGATTGTGTCCCATATTCGTGCTTTGATTGTGCGCCAAGAGAGGATAATTATCTGCAGTATAAATAGGGGATAAGTCTCCTGGATTCAGCAACCTGAAAATTCACCCTATTTACATTCTTTCTGGGTATGGCAACGCCCCATGTGAGACTGCAAAGACTGGCCCCTTCGACAGACACCCGTGACAAAAGGCAAACGCAGGTCTTTCGACTTCGCTCAGGAGGCCAACTGCAGTGAAACAGACACATTCGGCAGAGCGGATTGGAGGGCCGGTCTTTCCCAAGTACGAGAATCCGGACGCTGGAGTCTACAGCCCCCCACAGGCGCTCAGAAATCCTTTCACTAGCCAACTTGGCGATACCGATCTGCTCCCAATAAGCGCAATGGGAATTGCATAAAGCGAGCGACGTCCGGGCTGAATTCACAGGTACGTAAAGAGTGACTCGCCAAGCATCGCAAACGCCACAACCGAGGCGGTAGCGAAAGGGCGCGCCATAGCGCATGAATCTGCACGACCGCAGCGATAGACAGCGGAATCAAGCGAGGTTTGTGAACATTCCTTTGGCAAAAGGCTTCGCAGCCAGTGCGCAGATCGCATTCCGGTGAGATGTGATGTGTATCACAGATTGCAGCCATCGCCGGTTCGATACTTCGATGACCGTACTCAGGAGGTCTGTCCGTGAATAGTTTCTGTGCGCGCATGTTCGGTCTCACCCTGTTCGTTTTTCTCGTTTTGGCTATTGCCGTCCAACCTGCCATTGCTCAGCAGGATCAAGCCAAGCATATATACCATCGGCTGATTCCAGCCGGGGATACCTGTGCCACCTGCCACAAGGCGATTTATGACCAATGGAAAGCCAGCCCGCATGGCGACAACGGTGTCGAATGCACCGTGTGCCATGGCGAGACAACAGCAAAGGACTTCGCGGGCACGCCGGCGTTAAGCACATGCGACAACTGTCACGGCGATCAGGTGGCACAACTGAAGTCTGATCCATTCATGAAAGGCAAGACGTGTGTGAGCTGTCATCAAGCACACATCTTCGTGGAGCACAAGAAGGCGGCCCCGGCAGCCAAGTGATAACAATTTCCAGGCGTGGCATTCTCGAACTGCTGGCCGGTGCATCCTGAGTGGCAAGCAATACATAGACATTTCGCTTTGGCAAGTGGCCGATCAAACGCGAAAATGCTCTACACCTTCAAGTCCTAAAAGAGCGGCAAAGGCCGGGCCTTAAGGCCGCGCAAGTTCGCTCTCTTTCAGAGGGCTGAAGCCCTCTGTTCCCTCCGAAGAGATGCCGCAGGGGATGATTGGTGCAAGGATGGGCCTGCATTCCATGGCAGGTTTCTCCGCTCAAGATGCCGGCCTTATTTAAATGGCAGATGTGATAACCTGCTTACGTTTACACACCACACTTGCGCCCAGGCGAGCCAGGGCTACGCCGGGCGCATGATGGAGAAAGCCGGGCGGTATCCGCCATTATGAAGAAGCATTTTGCCACACGACTCTGTCTTCTGGTTTCAGTGATTGCACTGGCGCAGCTGAGCGCGCTTGGCCAGCAAGCCCGTTATCCGTTCAACGATCCGGCGCTGCCGATGGAGAAGCGGATCGACAACCTGCTCTCCCTGATGACGGTGGAGGAGAAGGTCGCCTGCCTGGGCACCACGAACCGGCGTGCCTCGGCTGGGCGTGGCCAATATCGGCAGCTCCGAGGGCATCCATGGAGTGGTGCAGCGCGAGAAGCGAGGCAATCGGCTGCCGGTTACGACGACGCAGTTTCCGCAGCCACCGGGCATGGGCGAGTCGTGGGATCCGGAGCTGGTTCGCCAGGCGGCGGGCGTGGAGGGCTACGAGGCGCGATTCATCACCCAGACCGCGAAGTACGACCGCCAGATTCTGATGCTGTGGGGACCGCAGTCCGATTTGGCGCGCGATCCGCGCTGGGGACGCAGCGAAGAGGTCTACGGAGAAGATCCGTTCTTCAACGGCACCATGGCCGTGGCGTTCATCAAGGGCTTGCAAGGGGACGATCCGAAGTACTGGCAGGCGGCGGCGCTGCTCAAGCATTTTCTGGCCAACAGCAACGAGAATCTGCGCGAGAGGTCGTCCTCCGATTTCGACCAGCGATTGTTCTGGGAGTACTATTCCGTGCCCTTCCGCATGGGCTTTCAGGAGGGCGGCGCGAAGGCGGTGATGGCTTCGTACAACGCCTGGAACGGAACCACGATGGCCGTGAATCCGATTCTGAAGAGCATTGTCCGCGACCAATGGGGCGTGGAGGTGATTTCGAGCGATGGCGGAGCGGTGCATCTGCTGGTCGATCCGCGCCATCTATTTCCCGATCAGAAGGCCGCGGTGGTGGCGTGTCTGAAGGCCGGCATCAATCAATTCTTAGACAGGTACGAGGACGAAACCAAGGCGGCGCTGAAGGATGGCTTGATTACCGAGGCGGAGATTGACACGCTGCTCAGGCCCAAGTTCCGGATTGCGATTCGCCTGGGGCTGCTGGACCCGCCGGAGATGGTTCCTTACGCGAAGATCAAAGACGCGCCCGAGCCCTGGAACACGGAACGGGATCGCGCCGTCTCGCGGCAGATGGCGCTGGAATCGGTGGTGCTGCTCAAGAACCAGGACGGCTTGCTGCCGCTCAAAAAGGAGGGCCTCAAGTCCATCGCCGTGATCGGGCCGCTGGCTGACTCCGTTCACTGGGACTGGTACGGCGGCACGCCTCCGTATACGGTGACGCCGCTCCAGGGAATCCGGGAGGCAGTTGGACCGGGCGTGAAGGTGAACTACGCCGAAAGCGAGCTTGGCAACGCTGCGGTGAATGCGGCGCAAGAACTCCGATGTGGCGGTGGTGGTGGTGGGCAACGATCCGACCTGCGGTCCGGATATGGGGCATGACTGGCACAGCACCATCGACGGCGGGGGAACGCTGCCCTGCACCGTGCCCAGCGACGGACGCGAAGGCCGCGACCGCG
This sequence comes from uncultured Acidobacteriaceae bacterium, assembly GCA_963845345.1. Classification (GTDB taxonomy): domain Bacteria; phylum Acidobacteriota; class Terriglobia; order Terriglobales; family Acidobacteriaceae; genus Telmatobacter. The sequence goes on from CAWJRQ010000007.1 coordinate 614,366, forward strand.
AGAGCATCACGCTGGAGCAGGAGCAACTGGTGAAGCAGGTCTACGCCGTCAATCCGAAGACGATTGTCATTCTGGTCTCCAGCTTTCCCTTCGCCATCAACTGGAGCCAGGCTCATGTGCCGGCCATTTTGCACATGACTCACTCGTCGCAGGATGAGGGAACAGCGCTGGCGCAGGTTCTCTTTGGGGACTACAACCCTGGCGGACGGCTGGTGGAAACCTGGCCGAAGCTCCACTGGAACAACTGCCGCCGATGATGGATTACAACATCCGCCACGGGCGCACTTACATGTACTTCAAAGGAGAGCCGCTGTATCCCTTCGGATTATGGCCTGAGCTACACGACCTTCAAATACTCCAACCTTCGCACCAGCTCCGCGCAACTGGCCAGGGATGGCGCAATCACCGTCAGCGTCGATGTCACCAATACCGGCAGCCGCGCGGGCGACGAGGTTGTGCAGCTTTACGTCAGCCACCCGCACTCCAAGGTGGAGCGCCCGCGCGAAGAGCTGAAAGGCTTTCAGCGCGTCAGCATCAAGCCCGGCGAAACCAGGACCGTGCAGATTCCGCTGAAGGCTTCCACGCTTGCGTGGTGGGACGAGAAGCTGCCGGGATTCCGCGTTGAAGCTGAGCCTGTGAGCGTGATGATCGGCAATTCTTCCGCCGGCATTCAGCTGACTACCGAGGTGAAGGTGCAGTAGGGCAGAGCGCCGATACGCTTTCTTTTACCGGTGAAGAAAGCCCGAGTGAGAAGTGACCCTGCTGGCTGCGTCAGTTGATGGAGCACTTCCCGTTGGCGATTTCCTGAGCGGCTGCGAGGAGATCGTCAGGGCGGCCGAGATCGCGCCAATAGTATTCATCGGCCCAAAAGGCGACGATTTTTTCTCCCTGAAAGGCCAGATTCAGATAGGCGTCGATGATGGAAAAAGCGCCTTGCTCTTCCATCTTCGCGAAGATCAGAGGAGAGAGGACGTGGATGCCGGCGAATGCCAGCGGCTGCATTTGTTGCGCGGACCTCACTAATTGTTCCGCTTGAGCCATTTGATCCGGGCCAGATTCAGCCTTTGAGGATTCCGCCTTCTGTGCACGTATAACTCGGCGGCCGCAGAGCTGGCCCTGCTCGTCGAAGAGCAATTGCCGCGAACTCTCGCGCTGCTGAACAGCCAATGTGGCGAGGGCGCGCTGTTCCATGTGAAAGCGCATCATGCGCCCCAGATCGATGGCGCTGAGGACATCGACGTTGTGCAGGATGAAGGGCTCTTCCCGGCTATCACTGAAAAAATGCGCGGCTTTCTTCAGGCCGCCGCCGGTGTCGAGCAATTTCTCTTCGAGAGAGAGTTCAATTCTCATGCCGAAGTTGTCATGGGCTTTGAGGTAATCGGCAATCATCTCCGCATGATGATGCGCGTTGACAATCACCTCGCTGACGCCAAAAGAGCGCAGGCGCGCGAGCGTGATCTCCAGCAGCGTGCGCCCGGCAACGGTGACCAGCGCCTTGGGGCGGTCGTCGGTAAGCGGCCGCAGGCGCGTGCCCAGGCCAGCGGCAAGAATCATGGCCTTCATCGGCCCATCTTCTCCAGTTCGATATGGCGGACGACGACGTCCACCTCGCCGCTTTCGCGCAGATGCTGCGCCAACTGCTCGGCAAGATAGACGGAGCGGTGCTGGCCTCCGGTGCAGCCGAAGGAGACCATGAGATTTTTGAAGCCGCGGCGCTGATAGCTGCTCACGCTTGCATCCACCAGCGACTGCACGTTGGCCAGATACTGGTGCACGCTGGCCTGCTGATTGAGATAGTCGATTACGGCCGCGTCTTTGCCGGTCAACGCGCGGAACTGTTCTTCGCGCCCCGGATTGGGAAGGCTGCGCGCATCGAAGATATATCCGCCGCCGTTGCCGGACTCATCGGCGGGCATTTCGCGGTGGAATGAAAAACTAAAGATCCGCACCTTCAAACCCTCCGCCGAAGAAGCCAGGCCCTGCAATTTCTCCGACGCCAACATGCCTTGCAGCGCCTCCAACAGCGCGGGCAAGGCGATGGGCAGCTTGACGTTATGAGCCAGCCAGCGCAGGTTCTTCAGCGCATAGGGCACGCTCTGCAGAAAATGCGCCTTGCGCTCATAGAATCCGCGGAAGCCATAGGTTCCCATGGCCTGCAGGATGCGCACGTAAACGTACGCGTAGTAGTGCTCCATGAAGGCATCGCGGTTGAGGTCGATGGTAACTGCCGAGGCAATCGAGATAGTGGTCGAGCAGCTCCTGGCGCAACTCCGGCGGCAGATCGGCCTTGCCGTCGTAGAGCAAAGAAGCGATGTCGTATTGCAGCGCGCCTTTGCGGCCGCCCTGGTAGTCGAGAAAATACGGCTGCCCGTCGCGCAGCATCACATTGCGCGATTGGAAATCCCGATAGAGAAAATAATCGGATTTGGCGGCCAGCAGAAACTTCGTCAGGCGGCTGAAATCATCCTCCAGCGCCTGTTCGTTGAAAGGAATGCCGGCCAGCCGCAGAAAATAATACTTGAAATAGTTCAGATCCCAGGCGATGGACTGGCGGTCGAAGCGGTCGCGCGGATAGCAGACTTTGTAATTCAGATCGCGGCCCGCCTCGACCTGAAAACGCGGCAGCATGGCCACCACCTTGCGATAGGCCTCAATCAGCCGGCGGAGCGATGGCCGCGCCGGCGCGATTTGCCACAAGAAAATCGAAGAGCGTGGTGTCGCCCAGGTCTTCTTCGAGATAGGCGCCCTGGCTCAGGTCCTCCGCATAAATCTCCGGGACGGGCAAGCCGTGGCGGCGAAAATGCCGGGAGAACTCCAGGAAAGCGACATTCTCCTCCCGCACGGAATAGAGAATGCCGATGGCGCTCATTTCCGCCGCCGGTGAGCCGGACGATGGCGCGCCCCGAGCCGCCGAGCTGGCCCTGAAGCGGCTGCACCACTTCGGCCGGCAACCGGAAATGCTGCTCGAAAAGCCGTTTCAGGACGTCCATGAGTCTCTTTCCGGAAAACGATGAAGCTGCAAGACAACGATACTCAGTCCGGGCAGGCGGGCGCAAGGAGCAAGCGAATTGTCAGCCTGCGGCGCTGGCGGTTTTCCCTTCGAAATGCGCCTCGATCTCTTCCAGCGTCTTGCCCTTGGTCTCCGGCAAAAAGAAGGCGGCGACGATGAAGTAGACGACCGTGAAGCCGGCGAAAAGGAAGAACATGGACGAGTAGCCGTGCTTGCTGACGAAGGGCAGAAAGATGCCGGAGAGCGTGGTGGAGACCAACTGGTTGATGACCAGCGCGATGCTCATGCCGTTGGAGCGGATGCGGGTGGGCATCAACTCGGAGAGCGCCAGCCAGACGCAGACGCCGGGGCCCATGGCGAAGAATCCCATGAAGAGGAAGAGGCCCAGGGCAACCAGCCAGCCGTGGCGCGCGCTGGGCACCTGGCCGACGAGGGCTTTCTCGATCTTCAGCGGCGCGGACTGCGCGGCCTCCAGGTTGCCGAGGGGATTCTTGAAGAAGGCCAGAACCTTGTTGGCGGGCACGCAACTGGCGCGGGTGATTTCGATGGGCCGGGCGGCGGGGTCGTCGGAGCGCACAAAGGTGGTGGCGGCGGTGAAGTCGCCGTAGGAGTAGATGATGGCCAGCGATGCGCGGCTGGCGTCAATCCGCTTGTCAGCGACGCCCTGCGCGGCCAGCAGCCGTGCGGCTTCGTCGCGATCAAAGCGCAGCGTCAGTTCCTGGGACGGAGTAATCATGGCCTGGACCGGAGAGCGCGGCGTCGAGGCTGACGGTTTCAGTGCGCAGAAAGAGAATGCCCACGCCCACCAGCGAGACGATGATGCCGCTGGTGCCCAGAATGAGCAGGAAGCTGGCGGCCCTTGCGATCCACCAGCGCCATGCCGACGATGGTGAGCAGAAAGTTCATGGAGGTGAAGACGACATAGCCCCAGTGGGCATAGAGGTCGGAGAGGCCGCTTTGCAGCAGGATGCTGGTGTTATAGCCGATGATGGAGTTGACGCCGGTGGCCGTGTTGCAGAAGAGAATGATGCAGGCCAGCAGGAAGGGCACCATATACTTGCGGCGCAGGAGCGAGTCCTGAATTTTTTTGCCGGTGGAGGTGAGCGTTTGGGCCTTGCGCTCCGACTCTTCCATCTCGCGTAATTCGACGGCGGCTTGCTGCTCGGTGCGGGAGCGCAAGCAGGGCCGCATGGGCCTGTTCCTTTTTGCCGCGCTTGAAGAGCCAGCGCGGCGACTCGGTGACCAGCAGGCAGCCGAGCACAAACAGGATGCCGGGAGGCAGCGCGACCCAGAAGAGATTGCGCCAGGCATGATCCTTGTAGAGGAACAAAGCCGAGGCGTCGCCGGTTTGGGCCACGGCGGCAACGTGATAACTGAAGTAGATGCCCAGCAGCGCCGCGAAGACCATGGAGGAGGTCGGCAGCCACTGAAAGACGCCTGTTCCCTTGCCGCGGTCCGAGGCCGCCAGGCACTCGGCCAGATAGAGGGGGATGACGACCCCGATCAGCCCGGCGCTGACGCCTTCCAGCAGGCGGCCAAAAAACAAGGGCGCATAGCCGTGCGAGAGGGCGATCATGGGAATGCTGACAACAAAGGTGAGGCCGCTGAGGATCATCAGCGGCTTGCGGCCCATCCAGTCGGCCAGCATCCCGGCAAAGAGCGTGGAGAAGACCGCGCCCAGCATCACCACCGCCACAATCATGGAAAGCTCGGCGGCGGTCAGCGACGAAGTGGCTTGCAGATACGGCAGCGCGCCGCCGATGATGCCGATGTCCATGCCGTAGAGCAGGCCGCCCAGCCCCGCGACCACAAGAAGAAAGAGGTTGTAGCCGCGCTTGGCGGAATGGTTGGCTGGCAGGTTCAGCGGCGCCTTGAGCTGTCTTTGTCACGCGTGAGTCCTCTTGCGCAGTGTATCCCTCCGCTCGGCTTGCGCGATACAATAAGGCCGGAGCAACGGTGGAATTGGGGTTTTCATCTGCCCTAAGGTGCCGGCCATCACTGCAAAATATCATAGATTTACGATAAGCGTTAATTGAGGTCATGCGACCCGCAAGATAAGCGGAGGACGCGAATGAGCACTGCGCACAACGGCAACCGAAGGGATTTTCTCAAGCAATCTCTCAGCGGAGCTGCGCTGCTGTGCGCGGGCGGCGGCGATGGAACCCTGGCCGCCGCGGAACCGGTTGCGGCGGGCGGCGAAATCCAGGGTCGTCGTGGCGCGCGATGAGCAGCTGCGCGGCACAGGCTCCACGGTGGATTCACAGCGGATGCTGGCGCTGGCAGATCGAGCCATGCAGGCTCTCTTCGACCGCGATCATCCCGTTGAGGCGTGGAGACATCTGGTTCGTCCCGGCGATACGGTCAGCCTGAAGGTGAATACCCTGGGAGGCCGCGGAATCTCCACAAATGTTCATCTCGTCGCGGCCATCTGCGAACGGTTGCAGGAGGCCGGCGTCAAGGCCGGCGACATCGTGGTTTGGGACCGCGACAGCGACGAGACTGGAGCGCGCCGGCTTTCATCTCGCGGTGGGCGGAGACCGCGTGCAATGCTACGGCACCGACCGTGTCGGCTACGAAGAGGAACTGGCCGCCTGGGGCAGCGTGGGCAGTTGCTTGTCGAAGATCCTCACCCGGCGAACTGCAACGTGCTCATCAATCTTCCCGTGCTGAAGGACCACGACGGCGCGGGCGTCACCATCGCCCTCAAGAATATGTACGGCGTGATTCATAACCCCAACAAGTACCATCCCAACGGCTGCAATCCCTACGTCGCCGATTTGAACATGCTGCCGGAGATTCGCACGCAAAATGCGATTGACGATCTGCGATGCGACCACAGCAATGTACGAGGGCGGGCCGGGCTACAAGCCGGAACACAGTTGGAATGCGAATACCTTGCTGGTCTCCACTGATCCGGTCGCGCTCGACCACACCGGCTGGCAGATGATCGAGCGCAAGCGCGCCGAAAAAGGATGGAAGACGCTGAAGGCCGAGGAGCGCGCGCCACGCTACATTGCGACCGCGGCCGACGCCGAACACCGGCTGGGCACGAATGATCCGAAACAAGATTTCGCTCATCGAGGTGTAAGAGGAAAAGTAGAAACCGAGATAGCTGCAAAGAGGCTCAATATGTTGTGTAAGCTGGATGTCGAGGATGCCGTGAACACACCTTTGGCCGACCGCTCGATCGCCGCTCGTTCATGAAGTGCGCCCTGGCGTCAGGCGCGGCGCTGGGTTCTGGAGCGGCGCTGGGGATGGCTGCCGTTGCCGAGCCCGCCGCCGCGATTCCCTCCGGCGCGGGAGCAGAGACTGAAGGCGACACGCGCTATGTCGTTCGAGGCAAAGTTTTACCAGAAACTGCCGAACCGCAAGATCAAATGCAAGCTGTGTCCGCGCGAATGCACGGTGGGGGACAAGGAGCGCGGCTATTGCGGCGTGCGCGAGAATCGCGGCGGCGTTTACTACACGCTGGTCCATTCGCGGGTGTGCGCGGCGCACGTCGATCCCATCGAGAAGAAGCCGCTCTTCCACTATCTGCCCGGGACAACCGCGTTCTCGATTGCCACGGCAGGCTGCAATGTCAACTGCAAATTCTGCCAGAACTGGGACATTTCTCAATCGCGCCCCGAAGAGGTTCCCGCGCAGTTCATGCCGCCGCAAAGCGTGGCCGAAATCGCCGAGCAATATGGCTGTCCCACGATTGCCTACACCTACAGCGAGCCGGTGGTCTTTGCCGAATACCTGATGGATGCCGCCGATGCGGGCCATGCCGCCGGCATACGCAGCATTGTTGTCTCCAACGGTTATATGCAAGAGGATGCGTTGAAGGAGGCGTATGGAAAGATGGACGCCGTCAAGATCGATCTGAAATCCTTCACCGAATCGTACTACAGCAAGGTTGTCACCGGGCAACTGAAGCCGGTGCTGGACTCGCTGGTCACTCTGCGCAAGATGGGCAAGTGGACGGAGATCGTCTACCTGGTTCTGCCTACGCTGAACGACAGCGATGCGGAGTTCCGCGGCCTGGCGCAATGGATTAAAGCAAACCTGGGTACGGATGTGCCGTTGCACTTCACGCAGTTTCATCCCGAATACCTGTTGAAGAATTTGCCTATCACTCCGGTGCCGACGCTGGAGCGCGCCAAGGCGATTGCCGACGCCGAGGGTCTGCACTACGTTTACATTGGCAATGTGCCGGGTCATCCGGCGCAGAACACATATTGTCCCAAATGCCGCAAGATGCTGGTGGAGCGCGTGGGGTTTACCGCGAGCCAGATGCTGATCGTCAAGAACAGTTGCCCATTCTGCCAGCAGACGATTCCCGGCATCTGGCACGCATGAGAACGAAGAGGAGGATTAGTACATGAATATCGCCATGCATCCAGGCGCCTTTTTGGTGGTGGCGCCACTTTTGGCTTTGCTGGTGTTTACGCCGATCAAGCACGACAGCGCCCCAGGCCAGCAAAGGGTGCGGCAGGCAGCCGTAGCCGGCAGTTTTTATCCAGCCGACCCCAAGGTTCTTTCCGCAATGATCGACGGCATGCTAGCCAAGGTTACCGGGCCGCAAATCACCGATCCGATTCTCGCCGTGGTTGCGCCTCATGCCGGCTACGAGTACTCCGGACCCGTTGCCGCCTACACCTACGCTCAATTGAAGGGGCATAAGTACACGCGGGTCGTGGTGATTGCGCCCACGCACTACGTGAGCTTCGACTTTACTTCGGTGTACGACGGCGACGCCTACGCAACGCCGCTGGGGAACGTGCCGGTAGACAAGGCCTTCGCGGAAAAGCTGGCGAAGATGAGCTCGACGATGCAGCTCTCAGATAAAGGCCATCAGGCCACCGCCGATGCGCCGGAGCATTCTGTCGAAGTCCAGCTACCCTGGCTGCAAAAGGTGCTGGGCAACTTTGAACTGGTGCCAATTGTGATGGGCGATACGAGCTACGAGAGCAGCCGCGCATTGGGAGTGGCGCTGGCCAAGCTGATTAAGAGCGAAGGCAAGGAAGGCGATACGCTGGTGCTGGCCAGCTCCGATCTATCGCACTACCACATCTACGATGACGCGGTGACGATCGATCACAAGACGCTCAACGCGCTGCAGGCGTGGGACTACTTCAGCATGTCGCGCAACTTCCAATGGCGCGGGCAGGGCCAGCCGGGAATCTGGGAAGCGTGCGGCGGCGCGCCCATCGTGGCCGCAATGATTTACGCCGAGCGCATGGGAGCCAACCAGGCAAAGGTGTTGAAGTACGCAAATTCCGGCGACATTACGGGCGATCGCTCGCGCGTGGTTGGATACAGCGCGGATGTTTTTGTAAAAGCGGACAGCGGAAAAGCAGTGGAAACTCCGTTTTCGCTGAGCGAGCCGGAAAAGACAGGGTTGCTCGCCCTGGCGCGCAAGTCGGTGGAATACGTGGTTCAACAACGATTTGCTTATGAGCCGCCCGCCAGCACAAGCGTAACGCTGAACCAGGAGCGCGGCGCCTTCACGACCCTGAAGAAATCGGGCGAGCTGCGCGGGTGCATTGGCTACACCTCAGCCGTCAAGCCTCTCTACATCACCGTGCGCGACACGGCCACGCTGGCCGCCACGCAAGATCCGCGCTTTCCGCAGGTAACTGCATCGGAGTTGCCCAGCCTGGAATACGAAATCTCGGTTCTTTCGCCTCTGCGGCGCGTCGTGGACGTTCAACAGATAAAGGTTGGCCAACATGGGCTGCTGATGAAAAACGGGGACAGTGAGGGCCTTCTGCTTCCGCAGGTTCCAGTGGAACAGGGATGGGACCGGAACACGTTCCTTGAGCAGACCTGCGCCAAGGCGGGAATGCGCTCCGGCTGCTGGATGGATGAGGATACGGATATCTTCAGCTTCACGGCGGTTGTCTTCGGAGAGCACAAGCCGTAGGAACGTGAGACACATTTGCGACTATTGGAGCCTGGGTACTTGTTAACACGGCCTGCGCCCGATCTAACAGTAGAAGAGGGAGCTAAACAAGATGGAAATCCCGATCGTTCCTCTCCAGGGATGGGATCTTCCAAACTGGAGTGAGATACGCCGTGCTGTGATGTTTCGCTCGGCTCTTGACTTGCAGAAGATCGAGGCCACAGATGAAGCGGTGCTAGAGTTGGAAGATATTTATTTGGCTGGGCCGCCCCTCGGGAAGATGGACCAAACCTGCAAAAGCTCAAGGAATCCAATACTCGCGTCGATGTCCTGGGACTGGCGTCTCGCGATCTTTCACACTGCGATGATGATTCAAGCCAGCGCCGCCAGCCTTGAGCGCACAGAGCAGATGTATCCTCGCCACGCTGAGGACTTCCCCTATCTCCGGATATCACTTATTCTAGAGGACTGTAAGCGCTCTCCCCATGCTTGGCTCGACGGATTCGCCGCGAAGTGGGATGATGAAGTGTGGAAGGTGCTTAGACCGCCCTTTGGTTGGAGTTGCGGATGTATGGTTCGAATGGCTGCGCGCCCCGTGTCTACGCCAGAGTTCGAGCCTGCACAGCCAGGGATGCCGCGCGTGCCGCCGGATGTGTTGCGCGCCGCCACGGGCTGGATGGCCCGGTACCCACGATATTTATGGGATAGAAAGTTCATTCCGAAACGCCCGCATGTTACGCCCGCTCCGTGGCCCGAAGACCCCTTGGCTTTTAAGTCTACTGAAGAGGAGCGCGCATTGTTGAGGCACTACGGAATCTCTGTCTCGATTACACATGAGAGCTGATTCTCCGCTCACTTCTCTTGTGGCTAACTCTCAGGTTTTTTCTCCATCCTTTGCTTTCATTACGAGGTGTGGGAAGCACACTCTTACGGCCAGCAGGGCCGGCGCCAGATTGATCGCGGCGCAGAGCCACGCGGTCTTCCAGAATCCAAAGACCGGAATAAGATAGCCGCTCAGCACCAATGCACCCAGGCTCCCTCCCAATAAGTCGATGGCATAGAGCATGCCGAGCCTGCGCCGGCCGCCGGCCTTCGGGAAATACATCACCGTCACCAGAGGAAACTGGTAGCCTCCCAACAAACCGCAAAGCGCGGCCATCGCAGGAAAAACGCACTGCGCGGCCAGCCAGCTTGCCGCCATCCCGGAAAGTTTTGCGAGCAGGCTGACCAGCAGCATCAGCACAGGAGCAGACAGAGCAAGAAGAAACTGCGTGGATGCAACGGCGCGGCAGGGAGGATTGTTGCCGCCGCAAATGCTGCGCATGCCCAGCCATCCTCCAAAAGCTATGCCGGCCATGCACAGAGCAATCAGAATAGCGAGCTGATGGAAGATGAAGCCGTAGATAGATTGAAACGATAACAGCAGAAATATTTGCAGCGCCATCTGCGTGAAGCCCGTCGCGGCCATGCAACATCCAGCCATCGCGCGGGCGCGTTGCTCTGGAGCGGGCACAAACGACAGAATCGCCGCCACCATCAACAGAACGACGAGAACAGCGCCGGAAACGACTGTGAAATTTACAGCTTCCGCGGCTCGCAACCACCCGGCATAAACGGGCTTGAACTGCGCGCTCCACAGCACCACATCGAAGTAATAGGCAATGGGCGAGAAATCGCGATTGACTTGTGTCGTTGCCAGCGGTTGCAGCGAATCACGCACCTGCGCCATGCGATCAGGCATCATGCGGAAGGGGATAAAGTATTCGCGAACATAGCGCGTTTTCAGATTGCGCTCGAGCAGCCTGGTGACCAGAACATGGGGATTATCCGTCAGCACATCAGGGCGCGTTGCGGCAAAAAAGTGAATCGTTTCTCCGGGCAACGCCACTACGTACGGAAAGACTTCTCGCAAGGTGCGGTTGATGCAGCGCAGGAACTCCGCCAGGTCGGGACTTATGGCTTCCTCCGATGAACGCAGCCCGAGAGCGAGCAATCCGCCCTGCGCCAGGTGATTACGCGCGGAACGAAAGAACTCAGCCGTGTAAAACCTGTTCAGCTGCGCGGTCTGCGGGTCGGGCACATTCACGATGATTACGTCGAACGTGTCGTGCGTGGATTTGAGATAGTAACGGCCGTCCGCGTAGTGCAGATGAACCCTGGGGTCGGAGAAGAGCACGGCGGATTCTGCAGGGTAATATTGCCGCGCCATGCCAATGAGCGCGGGATCCAGTTCGACCAGGTCAATGCGCTCGACGGATGGATGACGCAGCGCCTGTGCGACAGCCCCGCCGGCGCCGCCGCCTATCATCAGAATGTGCCGCGGGGTCTGGTGTTCCAGAAGCGCGTAGTGAACCGCCTCTTCAGCGGCGCTCTCGTCCGGCGAGTTAGCCAGGATGAGGCCATTTTCATACAAGCTGCGGATGTTTCCCGTTTCAACGATCGTCATGTTGCCGTAAATCGAGTCACGCGATGCAAGCAGGTGAAATCCGCGCCACTGGCGCTGCTGCGCGGAGTGCTCCAGCCAGGGCGCAACCTCCACAAGAAGAAAGACTGTGAAGAGTACTGCCGCCACTACCGCGATACCGATCTGCTTGCGGCTCAGCCGAATCAAAAGGACGATTGCCATCGCGAGGTTCAGGACGAGCACGATGCAGGCAATCTGAAACGGCTCAAGATAACGCAGCAATACAAAGCTGGAAACGATGCCTCCCAGGCCGGAGCCAGCCGCCTCCAACAGGTAAGCTGAGCTGGTTGCGGCGCGGGCAGAAACAGCACGCTCATGGACATACATGCGCGCTGCGGCCACAAATAACGCGCCTGCAACTGCACAGAACACGCTCAGGCAAACCAACGATGCAAGCAGCACCGGAACCGGGCCAACCAGCTCGCCAGGGACCGTTTGAAACAGGCTCTTGCTGGCACGCAATGCCCAGACCGCAAGCGGCAGGCTGACACCAAGCAGACATTCGAGCACTGCTATCGTTCGCCGCGCGCTGATTTCGCGTAGTGGAATACTGCTGCACAGGATGCTGCCGGTAGCTGTCCAGAAGAGCCACGTGGCAAGCATGATGCCCAGCGATATTTCGTTACCGCTGAAGACGACCATCAACTCGCGCATGAGCACGATCTGGCCGATGACGGCGCTGAATCCTGCCAGCATCAGAACCGCATTGCCAGCATTCTCAGCGCACAGCCCCATGCTGCTTGCAGCGAATTGGAAACACTTGTTCATCCGAAAAGATTAGAATTCAGTTGTCTTAAAAAAGCAAGACCGCCATGATGTATTTCCATGTTCAGCATATTCTTGCGCGTATAATTACATGCAGATATAATTGTGCAACATACTTATGTAACCAATAACTCATCATAACTTCGAAGTAGATAGATGCTTATTGCGTGTTACATCAACATATTATGTTATGTAGTTGCGTAAATAGGATATTCACCGTATATGATTTGATCTCCCAAGACTTATATTCACAAAGTAACAGTCAACCATCTCTACCTTTCTATATTATTGATACTATTGACGTTATGATCACACATGCCTTCTTTTGATTTCTACCAGTATTTCCGATACAGCACTTATAATGTTTAGCGGTATCTGTAATTAATACTCTTATCTTTTTAGAGTGAAAACTTTACATTCGGAAACTGTATAATCTTGAAGATATTTCCTATATAACAACTAGAGCAGGGTGACGCGCGTCACAGCCGGGCACCTTTGCGAAGCCGAGAATCGTTTAGGCTTTGGGAAATATACTCCCGGAGTCCAGCATAGCTTTTCTAAGTGTGCAAGAGTCAAGCTATTGCGTTTGTCGTCCGCGGCCGTTGAGCGTAATGAAACTCATAAGCGTGGCTGATGCAGACGCGAACACGGAGGCAAGCGGTGATGAACTGGCGCGAAGAGTATCAAAATAAGTGCATGGATGCCTTGCAGGCGCTGCAAGTGGTTCGTTCCGGCGACCGTGTATGGATCCAGTCCGGGTGCGGCACGCCATCGCCACTGGTGGATGCACTGGTGGCGCGAGCTTCCGAGCTGCGCAATGTCGAGATCGTCCACATGAAGACACTGGGCAACGCGGACTACACTAAGCCGGAGTACGAAGGAATTTTCCGTCATCGCGGATTGTTTCTGGGCGACAATGTGCGCGAAGCGGTGATTGCGGGGCGCGCCGACTATACGCCTATCTTCCTCAGCGAGATTGAAGGCTTGTTTTTGAGCGGCGCCCTGCCCCTGGATGTGGTGCTGATGCAGGTTTCGCCGCCGGACGATCACGGATACGTGACCCTGGGAACGACGGTGGACTGCACCTTGAACGCCACCCGCTGCGCGCGGACGGTGATTGCCGAAGTGAATGAGCGGATGCCGCGCACGCATGGAGAAACGGCCATTCATGTGAGCCGCATCTCCGCGATCGTGGAAACATCGCGGCCGCTGCTGGAGTCGCAATCGGAGCCGTTCACCGCAATGCATCGGCGGATGGCGGAGAATGTGGCCTCGCTGATTCCCGACGGAGCAACGCTGCAAACCGGGATCGGCGGGATTCCCGAAGCGGTGCTGGCCTGCCTGGGAGACAAGCACGACCTGGGGATTCACAGCGAGATGGTCGGGGATGGCGTGATCGATCTGATGGAGTCGGGCGTGCTGAACGGAGAGCGCAAGTCGCTGCATCGCGGCAAGGCGGTGATTGCGTTCGTGCTCGGATCGCAGCGGCTTATCGATTACATCCACGATAACCCGGCCTTCGAGTTCCGGTCCGATTTGCTACACCAACGATCCGTTTGTGGTGGCGCAGAACGACAGGATGGTGGCCATCAACTCGGCGCTGCAGGTGGACCTGACGGGGCAGGTGTGCGCGGACTCGCTGGGGATCAAGCCATACAGCGGATTTGGCGGACAAGTGGATTTCATTCGCGGAGCCGCGCGCTCCAAGGGCGGAGTGCCGATTATTGCGCTGCCTTCGACGGCGCAAAGAGCGGAACGGTTTCGCGGATTGTGCCGGTGCTGGAGCCGGGCGCGGGCGTGGTGACCTCGCGCGCCGATGTGCATTACGTGGTGACCGAGCACGGCATCGCGTACCTGCATGGAAAGACGCTGCGCGAGCGGGCTGAGGCGCTGATCGCGATTGCCGATCCGCGCTTCAGGGGAGAGTTGGAAGATTTCGCGGTGCGCTCGCATTACATGGAGCGCAAAGCCGAGGCCGTGCTTGCCTAAGAACTTACGGCTTGCCGGAGAGGAGTGGGAATGGCGAATGCGGAGAAGCAGGACCGAGGCTTGCTGCGGGTGGATGTGGATGAGTGCAAAGGGTGCGGGCTCTGCGTGGAAGCGTGCCCGCCGAAGGTGATCGCCCTCAGCGAGCGGTTGAATCACTACGGCTATCGCACGGCCACCTATGCGGGCGCGGGCTGCACGGGATGCGGAATCTGCTTTATGGTGTGTCCCGAGCCGGGGGCGATTACGGTTTTGAAATCGTGCGATCATCCGGCCGATGAAGGACGCGGCGTGGATACAGGCATTGCGGGAGCGAGCCAATGCGCAAGCAACTGATGAAGGGCAACGAAGCGATTGTGAAGAGCGCGATTCTCGCCGGATGCCGCGCGTTCTATGGGTATCCCATCACGCCGGCCAGCGAGATTACCGAGGCGGCGGCGCTCTATATGCCGCAGGCCGGCGGAGTGTTTCTGCAGGCGGAGAGCGAGGTCGCGGCGATGAATATGCTCTACGGCGCGGCGTCGGCGGGCGTGCGCGCGATGACGGCGTCGAGCGGGCCGGGAATCAGCCTGATGCAGGAAGGCATCAGCTACATGGCCGGCGCGGAGCTGCCCTGCGTGATCGCGGACATCACGCGCGGCGGGCCGGGACTGGGCAACATTGCCGCCGAGCAGGGCGACTATCACCAGGTGGTGAAGGGCGGCGGCCACGGCAACTACCGGACCATCGTGCTGGCGCCGCACTCCGTGCAGGAGATGGCGGATTTGACCGCGCTGGCCTTTGAGCTGGCGGACCGCTATCGCAACCCGGTGGTGCTGCTGGCGGATGGATTCATCGGGCAGATGATGGAGCCGGTGGAGTTTCCGCAGACGGCCATCGCGCCGCAGCTGCCGGAGTGGGCTGTGGCGGGCACGGAGGAGACGCGCGGCAATCTGATTACCTCGCTGCACCTGGACAGCGATGCGCTGGAGGCGCATCAGCGCCATTTGGAGGCCAAGTATCGCCGCGCGGAGGAGTGCGAGGTGCGCGCCGAAGAGTGGCAGACCGAGGACGCGGAGATTGTGCTGGTGGGCTACGGAATCGTGGCGCGGATTTTGAAGGCCGTGGCGGCCGAGGCTCGCGACTGCGGCCTCAAGGTTGGCGTGCTGCGGCCCATCACGCTGTTTCCATTTCCCAGCGCATGCATTTTCAGCGGCTGGCCAAGAGCGCGCGGGTCTTCGTGGTGGTGGAGATGAGCAACGGCCAGATGGTGGAAGATGTGCGGCTGGCGTTGAATGGGGCGCGGCCGGTGGAGTTCTTCAGCCGCGTGGGCGGAAATGTGCCGTCGCACGAAGAGGTGCTCAGGATCGTGCAGGAGCAGGCGCGGCGATTACCTGCCGGCAATGCAGCCGGAAGAGGAGCGGATGGCCTATGTCTAGCGAGATGGTTTCTGAATACGAGGTGCTGCACGCCAGGCCCAAGGCATTCTTCGATCGCTTCACGCGCAAGGAAGAGTTGCAGCACCAGACGCACTATTGCCCCGGGTGCGGGCACGGCCAGGTGCATAAGATGCTGGCGCGGGCCATCGATGAACTGGGCATCCAGGACAGAACGATTCTGATCGGCCCGGTAGGCTGCGGCGGTCTTTACCTACAACTACTTCGACGTGGGCAATATTTCGGCCGCGCACGGACGCGCGCCGGCGGTGGCCACGGGGGTGAAGCGCAGCAGGCCGGAGAGCATCGTCATCGGCTATCAGGGCGATGGTGATCTGGCGGCGATCGGAGCCTGCGGAGATACTCCATGCGGCCAATCGCGGCGAGAATATCACGGTCATCTTCGTGAACAACGCAATTTACAGCATGACCGGCGGACAGGTGGCGCCGACTTCACTGCTGGGACAGAAGAGCGCGACCACTCCGTGTGGACGAAAGGCGGCGAACGAAGGATATCCGCTGCACATGAGCGAACTGCTGGCAACGCTGGAGGCTCCGGTCTACATCGAGCGCGTGGCTCTGGGAGACAACAAGCAGATTGCGCTGGCATCGCGCGCCATCAAGCGCGCCGTGGAAAA
Organism: uncultured Acidobacteriaceae bacterium; assembly: GCA_963845345.1. Lineage (GTDB taxonomy): Bacteria > Acidobacteriota > Terriglobia > Terriglobales > Acidobacteriaceae > Telmatobacter. The sequence continues at coordinate 630,531 of CAWJRQ010000007.1, forward strand.
CCAGGTGCGCGGGCTGGGCTTCTCGCTGATCGAGGTGCTGTCGCCCTGCCCAACGATCTTCAAGATGACTCCGGTTGACGCGCAGCACTGGGTGCGCGATGTGTTGGAGAAGACCTTTCCGCTCGGGGTGATTTTGGATCGCACCAAAGAGGCGCAGCCGCGGCCGTTGCCGGAGGCCGCGCCGGCGCTCGATCGGATTCCGCAGATTCTCGGCGTCGACAACGAGAGCATGCCGGAAGGCAACCTGCTGGCGCGAGACAAAGCGCGCCGGATCTGGATCTTCGCGTGCGCGTAGCCGGCTTTGGCGGGCAGGGAGTTTTGCTGCTGGGCGAAGTGCTGGCCGAGGCCGGGCTGGACGCGGGCCTGGAAGTTTCCTGGCTGCCATCGTATGGGCCGGAGATGCGCTCCGGCACCTCCAACTGCCATGTGCGGCTAGCGAGGCGTCCGATCGATTCGCCCATGGTGATGAATCCTACGGTGCTGGTGGCGATGAATGAGCCCTCGCTCAGGAAGTTCTATGAAGAGCGTGCCGCCGGGCGGATGGATTCTCTACAACGGCGAGACGTTTCCGGACGATTGCGAGCGGGAAGGCGTGCATGTGCTGGCGTGCCCCTTCACGCGCGTGGCCAACGAGCTGGGCGATGCGCGTGCGTGCAACATGGTGATGCTGGGCGCGCTGCTGGAGATCACCGGAGTCGTGCCGGACGTAAGCATCGACGCGGCGCTGCGCGGCTGGTGAAGAATCCGCGCTGGATGGAACTGAACAAGCGCGCCTTGACGCGGGGCCGGGAAATTTACAGGGAGTCGTGCCATGCCAGGCTGAAGTGGATCCGAAAATGATTGTGTATTTCGGCGGACAGTATGTGCCGCTCGCCGAAGCGCGCGTGGGAATTCTGACGCATGCCCTGCATTACGGCACCGGCGTTTTTGAAGGGATTCGCGCGCACTGGGATGAGTCGCAGCAGGAGCTGTTTGTGATGCGCCCCGTGGAACACTACGAGCGCTGGAAGCAGAACTGCGGTTTTCTGCGGATTGTTGTTCCGCCGTCGCCCGAGGAGTTGAGCGAGATCACCCTCGAGCTGATGCGCAGAAATGCATTTCGCACAAATGTCTATGTCCGTCCCCTGGCTTACAAGAGCGCGGAGCGCGTGGGCGTGAGCTGCGACGACCAGGATGCTTTTGCGGTGGTCGCGCTGCCTTTTGGCGAATATCTGCCCAGCGACAAGGGGCTGCATGCGGGCGTGAGTTCGTGGCGGCGGATCGACGACAATGCGATTCCGGCGCGGGCCAAGATCTGCGGCGCATACGTGAACAGCGCGCTGGCCAGCGACGAGGCCCGCCGATGCGGCTTCGACGAAGCCATCTTTCTGAACGAGAGCGGTCATGTTGCCGAGGGCGCAACCTGCAACATCTTCATGGCGCGCAAGGGAAAGCTGATTACGCCGCCGGTGACCGAAAACGTGCTGGAGGGCATCACGCGCGACTCGGTGATGGAGCTGGCGCGGCGGGAACTCGGCTTCGAGGTTGTGGAACGCCCCATCGACCGCAGCGAGCTGTATGTTTGCGACGAACTGTTCTTCACCGGGACGGCGGTGGGCATTGCGCCAGTGACGCAGGTCGATCATCATCCAGTGAAAGACGGCGCCATAGGCGCGATCACGCGCGAGATGCAGCAGTTGTACTTCGATGCGACGCGAGGACATTTGCAGGCTTATTGGAATTGGCTGACGCCGGTTTACAAGCGCGGGATGAAAGACGAGCATGAGCCATCGGATCGCCGGCAGAAATGATTGCCGGTTGATCCGCTGATCTTGCCGGAAAGCGCTTGGTGGACCTGGTCAGCCAAGGAGGAAGGAAGAATATGAGCACAACAAGAATTGCAGATAACGCCTATGACGTTGCGCTGGAGAATTTTGATACGGCAGCGAACGCGCTGGGGCTCAACAACGATATTCGGGAGATGATCAAGTATCCCGAACGGATTCTGACGGTCAGTGTGCCGGTGCGCATGGAAGACGGGCGCATTCACCGCTTTGAGGGCTACCGCGTGCAACACAGCACGGTGCGCGGGCCCGCCAAGGGCGGCATTCGCTTTCACCCGCAGGTAACGCTGGATGAGGTGAAGGCGCTGGCCACATGGATGACGTGGAAGTGCGCGGTGGTGAACATTCCGTTCGGCGGCGGCAAGGGCGGAATTACCTGCGATCCGAAGCACATGTCGCAGGGCGAACTGGAGCGCATGACGCGCCGCTACACGGCCGCGATACTTCCCTTGATCGGACCGGAGCAGGACATCCCCGCGCCGGATGTGTACACCAATGCGCAAACCATGGCGTGGATCATGGACACCTACAGCATGACCAAGGGATATACGATTCCGGGCGTGGTAACCGGAAAGCCGATCGCCCTGGGCGGTTCACTGGGGCGCAACGATGCCACCGCGCGCGGCGCTTTTTACACCATCGAGCACGCCTGCGCGCATCTGAAGATCCAGCTGAAGGGCGCCAGGGTCGTGGTGCAGGGCTTTGGTAACGCCGGCTCGTTTGCGGCGGAACTGCTGCATGAGGCCGGAGCCAAAGTGATCGCGGTAAGCGATTCGACGGGCTGCATCTACAACAAGAACGGACTGGATGTTCCCGCGTTGCTCGTTCACAAGGAGTCCACCGGACGCGTTGCGGGATTCAAGGGAGCCGAGGCCATCACTCCAGCTGAGTTGCTGGCCATGGAGTGCGACATCCTGGTGCCGGCAGCGCTGGAAAACGCCATCCACGCCGACAATGCCGCGGCAGTGAAGACCAAGATCATCGCCGAAGCAGCCAACGGGCCAATCACTCCGGCGGCAGACAGAATTATGGAGGCCAAGGGCATCTTCGTGATTCCCGACATTCTGTGCAACGCGGGCGGAGTGACGGTTTCATACTTCGAGTGGGTGCAGGACGAACAGCACCTGTTCTGGGATGCGCAGGATGTCTATACCCGCCTGGAACGCATCATGAAGACTTCGTTCGCTGATACCCTGAAGATCCATCTGGATCACAAGGTTTCGATGCGCATTGCGGCCAACATGCTGGGCATTGGGCGCGTGGCAGAGGCCGTGAGGCTCCGCGGCGTTTATCCATAACCGGCAATAGGAAAAAGGCCGGAACAGTGATCCAGCCCGAACCTTTCCATGCGGCGCGCTCAAGTCGCATTTGCGCGCCGCTTCTTTATCTCCAAAATACTACGCGCAATTGCTCCCGGATTTACTTCTGTTGTTGCTGGGCTTCCTTTTTTGCCTTATAAGCTGCGCGCGCCTTGGCGTCGAGGCCGTGCGTGGGATCCCGGTGCAGGAACTTGCGCGAGACGTCCGGCCAGAACTCCTGAAAGACCCCGCCGATCGTGCCTTCCGTAGTCACAATGAAGCCATTGGTGAAGGTCTGGCCGATTCCCGAGCCGCTGGAGGGATAGTAGAGGTTGGAGATCGCGCCCGCAATAATGTTGCCGCTCACATTGGAGTAGTTGGGCTCCCACTTGCCGGTATTGTCGTGCTTGCAGATATAGCTGGATGCTACGGCATAAAGCAACCGGTGGCGCATGGTTCCGTAGCCCAGGCGGAAGTAGCGGGGGTCCTGGTGCAGGATGGAAGGAAGGATGCCGTTACCGATCATGGTGCCGTCGACGGCATCGAGGTAGGCTGCGCCAGAGCGTTTTCCATAGCCCTCGGGTCCCCATCCAAAGCCTTTATCGTCGTCCTTCGCTTCGTGGTAGCCGGCCACAAGGAAACCCGCGCCAAAGGTGAACGGGTCGACCGAGGAACGAAAGGCCAGGCCCATCTTCTGGCCCGGTGTCATGGAGACGGCGTCGCTGCGATACGAGGTATTGAAGTAGGGAACAATCCCCAGTACCCGCTGCTTCTCCTGCTCCTTGATCTGTTCCGCTGCTGTTTCGCGCTTACTTTTTACGGCTGCGGGCTGCTGCGCACCCGCCTGTGAGCTGGAACTGCCCTGGCTTTGCCCGTCAGGAACTTGCGGCTCAACCGAAGCCAACGCAAACTGTGCCTGCGGGGCTTCAGGAAGTTCGCTAACGACTGCCGCTCCGGAGCCCGGTTCCTGCGCAAATAGAGTGGCGGGTAGCGCCAGCAGGCCAAAGCCGGCAGCAAGCGTTGCAGGGAGAAGACAAGAGCATAAGCGCATTCGTTCACCAGTCGTGGAGTAAGCGCCCGCTTGGGCAGATCGCCAAAAAGAAGGCGAATCGGACCAAAGGGCTAACTTAATGATAAATCACCCCGGTGAAAAGAGCGCGGGGAAAGCTGGTAAACGGCATGAAGCTGGCGCTACCGCCGCGGGTGAGAGGCCGTGCTTCCTTCGGTCATCCTCAGCGCCCACTTGATCGCTTCAAAGTACATCGTGCGAAGATCCGGATCCTGCCAGGACTCCTCCGTGTGGCCGAGCGTGGAATAGAAGACGCGCCCTTTGCCGTACATCTTGCTCCATGCCACGGGAAAATCATGGTCGGCGCGGTGGATCTTCGGGTTGTTGTCATACTCCAGCTTGGCAGGATCGAGGCTGAGCAGAACATTCACCTTATCGCGCGACCAGCTCTTCGGCTGATAGATCTCGTCGTATTTTACAAATGCGGCCGGAAAATGGCGCACGGCCGGGAAGCTGGGGTCTTCATTGACGATCGGCGCATTGAAGGTCATCCAGGGATGCTCGTCAAACCAGCCTCCGAGCATCTCTCCATACTCCGGCCAGGTGTGGTTGGTGTCCAGCGCGGCGTGAATGCCGACAAAGCCCTTGCCCTCCTCTTTGATGAACGACATCATGTCCGCCTTCTGGCTCTCGTCCATATCCAACTCGCCGCTGGTATTGGCGAAGACGATCAGGTCGAAGTAGCTGAGGTTCTTGGCGTTGCGCGGCAGCTCTTTTTTGGTCAGCAGCTTGGTGTCAGTGCGCATCGTGGTCTCCCACAGCCCGCTCTCCCGGCCCATGTTGTAGATGGCGGCCATCGCCGCCGAAACGGAGTCGTGCTCCCAGTCCTTGGTCTGGCCAATCACCAGCACATGCTTCATGCGAACCTCCTTCGGGCGCGGCGGCGGCGGCAACGCGCTGCTTCCGGCTGATTGTCCATGGATGCCGCTCACCGGCCCAAGGACAGCAAAACATGTCAGAAAGGACAAAAGAAAACGGAAATTTCGTATCCCGCGCATGGATTCTCCCTGGACCATTATCTCCTCTACCCGGCAGGTTGAGGCAACCGGCATTCACATTGTGCGCACATTGTGGTATGCTGATTGTACATACGTTGAGGTGAATGATGAGAGCAGCCGTTGCCGAACCGAGCACATTGCGCACCGAGAATATCAATCTGCGCGTCAGCCGCCGCCAGAAGACGCTGATTGACAGCGCCGCCGGCGCACTGGGCAGGAACCGCTCCGACTTTATGTTGGACGTCGTGTACCGGGAAGCGGAGTCGGTGTTGCTGGACCAATGCTATTTCAACCTGGGGGCGGAGGAGTTCAAGCGTTTCACGGACATGCTCGATCATCCCCCCGCGAACAATCCCAAGCTGGCGCGGCTGCTCAAGAGGAAGCCCATATGGGAGCGGTAGACGGCTTCAGTGGCCGAATCTCCCCGCCAGCGCGCCTAAGCACCGATCACGACCTGACACAATTCTCTTGCGGCGAAACTTCTCTCGATCACTGGCTGAGAAACCGCGCGCTTCAAAATGAAAAGAGCGGCGCCTCTCGAAGTTATGTTGTCTGCGCCGATGGATGCGTCGTGGGCTACTATGCGCTCGCGGCGGGCGCTGTGGCGCATACCGAAGCGACTGCGCGGATCAAGCGTAATATGCCCGACCCGGTGCCCATGATTCTGATTGGACGTCTGGCCGTCGACTCCCGCTTTCAGGGCCGTGGAATCGGCGCAGATCTGCTTCGCGATGCAGTTTTACGAACCTTGCAGGCAGCAGAGATCGCTGGAATTCGAGCCATTCTGGTCAGCGCCATCTCCAGGGAGGCGAAGAAATTCTATGAGAGATTTGGTTTCATCTCTTCAACCGCCAATCCGCAGACTCTCATGATCACGGTCACGGAAACTGTAAAAGTTTTTGCTCGGGTGAGCTGAACTGAATCAACATCGATCCAGCAGCGCCTTCTGGCTGCGGCTGACGCGCAGATTGATATTCTCCGCGCGCAAACGGCTCGATTCAGCGGCCACGGTGCCCATTGATTTACCCTCCAAATGTGCTCACAATCAGTGTACATCGATGTGCGCACGATGTAAAGACATGGACGCATCCGTAGAGGATCTCCTCAAAGCGAGACCGGGGAAACTGGCTGTACTACTTCGGAGAAGGTGGCGGTGGGGCGACCTTGATTGGAGTTGATGAGGACTTGATGGTGTCTCCCATCTCCTTGGTCATCTCGTCGATTAAAGGCTTGATCCGCTCTTGCATCCGTTGCATTTCTATGGGCATGAACTCTTGCATGATGACCGGTACCATGTCGAGCATATGCTGTCCCGCCGGTGAGCTGTAAAAGGTGATGATTCCGTCAACATCCGATCGGGTCAAGTGCTTCTGGTAGATAGCTGACATATCCGCGAACATCTCATCGGAAGTGTAGATGTTCATCACCCGTTCCATGTACTTGTTCATAACTTTACCGAAGGCCTGCTGCTGCTCTTCGGTCATGGACTTCATCTCTGTATGATCTTTCTGCATCTGTTTGATCTGCGCTTGCATCTGTTGTTGCATCATCGCAGGCATCATTTTGGTCACTGATGCCATCTGCTGCCGCACTCGCATCACCTCGAAGAGCTTGGCCAACTGCTCCTTGGTGGGTTGCTGATCGAGTGGAATGGCAGCCGTGGTTACCGCCGCCTGGGCGGGCGATGCTGCCGGTTGGTCCGCGGGCGATTGTGCCGCTGCCCAGGACGCCAGCGAAAGGCCCATACCAAGAACAATTGCCATACAACTTGCTTTCTTCATACTCTCCTCTCTTTCCGTTGGGACGTACTGCCGTTTCGCGCAGCATCACGGCGTTTGTTGTGATAGGTCATCCATTTCACACCGCAAAATCAATAAACCCGCGCTGCGGATCGGTGGAGACCAGCTTCGCGGTCACCTTGTCGCCTACGTCGAGTCCCTTGCCGCCGCTGACCACCATGCCTTCCACGTGCGGATCGAGGGTGCGAACAAAAACGCCGTAGTTGTTGACGCCGGTGACGATGGCGGGGAAGCTCTGGCCGATGCGCTTCTGCAGCACCACGGCGGCGATGCGCTTCTGCATCTCGCGCTCCACCTTGCGGGCGTTGTCTTCCATCAGCGTGCAGTGAACCGCGATGGCGTTGAGGTCGTCGGCGGAGTAGGGCTGCGGCGCCTTGGCCAGCCAGGCCTTCATCAGCCGCTGCGTCACCATGTCCGGGAAGCGGCGGTTGGGCGCGGTGGAGTGGGTGTAGTCCTGCACGGCCAGGCCGAAGTGGCCGGGCGAAACCTCGTTGGGCTTGACCAGCACGTACTCGCCGGGGCCCATCAGCTTGACACTGGCCAGCGAGAGGTCGGGAAAGTGGTCGGGGTCCTTCTGCTTCTGCGCCAGCAGAAAGTCGTTGAGAGCCTTCGAATCGGGCTCGGCGGGCAGCGTTGTGCCCAGTCCCGCGGCCACCTCGACGATGCGGTCCCAGCGCTTGGGCGTGCGCACAATGCGGCGGATGGAGGCCACGCCGGCGTCTTCAAAGGTGCGGGCGATGACGCCGTTGGCCGCCACCATGAACTCTTCAATCAGCGAAGTGGCGCGGTTCTTTTCCAGGCGCGCGATCTCGACCGCCTGCTCGGCCAGCATCACCGGGCGCGTTTCGATGGTCTCCAGATCCAGCGCGCCGTGCTGGAAGCGGCCGCCGACCATGCGCTGGGCGGCCGCGTCCTGCAGCTTGAGCTGCGCGGCCAGATCGGCGCTGGCGGCCACCTTGGCCGGAGCCGGGCCCTTTCCCTCAAGCCACGCGCCCACGCTGTTGTAGGCCAGTTGCGCGCGGTTGCGCACCAGCGCGCGATAGGCCTTGCCGTCCGATGCCGTGCCCGCCTGGTCCACGGCAAACTCGATGACCAGCGCCACGCGGTCTTCGTTCTCGTTGAGCGAGGTGATGCCCTCGGAGAGCTCGGCGGGCAGCATGGGAAAGACCTTGACGCCGGTGTAGACCGAGGTCGTCTCGCTCTTGGCGTGGCAGTCGATGACCGTGCCCTGCGCGACGCGCGCGTCCACGTCGGCCACGCCGATCAGCACGCGAATGCGGCCATCGGGCAGCTGCTCGGCCCACTCGATCTGGTCCAGATCCTTGGAGGTGTCGTTGTCGATCGAGGACCAGAGCAGGCTGCGCAGGTCCTGAGCGCCGGGGGCGGCAGGCAGCTCGGGATGGGCCTGGATCGCGGCCAGTTCCTTGTCGGTTCCGGCGGGAAAATCCGGCTGAAAACCGTGCTCGATCATGGCGGCATGGGCCGCGGCGACAAGATTGAAGTGAATGGATGGCTGGCAGACATCGGAATTTGGCTCCTTCAAACCAAAGAGCAAGGCTACCACGCTGGACTATCGCTCGATTGGGAACCGGTGATGCGTTGTTTGCGTATACTGCCTAGGTAACAGCCGTATGGATGCCTCATGAGAGTTTTTTACGATTGGTTCTTTCCCGCGCTGTGGGTGGTCTATTTTCTCTATTGGCACGTTGCGGCGCGCGGCGCTAAAAGCAACGAACGGGTTGAGCCGCTTGTGTCGCGGATCGTACGGGCCGTGATGTTTGCTTTCGCGTTTGTTTTCCTGATGAGCCCCCGGTTGCCCATTCCCGTGCTCTACCTGTCTTATCTTTCTGAAACCAACTGGACTGCCTGGTTCTGGATTGGCGCGGTGGTAAGTGTGCTGGGGCTTGGCTTTGCGATTTGGGCGCGCGTGGTTCTGGGCAGCAACTGGAGCAGCTCGGTAACGATCAAGCGAGACCACGAACTCATCACCGGCGGACCGTATGGCCTGGTCCGCCATCCGATTTATACAGGGCTGTTGACCGGATTTCTAGGCACGGCGATCGCCATTGGGCAGGTTCGTGGCCTGGTGGCTCTTGCTTTCCTCTTCGCAATGCTGTGGTTCAAGCTGCGGTTTGAAGAGCGGTGGATGCGCATGCAGTTCGGCACAATCTATGAGCAATACGCGCAGCGAGTACCTGCGCTTGTCCCGCTGCTGCCCAGGATATCCTAAAAAAGATGATTATTGAATGCCCAGATCCGAGAGCACCTTGGGCTTGGGCTCATCCACGGCCAGCAGGTTGTGGCAGGCCGCGCAGTCCTGAGGAATGGCGGTGCCGTCCTTGGCTGTGTGTTCGCCATCGTGGCAGCGGAAGCAGCCCGGATAGCTCATGTGGCCGATGTGGTTGGGATGCGTTCCCCAGGTCACCTTCATAAACGGAAAGACATTCTGGCTGTAGAGGGTCACCAGTTGCTCGCCCGCCGACTTGACCAGCGCGGCCTTGGCAGCCAGCACCTCGGGATGCTCGGTGCGATAGAAGGCTTCAAGCTGCGGCGGGAATCTTCGCGCGCGCCTCGTGCTTCGCTGGCGTAATTGGCCTTGAGCAGTTCCAGGCCCTCTTTGTGAACCCAGGGCAGCTCGGGACTGATCGCGCCGTCGGCCATGGCCCGGTTGAGCGCTTCTTCCGCGGTCACAAAGGTATGCGCGGCGCGGTTGTGGCAGTCGATGCAGTCCATCACCCGCCGTTCGCCCTGGGGAATGCCGCTGCCCTGCGCGGCAAGGCGGTAAAGACCGTCTCCGAGCCGTCGTCGTTGCGCTTCTGCACCCAGGGAATGGTGGTCCGGGTCGGATCGGTGGCGACATACTCGATGTGGCCCAGGTGAACGCCGTGAATTCCGGTCAGGTGCGAGAGGCCATCCCGCCCGCCCAGGTGCAGCACGACCACCGTCTGGGTCTCGGTGTTCTTTTCGTCGTCGGCAAAGCTGGACTTGACCAGCAGCTTTTCGCCGATGAACCGGGCCGGCGTGTGGCAGCCCTCGCAGATATAGCGCGCCGGGCGCAGGCTTTCGACCGGCGACGGAATCGGCGTGGGGTAGCGATCAAACGTGACTTCGAGAAGCTGCTTGGTGCCGTTCACCTTGGCGGAAAAGTACGCCGCCGCGCCCGAGCCGATGTGGCAGGCCACGCAGGCCACATGGGAGTGCGCGGAAATTTTGTAGGCCGTGAACTCCGGATGCATCACGTGGCAGCTCTGGCCGCAGAACTGCGGCGAATCCATGTAGGCCGCGCCGCGATAGCTGGCCATCGACACCACCAGCAGGTTCACGATGGTGGCCACCAGCACAATGTCCACGCCGTGGCGAAAGATCCGGTCGTTGAAATCGACCTTGGGAAACTCCAGCGGAATCAGCCCGGCCTTTTGCAGCTTTTTGCGGCGCGTCCACATGCCCACCGGGATCAGCAGCAGTCCGCCAATAAACAGGGCGGGCAGAAGCAGGAAGAAGATGATGCCGAGATAGGGATTGTCATTGGGCCGGCCGAAGAGTTCCACCAGCCAATAGGCGATCATGGTCACGCCGGAGGCGGTGGTGATGGCTCCGCCGGCCAGGCTGATGGGATTGTTGCCGAAAAACAGCGCCGGGCGCACCCAGCTTTCACGGAATTTTTGAAACACTGGCACCTGATTCCCCCACACTCAAACGAGACGGCCCGCCGAACGACGGCGGGCCTGGTTCGCCTTTCATCCGCTTCGATTGTACTTCTTACTTCAAGCCACGATAGAAAGCCACCGCGTCCTTGATCTGCGCGTCGGTGAGTCCCGCGACCGGCTTCATCTTGCCCTTGCCGTTCTTGACCGCGGCAAACATCTCGCGCCGCCGTAAGCTTCTTGATGGCCGGATCGGAGACCGGCTTGATGCCCATCTTCTTGGCCATGCCCGCGCTGGGCGTGCCGGTGGCGCCGTGGCACATGGCGCACTTGGCTTTGTAAGTCGCTTCGCCGCCGGATTGGGCAAAGCTCACGGCGCCGGCCAGGCAAACCACAGCCGCCAACACCAACAGGGATCGAATCGTCTTTGTCATTGCAACCTCCTTGAGTTTTTGCCGGCCAGATTGCGCTAGAGAAGCAACTGCCGGGAGTTTTCTTCCTTATACTACAACCCTTGCGGCAGTGAAGAGTCGCTCAGGTTGCAGCCGAGATGGCACCATCGAGCATCTTACATGAAACAGCGCAGTCCCTTGCTTTTAGGAACTGCGCTGTTGGTTAGAGGACCCTGCCCTGTCAGAACGCGTAATGCATTGAAAAGGTAACGTTATTCGCATGGAAGGTCCGCGGCGCGGTCAGGCCGGATGTCGGTTCGGTCATACCGGTCGGATACGCGGCGATCGACGCTGTGTTGCAAGGAATTACTGCTGCTGACGCAGAGGTTGAAGTGCTGCAGTACTGTGTGCCGGAAGGACCGCCCTCGCCGTATCCGTAGTAATTGTACTCAGCCTTCCAAATCAATCCGGGATGGATCGTCCATGCAAGATTCACAAAGGGCGTCTGATACTTGGAGACCAGCGAGCCGTTGACGTCGCGCGCATCGTTGAAGAACCGGGTGCCGTTCACATCGCTGATGCGATAGCCAAGGCTGGAGTGAATTTTGTCGACCGGAGAGAGACGGACCGCCGCCGATACAAATTGCGTAGGAGCATCCATGAAGTCCCTGGCGACCCAATCCGAGAGCGCCGAGCCATTGGCCTCCGTAACGCCCGTAGCGCCTCTTCCCCATATGTACGGGCATACTGTGCTGGTGGCGCTTTGCACAGCTCCAGGTAATGTGGCCGTGGCGCCATTCAGGTAGCAGATGTTGGTGGACGCATAGACATCGCTATAGGCGTAATTGAAATCGAGCCCATAGTGCTCATTCGGCGCAATCACCGCGCCTAAGCTCGCCACCCGGCTGTAATCGACATGTTGGAGCGGGCCAATATACGGGGTGCCGGTTGAGGCGGTTCCGTTAGGAGCTGGCGTTGTTGAAGGAGGAACGAACAACGCCGTTGTGGCCTGATTGTTGTTGGTGTTGTTATGCCGCTCCAGGTCGTTGAAGGCGCCCGAGAACGTTGCCCAGGGCCTTGGCTTGTAGGTGGTATGCACTCTGTAGTGCTTGGTTTGCCGCGGACCGACCGGAGTAAATGCGTTGTCATCGTAGAGCACCTCGACCGTGCCATTGAGATCCCAATGCTTGGCGGGGCGCAGGGCGGCGTTGAAGATTCCTCCGTTTTCATTAATGGATACTGTTCCGCCCGTACAAGTTACGCCGGTTGCGCTTCCAGAGCAATCCGGGCCAGTATTACCCACGGGAAGTGGGATGTTATTGGGAATGCCCTGGGCGATGGTATGCGTTCGGTAGCGATAGGTGAGCGAGAGCGTGGCCCGCGAAGAAGCATCCCAGCTTCCCGTCAGGTTGTTGGTCAGGAACTTCTGGCCAAAGTAGGACGGCAGGGGTTGATTGACGAGGGAAGCTCCCGATATTGTCGAAGCGTCATTGGCGGCGTTGGTCGTGGTCAGTGCGCCGGGGTAGTTGATGGTTTGATTGGGGGCCGCGGGCGTCGACAGGGTGGTCAGACTGGTGAAGGTGGCCGCTCCGGGCTGGTGGACATCGGAGTAGTTAAGCTGATCGGAGAGGCTGACCGTCTTGGTCGCCTGCCAGACGACGCCATAGTCTCCGGAGACAACCGCCCGCTTTCCGCTGGCGTTGGCGGTGTACGTGATCGAGCGAGCCGCCCCATCCAGGCCCTGGAAGTTCTCGTAATAATTGGGGAGATTCATATTGGCGTTGGTGTAGCGCAAATCGCCGTTCATCGTGACGTTCTTGATGCTGGAGCTTTGCAAGCGGAAGGTCTCCGTGGGCGTGAGAATGCGCGTGGGCTGCGTGCGCGTGTAGCTGGTCACCACATCGCATGCCGGATTGATGATCGGCAGGCCGCCGCCTTGCGCCGGAGAGAGGATGGTGTAGGTGGTTGCGTTGGTGTATGCGGGTGAGCCTCCCATGCTGCCGGTGTTGCAGCCGGCGATGCCGTAGGCGGTCTGGCTGTCCCAGTTGCCCAGGTAGGCCTTTGTTCCGTCCGCCTCCTGCACCAGGAACCCGTTCGGGTCCAGCGTAAAGTAGGAGCCTGTCTTGAAGTGGGTGATCTCCTCATCAAAGCTCAGCTTGGTGCGCTCGCACAGGCTTCCAATCGATCCCGCCCGTGAATTCATCGGTGCTGTTGCGCTGATACTGTTCGAGCAGGGCGTTGTACTTGGCGATGGTGTAGCTGGGGCTCATGCCCGGGCCCTGGAAGATATTCTGCGAGTACCCTGCCCTGAACGTCACCTTCGAGAGCGGGTAGAGGGTAAGATTGGTGTCCGTCATGCGGCGCACCGTATTGAACATCACCGACGAGTGATTCACCTGCGGCCAGGCCAGCGTGTTGGATGGCGCGGTGGAGAGCCCGATGGGAATCGTCTGCCCGGTGGTGATATTCGGGTTGCCCAGCAGGTCGTAGTCGGAGTACTGACGGTCGCGGCGGAAGGTTCCCGAGAACTCGTAGAGCTTGCCCTTGGAGAAGTCCAGCTTGGCGAAGTTGTACGGATCGCCGCCGAAACCGCTGGCCATGGCATGGAGCAAATCGATCTGGGTGTGCTTGTTGGTCGGCAGCGCGCGCAACTCAAAGGTTCCGCCCATCAGGCGCGGCCCGGACTGCTGATTGATCAGCGTGTCGTACATGGCTCCGCTGCCCTTGATGTCGGCAATGTGCCCGCCGATGTCCACGGTCTGATGGGATGTATATCCCCCCGGGACGGCCATCGGCTCACTCGGCGCGGGAATCTGGGCGGCAGCGATACCCGTCATCATCAGGAGAACGGCGACACCAATGCCTCCAGCGATGCGCTGGATTATTGCGGTAGAGGGCTGTTGATTGGACAGCCGAGAAAACCAGCCTATCTTCTTCATTTGAAGCCTCACTTGAAAAAACATCATTGCTGACATCGAAAACATTGACCTCGTGCACCGAACTTGCCCGGAATTTGCGCCGCGCCATCCGATGCTTCCGGAGGGCGCGGCGCTGCTCCGCTACCTCTTGAAATACGGGTCGATGTTGGAGCCATGGATCATGGTGTGGCAGTCAATGCAGGGCTGCAGCTCCGCCGATCCTGCGTTCACCCCGTGAACTGTGCCGGCAGCGACCGGGCTATGGCACTGGTTGCACAAGCGTGTTGATCGTGGGCATATTCAGCAGCCGGGCATTCTGCGATCCATGCGGAGTGTGGCAAGCCATGCACCCCTCCGCCTTGACGGCAGGCGTGCTCATACACAAATGGCCCGCGGTTCTCCATGTGGCACTTGGTGCAGATCGCGTTCTGATCGGCCGTGGACTTGATGTTGTTGTTCCCGAAGGTGCCGTGAACATCATGGCAGTCGCCGCACTTGACCAGGCCCTCATTCACCTTGTGATGGAAGGGCATGTCGAAGAACGGCTTCACGTCGTTGTGGCACTGGAAGCAGAGCGCGGGCTGCGCGGCCTTCAGCAGCTGCTCTGCCTTGCTGGCGTGAATGTCTGTGGCAGCTGATGCAGCTGACGCCGGCCTTGGCATGAGGAGAACGATCGAAGTTGGGATGCGCTCCCGCGTGGCAACCCAGGCAATTGGCGTCCACCTCTTTGGGCGTGGCCTTGGCGGGATTGAAGATCTTGGTAATGTCGCCGCCGCCTTCCACGTGCGCCTTGCCCGCGCCGTGGCAACCCTCGCAGGTGACCCCGATCTTGCCATGCATGCAGGGCCATTTTGGTGTGAGGATTGTCGGCGAACTTCTTGGCCACCTCTTCGTGGCAGGTGGCGCAGGTATCGCGTGCCCACAAATTCGCCGGGCGCGGTGTCCTTGACCTGCGCGGTGGCCGGCTTGTCGCCGGGCGCCGGAGCCGCCAGCACGGGGACGCACAACATGCCTGCGCCCAGCAATCAACATCAAACAAGCTCGCAACCCCGGCCTCTTGCCCGGAGCCGCACCAATCGACAATTGCGTGACAGGCCCATCTCTATGCATCGAATACCGCCTCGGGTGCTCTCATAGCCGCTTCCGCAACAACAGTATACCGGCGTCCTGCAGCTCAAAACGGCTATTCCCCTCGGGAATGCCGCTCCGGCGGCAGCCGTCCGGTCACTGCTCTTGCGGAAGGTGCTCATTGTGCGGAGCATCACTTCATGACGGTAGATTACGGTTTCGTCATATGCCTAAGCGGTGATGTTCGTCACATCCGTAATATGAGGTATGTTACCGGTTTGTTTTCCTGTCCCAAAGTGACCTGGATTCCCGAATATGAACAAATTCCATGGCTCTGCCAAGATGATCCAATGGTCCGGATGCCTGGCTTCCTCCTCCGAAGCTGCCGGGTATGAGAGGCTTTCCTGTGATCAGAAGCACATAACGATGGCTTAGCGGCTGTGCAATAACTGACCACTTTCTACCTGGCGGAATGATAATTGCGGCTTGATCGTGCTGCTCACCAGCTTTCAACTGTCACGCGCATTCTTCCTGCTTAGTCGGCGGCACTGCCTGCCGGGAACCGCTGGAAACGTGTACCTGGAAAGGCAACATGCGGAGTAAAACCCCTGCTTGCAGGGCCTTGCATAGACGTGAGGCCCATCACATCCACAGCGGCTGCGACTCCGGCAAACTCTCTATCAGGTAAGAGTCTCTTCCCCAGGAGGCCAGGGCATTTTCACCTCGGTTCGGCCCTTGCGCAGCGTGCTGGGTTCGGATCAAGAACCGGGATGGAGAGATTGGACCGGCGGCGGACGGGACAAGACCATGGCGCACACAGAGAACTCGGCAGCAGCGCAAACGCGGCAGAAGCACATCGCACGGCAGGTTCCGGTGGGATGCGCCGCCTGCTCCAATCGCCGCCCCGGCTGGTTCTGCTCCCTGGGCAGCGCCGTACTGGCCGATCTTGAACTGGCCACCAGCACCATCTCGCTTCCCGCGCAGTCTTCGCTCTTCACCCAGGGCGAGGATGCCGCTGCCTTTACCTGATCTGCGGCGGCTATCTCAAGCTCACCGCCGGACGCCATCAGGATCGCCAGATGATCGTCCGCGTGGCCGGACCGGGCTCCATGCTGGGCCTGTACGCGGTTCTCTCCCACGGCGTCTACGAGGTTTCCGCTGAGACGCTGACCGCCGCCCAGCTTCGCCCCGTCGAGCGCGACCGCTTCCTCACCTTCCTGCGCACCCACAAAGAGGCCCAGATGCGCGCCGTCCAGTGCATCTGCCAGGAGTACCGCTTTGCCCTGCAGGACGCCTGCCGCATCGCCCTGGCCGAGACCGTGGCCGCCCGCCTGGGGCGCCTGCTGCTGGAGCTGGCCCACCAGATCGGCGAACACCTGGATGGAGGCGGCTTCCGCTTCCCGCTGCTGCTGACCCACGAGGAGATGGCCTCCATGGCCTGCACCACCCGCGAAACCGTCACCCGCACCCTGGGCCAGTTCCGCAAGGAGGGCTGGATCTCCATCGAAGACTCCCTGGTCACCCTCCACGAGCCCGAACACCTGCAAACACTGAGCTAGGGCCTTTGTTCTTTTTTCCGCTCCCCACAGCCGCTCTGCCGAGTCCAAGAGCTATCATCAGAGAATAGGGAACAGGGAGTAAAAAATAGGGAACAGGCTCCTCCCCCAAGAGCAGCCGCAACCACGGCAACTGACCCCTGATCCCCGAACCCTGATCCCTGAAGTGGAGTTCATGGTGCGTATGACTCGTCTTGTGGCTGGCTTTTCTGTTTTTCTGCTCTCATGCTGCATTGCCGTTGCTCAGAATCCGGCTCCGCGCCGCGCCTCAGCCCGCCGTCAGCCTCGGCCGAAAGCCCGGCGATTCCGCGAGTTCCAGAAGATTGAAGACGCCTGGGCCAACGCCATCAACGTGCGCGACCAGTACGCCCTGGAACTGGTGCTCTCCCCGTTGTTTGTGGACGTTTCCGCCGGCGGCGACATCACCACCCGCAACCAGCAACTGGCCCAGCTGATCACCGGCGAGGACAAGACCCTCCATCTCGAGCAGAAGGTGATCACCGTGCGCATGCTGGGCGACATCGCGGTGGCCAACGGCACCTACGTGCTGCACCACAAGGCCGGCTCCGCCCAGGTGGACGAAAAGGGCGTCTTCACCCACGTCTTCGAGCGCGTCCACGGCGGCTGGATGTGCATCAACTCCCAGCGCACCAGGCTCCCCGAGGACACCAACGCCAAGCACAAGAAGCAATCCAACGACGATATGCCCTTCCACATTCCATTTATCAGCAAGGGCGACAAGGGCAACCAGTAGGGCGACTGGTGCTAGTTGAGTACCTGGATTGAGGGGATGGGATACTGTGCTTAGACTTGGAACAGTACCTCTATTTCAATTTGTGCTGCAAGGAGAACTCTTATTACAAATTAGGAGCTTATTTATATTAAGGGGATAGCTACTGAATAAATCGAATTAAGGAATTGCGTTAGAGTGTTACCCCGCCTGCCTCCGCGCCCCTTGCAGCCGGATCGACACATGCACCAGCCCCAGCGCCGCCGGCGTCACGCCGGGAATGCGGCTGGCCTGGCCGATGGTCGCCGGGCGCACCCGCTCCAGCTTCTCGCGCATCTCCCGCGAAAGCCCGCTGATGGCGCCGTAATCCAGCCACTCCGGAATCGCAACCTCCTCGGCGGCCTTCAGCTTGGCAATGGATTTTTTCTGCTGCTCCAGGTAGCCGGCAAACTTGATCTCGGTCTCCACGGCGCGCGCCTCGTTGCGCAGCTGGCCGCTCGCGCTTCAGCGCGACGTTCTGATCGCGGTCGACTGCGAAGCCATCTCCGCCAGCAGCGGATCGGCGGCCAGCTCTTCGCGCATCGCGCCCAGCACCGCCTCGATGCCCACCTCCGGCCGCTTCAGCAGTTGCGCCCAGGTCAATCCGGCCGTCGCCGTCAGCTCGCCAAAGCCCGCCGCGCCCAGCCGCTCGCCGTCCACCTTGCGCGTGACCAGCAGCCGCTCCAGCGCGGCCATCCGCGCCTGCTTGTGCTCGTACTCCGCCCAGGCCGCGTCGTCGATCAGCCCCAGCCGCCGCCCATGCGGGGTCAGCCGCCGGTCGGCGTTGTCGATGCGCAGGTGCAGCCGGAACTCCGCCCGCGAGGTGAACATCCGGTACGGCTCGTTCGTCCCCTTCGAGATCAGGTCGTCGATCAGCACGCCGGTGTAGCCCTCGCTGCGGTCCAGGGTGAACGGCGGCTCGCCCTTGAGCCACAGCGCCGCGTTGATCCCGGCCATGATTCCCTGGCAGGCCGCCTCCTCGTAGCCGCTGGTCCCGTTGATCTGCCCGGCCAGATACAGGCCCTCCATGCTCTTCACGCGCAGCGTGCGGTCCAGCTCGGTCGCGTCCACGCTGTCGTATTCAATGGCGTAGCCGGGCCGCAGCATCTCCGCCTGTTCGAGGCCGGGAATCGAGCGCACAATCTGCCACTGCACCTCCATCGGCAGCGAGGTGGACATGCCGTTCACGTAGACCTCGTGGGTGTGCAGCCCCTCCGGCTCCAGAAAAAACTGGTGCTGCGTCTTGTCGGGAAACTTGACGATCTTGTCCTCGATCGACGGGCAATAGCGCGGCCCGATCGCCCGCGATCTGCCCCGAATACATCGCCGAGCGATGCACATTTTCGCGAATGATGCGCAGCGTCTCCGGCGTGGTGAAGGCGATGTGGCAACTGATCTGCGGCTGGACAATCTTCTTCGTCCGGAAGCTGAAGGGCGTCGGCTCCGCGTCGCCCGCCTGCTCCTCAAAGGCCTCCCAGCGAATCGTCCGTCCGTCCAGCCGCGGCGGCGTTCCCGTCTTCAAGCGGCAGGTCCGCAAGCCCAGAGCCCGCAGCGCCTCGCCCAGCAGAACCGAGGCCGGCTCCCCGCTGCGCCCCGCCGGATACTGCTCCTCGCCGCAGTGGATCAGCCCATTCAGAAATGTGCCGGTGGTGATGATGGTGGCCCCGGCCAGCAGTCTGCCGCCCATCGCGCAGCTTCAGGCCCAGAACCCGCCGTCGATTTCTGAGTCCCTAGTCCCTGAGTCCCTGAGTCCCTGTCGTCGATCACCAGATCGACGACCTCCGCCTGCCGGATATGCAGCCCCGGCTGCGACTTCCAGCACCTCGCGCATCTTCACGCGGTAGAGCTGCTTGTCGCACTGCGCCCGCGGACTCCACACCGCCGGACCGCGCGAGGTATTCAGCAGCCGGAACTGAATCCCCACCGCGTCGGCCACCTCGCCCATCACGCCGCCCAGCGCGTCCACCTCGCGCACCAGGTGGCCTTTGGCCACGCCGCCAACCGCCGGATTGCAGCTCATCTGCGCAATCAGGTCCAGGTTCATGGTGATGAGCGCCGTCTTCAGCCCCATGCGCGCCGCCGCCATCGCCGCCTCGCACCCCGCGTGCCCCGCGCCCACCACCGCCACATCGTATTGTTCGGTAAATGCCATCTGAAGCTATTCTACGGATTATTTGATGAAGTCGCAGAACGTATCTATCGAATCCCAAAAGCGTGCTGCACCAATCTCAACCACCCGGGGAAGTGATGGGAGGAAGAGCAAATATCCCTGGTCAACCTTGGTAAGGAGGAGTTTTCGGGAAAATTCCTGACCATGGGACTGGCCTCTTCGACCATTCCACTCCAGTGACGAAGATCTGTAGCCGGGGCCCCCGGTTTCGCTCAGAGGCAGGCCGTCCAGGCAGACGGCGCTTGCGCGCCATAGGGTAAGTGATCTCCTACCCTTTCAGCGAGAAAAAGCGACGGATGGAGCACCTGAAATATATTGGGCGGATCAATGGCGGGTACTCGGCAACTGGGTGTATACTGATACACAACAAGAATCTAATAGGAAGTCCCGGTTTGAACCGCGCTGGATGAATAGGGGACGTGTACTATGAGAACCACCATCCTGGCCGTAATCGCCGCTTTGGCCTTCACCGGAGTAGCTCAAGCAGACGACATCAATACGATCACACTGAACGGCATTATCGTCGGCGGAGATGACAGCGGCCCCAACGGCACAAACGATGATGCCGGCCTCTTTGGCGGCGGGGATTTGCTCAATGCGCCAATAACAGTGACTGTCAGCTACGATGCCACGTTCGTGCAAAACAATTTTACTTACACCAACGACGGCGTGGGGTATAGCCAGACGTCGTTGCAGGGGAATATCCCGGACGACGTTGAGGTCGGAAGCCCGTTCCAAATCAATATCACAGTCGGGGACATTCCTTTAGGCGTAACCGGGACCTTCAATGATGACATATTTTTATGCTCGGCAAGCGACGTCGACTTAGACTGTAGTAATTACGGGGGAATCGCCGCGATAGATTCTCTTGGCGACATGATCCAAGTGTATTTTCTTAACTCTGACAGCGCACTCGCAGGGTATGACGTAAACAACCCGTCGGATGTCTCCGCGGCGTTCAACGACCCCAACAACGTGTACTCTTTTTTTGTCGTATATGGCCCCAGTGGGAATGATGCATACGACAACCTCATGTTTGATCAGCCCACGCCCGAGCCTTCGACATGGCTTTTATTGATTACGGGGCTGGGCGGGATGGCCACGCTGAGGTTCCGGCGCGGCGCCGTCAGCCAGTAAAGGCACGGACGCCATAATCTAATCCGGCTCACGAACCCGCCCATACTACGCGTTCATTGATGCAGTCATCCCGCAATGATGCCATCCATTTGAGCTGGGGAAAATACGGATAGCTATTCTCTCAATAGAACAGATACTTTCTCCACCGGTCATCGGCCCTGCCCAACATGCGCATGATCTGCCGGCTGGTGTGTAGCGAGAAGGGGCGCGGATCGCGCAGCAGAATCATATCGTCGATCTCGCTCAACATGCGGTTGCCCTTGTGCCGGTTGCAGGGATGGCAGCAAGCCACCAGGTTCTCCCAGGTCGAGTTGCCGCCGCGCGAGCGGGGAACCACGTGGTCCAGCGTCAGGTCGGCGGGCGGCAGCGTTTCGCCGCAATATTGGCATGTGTTGCGGTCGCGCAGCAGGATGTTTTTGCGCGAGAGGGCGCGCGTCTGGTAGGGGATGCGCCGGTACTCGAGCAATCGGATTACCGAGGGCATGGCGATGCGGCTCCTCTGCGCATGAAGAATCAGCGCCGTTTTCAGCCCCATGCGCGCCGCCGCCATGGCCGCCTCGCACCCCGCGTGCCCCGCTCCCACCACGGCCACATCGTATTGTTCGGTAAATGCCATCTGCAGCTATTCTACGGATTCTGCAAGGGAGCGGATTCCCAGCTCCCAATTTTGAGATTCCGGCCGGAAGCCATATCTCACTTCGCCGGCGCCATCAGCACAACGGGATACCGGAGAGGGCCAGCGCCGGGAAACGCGGGTCCGGAATACAGGACTTGCCGGGACGATATTTCATTGCCGGCCACGTAAGTGGGATACTCATATTCTTTCTTTTCCATTAACAGATAGCACTCCCGGCAAACTTCGCTTTGCTCCGGAAACCACGGCGTAACCTCCAGCGTATACCCGGCTTCGGCAGGCAAGATGTATATCTCTGGAGTTGTAACAATAGTGACTCCCCGCGGCACTTCGCGTTGAATGACCTGAAGTATATATTTGGGCGATAACTGGCTGTGGTAGAGAATTGTTTCTCTAAATCGCATCAGATTCCACAAACAACTGGAGCTCCAAATCAGAATTCCCATAACCAGGAAAGGAAGGGCGCGTTTGCCATGAATTTCTACCAGTATTGCAATGCCAAGTATTGGCCAAACAGTGAAGTAAATAAGATAATAGGGATGAACGGCGGTTCGAAAAATGCATGATAACCCGGCCAGTGCAAAGAGTGTAACCATGATGAGGTGGAGTTGCCGGTCATTAGCCATACCCGCCCTTCTGCGGAGGATTTCCTGCCAAGCTCTTGGCAGTAAATATAGAATGGTAAATATCAGTAGCGCCAGGAACCAATAACGACTCCAGTTCAGCGTGGAAATCAAGGTGGAAAGAGCCTGATGAATACTATCTGAACGTTGGATGTGGGCGCACCAGAAGAATTGCGTCAGTGCGTGGCGAATATGGAAGTGCCAGCACCACAAAACAACAGGAACAGCCAGGCAGGCTCCGGAAACTACAGAACCCAGTCCGGTGAATCGCATTCTTGCAGCGATTAGGACCGATACTGCAATTCCGAAAGCGAAAGCAAGAGGATGAAAAGCACAAGCCATCCCAAGAAGGATACCGGCTAGTAAGGCATACTTATGGCTGAATAATTGCCAGGCTTTTTCAGTGAGGATAAATGCGCCTGCAAGACACAGCAGGGAAAGGCCGTCCGGGCGGCCGTACATGAGTTCCTGTGTTGCCCGGTCGCCGATCCAAAAGGCCACAAAGATCAAAGGAGCAAAATGATAGCCTCGTCGAATCAGAAAAAGAGTAAGAAGCAGAGCAGCGGTCCATCCCGCAAGAAAGTTGGGAAGCCGTGAGGCAGCTTGATTCACTCCAAATAATTTGAATACAACAGCCTGAAGATTGGGATAGAGCGGTCCATGGTAAGCCCACACTTCATTCGCATATGGCGTGTCTCGGCTTACCTGATATAGGAGTTGTTCTCCGTGTGCCGCGCGGATTGCTGGAAAATTGAAAAAAGAATCATCAATGTAAAACAAAGGATAGCGATCGATGGAAATTCCCCACGCGATTCCGAAAACTAAAAGAAGAAAAATACTAGTTATGTTAGCAATGTTTCCGGGCAGGTTGAGCGCGGCACATGGGAGAGTCCTTTGGTGTTCTAGTTTTCCAATGCATCCATGCTCTGCACTGTCAACATTCGAACGCCCTTCGATATATGGAGATCCCATTGTCACTTGCATTTCAAAGTTCCTCTACAGTTGATAAGAATTGATGCATGTTAGGATACGGGAACATCCATGTGCCCGCCAAGAGCACAGCAATAACTGTGCAGATATATATTCCAGATGGCAAAAGCTGCTCTTCAATAAAACAAGTATTTTCTCCACCGGTCATCCGCCCTGCCCAGCATGCGCATAATCTGGCGGCTGGTGTGCAGCGAAAAGGCGCGCGGCTCGCGCAGCAGAATCATGTCGTCGATTTCGCTCATCATGCGGTTGCCTTTGTGGCGGTTGCAGGGATGGCAGCAGGCCACCAGGTTTTCCCAGGTTGAGTTGCCGCCGCGCGAGCGCGGTACTACGTGGTCCAGCGTCAGATCGGCGGGCGGCAGCGTCTCTCCGCAATACTGGCAGGTGTTGCGGTCGCGCAGCAGAATGTTTTTGCGCGAGAGAGCGCGCGTCTGGTAAGGGATGCGCCGGTACTCGAGCAATCGGATTACCGAGGGCATGGGAATGCGGGTGCGCTGCGCGTGCAGAATCAGCCCGTGCTCCTCCTCGGTGCGCGCAATGCCCTTGAGCACCAATACCAAAGCGCGGCGCGCGCCGCAGATATTGATCGGCTCATAAGACGCGTTCAGCACTAGCACCGGCATCTGCAGGATGTGCGCGGAGTGGACCGTCGCCTTCTCTCCGGCCAGCGCCGCGGCCCTGGCGATGGACTTCTGTTTGCGTGCGTGAATCATGGCTTTTCCCAGCGACATCCTTTTTCCCCTCGTCAAAAAGATGATTGCTCGTGCAATGAATCAATGCTTGCCTCTTGCAAGGTGACAGCCGGTGATCTTCCGGCTGATCCAAAATTCTCCTCCGCATCGTCAAAGCGCGCGGAAACTGTGCGGCGGCTATCGCGCACGCGTCCTGCCCTGGCCAGCGTAGCTACCCATACGGATGCTGCGCCGGCCTTGATCAACGCCAGAGCTGCGGCGCGAACCGTTGCGCCGGTGGTAAGAATGTCGTCGATGAGCAGAACGTGCTTCAGCGTGACCGCGGCAGGATCGGAGACCTCAAACGCTCCATTCACATTCATGCGCCGCTGGCGCGGTGTCAGGCCAAACTGGCTCTCAGTGGCGCGTATCCGCATCAGCGTGCTCGCAGCCAGCGTGAGCCGCCACTCCGGATGCGTCTATGCGCAGCGACTCCAGCGCACGCTGCGGCCAGCGAGCGAGCCTGGTTGAAGCCGCGCTCGGCATACTTGGAACGGTGCAGCGGCACAGGAACCACCAGCATCTCCGCCGGGAGCCTCATCCGCCAGTTTGGCGATTGCTCGGGCGAGCATCCGGCCCAGCCCGCGAGCCGCCGCGTGCAGCCGGTCATATTTGAGCGCGTGGATGGCCGCCTTCATGCGGTCCTCGTACGGCCCATAGGCCACCGCCCGCACAAACGGCGGCGGCGCCATCCGGCAGGCTCTTGCACAGCCCGGAACTCGTTGGGCCGGCCAGCACCGGCGCATCCAGCGTGTCGCCGCAGCGCGCGCACAGATTCTCCGCTCTGCACGGGAAACTCCGTCCAGCAAACATCACAAATGGGCGCGGAAGATGAGATGCGGCAGAGAGGAGCCGCAGAGGGCACAGGAGGAAGGAAGGAGGGCACAACTCAATGAATCCATGGGACTTCGCAGCACACGAACCACCGCGCGCCAACGGGAAGTCCCCGAGGCTGGAACGTCGAATGTCAGTGAACCAGAGTCACTGCGGAAGACGCACCTCACTTGCGGCCGGCCAGACTCATACGCCCAGCCGCCTTGCCGTCAGTATACTCGGAGCGGGCCGTAGATTCCATTCGATTTCGTCTTTGGGCAGCGGGTCAGTCTCCGGGATGCCCTCACTTGCCTGGAATCGGGATTGTTGGGTTTGCTTCGTTCGTCGTTGAGTGCATTGATGATTTTTGCCAAGTGAACTGATATATGCTTGATTGTTGTTATCCGGACCAAGAAATGCTGTTCGCGTAAACTGTTGATATGTCGTCTGCCGCCACCCGCTGAGAACCAGCCTAAAAGGAAATGGCTCGCCGACCTTGGGGCGCGTGCGAGTGCGCGTCTTCACGAGCGCGAGGAGCAGGTCTTTCTTCTTCTCTCGCTGCTGATTGGAGCGCTTACCGGGCTGGCCGTGGTCGCGTTTATCGTGCTCACGGAGCGAGTGGGAATGCGCCTCTATCCGGTGGGCAGCGCCGCGTGGAGGCGCGTTGCCATGCCGGTGGCAGGCTCGCTGGCCATGGGCTTCCTGCTCTACCGCTATTTTCCCAACGCGCGCGGCAGCGGCGTTCCGCAGACCAAGGCCGCGCTCTTCGCGCGGGATGGATTCATCTCGCTGCGCACCGTTCTGGGCAAATTCTTCTGCACGGCGACCACGCTGGCCAGCGGGATTCCGCTGGGCCGCGAGGGTCCGTCGGTTCAGGTGGGCGCGGGAATCGGCTCCGTTCTCGGCCGCGCGCTCGGATTGAGTCCGGAAAAAGTGAAGGCCCTGATTCCCGTGGGAGCGGCGGCTGCCATTGCCGCGGCATTCAATACGCCCATGGCGGCGGTGCTGTTTGCTCTCGAAGAAGTCATGGGCGATATGAACGCGCCGATTCTGGGATCGGTGGTGCTGGCCTCCGCCACTTCCTGGGCGATGATGCGGCTGCTGCTGGGCAATAACCCGCTCTTTCAGGTGCCGCAATACACTTTGGTGCATCCGCTGGAACTGGGCATCTACGCCTTGCTGGGCATTGCCGGCGGCTTTCTCTCCGTAGCCTTCACCAAGATGCTGCTGAGAATGCGCAGCTTCTTTCTGCGATTGCCCAGGAAGACGCAGTGGTGGCATCCGGTGGTGGGCGGCGTGACGGTGGGCCTGATGGGCTGGTTTGTGCCCCAGGTTCTGGGCGTGGGCTACACCTACGTCGGCAGCGCTCTGAACGGATCAATGGCGCTCAAGTTGATGCTGCTGCTGGTGGCGCTCAAGCTGATTGGCGTCACGGTCAGCTACGCCTCCGGCAACGCGGGCGGAATCTTCGGGCCTGAGCTTGTTTCTCGGCGCCATGCTGGGAGGCGCCATCGGCACAGTGGCTCACAATTTGTTGCCGGGATACACGGCCACGCCGGGAGCGTACGCGCTGGTGGGCATGGGCGCGGTCTTTGCCGGCATCGTGCGCGCTCCCATGACCTCGGTGCTGATGATCTTTGAAATGACGCGGGATTACGCGGTCATCGTGCCCTTGATGATCGCCAACCTGACCAGCCTTTTCATCTCGCGGCGCTTCCAGAAGCAGCCCATCTACGAGGCGCTGGCGCATCAGGACGGCATCCATCTGCCCACTCCCGGCACGCTTCACCAAAAAAGCCGGCGCACGGTGGCTCAGGTGATGCAGCGCTCTCCGCAAATTCTTTCCGCGCAGATGCGTGTCCAGGATGCGGTGGAAGAGACTCGCTCCAGTCCATTCCGCATCTGGCCGGTGGCGGACAAGGATTACTTTCTCGGAATGTTGAGCAGAGAGACGCTGGAATTTGCTCTGGTCGATGGGAGAAAAGAACAGCCGCTGAAAAACATCATCGAAACGCTTCATGTTCCTCATCTCCACATGGATCATGCCCTGCATCTGGCGCTGGAGCGGATGAGCACGTACCATCTTGATGTTTTGCCGGTCATCCACCGGGCCGACATTCACAATCTGCTCGGCGTAGTGACACTCCGGGATGTGCTGGACTCGTATGGCATCGACCGCACCGGCTCAAGGTAGAGCAAGCTAGCAAAGGCCGCGCCAGGATTCTTGACGAATCAACTACGGTTCGCACCCGCTATTTGCATGAGAATGCCGGGGTGAAGATCTATAGCGGTTCTCCAATAGCTATATTCTGGAAGCACGACGCTGAGTGGCTTTTTCCTCAAGAAAAAGCCACATTTCACCGTGCTTGCTGGAGCACGTCAATTGGAGAACCGCTCTAAAACACCCCCGCCAGAAAGACCTCGCCCGCGTAAACCCTTTCCTTCTTGGCTCCGCTGGCCGCCAGCACCACCGGCGACAGCGTCATCACCGGGCAGCGCGCGTGGGCCAGCATCTTGTACACCACCCCGAGGCGGGCCACGGCGGCAAAGGCCGATGCGCCCTGCGCGCCCAGCACAATCAGGTCGGCCTGCTGCGCCCGGCCCTGGTAGAGCAGTTCTTCGGTCGGGTCGCCCGGCGCCACGATCGGTTGCACGGCGATCTTCTTGCGCAGCGCAGCCGGAACCAGCGCAACAAGCTCATCCTCGATCTGATCGATACTCCGGCCGGCCAGAACCTCATGCCGCTCCTGGGGCCGGATCACATGCTGCAAAACCAGGCGCGCGTTGTGCTCCGCGGCCAGCTCCGCGGCAAAGCTGGCCACCATGGAACTGGATTCGTGCAGGCTTACGCCGCACAGAATGGTCCGGATGGCAAAGTTGCTGTACCCGCCGTCCACCACCTCCGGACCGACGATGTAGACCGGAACACTGGCCATGCGCAGCACGGCCTCGGCCACCGAGCCCACCAGCAGCTTGCCGATGGGACCCGGAGAGTGGGTGCCCATGACAATGCGGTCAATCTCCCGCTCGCGCAGGTAGCTCAGAATCTGGTCGGCGGCCAGCCCCGGCCGCACCACCGTCTCGCATTCCACGCCCGCATCCCGGGCACGCTCGGCCAGCGGCTCCAGATGCTCCATCTCGTCGCGGGCCGCGGCGGCGGCATCGTAGTAGAGCACGCTCGCACTCTCCGTCGCCGACACCACCAGCGTGTCATAGGCGTGAAAGAGAATCAGTTCCGCGCCAAACTCCACGGCTTGCGCCAGGGCAAAGGCAAAGGCCTTTTCATTGGCGGGAATCTCAGAGGCAAACAGAATGGTGGAGGGTTTGCTCCAACCCGGCTTGAGGACGGTGGCCATGGGAACCTCCTGGAGGCGCGGCAGATTAGGAACGGACTTGCCATCGGCTGCCTTGCCCGACGGCTCTAGCGCTGCGGATATCAACTACAGCGGGCACACATCAACTCTAGCTTCGATGCGCTGAATAGCCACTGTGCCCGTGAAGAAACGCGCAGATTTCAGGGCAATCGATCAACAGAAAGGGAATTGTGCGCCCCTTTTCGGGAATTTGTCTAGCTCAAAATGGACAAAACCTTCCAATATGGCCAGAAATAAGTGATCCAAATCACATCCAGCCATGCCCTGACGACTGTTCTTCTGAATCCGAATTGGCGCTCCTGAGCGGTTTTCCACTTCAAGGGGCTCTGCTGTAGCCTTTCAAGAGTGTCCTCCTTTCCGAGGGAAATCATCTTATCGGCAGAGTCTTGGATTTACTTTAATGACGAAAGTCAGCTCAATTCCCCGGCGCAGGCCGCTACTCCCGGCCCGCCCGCACCGATTCTGCATGGAGGTTTCATGCAACCGATGCACAACATTCCCGCCCGTGGCGGATTGAACTTTGACGAAACCCCCTTCCTCGCCATCTGGGAGGTCACCCAGTCCTGCGACCTGGCCTGCAAGCACTGCCGCGCCGCCGCCCAGCCCATCGCCCATCCCGACGAGCTGACCAACGCCGAGGGGAAGGGGCTGATCGACCAGATCGCGGCCATGGGCGTGCCGATTTTCGTCTTCACCGGAGGCGACCCTTTGAAGCGCGCCGATGTCTTCGAGCTGATCCGCTACGCCGCCGATAAGGGCGTCCAGGTCGCGCTGACCCCCGCGCCACGCCGCTGCTGACGCGCGAGGCGATTTTCAAGCTCAAGGAGGCCGGCCTGGTCCGCCTCGGCATCTCGCTGGACGGCTCAACCCCCGAGATTCACGACGCCTTCCGCGGACTTCCCGGCGCTTATGCGCGCACCATCCAGGCCATCGAGTGGGCCAACGAGGCCGGCATTCCCATCCAGGTGCACACCACCATCAGCCGCCACAACGCCCACGATCTGGATGGTTTATGCGCCCTCTTCGAGCGGCTGGCCATCGTCATGTGGAATGTTTTCTTCCTGGTTCCCGTCGGCCGCGGGCAAATCAGACGACCTCCTCGAGCGGCGAGGAGTTTGAGCAGATTTTCGGGAAAATCTACGAGCTTTCCCATCGCGTCAACTTCCAGATCAAGACCACCGAGGCCATGCACTACCGCCGCTACCTGCTGCAACACAACCTGGAAGAGCGCAAAATCGGCCACGGAAGCGGCCATCTGAGCATCGCCAAGCACGCCGCCATGGTCTATGAGCCCGGCGCGCCCACCAGCGACGCCCAAACCCGCACCGCCAGCTGGACCACCCGCCGCGTCAACGACGGCAAAGGCTTCCTGTTCATCTCCCACGTGGGCAACGTCTACCCCAGCGGCTTTCTGCCCATCCATGCGGGCAACATCCGCGAGACCCCGCTCGCTGAGATCTACCGCAACGCGCCTATTTTCAAGTCTTTGCGCGATACCAGCAAGCTGGAAGGCAAGTGCGGCGCCTGCGAATACAAGGAGATCTGCGGCGGCTCGCGCGCCCGCGCCTACGCCGTCACCGGCGACCCCCTGGCCCAGGAACCATGCTGCATCTACCAGCCCAAGCACTGGGACCCGGAGCTGGAGAGCGAAGCGGCAGCGTTTGCGAAGAGCTAAATTTCAGCTTGTAGTTGCTAGATGATATTGCAACCCCGCCGATCAGATGGTCCTGGGAACCCTGCGCGCGGCACAGGCTGACTACCTCATCACCGGAGATAAAGATTTGCTCACGCTTGCCGAGCGATACCCAATTGTCACTCCGGCGACTTTCTGGGAATGTCATGGGCGGTAGGGGGAATTCAGGGAGTCCGCAGTCCATGCTTCCTTACTCCTGGCAGAATATACAATCCATCCTCAGGGGAGATTTCCATGACTTCATATAATTCGCTGCGGCGCGATTTTCTGCGCGTGGGCGGCATCGGCATGGCGGCTGCCGCGATTCCCTCCGTTTACTTTGCGGCTACTGCGGACGACAGCAAACCGGCCGCCACTCTCTCTCGCCTGTCTTTGACGTGCGCACATTCGGCGCGGCGAGAGACGGCAAGACGCTGTAAGCGGCGCAACCGAACAGACTGCAAGTAGTATCGATTTGAAACGGCACGACTATACTGTACGCATGCGTGCGCTGTTGCCGCGTGCCGCATCCTTACTGTCATTCTCAGCAACCTAGAACAACGCCGAAGGGAATCTGCTTCTGTTTTCGCAGGCGCATGGCCCATCACTGGAGTAAAATTCCTCTTTAGTGCACTGCTATCCCGGTTTCTTCCTTCCCCGCCCAAAGCTCCGGGGATGGTCAACAAGGTGCAGCCCGGGCTTTGAGACGGACCACGCCACATGACCTTCGGCCATATTTATCTTCTCGCGCTGGGCGCGCTTGCCGTCATTGGAGTCATTACCTCGACCGTCTACAGCCTGATGGTCGCCATGGGCGTCTTCCGTTTTCGCCGCCGCGCCGCTACTGCCGCCGTACCGCACACTTTTTTGCCCCCGGTCAGCGTTCTGAAGCCCGTGCATGGCGACGAGCCGGATTTAGAGCAGAACCTTAGCAGCTTTTTCGAGCAGGATTATCCGGAGTTCGAGATTCTTTTTTGCGCGCGCCACAGCGACGATGCCGGACTGGCCGCGGCGCGCCGCGTTGCCGCGCGCTATCCGCAGGTCAAGGCGCGCATCCTCACCTGCGGCGAGCCGCCCTGGCCCAACGCCCGCACCTTCTCGCTGGAGATCATGCGCCGCGAGGCTCGCCATCCCATCCTCGTCACCTCCGACAGCGATGTACGCGTCGGCCCCGATTATCTGGCCTCCGTGGTCGCCCCGCTCGCCGACCCCAAGGTCGGCATGGTCACCTGCCTTTATCGCGGCGTCACCCGCCACGGGCTCTGGGCGCAACTGGAGGCCATGGGCATGAGCGTGGAAATGACCTCCGGCGTGCTGGTGGCCGAGATGCTGGAAGGCATGCGCTTCGCCCTTGGCCCCTCCATAGTCATGCGCCAGAGCACCGTAGAAAAAATCGGCGGCTTTGAGAAGGTGGCGCAGTACTACGCCGACGACTTTGTGCTGGGCAACTGGACCGCCGCGGCTGGAGAAACCGTGGTCCTTTCCTCCTACATCGTCGAGCACCACGTCCGCAACGCCTCGTTCAAAAAGAACATCGCGCATCAACAGGGCTGGGCCACCAGCACGCGCTTCTCCCGGCCTCTGGGCCACTTCGGCGAAGTGTTGACTTATGCCGTTCCCTTTGGCCTTCTGGCCCTGGCCGCTCTCGGCGCCGCCGGACACATGGCCCTCGGTCTTGCCCTGCTGGCCATCACCGTTCTTAACCGCGTGCTGCTCTGCATGCTGGTCGCCGGTTGCGTGGTTCGCGACCGCGCCGCCTTCCGCAAATCATGGCTCTACCCCCTGCGCGACTTCATGGGCTTTTGTTTCTGGGTCAGAAGTTATTTTGGCTCGCGCCGTTTGTGTTACCGCGGCGACCCCTATGAACTGCTTCCCCAGGGAAGGCTGCGCAAGCTGCCGGAATAAATACCTCTGCTCATCGGCCCCAAGCCGGACCCGGTGCTGCGGTGCTATGATTTTTCCGCAACATTTTTAACACCAAGAAAGGACCTCTATGAAACGAGCGATTTGCCTGTTTGCTTCTGCTCTATTATTCAGTGCGCTTCCCTGGGCGCATGGCCAGGCCGGAAACCTGGCTGATTTGCAACAAAAGCTCAACTCCTCGTTCAGAATCACTACCATGGCGGCCAATCATTTGGACATTGTTACTGCCGGCGATGTGATCGAACTGCACAAAGACGGCCTGAGAATGTCTGCCCTGTCCACCATCCTGACGGAGTCGAACATCTACAAGGATGGCAAGATCGGGGGCGGGGGGGCGAAACGGGCCTGGGGCTCGATAGGAACCGGTTTAATGGCGGGAATGGCGGGAATGGATACTTCCGGGAATACGGCAGCGCCCACCCCCGGTCCTCCGCCGCGTACCTTGGCGGCCGGTGATCGCTGCTGGATTCAGTCGATTACGGTTCAGCGGGATGCAGTTGTCTTCAAGCTCCTCACCGATCCCGACGACAACGACATACGCTATCATGCGGACCTGAAGTTCCCTTTTCCCAACAAGAAACAGGTGCCAACAGCGGATGCCATGCTGTCAACAATTTCCGAGGTGCTGGCCGTGGTGCCCCAGCAATAATCCCAGGCTGCACACGAACCTGAACCGGAAGCCGCGTCCCCGCCCGCTCCGCCGCTGCTGCTAAGATTTTGCAGCAGTCCCAGCAGGCTGACCAGGCAGTAATGGACGTGACTGCCGAGGCCACATAACCGGGCAGCACCCAGTAGTGAGAGCTGCCCACCATCCAAAAAAGCAGGCCCGTCGCTCTCCGCAAATGTTGTCATCTTGAGTGCAGTGTCCGTCAGTCGGCGAATAGGAAGGCGATTTGCCAGCAGTTGAAGACATTTCGGACTACTCGCGCGGGTTATCAGCGACTGTTCAGCAAATCGGGGTTTACGGTCATGACGTAATAAATTCCGTTCAAGTCCGCGATCATATCCCGGAAAAACTCGCGCATTTCCTCCTGCGAGTAGTTGCCATCGCGGAGGTCCTGCATCTCGCGCTTGAGGGCAAGATCGAGTGATTCCTGGGGTGACTTGTAAAGACAAATGCCGCCAAAAACATTCCAATGCCGGCTCTTGTCGAAGCCATCCTCTTTGTTGCCGGGGAGAAGGAAGTTGTCCAGAGCAAGAGAGCTGGGTAGCTGATCGCGCGGTATCGATTTCACCCAGAGAAAGGGAATGCGAATCGCCTCGTCGAGCAACCCTACTGCTTTCTTTTTGTCGCCTCCCTTGATACGCAGCGCCTCACGGAACAATAGCTCCATCGGCAGATTGTGATTCATCTCATCCATGTCCGTGAGCTTTCGTGTTGTTCGTGAGACGGCGCGTAAATATCGAGGGTTATGTTGCGCGAAGCTGATGAGCGTGCGAAAATCCTCATCCTTTACAGAGCTTTTGTAGTATTGCCATTCGGAACGCTGAAGATAGTTTTGGAGATGAGTTAGATTCCTGGGAGGTGGAAGCGTTTCAAACTCGTAAGTGAGTCCGAGGTCTGTTTGAAGATAACCGGAGACGGCTTTGAGCACCGCTTGCCAGGGTTGCTTGCCCTCCTTGAACTCAGCATAAACAGGAGACTTGAGCGCATCGCGGAGGTGATTGCGGAAGACCAGAATCTTCAGCGGAAACGGCGGCTGATTCCGCTCGGTAAGTGTTTCTAAATCCTCGACTCCATCGATGAGAGACAGGAGTAGCTCGAAACGCTCGCCACGCTGTTGCAGTGCATCTAGGCGCGCCAGCTTTAGGGAGGCGTATTCGCGCTCCATCGGCAGAAGCTGCGACTCTCTCTTGCGCCAATCCTGATCAAACCGGATGGCCTCCGCGTAGATGTCGGCGTCAAGCGCTTCCGAATAGGAACTGGTGCTTACAGGCGGATGGAGGCTGGGGAGCCATTTCAGCACCGAATCGCTCGCCTGCGGATAGGGCAGAGCCCAGAGCGGACGGGGATGATACTCGGCGAGCGTGACATATCGATAAAACTCCCTGGGGCGGGGAAACGGCTCGCCTTTGGCCCGCGCGGTTTCTTCCGCAGCATAGGGGTCGCTCCCTGATGCAACCAGCGCGCGAAGAAGCCGGATGTCCTCTTCGTCGATCATTCCGTTTTGATTCATGTCGATCTGACGCGCAACATCGTCGGGAAACGCAAACGGATCCTTAAGAAAGGCATCCAGTATTTTCAGGTCGTTGGCCGTCCATCGGTGATCGCCGTCCAGATCGCCGAGCATGACCAGCTCGGAGTGAGTCGCCACTCTGTGGGTGGGAATCGCGAACTTCCAGTAAATAAATCCAAGTATTCCGAGTACACAAATGGCTAGTAACCATCGTCTCCATTTCTTCATTTGCAAGCTCCCATCAGGTTCTTCAATGAGTTCCTATTGCACGCGCAAGAGTCTCAAACCAGAGTACACGTATACGAGAATGATAAACCGTTATTGGCGAGCGATTCTTATTCGCTAGTGTGGCTGTTTCCTGTTCCCTGTTAACTGACCACTGCCATAGTCACGAATTTCCCAGAAAAACTCCCCTTGACCAGGTTAGTCAGGAATATTCGCTCTTCTTGCCATCACTTCCAAAAATAACTATTGAGAGATTTGCGGCTAATGTTTCGGTTCCCGGTAAGCTTGAGCTTTCTGGTGTCCGAAAAACCAGTAAGCTTGAGCTTTTCACTTTCCCCAAAACCGATAAGCTACAGCTTCACATTTGTGGGTAAACCGGTAACCTGTAGCTTCACAGTGGTTGAAAACCGATAAGCTATAGCTCACCATTTTTCAGTCTCCAATCCCCCTCCGCGCTACCCTTTCCCCGATGCTCTAAACTCAAATCTGGAACCCTCCACGATGAAGCTGTTTGGCGGCAAAGACGACACCTCGGCCACGCCCACGCCCGAATCCGGCCTCTTCAGCCGCATGAAGCAGGCCGTCGCGCGCACTCGCGAATCGCTCTCCGCCGCATCGAGACGGTCGTCGCCCTCACCCGCACGGTCGATGAACAAACCCTGGAAAGCCTTGAATCCGTGCTGCTTACCAGCGACCTGGGGGTGCAAACCACCACCGCCATCCTCGCCGCTCTGCGCGACCGCGCCCGCCGCCAGGCCATCGAGGGCGGCGACGAGCTGCGCGCGCTGCTCAAGGCCCAGATTCGCGCCATCCTCGAAGCCCCTATCTCCAGCCAATCCAACACATTGCCGCCCACCGAAGGCCCCTACGTCACCTTTCTCGTCGGCGTCAACGGCACCGGAAAAACCACCTCCGCCGGCAAGCTGGCCGCCTGGTATCGTGCTCAAAATCAAATCAGTTCTCCTCTGCGCCGCCGACACCTTTCGCGCCGCGGCCATCGAGCAGCTTGAAATCTGGGCCGCGCGCAGTGGCGTGGAGATGATCAAAACCAAGCACGGCGGCGACCCGGCTGCGGTTCTTTACGACGCAATCTCCGCCGCCAAAGCACACAAAATCGACGAGTTGATTGTGGACACCGCCGGCCGCCTGCACACCAAAACCGGCCTCATGGACGAGCTGGACAAGATGCGCCGCACGGCGGCCAAACTGATTCCCGGCGCGCCGCACGAGGTGCTGCTGGTGATGGACGCCACCACCGGCCAGAACGGCCTCAACCAGGCGCGGCAATTCACGCAATCCGCGGGCGTTACCGGCATCGTGCTCACCAAGCTCGACGGCACGGCCAAGGGCGGCATCTGCGTGGCCATCGCCCAGGAACTCAATCTGCCGGTGCGCTTCGTCGGCGTCGGCGAGCAGATGACCGACCTGCTGGAATTTTCGCCGGCGGAGTTTGTGGATTCGCTGCTGGAATAAAATGAACACCTTAGATCAAGACCGGACCTGGATGCAGCGAGCCCTCGAGCTGGCGCGGCGCGGCATCGCCGTCAGCTCGCCCAACCCCACCGTGGGCTGCGTGATTCTGGACCGCGCCGGGCAACTGGCCGGCGAGGGCTGGCACGAGTACGACCTGCTGGACCACGCCGAAGTTGTCGCCCTCAAGGCCGCACGGCAGTCGCGCTGCGCGGCGGCACGGCCTACGTCACGCTGGAGCCCTGCAACCACACCGGCCGCACCGGGCCCTGCACCGAGGCGCTGATCGCCGCCGGAATCAAGCGCGTGGTCGCCGCCACCATCGACCCCAACCCCGCCGTCGCCGGCCACGGAATGGAAGCACTGCGTGCGGCAGGCAATCGAAGTGGCTTCTCGGAGTCTGTCCAGCCCGAAGCTCGCCGCCTCAATGAGGGCTTTGCGCGCTGGAGCCAGCATCATCGGCCATTCGTCCTGATGAAGGTGGCCATGACGCTGGACGGGCGCATCGCTCCGCCGCCCGGCATGCAGACCCGCGCGAGCCTTACTGGATCACCAGCGAGCAAGCCCGCGCCGCCGTGCAGCCGCTGCGCTGGCAGGCCGACGCCGCGCTGACTGGCATGGATACGGTGCTGGCCGACGATCCCCTGCTGACGGATCGAAGCGGGTTGCGCCGACGCCGGCCGCTGCTGCGCGTGGTCCTTGACTCGGCGTTGCGCATGCCGCTCGACTCGAAGATGGTGGCCACGGCTAAGAATGATCTGGTCATCTTCACCGTCTCGAAGGACGAGGCCCGCATACGGGAATTGACTAACCGCGGCGTACGTGTCGAAGTGTTGTCTGCTGAGGCTGGGCGCGTCCCGCTGGGTAAAGTTTTAGACAAGCTCGGTGAAGAGGGCATCCTGACGCTGCTCACCGAAACCGGCACGCGGTTGAACACGGCACTGCTGGCCGCCGGTCTCGTCGACCGCATCCATCTCTTCGTCTCCCCGCAGATCATGGGCTCGGACGCCGTTCCAGCCTTCAAAGGCATGGTCAGCGCCATCCACATGGCCGAGGTCGAAGTTGAGCGCTACGGCAACGATCTGGGGTTATGCTCGCTGCTGCGCAATCCCTGGCCGCAAGAACAGTGATCAGTGGTCAGGGATCAGCAAATAGAATAGAACCATGTTCACCGGCATCATCGAACAGACGGGAACGCTGGTTGGCCTCGAGAGCCGGGGCGGGGTGCGGCGCATCACGGTCGAGGCTCCGGGGCTGGCCGGGCGGCTGCGCGAGGGCGATTCGCTGGGAGTTTCCGGCGTCTGCCTGACGGCGCTGGACGTGCACCCCACGCTCTTTCACGCCGATCTGGCGCAGGAGACGCTGGACTGCACCTCGCTGGGCGCGCTGGCTCCGGGCGCGAAGGTCAATCTGGAGCTGCCCACCGCCGCCGGAAGCCCGCTGGGCGGCCACATCGTGCAGGGCCACGTGGACGGCTGCGGAACGATGACCGCGCTTGACCCGGTGATTCCGGAGACCAGTCCGGACTTCGACCGACAGACCACCGACTGGACACTCAAGGTGCGCGTTCCGGAAAATGTGCGCCCGTGGATGGTGCACAAAGGCTCGGTGGCCGTGGAGGGCATCAGCCTGACGATTGCCGATTTCGACGGCGAGACGATCACCATCGCGATTCTGCCGCTGACCTATTGGCGGACCAATCTGCACACGCTGGCCGTGGGCGCTCCGGTGAACGTGGAGGCCGATGTGCTGGTGAAGCTGGCCCATGCGCAGATGGCCGCCCAGAAGAAGCCCGAGCTGGAGTTGACCGAGGCCTGGCTGGTGGCCAACGGCTACTGACCGGCTGCTGGGCCGGATATACACTGGGCTGAATTTTTGGGGCTGGATCAGACAGAAAATACGCGGACACACATCAACTGGCGGAGTCCCTCGAAGGCGCCGCCAGCCGCTCGAGGCAGGCCGGAAAACAGCGAGATTATTTAAATGGGCGATAATGTCCCAGGCCCAGTAGCAAACCACGATCACGGTCGCGGCTGCAACCAGCCAGCTCAGGACGCGAATCGCCGGCTGAATCTTGTTGACCTTGGCGGCAATAGCCTCGTTCTCGGCCCTCTCTCTTGCGAAGGTTTCATCCAGCGAGACCACATCCGTTTCGTTGCCTTGCAGTCTGGCGCGATACAACATAAGGGCGCCGGTAATCACCGCCACCGCTGCCCAGCAAACCATCATCACAGTAGCAAATTGCGTCATACACCACCTCGGAAAAACTCTCAGCCCCGGAGCCGGCGGTCCCGTAATAGAATTTCCGGTCTCGTCGAGCAGAGGAGCCGTCCCGGTGAACATCATACCGCTGAATGGACGGGGCGCACCAACAAAATAAGGGGTTATTCTGGAAATCATTGACTTTACAGGGCCGGACCAGCCGCCTCTTCTGCGACTTTCTTCTCCGCAATTGCATCCAATGAGAGATGATAAAACCGCTCAGGGGCCTTGTATCCTCGCTGGCGGAGCAGTACAGTTACGTAAGCGGCAAGCAAATCAGTTTATAGGGAGATTCCATGGCCACAGCTACCTCAGCACCCACACAGGAAACCGTCAAGAAAGCGCCTCTCACCCTGACCCCCCAGGCCATTGCCAAGGTGCGCGAGATCATGGCCACCCAGGACCCCCTGCCCGCCGGGCTGCGTATCGGCGTCCAGGGCGGCGGCTGCTCCGGATTCCAGTACTCCATGGCCTTTGAAAACCAGGCCGGCATGATGGACAAGGTCTTCAGCTTCGAGGACCTCAAGGTCTTTGTGGACGCCACCTCGCTGATGTACCTGAACGGCTGCACGGTGGATTTCGTTGAGACCGTCGAGGCCGCCGGCTTCAAGTTCGACAACCCCAATGTGAAGAGCACCTGCGGCTGCGGCTCGTCGTTCAGCACGTAACGGCTAGGCATCTCGCGCCGTTTCAGTTTGGTTCGCTCATGCACAAGGCCCGTCCCTTTCGTGGGGGCGGGCCTTGCTGCGTTTGAGAGAGTCTCCTTGAACATTATTGCGTAGGGTTGCGAGGCGCCGGACGTTGCGACCGGATTTGGATTGGGAGGTTGGATTCGGGATTCTGGCATTCGGCGTGAGATTCGTGCGTGGGAGGTGTGGCGTGTAGGCCAGCTGTTGTTACCGATGTTGCCTCCCTGCATCATCTGCTCGGCGATCGGGTCGTAGACAAACTCCCACTCGTTGTAATGGTTTTTCATCTTGTAGACCATGATGGACTGCTTGGGGCTGTTGGGCGAGAAGCCGATAATGCCCGCTCCGCCGAAGGTCTGGCCGCTCAAGCCGGTGGTTGAGCCGGTAGTCGAGGTATTCGCATTGGCGGCATTCGGATCCGTGGGGGGCGTTCCGTCGGTCGGGGTTGGTGCATCAGTGCTCGGGTTCGGGCCAGTTGGAGCACAGTTTGAACTGCTGCTAGTCGAGGGGCTAGGTGTGCCTGCGCCGGACAAGGTACTTGGCGGCAGGACTTCCGCCTAACGGGTTGGACCGGCAACCGCCGAGCGCCCATCGGCTGCCCGAAGAAGCCCATGGCCGTCGGAGCCTTGTTCTGGCCAAAGCGGACCGGCTTCCAATCCTCCTTGCCGGTGGTCGGGTCCGCATACTTCTTGCGCAGGAAGCGGATGTTGTTGGTGGGCTTGACCAGGGCATCGACGTTGGGCGGATAGGCTCCGAATTTCTTGTAGTACAGCTTCACGGCCCGCGGATGTACTGCTTGCCGCGGTGCATGGTCTCCAGCTCGCGGTCGCGCTGAATCTCCTTGGAGACCTTGGGCAGGGCGACGGCCAGCGCGATGGTAAGCAGCGCCAGCAGGAAGATGACCGCAACCAGCATGTAGCCCTCCTCGGAGGGGCGGGGGCGGCGGATTGGGGCGGGTCTATTTCAGTTCATTCAGCTTCTCGACAGCTGCTTTTCAGTTCGCCTGGAAATGCAGGGTTTGCGTATTGTTGTAGCCCAGGTCGGTGACCTGGACGCTGCCCGGCATGATGGCGCCCACCTTGTAGCGATGGTCGATAATCTCGCCGGAGCGGGCGATAAAAATGTCGTCCCCGCGGCTGAAAAAAGCCTGCAAGGATTTGTCTTTGGCCTGGGTGTAGCCGAAGTACTTCAGATCGATGGCCGGCGGCTTGGGCTTTTCGGGCACTGGCGGAGCCGCGTTCACGGCGGGCTGGCCGGGCCGGGCGCCGGCTACCGGAGTTTCAATGCGCGCGGGCGCCGACTCGGCGGAGAAGATGTTCCTGCCGGTGCCCAGGTACTCCACCTTCTCGCTCAGCGCCAGTTTGTCGAGGTGCAGGGTGGGGTCGATGCCGGCGTTGGAGAGCTTCTGGGCCTCCGGTCCGCCGGACGCGGACGGAGTTGACGCCGTCGCGCGGCTGTTCGGCCGGGCAGGCTGGTTGACCGCGGGCCGTGGCTGCCGCCGCCGGCACAGGACGCGCGGGCGTGGGAGCGCTTGCAAAAAAATTATCCTTGATCTCGTAGCCGCCCACGCAGACGATCACCACGACGAGGCGCGATCAGGATGTAGACCTGGCGCTTGTTTTCCGTTCCCAGTGGGAGGGCCATGGCTATTCACCCTCCTTTCCAGCTTTGGAGGGCGCGGCAGCCGCATCGCCGGGTTGCGGAGTGGGCGGCAATCCGCTGGGCACGTCGGCCGGCCGGAGCCAGGTGGAGACCCGCAGCCGCAGGTTCACCAGGCCGCCCTGCTGGCCGGTCAGCTGCATGCCGCGAATGACAAAGAAGGTCTGGTCGCGCTCCAGGCTGTTCACAAAGCGCATGATCTGCTGATAATCGCCGGTGATGCCCGCGTCCATGGAAATCTCCGTGAGATCGGAGCCGGGCAGCGCCCTGCGTGTACTGCACGCGGGTGAGCCGGACCGGGCCTTTCAGCGCCAGCTCGCCGATGCGCGTGGCGATGGAGGAGTAGTTGGGCGGGATGCGCTTGGCGTAGAAGGCGCTCATCTGGGCGCGGGAGTCCTCGACGCGCTTGTCCAGGCCGCGCAAGGGGGCGGTTTGCAGGTCGAGGGCCTTCAACTGAACTGTTTGGCGGCCAGCGCGCCGGTGGAGCTGCCGTTGGTGGCGGACCAGTCCAGGCCGAAGCGGATGGAGAGAACGATGACCGCGGCCAGCAGCACGGCAAAGGCGGCGTAGTGCCAGGTGAGCGGGGAGGTCAGGCGCTCGCGCCACAGGGATGGGGTGCGGCTGCTGCTCATCGCGGGCCTCCCGGTTTCATTGGATTCGGATTCGGGCCGATTCGGATTCGGGATCGGCTGCAAGGCCGGACGGGACTGAGGCGTTGGATTGCGGCCCAGGATCTGGACTGGGCGGCTGGACGGGCTGCTCTGCGGGAGCTGCCGGGGCTGGGGCGGCGTGAGGCGGCGGCGCACTGTGGCTGGCGCGCTCTCCGGCGGCTGCGGGCTTCTCATGCTCCTGCTTTTTTTGCGCCTTGCGATCCTCCGGCGCGGCCGGGTTGTACTCGGCCAGCAACTCGAAGTTGACGCGGTTGGAGGCGCTGACCGGCTCCAGCCGCTCTCCTGGGCCGCCGGTGGACTCCGTGCTTTCGCCCACGATGCTGGGCAGCAGAAAGTGCTTGGAGTGCTCCAGGTTCTCGACCAGATCGACGGCGCGGTCGCGGGGGCCAACCACGCGCAGCTTCAGCGTGATGATGCCGGTCTTGGTGTCGCGCACCGGCTCCAGGGTGGTCACCTGCACGCCGCCGGGAAGAACGGTTTCCAGGTCTTCCATGGCCAGCGTCCAGGAGAAGGTTTTTTCGTCGAAGAGCTGGTTGAGCGTCCTGACCTG
Source organism: uncultured Acidobacteriaceae bacterium (assembly GCA_963845345.1). GTDB lineage: Bacteria > Acidobacteriota > Terriglobia > Terriglobales > Acidobacteriaceae > Telmatobacter. The sequence goes on from CAWJRQ010000007.1 coordinate 671,635, forward strand.
GGTCAGCAGTTGGGCGTTGGCCGGCTGCCGCATCAGCTCCTGGTAGCCCTGCCGTTCCCGGTTGATGGCGTCGATCTTGCTCTGCACGCGCTGCTCGGTGGCGCGAGCCTCTTCGGCCTGCTGGTGGAAGGCGCGCAGGCCCAGGCCAAGGCCGATGCCGATCACCACCAGCACCGCCATGGCGATGCGCAGGCGCTTGAGCGCCGGTCCGATGTCGGCGTAGGGGCGAGTGGCGAGATTGAGAGTAATCCTCATCGTTAGCTTGCTCCCGCCAGCGCGCCGACCACGCCCGCCAGGCTCACCAGATTGCCCAGCGGCGTTGCCGCTCCGGTCTCCGGCCGCGGCGCCAGATCGACGACGGTCAGCTCGGGATCGTCAATCCAGCGGGCAAAGTCTTCCGCGGCGCTGTTGCCGCCCGCGCCGATGCCGGCATAGTACAGGAGCCGGGGACGCGCGCCGAGCTTGTCTTCATAGTAGGCGGCGGCCACGCTGATGCCGCGCTGCACCTCCTCCAGGCGCTGCGCCGGCTCTTCGGGCAGGTCGAGCGTGCGATAGAGCAGCAGATCCTCGCCCGTGGTGATGGAGGTGGTCAGCGCCAGCGCGCTCAGGTTGGCGGCCAGAACCGGCTCCGGCGAATCGATGGCCCCCAGCGCCGCCAGGCTGGTCGGCAGCACGGCTCCGGGCTCGTAGCCTGCCTCGCGCACCACGGCCTCGTACTCCGCCAGAACCGGACCGGGCAGAACGGCGGCCAGCACCTTGCATTCGTTCTTGTTCTCCGTCAGCACCTGGTAGCTCACCCCGGCGTGCTCCACCTCGAAGGGAACCATCTTGCGCAAGCCGGAAGCGGAGAACGGGAATGGCCTCGGCGGCCTTGGCGGGCAGCGAATCGAAGTCCAGTACAAAGACGCGGACCACGGTGTCGGGCAGACACCAGCGTGACGGCGCGGGTGCGCGGCGAAACCTGCCCGAGCGCCGCGCGCATGGCGTTGGCCACCACCTCCGGCGCGCGCAGATTCTGCTCGCCGATGCCGGGCACCAGCGCGCCCGGCCGGCAGCGGCTCAAAGGCATAGACCGGCGGCTGGCCCGGCGCCCGGCGATAGCGGCGGCCAGCACGCCCTGCGGCGACAGCTCCACCGCCGCCGGCGGACGCGCGCCGGGCTGAGAGCCGAGTTTGGCTTTGCTGAGAATCGAATTCACTATCTGTGACGCCTCGATGAACGTAACCTTGTTGATCTCCTTGAGCGTGGTCAGGCCGCGGCGCACACGGTCCAGCGCCGACTCGCGCAGAAAGGTCATGCCCTCCTTCTGCGCCAGCTTGCGCACCTCGGAGGTGGGCTTCTTTGCCAAAATCATTTCGCGAATGGGGTCGGTCAGGTCCAGCAGCTCATGAATCGCCGTGCGGCCGCGGTAGCCGGTGCCGCCGCACTCCATGCAGCCCTGGCCCTCGCGGAATTCGAAGCCGCTGCCACTCCTCCGGGTCCATGCCGCTGGCCAGCAGCTCCTCGTCGCTGTAGCTGACGGGGCGGGCGCAGTACTCGCAGATGGTGCGCACCAGCCTCTGCGCCAGAATGCAGTTGAGCGCGGAGACAAAGTTGTACGCCTCCACGCCCATATTCAGAAAGCGGCCCAGCACGTCCACCACGTTGTTGGCGTGGACGGTGGTGAAAACCAGGTGGCCGGTCAGCGCGGAGTTGATGGCGATCTGCGCCGTCTCCTTGTCGCGGATTTCGCCCACCAGAATCTTGTCCGGATCGTGGCGCAGAATCGAGCGCAGCCCGCGCGCAAAGGTCAGCCCCTTTTTCTCGTTGACCGGAATCTGCGTGATGCCGCGAATCTGGTACTCCACCGGGTCTTCGATGGTGATGATCTTGTCTTCGTCGCTCTTGATCTCGTTCAGCGCGGCGTAGAGCGTCGTGGTCTTGCCGGAGCCGGTGGGCCCGGTGACCAGCACCATGCCGTACGGCTCGCGGATGTAGCGCGCGGAAGCGCTTCAGGTCCGCATCGGCAAAGCCCACCACGTCGAGCGTGAGATGGTGGAACTTCTCGCTCATCGACTCCTTGTCCAGCACGCGCAGCACGGCATTCTCGCCGTGAATCGTCGGCATGATGGAGACGCGGAAGTCGATCAGGCGGTTCTTGTAGCGAACTCTGAAGCGGCCGTCCTGCGGCACGCGGCGCTCGGCAATGTCCAGCTCGCTCATGATCTTGATGCGGCTCAGAATCGTGGTGTGATGCTCGCGCGCAATGGGCGCCATGGCCTCCTGCAAGACGCCGTCGATGCGGTACTTCACGTGCACCGAATCGTCATAGGTCTCGATGTGAATATCCGAGGCGCGCCGCTCCAGCGCGGTAAAGATCGTCGTATCCACCAGGCGAATGATGGGGCTGATGTCTTCTTCGCTGGTCAGCTTCTCAATGGAGATGTTTTCGTCCGCAGCTTTCGTCGCCGGTCAGCACGTCGAAGGTCAGCCCCTCGCTGGCCTCGTCCAGCACGCGCTGCGATTGCTCGGTTTTTTTCAGCAGGTCGGTAATCTGCGAGAGCGTGGCCACGCGCGGAATAATGCGGTGCGAGAGCAGCCCGGCAATCTCGTCCAGCATCATCAGCCGCGAGGGGTCGCTGACCGCAATCACCAGCGCGTCGCCCTGCTGCTCGATGGGCACAAAGTTGTAGCGGAACATCAGCTCCACCGGCACGGTGCGCAGCAGTTCGTGCTGAATCTTGAAGTTCTTCAGGTCCACGAACTCGGCGTGATAGCGGCGCGGCCAGCGGCTCGGCCTGGGCGCGCTCGTCCTGCCGGCAGCGGCCGCGGAAGTGGAACAGCAAGCGTGTGTTGCCTCAGCCATGGTTTATCCCTGACCTCCGGTCGCCTGCCCCAGCGAGAAGATGGGCAGGTAAAGCGAGATGAGAATGAAGACCACCACAACGCCCATGACGATGAGGATCGCCGGCTCAATCAGCGCCAGCGCCGCGGTCAGGGCCGTCGCCACGTCCTCCTCAAAAAACTCCGAGACCGAGTTGAGCATCTGCGGCAGCGCGCCGGTCTGCTCGCCCACCGAGATCATCTCGCGCGGCCAGATCGGGAAAGACCTTGGTCTGGATCAGCGCATCGGCCAGGCTCTTGCCCTCGCGCACCGTGGTGATGGAGTTGCATCACCGCCCGCGAGACGCGCCGCGAGTTGATGGAGCGGGCCGCGGTCTCCAGCGACGGCACCAGCGGCAGCCCGCCGGTCAGCAGCGTGGAGAGCGTGCGCGCAAACAGCGCCACCTGGTACTTGAGCCAGATTTTGCCGAAGACGGGCAGCCGGATGCGGAAGCCGTCGATGAAGTCGCGCCCCCGCTCGGTGATGGAGAAGCGGTAGACGCCGAAAGCCGATGCCCGCCACGCCGAGCAGAATCCAGAGCAAATTGTGGTTGAGAAATGTGCCGAAGGCCAGCAGGTCCATGGTCATGGCCGGCAGCTTGGAGCCCATCTGGTCATAGAGCTTGGCAAACTGCGGAACCACAAAGACGAACATGAAGAACATCAGCCCGAAGACCAGCGTCAGCAGCACGCAGGGATAGATCAGCGAGGTCACCAGCTTCTTGCGGAAGGTGAGCGAGGTGCGCTGGAAGCTGACGTAGCGCTCCAGCACCTCCTGCAGGTTGCCGCTGCGCTCGCCGGCCAGCAGCGTGGTGGTGTACATCACCGGAAAGCCGCTCTGCGCCTCGAAGGCCGCTGAAAGCGCGTCGCCCGTCTTCACCCGCGCGGCCACATCGTCCAACTGCGCGGCAAAATGCGCGTTCTTCTGGTTCTTGGCCAGCATCTGGATGCGAGCCCAGAATCGGCAATCCGGCGCGAATCAGCGTCAGAAACTGCTGGTTGAAGATGAGAAAGGTCTCCAGCTTGACCTTGCCGCGCTTGAAGCCGCCAAAGCCGGAGCGCGGGCGCACGAAAAAGACGTGGTAGCCGGCATGGGCAAAGCGGGCGCGCAGCTCCTCGGCGGTGGCCGCCGTCTGCACCTGCTCCTGCACGCGGCCGCGCTCGTCGGCCAATTTGATGACGAATTCCGCCATGCCTCTGCCCGCCGGTCGAGCCCATGTGCGCCTGACCGGCTTTCTATCCAGAATTAAGGGTATCAGTTCCCGCCCGCTCTGCTCGTAACGGATAGACGCAAAAGGCGGAAGCAGCGCTCGGAGGGGATGGCGGATGGATTAAGACAGGAATATGAGCCTAAGGCCACTTCCATGCTCAGACCACAATTCCTCATTTTTCGTCACAAGCCTCGTCGCTGTCCATTCCAGCGCGGACCCATTACAATTCGTTCCACAGGCTAATTCATTCCGCACAACGCGCCAACACGGAAGGAGCAGGCTCATGGACGTTCACGCACCTCACAAACCCATCCACTCCATCAAGGAATTCCTGGTGCATCTGCTGGCCATCACCATCGGCCTGCTGATTGCGCTGGGCCTGGAATCCTCGGTCGAGTGGGTGCATCATCGCCATCTCGCGCAGATGCAAGGGAGAATATCTATCAGGAGTTTCGAGCCAATCAGCAGGATTTGGTCCGGCAACTCAATGCGCTGCCCGCGGAAGACAAGCGCCTGGATGAGATTCTCAGCGTGATCGACAGCGTGCAGCATGGCCGTCCCCACAAGCCTCTTGGGGATTTCATGTGGACCAGCATCCTTCTCCGCGACTCTGCGTGGAATGCCGCATCGTCCACGGGCGCAATCGCTTTCATGGACTATGGCGAGGTGAAGCAGATACTCCCAACTCTATGCGATACAGAGGATATTGAGTTCTCTTACAGAGCGCGAATTGCAGGAGCGGCACGAAATGAATGTTTTCCTCATGCGCTTGCAGGCGCAGGGCAAGCTCTCCGATGCGGAATTTGAGAACGGCAAGCGGATCATCTGGTCGGAAAAATTGGCGACTCGCGAGTTCCGTGAAATCGACAGTATGCTGCAAGGATACTATTCCCGGATTCTGTCGCAAGGGAAGTAAAGTGGATTGATTTGAGGCAGGCATGGATATCAACGATGCGGGACAGAATGAAGTATTTGCGTTGGGTGGGCGTGGCCGTTGTGCTGCTTGCGGCGGTTGGCGCGGCCCTGCTCGATGTTTCATGGCCAGCCGTCCGGCGGCGATCACTCCCTATCCGCACGAGCTGGCCAAGGTGAGCTTTGCCGTGGCCGGCGACGTGATTCCGCACGGAGCGGTGCGCGCCGCCGCTGCCGCTGCCGGAGACGGCGCCGCGGGCTGGAGCGCGCTCTTCGCCGATGTCGCCGACGTCTTCCATCACGCCGACTTCGGCTTTGTGAATCTGGAAACTCCGGTGGCGCCCACAGCACTCGCGCGGGACCAGAGAGTTTTTGTTTGACGCGCCCGTTGCGCTCGTCGACGCGCTCAAGGCCAGCGGCATCAAGATCGTTTCCTCCGCCAACAACCACATGATGGACCAGGGCTGGGCGGGCTTTGCCGAGACGCGCGAGCATCTGCGCGAGCGGGGGATGCTCTTTGCCGGCACGGGCGACACGGCCGCAGCAGAGCTGGCAGCCGGTCATCACCGAGGCCAACGGCATCCAGCGTGGGCTGGCTGGGAATGACGCGCTGGCTCAACGGCAATCGCAATCCCGATAAGGACAACCAGCCGCACGTGAACTTCTTCCCCTATCCGAACGAATCGAAGGGCGCGCCGGGAATGGACGAGGCCGGAGTTCTCGACGCCATCAAAAAAGCGCGCGCGCCAGTGTGATTTCCTGGTGGTCTCCATTCACTGGGGCACGGAGTACGCGACTGCGCCGCGGCCCGAGGATGTGGAGATGGCGCATCAGATGCTCGATGCCGGGGCCTCGGTGATCGTCGGCCACCATCCGCACGTTTTGCAGCCGGTGGAGACCTACCGAACTCAGGATGGCCGCGACACGGTCATCTTCTATTCGCTGGGAAATTTTCTATCGAACCAGTCGCGCAATTATATCGACGGCCTGATGCCGGACAAAGCCGGCGACCCGCGCGACTCGATGATCGGGCTGTTTTCCGCCGTGCGCAAGGACTACGGGCCAGCCGGTGTGCGCGTCGAGCTGGGCCACGTGGGCGTGTTGCCCGTCTGGGGCGAAAACAATCGCAACGAGCTGGGCTCGCGGCCAAACCAAGACGCCGGTGATTCGCCCCATCCTGATCGACCGCGAGATGCCGCGCGTGCAGGCGCGGCTCGACGAGCTGAACAAGTTACAGCCAGAGCGGAAAGCCAGTTCTGACCGCCGAGCAGAAAAAGGAGTTCATCGAGCTGACCAACCAGCTCAAACTGCTCACCGACCGCCGCGCCCTGTTGCTTGAGCGGGTTGGCGATGAGTACGTCATTGATCCGCCGAAGCTGGCGGGAAGCCGTAAGCTGTAATCCATTTTCTTCGGGCATAGGCTCAATACGGGCGATGATTTTTCCGTTCCGAGTAATGAGCACACTCTCCCCACGCTCCACATCTCGAGGATGCTGTAAAAGTGCGTCCGAGCCTTCGATGCTGAGATGGTTCTCATGCTCTACATAATCGGCACTTATTTGCTCTGATCTTTATCTTTGCAACTATCCCGGCATGCCTCTTGCTTCTGACACCGCACCCAGGCGAGATCGGGCCGCAACGATCCAGAGCCGCGCCGCTCCAATTCCGCCGATGCGCTGGTATAACGGAAGTACTCGCGCAGGGCGGAGGTAATCTTCAGACCAATCTCGCCAACATATTTCATGAGCTCCTCTCTGCTTATTTGCTTTTGCCCAGCCGCGCACGAAGACGCTTCCACCATGAGTCTGCCATTGCTCGCTCGGTTTGCGCGGCTTTTGCCTCTTCCCGGTCGTCGGAGAGAATCTGCCACAGCGCCGGGCCGCGCTCCTCCCAGTCCGTAGTGGCCGCAGCCGTCGCAGAGATACTCGCGAATATCGCGGCCACTGGAGGTATCCTTCTCCGTCATCCGCATCTCTTCACCGCATTTGGAGCAGACCAAAGATCCCTCCGCGACAGTTCTGCCAGCTTACTTGGCCAGGCGGTTGTACAGCCAGCCAAAGACCGCGCCGCCAATCAGGCCGTCCGCAATGGCGTAGAGCGTCACGATCACCACTTCTCCGATGCTGCGGGTCGCATGGTAGCCGGGATAGAACGACGCCAGCAGCTCCAAAAAATGCTGTGCGTAGCTGCCACAAATCAGGTTGGCCAAAGCCACCACCAGAACCGCGCCTGCCCCACAGAATGGCGCAGGCAATCGCCAGAGCTTTGATGTCGAATTTCATGGTTTCCCTCCTCGGAACAGAATTTTACTCCCGCACGATTGCAAGGGTGATTCGCGCTGAAAAATTGTTTTCAGAACATGAAAAGGTCCCAGCGCCGTGGCTAGTGGCTTACTGCACCGTTCCCTGCGGCCGCAACCGGCGCAGGTCCATGGCGCAGGCGACGGCGTTCTGCGCCTGCAGGCGCAGGTTGTCGGAGGCGGCCCACAGCCACAGGCGGGAGACCTGGCTGGAGTTGCGCGCGTCCAGCTCGGGACGCAGCCGGACCAGCACATCGTTCTGCCCCGTGGCGGCAAGGTTGGAGGGCGAATCGGTGTCTTCCAGGACCAGGTCCAGGCGGCCGCCGCTCAGAGCCTCTTCCAGGGCGGCAATCTCCACCGGCCGCTCCAGTTCGATGGCGATGGAGAAGGTGTGGCCGTGGAAGACGGGCGCATGAATCACTTGCAGGGCCAGCGCGGGCCAGCGGCCGGCGGAGAGCGCGGCGTAGTGGCGGCGCACCCGCGCATCCACCGCGCCCAGGCTGACTTTGGCGGCTTCGCCCAGGCCGGCCAGCAGGTTATAGGCCGCCTGCGCGTCGTAGAGGTCGCGCGGCAGCCCCTGAAAGCTGAGCAGGCTCATGGTCTGCTGGTGCAGTTCGTCCAGGGCGGCGCGGCCAAACTCGCTGGCCGGCTGCAGCAGCGTGGCAAAGGCGATGCGCACCGGGGCGGCCTGCTGCAGCCGTTCCAGCACCAGGGCCAGCGCCAGCGCCGCGGGGTGCGCCGGAACCACGGCGGGGGTAAACAGATCCACTGTTGCCGCCTCGGAGTCCAGCAGCGGCGCGCGCACCACAACGCCCGCCTCCTGATCCAGAGCGCCGGAGAGATCGAGCACCGTTGAACCGGCCCGGAGCGCATCCCGCCAGTGCTTGCGGGTCAGGTCTTCGGAGCCGCAGAAAAACGTGAAGTCCACGTGGTCAAAGGCATCCGGCGCGATGGCCTGGACAAAGGTGATCTCGTCGCCCACCTGGTCCAACTTGCCCTGCAGCCTCCTCCTCGTCCAGCAGCACGAAGTTGGCCGCCGCCAGGGGCGACTCCGACAGGGCGTCCTTCAACTCCCGGCCCACCAGGGTTGAGGCTCCGGCAATGGCGATCTTGTACACCGGCGTCCTTTGGTTCCAACGGCGAATGATCAGGAATGGTCCAGCGGCCCCGGTTCTGAGACAACAGCAGGCGCGCGCTTCAACCGCCAGCGGCGGCGGCGCGACCACGAGTAGGCCGCCCGCGCCCAGATGCCGCTGAACATATACACCAGCGCCCACAAAAACAGCACCGCCTGGGAAAACTTGATGATGACAAACAGCGCAATGGCAGACGAGAAAACAGGGTCCGGAAGGAGTGGCGGCGGGAGAAGCTGAGCTCCTTGCCGGACCAGAAGCGCCAGGTGCTCACCATCAGGAAGCCGCTCACGCCGACGATTCCAATCCAGATGAGAGCCACCCACCAGGCCTCCACCGGGTAGCCGCTGCAGAAATGCACCGTAGCGGCCAGCAGGCCCGCTGCGGCCGGAATCGGCATGCCCACAAAATACTTGCGGTCCGGGCGCCCCGGATTGCGCGGCAGGGGGTCGTGGCTGATGTTGAAGCGCGCCAGCCGCGAAACCCCGCCGATGAGATAGAGGAAACAGATGAAGGCGCCGGCGTGGAGCAGGTTCTCGTGCAACTGCGGATTCATGGTATCGGGCAGAAAGTGGAATCCCCAGATGAGCGCCAGCAGGCTGGGCGCCACGCCGAAGGTGATGGCGTCGGCCAGCGAATCCAGCTCCTTGCCGAAGTCGCTGCAGGTGTTGGTCATGCGCGCGATGCGGCCGTCGAGCCCGTCAAAGGGAATGGCAAAAATGATGGCGATGGCCGCCCAATCCAGATGCGTGTGCGCGTTGCCGGCGTCGGTGAGGGCCGCCATGGTCTGGATGATGGAAAAGAAGCCGGCGGCGATGTTGCCCACGGTAAACAGCGAGGGCAGCAGGAACATTCCGCGGCGCAACTGCGCCCGCGCCCTGGCTTTGACCTGTGCGGCATCGGGGTGCATCATGGGCGGTCTCCGTTGGACTCATTGGGCAACACGCTGGCGCTCGCCGTTCTTTTCTTACTCACCGCAACGGATGCCGCCTCCAGCTCCGCCATGGCCGCCAGCACGCTCGAGCCGCCTTTGACGCGCTGGCCCACTTCTTCACGCGCAATTCAGCCTCGGCCGGCAGCAGCACATTCACGCGGGAGCCGAACTTGATGAGCCCCACGCGCTGGCCGCGGTCCACAGTGTCGCCTTCGCTGCAAGTTGAAGACGATGCGCCGCGCCAGCAGGCCGGCAATCTGCTTGAAGGTGACCTCCATGCCCTCGCCGCGCACCGTGGCGATGTTCTGCTCGTTCCGGTCCGCCGAATCCGGGTTCATGGCGTTCAGGTACTGGCCCTTCTGATAGCGCACGGAGGTGAGAACGCCGCCGATGGGCGAGCGGTTCACATGCACATCAAAGACGCTGAGGAAGATGCTGATCCGCTGCCGCGGACCTTCAGGGGTGTTGATGGAGGCCGTTTCGGTCACCAGCCCGTCTCCGGGAGAGACAATCAGGCCGGGGCCGGTGGGAATCGTCCGCTCGGGATCGCGGAAGAACCAGAGAAAAAACGCCGCCAGAAGCACCGGCGCAATGCTCCACGCCCAGTTGCCCGTAGCCCACACCAGCACAGCCGCCACTGCCAGCAGGCTCAAACCGTAGATGTAACCGTCACGAACCATTGTCCTAGACGATTATACGGTGATTTTGCTCGATGGCTGATTGAAACAGGCGGGCTGTAAGTATATTCCGGGGCACACAAGCCCACCAGAGGCCGAGCGGGGCGGGCGCTCGGGCAATTCGCCTGCAATCCCCTGTTGACTTCAAAAACCTAAGCGACCACCGGCTGCCTGCGCTCCAGGGCAAAGATCAGATCCTTGGCGTGCAGCTTCAGCTTCTTCAGCTTGACTTCCTCGATCTGCTCCTCCGTGGAGAGATAGGGTTTCTGGACCAACTCTTCCAACCGCTGAGCGTAGCGACGATGTTCTGCATGCAGGCGTTCAATTTCTGCGCTCAGCGTGGAATCCTGTACTTCATCCATCAAGCACCTCCGATTATTAAGGATCACTTACATATATCGCCCCCGGAGCGCAAATCGCAAGTCGAAAAAGGACCGGAAGTAACCTCGACTGTGGAATTCGCCCCGGAAAGCCCCCTTGCGTGACCGCAATCACGCTCTGTCTTCGGCCGTCACACCTGCGGCATATGCGCCCCTATCTACAGGCGTTCTTTGCCTGAAGATGGGTGATCACGAGCCCTCCAGCCCCAGGCGCATCAGAACCGCATCTTCCGCCGGCTCCGGCGGATCCATGTAATAGCCCGGCCGGCGTCCGGTTTCCACAAAGCCCAGCCGCCGGTAAAGCCCCAGCGCCGGCTGGTTGGAGGCGCGCACCTCCAGAATAACCTCGGTGACCCCGGCCAGTCGCAAGCTCGGCGGCCAGCTCCGCAAAGAGCCTCCGCGCCAGGCCGCAGCGTTGGAAATGTGTATCGACCGCGATGGTCTCCAGCTCGGCCTGAGGCGGAATCAGGCTGGCCACCGCCAAGCCCACCACCTTGCCACTTACTTCGACCACCAGCGCAATCCGCCGCGGCGTGGCATTCGGGTCCAGAGCAGCCAAGATAGGTCGCGCGCGGCCAGCGGGGCGCATCCTTCAGGCTCTGCGGCGATCTCCATCACCCGGTCCAGGTCCTCCGGGCTCATGCGTCGAATCCTCACAGCGGTCAACAGAAGGGCTCATGGCCGTTGCGGCCCTCGGCGTATCCGGATCGCCAAAGATCTCCGCATCCTGCGGCGCAGGTAGTTGCCGTCCAGCAGCGCCAGATCGACAAACTCCCCGGCTGCCGCGCGCGGCGCGCAAAGCCGCAGCGCATCAGCTGCGGTGGGCGCGCTCACGCGAACCAGCTCCGCATCCGGCCAGGCTGCCTGCAGCAGTTCAGCGGCTACCTCGTCGCAAACGGCAATCCGCTGCGGCGACTGGGTCGATGGCAGCCAGCTCCGCAGCTCCAGCCAGCAATTCCCTTGCCTGCCCATCCGGCTCGCCAACGCGCAAATACACCTCGTCGCGATGCGCATCCAGAGCCGCCGAAGCGACTCCAGCCTTCGCCGCCAGCACCTCCAGCCGCGAAACCGCGACCACCGGAATCCGCGCCGATTCGGCCAGCCCCTTCACGGCGGCCAGCCCCACGCGCACCCCGGTAAAGCCGCCGGGGCCGTTCACGGCGACGATGGCGCCCAGCTGCGGCAGTTGCACCCCGGCCATGCGCAGCATCTCGCAGGCGGACCCCACCAAAGTCTCCGAGGGACGCTGCCCGCCCAGAGACGTCTCGCCCAGGATGTGGAGTTCATCACTCGACCACCTGCCCCAGCGCTATCGAGCCGGTAGGTCCGCAGGTATCAATGGCCAGCAGAAGTTTGGAGGTCATAGTTTGGTTTATGTTACGCTGTTTTATTCAAACCCTCCAGGATTGATTGAAGAACATTGACATTCACGGAGTCGCAAAAATCCTCGATGCAATCGGTGTGAGACGACTCGAGGACCGAGCAGGGCATCTTTAATCAGCATGGTCTTGAAACCCAGATCCTTGGCGCCGAAATAGGTGGCAAGTACGCATCCCGTGGAACTCAATCCGCACAAAAATACCGAATCGCACCCCGCGTAGCGTAAAAACCCTTCGAGCTTTGTGTTCTTGAATGAATTGGGGAAGTTTTTGATGATGCTGGGTGTCATTGGCCGTTATCTTCACCGCGTGAATCGTAGGCAAACCCCTCGGAATCGGGCGATGGGCCGCGTAATGGGTCCGTATGGTAAATGCTGAATACAGGAAGGCTGCGCTCGCGGAAGAGATCAATAGCCATGTTGATAATGAACGGCGCAATCTTCCTGTGCTCCTCAGCCATGTAAGGCAGAAACGCGTTTTGCACATCAATCACCAGAAGAGCCGGCTTCATCTATCTTCCCCTTTCCAATCGAAAATCTAAGTCATTTGCTGAATGTGACTCTGATCCAACGTTCTTGGATCACAAACCAGAATACTCCGGACCGGACACGAATGGGCGGAGCCTTACACCGCCTTGAGCGCCTGCTCCAGGTCGGCGATCAGGTCGTCCTTGTCCTCGATGCCTACCGAGAGGCGAATGCGTCCCTGCGTGATGCCCATCGACGCGCGCTCTTCCTCGCTCACCGAGCCGTGAGTGGTGGTGGCCGAGTGCGAGGCCAGCGACTCGACCCCGCCCAGCGACTCGGCGTGGAGAAAGAGCTTGATCGCGCCCAGGAAGCGTCCCGCAGCCTCGCGCGACTCGACCTCGAAGCTCATCATCGAGCCGAAGCCCTTCTGCTGCTTCACCGCCAGCGCGTGCTGCGGATGGGTTCTTCAATCCCGGATAAGCCAGCTTGCTCACCTTGGGATGCGTGGAAAGATACTCCGCCACCGCGCGGCCATTCTCCTCGTGCTGCCGGATGCGAACGGGCAGCGTCTTGATGCCGCGCAGAACCAGGAAGCACTCGAAGGGCGACATCACTCCGCCCGCGGCCTTCTGCACAAACTGAAAACGCTCCTTGTGCTCCGGCTTCGAGCCGATCAGCGCGCCGCCCAGCCCATCCGAGTGGCCGTTCAGGTACTTGGTCGTCGAGTGCATCACGATGTCCGCGCCCAGCGCCAGCGGACTTTGCAGCACCGGCGACAGAAACGTATTGTCCACGCTGACCTCGATGCCGCGCGCATGGGCGATCTCGCTGACCGCCGGCAATATCCGTCAGCACCATCAGCGGATTGCTGGGCGTCTCAATGTGAACCAGCTTGGTCGTGGGCCGGATCGCCGCCTCCACCGCCGCAAGATTGCTGGTGTCCACGTACTCGATCTCGATGCCGTAGCCGGACACGATCTGGTTGAAGAGCCGCGCCGTGCCGGCATACACATCTTTGGAGCAGATCAGGTGGTCGCCCGCGCGCAGCATGGCCACCAGCGCCGAGATGGCCGCCATGCCGGTGGTGAAGGCATGGCCGCTCGTGTCCGCCTTCGAGAGCCGCCAGCGCCTCCTCCAGCCGGTCGCGCGTGGGGTTGCCGGCGCGCGAGTAGTCCCAGCCCCGGTCCGTGCCGATGCCGGTCAGCTCAAAGGTCGAGGAAAGGTAAACAGGCACATTCACGGCGCCCGTCTGCGGGTCGGGATGCTGCCCGGCATGAACGGCAAGGGTCGAGTATTTGTAGTTGGACAGTGTCATGTTAGCGATTTGCTCCTTACTTCTAGCTTATCGCGGCGGCGTCAGTCTGCTTCGACCACCCGCGCCACCGGAAAGTACCCGGTACGCGTGCGCACAATCAGCTTGCCCTGGCCTTTGCCCTCGGCCCTGACCTCGACGCGGCGGAAGCCCGGCTCGGTGGTTGGCTTGGTGGAGTGGTAGCCCAGCGTGTACTGGTTGCGGATATCCCGCGCCACCTCGGCGGCAATCTGGTCGATCTGCTCGATATTTTTGGGAAAGAAGGCCATGCCGCCGGTCTCGGTCGGAGAGCATCTCCAGGGCCTTTCGCGCGTCCTTCACCTCGTCGTGGCTCATATCTTCGTCGCCAAATAGCAATCCAATGGAGTAGATAACCGGGCCGGAGAGCTGCTGGACGCGGCGGATGGTCTGCTCCAGGTTGAGGGTCGAGGCGTTGTCGTCGCCGTCGGTGATGAGGATAATCACCTGCTTGGGGTGCTTGGCGTCGGTCGCCAGCTTGTCGGCCGAGGCCGCCACGGCGTCGTAGAGCGCGGTGCCGCCGCGGGCCTCGATGTGGCTCAGCCCCTCGCGCAGCTTGTTCACATCCGAGGTGAAATCCTGGTCGATGAAGGCCTCGTCGCAAAAGTTCACCACGAAGGCCTCGTCCTGCGGGTTGGAGGCCTCAATCAGGTCGAGGGTGCTCTTGTTCACCGAGGGGCGCTTGCGGCCCATGGAGCCGGAGTTGTCCACCACCAGCGCAATGGAGACCGGAAGGTCGGTGTGCTGGAAGCTGATGATCTTCTGCTGGACGCCGTCCTCGAAGACCTGGAAGTTTTCCTTCTTCAGGTCCGGGACCATGCGGTTGCCGTCCAGCACCGTGCAGTTGAGCGCCACCTCTTCCACGTCGGTGTGCAGAACGTAGCCATCGCCCTCTTTGCGCAGAGCCGGGAGCGCTGACGGCTCGCCATCCGGCGAGCGCACCGGGTCGCGATCCACGGTAAGCGATGGGGCTTGCGCCGGAGTCCTGGCTGCGGTTGTTGGCGCGGACGATTGCTGTGCGGTCTGCGCAGGCGAGGGTTGCGCCGGCAATGACAGGGCCGTCAGGGCAAAAAGCAGCGAGAGATTACAAATACGCATAGGAACCGGTGAGGGCATGGACAATCAGCGCGGGCCATCCCAATGGAGGATTGGCCTTCTCCTTCACTTTACGCCACTTGCCGCCGCGTCAGCCGCTGGACCAGGTCAGCGCCGGGGCGCAAAGACCGCTGAGATACAATCAAGCCAGCGCAAAACGGCCTCAAAACGTGCAGAATGGGGCTTTCGAGCGCAAAAATTAACCGTTACTTTAGGGAGCAAGACCTTTCGCATGGCCCAGATTTATCCCTTTCGCGCCTGGCGCTACTCGCCCTCCGCCGTCCGTCTGGAGGACGTGGTCACCCAGCCCTACGACAAAATCTCTCCGGCCATGCAGCAGGCCTACTACCAGCGCAGCCCGTTCAATTTGGTCCGCATCATCCTGGGCCTGCCGGAGCAGGGCGATGCCGAGCGCGGCGAGAGCGTTTATACCCGCGCGGCGCGCGACTTCCGCGCCTGGCGCGAGCAGGGCGTGCTGGCGCAGGAGAGATGACCCCTGCATCTTCGCCTACGCGCAGCAATTCAAGGTTCCCGGCACTGAAATCGTCAAAGTCCGGCGCGGCTTCATCGCCCTCGGCAAGCTCCACGACTACGCCGAGCAGGTCGTCTTCCGCCACGAGCAGACGCTCAGCAAGCCCAAGAGCGACCGGCTCAATCTGCTCAAGGCCACGCACGCGCACTTCGAGCAAATCTTCATGCTCTACTCCGACCCGGCCGGCGGCATCGAGAAGATTCTCTATGACGGCGCCGGCCCGGCCGAGGCCGAGGTCACCGACGAGTACGGTGTGCTGCACCGGCTATGGAAGATCAGCGATCCGGCGGCCATCCGCACAGTGACCGCGGCCATGGCCGACAAGAAGCTGATCATCGCCGACGGCCACCACCGCTACGAGACCGCGCTGAACTATGCCAAAGAACACGCGGCCGCCAAACCAGAGTCGAGCGCCGGCGCCCTGCCGCAGCCCGCTTTCCCTGAGGCCGCGATGATCATGACCTTCGTCAACATGGACTCCGACGGGCTGGTGATTCTGCCCACCCATCGCGTGGTTCACAGCCTGCACGAACTTCGACCCGGCCGCCTTTACGCGCGCCGCCGAAGAGTTTTTCACAGATCGAACCATTGCATGGAGCAGACGCATCGGACTTATATCGACACTCTGAGCAGCCCAGCAAGGCACAGCCTTTGTCGCCGTCACCCGCTCCGGAGCCTTGCTGCTGCGCGCCAAGCCGGAGCCGGTGGCCGCCGCGCTCGCCAGCCTGCCGGAGCGCCAGCGCCAACTCGATTTGAGCTGCCTGCACTCCATCGTGCTCGACCGGCTGCTGGGCCTGGACGCCGAAAAGGTTCGCGAGCAAACCAACATTCGCTATCTGCGCGACGCCGCCGAGGCCGTCGAGCAGGTGCGCCGCGGCGAGGCCGACGTCGCCTTCCTCACCAACCCCGTTTCCATGGAGCAGCTCCGGGAGGTGGCCTTTGCCGGCGACGTGATGCCGCAAAAATCCACCGACTTCTTTCCCAAGCTGCTCAGCGGTTTGACGATTTATGCGCTGGATTAAATTCGCATTCACGGCTCTCGTGGTGGCCCGGCTGGCCGGCGTTCCGGCTGACGCGCAGCCCGCTCCGCCCGCTCCGCAAGCCCGCTTTGTCGTGGTGCTCGACGCGGCCCACGGCGGCGACGACACCGGCGGACGCCTCGCCAACGGCCAGCTCGAAAAGATCCTTCACCCTCGCCCTGAGCGTGCGGCTGCGTTCGCTGCTGGCTGCGCGCGGCATTCAGGTGGTCACCACCCGCGACTCCGATGTGACGGTCGAGCCGGACAAGCGAGCGGAGATCGCCAACCACGCCGCAGCCCAGGCCTGCCTCAGCCTGCACGCCACCGAGAGCGGCTCCGGCGTTTACCTCTTTGCCTCTTCGCTCGCCCCCGCCGCTCCCGCGCGCTTTCCCGCCTGGAAGACGGCGCAGGCCGCCTGGGTGACGCGCAGCCTCAAGCTGGCCGGAGTGCTCAACTCCGCGCTGCTCAATGCCGGCATGAGCGTGACCCTGAGCCGCACCTCGGTGCCTGCCATGGACAGCATGACCTGCCCGGCGGTGGCCGTCGAGATTGCGCCGGAGCAGAACGCCGGCCATGAGACAATCGCCGGGCTGGACAACAAGGACTACCAGGCGCGCGTGGCCGCCGCGCTGGCCGCCGCGCTTCTCGAGTGGAGAACGGAGGCCCGTCAGCCGTGATTCCCCGCTACCAGACATTCTCTTCGCCCTTCTGCTGGTGGCCTCGCTGGCCATGGGCGCGACGCTGTGGCATCTGCGCGAGCGCGCCCACCAGCGGCTGCTCGCCGGCCAGGACTCCGCGCCCACCAGCGCTCCCGCCGTGGCCCCCGCCGAACAGGCAGCCCTGCTGGTGGCCAACGACAGCGACGGCTCCATCCTCACCCAGCTTCACTCCCTGCCGCTGCCCGCCGACCCCGGCGCCCGCGCCCGCGCCGTGCTGGGCAAGCTGCTGGACCTCTATGCCGCTCCCGATGCTGCCCACCCCGTCCCCGGCGGCGCAAGCTCCGTGGCTCCAGGTCTTTCTGCTGCCCGCTCCGGAGATTGCAGGCGCCGCTCCCGCCGCCGCCAAACCAAAATTCGCAGATTCCAGAATCGTAGTCATCTTGCCCCGCGAATCCCGCGCCAAAACTCCCGGCGCGCCATCGCAGGACGCGCAGCAAACCGGCCCGCTGCTGGCGGTCGTCAACCTGACCGGCAGCTTTGCCGCCAGCCACCCTTCCGGCATCGAGACGGAAATGCTCACCGTGCTCTCCATCTGCGGCACGCTGCGCGCCAACCTGCCCCGCGTCACCCAGGTGCGCTTTCTGGTGGACGGCCAGCAGCGCGCCACCCTCGCCGGCCACGCCGACCTGACCCGCACCTATCTGACCGCCGATCTTCTGACAGCTGAGGAAGTTCATCCATGAGCAGTCCTGGTGTTCGGGCTTCATTTCCGCTGCTAATCGCGGTATGATGAGATGACAGCCATGCCGCGCCCTGTTGCACACATCACGACACCCATCGAGCCGCTGGAATCCCGCATCAAGCGCCTGCGCATCCCCAAGGCCCGGCAGAAGGAATTGTTGGCAATCATGGATGAGGCTTGGGTGCGTTTGGCCGTTAACCGGGTAAAACGCCCGATTGTCTCGGCTCAGCGGGGAGAGAAGCTGGAAAGTGCCTCCGCCACTCGTTAATCACTATGCTGTCTTCCTGAATATTCCTTACGATGAAGAGTTTCAGAGGCTCTATCTTGCGTACATTGTAGGACTCTCTCAACTTGGGTTTGATCCCCGTATCACATCGGGGATTCCAGGTGGAGAGCGCAGGCTCGACAGGGTTCTGGCGCTGATTCAAAGCTGCCGTTACTCCATCCACGATCTTTCACGCATTGAATTGAGCGCGACCCCGCCAGCCACGCCTAGATTTAATATGCCGCTGGAACTTGGCCTGACAATCACATGGGCCAAATTGCACCCTAAGCGCCACACCTGGTTCTTATGGGAGTCAACTCCACGTCGTCTGCAAAAGTCGATGAGTGATCTGGATGGCACCGACCCCTATATCCACTCCGGCACTGTGGAGGGCATTCTGAGCGAACTTCGTAATGCATTTGTGCGCGACGGAGCTCCATCAGTTCAAAATATGATGGTGGCCTACCGCCTCGTGGAAAGTAATATTGAGAGAATTCTAGCCGGTGCAGGCACGCGCAACCTCTATGCTGCGAGTGTCTTCAGAGAGTTGTGCCTGGTAGCTCTGGATGCCGGGCGCCGCACAAAGGATGCGATTAAACCATGACCCCCACCATCGGCGTCTTCGATTCCGGATTTGGCGGCCTCACAGTGCTGCGCGCGCTCATGGCCCAGATTCCCCGCGCGCGCTTTGCCTTCTTCGGCGACACGGCGCGGCTGCCCTATGGCTCCAAGTCCCGCCGCACCATCGCCCGTTACGCCGCCCAGTGCGCGCAATTTCTGGTCAGCCAGCAGGGCGCGGAGTTCCTGGTGATCGCCTGCAACACCGCCAGCGCATTGGCTCTGGACGCCATTCAGGACGCGGTGCAGGTTCCCGTGCTGGGCGTGATTGAGCCCGGCGCCGAGGCTGCCCGCGCCGCTTCCCGCACCGGCGACGTGCTGGTCATCGCCACCGACGCCACCGTGCAGAGCCATGCCTACGCCGCCGCCTGCCGCGCTCGCGGATTGCGCGCTCTGGAAAAAGCCTGCCCCCTGCTCGTCCCGCTGGTCGAAGAAGGCTGGACGGGCCCTTTGCCGGCATTGGGGATCTCACTGAATCCTATGCGGCGCAAGCCGTGTCTGCCGCACCGCAGGTGGCAAGTCACCGCCGAGGTCATCCGCATCTATCTGGCCGAACTCACTGCCGAAGCCGCCGCCCAGGGCATGAACCCCGACGTTCTGCTCCTCGGTTGCACGCACTACCCGCTGCTGCGCCCGCTGCTGGAACGCGCTGTACCCCCCAGACATGCGCGTCATCGACTCCGCCGATGCCACCGCCGAGGCTGCCTTGAAACTCGTCGGCCAGCAAGATGCTCAGAAACGTTCGCCGTCTGCGAAGCTGACGCAGGACCAGGTTCGCTGCTTCGCCACCGATTCTGTCGAAAAATTCGAGCGCCTCGGCTCCCGCTTTTTAGGCCAGCCCACCGGCAAAGTCGAACTCGTGGACCTGGGCGGCTGATATTCTATTTAGACGGTAGGTGTCCGGTATCCCCAATGCCCGGACCCTGGAGGACGTTAGCAAGCATGATCGATCTGTCAGGTAAGACGGCTGTCGTCTTCGGGCTGGCCAACAAGCGTTCCATCGCCTGGGGCATCGCCCAGAAAACTGCACGAGGCCGGAGCCACCCTGGCCATCTGCTATCAAAATGAGCGCATGAAGCTCGAGGCCGAGGAGCTCATCGCCGAGCTGCCCGGCGCAACCGGCTTCCAGTGTGACGTTTCCAACGACCAGGAGATCGAAGCCCTCTTTGCAGCCATCAAAGAGAAGTACGGCAAGCTCGAGATTCTGGTCCACGCCGTGGCCTACGCTCCGGTCGAGGAGCTGCGCGGGGAGTTCATCGCCACCAGCCGCGAGGGCTTCCGCATCGCTCACGATGTCAGCGTCTACTCGCTGATCGCCGTCTCGCGCGCCGCCGCGCCGCTGATGACCGAGGGCGGCAGCATCATGACCCTGAGTTACTATGCCGCGGAAAAAGTGGTCCCCAACTACAACGTGATGGCCGTGGCCAAGGCCGCTCTGGAATCCACCGTCCGCTACCTCGCCTGGAACCTCGGCCCCAATAACATTCGCGTCAACGCCATCTCCGCCGGCCCCATTAAAACTCTCGCCGCCCGCGGCGTCGGCGCTCTCGGCGAGATGCTCAAGTCCCACGCAGACCGCGCTCCGTTGCGCCGCAATGTGGACCAGCTTGAGGTTGGCGGCGCGGCCCTCTTTCTGGCCAGCGACCTTTCCAGCGCCATCACCGGCGAAGTGATGTACGTCGATTGCGGCTATAACATCATGGGCTTTTGACCACCCGCGATGGGGCCAATTGCCTTTGGTTGGTTGGTTGAATTAACTTCGTTCTGAGGTTGTCTCATGCAAGGAAGACTGGAACTGATGCTGGGGCCGATGAGAAGCAACAAGACCGCCGAACTGCTGCGGCGCGCCGACATGCGCCGCCAGTACGCCGGCCAATATGTCATGGTCCTCAAGCCCAGCGACGACACCAAGGGCGGGCCGGGCGTGGTGGAGAGCCGCAATCCCCGTCGGCCACGGCAAGATGAACGCCGTCGAATTCAACTCCGCCAATCCCTGGGAGGTTCTTCAGGTCATCGCCGCCACGGAAAAGAGCATCGGCAAGCGGGTGGAGTGCATCGCCATCGACGAGGGACAATTCGTCTCCGATCTCTTCGCTTTCGCGCGCTATCTGCTCGACGCCAACCACGACGTTCTGGTCGCCGGCCTCGACCTGGACTTCCGCGCCCTGCCCTTCGGCGAGATGCTCAACCTGTCGTGGTTTGTGAACGCCTATGGCGGCAACATCACCGAGTGCATCGCCTACTGCGCCTGCGGCAACCGCGCCTTCTACTCGCAGCGGCTGATCGAAGGCCAGCCCGCTCCCTACGACAGCCCCATCAAAGTCCCCGGCGACTCCTACGAGCCGCGCTGCGCCGAACATTTTGTCCTGCCCGGAAAGCCACACTGAGCGAGTGTCAAATATCCACTCCGCTACTCCTTCAGCGTCACCGTAATCTTGCGCGCGTCCCCGCCTGTCGATGCAATCACGATCTCGCCGGTAGCTTTCTTGCGGATGCTCTTGAACTTCTCGCCCCACTCCACCAGCACCAGCGCGTTCGGCGTGAGCAGCTCGTCCAGCCCCAGAGTTTCCAGTTGCCGCTCGCCTTCCAGGCGATAGACGTCCAGGTGAAAGAGCTTCACCGGCTGGCCTTCGCGCGCGCCGTCGTACTCGTGAATCAGCGTGAAGGTCGGGCTGGTCACCTCGTCCGCCTCGGCGGCATCCAGAGCCTGCGCAATGCCCTTCACCAGCGTGGTTTTGCCGGTGCCCAGGTCGCCGCGCAGAATCAGCAGTTGCGGCGGCGCGAGCAGCCCCGCCAGCTTGCGCCCCACTTCAATAGTCTCCGCGCCGCTCGCGCTGGTGAACTCGTGCGTCCGGGCTGTGCGGGCGGTGCGGCGTTGGTCATCCTCTGACCTCATGAGGGGCGCGGCTGCAAATCTCAACCGGCAGCCCCTGCAACCAAAGATACCCGTTCGGCCCGCGTGAATGAAAGCGAAAAGCCTGTGCAAGATGAGAAAGACTGTCCGTGGCCAGCAATGTGTGTTCGTCGTCACAGCGAACGGCCAAATCTGCGGCCAATCCGTGCAAATAAACCGCCGCCTCCACCGCCCGCGCCGGCTCCTCCGGGTACTGCGCCAGCAACCCCGCAATCAGCCCGGTCAGCAGGTCGCCGCTGCCGCCCTTGGCCATGCCGGGATTGCCGCGTGGTATTCACGGCCACGCGGCCATCGGGATGGGCAATGAGCGTGCGCGCGCCCTTGAGCACCAGCGTAACGCCGCTGCGCTGGGCGAAACTCGCGCGCCACATCCAGCCGGTTGGCCTGCACCTCGGCCACCGGGATGCCCGCCAGCCGCGCCATCTCGCCGGGATGCGGCGTCAGCACCAGCGTGCGGCCCTTCGCCAGTTTGGTCAGCAGCACCGGCTCCGCCGCCAGAATGTTCAGCGCATCGGCGTCGATCACCGCCGGAATCTTTGTCGCCGAAAGCAAGCCGGTAACGAATTTCACCGTCTCCGGACTCTGCCCCATGCCGGGACCGATCGCCAGCACGGTCTTTCCAGCCATGAGCGCGGCCAGCGATTCCGGCGCAAGATTCTCCGCTCGCAATACAGCCCGCGGGAGTTGCCGCCAGCGGCCAGGTCATCAGCTCCGGCGCAATGGCCGCCACCAGCGCGCAGCGCCGGAGCGGGAACAGCCGCCGTCACCAGCCCCGCTCCGGCCCGCAACGCGCCCAGAGCCGCCAGCGCCGGCGCGCCGGATTTGCCGCCCGCCGTTCCCAGCGTCCCGCCCACCACCAGCACGTGCCCGAAGTTGCCCTTGTTGGCCGCAGCCGCGCGCGGCGTCTGCGCAAGCGCCAGCGCCGAGCCGGCCCACGCCAAATTCAGCGCGGAGATCATCGCCTCTTCCGGCGAGCCAATGGGCGCCACCACGATGGGCTGCGACCAGTGCCGCGTCAATTGCCCAAAGACATGCGCCGGCTTGGGCGCGGTAAAAGTAATGACCGCATCGGCGGGAAAAACCGGCCCGGCAACAGTGGCGGCAGGTCTCGTCCGCCGGCCAGCCGGAAGGAAGATCGACAGCCAGAATCGGCGCGTGACTGCCCTTCACCCATTCCAGCGCCGCCAGCGCCAGCCCCTTCAGCGGCGGCTTGAATCCGGTGCCCACCACGGCATCGACAATCAGATCGGCTTCCAGCGCGCTGTTGTGCTTGGCCAGCTCTTCGGCTGTCGTCGATGATATGGATGACGCCCATGCGCCGGACTCGTCAACTCACGCCATGCCGTGGCCGCGTCGCCCTTGAGCTCATCAGGCGCGCCCAGCAGCAGCGTGGTCACCTCCAGCCCGGCCGTCCGCCAGCAGCCGCGCCGCCATCATGCCGTCGCCGCCGTTGTTGCCGCGCCCGCAGAGTACCGTCACCCGCCGCGCGCGCGGAAACTCTGCCCGCGCAAAGGCCGCCACCGCCCCCGAGGCCGCCCGCATCAGCTCAATCGACGGCACCCCGTACCGCTCGCTGGTCACCCGGTCGCAGGTCTGCATCTCCGCCGCGGAAAGAATGTGCATGGCAACCATGGTAGTGCATCAGGGCGCAATCAGATGATCCCCTGTCTAAGCAACTACACCGCTCTATCCCCGTTGCAGGACTTCGATTTCGGCGCATGTGTTGTTTTTTGATCTCTGTGACTTTGCCTATAGGAAGAGCAATACTGATAGAGCGTAGGAATATAGCTGAATGGGTTGCGTGAGTGTCACATTATGCGATGCCATAGATGACCTCCACTTCAATCTATTGTTCGGGCTGGAACTTCGATTATGTTTTTATAGCTGCCATGCAATATACCGCCAGTTACTTTGGCGGGTGCTGCATATTTCACTGAAGCTTTGCGAAATCATACACTCATGGCGCATCAACGCCGTTCGCCTGTACGGCTAGTCCTCCCAGCGCCAGCGACGGATCGCAGACAGCGTAGCTATCGGCAAACTCGCCAGCCTAAAACCGCGGCCAGGCCGCCGCGGCAATCATCGCCGCGTTGTCCGTCGACATCGCCAGCGTCGGAAAATCCACGCGCACTCCTCGCCGCGCGCCCTCGGCGCTGAAGCGCGCGCGCAGTTCGCGGTTGGCGGCCACTCCGCCGGTCACCAGAATCCGCCGCGCCCCCAGCGATTCGGCCGCCGCAAAACTCTTCTTCATCAGGTCGCCCACCACCGCGCACTGGAAGCTGGCGACCAGGTCCAGCACCTGCTGCGGACACAGCGCGAGCGCTTCTTCCTTGCTCTGCGGCGGGCGCGCCTCGGCTCCCGGCGCAAACAGCCGCGCCGCCCGCGCCCGCGCCTCGCCCCGCAGCCCATGCAGCTCCACGTACCGCAGCACCGCCGTCTTGATCCCCGAAAACGAAAACATGAATCGCGGGTCGAGCTCGGCGATCGGCGCGGTCTTGGCCGCCTTGGTCCGCGGCGGCTTGCCGGCCAGATGCACTTTCGTCTTGATCTGCGCAAACGCAAACGGCACAGCCTTCGGGTTGCCGAACGAGCCAGCGCATCGATCCACGGCCCTCCGGGATAGCCGAAGCCCAGCAGCTTGGCCACCTTGTCGAAGGCTTCGCCGGCCGCGTCGTCCACCGTCCGCCCCACCAGCCGGTAACTCCACGCGCCCTGCGCCTGCCGCGCCAGATAAAGGTGCGTGTGCCCGCCGGAAACCACCAGCGCCAGCGCCGGCTCCTCGTCAAGAAGAACTCCGCCCGTGCCGGCAAGCGACTCCGTGCAACTGCTGCAGCAGCACCGCATGAATGTGCCCTTCCAAATGGTTGACGGCAATCAGCGGCAGCCCCTGCGCGAAGGCCAGCGCCTTGGCGTACGTAATCCCCACCAGCAGCGCCCCGGCCAATCCCGGCCCGGCGGTCACCGCAATCGCGTCCAGATCCGCCAGCGCAACCCCCGCCTCCGCCAGCGCCGCCCGCACCACCGGCACAATGGCCCGCAGATGCTCCCGGCTGGCCAGCTCCGGCACCACCCCGCCGTAGCGCGCGTGCGTCTTGATCTGCGACGCCACCACCGACGAAAGCGTCCGCGCCCCCCGCTCCACGACAGCCGCCGCCGTCTCGTCGCACGAGGTTTCAATGCCCAGGATGAGGCCGCGTCCGCTCATCTACTTTAGTTGCTATCGTGGTAAGCGAGCGACAATGGATGCAGCAGCCATGCTCCCCGCCACGCCCCAATTCGATGCGGCCCTCCGGATCATCGCCGCCCTGCGCGCCGCGGCCACGAGGCCTATCTCGCCGGCGGCTGCGTCCGCGACCTGCTCCTCGGCCGCGAGCCCCGGACTACGACGTGGCCACCAGCGCCACGCCCGACATCGTCCTCAACCTCTTCCCGCGCACCTTTGCCGTCGGCGCGCACTTCGGCGTGGTGCTGGTCGCCTCCGGTGCGATGCGGCTGCATCGCAGGAACGAGCTCCGCCGCACCGCAGGTGGTCACCGAGGTCGCCACCTTCCGCTCCGATGGCGCCTACTCCGATGGCCGCCATCCCGACGCCGTCCGCTACACCACCAGCGCCGAAGAAGATGTCCGCCGCCGCGATTTCACCATCAACGGCCTGCTGCTGATCCGGCTGCCGCAGGGCTAGGCCGGCAATCCCTTCCGAGGCAGATCCCTGGCCTCCCACGGAAAATCCTGCGCGCTTCCCGAAGGACTCCGCTCCGCCGTCATCGATTATGTCGGCGGCCTCGCCGACCTCGACGCCGGCATCATCCGCGCCATCGGCCAGCCCGAGCAGCGCTTTGAAGAGGACCATCTGCGCATGTTGCGCGCCGTGCGCTTCGCCGCCCGCTTCGGCTTCCAGATCGAACCCGCCACAGCCGCCGCCATGCGCCGCCTCGCCCCGAAAATCCACGCCGTCAGCCGCGAGCGCGTCCGCGACGAGCTGACCAAAATGCTCACCGAGGGCCATGCCCGCCGGGCCTTCGAACTGTTGGACGAAACCGGCCTCCTCGCCGAAGTCCTCCCCGAGGTCGCGCGCATGAAGGGCGTCGAGCAGCCGCCGCAGTTTCATCCCGAGGGCGACGTCTGGACGCACACGCTGCTGCTGCTCGCGCAACTCCCGCCCGGCCTGCCCGCTCCCCCTCGCCTGGGGCGCGCTGCTCCACGATGTGGGCAAGCCGCCCACCTTCGCGCGCGCCGACCGCATCCGTTTCAACGGCCACGTGGAGGTCGGCGTCGCCATCGCCGCGGACATCTGCCGCCGCTTCCGCTTCTCCAACGACGAAACCCGCCAGACGCTCTCCCTCGTCGAGAACCACATGCGCTTTGCCGACGCCCAGCACATGAAGGCCTCCACCCTCAAGCGCTTCTTCCGCCTGGAAAACTTTCCCCAGCACCTCGAGCTGCACCGCATGGATTGCCTGGCCGGCAGCGGCAACCTCGACCACTGGAACTTTGTCCGCGAGCGCTATGAATCCATGCCCGAAGAAGCCGTCCGCCCCGCGCCGCTCCTCACCGGCCGCGAACTGATCGCCGCCGGCTACCAACCCGGCGCCGCCTTCAAGGAGATGCTCCGCGCCGTCGAGGACGCGCAACTGGAAGGCACCATCGCGACGCCCGCCGAAGCGCTGGCCTTCCTCCGCGACCGCTTCCCGCTGCCTTGACCGTCTCTCGCTCCTGAGAACTTCGGAAGATCAAAGAGCCGTGGCTGCGCGTAGCTGCGTGACCTCATCCAGAATGCGATGCGCGAGGCTGGACTTTGATTGCGCCGGGAAGGCGACTTCGCGTGCCGCGGTGATGAAGGTAGCGGCGTTCTGTTCCGAGTCGAAGCCCAGGCCGGGTTGGGAGACATCGTTGGCGACGATGGCGTCCGCGCCTTTGCGCTCCAGCTTTTCGCGAGCGTTGCGGATGAGCTCTTGTGTGTCGATGGCGGTCTCGGCGGCAAAGACGATGAGCAATGTGCCGGGGTTGCGGTGGGCTGCGACGCTCTGCGCAATGTCTTCCGTGGGCTCAAGCGAGAGCGTGAGCGGGCCGGTGCGCTTCAGCTTCTGCGCGGCGGCGGCAGCGGGGCGGAAGTCGGAGACGGCGGCGGCTTTAATAACCATGGTGGCTTGCGGGAGATGGGCCAGGACGGCGGCGTGCATCTGGCTCGCGGTGGTCACGTCGATGCGTTCGCAGCCGGCGGGGGCGGCGAGCGCGGTGGGCGCGCTGATGAGGATGACCTTTGCGCCGCGCGACCTGGCGGCTTCGGCCAGTGCGTAGCCCATGCGGCCGCTGGAGCGGTTGCCGATAAAGCGCACCGGATCGATAGGCTCGCGCGTGCCGCCGGCGGTGATCAACACCGTTTCGCCGGCGAGATCGTCCGGAATGTTCTCATTGAGGCGCTGAATGCGGGCGAGGACGGCGTGGACAATCTCGTCGATCTCGGCGAGGCGGCCGCTGCCGGTCATGCCGCAGGCCAGGTAGCCGCTGCCGGGCGCGATGATTTCTACGCCTCTCTGGCGCAGCGTGGCGAGATTGGCTTGCGTGGCGGCGTGGTTCCACATATTCACATTCATCGCCGGGGCAACGATGACCGGCGCGGTGGTGGCCAGATAAAGAGTCGAGAGAAAATCGTCGGCCAGGCCGTGCGCGAATTTGGCCAGCGTGTGCGCGGTGGCCGGAGCCACCAGAAGCAGGTCGGTGGATTCGGCCTCGGAGATGTGCTCGATGGAGCCGCCTCTCGTACGCATCCGTTTGCCACATCGAAGTGATGACTTTGTGGCCGGTGAGCGCGGCGAAGGTGAGCGGGCGGACAAACTCCTCGGCGGCGCGCGTCATGACCACGTGAACGTCAAGCGCGTGCTGCTGCAGAGCGCGAACCAGTTCGGCGGCCTTGTAAGCGGCGATGCCGCCGGTGACGCCGAGCGTGACTTTGAAGGGATGCGGGCTAGGCATGATCTGCTCCTAGAAGATGGTTGTCGATCAGGCGCGTTTCGCCCAGCCGGGCGGCGACGGCGATCAGCGCGCCGCGCGTGGTCTCCGCCAGCGGCAGCAAAGTGTCCGGATCAACCACAGCGGCGTATTCCACAACGACTGTGGGTTCGGATGCCAGCATCTGCAGCATGGTTGCTATCAGCGCCTGGGCGTTGCGCTCGCCTTGCGCGTGGAGACCGGCGGCTGCGTCGAGCGCGCGGTGCAGAATGGTTGCGCGCGTGCGCTGCTCTGCCGTCAGGTAGCGGTTGCGCGAGCTGAGAGCCAGCCCATCGGCTTCGCGCACAATGGGACAGACTACAATCTCCACGGAAAAATTCAGATCGCGAACCATGGCGCGGAGGACGGCTAACTGCGCGGCATCCTTCTGGCCGAAGTAGGCGCGGTCCGGCGCAACGATGTGAAAGAACTTGGCAACAATGGTCGCCACTCCGCGAAAGTGGCCGGGGCGATGTGCCCCGTCCAGGCGGTCGCTGATGCCGGCTACTTCAATGAAGGAGGTTGCGCCTGCGGGCGTCAGCGCTTCGGAGGAGGGAGCGAAGAGAATCTCTGCGCCGGCAGCCGTGAGCGCGGCGCAGTCGGCCTCAAACGTTCGCGGGTAGCGGTCGAAGTCTTCGTTGGGGCCGAATTGCAGAGGATTAACGAAGATGGTCGCAACCACATGGGCGCAGTCGCGCTTCGCCGTGTCGATCAGTGAGAGATGGCCTGCGTGCAACGCGCCCATGGTGGGCGCCAGGGCGAGTGTGCCGCTGCGCCGGAGTTCGCGTGCGGCTGTTTGCATTTCGGCAATGGCAGTGATGATTCGCATGGGATGAATCAGTGCGTTCTCTTTGATTTGACTTCAGCAAAGTTCATCGCTGGTTGCGTTGGATCGGCTCGCGATTCAAATGATCCGCGCTGGCTTCGCCCGGAAGGTGATAGCACTCGGCATCGGCGGGGAATGCGCCGCCGCGAACATCGCTCGCATAATTCCCGATAGCTTCGCTGAAGAGCGCGGACGCGTCGGCATAGCGGCGGACAAACTTGACCGGCGTTGCGCCGGTGAGATTGACGAGATCGTGGAAGACGAGAATTTGCCCGTCGCACTCCGGGCCGGCGCCGATGCCGATGGTGGGAATGGCGAGCGCGGCGGTGATCTGGCCGCCCACTTCGCGGGGAACGCACTCCAACACGATGGCGATAGCGCCGACCTCCTCCAGCGCACGCGCATCAGCGGCAAGTGCGTCAATCTCGGCGGCGGTTTTACCCTGCACGCGGTAGCCCATGCGATGGACCGATTGCGGCGTAAGCCCGATGTGGCCGACCACGGCGATCTCCGCCTGGGTCAGCGCGGCAACCAACGCGGCGCGGTTGCGGCCGCCTTCAATCTTCACCGCTTCGGCGCCCGCATCCTTGATGAAGCGCGTCGCATTTGTGATGGCCTGCTCCGTCGAGGAGTGGTAAGAGCCGAAGGGCATGTCCGCCACCAGCAGGGCGCGACGCACTCCGCGTCGTACGGCGCGCGTATGGTGCAGCATCTCCTCCATAGTGACGGGCAGAGTGCTTTCGTAGCCGAGTACGGCCATGCCCAGCGAATCGCCGACCAGAATTACATCAATGCCGGCCTGGTCGATAAGGCGCGCAGTGGGGTAGTCGTAGGCGGTAAGCGCGGTGATCGGCTCGTGGGCTTGTTTTCTATCAAGAAGGGTTTGTGCCGTAACTTTCTGCACAGCGGAAGATGCTTCCCGGGCGGGTAGCTGGATAAGGCTCATGACGATTCTCCAGTGCAGCTCCACAAGCAGCGCGGATGCTACCTGATTCGTACAACTCTAGTATACGTCTCACGCAAAAGGGGCTTCAACCAGGCCACCGGCCTGATCGAAACCCCTCTCGTCTTTCCTTCTCTTACTTTGCCTTCGGTCCTGCCGCGCGAATCGCCTCCGAAGCATCGAACTGCTTGAAGTTCTCTTCGAAGCGTGTCGCAAGATCCGCAGCCGTCTTGTCGTAAGCTACCTTGTCGGCCCACGCGTTGCGCGGATTCAGAATCTCCGCCGGAACCTCCGGGCAGCTCACCGGGATGCTCAGCCCGAAGGCCGGCTCGGTTTGAAACTCCACCTTGCTCAGCCGGCCGTCCAGCGCCGCATTCACCAGCGCACGCGTAATCTTCAGGCTCATGCGCTTTCCGACGCCAAACTTCCCGCCGCTCCAGCCGGTGTTGACCAGCCAGCACGAAGCCTTATGCTGCGTGAGCCGCTTGCCCAGCATCTCCGCATAAACCCGCGGCGCCAGCGGCAAAAACGGCGCGCCAAAACAGGCCGAAAACTCCGGCGCCGGATCCTTGACTCCCGTCTCGGTCCCCGCCAGCTTGGCCGTGTACCCCGACAAAAAGTGGTACATGGCCTGCTCCGGCGTCAGCCGCGAGATTGGCGGCAGCACGCCAAAGGCATCGGCCGCCAGGAACATCACGTTGCGCGGATGCAGAGCCTACTCCCGGAATCACCGCGCCCTCAATGAAGTCCACCGGGTAGGCCGCCCGCGTATTCTCCGTCAAATGAATGTCGAAGTAATCCGGCTTCCGCTCCGCGTCCAGAATCACATTCTCCAGCACGCTCCCAAAGCGAATCGCCCGGAAGATCTGCGGCTCGAACTCCTCGGTCAGATTCACGCACTTGGCGTAGCAGCCGCCCTCAAAGTTGAAGATGCCGGTCGGTCCCCATCCGTGCTCGTCGTCGCCGATCAGCCGGCGCGCCGGGTCCGCCGAAAGCGTCGTCTTGCCCGTGCCCGAGAGCCCGAAGAACAGCGCCGTAACCCCGTCCGTGCCCACATTCGCCGAGCAGTGCATGGGCAGCACATCCTTGTCCGGCACCATGAAGTTCATCACGCCGAAGATCGACTTCTTGATCTCCCCGGCGTATTTCGTCCCGCCAATCAAAATCATTTTGCGTGTAAAATCCACCAGGATAAACGCGCTTGTCCCTGTCCCATCCCGTTCCGGAACGGCTTCAAATGTCGGCGCCGCCACCACGGTAAACTCTGGCTTGTGGCTGGCCAGCGCTGACGCCTCGGGCCGCACAAAAAGCTGCCGCACAAACAGCGCGTGCCAGGCGTACTCGCTGATCACCCGAATCGGCAGCCGGTAAGCCGCGTCCGCGCCGCAATACAAATCCTGCGCAAACAGCTCGCGGCCCTTCAGGTGCTCCACCACCCGCTCCAGCAGCGCTCCAAACTTCTCCGGAGCGAACGGCTTGTTCACCTTGCCCCAATCCACGCAGCCGTGCGTCACCGCGTCGTCCACGGTGAACTTGTCCTTGGGAC
Organism: uncultured Acidobacteriaceae bacterium; assembly: GCA_963845345.1. GTDB lineage: Bacteria > Acidobacteriota > Terriglobia > Terriglobales > Acidobacteriaceae > Telmatobacter. Next base: position 702,366 of record CAWJRQ010000007.1, read on the forward strand.
TGCGCCCCGTCCGCGCCCCAGTCTCCGAGACCAGCGCGCCGTTGGCCGCCAAGTGACCCTCGCCCCTAACCAGCGCTATTTCAACCAGTTCGGCCGCACACAGGTTGGCATGCACCTGCGGACCCGCCGCCAGCGCCTTGATTGCCTCCACCCCAGATACATTTGCCATCGACAGTACTCCTCCGTCCGTAAAAGCTGTAAAAATGAACCGATAATCCATTGTGCCATCCGGACCGCATTGTGGGAAGGGGCCTGTACCGGAACAAGGGTCAGGGGTCGGGGGCAAAGGCAGGAAGAAACAGCGCAGAGAGCCTTATGCGTAAATATGCGTACAGTTCTTGGGGTATTTATGCGTAGTTGTGCGTTATTATCGGGAATTTTATGAATTGAAACGCCCCGCAATAAAAGCGAATCACGGCTGACGGCTGGAAGCTCATCAGTCAGCGGCAGAGCCTTCCAGTTCCTCGCCGATGCGATGCAGTCTCATGACGCGCCATTGCAGGCGGTCGAAGAAGAGGTAGACGACCGGAGTGGTGAAGAGGGTGAGCATCTGGGAGACGATGAGTCCGCCGACGATGGCGATGCCCAGCGGCTTGCGCAGCTCGGAGCCGACGCCCATGCCGATGGCCAGGGGCAGGCCGCCGAAGAGGGCGGCCATGGTGGTCATCATGATGGGGCGGAAGCGCAGCAGACAGGCCTGATAGATGGCCTCGACCGGTGGCAATCCCTGTTCGCGCTCGGCCTGGAGTGCGAAATCGATCATCATGATGGCGTTCTTTTTGACGATGCCGATGAGCAGGATGATGCCGATAAGGGCGATGATGCTCAGTTCGGTTCCGGTGAGCATGAGGGCCAGGATGGCGCCCACGCCGGCCGGGGGAATGGTGGAGAGAATGGTCAACGGGTGGATCAGGCTTTCGTAGAGGATTCCGAGGACGATGTAGACGGCGATGAGCGCGGCAAGGATGAGATAGGGTTCATTCTTGAGCGAATCCTGGAAGGCCTGCGCGGTTCCCTGGAAGGTCGCGTGAATGCCGGAAGGCAAATTCAGCTCGCGCTGGGCCTTTTCGAGCGCGGTGACGGCATCGCCCAGAGCCACGTTGGGCGCCAGGTTGAAGGTGATGGTGACGGCCGGATACTGGCTCTGATGGTTGACCTGCAGGGAGGTGCGCTGCTGCTCGAAGTGAGCGATGGCGGAGAGCGGGACCATCGAGCCGCTGGAGGGCAGAACTGGAATCGCCGCAACCCCAGAGACGGCTCTAACGGCGCCGGTGGTGGCTCCGGCAGTAGTGCCGGTTTTGATGAAGATGCCGTTGAGCGCGTCGGGGCTGAGCTGGTATTTGGGATCGACCTCCATGACCACGAAGTACTGGTTGAGGGAGGTGTACATGGTGGAGACCTCGCGCTGGCCGAAGGCATCGTAGAGCACCTGGTCGATGGTTGCGGGGGTGATGCCCAGGCGGGAGGCGGCGTCGCGGTCGATGACCAGGTTGGCGGACAGGCCCTGATTCTGCTGGTCGGTGGAAACATCGCGCAGCTCCGGCATGGCCCTGGCGCGGGAGAGCATCTGCGGAACCCATGTATTCAGTTCGCTCACGTTTTCGTCATAGAGCGTGTACTGGTATTGCGCCGAGCTGCCCCGTCCTCCGATCTGGAATTCCTGCTGCGTCTGAAGGTAGAGAATGGCGCCGGGAACGCTGGTGAGTTTGCGGCGCAGGCGGTTGACCACGTTATCGGCAGTGACGCGGCCCGGTCGCTCACGGAGCGGCTTGAGTCCGACGAACATATTGCCGATGTTGGAGCTGCCGCCGCCCGGTCCGCCGCCGCCGACGAAGGCGGTTACGGTTTCAACGGCGGGGTCGTCGAGGACCATTTGCGCCAGCTGCTGCTGCTTGGCGCGCATGGCGGGAAAGCTGATGTCCTGGGCGGCCATGGTGCGGCCGCCGAGGCGTCCGGTGTCCTGCTGCGGGAAGAAGCCCTTGGGGACAACGATGAAGAGGAAAATGTTGAGGATCACCGTGGCGAAGACCACGCCCAGGATCAGCCATTGGTGGCGCAGCACCCATCGCAGGCCGCTGGCGTACTCATGGAACAGCCACTGGAAGGCGCGCTCGCTGGCGCGATAGATGCGTCCGTGGCGGCTCTCATCGCGCGACTTGAGAAACCTGGCGCAGAGCATGGGGGTGGTGGTGAGCGAGACCAGCATGGAGACGGCGATGGCCACCGAGAGGGTGACAGCGAACTCGCGGAAGAGCTTGCCCACGATGCCGCCCATCAGCAGAATGGGAATGAAGACGGCGATCAGCGAGGTGCTCATGGAAAGGACGGTGAAGCCGATTTCCTTGGAGCCCTTCATGGCGGCCTCGAATGGTTTGGCCCCCATTTCGAGGTAGCGGGTGATGTTCTCGATGACCACGATGGCGTCATCCACCACGAAGCCGGTGGCGATGGTGAGGGCCATCAGCGAGAGGTTGTCGATGGTGTAGCCCAGCAGGTACATGACGCCGAAGGTGCCCACCAGCGAGAGGGGCACGGCAATCGATGGGATGATGGTGGCCCAGACCTCGCGCAGGAAGAGGAAGACCACCAGCACCACCAGCATCACGCTGATGCAGAGCGAAATCTCCACGTCGCGGACGCTGGAGCGGATGGTGGTGGTGCGGTCGATGGCCACGTTGATCTGGATGGTGGGCGGAATGGCGGCCTTGAGGCGCGGCATCTCGGCCATCACGTTGTCCACGGTGGAGATGACGTTGGCGCCGGGAATCTTGAAGATGACGATCAGGATGGCGTCTTTCAACACGCCGTGCTGCCCATCGGTATTGATGCCCGATACGCCGGCGGTGAGGATGTTGGCGACGCTGTCGGAAACGGTACCCAGGTCGGAGACGCGCACCGGCGCGCCGGTCTGCCGGTTATAGCCGGCGATGATGGGCGCGTAGTCGCTGGCCTTGAAGATCTGGTCGTTGTCGCTGATCTGCCAGCGATGGTCTGCATCCTGAAAAGCGCCCTTGGGCCGGTTGGCGTTGGCTCCGGCGAGCGCCGTGCGCACCGCCTCCAGGCCGACGCCGTTTGCGCCCAAGTTGCATGGGGTTCAACTCGACACGCACCGCGGGGCTGGAGCTGCCGCCCACGAAGACCTGGCCCACGCCATCAATCTGCGCGATCTTCTGCGACAGGATGGAGTCGGCCAGGTCGTAGATCTGCCGCTTGGTCACCACGTCGGAGGTCAGGGTGAGAATGAGGATCGGCGATTCTGCCGGATTGGCCTTGCGGTAGCTGGGATTCTGGGGCAAGTAAGCGGGCAACTGGCTGCGCGCGGCGTTGATGGAGGCCTGCACATCGCGGGCGGCGGCGTCGATGTTGCGATTGATATCGAATTGCAAGGCAACCGATGCCGAGCCCAGCGAACTCGACGAGGTCATCTGATTGACGCCGGCGATGCGCCCGAATTGTCGCTCCAGCGGGGTGGCGACCGAGGAGGCCATGGTCTCCGGGCTGGCGCCGGGCATGCCCGCCCCCACGCCGATGACCGGGTAATCGACGTTGGGCAGCGAGGCCACGGGCAGCAGCGAGTAGGCCACCGAGCCGGCCAATAAAAGAGCCAAGCTAAGCAGCGAGGTGGCTACCGGGCGCTGAATGAAGGGTGCGGAAAGATGCATCGGTCCTTCTCCTCAGTCGGCGCTGGCCGGTTGCTGCTCGTGGATGTGAAAGGTCGCGCGGCTTCATGCGCTGCGCCAGCTTGTCGAAGTAGAGATAGATGACCGGCACGGTGTAGAGGGTGAGCATCTGCGAGAAGATCAGTCCGCCGACGATGGTGATGCCCAGCGGCTGGCGCAGTTCGGCGCCCACGCCTCCGCCCAGCCACAGCGGCAAGCCGCCCAGCATGGCGGCCATGGTGGTCATGATGATGGGCCGGAAGCGCAACTGGCAGGCCTGGAAGATGGCGGCTTCGGCGGTTTTGCCCTCCAGGCGCTCGGCCTGCAAGGCAAAGTCGATCATCATGATGGCGTTCTTCTGCACGATGCCGATGAGCAGGATGATGCCGATCAGCGCAATCACGCTGAACTCGACGCGCGTGATGAGCAGGGCGAGCAGAGCGCCGACGCCGGCCGAGGGCAGCGAGGAGATGATGGTGATGGGGTGGATGTAGCTCTCGTAGAGCACGCCCAGCACGATGTAGACGGTGATCAGCGCGGCCAGAATCAGCAGCGGCTCATTGGCCAGCGAGGTCTGGAAGGCGGCTGCGGTGCCCTGGAAGCTGGCGTTGATGGCGGCCGGCATCTTGATGCGCTTCTCAATGGCGTTGACGGCCTTGACGGCGTCGCCCAGCGCCTTGCCCGGCGCCAGGTTGAAGCTGACCACGGTGGAAGGGAACTGGCCCTGGTGGCCGATGGATAGTTGCGCGGTGGACTGCTCCCAATGGGCCACCATGCCGAGCGGGACTTGAGTGCCGTTGCCCGATTTGACGTAAAGATTGTTGAGCGACGGTGGGATCGGTCTGGAAGTTCTGCCCGACCTCCATCACCACGTGGTACTGGTTGAGCTGGGTGAAGATGGTGGAGACCTGGCGCTGGCCGAAGGCGTCGTAGAGGGTGTTGTCCACGTCGGCCATGGCGATGCCCAGCCGGGCGGCGGTGTCGCGGTCGATGACCAGTTTGGCGCCCAGGCCCTGGTCCTGCAGGTCGCTGGCCACGTCGGTGACCACGGCCTCCTTGCTCAGTTCGTTGACCATCAGCCGGGTGTATTTGGCCAGTTCGACCTGATCGGGATCTTCCAGCGAATACTGAAATTCCGTCCGGCTGACGCGGTCTTCTACGGTGAGGTCCTGTAGCGGCTGGAGGAAGAGCTGAATGCCCTCAACGCCCGCGAGCTTGGGCTGCAGGCGGCGAATCACCTCGGTGGCGGAGATGCCGCGCACTTCGAGAGGCTTGAGGTTGATCTGGATGCGGCCGGAGTTGAGCGTGGTGTTGGTTCCGTCCACGCCGATGAAGGAGGAGACGTTATCGACGGCGGGGTCCTGCAGGAGCAGCTCGACGAGCTTTTGCTGGCGCTCGGCCATGGAGGTGAAGCTGACCGTCTGCGGGGCCTCGCTGATGCCCAGGATCACGCCCGTATCCTGCACCGGGAAGAAGCCCTTGGGGACCACGACATAGAGCAAGAGTGTGGCGACCAGCGTGCCGATGGTGACCAGCAGGGTGATGAAGCGATAGCGCAGGACGATATGAAGCGTGCGGCCATAGGCGGCGATGATGGAGTTGAAGACCTTCTCTGACCAATAGTAGAAGCGCGTCTGTTTGGCGGTGGCCTTGTCCTGGAGAATGCGCGAGCACATCATGGGCGTCAGGGTCAGCGAGACCACGGCGGAGACCAGGATGGTGACCGCGAGAGTGATGGCGAATTCGCGGAAGAGCCGGCCCACCACATCGCTCATGAAGAGCAGGGGGATGAGCACCGCGATGAGCGAGACGGTCAGCGACATGATGGTGAAGCCGATCTGCTCGCTGCCCTTGAGCGCGGCCTTCATGGGGCTCAAGCCTTCCTCGATGAAGCGGGAGATGTTCTCGATCATGACGATGGCGTCGTCCACCACAAAGCCGGTGGAGATGGTGAGCGCCATGAGGGTGAGGTTGTTGAGCGAGTAGCCGAGCAGATACATGACGCCGAAGGTGCCGACGATGGACAGCGGCACGGCGACCGAGGGGATGATGGTGGCGGCCAGATTGCGCAGGAAGAGGAAGATGACCATGACCACCAGGGCAACGGTGAGCATCAGCTCGTATTCCACGTCGCGGACGGAGGCGCGGATGGTGATGGTGCGGTCGGTAAGCACCTTGACCTGCACGGTGGCCGGCAGGGCGGTCTGCAACTGCGGCAGCAGCAGCTTAATGCGGTCCACCACGGCGATGATGTTGGCGCCCGGCTGGCGCTGAATGTTGACGATGACCGCGGGCTGGCGATTCATCCAGGCGGCCTGCTGGGAGTTTTCGGCGGCATCGACGATCAGGGCCACGTCGGAAGCGCGCACCGCGGCGCCGTTGCGATAGGCTACGATGACCGGCTTGTAGTCGTCGCTGGAAAGCAACTGGTCGTTGGCATTGATGGTGTAGGACTGGCGGTTGCCGTTCAGCGTGCCCTTGGCCTGGTCCACGTTGGCCGCGGCCAATGCGGTGCGCAGGTCTTCCAGGCTCAGGTTGTAGGCGGCCAGCTGGGCCGGATTGGCCTGAATGCGGACGGAGGGCTTCTGCCCGCCAGCGATGGAGACCAGCCCCACGCCGGTGACCTGGGAGATTTTCTGGGCAAGATTGGTGTCGGCCGCGTCCTCTATTTTGTCCAGAGGCAGCGTATCGGAGGTGAGCGCCAGCGTCATGATGGGCGCGTCAGCGGGATTGACCTTGCTGTAGATGGGCGGGTTGGGCAGATCGGCGGGCAAAAAGCTGGTGGCTGCGTTGATGGCCGCCTGGACCTCCTGCTCCGCTACGTCGATGTTCTCGTCGAGGTTAAATTCAAGCGTGATGACCGAGCCGCCGCCGGAGCTGACCGAAGTCATCTGCTTGAGGCCGGGCATCTGGCCGAACTGCCGCTCCAGGGGCGCGGTGACCGAGGAGGCCATCACCTCCGGCCCGCCGCCGGGATAAAAGGTGAGCACCTGGATGATGGGGTAGTCCACCTCAGGCAGGGCGGAGACCGGCAACTGCAGGTAGCCGACCGCACCCGCCAGCAGGATGGCCGCCATCAGCAGCGAGGTCGCTACCGGGCGCAGAATGAATGGCCGGGAAGGACTGAGGCTCACTGCTTGTTCCTCTTATCGGGATTGCCCTGGCCCGCGCCGGATGGCGCAGCGGGAGTGGCAGCCGCATTGGGAGATGCCCGCGCTTCCGGCCTCGCCTGCCGCACCCTGCGCAGCCTTCTGTCCGCCGCGCTGGCGGGCTACGGCTGGCGGTCACAATCTGTCCGGGACGCAGCCGGTCCGCGCCGTCCACCACGACGGTCTGGCCGGCTTGCAGGCCCTCGTCCAGAATGGTGACCTGCCCCTCGGCCAAAGCCACCTTCACAGGTTGGATTCTGGCGGTTCCGTTGCCCTGCGCGTCGGCATGATCGACGACCCACACATAGGAACCCTGCGTTGCCGGTCTGGATGGCCGCCGAGGGCACCACCAGCGCGTTGGGCCGCTCTTCCATCACCAGATGAATGTTGACGAACTGGTTGGGGAAGAGCGCCTCGTCCTTGTTGTCGAAGACGGCCTTCAGCTTGCCGGTTCCGGTGGTGGTGTCGATCTGGTTGTCGGCGGTGAGCAGATAGCCTCTGGCCAGCTTCTGCGTATCGTCCTGGTCGTAGGCGTCCACGGCCAGGCGCTTTTCCGCGCCAGCTTATTCAGCACCTGGGGAAGCTGGTTCTCGGGCAGCGTAAAGTAAACGGCGATGGGCTGGAACTGGTTGATAATCACCAGATTCGTGGTGTTGGCGGTGATGATGTTGCCGGGATCCACCAGGCGCAGGCCGATTTTGCCGCTGATGGGCGACTGGATGGTGCACCACGCGAGCTGCAACTGGGCGGTCTCGACGGCCGCCTTGTCGGCCTCGATGGCGCCCTCGTATTGGCCCTGCGCAGCCTCATCGGTCTGCATGACCTCCTTGGAGGTCACGCCGGCGTCATAGAGCGCCTTGTAGCGGGCAAACTCCGCCTGGGCGTTCTTGAGCAGGGCCTGATCGTGGGCCAGGGTGCCCTTGGCCTGGTCCAGCGCGGCCTGGTAGGGCCTGGGATCGATCACCAGGATGGTCTGGCCCTGCTTCACCTGCTGGCCCTCGGTGAACTTGACCGGTTCGAGTTCGCCGCTGACTCTCGCCTTCACCGTAACGCTCATGTAGGGCGTCACCGTGCCCAGCGCGGTCAGGAAGATCGGCATCGGCTTCTGCTCGGCAGCCGCCACCTGCACCGGGACCGGCCGGCTCATGCAGCGCCGCCGCCTGGCTGGCGCTGTTGGCCGCGGTCTGCTTCTGGTTCTGATAGATCCGCCATACAACCAGGCATGCAATGCCAGATCAGCACCAGATAAATGACGATGCGCACCCAGGAACTCTTGGGGGCGGAGGGTTGTTGCTCGATCCCGGATGAGGCCGAGATGGGACTCCGAAGCGTCTTCAATGGACATGGTGTCGATTCCCGTCGTTATTCTCTTGAGTGAATGCCCGCACAATGGGCATACAAGTACCGTTACGGGCAGAGGACAATCTGCCCGCGCTCGTTTCTACGGACGCTTGAGTTTCCTGAAAGGTTTCGCCCGCCCAGGCGCATCCACTGCGAGAGCGCGCGATCTACTCCAACGGAGAAACGCATCCCCCATGGATGCAAGACGGAACTATTGTAAGCGAATCGAGCGGCTCTGGGAATATCGTCCGCCCGTGCAGAGCATCTTTTCAGCTTGCTGGAGCGTCCTAATAGCTATACGGACGGCCCCTTTTACAGCCCATGCGCCATTGCTGCGCCGCTTCGTCTACCATAGTAATTTCAACAGGTTGTTGGAACGGACCGGGATGAGCGCCGTCCGGTTCCGGAATCCGATGAGCCGGCGTTGATCCGATCTGACGCATCGAGCCGTTCTGGAGCGGTCTGGTGGGGAGCGACCCGGCTCAGGAGCGAGTACCTGCCTTATGTGGATTGTCCGGCTTGCGCTGCGGCGGCCTTATACCTTCGTCGTATTTGCGCTTTTGATCCTGATTCTCGGCGTCTTCAGCATCGAGACGATGCCCACGGACATCTTTCCCAACATCGACATTCCTGTGGTCACGGTGGTGTGGAACTTCACCGGCCTCTCCGCGCAGGAGATGGCCAACCGCATCGTGACCAACAGCGAGCGGGGCATGACCACCACGGTCAACGACATCGAGCACATCGAGTCGCAATCGCTGAACGGCATGGGCCTCATCAAGATCTTCTTCCAGCCGCACGTCAACATCGGCCAGGCCGTGGCCCAGGTGACGGCCATCAGCCAGGTGCAGTTGCGCAGTTTGCCGCCCGGCACCACGCCGCCCTTCATCATCCAGTACAACGCCTCCAGCGTGCCCATTCTGATGCTGGGCCTCTCCGGGCAGGGGCTCAACGAGCAGCAGTTGAACGATCTGGCGCACGAACAACATCCGCACCCAGTTGGCCACCATCGAGGGGCCGCAGACGCCCTTTCCCTACGGCGGCAAGCAGCGCCAGATTCAGGTGGACCTGGACCTGCACGCGCTGCAGGCCAAGGGGCTCTCGCCTGTCGATGTGGTCAACGCCATCTCCGCGCAGAACTTGATCGCGCCCTCCGGGACGATGAAGATCGACCGCTTCGAGTACGCCGTCGAAACCAACTCCGCTCCGCCGATCGTCGATGAGCTGAACAACCTGCCCATCAAGGCGGTGAACGGCGCGGTCATCTACATCCGCGACGTGGCCCACGTGCGCGACGGCAATCCGCCGCAGACCAACATCGTGCGCGTGGACGGCAAGCGCGCCATCATGATGACCATCATGAAGACCGGCTCGGCCTCCACGCTGGACATCATCCGAGAGTGCGCGAAAAGCTGGAGAGCCCGGAGCTCAAGGGCCAGCTTGCCGCCGCAACTGCAGATCAAGGCTCTCTCCGACCAGTCGATCTTCGTCCGCGGCGCCATCAACGGCGTGGTCCGCGAGGCCATCATCGCCGCCTGCCTCACCGCCATCATGATCCTGGTCTTCCTGGGCAGTTGGCGCTCCACCATCATCATCGCGGTCTCCATTCCGCTCTCCATTCTCTGTTCGCTCAGCGTGCTCTCCATGCTGCACGAGACCATCAACATCATGACCCTTGGGAGGCATGGCGCTGGCCGTCGGCATCCTGGTGGACGACGCCACCGTGGCCATCGAAAACATCAATCGCTATCTCGAATCGGGCAAGGAACTGGAACAATCCATCCTCGACGGCTCGGCGCAGATTGCCGTCCCGGCTCTGGTCTCCACCCTGGCCATCTGCATCGTCTTCGTGCCCATGTTCTTCCTGGGCGGCGTGGCGCACTATCTCTTCGTGCCCATGGCCGAGGCGGTGGTCTTCGCCATGCTGGCCAGCTATTTCCTCTCGCGGACGCTGGTGCCGACCATGGCCAAGTACCTGCTCAAGGAGCACGACGACGCGGAGACGCAACGGAAGCGCTCCAGCCGCAACCCCTTCATTCGCTTTCAACAGGGTTTCGAGTCCGGCTTTGAGCGCTTTCGCCACGGCTATCTGCGCCTGCTCACTTTATGCGTGGACCATGCGATGGTCTTTCTCCTCCTCTTCCTGCTTGTTCGCCGTCGGATCGGTGGGGCTGCTTGCGCCTTTTCTGGGCCAGGACTTCTTCCCCTCGGTGGACTCCGGCCAGTTCAAGATTCACGTCCGCGCCCGCACCGGCACGCGCATCGAGGAGACCGCCGCGCTCTGCGATCACATCGACTCCACCATCCGCGAGCAGATTCCGGCCAAAGAGGTCGTCTCCATCGTCGATAACATCGGCCTGCCTTACTCCGGACTGAATCTCTCCTACTCGACCTCCGCGCCCATCGGCCCGGCCGACGCCGACATCCAGGTGCAGTTGACCGAGGACCATCACCCCACCGCGGCCTATGTCGAGCACCTGCGCGCCGTGCTGGCCCGCCAGTATCCCGGCGTCACCTTCTACGTGCTGCCGGTGGACATCGTCACCCAGATTCTCAACTTCGGCCTCTCCGCGCCCATCGACATTCAGGTCGTCGGCCCCGATCTCTATGGCAACCGCGCCCTCGCCGAGCGCGATGCTCAATGAGGTCCGCTACGTTCCCGGCGCTGCCGACGCGCGCATCCAGCAGCCCTTCAACTATCCCATGATGATGGTGGACGTGGACCGCACCCGCGCCCAGCCCATCGGCCTGACGCAGAAAGACGTGGCCACAAGCCTGCTGGTAGCCCTCAGCGGCAGCTTCCAGACCACGCCCAGCTTCTATCTCGACCCCAAAAGCGGAGTTACCTACAACGTGGCCATTCAGGCGCCGCAATATAAGGTTGACTCGCTGGCCGCGCTTGCAGAGCTTGCCCGTCACCGGTCCGGCCACGGCGCAGCCGGCCAGCGCTGCTGCCGCCACGGCGCTCCCGGCGCTCCGCGTTCCCACGCAGGTTCTGGGCAACCTGGCCTCCATCACTCCCGGCGCCGAACTGGGCACCGTAAGCCACTACGACGTGCAGCCGGTCATCGACATCTACGCCAACGTGGATGGAACCGACCTGGGCACGCGTGACCCGCAAGATAGAAAAGATCATCGACCGACACCAGGCCGAGCTGCCGCGCGGCTCGCACTTCACCCTGCGCGGCCAGAGCGAGACCATGAAAACCTCCTACATCGGCCTGCTGGGCGGCCTGGCGTTCTCCATCCTGCTGGTCTATCTGCTGATCGTGGTCAACTTCCAGTCCTGGCTCGATCCGTTTCTCATCATCTCCGCGCTGCCCGCGGCCCTGGCCGGCATCGTCTGGTTCCTCTTCCTCACCAACACCCGGCTCAGCGTGCCGGCGCTCACCGGCGCCATCATGTGCATGGGCGTGGCCACGGCCAACTCGATTCTTGTGGTCAGCTTTGCCCGCGAGCAGTTGGAGATCCTGGTGGGCGACGCGCGCACGCGCCGCGCTCAACGCCGGCTTTGTCCGCCTGCGCCCGGTGCTGATGACCGCCCTGGCCATGATCATCGGCATGGTGCCCATGGCCCTGGGCCTGGGCGACGGCGGCGAGCAGAACGCCCCGCTGGGCCGCGCCGTCATCGGCGGCCTGCTGCTGGCCACCGTGGCCACGCTGTTTTTTGTTCCCGCATTTTTCTCCGTCGTTCACGGCTGGCTGGAAGGCCGCCGCAGGACGGCTCACGGCGCGGCAATGGCCGGAACATCGACGAGTTTGACGAGATACCGGAGTAGCTCTTCATGACCAACGAATCCAATCCGAACCAGCAACCGGGTCACCATCACGAGACCGCGCCCGAACAGGCGGCCATCTCGCCGCGCAAGGCCCTCGTGGGCGTGGCCGTCGTCGTCATCGTCGCCGGCGTCCTGGCGGGCTTCGGCATTCTGCGCCGCATTCATGCCGACACCGTACTCGCCGAGCGCACCAACGGAGCTGGCCGCTCCCACGGTGATCGTCGCCGCGCCCAAAGCGGGCGCGCCCGTGGACAGCTTTGTGCTCCCCGGCAACGTGACCTCCTTCACCGATTCGCCCATCTACGCGCGCACCTCCGGCTACTTGACTCGCTGGTACTTCGACATCGGCGCCAAAGTGAAGAAGGGCGCGCTGCTGGCCGAGATTGCCACCCCCGAGGTGGACCAGCAACTGGCCCAGGCCGAGGCCGACCTGAATACCGCCCAGGCCAACGCCAACAACGCCCGCATCCAGGCCGAGCGCTACACCGGCCTCGTCCAATCCGACGCCGTCTCCCGCCAGGACACCGATACGTTCGTCAACCAGGCCGCGTCCACCGCGGCGCAGGTCCGCTCCGCCCAGGCCAACGTCGAGCGGCTGCGCCAACTGCAATCCTTTGAAAAGGTCTACGCGCCCTTCGACGGCGTCATCACCGCGCGCAACATCGACACCGGCCAGCTCATCGACCCCGGCGCGGGCAAGGAGCTTTTTCACCTGCAAGCCATCCAGACCCTGCGCGTCTACGCCAACCTGCCGCAGATCTACTCCGCGAACGTGAAGCCGGGCGCGAAGATCGACCTGACCTTCGCCGAGCACGCGGGAAAAATCTACCAGGGCACGCTGGTCCGCACCGCCGACGCCATCGATCCCGCCAGCCGCACCCTTCTGGTGGAGATCGACGTGGACAATCGCGCCGGCGAACTGCTCCCCGGCTCGCTGGCCCAGGTCCACTTCAAGACGCCCTCCGCCGGACCCACCCTCATCGTGCCCGCCGCGGCGCTCATCTTCCGCAAGGAGGGTCTGCGCGTGGGCGTGGTCGTCAACGGCAACATCGCTCATCTGGTTCCCGTGGTCATCGGCGAGGACGACGGGGCCAACGTGCAGATCGTCACCGGACTCAGCCTCGGCGACCAGGTGATCCAGGATCCGCCCGACTCCCTCATCGAAGGCGAAAAGGTCCAGGTGGTGAGCCCCGCCAGCCAAACCAATGCGGGAGGCAAGTAGCGATGCGAGCTCTTCCGCTCAATTTCGACCTTCGGCTAACCGGCCGCACTGCGCTGTTTGTCGGTTTTCCTCGCCCTCACCCTCCTCACCGGCTGCAAGCCCGTCGGTCCCAACTACAACCGCCCCGGCTACGAAGCTCCACCTGCCTACAAGGAAACCGGCGCGACCGCCGTGCTCCAGCCGCCGCCCGCCCCCGCCGGAGGCGCATGGCAGCCCGCGAACCCCTCCGACGGCCTGCTGCGCGGCAAATGGTGGGAGATTTACCAGGACCCGCAACTCAACCAACTGGAGGAGCGCATCGCCGCCAACAACCAGACCCTCCGCCAGGCGCTGGAAACTTATCTTGCCGCCCGCGACCAGGTCAGCGCGGCCCGCGCCGGCTTTTTTCCCGACGCTCTCTGCCGGGCCCTCCGCCCAGCGCGAGAAGGTCTCGGCAAACGGACCCTCTTATTCGCCCACCAAACCCACTACCTATAACGACTTGGTGCTGAGCGGCCAGGCCAGTTGGGAGCCGGACTTCTGGGGCCGTATTCGCCGCACCGTCGAGGCCGCCCGCTCTAACGCCCAGGCCAGCGCCGCCGACGCGGCCAACATCGACCTCAGCCTTCATGCCGAGATGGCCGCCGACTACTTCCAACTGCGCGGCCTCGACGCCGAGATCAAGCTGCTCGACTCGACCGTCGCCGACCTGGAACGCCAGCTTGACCTGACCCAGCGGCGGCTGAAGGGCGGCATCGGCACCGAGGCCGACGTGGCCCAGGCCCGCACGCAGCTGGAAACCGTGCGCGCGCAACGGATCGACGTGGGCGTGGCCCGCGCCCAGTACGAACACGCCATCGGCACCATCGCCAACCTGAAACTCTCCGAGTTCAGCATTCCGCCCTCGCCGCTTGTCCTCTCTCCTGCCCAGTCTCTTGTTCAGTCTCAGGAACTGGCGCTGCCCAAAGTTCCCCTCGGCGTGCCTTCGCAACTGCTCGAGCGCCGTCCCGACATCGCCGCCGCCGAGCGCCGCGCCGCCGCCGCCAACGCCCAGATCGGCATTGCCAAAAGCGCCTTCTATCCCACCATCACCCTGGGCGGAACCGGCGGCTTTGAAAGCATGAACGCCGGCGACCTGGATTCAGGGCCCGAGCGCGCTGTGGAGCCTGGGGGCGCAGGCATCGGAGCTGCTCTTCGACGCCGGCAAGCGCCACGCCCTCACCGACGCCGCCCGCCACAGCTACGAAGCCCAGGCCGCGGGCTATAAGAGCAGCCGTCCTCGCCGCCTTCAACGACGTGGAAGACCAACTCTCCGGCCTGCGAATTCTGGAGCAGGAATCCACTGCCGAGCAGCAGGCCGTCGACGTCGGCCCAGCATTCCTATGACATCTCCAACCAGCGCTACAAGGGCGGCGTCACCGGCTACCTCGAAGTGCTGACGGCAGAGACCGCGCTGCTCCAGAACCAGCGCACCGCCATCAGCATTCAGACGCGGCAGTTTGTATCCAGCGTGGGATTGGTCCGCGCCCTCGGCGGCGGATGGGATGCAGGGCAGATGCCGAAGTGAAGGAGGAATCTAGGCTGGAATAGGCATTAGTGCTCCCACCGCCCCGAATATGCGTAACACTCGTCAATGCTCAGGACAAGCTCGGAGCTTCTTTTGCTCATCCTCGCCAGTAGTACACTGTATAAGCTCCGCAGAATTATTCTTGACTTTCTTTATCGTGCTGTATAGCATATTTGCATTCTCCTATAAAGTAATTCTGGACTTTCGAGTAGAAACGGAGGTATGTCTTGAGGCAATTCAAAAAGATATTTAGACAATCGCAAGAGTCTACTAAATCTTCGAAGCTCGGAAAACACGTAGAGCATCCGACTAGGCAGCGGGAACAGATTGAGTTTATCGCGAAGATCATAGCCGGCCTCGCCGGGCTTACATATATCAGCGGCTATCTAATTGAGACGACTTATCTTGGCAGCTTCGGATTACGAGCTGACGAGATGGGGTTTTTGCGTGCGAAATATCTGTACAGCGGTTTTCACTACTGGCTGTGCGTATCAGTATTTTTAGTCTTTTTGCTTTTCGGCAAACGTTTTTTTGATTTTATTCGGGCATACCGTTTACATAGGCAATCGGGATGTGAGCCCGTCTGTACCCAGCGAGAAATGGAAAAGGATACCGGGCTAGATCCTGTAGAAGAGCGAGAAATTGTCAGGATACTGGAACACAAGATTCCTCCGAGTTGCTTTTATCTAAGGCCAACCTTCGGCGACTTGCGCTGGAATTTTATCGTCCTTGCCATCGTTTTTGCCTTTTCTCTTCAAATCATGTTCATAGATGTCGCTGGCGTGGTCCGGATTCTCCCTTTCCAATGTATCCTCTTACTCTCAATAGCTCTCCAGCAGTCGACGCACATTCGTGAGTCTTACAGTTTTTGGGGCATATTATATGGTAGGCAGCATGTTGGACTATTACGATTATTAGGCGCTATAGTTGATTTAATTCTCATCTTTTGGATTATTTTGCGGGTCTATCACCACCCGAGATTGGAACCATTAGCACATCATCCATCGGTATACTGGATTGGCGGCTTTATCCTGACGCTGATCGCATGTTATGTTCCATTTTCTCTTATCAATAACCGTCGGCAGATGGAACGATTTGATATCTCTCCAAGCGAGAAACTGAATTTGTTCTGGAGAATGGTGCGGCCGTCTTTAGGACGAACAAATATCGGAGGGAAATGGAATAACTGTCAGAAAGTAACATCCCTTTTAATTCTCGTGATTGCCGCTGCAATCTTTGTCGTACTCGTCAGCGCTCTGACTTTAGGCGGGCTTGGGAAGGACCCTACAAGAATTCCCATGCTTAAGTCTTTAATATCCTTTCTAACATCGCAACGAAGGTACTGCTTCTTTATCGTTGGCTATATCACCCAGATTCTCGCATTTTATATTCCTCTGAATATTATTCTTTTAAATATTCTGCGGGAGAATATGTACCGTAGACTTAAGGTAGATATTCCCAAACCGGTAGCTTCAAGGAGATTATCAGTACTGTTTTTGCGAATTGCGACAATCTCTATTCTTTATCTGGCAAGTATTCTTAGTTTTACTCATATCATCTACGGAAAGATTCCGGAAGATAAGGCCGGTGGAAACTATGAGGGGGCACGTTTGGCACATGTCCATCTGATTAGAGATGCTTCTCTGTCAACTTGCTGCTCGGACGCGAGTGTCACGGAACAAGTGAAGGGAATAGTTCTCGTGGAGGATTCAAATTGGCTTTACCTTGCTCCTCTTAAAGAGAAAAATTGTCCCATAAATTGGGGAAAGTCATTGTTTGAAGCGGAGTGGGTTGATCCACCTTATAATCTTCCCAGGCTTGCCCGCCCTGAAGCGATCCTAGCGATCAATCGTAATAGCGTCGCGTACATTGACTATACCAAGCGAACGACCGAATCAGAAATCGCCCAATCCAAAGGTGGGGTTACAGAGGTCTGTCCTGCGCCTGACCCTCCTCAGCCTTAATCCGCCGGGTGCTCCAGGTTTCGATTCTGAAGCCTGGAATTATCAGCCACCTCAACATAATCTCGTATTGCGATCTGGATGTTCTGAAGGGCCTCCTCCTCGGTTGCTCCCTGCGACCAGCAGCCGGGCAGACCGGGGCACGAAACGCTGTAACCTTCCTCGGAGTGGCGCAGAAAGACGCGATAGTTTGCCATGGAATCAATGGTACACCTGCGAATAATCAGCGGCAACGTCGGCCAGTCTTCACGGCCTATCCACCCATTCCTTATCGGGACAGGCGGGAGGCGGCTGGTTTGGTCCAAGATTGTCCGAACTAATCGTCGGCAAAAATAAAATTCTCGGGCGGGACTGGGGTGCCCGCCAGCCGCCGCAGCATCGCCAATTGGCCGGTATGACTCATCGCATCGGAACATGGACCCTGCAAGACTCTTTCCAGAGTAATCTCGCGCAACTCCGTGCCGATCTCCAGATGATGTGCCAGGTCCGCCAGCGTCTCGTGAAAGTGCATGACCGCGGCGGAGAACTCTGGAAAGTATGGCACACTGTAAGATTCCCCAGTGAAATATCTGCGCGCCGATCCCAAAACGCCGTCCATGTGGCGAATCAATTCATGCGGTGTGCGAAGCAGAGGCGCAGCGCGAAAGGCGGCAAACTCCGGCGGAGCATCGCGCAGAGCCTTCTGCGTCCGGTAGGCCAGCGCCGCCAGAAAATGTATTACCATTTTTCTTTCTCATCCATATGCATGCGTTGCTCCCTTCCGCACTGTACCGTTTCAATTTTGCCTGTGGCAACGCAGGCAGCTTCCAATGCCTTCTCAGCTTCTTATACTGCGGACGCGGCAACTGCACCAGCAGCGGACTTCTGCGCGGGATCAAGCCGCGCCAGCAGCGCCTTCAAGCTGCTCCTGCGCCATGGCCGTGCATCCCGTGGTTCCCTACGCCCGGCCCCAGCCAGATGTGCAGGAAGATGCACGATCCTGCACCCGCGGTCACCGGCTCCGCGTTGTGATCGACCACCAGTCCCCAGCGGTACAGCCCATCGGGGCGCAACATCTGCTCGGAGCTCGACCAGTCGGGCGCAACCGTCGCGCGATCCAGCACGCGGTTGTAAAACTTTGAACGCGCGTCATCCACACATTCCACCGATGGAGTGAGACTCAGGTAGGGCATCTTCCATGCCGGCGGCTCTTGCGCGGCATAGCCAAAGGCCGTGCTCAGGCGGAAGATTCCGGCCGGCGATTTGCCATCGCCTTCCTTCTTGATCGGATCGGCTCGCTGTCGCGCCGTACGGCATCCAGGAGCCACTCCCGCGCCCCATCCGAGGCCGTTCTTGCCCACCACAACGGGAATGGGAGTCGCCGACAGCTTTCCACTTCTTGCGCGCCTGGGGCCGCTCATACACCTGCAACATTCCATCGACTCCGTTCCAATCCTGCGTCGTAACCACAAGAATTTGCGTGGAAGCGCGCAATGCGGCCGGCTCGCGGCCCTCAGCCAGCGCCAGCGAAGCCGCGCAGAGCGCGACAACACAACCGGAAATCCATCCTATCTTCATCTCTGTTTTCTATTCCCGTTTTTCTTTTCGCTATTCCCTGCTTTACCACATCCTGCCTTGGATGGCTATAAGCCGCCGGGGGCACGTCGGTCAGGGGCAGCGCGGGGCCTTCCCACAGCAGGCGGGGCGAGCCCTGGCTGGCCGAGTGCAGGCCTTCCAGATGAAACGTGTGCTTGCCGGCGCGCAGACCCAGCGAGCCGCGATCATAGCGCATCGCGTTGCCCGGCGAGCCGCAAACCTGGGCAAAGGAGGGTCCGGTCTTGGCCACTTCCAGCGCCGTCGATCACCAGCCGCGCGCCATCGCGAGCCAGCAGATGAAAGGTATAGCCGCCGTCGGCGGGAATGTCGATGAGGCCGTCCCAGGCGGCGGCGTAATGCGTAAATCCCTGCGCGTCCGCGCGCAAGTTGGGCCCTTCGCCGGTAAAGACCGCGTGTTCGGCGGCAAGGTTCGGCAGCTCGGTCCATTCTCCGGGATAGATCTGCCATGCGAGGCCGGCGAGCACGGGACCGGTGATGGCAGCGGCATCGTGCCAGTGGGCCACGGCCACCAACCCCTGCGCCGCCCAGTCCTCGTGACCTGTCGCCATCTACCGACATGGAGCAGAACCCGAAAGCGGCCCGCGCCGTTTGCCGCCCCATCCAGCTGGGTTCCCTCGGCGTCCGGAAAGCGATGACTCATGCGGCGGCCTGTGGCTTGTGTGCCGTCGCCGAAAAGCCAGGTGTAGCGCGCGTCGGGCGAGGGTTGCGCGGTGAAGGTGACCATCTCTCCCGGAGCAAAGACCGGCGGGTCCACGGTGAACGCGGCCACCGGGCCGTGCGGCGCCGGAAAATGCGCCGGCTGCGCGCCGTCGCCTGTCACCAGCGGCAGATCGGCATCCGCGGCCGCGCGGCTTTGCCCGTACTTCACATTGTCGAAGGTCACGTTCGCCACGTCGCCGGTCATCGTGGAATCGGCCAGCGGCGGCTGGTCCAGCGCCCAGATGTTGCGGAAGGTGATGCCCCTGCAAGCCGGGGTATTCCTGCTCCATCTGCGCCAGCGAATACCAGTTGTCCAGAAACAGATTTTCAAATTTGTAGCCGGAGTGAATCCCCTTGGCTCCGTTTGCGCCCCACATGCCGAACAGGGCATAGGTTTGCCCGCATGCCCCGATGCCGCCGTGCAGAATGTCGGAGTCGCGCAGGGTAAAATTGCTCGAGTTGAATGTCTTGCGCGGCCAGCCGGTGCGCACAATGTTCGAGATGCTGGTGGAAAGCACGCTGTGCTCGATGAGAATGTTGCTGCACATCGTGGCCGGGGCGCAGCATTGCCTCGTCGCTGTAGCCGTCCCAGTTGCCCTGCATGGCAAAAACGTCGTCCGAGGCGCGGATAAAGGCGTTGCGCACCACGGCGTCGCCGCCGCCCAGCCAGTCCATGCCGTCCTGGTTGGCGTTGCCCGGATTGCCGCCGATCACGCGCAGATCGTCAAACAAAAATCCAGTGGAATCCTTCATCTGGATCGACCAGGTTCGCGACCGCACAATGCAGGTCAGCCCGTCGATCTCCACGTTGTGGGCTTCCATCGCGCCGACGCAGTGCCAGTCGGGCTTTTGCATCCAGCCTTCGTCGCTGTTGGGGTCCTGGGGCCCGTCGTAGACAATGGTTCCCCGGCCCAGGATTTTTACATTCTCAACCTTCCATAGATTCAGGCTGCCGAAAAAATACGAGCCGGGCGCAAGATAAAGGGTTTCGCCGCTCTTGGGGTTCAGGCTCTGGTGATAAACCCCCGGCTGATAGGCGATGAATCTTCGGGTCGCGCGGCAAGGGCGGCGGCGGCGCAGCCGGCAAAGAGAAACAGCATCTTGGCGTAGTTCAGAAAGTCGCCGGGCCGGGAGATGGAGAGCTTGGCCGGACCCGCTGAGCCGGAAGCGGATGGTCTGGCCATTGCGCGTAGGCCGCAAACCCAGCCGCCAGGGCTGAATGTCCACGCCCTTGATCCCAGAAGCCCGGCTCGGCGGCGGTAATCTCGACACTGTCACCGGGCCGGTGATGTCGAAGCTGACATACTCGTAATTCGCGGCGGCGTGCGCCACGTCGACGGGCTGTCCGTTCACGCGGACCGTGAAATCCGTCGCCCGCATCTCCGGCGGAACGGGCGCGGCCTGCACGCGGGAGCCGCGTGGGCGGCAACAGGAAGCACGAAAAGAGCCACGAGCAGCGGTCGAAAGGCCAGCAAGCAGAAACTCCGCGAGCAAAGTGGGGACGAAACCACTGTAACACCGGAAGCTGACAATGTTCTCAAATCTTCTCACCGTGGAGACGGACTCGCGGAGGCAGCTGATGGTACCGGAAGTTAGAGCTTTTCGGCGCAATCCAATACAATAATTTTCTCTGCCGGCCGTTTATATAATTGGGTCGAGAATCCCTGGGAACAACACCGTTTCATATTGCGTAAGAGCTTTGGAGGCCATGAAATGACTGTCAGCTCGATTGACAACTCACAACAAACGGCTGCAAAAGTGGTGGCTTTTGCTTACCTGTTCACCTTCGCGACCGTGGTCTACGTTCATTACGGCATCCTCTGGCCTCTGACCACCGGCAATGCCGCGGAAGCCGCCCGCAATATCCTGGCGCACGAAACTCTTTTTCGCATCGGCGTCGCCGGCAATCTCTTTTATTGCGTGGGCGTTTTCGTGCTTCTCACGGCCCTCTACGTGGTTCTCAAGCCGGTCAATCGTGGCCTTGCCTTGCTGGCGGCCTTCTGGTGGCTCGCATGGGTCTTCTTGTGGCTTCTGATGACGCTCAATCTCTTTGACGCTCTGCGGCTCCTCCATGGCGGTGGATCCTGGCAAGCCTATGAACCGGCGCAATTGCTGGCCTTTGAGCCGGAGCGATTGCAGGCACTGGCGAGCTTCTATCTACACAAAGGCTTTGATTGCTACTATGTCGGCTTGCTGTTCTGGGGATTGGCCTCCACCGTCTGCGCCTGCCTGTGGTTCAAGTCGCGCTATATCCCTCGAGCGCTGGCTGCCTTCGGCGTGCTCTCCTCGGCATTTGCCGTGGCGTGTACTTGCGTTTTCTTCATTTTCCCTGGCTTCGACAAAATCGTCGGCCTGGGGTGGTTCGATTCGCCCATGGGTCTCTTCGATATAGCCCTGAGCTTTTGGCTTCTCTTCAAGGGATTGAGGCCGCCTCGGGCAGCCGAAGCCCGGGCGCAGACCGTCGTCGTTTGATCTTTCCTTGCAATGATAGGGCCTGGCGATTTTACATCAAGCGGGGAATTCCACCGGGCGCACGTTCTCGTGATACCATCTCCGGAAGGGCATTCCCCGCCCGCTCAACCGGACCCCTCAAGGAGGTCCTCATGAGCCCACTCTCTCGCCGCGAATTCCTCAGAGCCTCACTTGCCGCTGGAGCCATCGCCAGCGCCGGCTCGCTCTCGTTGAACGCCGCCACCGGCAAAGCCACCGACATCGTCACGCTGGGCAAATCCGGCCTGAAGGTGACGCGCCTGGCCTTCGGCACCGGCAGCAACAACGGCCATGTGCAGTCCTCCCTCGGACAGAAGGAGTTCTCGCGCCTCATTCACTACGCCTACGACCGCGGCATCCGTTTCTTTGAGACCTCTGAGTCCTACTCCACTCCTGCCATGCTCGGCACTGCGCTGAAGGACTTCCCCCGCGAGAGCTACCAGTTGATGAACAAGGTGACCACCGACGAGGGCGTCGATCCCCTGAAGCGATTCGACCAGATGCGCCGCATCTCGCAGACCGAGTACTTTGACATCATGCTCCTCCACTGGCAGGTCTCCGGCAATTGGACGTCCACCACCGGCCGCTGGCAGGACGGCATTCTGGAAGCGCAAGCCGAAGCAGATCATCCGCGCGCGCGGCGCATCGGTTCACGGCCTGCCCGCGCTCCGCCTGATGCCGGGCAACAAGTGGCTGGAAGTGGCGATGATCCGCATGAATCACAACGGCACGGCAAATGGATGGGCCCATCCACGACGACGGCAACCCCGGCAACGTGCCGGAAGTGGTGACGCACGTCAAGCAGGTGAAGCGAGAGGGCATGGGCGTCATCAGCATGAAGCTGGTGGGCGACGGCGCCTTCAAGCGCCACGAAGACCGCCAGGCGGCCATGCGCTTCGCCTTCAAGAACGCCGGAATCGATTGCGCCACCGTGGGCTTCAAGAACACGCAGGAGATCGACGAAGCCATCGACAACATGAACGTTGCGCTGACCTAGAGCTGTCAACCGCGCCACACGGCACAAATTCGATCTGCGAAGTTGTGCGTAAAGAGGTCCTCAGATCCCTTCGCCCATCGAGACATACTGCCGCAGCCGCTCCAGCTCTTCGTGATAGGCTGCGCGCTCGGCCTCTTCTGCGGTGAAGGGCTCGGCCAGTCTTCGCTGCCCGCCCAGTTGCTTCTTCCAGTTCCTCCACGCGCCCCGACAGCGCAATCAGCGCGTCGGAGAGCGGGTCCTTCACGTCGTGCGGATCGGTAATCAGCACGCGCTCGCCGTTGCGATAAACGATGTGCGCGGGAACGCCCACCACCGTCGAGTTGGGCGGCACGTCGGAGAGCACCACCGAGCCCGCGCCCACGCGCGAGTTCTCGCCGATGGTGATGTTGCCCAGCAGGTTGGCGTTGTTGCCGACAAAAACCCCGTCGCAGACCGTGGGATGGCGCTTGCCGTGGCCCTTGCCGGTGCCGCCCAGCGTCACGCCCTGGTACATGGTCACGTCGCTGCCCACAATGGAGGTTTCGCCGATCACCACGCCGGTTGCGTGATCGATGAAGAGGCGCCGGCCCAACAGCGCGCCGGGATGAATATCGACGCCGGTAAAAAAGCGGCCAACCTGCGAGAGCAGCCTTGCCGCTAGCCGCAGCTTCGCGCCCCACAGCCCGTGGGAGATGCGATGAATCCACACCGCCCACAGCCCCGGATAGCATAAGAAGACCTCCAGGCGGGAGCGTGCGGCTGGGTCGCGCTCCAGCACGGAGTTGATGTCATTCGCGGATGCGGGCAAACAGAGCCATAGCGTTCTCTCAACAATGATCGGAGTGCCCCAGGTCTCGATTTTGGACCTGGGAAAACACAAACCTCAACAATCTCCGTACTGCGGCCAGCACTCATAGAGTAATTGTTGCGTCACCAGCCCCAACGCCTGCTGGCGCAGCGATCAAACAAGACACTGGACAGGTAGCGCTCGCCGAAGTCGGGCAGAACGACCACGATCAGCTTGCCGGCATTCTCCGGCCGCGCGGCCACCTTGAGCGCCGCGGCCACCGCCGCTCCCGAGCTGATGCCCACAAACAAGCCCTCTTCGAGCGGCAGCCGCCGCGCCAGCGCGATGGACTCGTCGTTGGTCACCTGGATGATCTCATCGATAATGCTCGTGTCCAGCACGCCCGGCACAAAGCCCGCGCCGATGCCTTGAATCTTGTGCGGACCCGGCTTGCCGCCGCTGAGCACCGGCGCTGTCGACCGGCTCCACGGCGATGGCCTTGAAGCCCGGCTTGTGCTCCTTGATGTATTTGCCCGCGCCGGTGATGGTGCCGCCTGTGCCGACGCCAGAGATGAGGATGTCCACCTTGCCGTCGGTGTCGTTCCAGATCTCCGGGCCAGTGGTGCAGTAGTGGATCGCCGGGTTGGCGGGGTTGTTGAACTGCTGCAGGATGTAGCCGTTCGGTGTTGTGGCGAGAATCTCATCGGCCTTGGCGATAGCGCCCTTCATGCCGTTGGGGCCCGGCGTCAGCACGATCTCCGCGCCAAAGGCCAGCAGCAGCACGCGCCGCTCCAGGCTCATAGTCTCCGGCAGCGTCAGAATCAACCGGTAACCCTTGACCGCGGCCACAAATGCCAGCGCGATTCCGGTGTTGCCGCTGGTGGGCTCAATCAGAACGGTTTTGCCGGGGGTAATCTTGCCGGCTCTTTCGGCGGACTCGATCAGCGCCAGGCCGATGCGGTCTTTCACGCTGGAAAGCGGGTTCTGGCTCTCCAGCTTGGCTACGACGGTTGCGGGCAGCCCGGCCGCCACCTTGTTCAATCGAACCAACGGGGTTTTGCCAATGAGTTCTGTTACATTTGCGGCTATATGCGCCATGTGATCTCCTCTATCCGGGATGCAATCCCAGACGGCTCTGATTCATTTTGTGGGGTAACGAGTCAAAAACTGTTATGCGGGGAAGAGCGCTCTGGAATCGAGCGCACGCCTCTGTCGCAACTTTCACCAGGGCGGTGTTAGCGACATCGAGGCATAAGTTGAGCATAATATGGAACGCGGTTTGTGGCAAGGGGAAGTTCAGGGGAAGGCCAAATCAGGAGAGCGACGCCTGCTCATCGAGTTGCCCCATCAACTCCTCCCATTCGGCGGTGAGCGTGGCTGTTACGCAACGCTAGGAGCGCACCGGCTGCGCAACCAGACGCACGCCGAGTGCCGCGCAGACGCGGTTCACCGTGTCAAATCGCGGAGCACTATCTGGACGCAGCGCTTTGTAGAGCGCCTCGCGCGTGATTCCCGCCGTTTTGGCGATCTCTGTCATTCCGCGCGCGCGGGCAATATCGCCCAGCGCCGCCGCCAGCAGCGCCGCATCGTTGGCCTCAAGAATATCCGTTAGGTAAGCGGCAATCGCCTCCTCGCTATCCAGATAAGGCGTTGCATCAAACTCGGGAAGTTCCTTCACTTTGATTCGTCTAGTCATTTTGATTGCCTCAATCATCCAGCAGCGCGGCCAATCTTTTGGCGCGCAGAATGTCCTTCTTTTGCGTGCGTTTGGAACCTCCCGCGAGCAGCACAATCAACTCAGCGCCGCGCCGGGTGAAGTATATGCGCCAGCCTGCGCCAACGTGAATGCGCAACTCGGAGACACCTTCGCCGACTGGCTGAACGTCTCCCATCAATCCACATGCCAGCCGCTTGATCCTGGCCGCGATCAATCCACGAACGGCTTTATCAGCAAGGCCGTCGAGCCATGCAGTGAACTCGGGAAGTGGCCTGATCGAGATCATAGATATAGTGTAATCGATCGATTACATTGTGTCAAGGTTTGCTTGGAAAATAAATTGAGCCGTACAGCCAGTCAGTCACGGCCCTCCAACTGCCCCATCAGCTCCTCCCACTCGGCGGTGAGGCCTCCAACTGCGCGCGCAACTCCTCGGCCAGCGCGGTCAGCCGCTGCGTCTCGGCGGCGGAGACGTAGACGCCCAACTGCTCCTCGGTGTGAGCAATGGCGGCCTCGATGCGCGGAGTTTCTTCTTCTAGAAACGCGCAGCGCTCCTCCATCTGCTTTTGCTTGATGGGATTCAGGCGGCGGGGGCGGTTGCTGGCAGCCTGGCGGCAGGACTCATCCATCGACAGCAGTTTGACCGATTCTTCCGGGGCTAAAGCCCTGGCTGACTCTGTCGACTTCATGCGGGGGTTAAAACCCCCGCCTCCCTCCGAATCGACAGGGTTCATGGCCTGGGCCGTCTTTCCAGCGCAGATAGTCTTCGTAGTTGCCTTCGTGGCTGGTCACCTTGCCGCCCTCCACTTCCAGCACGCGCGTGGCCAGCCGGTCGATGAAGTAGCGGTCATGCGAGACAAAGACCACCGTGCCGCTGAAGGCCGCCAGCGCCTCCAGCAGCACATCCTTGGCGCGCATATCCAGGTGGTTGGTCGGCTCGTCGAGCAGCAGAAAATTCGACGGCGAAACCAGAATCCGCGCCAGGGCAAAGCGGTTGCGCTCGCCGCCCGAGAGCACGCCCAGCGGCTTGAAGACATCGTCGCCGCTGAACAAAAAGCAGCCCAGCAGCGAGCGCAGCTCGCCTTCCGGCACCTTGATCGCGGCGCGGCTGATGTCGTCGAGCATGCGCGCGTCGCCGTCGAGCACCTTGTACTGGTCCTGCGCAAAGTACTCGCAGACCACGTTGTGGCCCAGCTTGATGTGTCCGGCTGTGGGCGGCTCGGCGCCGGTCAGCAGGCGGATCAGCGTGGACTTGCCCGCGCCGTTTACGCCCACCAGCGCCACGCGGTCGCCGCGATCGATTCTGAAGCGCACGTCGTTGAAGACCTGCTTCGCGCCATAACTCTTCGCCAGCCCCTCCGCCTCCGCCACCATGCGCCCCGAGGGCTGCGGCTGGGGAAACCGGAAGTGAATCGTCGACTCGGCTTCTGGAATTTCAATGCGCTCGATCTTTTCCAGCTCTTTGATGCGGCTCTGCACCTGCTTGGCCTTGGTGGCCTGATAGCGGAAGCGGTTGATGAAGGCCTCCAGATGCTCGATCTGCTGGCGCTGGTTGTTATAAGCCGCCTGTAACTGCGTCCGCCGCTCGTCTTTCTGGCTTAGGTATTTTGTGTAATTGCCCTGATAGATATTCACCCGCTTATTCCATATCTCCACGGTTCTGTCGATAGTTACATCGAGAAAGTAGCGGTCGTGGGAGATAAGAATGTAACCGAAGGGATAACTCCTGAGATAGTCTTCGAGCCAGTTGCGCGTTTCCAAGTCTAAGTGGTTCGTCGGCTCGTCGAGCAGGAGCAAATTAGGCTTGGCCAGCAGCAGCTTGGCCAGCGCGATGCGCATCTGCCAGCCGCCGCTGAATTCATCCGTCTGCCGCGTCCAGTCTTCCTTGCCGAAGCCCAGGCCGGTCAGCACTCCGCCCACCTGCGCGTCCAGCGCGTAGCCGTCCAGCGCGTGAAAGCGCTCCTGCAGCATGGAGTAGCGCTCCGCCGCGGCCTCGTACTCCGGGCCGGCGTGGTCCAGCACGGCCAGTTGCCCGCCCAGCCGCTCCACCTCGCGGGCCATCTCGCGCAGCTCGTCGAAGACGCGTCAGGCACTCCTCGAAGACCGTCCTGCCGGTCAGCGCCAGCCCCTCCTGCGGCAGGTAGCCGATGCTCATGCCGCGCGTCTGCTGCATCTGGCCGTAGTCCAGCGTCTCCAGGCCGGCCAGCACCTTCATGATGGTGGATTTGCCCGTGCCGTTGGCGCCCACCAGCGCGGTTTTCTCCCGCGCCCGGATCAGCCAGTTGGCCTCCAGAAACAGGACTCGCGGACCAAACCGCTTGCCGGCATTTTGCAGGGAGAGCATCTACTCCTATTTTCGCACCACCTGCGGGCACCTGCGGTGCGGCCACACGCCCCCGCTATTTCGCTGGGCGGCAAGACTCTATGCCGCACATCGCAATGCGCGAGTGTGAATTCGAATTACTGGAAAAAGCGGTCCGCCCGCAGCGTCGCAACGATCTGCGCGGCAGGGGTCGAGGGCCGGCGAACTTGCTGAAGAGCCTTTGGCCGGGGGCCTGAGTTCGGCCTTCAGCGTCATGCGCTTATTGGCTTTGAACTCGGCGCTCACAATATTCGAGGCCTTTTGCACGCCGCCGCGCGACCGATGACACGGAATTCCTGCACTCCCGGCGGAACAAACAGATTTTCATAATCCGCCTTGTTGCCCGCCGCGCCCTTGAAATAGGTCTTCCCATTCATCTCGACGGTGAAGGCCAGGCCGGGCGGAAAGTGATCCAATTCCAGCTTCAAGCGGGCGTTCTGTCTTGGGGTCAAGCGTCTTTGGATCGAAGGCCACGGATGGGAGATTGGGCGCGGGCGGGCAGGCAGCTGCTGGAGGGCTGTGTGGAATCCGCGCTCTGCGGCGGCTTCTGGGCTCGGCGGCATGCGGCGCATATGCGGGCGCTGGCTGCGAAGATGCAGCCGTCTCCGCGGGCGGTTGCTGTGCGCTCTCATGACGGTGATGATGACGGTGATGCAGCAGATACCCGCCGCCCGACGGCCATGACGGCGAGAAGAATCAGCAGCGGCGAGCAGCAGCGCGCCTTTTTCCTGGCCGGCGCGGCTTGCCGAGGCGGCTTGATTGTCGCGACTTGTCAGGCCGGATTTCGGCGGCAGGCTGGGATTGACGTCGTAGGTCTCCTCCGATGCCCTCGCCGTTCCCCTGGCCAGCGGCGCGGTGGCTTGCAGGCTCGAAGCCTTGGCACCGGCGCGCAGTTGCGCCAGGGCCTGGGCAAGTTCCTCGCCGGTTTGATAGCGGTCGGCGGGGTTCTTCGCCAGGCACTTGAGAATCACGCTCTCCAATCGCGGCGGGAATGGCGGGATTCAGCTTTGCCGGGGGAACCGGTTCGGTGTGAACAATTTTGTAGGAGACGGCGGTCATCGTCTCGCCCGGAAAGGGCTGCTCTCCGGTCGCCATCCAATAGAGAATGACGCCCAGCGAAAACAGGTCGGCGCGGCCGTCGATGGGCGCGCCGGTAAACTGCTCCGGCGGCATGAAGGCGGGGGTTCCCAGAAGCTGGCCGGTGGTGGTGATCTCTCCGGCGGTCAGCTTGGCGACGCCAAAATCGGTAATCTTCGCCCGCTCCGTTCCATCGGCCTCGCGCTTAGGTGAGCAGAATATTCGCGGGCTTGATGTCGCGATGAATCACGCCATTGCGGTGCGCGTGTCCCAGGGCTTCGGCGATCTGCTGGCCGATCTCGCAGACGCGCTCCAGCGAGGACCGCTCGCCCTTCTTCATGGCATCGGCGAGCGTCCTGCCCGGTACGAATTCCATCACCAGAAAAGGCATGCCCTCGTGCTCGCCGACATCGAAGACGGAGACAATTCCGGGATGGGACAGGGCGCCGGCGGCGCGCGCCTCGCGGAAGAATCGCTGGCGGTATTCGCCGCTTTGCTCGCTGGCCAGCGCCACGGTGAGAATGGTCTTCAGCGCCACGATGCGGTCCATGGCCGGGTCGTTGGCGCGGAATACGCTGCCCATGGCGCCGTGGCCCAATTCATCGATGATTTCGTACCGTCCGATGGTCTTTGGTGTGCTCATAGCCTAATCCGTACCACTCTAGCACAGTGCGCTTGGCTAAGAAATGAATTCTTCAGGCGGCCGGCGAAGTGGCTTAGGCGGGCGCGCGGTAACGCGCGATAAGCAAGGTCATATCATCCGATTGGCTGGCGCCGCGGGAAAATGCCTCAACCGAATCCAGAACGATCTGTTTCAGCGTGTCGAGCGGCGCGTTTTTCCGGCCGGTCAGAGCCTCGCGCAGCCGGGAAACGCCGTACAGCTCATCATCCGGGTTCTCCGCCTCGGTGATGCCATCGCTGAACAGGACCAGCGTATCGCCCGGCTCCAGTTGCAGGCTGGCGGCGGTAAATTCGGCGTCTGCCACCAGGCCGACCGGAAAGGAGCCTTCGCTGTAGAGATCGCTGACCTTGCCGCGCCGCAGCAGCAGCGGCGATGGATGGCCGGCCTTGATGTATTCCAGCCTGCCGTCGCGATCAAGCAACGCCGAAGAACATGGTTGCATAGCGGCCCACTTCGCCGTGTTCACAGAGAAATTTGTTGATGTGGTTGAAGACGCGCACCGGGTCCGTGCCCAGGGCCATGGCGGAAAGCGCCCCTTGCAGCATGGTGGTGAGCAGGGCCGCGCCCAGGCCTTTGCCGCTGACATCGGCAATCAGAAACGCGGTGCGCTCCGGTCCGGCGGGAAATACGTCAAAGTAGTCGCCGCCCACCTCATGGCAGGGGTAGTGCATTCCGGTGACGGCCAGATGCGGAAAATCGTGCAGGCCCTGCGGAAGCAGAGCCTGCTGGATCGTCGCGGGCGATGGAGAGTTCCTGTTCCAGGCGCTGCCGCTCGCGCTCCCGCTCCACCAGCCGCGCATTGTCCAGAATGCTGGCGGATTCCACCCCCAGCGCATCGAGAATCTGCCGGTCGAGATCGGAAAATGCCGCCGGCCGCCTGGAATCGAGATAGAGAATGCCGAGAAGCTGGCCCCGCTTGAGCACGGTGGACTCCGCCGAATTGGCGCGGGGCATGGCGAACAGCGGAATGGCAATGATGGAACGAAGGCGCTGCACAACGACGCTCTCGCGCGCTCTTCAGGTCCAGATCGGCCAGATTCAGGTCTTCGCTGATCACGGAGGCCTGGCGGTCGATGGCCTGGCGCAAGCGCGGTCTGGCTGGGAGCAATGCTCTCTGGCGCCAGCTCTTCGCCGCCCTGGCCGCGCGCCAGCCGCACTTTGAATGAATCCGGCAGCTGCCCGGCTCGATCAGCAGGCCGCGATCGGCATGGGTGATGGCGATGGTGTGATCCAGCATCGCGCCCAGCACCGACTCCAGCGGAAGCTGCGAATGGAGCAGCGAGGTGGCTTCCAGCAGCAGATTCAGCTTGCTCAAGCCTCCGCGAGTGCTGCGCGCCGGCTCATCGCGGCATGCTGCCCAAGCGCGTCAGCATGCTCTCGATCGACAGTTGCGAGCGGCAGCGGAGCGAAAGATGATCTCGCAGCAATCTTCGATGCCAAAATGAATCACGTCGCCGTTGCGCAGGCGTCTTTCTGCGCGACCTTTTCGCCGTTGACAAAAATTCCCTGGCGGTGGCCGCGGTCCTCCAGCCGGTAGCCGCCTTGCCTCGGCGACCAGGGCGGCGCAGTTGCGCGAGATGCGCCGGTCCTCGAGCTGTAAATGGTTGCCGGCTCGCTGCCGCGGCCGATCAGGAACGGGGATTGAGTGACGGGAACAAACTGATGCGGCCGGCCGGGGAAGACGACCTCCAGGACGGTTTCATGGGTTGCGGGATTGTCAGGCATAGAAGACCGGAGTGTGGCGATTGTAGCATTCCGCGCATTTTATCGGGAAGGCGGATGTTTCCCTGCCGGGTAAGGGATCGACTTGTCTCGCGCAGTCAGGAGCGCGGCAGATTTACGGTCGAATCTCTACCGGCATGCCTACCGGAACCAGCATCCAGATCTCGTCGATCTCCTCATCGGTGACGGCGATGCAGCCCAGCGTCCAATCGTAGAGCCGGTGAGCCGCGCCTATATAGCCCTTGCCGTTGGGCAGGCCGTGAATCAGGATGGAGCCGCCCGGAGAGACGCCCAGCTTCGCCGCCCGCTTGCGGTCCTCGGCGTTGGGATAGGAGATGTGCAGAGCCTTGTGGTATTGGCTGGCCGCGTACTTGGCATCGATGGTGTAATGCCCTCCGGCGTGCGCCCGTCGCCCTGGCGCATCCTTGGGCGCAAGCCCGCCCTGCCCCAGAGCAACTTTGATACGTGCGAATCACCTTGCCCCCGGCCAGCAGCTCCATCACGTGATCCTTTTTCAGAATCAGAATCGAGTCGGCCTTCTGCGGCGTGTTTCTGCTGCTGGGCCGGAAGCGCCCAAAGCGCAAGGCAAATGCCCGCGCACGCCATCCCGGCAGCTAAACCAACGTGGAACTTGCGCAATTTCATTCCCCTACATTCATTCACCCGCACAATCTGCCGCCACCGCCACTGTGAAGAATACTATGCAAAATTCAAACCAGCCGTGAGCAGGTTGAGGTATATTGTCTGACAGTCTGGAAAGCACCGTGAAAATCCGGCTAATTACTGACGACAAGGAGATCCCATGGCAAGCATCTGCGCGAAATGCGGTTCAGCATTATCCGCCAACCAGCAATTCTGTCCATCCTGTGGCGCAGCGGCCGCCACGGGAGGCACTGCTCCAGCCCAACCAAGTCCGCTCAACCAGCCGCGGCTCCGGCCAGCTCCGGCAGCAGCGCGGTCAAGATCATCCTGATTATCGTCGCCGTCATCGTGGGGCTGGGCATTCTCGTTCTCGGCGCCGTCGGAATATTCGCAGTCAGGCATCGCGTCACGCATAACCATTCAGACCGGCCCGAACGGCCAGATGACATTGCAAACGCCGGACGGCAAAGTCAATTTCAATACGTCACAGACCTACACCACGGCCGATCTGGGGACGGACCCCTATCCCGGCGCGCAGGGCACGCCCGATGGCATGAAGATAAATTCACCCACTGGCTCGATGGTAGTGAGCTCATTCCTCACCACCGACTCGAAACAGCAGGTCATCGATTTTTACAAGAGCAAGTTTGGCGGCAACACCGCGGTCATGGATACTCCCGACAGCGCTATCGTCACATACGCCAAGAGCAAGCAGGAAAACATCATGGTGACAGTTACCGCGAACCAGTCCCGGGACAAGGGCAAGACAAGGATTACAATCACGCATATTAAGAATACCAAACCTTCTTAGGAGGATACGACGCATGTCATGCATACATCGGAATTGGATTCCAGCGTTTTTGTCGCTTTCGCTGTTAATTGTAGGCTGCTCATTCCATGGTTCTCAGTTCATCGGGAAATGGGTCAATACCAAAAACGCCTCTGACACTATGGAGATTATCCGTAATGGGGAGCAGTACTTGCTCATTTCGTCAGATGGCAGCAAGCATGGGGCGACCTATAAAGATGGGTTTCTCCAAATACCTAGCGGAATGGGTACCACCACTTTGACCTACATCAAAAGTTCCGATACGCTGATCGCTCCGGGCGTCTTTGGACAGATCGAGTATAGACGGGTCCAACAAATCGGAATTTTCGGAGGCCCGGTAACGGTGCAATCGCCCGAGGGCAAAGTCAATCTCAACGCTTCGCAGACCTACACCGCAGCCGATCTGGGGACGGATCCCTATCCCGGCGCGCAGAGCACGCCCGGCGGCATGAAGATGAATTTGCCCACCGGCTCGATGGTGATGGGCTCATTCCTCACTTCGGACTCGAAACAGCAGGTCATCGATTTTTACAAGGGCAAGTTTGGCAGCGATACCGCGGTCATGGACACTGCCGACGGCGCTATCATCACATTCGCCAAGAGCAAGCAGGAATCCGTCATGGTGACGGTTACCGCGAACCAGTCACGGGATAACGGCAAGACGCAGGATCACCATCACGCATACCATCAACACCAAAAGGACTCCCTAAAGCCGATGGAAGCGCATTTCTGGGGCGTCCGGCACCCTCCGGACGCCCTTTTTACGCCGACTCATCTGCGCCTGACGCGATAGAGCCTGCCATCCACGCGCAGATCTGCTCCGCTTCCGGTAACATATTAGAGGTACCTATTGCAGAATGAGCCTGAAAGCCAAGCTGGAAGCAGTCATCTACGCCGCGGAGGAGCCGGTCACCCTGGCCCAGCTCGCCGTCCTCTTTGCCGACGACGCCTTTGAATGGAAGGCGCAGCAGCAAGCCGCGTCTGCCGAGCAGGCGGCCGAAGGCCGATATGGCCCTGCCCAGCGCACGCCCCTTCCTGCAGCGCAGGAGGTGTTTGCCTCCCGGAACCGGAGCCGGAACTTCCGAATTCAACCGGATACCGCCGAACGGAAGCTGCCGGAGGCTCAACCGGAACCCAGCCTCCGAGGCCAGCCGCCGAGGCCGAACTCGAAGCCCGCCGCCTGGCCCGCCTGCGCGACCGCGAGGTCCGCGAGATTCTGCGCCCGCTGCTCGACGAGCTGATCGCCTCCTGCGCCTCCGACGACCGCGGCGTCGAGATTCGCGAGATCGCCGGCGGCTTCCGCATGGCCACCAAGCCGGAGTGCCACGACGCCGTCCGCCTCTTTGTCAAGAGCATCAAGCCAGCCGCTCAAGCTCTCCTTGCCGGCTCTGGAAACCCTGGCCGTCATCGCCTACAAGCAGCCGGTCACCGCGCCCGAGGTCAACGAAATTCGCGGCGTGGATACATCCGCCGTCTTCGGCACGCTGCTCTCCCGCAAGCTGATCACCACCGCCGGACGCAAGGCGGTCATCGGCCGCCCCATCCTCTACAAAACCACCCGCGAGTTCCTGCTCCGCTTCGGCCTCCGCGACGTCTCCGAGCTGCCCTCCATGGAGGAGTTCGAGAAGCTGGCCGCCAGTGAACTCGAAGAGCCGGAGACCGCAGCCGGCGAAGAGTCCGGTCAGAGAGCGAACCCTGCCTTGGGCCCCGAATTCGACGAAGCCGCCAGCGAAGAGCTGGAAGACGGACCGAACGAACCTGAAAATCCCTTCGACCGCCGAGACGGCGGCCGGCAACTAACCCACCACCCCAAAGAGGCCGCTCCTGCTGCGCCTCCCCTTACAGAGCAGGCAGAAACCGAGACGTTCCCCATGGCGAGCCCCAAAGCGAAGAAGTCCGCTGCGAAGAAGCCCGTAAAGAAGAAAGAGTCCGCGAAGCGCAAGAAAGACCGCGCCCCCCAAACTGGAATCGACCGATCCGAAGCTGGCAGCCACGCTGAAGCCGAAGCCCCAAAGATGTAACGCCGGCCTCCTGCCGGCTGTAGCGCGGGCGTCCTCGCCCGAATTGAAGACCCAATCGGAGACGAGACTGACGGCGAGGCCAAAACCGCGAACGTGGCTGGGACCGAATCTGAATCAGAAACTGAAATCGAAGCCGCGCCGAGCCGGAGTCTCACTCCCCAGCCCCGTCCCCCGGCCAAGCTCGAGCGGCTGCAGAAGATTCTTGCTGCTGCCGGGGTCGCCAGCCGCCGCAGCGCCGAGGCGATGATCGAGCAGGGCCGCGTCGAGGTCAACGGCAAGGTGGTCACCGTGCTGGGCACCAAGGCCGACGCCGGCCGCGACCACATCCGCGTGGACGGCAAGCTGCTCCAGGGCCCCGAGCGCCACCGCTACTTCGTCCTCAACAAGCCCCGCGGCTTCGTCACCACCGTCAAGGACCCCGAGGGCCGGCCCACGGTGATGCAGTTCTTCGACAAGATGAAGGAGCGCCTCTACCCCGTCGGCCGCCTGGACTACATGAGCGAGGGGCTGCTGGTCGTCACCAACGACGGCGAGCTGGCCAACCGCCTCACCAAGGCCTCCTCCGGCGTGGAAAAAACCTACCTGGTCAAGGTCGCCGGCCAGCCCACCGAAGCCGAGCTGAACATTCTGCGCGGCGGCGTGGCCATCGAGCGGGGCAAGCCCGGCTCGCGCCAGGTGCGCACCTCCCCGGCCCGCATCCGCCAGGTCCGCCAGGGCGACAATCCCTGGTACGAAGTCGTTCTCATCGAGGGCCGCAACCGCGAACTGCGCAAGATGTTCGAGGAGGTCGGCCACTTCGTCGAAAAAATCCGCCGCATCGGCTACGGCCCTCTGGTTCTCGATCAGGAGCCGGGCAACCTGCGCGAACTGCAACCGGAGGAGGTGGCCGCGCTGCGCCGGGCCGCCGAGGGCAAGCTGCGCACACCCAAATCCAAAGGACCTCCGCCGCCGCAACCTGATGGATGCAGGCCTGTTGCCCACGGTCCTCCCCAAGCCCAGCAGCCGCCCGCGCACGGCTAGGCCGCTGAACAGAGTTTGCGCCCGCCGCAGACCGCCCAGCGACTTCCGGCCCCAAAAAATTCGGCCCCGGCCGCGGACAGAGACTGAGCGGACAGACCGGACAAGCCGTCCCACCCGCCCTGCGGACTCATTCGCCAGCGGCGAGGCCAACAAACTCTTCCGGCCCAGCCGTCCCGGCACTGAGGAATTCCGCCCCCTTCTGGTCGCAGCTTTGAGCGTCCATCAACCCGGCCAGTCTCACGTCCGGCCTGGAAGAAAGACGACCGTCCCACTAGGCCACCTGCGCGCTTTGCCGCAGGCTCATCCGGCGAAAACCGTCCCGCCGCAGCCGCCCTTACCGCCAAACCCGCTGGAAGAAGCCGGAGCGTCCTGCGCGTTCAACCGGCGAGGGATTCCGTCCCGCTGCCGGCCGCAGCTTTGATCGCCCCTCAGCCCGGCCAGCCTCACGCCCGGCCTGGAAGAAAGACGACCGCCCCACTCGTCCTCCGGCGCGCTTTGCCGCTGGCTCAACCGGCGAAAGCCGTCCCGGCGCAGGCCGCCCCTTCACCGCCAAACCCGCCTGGAAGAAGCCGGAACGCCCGCCCCAAATCGATCAGCCCAGCCCGTCCGGACTTACAAGCGCCCCGTCGCGCCCCGCCGCGAAGCCCCCGCCGCGAAGCCCGGATTTACGACGAGGATCTTGGCCCGGTCCGTCCGCCCAATCTTCACATCGAGGAGATCACGGGCTCGGATCGCCCCAGCGCACGCGCCGCGTCCAATTACAGCCGTCCCAGCGCGCACCGGCCAACTTCAGACCGGCCCAGTTTCGCCCGTCCCGCCCGCAAGTGAAGGCGGGGTCCCCACGGACAGGTCTTCGTCCGTGGGGTGGAAAGGCGGCCTGTCTCGTCCCTTCACCACCAGCAGCGGCAAACCTCGCGCCGGCGGCGCGCGGCCCAGCAGCAAACCGTTCAAGCCCGGCTGCTCCAAGCCCGGGCTCACCCCGGATAGCCTCTGGGGCCAAGCCTGCTGGCAGCTCCGCAGCCGCCTCATCCCGGCCTTTCACACCGCGCACCGAGGGCGCATCCGACTATCGCCCCACCAAGGCGAAGCCCTACCCCAACTCCGCCTCCCGCGCGGAGAGAAAAGCCGGTCCCGGCTGGAAGCCAAAGACTCGCTTCGGCCCCGGCAAGCCCGCTTCCGGCTCACGCTCCAAACCAAGGCCCAGCAGCTTCTCCAAATCCGATTACAGAGCAAAACCTGGTGGCCCCAAACGCACCGGCCCCCATTCCGGCGGCAAACCTGGCGGAAAGAAGCGCAGCTATTGATCAGAACCAAAATGATTGCACTTCCAATAAGCTTGTCATCCAGAGCGGAGCGTAGCGAAGTCGAAGGATCTGCGGTTGCTTTAAGGTGGGGACTCCGCTTGCGGCAAGCTATCCCGGATACGCTCCCGTAATGTAGCCCTGCAATGCCTGAATGGTCTGCTCCTGGCCGGAGATGACGCACTTCACCAGGTCGCCGATCGAGATCACTCCCACCACTTCGTCGCCCTCCAATACCGGAAGATGGCGGATACGGCGTTCGGTCATCAGCGTCATGCATTCATCCACGGTCTGCTCCGGGCTGACGTAGATCACCGGGCTGGTCATGATCTGGCTGACCTTGGTTTCCTGGGAGGGGCGGCCCAACAGGACGCATTTGCGCGCGTAGTCGCGCTCTGACAAGATGCCGACCAGCTTTTGGTTGGAGATCACCAGCAATGCGCCGACATTGTGCTCGGACATCATTCTGACCGCCTCGTAGACCGATTCCTCAGGCGCGATCGACAGAACGCTGCGTTCTCCCTTGTTTTTCAGCACCAATCCAATCGTGTCGGTAATCTTCATCAGAACCTCCTGGCTACTAATTGCCGTGCATCCCGGTTCAGCACTTAGTCAATATAGCCCATCGGCGCTGCAAGTGGACAGTGCGACTCTTATTCGGCTGCCGCTCAGACCTCGTGCCTAGAGTCCAGATTCTCAAAGCGCGTATAAGCGCGAGTTGAAGTACATGTGGACCGTGCCAGTGGGGCCATTGCGCTGCTTCTCGATGATGATCTCCGATTTGGCTTTGTCGGCCTCGCTCAAAGACTCTTTATCTTTGCTGTAGTAGGCCTCGCGGTGGATGAAGGCCACCACGTCGGCGTCCTGCTCGATGGAGCCGGATTCGCGCAGGTCGCTGAGCATGGGGCGGTGGTCGTCCTTGCGCTGCACGCCGGCGCGGGAGAGCTGGGAGAGCGCCACGACCGGCACATTCAGCTCCTTGGCCAGGGCTTTGAGGCCGCGGGAGATGGCCGAGACCTCCTGGGTGCGGTTCTCGTAGTTCTTTTTGCCGGAGGAGGGCACCGTGGCGGACATCAATTGCAGATAGTCCACCACAATCAGGTCGAGGCCGCCGGCGTTCTGCTTGAGCCGCCGGGCCTTGGCGCGCATCTCGGCCAGCGAAATGCCGGCCGTATCATCGATGAAGAGGCGCGACTCGACCAGTTGGCTCAATGCATTCTGCAATTTGTCATGATCTTCGCTGGCCAGGAAGCCGGTTTGCAGCTTGCGCTGGTCCACCCCCGCCTGGCGTGGCCAACATGCGGCGCAGCAGCGACTCTTTGCTCATTTCCAGGCTGAAAACGGCCACCATGGCATTGCTGCTGTTGATGGCCGCGTTCTGGGCGATGTTGATGGCCAGCGCGGTTTTGCCCATCGAGGGTCGTGCGGCGATGATGATCAGTTCGCCCTTTTGCAGGCCGCTGGTCATGCGGTCAAAGTCAATGAAACCCGTGGCCAGTCCGGTGACCTCGCGGCTTTGCTTATATAAATTGTCGATTGTCCCGAAGGAGTGCTGAACGATCTGATCGAGTGACTGAAAACCCTGGGTGAGGCCCTTTTCGCTGACTTCCAGCAGCTTGGCCTCGGTCTCGTCCAGGACTCCGAGCGCGCTCTCGCCCTGGTCGGCGGCGCGCGCGATGGCCGCCGAGCAGATGAGCATGAGCTTGCGCAGCAGGCTCTTGTCCTTGACGATGCGGATGTACTCTTCGATGACCGGGCGGCGCGGCAAACCCTCGGTGAGCGAGGCCAGGTAGGCCACGCCGCCGATGGATTCGATCTCCTTGAAGCGGGCCAGCTCGTTGGCCAGGGTGACGATGTCCACGGCCTTCTGGGCATTCATCAACTCGGTCATGCGCAGGAAGATGCGGCGGTGCGAGTCGAGGGAGAAATCTTCATCGGAAATTTTTTCGGCGGCCTCGGCGTGGGCGGCGTTGTCCAGCAGGATGGCGCCGAGGATGGTCTTCTCGGCGTCCACATTGGCGGGCAGTCCGGTAGTCGAAAGCGAGATTGGGAAGCGTGGCCATACCAGAAGAGTGTAGGACGAGAGGCGGGCTGTGCAGAAGTGCGGGCGAAATGTGGAAATCTGGAAAACGGCGTCGAAAATGCATCTGTCGTTAAGGCGAATGGCGAAGATGCCGTATTCTCAATGCAAAGCAAGGAGAACGACAATGGCCAAGGAAACATTGAGCCGCGCAAAGCTGAAGAAGGTTCTGGCGGCGCTGGAAGGCAACTGGCAGGCGGAGATGGAGGGCTACCACACCTACACGGCGCTGGCCGACCGGGACACGGAGCCGGTGCGCTCTCAAGTGCTGCGCCACCTGGCCGGCGCCGAGTGGGAGCACGCCGCGCTGTGGCACGGCCGCATCGTGGAGCTGGGCGGAGCCGAGCCGGTCTACCATGGCAAGCCCGGCGGCGATGCCGACTCGCTGGCCAGCCGCGCCGGCGGCATCCGCATGGCCCTGCGGCGCCTGGAGATCGAGGAGAGCCGCGGCAATTGCCAGCTACGGCGAGCAACTCAAAGGCTCTGGGCGACCCAGGAATCCATCGCCATCCTCGAACATGTCATCGAGGACGAGAAGGACCACTATAAGGAGCTGGGGTCGCTCTTGCGCGGCCACTACCAGCAGCCCGCCTGGCGCGCACAAGATCAACGCTCAGGCGGTTCTCGATGAGATGCTGGCCAAGCGCAGCCAGGGCCGCAAGCAGCCGGGCAGTTGGATCGGCGACGCCATCTACGGCGTCAACGACGGCCTGGGAGCCATATTCGGCATCGTCAGCGGCGTGGCCGGAGCCACGGCAGCCGACCCCGCCGCCAGCAACCTATGTGCTGCTGGCCGGCCTCTCCGGCATGATCGCCTCGGCTCTCTCGATGGGCTCCGGAGCGTATCTTGCCGCTAAGAGCGAGCGTGAAATCTACATGGCGGAGATCGCCCGCGAGCGCGAGGCCATCCAGATGAACGGCCCCGAAGCCCGCGAGCTGCTCTCGCTCTACTACCAGGTGAAGGGCCTGCCCGAAGAGGACTCCCATCACATGGTGAACCACATCGCCAACGACCCCGAGCAGTTGCTGCGCGCGCTGGCCTCGGAGCGCCTGGGCACCAGCGAGGAGGCGCTTGCCAATCCCTGGGTCTCTGCCGGCTCGGGCGCGCTCTCTACCGCCGTCGGCGCATTCATCCCCGTCATTCCCTTCTTCTTCCTGAATGGAATGACCGCGGTCATCGCCGCCGCCGTAATCTCGCTGGCCGCGCATTTCGCCGTCGGCGCCGCCAAGTCGCTGATCACCGTCCGCAGTTGGTGGTCCTCCGGCTTCGAGATGACCGCAGTGGGCGCTCTGGAAGGCGCAGTCACCTACGGCATCGGCATCTTGCTGGGCAAGGGCGGCATGTGAGAGGCGGCGGTGAAAGACGTTTTATGAGCACTTCCCGGTTGCTGTATGCCCTCGCGGTCGCGATCCTTGGGGCCAGATATGCGGCCCCATGGAGCAACAAAAATGCTGATCGCCATCATACAGAAACTCTGCGTCAAGAGCGCCGCTGAGTCTTGCGAATCCTAATCGCCAGCGGAATCCTGGACGCCTACTTTGACGATCCGAAAAGCGAGTCGAAGTTATAGCTGATGCCGACTTGGCCTCGCCAAATGGAGTTTGTCACTAGTTCAGTGCGGTTGGACCATGTAACGGAGATGGGGATACTGATGCTGCTAGAAGAGCCGGGCGAGTAGGTGAACTTACCTTGTCCGATGCTGATTTTGCCCTTCTGCGCGTAAACCTGCGTAGCGGTTGACGGTAAACCCGTGAATGTTACGCCCGATACAGGTTGACCCGGAGTGACATTTAGGATCGCCGGGCTGGTCTGGTCCTGAAAATAATAGGCTACTGACGCCGTGCTGTGTCCAAGAATACTCGCCTGCTTCAGCTTGGAAAGGTCATAAGACGCCTCGCCCGCCGCCTGAATATCACGCAGTAAGCTGGAGCCAGGGATGGCCGAAGAGGGGGTTGAGTTGTAGATGGAAGCAGCAGAGTTGAAGGTCAAAGTCCATCCTCCCAAGACGCTTTGGCCAACGAGTCTGAAGGTGGAGTTTGTCGGCTGGCTTGCAGGTCGATTGAAGTCATACTCGAAAGTCAGCAGAGGGGATTTACGCAGGCCTTCCACGAAGGTATTCACTCCGGTAATATGGGTATTTACGAATACACCGTACTGGCGAAGATCCAGCAGCAACTTTGAACGGCATTCTGCCACTTTGGAATCGGCAGGCGGACAAACTGCGTCCATCAAAGCTGCTGCCTGTGCCTTCCATACGTCAACTGCATTTACTAATCCGGCATCAAGGACCTTTTGGGCTGTTTGCTGGCCCCAAGCCTTCACTGCGGGCAAACTGTCGTATTTTTCCAGTAGAGTCTCATTGGCTTCGTCGCTTGTCTCTTGCTGCTGGGACGGTGCAGGAACTAGGACCGTACCGGCCTCATCAATTTTCTTCACAATGTCAGAGATCGACGCAGCCGCCCCCCGAAAAATGACAAACTTGCCGGTTGCCGAGCTGATTGTGTTTCCGGAAGCTGTAAATGTAGCTGGTTGAGCCGGCGAGGTGCCCGTGGAAGTAGTTGTGCCTGTGACTGTTTGTGCATTGCTTCCCGTGTTGAACGCAACAGAGTAGGACACTCGATTCAAGTTGTTAATCATGTTATTTGAGACGCAGAAGCTCAGAGGCAGGTTGATGCCACCGCAGTTGGAGACAATTCCCTGCTTCATCAGAGCCGCCGGAACACCGCCAAGAGAGCCTGACAGTGTGACTGTTTGGCCGCTTGTTGACTCGGTCACCCCCCCGTATTCCAGGGCCGCCGATAGCATCTGTGCAGCCATTCCCTTCGACACCAAGCTTGTGCCGCTTCCGCTGCCTGCGCTGGCGCCGTTCTGTTGAAGAGCCGTCGTGATGCTCTGAGCGCTATTGATGAGTGGCTGTTTGAAGGCCTCGATGCTTGATTTCTTGTCGTATTGGGTTAACAGAAGTCCCGTCATGCAATTCTTGCCGGCGCTGAATGTGAAGAATCCCGTCAAATCAGCGCTGGGACTTCCACCCGACTTGCTAAGTTTTTCCTTAAGCAGATTCAGGCAGACCTTCGAGATGCCACTAGAGTCCTGTGCGGAACTGACAGATGCGGTGAGAAAGAGAGTGGCAAGTATCAACAAACCTATTTTCATCGGGCCTCCTTAGGCAACGTCAACCTGATAGCGTGAGCGGGTGCTTGCCCCCGACAATGTCACGAGAGTTACTGGTGAAGCGCAGTCTTCCTGAAGATCGCCTTCGGAAGTGTCCAATGACCCCCCATGCACGATCTCGAGATAATAAGAAGTACCGGCGATTCCCTTGAAAGACAGAGTCTGTGCCGTGCAGGTAAAGGTCACCTTCTGTCCTGTTGTCGTGATGACGTCTGTCCGGGCGTGGTCAAAGAAAACAGTACCGGTCAGCTTTAGATTAATTTGCCCCGGTTTTGCATTGATAACCAATGGATCCTTCGGCGTCGGAGCGGTGGTAAGACAAGGGTTTGCCATGAGGGTTTCTCCTTGGATGTGGATGCGTTAACAAATTTCTGCACAGATGCCTGATGCGGTATGGCGCACAAAGTGCGCATTCGCTTCCAATAGCATGACGATAGGACGCACAATTTAGAGAGTCTTGTCCCAGCTACAGATTGGGATGTCTGGTTACAATAATGGAGGAGCCGGACGACCAGTGAAACGGGGGAGGCAGCCACGCCGGACTCGTGGAGAAGCCTATGGAGAAAAAATAGTTAATCTTGACGATAAAAGTCAAGAACTTTTTACCTAGCCTCGCTCAATCTCGGAGTGCAACAAGTCCGTTTGGGATGATGTTGCATGGGAAAGCATTCCGCGCAGTTGAATTGATCTGAGCGCATATGCCTACAGGTACAGTTGGAGTTGGGTTTCGGGGTGATGGCAATTGCCATCGCCTTGAAGTGGAGCACCGCGGCTATCAGCCACGTAGCTATCTATCAAGCCTCTACGTCATATACCCCACGGACGAAGACCTATTCCTCATCCCCGCGAGCAACGGCCGCTCGCCGGGGTGGCTGAGAGGAAACAGAGGAAAGAACAGTCAGAAGAGGCCTTTCTCTGGGAACATCTTTGATCATCCGGCGTACCCAATTGGGGCAGTAAATACGCTTACAGCGCCTGAATCTCCACATCATTGCCAAGCATATTTTTCGCGAGCCGCCAGCTTAAAATCCTTCTCCAATCAAAGGTCGCCACCGGCTCCACCGGCTGGTCAGTGTCGCTGGATGGCGCGGGGCCTACATCCACCTCGATAAAACACTGAACGCCTTTGCTCTGCGGCGAGGAGTTCATCACCTCCAGTATTTTGTTCAATATTTCTTCAGAGGCCGCAGACGGATCGAAATTGGGATCGGCTTCCGGGCCATAGGAGACGAACTTACTGTTTCCGCCTCCGGTCAGCACGTGCGTAAGCGCAAAAGTGGCTGGTCCGCTCACACCGTTCAATACGATCAGATAGCTTGGCCGATTGCCGTCTATGGCTTGCGCAGTAGTCTTTTCCCTTCCATTCATGCCTTCGTGGGAAACGGGCACTTGATGTGTCGCCGTTTTGGGGTCTAGAATCAGGTTCTTGGCGATGACCAGATGAGCGCAGATCGTGAATTTCTCGTGCTGCGCGTCGTTCTGGCTACGGTAAGGCAGCAGTTTCTCACGCTCGATTTGCTCGCCGCATTCATCGAGGCCTGACCAAGCTGTCCGGAAGCCTCGCAGCTCAGCTTCTCCATAACCCTGCAGTTCGCGGAAGAACGCCCTGGGAGCGGACGAGGCGATGGGGGTCGGCGCTTGGGGCGTAGAACCCTTTGCCACTTCGATCCCCGATGAATCGGCCTGAAGATCTCGCTTTCGGACCTTCACGACTTCGATCGCAACAGATTGACTTGTGCTTGCTGATATTGGCCCAAAGAGTTTAGGGCTGGGCACTCTGAACAGCTCGCCGAGAACGATCTCTGTCAGCGGATTCACGTCCGGGGACGCAATGATAATGCAGGTCTTTCGGGCAAGTCCGATTTCCTGGGTGATCTGAGGGGTATATCTGGAGATATCAATATGGCTGACGTCGCGCGCATACTCCGGTTGGTACACCGGCGTCTCGATTTTAGGATGGTATTGCTGCTTGCTAAAGTAGGTGGTCAGTTCGGAAGCGGCGCGCAGGTCCCAGTCT
This sequence comes from uncultured Acidobacteriaceae bacterium, assembly GCA_963845345.1. Classification (GTDB taxonomy): domain Bacteria; phylum Acidobacteriota; class Terriglobia; order Terriglobales; family Acidobacteriaceae; genus Telmatobacter. The sequence goes on from CAWJRQ010000007.1 coordinate 746,216, forward strand.
CCAATCATCTCCCGGTTATGTTCCTTGCTATGCAGGCCTCCCGTGAGTATGCTAACCTCGCCGCGCCGTCCCAGCACCTTCTCCCAAAATCGCTTCCTCGACCAGGCGGAGAAATCCGAGTGAATCATCTCGCTGAGGGTTTGCTCTACATGGAGCTCCAACAAGTCGGGTCTCTTCGGATCAAAGATCATGTGCCGTTGCGCGCGAATATCGAATGCCAGATCGGCTACCCGATCCCGTTCGTCCAGCTTGACGTTTTGCTTGCTTCGATGGAGATGTTCCGCAACCTGATACAGTACGGCGTCTGGTGGCTGCTTGTCCCCTTCAGCAGCCACGCGGTCCTCGAGAACAGTTATGGGGATGACGTTTTTTCCGCGTGCATGTGCGTAACCTAGCCAGAAATAGGACATGGGATGACAAGATTCGCCGGTGCGCACAATCAGGCAGTAGGCATTGTCGATTTGCTCGCGGATGGTGGAGAAAGCATCCTGCGGATTGATCTCCTCCGCTTTGCTGAGGTAGGTCTTGATGATCGATTCGCGGTACGACTGCAGGGCGGTCTGTTTATTGGGGGCAGTCTGCTCTTCCGGGGCGTTCTGTTTGTCTTCTTTCGGGGCAAGTTTCTTGCAGATTCTATCCATTGCCAACCCAACGTGCGACTTGATGTGCGTTCGAAAGAGCAGTCGAATATCGGGATCGTCAATCTTAGCCTTCTGCGGAGCTTCCAATTCGCCGGTCGTCCTCATCATCTCGAAGAGACGAATCTGCTGCTTAGGCTCCTTGTCCGTAATATCCTTTTGTGGTTGTTGCCATGTGTGTTCCGCGGGACGGGATGCCCTGGTCGAATCCTGCCAGAACTGGGTTGAGACCCGAAAACTACTATCTTCGATAAGCGCCAGATCCTCGTACGCATAAGCTGGGCATCCAAACCTTTTCACATTCTCCTCGGCAAAAGGGGAGTTGATTTTATGAATCACCACAATCTTCTGCCCGATCCCATAAGCCAGGCCCAATTCGTAGAACACATTGTCATTTGAAACAGACAGGTCCGCGACGATGAAGTCCGCTTCCTGAATGCGCCTGCAGATCCCTTCGCAAATCACGATTCCAGGCCGGCTCACCTCGTCGCCCCGCTCCAGAACGCAAGCGGGCGTACCTGGGGGGTCGTCGAATCCGTAGTTTACCGATAGGAAAGGTTTTAAGCAGTTCTCCAGGAACACCTTGAGATTCGGGCGGAAGGGCATGATAGCGAAGCCGCGCCACGGCCTCTTGCGGCTGACGCCAGCTTTCCTGCGCTGTGCCAGCGCCTCTTCGATCCGGTCTCCATAAACGCAACCTTTGCCGGTCATGAAACACGGATTGACCCGGTCATGCGGTCTCTCCAGTTCCCTTATAAATCCCTCTCGTTCGTTCTCCTTACTGTATGTGGGCATGGTTTTGTCTCCTTACTGAACTAGTTTACGGACGATAAAGATCAAACACACTGCAGTCGGCCCCTTGTTACAAGGGATGCGGAATTCATTTCTGACATTCGGCGTAATATTAACATGGTCAAGCCTGAATTTTGGGGAAATGCCTGAAAACATACCTCAGGGGCTAAAGCCCGGCTGATTCCATAGGCTTTATGCCGGGGATAAATCCCCGGCATACCGCCCAAATGAGTTCTTCCGCAAGCTGTAAAGCCGTGCACTATCAAAACAATGTGTTTTTCCGCAGCCTGATCAGGCGGAGATGGAGCGGGAGGACAGGGAATCCTGGATGGTGACGGACTTTGGCCCGGGTTTGACGGCGAAAGATTCGCTTAACTGATTGATTACACGGTCGATGAGTCCGGCCCAGTCGCCTGGTGCGCTCTGGCGGAAAAGGCGAGCTGTGGGGTACCAATGGGTGGATTCGGTCTGCTGCATCCAGCGCCAATCGCTCTGGTGGGGCAGCAAAATCCAGACGGGTACGGCCATGGCGCCGGCCAGATGGGCGATGGATGTGTCGGTGGTGATGACCAGGTCGAGCGTGGCGATGAGCGCGGCGGTGGCGGCCAGGTCGCGGTCGTGGCTGGAGCCATCGAGGAGAAGGACATCGCTGGGCAGGGCGGCAATTTGATCCGCGGCATCGCCTTTTTGCAGCGAAATCCAGGAGAAGCCGGGGGTGCGCAAAAGGGGCAGCAGCGTGGGAAGGCTGACGGAGCGCTGGCGGTCAGATTTGTAGCGGGGATTGCCTGCCCAGCAGATTCCGATGCGGGGCTGGGCGTCGAGCGCATCGCGCATTGGCAGGCGCGGAATGTGAGGCTGCTTTTTGGCGATTAGTTCGGGGCTGGCAAAGAGGTACGCGCCCGGCCACGGAACCGTGTCGACTGTGGTTCGAAAGACTGCCGGGAGGCTGAGGAGTGGGCACTCCAGGTCGAATTCCGGCGGCTTACTATCGAGCAGGGCCGTCTGCGCCTGTCCGGCGCGCACCGCAGCCAGCGAGTCCATGAGCCGCCTGACCGGGGATTGCACCATGAGGATGACCTGGCCGCCACAGTCCGCGACCATGGAGACGTAGCGGCAGAACTGGATGGTGTCGCCGAGGCCTTGCTCAGCGTGGAGAAGGATGCGACGTCCGTTGAGGGCCTCGCCGCGCCAACGGGGCTGGGGAAAAAATCTGGGACGGCGATGCACCTCGCGGAAGTGCCAGCGGATCTCGTAGCCGGGCCAGCCTTGCCGCCAGTCGCCCAGTCGCAGTTGGGTGAGGGAGAGGTTGTAGAGCGCGCCGGGACAGGCGGGGTCGCGCTTGACGGCCAGGTGGTGGGCGCGCAAGGCCTCATCCATGCGGCCCAAGTCGAGCAGGGAGTTTCCGCGGTTGGAGGCGGCGGGGCGGCTGCCGAGAACCTCGGCGTGCTCGAAGACCTTAACAGCTTCCTCAAAGCAGCCGTCATTGTGGAGCAGGATGCCGTTCATGTTGACGGCTTCAGTATTGTCAGGGTCGCGAGCCAGAGCCCAGCGAAGCCACTGCCATGCGCCGGCCGCGTCGCGCTCCGCGGCGCGAAACTGGCACCAGGCGACGAGGGTTTCCACCTGGTCAGGATTGAGTGCAAAGGCCTTGCGGAGATAGGCTTCCGCTTCATCGGCGCGGCGGCGCTCACGCGCCAGAATCGCCAGGTTGACCCAGGCGGAGATCAGGTCAGGTCGCAGCTCGACGGCGCGCAGCAAAGCGGCCTCGGCGTAGACTTCGCGGCCCTGCTCGCGCAGCAGGCTGCCGAGATTGACCCAGGCGGCGGCAAAATCCGGACGCAGGGCGAGAGCCCGGCGGTAGCGGGCTTCGGCCTGCTCGAGTTTCCCATGCGCGCCAGGACAAAGCCGGCGGCAAACTCGGCCTCGGGCAGGTGATGATGATGGTCGATCACCTGCTGGTAGCATTGCAGGGCTTCTTCGTCGCGGCCCTGGCAGGCGAAGGCGTTGCCCATGCCCATGATGGCGGCGACCAGCGCGGGCTGGTGGCAGAGGGCCAGCTCAAACTCCCGGATTGCCTCCTGGGGAGATCCAGCGGCCAGCTTCAGCTCGCCCAGGCCGATGTGCGCCAGCGCTTCCATGCTGTCCCGGCTGATGGCATGAACGTAGGAGCTTTCGGCTTCCTGGTTCCGGCCTACGGACTTGAGAGCCTGTCCCAGCGCGATCCAGGCAGCACCCATCTGAGGCGCGGCGGCAACGGCGGCCTGGGCCATGCTGATGGCGGCCTGGGACTGGCCGCTGGCCAGCGCCACCAGGGTGATGCCCACCAGCGCGCACGGATTGCAGGGATTCTCCTCCAACATGCGCTGACAGCCGAGCGCAACCTCGGTGAGATGGCCGGTCAGTTCCTTGGGAAAACTCGGGTCGCGTTTGTGCCTGGTCATCGTGGTTTGGAAGAGCGCTCCGGGGCTTCAGAGGCGCGCAACGTCTTGCACGCGCGAAGCGGTGAGAGAACCCGGAGCAATCGCCTTCCTCTGGACGGTAGGCCGATCGCGTCGAGCGCTCAACCAGAAAACGCATGAAATGAGCAGTTTGTGGCGCGAAATTTCCCATTCTTCGGCGGGTTCGGATTTGGGACCGATGGGCGAATGTTCATTCAGTAGAAGGCTTTGAGTATTTCGCCAGAAATTCCGCCGGCGTGATCACCGGAATCCCGCGCCATGGATGCAGTATTGGCAGTTCACATTCTCATCGGTCAACGCTGCATCGGCCTCTTTTGCGCAGCTGAGGTACTCGCCTCGGCCTGGTTCCGCCACGCCTCCAAATCGGCCACGGCCTGGCTGCGTCTGCGCCGCGCATCCAGCAACTCATCCATCTCCAGCGGGGATACGATGAAGGCCGTTGGACACCCATGACGGGTAATTGCAACAGGCTCGCGCTGCACGGTGTCCAGCAACTTCCCAAAGCTGTTTTGCGCCTCTACGGAGGTCATAGTTTTCATAAGTAGCCTCTTGAAATTAGCTATTTTAGATAATTTAGCTATCATAGCTAATTTGCAACTGACGAAAAACATACCCCATCGGTTGGCGCAGAATCGTCTTCTGTTTTCCGTAGCCAACTCCTCGCAAAAATAATGGGGATTTATTGCAGCTTGTTTAACCCCAATAATATTTGTGCCGCAGGCGGAGGGAAGCGGGGGTTTCACCCTCCACATAAAGCCATCAGAATCAACCGGGCTTTAGCCCCGTAGTAAATGTATCTTCAATGACTTGCACTTCCTGGGCTGTAATTCCCAAGACCAAGCCAAAAAAAAATTGAAAATACTTCTTGACATTCAATACTCTATAATGTAGAGTTCTCTGTGTGGAGGATCACTCTGGCAGTTTGAGAGCCTCCAGGATTGGTTCAATGAAATGTTCAATCGGATAGGAGATCTCATGGAAATGACATGTACGATGCCCGCAACGCCACGCTTCGGCGCCGGCTTTTTGAAAGGCCGCATGCGCGGCGCTCTAATCTGCGGCTTCTTCGGCGCTGTATGGATGTATGAAGCCTTGTATTTTGGCAATATTGCCACGCCAGTCTGGCTGGCAACCATCAGTATCCTCACGGTGACTCTGGTCGCCTGGCCGGTGGTGCGGCTTCGTGTGTATCGCCACATGACGCTTTCATCCGCCGACCGCGCGTTCTGGGCCTCGATTGCCAAGCCCTATTGGATCAACTTTGCGATCGAATGGCTGCTATGCTCTGTTGCGGCCTGCTGGCTTTCGCTCTATCAGCGCTACGATCTGATCCCCCATTTCCTGGGCGTGATCATTGGCTTGCACTTTTTGCCGCTGGGGAAGCTCTTCAAAGTGCCGCTCTATTATTGGACGGGCGCGGTCATGGTCGTGGGTGTTTTGGCTACGCTGACAATGCCTGCCGGCTACGTGCGCAACATCGCGGCTTGCGGCATCGACGGCCTGGCACTATGGGCGACTGCGGCAGTTCTTTTGTACCAGGATGGGCTTTCATCAAGAAAAGAGGAGAACGGCAATGACTGAAAATCAAAATGAATTGGAACTCAAAGACAGGCTCAGCCTGATCGAGACCATGATCGCCGAGGGCCGGCGCACCACCGAAAGCTACGGCTGGACCTTCGTCTTCTGGGGCGTGGCCTATTATGTCGCCATCGCCTGGACCGCCTACAATCAATGGCCGTGGGCCTGGCTCGTCACCATGATGAGCGCCTGGCTCCTGTGCTGGGCCATCATCCGCGGCAAGCAGAAGAACCAGCCGCAGCGCAGGCCGGGAACGACGATTGGCCGGGCCATCTCTTCCATCTGGATCGCTATGGGAGTTTCGATGGTATTGCTTTTCCCGGCACTAGGCTTCAGCGGCAGGTTCAACTGGCACATCTTCGTGGCCATTGTCGCCGCCATGATGGGCTTTGCCAACGGAGCATCGGGCATGATTATCCGCTGGAAGGCGCAGATCGCGACCGCAATAGTCTGGTGGGCGGCAACCGTGGCGGCCTGCTTTGGCAGCGACGGCCAATGCTTGGTGGTCTTAATGACGGCAATCTTCCTCTGCCAGATCGTCTTCGGCGGATATGCGATGAGCTGCGAGGCGCGCGCGCGCAGGCTGGAGGCCAACCATGCCTGAGCTGCCAGAGCTGAATCCTGTCATCCACGGGAAGCTGCGCCTGGCTTTGCTCTCGCTGCTGGTTGGAGTGGAGGAGGCGGAGTTTACCTGGCTGCGCTCCAAAACCGGTGCGACCGATGGCAACCTCGGCGCGCAACTCGCCAATCTCGAAGAAGCCGGCTACCTCTCGGTCAAAAAGAAGTTTGTCCAGCGCAAGCCGCAAACTCTCTACCGCATGACCGAGGCCGGCCGCACGGCGCTCACCGAATACGTCCAGGCGCTGAAGCAACTGCTCGGCGGCGCCATCGGCTATTGATCCGGCCCAGAAGTTTTGAAACGCTGTGCCCCATCCATTCCGCGCTTTTTGCGGAATGGGTGGGAGGCATTTCTTTGGGGCCGGATCAGTAATTAGCTGACTTGCTGATTGGCTAACTCCGATAACACGCGCGTTGCGCGTCTATTGAGGACCGCATATGGAATGTCCTCACCAGCCGCGCCGTAGGCGCAGTGGTTATTAGCCCCGCGCTTTAGCGTGGGGAAAAGGGATTTCATATGTTCGTTACGGAGTCCCGTAGGGACGGCGCATGGACATTATTTTGCAGGAACTAATAACTTGCTCGCCTCCGCTCGTCAGCCGCGAGGCTCTTCCGCACCCGCTCCATGATCCCCAGGTAGTACGCCAGGTTGTGGATCGTGTTCAGCGTCCCGGCGAGCGCCTCGCCCGCCTGCATCAGGTGGCGCAGATAGGCCCGCGTGTAGCGCCGGCAGACCATGCAATCGCAGGCCGGGTCCGGCGGGCCCTGGTGTTCCGAGTAATTTTTGCCTTTGATGTTCAGCCGCCCCTCGCTGGTGAAGAGCAAGCCGTGGCGCGCCGCGCGCGTGGGCAGCACGCAGTCCATCATGTCCACCCCCATGCGCGCGTACAGCTCGATCTCCTCCGGATAGCCCACGCCCATCACGTAGCGGGGCTTCGAGGCGGGCAGCAGAGGCAGCACCTCGGCAATCATCTCCATCGTCAGCGCGCGCGGCTCGCCCACGCTCAGCCCGCCAATCGCGTAGCCGTCAAACTCCATCTCCACCAGCCGCTCCGCGCACTCGCGGCGCAGATCGCGATACATCCCGCCCTGGACTATGCCAAAGAGGCTTTGTGTGCGGGCAACTGCGGGATGATCGGCGGTGTTCCCAGGTCCCCAAATGCGTGGGACCTGGGCACCCCACCTTTTGTGAGTTCGTTGAACCACGGAACCTTGTGGCAATTCGCGCGAAAGTGGTCGAGTGACCGCCGCGCCCACTCCATCGTCAGCCGCAGGCTCTCTTCCGCGCGGACGCGCTCCGCCGGGTATTCGGTGCACTCGTCAAAGGCCATGCAGATGTCCGCCCCCAGCGCGATCTGCACATCGATTGAATGTTCCGGCGTAAAAAAATGACTGCTCCCGTCCAGGTGCGAGCGGAAGCTCACGCCCTCCTCCGTCACCTTGCGCAACTGGCTCAGGCTGAAAACCTGAAAGCCCCCCGAGTCGGTCAGCAGCGCCCGCGGCCAGCTCATGAACTGGTGCAAGCCGCCCATCCGCCGGATCGCCTCGTGGCCGGGGCGCAGATATAAATGATAAGTATTGCCCAGGATGACCTCTGCGCCTAGGTTCTCGAGCACATCCTGCGCCACCGCCTTCACCGTCCCGGCTGTCCCCACCGGCATAAAGACCGGCGTCTCCACCCTCCGGTGCGGCAGATCGATCCGCCCCCGCCGCCCTCCGGCTTCGCTCGTCGCCAGTATGTTGAATTTGAGGCCCACCAGACGATTCTACCGGGGCAGCCAGACGGCGCTTTCAATTCGCACTACCGCATCGAAGTTGGCCTTAGAATCTGCGGGTGCCCCAGGTCCCGATTTTGGGACCTGGGAATCCAACAATTCTTCCACTGTCTTTCTCCATCCCGGCAAGATCATCCCCGCCGCAATCTCATGGAGCGGCACAAGCACAAACGCCCGCTCCGCCATCCGTGGATGAGGAATCTCCACACCCGCCTCGCTGATTTCCAAATCTCCCAGCAGCAGAATGTCCAGGTCCAACGTCCTCGGCCCGTTCTTGATTCCTGCCGCCCGGTCGCGCCCATACTCCTTCTCAATCCCCATCAATCCATCCAGCAATTCGCGCGGCCCCAGCTCCGTCTCCAGCTCCACCACCGCATTCACAAAGCGCGGCTGCGCGGCAAAGCCCATCGGCGCGGTCGAGTAAAGCGACGACCTTCGCGTCACCCTCCCCAGCGACTCCAGCCGCCGCGCCGCTTCCGCCAGGGTCGCCTCCGGTGAGCCCGCCCAACTGGCCACGTTCCCGCCCATCCCGATGTACGCCGTACGCATATTCTCCAGAGTATCGCGGAACCCAGCGGCTATGATCCCGGACGCAGGATGAGACACCAACCCTCCATCTGCTAGCATCCTCTATGGAGAATCTTTACCATGGATGCTCAACCCAACGTGAGCTTCGGCGCGCGGCGCAATGAAGACATCGCCCTCGATCTGCTCAAGTTCATCTCCGTCACCGCCGGCGTTGGCAAGCCTGCCGCGCCTTCCACCGGGTTCAGCGGCGCCGCCGGGCCCAAGCCCGAGGAGCACGTGAATCAGTTGCTTGAGCTTTACAGCCGCTGCCTCAAGGCCGTCGAAGGCCATCAAGCCGGAAGCAGGCCTCTCAAAAGCCGGAGCCGGAAATCCGCGCGCCGCAAGGCTGGACGCCTCAACAGTGAGCCAGAACCCTTTGCGCGTTGCCGTTGCCGGAGCCGGAGCCTTCGGCAAGAACCACCTGCGCGTCTACCGCGAGCTGGAAACCGCGGATGCGCCGCGTACGGCCCGTCCGTCGCCCTCGCCGCCGCCGTCGAGCCGGATGAGGCCCGCGCCGCCGAAACTGCGGCCAAGTACTCCATCCCCGTCTTCCCTTCCATCGACAAGCTTCTGGCCGCCGGTCTTCATCTCGACGCCGCCACCATCGCCGTTCCCACCGTGCATCATCATGCGGTCGCCTCACAGCTGCTCGACGCCGGCCTCGACCTGCTCGTTGAAAAACCCCTGGCCGCCTCGCTCGCTGAAGCCGATGATCTGATCCGCCGCGCCGCCAGAGGCAAGCGCATCCTCCAGCCCGGCCATCTGGAGCGCTTCAACCCCGCCGTCCTCGCCATCCAGCCGCAACTGCGCCGCCCCATGTTCTTCGAGGCCCACCGCCTCTCCGTCTTCACGCCCCGCTCGCTCGACGTGGACGTAGTGCTGGACCTCATGATTCACGATCTGGATATCGTGCTCACCTTCGCCTCCTCGCCGGTGCGCGAGGTGCGGGCTGTCGGATTACCTATTCTCTCGCCCAAAGTCGACATCAGCTAATGTCCGCGTCGAATTCGACTCCGGCTGCGTGGCCAACTTCACCGCCTCCCGCGTCTCCACCGAGCGCGTCCGCAAGCTGCGCTTCTTTGAACCGCGCCAGTACGTTTCCATCGATTACGCCCGTCAGGACCTGCTGGTCATCCACGTCGACGCGGGCGCAAGCAATGCTTCCCCGGCTGAACTGATCGCGTCGCTCCCACCGCAGGTCGTCGCAATGTTGCCGCCGGGCATTGCCGAAGGGATCGCATCGGGCAAAATCGACCTCGCAAAAATCGACCCGACCTTGATTGCCCAGTTTGCCGCCATGGCCAAAATCGATACCGCCCAGATCACGAAATTGATCGCGCAGTTCGCCGGCCCCACGGAATCGAAGGCGGGCCTGAGCTTCTCCAAGCCCCCGGTCACCCCCGGTGAGCCGCTGCGCTTGGAAATCCTATCTTTCCTCGAATCCGTCCGCACTCGCCGTCCGCCACAGGTCACCGCCCAGCAGGGCCGCAATGCGCTGGCCCTGGCCCTCGAGATTCAAGCCTCCATGGCCGCTCACGCGCAGCGCGCCGGGATCGAAAACTTCTTCAACCCCGGCGCGTAATATTTCAACCTCTCGGCCTTCTGGGAAACAGCATCGGTGTTCTGGATTTGTACTCCAGATATGATGCCCCAAAGCGTAACTCCAGTTCCCGCTCTTCATACACCTTCACGAAGAAAAGCAATGCCGGCGCAAACAGGCTCAGCGCCCAGAGTACAAACAGAGCTGACTGAAACCAGATCCCCAATGACAGCAGAAAAGCCAGAAGTGCAAGCACCATGGGATTGCGCGTCCAGCCGTACATCCAATCCGACGCCAATCTCCGGCTGAGCACGATGAAAAAAGGCGCGCCAAACCCCTTCAACGCCAGGTTCACTACCGTCAGCAAAGTAGCCGCTCCGGTAACAATGACTAACACATGGCCGATTTCAGTTGGCACGGGAAGCGCCCAGTCAGACCAATCCCGATGAGTGATTGCCGCACGAATGGCGCCCAGGCCCAACAGATTTCCCGCGGCAAATTGAACAAACGTCGTGATCCAGACGACGCCGCATTTTGTCGGATGCCGGTCGAGTATCTTCCTCCCCAGCCAGACAACGGGAAATACCAGCAACGCCCCTCCCAGAATGATTGATAGGTTCATCCCATCTGAAAGGGGCGTTTCGATGGCTCGTTTCATGAGAAATAAGGCCAACGCGAAAAGAGCTATTCTGGAAAACAGTTCAACGGCATATTTCACAGCAGTCACCCGTGACATTTTCACCCTCACCGTAGATGGCCACTCTCCGAAGAAAGGCTAAAAGCTGTTAGCTGATAGCTGTCAGCTGTAAGCTGCTTTTCACCCAATCCCCAGCACCCGGTTCAAAAAACCCACAATGTATTTCCACACCAGGTAGTAACCCGCCAGCGCGGCCAAAAAGCAGGGGACGATCAGAATATAGGGAATCTCGCAGGCCCCGAACCAGGTCGCTCCATGCGCGCTCAGCTTCAGCACGCCCAGACAAATGCCCGTGGTCGCTCCCAGAGGCATCAGAACCAGCGGTAACGCCGCGCCATGCACTCCAATCGGCAGGCGCGTGCATCCATGCGACCCCAGCCAGAGCATATTCCACAGCCCGAAGAGCGAAGGCACCACGGCCATGGGAAAGATTATGGCTTGTTCGATGGGGACCGGCACTTTGAGCACGATCCGCACCACGATAAACACCGTCAGAAAGATCGGCAGTACCAGCGTGGGAATAAAGATCCCCGCCAGGTATGCGCGAAGATAAGGATGAGTGTTCATAGCTTCCTCCTTGTTTGCGAATTTGTTGGCGGACGGATGTGCCCGCGCGCTTACAGGTAGTAGAGAAAAACCGGAATCGCCGTCGGAAAAATCGCTGCCAGTCCCACCAAACCGGCCAGCAACGCCCCGTCGAACCAGGCCCCGTTGAGCCAGGCCCAGCCGGACGAAACCGGAGCGCCGGTGCTCGTGTCCAGCCGCCGCAGCACCTCGGGCCACAAATCGCGTCCCGGCTCCGCCTCGCCCGTCACCGGTGGCAGCGACTGCCGCAACAGCTTCTTCATACGCTCCTCATCGTGTGTCTTCATGGCGTGATTCCCTGCCTTTCCAGGTCTGTTCTCAGCAATCGCAGCGCGCGGAAGACGCGCAATTTGACGGCCGCAACCGAAATTCCCAGCGCCGCGGCCACTTCTTTGTGCGGCTGCTCTTCAATCACCGCCAGCGTCGCCGCAATCCGCAGCTTCGCCGGCAGCCGAGCAAAGGCCTGCGCGGTCTTCCGGCGAATCTCCGCCGTCACTGCCGGGTCGGCCTCAACCCGCGCCGCAACTTCGGCGCAAACTTCCAGAGACAATTCGCTCTGTGTCCTCTTCGCTCGCAGCCAGTCCAGCGCCGCGCGGGTGGCGATGCGCCGCGCCCAGCCCTCGAAGCCCCGCGCCGGATCAAAGCGCGCGTGGGCCCGGTAAATGCGCCAGAAGCTCTCCACCGCCAGTTCTTCTGCCGCCGCCGCTTCGCGCGTGATGCGCAGAATCCAACCGTAAACCACTCTCTGGTGCTGGCGAAAGAGCTCCTCGAATGCGTCCACATCTCCTTGCCGGAACCGGTTCAGGACGTTGCTCGCCTCGTTCTGCATCCGCCCTTCCCCCTTCTACTTAACCTTACGTCCCCGGCACACAAAAGGTTACACGCTTTTGGCCGGGAGCTATCGTTCTATACAAAAGAATCGCAGGGCAATCGCGTCCCTGACCAGGAGACTGAACCAATGCTCTTATACTGATACATGACACGGATCTCTGTTCTCTGTCCACTGTTCACTGTCCACTGTCCACTGTCCACTGTCCACTGACCACTGACCACTGACCACTGAAAGAGGATTGCATGAACTCTCTCGTATTGCGGAACATAGCGGCGGCGTTGGCGTTGAGCGCGGCAGCGTCTCTGGCCGCGGCGCAGAACGCCACGCCTGCGTATCTTGACACCACCCTGCCCGCCGAACAACGCGCCGCAGCCCTGGTGGGTCAGATGACACTCGAAGAAAAAGTTTCCCAGCTCGTCAACCAGTCGCGCCCCATTCCCCGCCTCAACGTGCCGCTGTACGACTGGTGGAGCGAGGCGCTGCACGGCGTGCTGCACAACGGCACCACCGAGTTTCCCGAGCCCATCGGCCTGGCTGCCACCTTTGACACGCCGGCCATCCACAAGATGGCCATCGTCATCGGCACCGAGGGCCACATCATGCACGTGCAGGCGCTGCGCAATAAGGAAAACACCTTCCTGACCGGCCTCGACTTCTGGGCCCCCAACGTCAACATCTTCCGCGATCCCCGCTGGGGACGCGGCCAGGAAACCTACGGCGAAGATCCCTTCCTCACCGCGCGCATGGGCGTTGCCTATGTCACCGGCATGCAGGGCGATGACCCCCGCTATTACCGCGTCATCTCCACGCCCAAGCACTATGCCGTCCACAGCGGACCGGAGCCTACCCGCCACTCCGTCGATGTGAAGGTCAGCAAGCACGACGAGCTCGACACCTATCTGCCCGCCTTCCGCGCCACCGTCACTGAGGGCCGAGCCGGATCCGTGATGTGCGCCTATAACAGAATCAACGGCGAACCCGCCTGCGCCAATCACTTCCTGCTCGAAGACCAGTTGCGCGGCAAGTGGGGATTCAAGGGCTACGTGGTCTCCGATTGCGATGCCGTGCGCAACATTTTCAACGGCCATCACTTCAGGCCCACTCAGCCTGAGGCCTCGGCCATTGCCGTCCAGCGCGGCATGGACAACGAGTGCATCGACGCCAACCTGAAGATCAACGACGACCACGACTACCGCCCCTATCTCGACGCCGTCCACCAGGGCTTCCTCAAGGAGAGCGAGATCGACGTGGCCCTCACCCGCCTCTTCACCGCGCGCATCAAGCTGGGCATGTTCGATCCCCCGGAGATGGTGCCTTACTCCAAAATCGACGAAAAGCTGCTGGACAGCGCCGGACATCGCGCCATGGCCCGCAATCTGGCCAATGAATCCATGGTGCTGCTCAAAAACGACGGCGTGCTGCCGCTGCGGACCTCCGGCATCAGGATCGCCGTCGTCGGCCCGCTGGCAGACCAAACCAGCGTCCTGCTGGGCAACTACAACGGCTTACCATCCCACACCGTCTCCGTGCTGGAAGGCCTGCGTAACGAGTTCCCCGGCGCCGCCATCCATTACGTGTCCGGCACCCAGTTCCTGGCGACCGACGGCGTGCCCGTGCCGTCCTCCGCGCTCGCTGTCGATGGCAAGCCCGGCATCAAGGCCAGCTACTCCAAATTCGACATGGACGCGATAATGGCAAATCCCTCCAAACTGCCCGCGCCGCTGGCCACGCGCGTCGAGCAGGGCATCGACCTCACATCCGCCACGCTACCTGCTGAGGTAGCCGCGGTCCACCCGCTCGCTATCCGCTGGGAGGCGTCTCTCACCGCGCCGGAAACCGGCGAATACAACCTCGGCCTCCAGGCCGCCGGACTCTTCCGCGTTCAGCTCGATGGCAAGGGTGTCGCCTTCGCCTGGGACAGCGGCTCCGTGCAAACCAGGCTCGGCCGCGTCCACCTCGAGGCCGGCAAGCCGGCTAAGTTGGAGGTCGATAACGTGCCCGCCGAAGGGGCCTCCCCGGTGGCTCGCTTGATCTGGTCCAAAATCGAACCCAAGCCCAGTCCCGCCGCCGTGGCCGCTGCCCGTGACGCCGACGTGGTCGTAGCCGTCGTCGGCATCACCAGCGAGCTCGAAGGCGAGGAGATGCCTGTGCACGAAGAAGGCTTCCTGGGCGGTGACCGCACCAGCCTCGATCTGCCCAAGCCCGAGCAGGCGCTTCTTGAAGCCGTGGCCTCCGCCGGCAAGCCGCTGATCGTCGTGCTCACCAACGGCAGCGCCCTCGGCGTCAACTGGGCCGCGGCCCACGCCAACGCCATCCTCGAAGCCTGGTATCCCGGCGAAGAGGGCGGCGCGGCCGTCGCGGAAACCCTCTCCGGCAAAAACAACCCCGCCGGACGCCTCCCCGTCACCTTCTACAAGGACATAACTCAGTTGCCGCCCTTCGAGGATTACTCCATGAAAGGCCGCACCTATCGCTACTTTGAGGGCGCGCCGCTCTATCCCTTCGGCTTCGGCCTGAGTTATACAACCTTCAAATACAGCGGACTGACCATCCCCAGTAACCCGGTAACTGCGGGCAATCCACTTATCGCGGAAGTTACAGTGACTAATACAGGTACTCGCGCGGGCGACGAGATAGCCCAGCTCTATCTCAGTTTTCCCCAGGTGCCCGGAGCGCCGCTGCGTGCCTTGCGCGGCTTTCAGCGCGTTCATCTGGAGGCCGGCGCCTCGCAGAAGCTGCGCTTTGAGTTAAACGCGCGCGACCTGAGCATGATCACCGCGGATGGCGTTCCCATCGTTGCCGCGGGCGAGTACACGCTCTCTGTCGGCGGCGGCCAGCCGAACACCGCCGCGCCGGTGCTTTCGCAAACCTTCACCATCAACGGAAAGCTTGAATTGCCGGAGTAACTCAGTACACTCCGCGGTTACCATGGGGCGCTTCCACAACCGTGGATGCGCCCCATCTCTTTTATCTGCGCTAACTCCTGATGGGCACCCGTAGCATTGGCAAACAGCCTCATCGGATGTCGAGTTTAGTCAAGGCATAGTGCTCGTTGAAGTGCTCTATCCGCGCTTCATTGTGTCACAAGCTGTGGTTCGTGGAACGGTCCTTCCAGAAGGCTGAGATACAAAGCGGCGGAGACAATCCGGGGAGCGGACGTACTGGCTCGGGCGCCCAATCGCTCGGGGATGTAGATCCCGTTGACGTATCTCCTCGTCTCAGTAACGAACGGAATTTGCAGCCTGACGGTTTCCTCCCCGGTTTTGCTGTTCCACAACCCACACCTTATGGAACGGCCGGATTGCGATTCTGCCGCTTCCGTCGTGTTAACGGCTGGCAATAGAGAACGTAAACGAATCGCTGATAATCCCTGGGAGGGAAAGTGCCGGTGAAATCGATGAGAAATGCTCACATGACATATCGGAGGCCACAACATCGCCGAATCATTCAACTTTTCATTCGCAGAGGGAAGTTTTGGTATTGCAATACGAGCTACCAGTGGTAAAATTCAGGCGGCTCAAAATGAAAAAGGAGATTCCCGCTAATGACGCTTGTTCGCAAGTTGCATTTCATCCTTGTCCTGCTTGGTGCCATCCTGTTTTCTACCGCCTTTTCTCTTGCCCAGGAGCCGCAGGAAGGCCGCTTGATGCGGTTTCCCGATATCCACGGCAACAAGATTGTTTTCGTTTATGGTGGAGATCTGTGGCTTGCTTCCTCCACCGGCGGCGCCGCGCACCGCATAACGGCCCATCCCGGCCGTGAACTTTTTCCCAAATTCTCACCTGATGGTAAGTGGATCGCCTTCACCGGCCAGTTCGACGGCAACTTCAACGTCTATGTCATGCCTGCCGAGGGCGGACAGCCCCGCCAACTTACTTTTTACCAGGGCAGCGCGCAGCAACTGAACGACCGCATGGGCATTCACAATGAAGTGGTCACCTGGACGCCCGACAGCAAGCGCGTGTTGTTTCTCTCCCGCCGCGACGCCTCCAACGGCTGGACGAAGCGTCCCTTCACCGTTTCCATTGATGGCGGCCTGCCCCAGCCTCTGCCCATGGACCAGGGAGGTCTCACTTCATTCAGCGCCGATGGCAACAAAATCGCCTATAACCGAATATTCCGCAACTTCCGGACCTGGAAGCGCTACACTGGCGGCCTGGCGCAAGACATATACATATATGACATCAAGAACAACGTACTCGAGCAGCAAATACCGCACACGGACTATACCGACACCTTTCCGATGTGGCACGGCAATACAATTTACTTCAGTTCTGATCGCGGTCCGGAACACCGCCTGAACGTCTACGCTTATGATCTCAGCTCAAAGCAGGTGGAACAGATCACCCACTTCACTGACTTTGACGTGATGTGGCCCAGCCTGGGCGATGCCGCCATCATCTTCGAAAACGGCGGCTATCTCTGCGTTCTGGATCTGGCCACGCGCCAGTCCAGCAAGCTCGCCATCACCCTCCCTGGCGAACGCGAGCTGACCATGAAGCACTGGGCGAACGTAAGCAAGTACATCACCGATCTGGACATCTCGCCTGACGGCAAGCGCGCGGTCATGGCGGCGCGTGGCGACATCTTCACTGTTCCCGCCAAGGACGGCGCAACCCGCAACCTCACCCGCACGCCCGGCGTCCGCGAAAAAGAGGTTGCCTGGTCGCCTGACGGCCGCTGGATTGCCTTCGTCTCCGACCGCACCGGCGAGGACGAGCTCTACATCACCCCCCAGGACGGCATGGGCAACATTGAGCTGGGCAAGGAAGCCGCAGCTAAGGACAAGGAGAATGACAAGAAAGCCGCCGACAAGGAAAAAGCGGCGGAACAAGAGCGGGGCAAAGACAAGGAGCAGCAGATTACAAGCAACTCCAAGGGTTTCATGTTCGCGCCCGTCTGGTCGCCGGACAGCAGGAAACTGGCCTGGGCCGACAAAGACCTTCGCCTCTGGTACGTGGATATCAACGACAAGAAGCCGGTTGAGGTCGACCGCGGCAAGTATGCCGAGATAACAAATTACTCATGGTCGCCCGACAGCAAGTGGATTGCCTACGACAGGCAAGTGGTCACAAATTACAGCGTTGTCTACCTCTATTCGACGGCAGACAAGAAGTCGACGCCGGTGACCAGCGAGCTGGTCAACAGCATCGGTCCCGTCTGGGATCCCGAAGGTAAGTATTTGTACTTCTTCTCCGACCGCGACTTCAATGAACTTGTGGGCAACATCGATTTTGAGTTCGCCAACCCTAAGACTACCCGGGTGTACGTGCTTACCTTGCGTGCCGACACTCCTTCACCCTTCCCCGCTCTGAGCGATGAGACCGCCATCAAGCGCGAAGCGCCTGTGCCGCAAGCCGCCGCATCCGGGGACGACAAGAACAAGAATGCGGAAGCAAAGAAGAAAGAAGAGGAGCCCGGAAAAACCAAAGAGACCCCGGACATTATCAAGAACTTCCGCATTGATCTTGAGGGAATACAGAGCCGCATTATGGCCTTGCCTGTCCCGCCTGCCAACCTCACGGCTCTAGGCGCTGCCAAGAATTTCGTTTACTACTCCAGCCAGCCCGTGCAAGGCCTTTCGGGCCCCATACCCGGCGAGCAATCCTCCATTCATGTCTACGATCTGAATGAGCGCAAGGAAAAGACGCTGATCGAAGGGATCGAGCGGTGGTGGCTGTCCTTCGATGGATCGAAGGTATTGTACGAAGTGAAGAGCGGAGAAGCCAAAAGCTACGGCATCATCGACGCCAAGCCGGCTGACACGCCAAAAAAAGTAGGCGAGGGAGCGCTCAGCCTTTCCGGCTTGCGTGCGGAAATCGATCCCCCCGCCGAATGGAAGCAGATCTTCAACGAAGTCTGGCGGCAGGAGCGTGACTATTTCTTTGAAGCCAGTATGAACGGCGTGGACTGGAAAGCGGTCCGCGACAAGTACGCCCCCCTGGTTCCGTACGCCGCCAACCGCTATGACCTGACCTACATCATGGGAGAGATGATCGGCGAGCTCTCCAACTCACATACGTATGTCGGCGGCGGAGACCAGCCTGACCTTCATCCCATCAATGTGGGCCTGCTGGGCGTGGACTACGAACTGGATGCCGCCAGCAGCCTCTACCGCTTCAAGAAGATTTATCCCGGCGAGAACTGGGACCCAGGAACCCGCTCGCCTCTCACGGAGCCCGGAGTCAACGTGAAGGAAGGCGACTATCTGATCGCGGTCAATGGCCGTCCGTTGAAAGCTCCTCAGACTCCAGATGAACTGCTTGTCAACACTGCCAACGAGACCACCGCCATCACAGTGAACTCCAAGCCCGGCGCAGACGGCGCCCGAACGGTCGCGGTCAGGCCCATCTCCGACGAATATAGTTTGCGTGAGCTCAACATGGTGGAAAGCAACCGTAGAAAAGTGGAGGCAGCCACCAACGGCCGCGTGGGCTACATCTATATCCCTGACATGGGGGATGCGGGCCTCAACGCCTTCATCAAACAGTATTTCCCGCAGATTCGCAAAGAAGGCCTCATTATTGACGTTCGCTACAACGGCGGTGGCTTCGTGGACCAGCTCATTTTCGAGCGCCTGCGCCGGGTGCTTTCCGGTATGAGCCCCGCCCGCAACTGGGAAATCAGCAGCACAAGCACCGAGCCTCCAAACGTCTTTCACGGCTACCTGGCCTGCATCACTAACCAATACGCGGCCTCCGACGGCGACATCTTCAGCGAGTTCTTCAAAATCTACAAACTAGGTCCGCTCATCGGAGAGCGCACCTGGGGCGGAGTTCGCGGCATTCGCGGCGAGATCTTCCTGATCGATGGCGGCTACATCACCCGTCCAGAATTCTCGGAGTACAACCTCCAGAGCAAGTGGGTGGTGGAGAACCGCGGAGTTGCCCCTGACATCGAGGTGGATAACCGCCCCGACGATGTGGTTCGCGGCAAAGACGCGCAGCTCGAGCGCGCCATCCAGGAAGTGATGAAGCGGATTGAAGCCAACCCCAAGAAACTTCCTCCGCGTCCGCCTGATCTTCCGGCCTATCCGGAGGGACCGGGCATATAGCGTTTGAGGCAAGCGATCTCGTCGGAGACGGAGACCAGCGTGGGGATCAGGTCGATGGGAACCATGTTCTCCGATTGCTTCGCGGTTACTGCACAACGGAGAGTTTTTCTGTGCCTGGCATACCCAGCAAGCGCAGGTATTCCTGGGTGAGGATGGTACGCAAACGGGACGCCACGACCGGGTCACAGGGAAGATCGAGCGAGCGGCAGCGGTCAATGGCGCCTCGCAAGTCGCTCAGGAACGCCACACAGGCAGGGCAGGCCTCGATATGCGCGCGCATCTGGTCGCAGGTGCGGGGCTCAACCCGGCCATCCAGATACTCCGAGAGGTTTGAAAACAGCTCGCGGCACTCGGTGGGGCGTTGTCGGTCTTTTGGCGGAATGTCTTTAGCTTTTTTCCTGGCTGGTTTGTGATTTTCTTTCTGCGCGGTCGGCTCCTCCAGTATCCTGCTCATCTCTTTGCGCACGGATAGGCGCGCCCGGTGCAACCGAACCCGGACCGTCCCGGGCCGTAGATCAAGAATCTGCGCCACTTGGTCCGTGGTCAGTTCCTCCATGTCGTGGAGAACAAGAACAATCCGGAATTGAGCAGGAATGCGCAGGACCGCTTGGTGCAATTGGCGGCTTTGCTCAGCATGAAGCAGGTTGCCTTCAGGACTTTGGCCTGCATCCTTCAACAATCTCCCCAACTCCGCCTCGTCCGGCATCAATTCGTCGAGTGAGAATGTGTGGCTGGGTGCATGAGCCGGTTTGCGGCGCATTCGCCAGCAACGGTTTCTGGTTACGGTATAAAGCCAGACCGCAAGAGCTTGCGGATTCTGAATCTTGGCAAGATGGTTCAGGGAACGGTAGAGCACCTCCTGCATGGTATCTTCGGCATCTTCAGGATGCCCGCAGATCTTCATGCTGAAGGAATAGACAGTGTTCTGCAGCAACCCGATCGCCTCCTCGACAGCTTGAGGAGTGTTGCGCTGCAGTAGATCGATCGCCTGGGCTAATTCTGGTCGCATCGCTTGGGGTCGTCAAGAGCAAGAATAGTATATTCCCCCACTGGATGAACAATAGCGGAATTCACAGAGGTTCGTCGTGCGAAATAATCAGGAAGGCACTCACTGCGCACAAGGACTTACTGTGTCCGTCGCCTGCAAAGCAGTCTCGATCATCTGAAGACAGATGGGGGAGATGTTCTTCAGCCAGACTCGCTCCAAGCCGCTTTCAGAATTTGATTCAGCCGTGAGCCATGCGTGCAATAAGGCAATTGCGAGACCTAACTCGGCGCCAGGACGGCGCTCCTCCAGCAGGAACATTTGGCGGTAGACCTCATCCTTGACTCGCCCGCCGTGATTGAGTCTCGGTTTGCCCTGGCGGGCAAGCCCCTTGAGCGCCGTCATGGAAGTTTTCCCCCTTGAACAAGCCAGGAGTACCGGCCGACATTCGCTATTTCAATATGCTCAAAGCCCTCCGAACGCAGACTCTCTTTCGCTCGAGAAGGGTCCACTCGATGCGCGAGGGGCGGGCCGTGTTCTGGATCGACATCCGGCCTCCAATCAAGGATCGCAATTCTGCCGCTTTTCTTGAGAACGCGAATGGCTTCCCGTAGAACGGCGCTTTGATCTTCGATCTCATGCCAGATATTGGCAAGGAAGAACAGATCGCAACTAGATGCTGGCAGACAGGTATAGTCAGCTTCCGCAGGAATTAGCTCAACGTTGGCGAATGCCGATGCGGCAAGTTTCTGCTGGAGTAAGGAGAGCATTTCGGCCTGTGCATCGACTGCATAAACCTTGCCTTCCGAGCCGACAGTCAGCGCCAGCGGCAGCGAAAAGTATCCCGTGCCGGCGCCCACGTCCGCTATCGTTTCTCCGGAATGCAAAGCCAGCGCGCGGAGAACCTCCGCGGGAGGAAGCCACTCTTTGCGTGCAGGATCGTCGAGTCGATGCGCTTTAGACGCAGGAAATCGCCTGCCGTGCATATCACCCTTGCTTGGTTCCACAACAGCCGCCATCTTTCATCCCCAGGGCGCGTAGAATCGACATGGCGGGGCACCAATTCGTAAATGCCGACTGCAACAGGTTGAGTCCGACAAAAACCGTCAGCCACAGCCAATAGGGCGAAAAATAATACGCCAGCGCGAGAGATACAAGAATTATCACGCCTGCCATCAGGCGCACACCGCGTTCTACAGTCATAAGGAATCTCCTTCTTCGGTTATAAGATCCGTTTCGGGTTGAGGCCCACTCCCTGATTCGTGCCGGGAATGAACCATGTAGTAAAGCACCGGAATCGTCGGCCACGAGAGGAACGTCGAAGCCACTGCTCCCGCAATTAACGACAATGCCAGTCCCTGGAAGATGGGGTCGGTGAGAATCACGCTGGCGCCGACGACCACCGCGGCCGCTGTCAGCAGCATGGGGCGGAAGCGCGTTGCGCCGGCATCGATCACCGCTTCTGCAATCGGCATTCCCTGGCGAATTCTGAGTTCGATGAAGTCCACCAGGATAATCGAGTTGCGCACAATAATGCCGGCTCCGGCAATGAAGCCGATCATCGAAGTCGCCGTAAAGAACGCGCCCAGCATGGCGTGCGCCGGCATGATGCCGACAAGAGTAAGCGGAATCGGCGCCATGATGATCAGCGGCACAATGAAGGAGCGGAACCAGCCAACCACAAGCACATAGATAAGGATGAGCACAGCGGCAAAGGCAAGGCCCATGTCGCGAAAGACCTCGATGGTGATGTGCCATTCGCCGTCCCACTTCATTGAGTAGTGGTCGGTGGACTCCGGCATCGACGCGTTGTAACGAGCCAGCGTGTATCCGGCCGGAAGCGTGAGATGGTCGAGAGCCTTGTTCATCTTCAGAATGGCGTAGACCGGACTCTCTTCCGCTCCCGCCACATCTCCCGTGACATACACAACGCGGCGCAAATTCTTGTGATAGATGTTGCGCTCGATGGTCATGTGCTCGACGATGACCAACTCCCGCAGGGAGACCATTGCGCCATCCGCGCCGGGCAGGCGGATATTCTCGAGCCCCTGCTCGGAGGAGCGATCGGCACGGTCAAGCTCGACCATCGCCGGCACAGGCTCCCGCGCGGTTTGATCGTGAATCAGGCCGACCTCCGCGCCCGAGAGGGCGAGCGCCAGCGCATGAGTTACATCGGATACCGCGATGCCATGCTCCGCTGCCTTGACCTCATCCACGCGCATCACCAGCCTCGGCTGCGGATCTTCGACGTACCAGTCCGTATCCACAACTCCCGGAGTGTTCTGAAAGATTGACTTGATCTGCTGAGCGACGCGCGTCTGGCCATCCAGATCGGGGCCGTAAACCTCGGCCACCAAGGTCTGCACAACAGGCGGTCCGGGCGGAACCTCGCTCACCTGGATACGCGCCCCATACTGGTTGCCAATCGCGTCGAGCAACGGGCGAAGCCGCTTGGCAATCGCATGGCTCTGCACGCTGCGCTGCTTTGCAGGCAGCAGGTTCACCTGAATGTCGGCCTGGTTCGGCTGGCGCCGCATGTAGTAGTGGCGCACTAAGCCGTTGAAGTTATAGGGGCCTGACGTTCCGGTATAGGTCTGGTAGTTCAGCACCTCCGGCTGCCGCGCCAGCTCCTCGCCCAGCGCCTGCGTCACGCGCGCAGTTTGTTCCAGCGGCGTTCCGTCAGGCATATTAATAACTACCTGCAGTTCGCTCTTGTTATCAAACGGCAGCATCTTCACGCGCACCAGTCCCAGGGGCACCAGCGCAACCGAGATCAAAAGCAGCACGGCTACGCCTATGAAGAACCAAGCGCGATTGTGTGCGGAGTGAATCAGCGGCGTCATGATGCGGCGATAGAGCCGGGTCCGCCAGTTCTCGGCTTCAGGCTCCAGAATCTTTGCTCCTTCAAGATGCCTGCCAACCAGCCGCAGAGCTGCCCAGGGTGAAACCACAAAGGCAACCAACAGCGAGAAGAGCATGGCCGCCGATGCGCCCACGGGAATAGGCCGCATATATGGTCCCATCAGGCCGCGGA
This sequence comes from uncultured Acidobacteriaceae bacterium, assembly GCA_963845345.1. GTDB lineage: Bacteria > Acidobacteriota > Terriglobia > Terriglobales > Acidobacteriaceae > Telmatobacter. Next base: position 769,370 of record CAWJRQ010000007.1, read on the forward strand.
CAAAGGCCATGGGCAGCACTGCTGCAATCACGGCGAAGGTAGCCAGAATGGTGGGATTGCCCACTTCAGCAACCGCTTCCACCGCGACCTCGCTCATCGACCGGCCGTGATTTTCCGGAAGCCGGAAGTGGCGCACCATATTTTCGACCACAACAATGGCATCGTCCACAAGTATGCCGATGCTGAAGATCAGCGCGAAGAGCGTTACGCGATTGATCGTATAGCCCAGGAAATAAAAAACCGACATCGTGAGCGCCAGCGTGACGGGAATGGCCAGCAATACAACACCCGACTCGCGCCATCCCAGGAAAAGCGCTACCAGCAGTGTTACCGAAAGCGTCGCCAGAAGCAGATGTTCCAGCAGTTCATCCGACTTGTCCTTGGCCGTCTCGCCGTAATTTCGCGTGGTGGTCACGGTCACATCGTTGGGTATCGTGACGCCCTGCATCTGGCGGATGCGCATGAGAACCGCATTGGAGATATCGGTGGCGTTGGTGCCCTTGCGCTTGGCCACGGTGATGGTAACCGCCGGATACTGGCGCGCTGCCGTTGCGCCTGCATTTGTCGTGCCGTAGACCACATAGTTCGCCGGCTCCGCGGCGCCGTCGACGATCTTCTCGGCAACGTCGCGCAGATACACCGGATGCCCGTGAACCACGCCCACCACCACCGCTTCCAAATCTTCGTGGCTGGTGAATAGGTTGCCGGCGTCGACGCGGATCTCCTGGTTGTTTTCAGCAAAGTTCCCCGCTTGTACGCTCGCATTTGCGGCTTGTAGATAACCGACAATGGCCAATGGCGACAGGCCGTAGGCATTGAGCTTTTCTGTACTCAGCACCACGCGCATAGTGCGTGGAAGTCCGCCGATGATCGTCGTCTCTGAGACATCGGAGATTTGCCCGATGTTATGTTGCATCTCGGCCGCGATAGCGCGTAGCTGATAACCGTCGTAATGGCTGCCCCACAGAGTCAGGGCGAGAATGGGAACATCGTCGATGGAGCGGGCCTTGATGAGCGGCTGCGAGACTCCCGGCGGTATGCGGTCGAAGTTCGAGTAAAGCTTGCTGTAAACCTTGATCAGCGCATCTTCCTGCTGCGTGCCCACTAAAAAGCGCACAATCACCAGGCTCTGCCCCGGCATCGATGTGGAGTACACATATTCGACGCCCGGAATCTCGCGCACCAGGTTTTCGATGGGCAGCGTGACGCGCTGCTCTACCTCCGCGGGAGACGCGCCGGGCATTGCAGTGGCGATGTCCAGCATCGGGACAAGAATCTGCGGCTCTTCCTCGCGGGGAATGATCGCTACCGCAAAGATTCCGACGGCCAGAGACGCGGCGATAAACAGCGGCGTCAGCTTGGAGTTGAGAAAAGAGTGTGCCAGTCGCCCGGCGATTCCAAGCTCTTGCTTCATGGCTGGACCTCTATGCGCTTGCCCACAAGGTCGCGGTCAGCGGGTGCGTCAATAAGTTTCTCGCTAGCTGAGATGCCGGACAGAACCTCGACAAGATTGCCGTGCGACGCGCCCAAAGTAATGGAACGGAGTTGCGCGATTCCGTGACCGTCGAGTACGTACGCACATTGAAGTGAACCGCGAGACACAACAGCAGATCGCGGAATGAGAATCGCCTGCCGTAGGCCGTTGGGAAACTCCGTAGTCGCATACATTCCAGCGCGCAACTGGCCCGAAGAAGGCAAGTCAATCTTGACGAGAACGCTGTGGCTGGCGGAATCGGCGGCGGCGTTGATCTCTATGACCGTGCCGGCATATGTCTCAGCGCCTGCACTATCGATCGCCACCTGTACCTTCATCCCCTTGTGAATTGCGCTGATGGCAGACTCATCCACGGTAGTTTGCAGTTGCAACGCCCCGGCCTGATCAACCTGAAGCAACGGCACGCCCGGCGCTGCCATGGTGCCCGGATCAGCCATGCGCGCGGTTACGACGCCGGAAAAAGGCGCGCGCAAACGCGTATAACTCAGCATCGCTGCCGCTCCGTTTGCTTGATCGCGCGCCGCTTCGGTTTGCGCGCGCATCGCATCCAGTCTCGCGGCCGCAGCCTCGGCCCGCCGCGCCACCTCATCCATCTCCTGCGGGCTTACGCTCTTCTCCGCCTGCAACTGCCGATAGCGCTCCAATGTGCTGGTTGCGAGATTTGCGTCGGTTTGCGCGGCAACCTGCTGGCCTTGCGCTGCTCTCACCGCCGCCTGCGACTGATCCGCCGAGGCGCGCAGTGTCGTATCGTCGAGCACCACGAGTGTCTGCCCCGCGCGTACGCTGTCTCCCGTGCTCACCAGAACCTGCTGGATGCGGCCCATCACCTGCGCCGACACAATCGCCGTCTCTCGCGCGTGAACGGTTCCCGTGGAGCGCACGTTCAGAGGAACCTCCTGCTGCCTGCTTTCAACCACTCTCGCCAGCGCAGTTTGAATCGCCGGTGAAGTGGATTCGCCGCCATTGCATCCGGCCAACATCATTGCGGAAACGGCAAGCAAACTTGCCCCTAAGATAATCTTCATTGCAATTCCTCCGCTGCATCGGGAGTCAGCGTCCCTGTCGCATAAAGCTGTTCGGCATAGGCCATGGCGTTCCCGTAGACGGCGTGCCAGTAATTGGACTGGCTCTGCCGCTCGGCATCTTCGGCACGCAGCAGATCGGTAATGGTGGCCAGCCCCGCGCTGTAACGATTCTTCAAAATGCGCAGGCTCTCCGCTGATTGATCCATCGACGCCTGCGCGGTTTCCAGCGAGAGTTCCGCCGTCTGCCGGTGAATGTGCGCCCGGCTCACCTCCGTGCGCATGTGAAGTTGCGAAGCGGCCACTTGCGCATCGATGCGTTGTTTGCCGGCGCTCTCCCGCGCGAGCTGGGCGCGCTTGCCAAAGGGCAGAATATCGACGCTGATTTGTACGCCGGCCACCCAGTTGTTGCCTCCCGAGCCGGCAAAGGATGTTCTGTCTTCTTCCCAGTTTCCGTAGGCGCTCACGCGAGGGCCGAACTCCGATTTTGAAGCTCCCACGGCGGACGCCTGCGCCGATTGCATCTCTCCCAGCGACCGCAGATCGGGCCGCGCCTTTGCGGCGGTCACTAACTCCTCTTCCAGCGGCTGCTGCGGGAATTTGTGCGGTTCAATCGGCTTCAGTGCGGACGCTTCGAGCTTCTGTGCTCCCATCGCTTCGCGCAACCCGGTCCACGCCAGCTCCAGGTCGCCCTCGGCGGCAATTAATTCTTCTTTGCGCGCGGCCTCGTTCACCAGCGCCGACATCCGGTCCGACTCAACGGCGAGGCCAGCCTTGACGTGGTCCTCAACCGATCTCAGCAGTGCCGTCGCCGTCTCCTGTTCGTGTTGCGCGACAGCAACCTCTCGCTGTGCGTAAAGAACTGACTCGTATGCCTGCACAACGCGGAGCACGATCTGCTGGTCCACCGCCTTGGCCGAGGATGAGGCGCTTTTTCTGAACAAATCCGCGCGGCGAATCTCCCTCTGCGTCTTGAACGAGTCAAAGGCCATCCAGGAGCCGGATAAACGCGTGGAATAATTCCCTATCGGCTGAGGAAAGTTCAGAGCGTTCAACGCAAAATCGGCCTGCGTAAACTGCCGCTGACGAAGCCGGGTGCCGAACGCATAAACCGGGTCGTTGCCGCGCGAGATATCTTCCGTGAAGTTGAGCTGCGGCAGTAGTTGGATGCGGGCCATGCTTGCCGATGCGCTGGCCGCCTTATAGTCGGCACGAGCAATCGCCGCTTCTGGATTCTGGCCCAGAGCTTGGTCAATGGCTTGCCGGAGCGTTAGTGGCTCTTGCGCAACGGATGCCACTCCGCCCATACAAAGCAGGAGAGCAAGGCATGCAACTCGATAACGGTGGGAATTCATGGCGTGGGGCGTCCTTGGGTTGTGCATTCAAATGAATAAAGTCCCAAGTTCGCAATTCGTTACAGAATGTGACTAAATTAGTTGCAGGTGTGTGTCCAAATGGCCAATTGTACCGTAATTGCACGTAGCGATAATCTATACGCGATCGCTGAGAATCTCGTGTACTTGTAGCATACTCAAGAACCGCGTTTCCTGCGTTTTGAGCGTCTAGTATTTTCAATAACATATTTAGAATCAATATATGATGGCAATCCTCCCCCTCCTCCCGGCGCCATTTTAATCGTTTATAGTCAATACCTTATAAGATTTTCTACTCTCCCGTCCTTGTAGTGTGCGGATGAACCGTAATCAAGAATCCCCAAGTGCTCATGTGGCTTGTGCATCTCTAACCTGTACGTCCTGCATTGTTTATTGCGGGCTGCAAACTTCTCGTCTACTGCCTTTGATGCCGGTATGGTTCCCTGGGCATCCTTGCTTTTTACAGCAAAAAGGAGAGGTATGTGGAATATAATCGCAAAAAACAAAAGCTTTCATAGGATGCACGATGCGAAATCGCTGGACAGGTCTTGTCGCAGTTTTGCTTGGCGTAATGCTGACTGGAGAGATTTTTCCGCAAGCGCAGACGCCCGCCGCCGCGCCTCTTCTCTCCGAGCAGCAGGCGGTTGAACTGGCCCGCGCCGCCAATCGGCAGAATCGCGAGTCAGCCCTCGGCGTGACGCAGGCATCTTCGGCGATTCACCAGACGGAAAGCTTCTTTTTCCCTCAGTCAAGCGTGAAGTTCCTCTCCGGGTATCCGCTGAAGCCCGCCTCATTTTCCATCCCGGAGGGCGCACTGGGCACTTTTTCCGGAACCGGGCCGGTGCCGGCAAAGAACGTCACCCTTTCCGGGGGACAGAACTACACGTTGACGACCTTCGCCAGCGTGGGCCAGCCGCTCTCGCAACTCTACAAGGTCCACCTTTCCCTGATGACCGCACGCAATCAGTTGGCTCTGGCGCAAGCGGCAAACCGGGAGCGATTGCAAACAGTCACCCAGCAGGTCAGGCAGGCCTATCACCAGATTTGTCTGCTGGAAGTCAAGGTTTCGGCCGATCGCGACCAGTTGAAGTATTTTGAAGAGGCTCTTGCGATTGCGACCCACAACGTGGAGCAAGGCACGGCCCTGAGCGCCGACAGCCTGGATGCGAAAACCGCCGTAGCTCAGCAGCGGTACGGCCTGTTGAAGGATTCCGACGTGCTGGCCATGGCTCGCGAGCAACTGAATCTCCTCCTGGCCCGTAATATCGATGAACCGTTTACAGTTGAGCCCATGGCCGCGCCCAGCGGCGAGGAAACGGACCTGGCCGCGGCGCGCGCCACCGCGCTTCGTCAGCGGCCGGAGATTCGCGAGGCCAAGCTGCAAGTGGAGAAGGCAAATCTCGACATTCGCCGGGAGAAGGCCGAATATCTTCCCGACGTGAGCGCGCAGGTCAACTATGTGGGTTTTCAGAATATCGCTTTTCTGCCGACGAACATGGTCACTGCCGGCCTCTCGCTGGAGTGGGAAAATCCCTGGGACTGGGGCCGTCGCAGGGCCAAGCTCGCAGGCCTGCGCGACGCCAGCAAGCAGCAGAGCCTGACCGCCGAAGACGCCACGGATAAAGTCCAGCTTGATGTGAGCCAAAAGTATCGCGCCTTGCAGGAGGCGCGCTTGCTGGTGGATGCGGCGACGGCTGCCAAAGAAGCCAGCGCCGAGAGACTGCGCGTGGTTACGAATCAATTCAAGCAGCAGAGTGCGCTTCTGGCCGACGTGCTGAAACAAGCAGCCAACGACAGCCTGCAAGCCGGGAACCTGAGCCAGGCGCTGGCCGCTTTCTGGAATGCGCGAGCCGACTTCGATCTTGCGCTGGGGAACGATTGATATGCGAAAGAACTTTGTTTGCTTCTATGCCGCCGGGGTTCTGCTTGCCAGTCTGCTGGGCTGCAAGCAAGGACCGCCATCCGCATTGCTGCCCGTGGTCCGGTTGGGAAAGCCAGCAATGGTTTCTCAGGATAGCGGCATCCGTTACTCGCTCTCGCTGCTCCCATTCCGGCAGGCGGATCTGTCCTTCAAGTCGCCGGGCATTGTCGAGCGGATTCTGGAAGTGCGCGGACTCGATGGAAGAATGCGCGAGGTTACGATGGGCGATGCGGTTTCCGCCGGAACCGAACTTGCCCGCGTGCGCGGCAGCGATTACAAACAGAAGACCGATCAGGCTAATGCGTCATTGCATCAGGCAGAAGCCAATCTTGACTCGGCTAAGGCCAGCCAGCATCTGGCCGCCGTGACCTATGAGCGCGCCTCCAATCTCTTTGCAGCGGCGAGCATGACGAAGCAGGATTATGATCGCGCCACCCAGCAGCGGGATGCGGCTGAGGCAGCGGTAAAGCAGGCCGAGGCGGGCGTCGCCAATGCGCAGGCTGCGCTGGCGCAGGCCAACCAGGCGTTGCAGGATACGGCGATTACCACACCCTTCAATGCCGTAATTGTCGCGCGCCAGATCGAGTTGGGAAACTTGGCTGGCAACAGCACGCTGGTTTTTACGGTGGCCGATATTCACTGCCTAAAGGCGCAGTTCACTGTTCCGGTGGAAACCTTGAGCTCCTTTCACAATGGCGCGCGCGTTACGCTCACGTTGCCCAACGCGCACGAGCCGGTGAACGGCACCGTTTCAGCGGTTTCGTCCGCGGCCGATCCGCAGAGCCGCGTCTTCACCGTAGAAATCACGATCGACAATCCCCGGGGAGAATTCAAGCCGGGGATGATCGGCTCGCTGGTGTTGCCCCGCGCAAGCGCGCCGGCGCGGCAGTTGACCGTGCCGCTGGCGGCGCTGGTGCGCTCCACCTCCGGTGATTTCTCGGTCTTTGTTCCCGCGGGGGAATCGGCGGGCGGCAAGACGCGCGTGCGTATGGTTCCGGTGACGATTGGAGCCAGCCGTGGCAGCGACGTGGAAGTGCTCAGCGGCATCGGCGCCATGCAGCCAATCGTCATCGCCGGCGCTCAAACCCTTCATGAAAACGACGAAGTCAGGGTTGTGGAATAGCCCATGAGCCACAAGAGTAATCGCGAGCTTCTCGAGCACACGCACAATACGTCGCGCTTCTTTGTCGAGCATCCGCATGTGGCCTGGGCGGCCTTCATAGCCGTGCTGGCGTGGGGCATTTATGGCTACACGCATATGCCGCAGCGCAAGGATCCCGACATTCCCATCCGCCTGGGCATCGCCTCGTGCGCGTGGCCGGGCGCCACCGTCGAGCAGATGGAGCAGTTGGTCACGCGTCCGATTGAAGAGACCATCGCGCAGAACAAGACCATTCATCCGCCCGTCGCCAAGACCTATGGCATTCGCTCAATCACTACGCCTGGCCAGTCCAGCGTGACCGTGCAGTTGGACGAAAACGTTCACGACACGCGCGAGCAGTTCAACGACATCGGCGCCCGCTTGCAGGACTTGAACGCGCGCCTGCCCAAGGGCGCGGGCCCCATCGTCTTTCAAAGCGACTTTGGCGACACCACCACATTGATGCTCACCGTGGCCAGCCCGCAGGCGGATAGCATCGAGATCGAAGTTCGTGCCAGCGAGTTGCGAAAGGCGATTGAGGCGGAGCGCGGCAAACTGCCAGCCTCCTCGCTTTCGCCTGTCAGCATCGTCTACGCCTTTCCGCTTTCACTTGTCCCTTCCAGCTCGCGCGAGATTGCCGGCCGCTTTCGCCGCGCGGCAGAAGCGCAAGGCTGGCTGAGCTCGAGTACGATCATCAGCGGCAATGGTTTTATCGGAATCAACGGGCTCACGCGCTCCAGCGATGAACAGATTCGCACTCTGGTGAACGAGCTCATTGCCGATAAGCTGCCGCTCTCCTCCTTCGGCCCCGATGTCTGGCCGCCCATCCTGGTGCGCGATACCGCCCGCATTGCCGATCAACTGGCCGCGGTCGCCGGCGCCAAGTACTCCTACGCGCAACTGGACGACTTCACCAACCTGCTCTCCCGCTCGCTGCAGGGCGTTCCCCAGGTAGCGCGCGTGGACCGCACCGGCATTCTTCCCCAGCGGGTTACGATGGATTACTCGCAGGAGAGGCTGGCCGCCTACGGCTACAAGACCTCCGATCTGGGCAATCTGCTGGCGGCGCGCAACATTACCGCGCCCGGCGGAGCGGTGGAAACCGGCGCGCAGAGACTGATCATCACGCCCACCGGACTCTATGAAGACGCGCAATCGATCGGCGACACCATTGTCGGCACGACGGCCACACATGCTCCGGTCTATCTCCGCGATCTGGTTACCCTCACCCAGGGCTACCGAAATCCTCCGCAGTTGCTCAACTACTACACCTGGTTCGACGCGCATGGCGTAGCGCACCGCGACCGCGCCGTGACCCTCAGCGTCTTCATGCGCTCCGGAGAACAGATTCAGAACTTCGGCAAAGGCGTAAACGCTACGCTCGAATCGGCCCGCGCCTGGCTGCCCTCAGACCTCATCGTCGAGCATACCTCCGACCAGCCGCTGCAAGTGGAGGAAAGCGTCGGCTTCTTCATGGAGGCCCTCTACGAAGCGATCGTCCTGGTCATCGTGATTTCGCTGATCGGCTTCTGGGACTGGCGCTCAGCGCTGCTGATGGCCATCTCCATTCCCGTTACGCTGGCCATGACCTTCGGCTTTGCCAGCCTGCTGGGGATTGACCTGCAACAGGTCTCCATCGCCACACTGATCATCGCGCTCGGCCTGCTGGTGGACGATCCGGTAGTGGCTAACGACGCCATCAAGCGCGAGATGACCGAGGGACTCTCGCGCCCCGACGCCGCCTGGATCGGCCCCACCAAACTGGCCACCGCCATCGTCTTCGCCACCATCACCAACATCGTCGCCTATCTTCCCTTCCTGCTCATGAAGGGCACTACGGGAGATTTTATCTACTCTCTTCCCGTCGTGATGACCTGCGCCCTGGTGGCCTCGCGCCTGGTCTCGATGACCTTCATTCCGCTGATCGGCCGCTATCTTCTCAAAGCGCCTCCGGCCCTCTCCGAGGCCGAGATTGCCGAGCGGCGCACGCACGGATTCTATGGCTGGTACAGAAACATGATCAGCCTTGCCATTGAGCATCGCCGCAAGGTTCTGGCTTATTCCGGCGTCTTTCTCCTGGCCGGCGCCGGCCTGGCCTTTACGCTGAAGACGCAGTTCTTTCCCGACGATACGCAATACTGGTCCTACATCGATCTATGGCTTCCGGACGGCACTCCGGTGGCCGCCACCAACGTCGCCGCCGAACGGGCGGAGACTGTCGCCGCGCGCGTCATAGCCGATTATGATGCCCGGCACGGCAACGGCCAGCCGCATCTGCTGCACTCGTTGACCTCCTTTATCGGCTCCGGCGGGCCGCGCTTCTGGTCCTCCGTCAACCCCCAGCAGCAGCAGTCCAACTACGCGCAGATCATCGTGCGCGTCAGCAACAAGGAAGCTACTCCGGAGATCGTCGGCCCCTTGCAGGATGCGCTCTCCGAAGAACTTCCCGGCGTGGTGCCGATCGTGCATCAGTTGCAGACCAATCCCGTCGAATTTCCCGTGGAAGTGCGTATCAGCAGCACCTCGGATGTCGATCCCGCCGACGAGGAGGCCGATAACCGCAATCTGCGCCGCTTTGCCGATGAGGCCGGATCAATTCTACGCCGCCTGCCGGGCGTCGCCGTACAGGATTCCGACTGGCTCAATCAGCCAGCCGAGGCCAACTTGAAGATCGATCCCGACAAGGCTAATCTCGCCGGCGTCACCAACCAGAATGTGGCTCAAGCCACGCTGGCCGCCACCGACGGCGTTGGCGTCGCCACGCTGCAGCAGGGAAACAAGCAGATCCCCGTCGTCGCTCGCCTGCGCCAGGATGAACGCGCCTCGCTCTCCGATATTCAGAACATCTACGTTACCTCCTCCGACGGGAAGCAGAAGATTCCCCTTGAATCCATCGCCAGCATAGAAACCACGCTGGCCGACCGCCGCATCCGCCGTCAGGAGCACTTTCGCACCATCGGCGTCCACGCCTATCCGCAGCACGGCGTGCTCGCCTCCGAGGTACTCAATGAAGCCATGCCCGCGCTGCGCGAGCTGCAAAAGCGGCTGCCCTCCGGCTACCGCATGGTGATCGGCGGCGAGCTGGCGGCGCAGAAGGACGGCTTCGCCAATCTCATCATGGCGCTGCTCATCTCCGTCTCCGCTATCTACGCGGCGCTACTGTTGCAATTCAAAAACTCGATTAAGCCGCTGGTCGTCTTTGCCGCCGTTCCCTATGGCGTCATCGGTGCGCTGTTGGCGCTGGCCATCACCCGAACGCCCTTCGGCTTCATGGCCTTCCTCGGCATCGTAAGCCTGATCGGCGTCATCGTCAGCCACATCATCGTGCTCTTCGACTTCATCGAGGAGATGCATGAGAAGGGAGAACCGTTGGAGGCTGCGCTCTGCGATGCGGGCATCGAACGGCTGCGCCCCGTGCTCATTACCGTGGGTGCCACCATCTTCGCGCTCTTCCCGCTCGCCATGCATGGAGGCCCGCTCTGGAGGCCCCTGTGTTACGCGCAGATCGGCGGCCTGGCTGTCGCCACTGCAATCACTTTGCTGCTTGTGCCGGTGCTCTATAGCATCGCCGTGCTCGATATGAAGGTGATTCATTGGGAACAGAAGGAACCCGTATCATGAGACGGAGCCTTTGGGGAGTGATCTTGTTGCTCGTCTTCATGGTCCCGCTCGGGCTTGCGGACTCCATTGTGCTGAAGAACGGAGATCGGCTCAGCGGCGTGGTGGAGGGCATCTCCGATGGCAAAATGACTCTCAAAACCGATTATGCTGGTACGATTCGCATCGACTGGAACGCGATTGCCACATGGAACGGCAAGAGCATCTCAGGGCCGCCTCCAACCAGCATTCCGCCTGCCTCCGCCATCAACGTCACTCCGGCAAAGGCCGCTCCGGCAAAAGCTGCGCAGAAATTCAAGAAGGATCGCTTTTCTTTGGACGCGGATTTCAACCAGAATTACTCGATCCACAAAGATTCCTATCAGTTTTCCACTCATATACTCTCAAGTTACGTTGGCACCGGCACGTGGGATGCATTCCAGACCACCCACGTCGATCTGGACACCAGCTCCACCGATCAGACCGTAGAGGCGGTGGCTTCGGCAAATCGCTATCTGACCAGGCGGTTCTTCGTTTTTCCAAGCTTCACCGCGGTGCATATTTCCAATGATCCACCCTACTGGTTCACAGCGCAGTACGGTGGCGGCGGCGCCGGATGGAGCTTTCGGCGCGAGCCCGATCATATGCTTTTTGTGCGTTCCGGTTTGTATGCCTCCAACAGCTCCGGCAATGTGGCTTCGGCCGCGGGTCCGCAACCTATCGTTCAGTCGCCGCTCCTTGCCGATTTCGAAATTGCTGATAAGTCAGCGCCATTCTCCTGGCTGAAACTGAGCGCCACCATCGACCTGTTCCACGCGCTTCAATCCGGCACTCAGTTCAAGCTGTTCTACGATGCCACGGCCCGCATTCCCATCAGCAAGAAGATCTCTGTGAATCTGCACATCTACGATCCTCCCGATTCTTCCCAATCCGGCGTGGTTACTCTTCAGAATACGAATATTTCGAGCGGCCTGGGGTATTCTTTCTAGAGCATCTCTCCAATTGGTATCGAGTCAATTCTGTTGTCGATAGCTATTGCCAATACCTGCAAGAACTTGTAGCGCCGGCCTCCTGGCCGGCTGTAGCGTGGGCCTCCCGGCCCACGCTCATTCTTACCGATAGGAGAGATGCTCTAGAACTTCAGTTGGGTGCTGTCTGCGGCGGTTGCTGCTGTGTTTGCTGCGGCTGCAGAGGTTGCGGAATCCATTTCTGGGCAATCATGACATTCACGATCTCCTTCGCTACTTGTCTTGCCATGCGAGCCGCATCGGCTTCCACGGATGCCTTCCTGTCCCCAATGTCCCCGGTTGCCGCGCCAACCGCAACGGTAGCGGCCGAACCAACGCCTAAGCCCACCGCGGCTCCAGGTTTTTTCCCGCTCTCCGATTTCAAATAAAACTCTTTCAGAAGAATCGGCTGCGTTTCGGTCGTCAACAATAAAATGACGCGCGTTTGAACGCTGCTGGCTCCGCGCCCAAAGCCGATCATCACTCGCCTTGACCTGTCCCCTTCGTCCACGGCAACAAACTCTCCGCGCACCACAAGAGTATGCGCCGGCACAGGCGCATAAAAGCTTGAAGGGCGTTCCGCGGACACCTGCGCCTTCAGCAAGGTGCTCACCAGCGCCATCGAAAAGGCCGCCTGCACCCGCCGGGCCACCGCCTCTGGCGATACATCGGCCTCGGAGGCTGGCCGCAGCAATCTTCGCTGGTGAAGCCGCGCGCCCAGGGAGTCATCGATCGCCACGGAATCCAACGGCACCGCAAAATCGTAGATCACAATCCTGTTCGGCTTCGGCAAGGAATCGGTTCCCTGGTAACTTGAAATGACCACCGTATTGGTCTTGCCGCCAAGAAAACTTCCCGAGGAACTCTGCGACTTTCCCGGTACAGGGAAAACCAAAGTGACGATTGCGCAAATAAACCAAATCGCAACGGTTCTTCTCGACATCTCTTTCCTTTCTGAAAACGGACGGTTAATTTCTGAATAGCTCGCGGGCCGGCATCTTAAGAAAATATAGTACGGATACAACCTTTCATGGATGTGATATACGATACATTACGAGATTTCGGAGATTACTGAAAAAGGAGAATGTCATGATACTTGATCGGTTACAAACCTTCCTGCTGCTGGTGATTGCAGTAACTCTGGTTGCTATTGCCCTGCGCCCTTACGCGTCGCTGCCCGCCGTGCAAGCGCAATCCGGTGAGGCTCATTTTGTTTATGTCGAGCCTGGCACGACCACGCTGCGTGCTCCGGATGGAAGCCAGCAGGTGCTCGGCAAGGTCGTCATCGACCTGCGCAACGGAAATGTCTGGGGCTTTCCAACCCTGGGACCAGCTCCCTATCCCACGAACGGGATACAAACTGCCCCGCAAACCTCTCATCCATTCTTGCTCGGCAAGTTTGCCTTGTCTGACATGGACAAGTAACTCTGTTGGATGGAGTAGACAGGGATTCTATTCTGGAAAACGGCCTGACAATTCGGATTGGATGCCTTCCCCATCCGGATTGGAAGTGCGTAAAAATCCGATCGGACTAGTCGTGTCAGTTGAGGGTGAAGTCCGCAAAATACTGCTGAGCTGAGAACATCCAGCCAGGTAATCGAATGGGCATGAGCTGATATAGGTGACCAGGTTTACCTCGCCATCAGCACCAGCAGCCAGCCGTTCAGCCCCGCAATCACCACGGCGACTAACCACGCCAGCCCTTGCAGCCAGGGAGCGTTCACAAACTCGCCCATCTTCTTGCGGCTGCCGGTGAAGATCACCAGCGGCACCACGGCAAAGCTCAGTTGCAGCGAGAGAATCACCTGGCTCAGGATGAGCAGCTTTTCCGTGCCCTGCTCGCCGGTGATCGCCACCACAATGATGGTGGGAATGATGGCCAGCGAGCGCGTGATCAGCCGCCGCAGCCAGGGCGACAGCTTGAGGTGGATGAAGCCCTCCATCACCACCTGCCCGGCCAGCGTGCCGGTAATCGAGGAGTTCTGCCCGCTGGCCAGCAGCGCAACGGCAAACAGCGTGCTCGCCCCCGCCGCGCCCAGCAGCGGGCTGAGCAGCTTGTAGGCGTCCTGAATGGCCGCTACATCGTAGAGGCCGCGGCGATTGAAGACCGCCGCCGCCACAATCAAAATCGCCGCGTTCACAAACAGCGCTACGGTCAGCGCCAGCGCGGAGTCGATGTTGGCCATTTGAATGGCCTCGCGCTTGCCCTTGGGCGTGCGCTCGTATTTGCGGCTCTGCACAATCGAGGAGTGCAAATAAAGGTTGTGCGGCATCACCGTCGCGCCTAAAATCCCAATCGCAATGTACAGCATGTCGGGATTGGTGACGATGGAAGCCGAGGGCACAAAAAGATCTTTCAGCGCCAGCCAATGATTCGGGTGCGAAAGCAATACCTGCACCAGGAACAGCACCGTAATTGTTCCGATCAGCGCAATCACCAGTGCCTCAACCCAGCGGAAGCCCCAGCGCTGCAACAGCAGAATCAGCAGCACGTCCGTGCCGGTGATGAGCACGCCATAGAAGAGCGGAATGTGGAAGAGCAGGTTCAGGGCGATGGCCGATCCGATCACCTCGGCCAGGTCGCAGGCGGCGATGGCGATCTCCGCGCCGATCCACAGCGCATAGCTCACCCTGGGACCGTAGCTTTGGTGGCACATCTGCGCCAGGTCGCGTTCCGTGGCCACGCCCAGCTTCAGGCTCAGGCTTTGCAGCAGCATCGCCATCAGGTTCGAGGCCATGATGACGAACAGCAGCGTGTAGCCGAAGCGCGAGCCGCCGGCAATGTCCGTGGCCCAGTTGCCGGGGTCCATGTAGCCCACCGAGATCAGGAATCCGGGGCCCAGAAAGCCCAGCAGTCGCCGCCAGTACTGCGGCGAGCGCGAGACCCCCACCGTTGCATGAACCTCGGGCAGCGAGGGCACACGATGCTCGGGCCCCGGCGCAAGACCGGGAATGACCGGTAACGGTGTGAAGTCCGTCAAGCTCATATAACAAAAGTATGCCACAGCTAGTTAACTATGGTTAATACTTTTACTTATTTTTAATTACATGATTATGCACTTGGCACAGAATAAGGCTTCGGCAGGTGAGACAGGTGATTTTCCACAGGAAAATGTGCTTGCCTGTGGAAAAGTCATTGCGGGGCTGATGGAAAGCGTCGATAATTGCCTTCAGGACGTAGGAGGTTACTCCTTTACCTACGCTCCCCATTCTCTACGCTGAGAGGCCCCGTAAGGGGCCTCTTTTGCGTTTAGGCTATTTTTGTAGAAAGTCACGTAAAGCAGCAATATCGACAATCTGTAATCCGCGAGATTTCAAGGCATTCAATTCTGACGCGATATGACGGGCTGTGCCGAACACACTTACCTGTCGCTTTGCATTTAGAATCACGGTAAGTGGGTCAGCAAAATCACTGTCTCCACTGAAAAGACAAAAGCTGTCCGCCTCATTGAGCTGAAAGGCGATACGCATATCAGTTCCAATCTCAACATCAAAGTTGCATTTCCAGCACTCCAAGTGCAAGAAACCGCTCCCATTCAAGGTTCTTAATTCGTTGTTGAGGCAAGCAATTGTCTGCTCACTTAATCGGTTGAGCAATGTTTTGTCTATAAAGCTCGAAAGAGGGTCTTTGGAGAGCGGATCGGCAACATTTGAAACGTCAATCGATAACTGCATCTTTTTTACTGCTTTGGTGCGGATAGTATATCCGCACTTGTGCACGAAGGTCATGAAACGGTTGGCACTCTCATCGTTGCGAGGTGTTCCAAAGTAGAATCGCACTTCTTTTACGCCAAAGGAATCGAGAAAATCCTTTAGTTTTTTCAGATCGATTTCCCACCCAAGTCTTTTTCTCCACTCTCGAACATTACCAAAATCGATATATACAATGGTCCGCTCTGTAAGTAGTTTTTCGAGCAAAGACACCCGCTCCGCGTGGTTCCCGGCGGCGAATCCCAACGCGAAAGTCTTAGGTTTGAACATTTCTTAACCCATATGGAGCACGAGGATTATAATACTGTGGAGAGCGGGAGAATCGAACCCCAGTCCGGTCAAGGATGATACGGGGCATAAATCCCGATACTGTCACCAAGCAGGCACCCTCCAAGTCGCCCCTGTCGCAAGCCAGGGGCGGGCAGAACGAAGCAACTCACCACGGCTCGAATCGCGTCCCCGCCAAGAGATCAGCGATTCGGGCCTTTCCGTTGAGGCCCGCCGTCACGGTAAGCGTGATGACAACAGGCTAGTGCTCTTCTTATCATCTTTCCTCCATTGCGCTCACATTACGGCAGAGACGCAATCAAATCCCTTGCTATGGTAAGCGCCCTTTGATTGCCAGAGTTCGTAAGCCTGTAGCGAGTAGACCTCTTAATTCCGGTCTTCAATACAAGCGCTTCTGCAAGTGGCTGCACCATAATGCGATCAGTGCGGTCAATGGGACGACCAGACTGGGCTAACCCATCTCCGATCTCTTGGCCCGTCACAGACGGGTTATCACGGAGGTCTTTATGTCCTAGCATGATGAGTAGTGCCGCATCCTGCGTTGACGCAGGAATTGCGGTTAGCGAAACTACGCGCCCCGCAACGTGCATAATTTTCTCCAGAAAAGAAGCTGCGTTTGTGCTAACATTATTATTGTTATCAATTATTTGCGTCTCTGAAGGAGTGACACTCTTAGGCGCAATGGGAGCCACAGAACTGATAGCCTTCAGAAATGCATCGTATTGAAGCTGGATACTCTCCTTGCCGCCTTCAGCTTCAAACTCGTTATCACCGATTTTTATACGGATTTTCGCGGTTTCCATGTGGTGCCCTCCTTGGACTTCCATTATTAGAGCAGATAGACTGATATTATGTCAAGAGTCTGACGCATAATACAGAAGTTGTATTTGTGTATTTTTATGCCAGATATCTAAATCCCCACTACTCCCCCGTCGTCAGTTCCGCGTAAGGCATAGGCCTATAGCATTTTTAATTATCACGACTGTTCAGGCCGCAGCCAGACCGCATCCGCAGCCGGACGGCCCACAATGGAAATCCCCGCAGGTAGCTCAATCGAAACGGTTTGGTCGTAATTCTGGCTGACCACGCGCAGGCTTTGGCCGGGACCGATGCCGTTGCTGTGCAAAAAAAGCAGCAGCTTCGGGTCGCGCTCGTGGAGACTGACCACCCTGTAGCGCCGGCCCTCCTGAGCCTCCGAAAGCGGCAATCTCGCCGCGCTGCTTGCGCTCAGCCGGACTCTCCGGAAGCACCTGGTTGCCGTGCGGACAGGCGCCGCCCTCGCCCAGTTTCTCCTTGAGTTTGGTCTCAAAGGCCGGGGAGACGGCGTGCTCCAGCCGCTCGGCCTCCTCGTGAATCTCATGCCACTCCATGCCGAAGATTTCGCTCAACATGCGCTCAATCAGGTGGTGGCGCAGGGCGGTGCGGTAGGCGGTCTCCCGGCCCGTCGCGGTCAACCGCACAATGCCGTCCGTGCCCACCTCGACAAAGCCATCGCGTTTGAGCCGCTTGAGCGCCATGGTCACCGCCGGCGCCGAGACCTCAAGCCAATGAGCCAGTAGCGCAGGAATCACCTCACGCCCCTCAGCCTCAGCCTCCAGAACTGCCTTGAGGTAGTTTTCCTTCGAGACATAGAGTGAATCTTTCATGGCGTCTTGCTTCTAGCTTATAGCCTTCAGTCCCTGGCTGCCATCTACATATGAACCTGGGATTCCATAAACCAGTCGCTGTCAAGCCTTGACGGAATTGTTCTCTCCAAACCAATGTCTCTTCAGCCACAGCGAAACCTGCACCAGCAGAATCAGCGCTGGCACCTCAACCAGAGGGCCTATCACCGCGGCAAAGGCCGCGCCGGACTTTAACGTGAAGACGGCGACGGCAACCGCAATGGCCAGCTCAAAGTTATTGCTGGCAGCGGTAAAGGAGAGCGTAGCTGTCTGAGAATAATCGGCGCCCACCATGCGGCCCATCCAGAAACTAACGAAGAACATGACAACAAAGTAGATGAGCAACGGCACGGCAATGCGCAGCACATCCAACGGAAGCTGGACGATGAGGTTGCCCTTGAGACTGAACATGACGACGATGGTAAAGAGCAGCGCGGTGAGCGTCAGCGGGCTGATGGCGGGAACAAAACGCGTCTGGTACCAATCGCGTCCTTTGGCGCGCAACAAGGCAAAGCGGGTCAGCATTCCCGCCAGAAACGGAATGCCGAGATAAATGAAGACGCTCTGCGCAATCTGGCTCATGCGGATGTCCACCACGACGCTCTTCAATCCGATCAGCGGCGGCAGCACGGCCAGAAAGAACCATGCGTAGACGCTGTAGAAGAGCACCTGGAAGACGCTGTTGAAAGCCACCAGGCCCGCGGCGTAATCAGTATCGCCCTTTGCCAGTTCATTCCACACAATCACCATGGCAATGCAGCGGGCGAGGCCAATCAAAATCAGCCCGGTCCTGTATTCGGGATAGCCGCGCAGAAAGATCACCGCCAGCGCAAACATCAGCACTGGCCCGATGACCCAGTTCTGTATCAGCGATAGGCCCAGCACACGGCGATTGCGAAAGACCTCGCCCAGCCGCTCATATTGCACCTTGGCCAGCGGCGGATACATCATCAGGATCAGGCCCACGGCGATGGGAATGTTCGTCGTGCCTGCCTGATAGCGCTGCAGCAACGCGGGCACGTCCGGCACAAAGCGTCCTAACGCGACTCCGGCCGCCATGGCCAGAAAGATCCAGAGCGTCAGAAAGCGGTCGATGAACGATAGCCTGGCGTCGCCCGGCACAGGGCAGCAGAGTTGCGGGTCTGTTTGCATTTCATCTCTCCACAGCGGCGATGCGCATGGTTATTGCGACACCTTCCCGATTTCGCGTACTTGCCTTTCGATTGACATGCGGTCCAGTGTCTCCAGCGGCAGACTGAGAAACAGTTGTACTCGCGTTCGTATCTCGCGCTGCGTCTTCATAAACGCCGCGCGCTTCTCTTCGTCCGTGCCTTCGACAGCTGCCGGATCGGGAAAGCCCCAATGCGCCGTTATCGGCTGGCCCGGCCAAAATGGGCAGACTTCACCCGCTGCCTTATCGCAGACGGTAATCACGAAATCCATCTCCGGCGCGCCGGCTTCAGCAAACTCATCCCAACTCTTGCTGCGCAGGCCTTCCACCGGATAACCCATCCGCTGCACCTGCTCAATGGCGAAGGGATTGACCTTGCCTGTCGGATGACTGCCCGCGCTGTAGGCTTTGAAGCGTCCCGCTCCCATTGTGTTGAAGAGCGCCTCGCCCATGATGCTGCGCGCCGAGTTCCCGGTGCATAGCACGAGTATGTTGTATGTCTTTTGCATGATCTTCTCTCTCATAGGATTTGGGGCCCCAGGTCCCGATTCTGGGACCTGGGAATCCGCGAACCCATCAGCCGCAGCACCCGTCGCCGGGTTTCGTCGCCCGAACAAATGCGCTGATGAATTTACCTTCGATCAGTGGGGCGATGGCCTTCACATCCAGGCCTGCCCAGGCGAGGGACGCTTTCGCATCCTGGGCGGAGTGCACGCGAGTCGCCTCGACGGAGATGCCGGTGAATCCGGCGGCGGCCAGCTTGGAAATGTACTCCTGTTCTTCCAGCGCGCCGGAGACGCAGCCCGCCCAGAGCAGCATATTCTTGCGCACCACGTCGGGAATCTCGCCGCGCACCACTATATCGGATACGGCAAAGCGTCCACCCGGCTTCAACACGCGGAAGGCCTCGCGCAGCACGCGGTCCTTGTCGGCGGAGAGATTGATGACGCAGTTGGAGATCACCACGTCGACAGAGTTGTCGGGCAGCGGAATGTTTTCCATCTCGCCCTTGAGAAACTCTACGTTCTCCACGCCCGCCTGGCGCTGGTTTTCACGGGCCAGGGCGAGCATGTCGTCAGTCATGTCCAGGCCGTAGGCCTTGCCGGTCGGGCCAACACGCTTGGCCGAGAGCAGCACGTCGATGCCGCCTCCGGAGCCCAGGTCCAGCACCGTCTCGCCCGGCTTCAGCTCAATCAGCGCGGTCGGGTTGCCGCAGCCCAGCGAGGCCAGCACGGCGTTTGCCGGCAGCCCGCTCTTCTCCGCCTCGTCGTACAGGTTAGTGGTGATGGGGTCGCAACAGCGCAGCGCTGGGTCGCCGCAGGCCACCGAGCCGCTCTTGCGCACTTCCCGCGCGGCAGCCCCGTATTTTTCCTGAACCAGTGTTTTCGTGTCCATATCAAGCGCCTCACATTCGCTTAAACGAATATATAATCAACCCTCATATTTGTCAACCCGTATATAATGAAGGCATGAAACGCGGCTCCAAATCCGTCAGTCTGGCCGGCCTTTTTGCGGCTCTGGCCGACACCACCCGCCTGCGCCTGTTGAACCTGATGGCCGGAGATGGGCTGATGGCTGGCCGCGAGGTCTGCGTCTGCCATTTTGTCGAGATACTCGGCCAAAGCCAACCCAAAATATCGCGCCACCTCGCCTACCTGCGCCAGGCCGGAATCGTCGCCGCGCGCCGTGAGGGTAAGTGGATGCACTACAGCATCTGCGCACCCGCCGATTCCGCCGCCGCCTCCATCCTGAGCGCCGCGCTGGCCGCGCTGGGCCATGACCGGCAGATGCGCGCTGACCGTGCCAAACTGGGACTCGCCTGCTGTGCGCCGCAATCGCTTCTCGCGCCGGAAGGCGCTCTCCGCCCCGCGCCAATTAACCCACGCGCATCGTCTTGATTCCGTTTCGAAAGTGATTCGATTCGGCACATGAAGCCACGAAACGCTCGTCGTTACAATAGGATTAGAATTTGAGAGCTGAGGTTGCAGTCCGCGCCCATAATGGCCGATAAGTGTTTTATGCAGGTCGCTTCGCGCACAGATCGCAGAAGATGGGAAAGGCTCGCCATTCTGCTGGTGGTCCTTTGCGGTTGGTCTGCGACGGCCAGCGGGGCATCGGCACAGGCGCCGGCGGGCCAATTGCCCACCCTTACCACAGCCCTGCAGGCGCACAGCCTCTCGGCGGCCGAGGCAGCGCGCGGCTATCCTGTCCATCTCCAGGGAGTTGTGACCTACTTCGATCCGGACTACGGAACCGGAATCGCAGCCACCTTTATTCACGATGCCTCCGGCGCCATCTTTGTCGAGCAGACTTCCAAGCTGACGAGGCATCTCTTCGTCGGAGCACTGGTGGATGTGCAGGGCGTCAGCGCCCCTGGAGGCTTCGGTCCCATCGTGAAGTACCCGCAGATCCGCGTCCTCGGCCGCGCTCCTTTGCCTCCGCACCCGCCACGCGTCAGCCTTGCCATCCTCAAAACCGGCGATTACGACGCCCAATGGGTGGAGGTCGAGGGCTCCGTCCATCAAGTGATCGAATATACCCACGCCGTGGTGCTGCGCTTGCAGATGCAGGACGGACCCATCGCCATCCTCATGATCAAGGATCCGGGCGTAACGTATTCCAACCTGGTCGGCGCCCTGGTCAGAATTGATGCCAACGCCGCGCCCACGATGAATGCCGACGGCCAGATGATCGGCATCCACCTGCAAGCGCCGAATCTCTCCGCCCTGCAAGTGCTCAAACCTGCTCCGAGCGATCCCTTTGCGGGCCCGTACATCCCGGTGAACCAGTTATTGCAGTGGGGACATTTCTCCACTCCTATGCATCGCGTCCACCTGCGCGGAACCGTAACGCTGTACTGGCCCGGTTCCTTGCTCTGCATTCGCGACGCTACACGCGGCATCTGCGCGCAGACAAATCAGTCTACCCCTGTCGACGTGGGCGACCAGGTCGATGTCTCCGGATTCGCGGAAACCGACAACAATGCTCCCGTCCTCACCGATGCGATCTACCAAAGCGCCGGAAACAATCACCCCATCACACCGAAACCGGCAACCGCCGAGGAGATTCTGCACGGCGGATCAGGCTCCGAACTGATCCAGATCGACGGCTTGTTGATTGGCTACGATGTGGCCTCGTCCGAGGTCACTCTTCAGCTCTCCTCCGGCGACACCATCTTTCCCGTGCTTCTGCCCAAGAACCTCGCCGTGACCGGAGTTAGCGCCTGGAAGATCGGGAGCCGGCTGCGCGTCACTGGCATCTGCCTGGTCCGTATCGTCGATATTCAGAACAATGTGCGCGCGGGCGTGGCCGTAAACAAGTCCTTCATGGTTCTGTTGCGTTCGCCCCAGGATGTGGTTGTCCTCGAAGGCCTCTCCTGGTGGACGCCGGGGCATTTCCTTGTGCTGCTGGCTTTGGCTCTCATCGCCACGCTCTGCGTGCTGGGCTGGGTGATGGTGCTCAGAAGGCGCGTCGAGGAACAGACCATTCTACTCCGCGCAAGTGAGGAGCCGATTCCGCCATATGGCGCTGCACGATGCCTTGACAGGACTGGCAACCCGGCTGCTGCTGCAGGATCGGTTGGATGTCGGAGTGGAAGCCGCCAAACGCCATCAGACAGGTCTGGCCCTGCTCATGGTGGATATCGACAGGTTCAAGCAGACCAACGACACGTATGGACACCAGGCCGGCGACGAGGTCTTGCGCGTGACCGCCCAACGCCTCTTGCATGCCGTGCGCAAAAGCGATACCGTCGCCCGCATGGGCGGCGACGAGTTTGTCGTGCTTCTTTCCGACCTGAGCAACCCGCAAATGGCCGAGGAGATTGCCGCCAACATTGTTGAAACTCTGGCCGCGGCGGTTCCTTTTGAGGGCGGTGAGGTTCCGTCATCCGCCAGTGTCGGGGTCTGCACGGCATTCGCGGAGGATCTGGATGTGGATTTCCTGCTGAGGAATGCGGATGCCGCGCTCTACCAGGCCAAAGCGCGCGGCCGTAATTGCTTCCAGGTCTTTTCGCCCGATATGGCTCCTGTCCGGATCAAATAGCCGGATTCCTGCAGGATCCGGCTCTGTTCCAGGATATGTTTACACTAAAGAGGGCTGAATCCGCATGATGCGCTGGTTGCTGGGTTGGTTTTGGCGAGTGCTGGTGGTGCTGTCGGCGGCGTTTATCGTGCTCTACGCCGGCGACTGGGCCATCTACAAGCTGCGCGGCTCGCCCCGGTCCAGGGTTACCGTCAACCGCTATGTCACCATCCCTCTCAAGGGCAACAAGCAGGAGTTCGACTACCTTGGCTCGATAGATGTGCCCTGCTCGGTCTCCTTGTTTTCTCAGGCCGGGCAGGTTCCCTGTTGGCAGTTGCGCCGTAACACCAACCAGGGAATGACTTTATAGTAATTTCAAGAAATGCAATCGTGTGCATTGGCAAACAAACATGATGAGTGACACCGGTCACGTCGAGAAAACAAAAGGACATCTAACATCGTTCATCATCCGGAAATTCCCGAGAAACGATGTACAGCCGCACCCAGAACGAGAACGGGACCTACAACACCCGCTGCCTCTACTGCTTTATGACCATCGCCTCGTCTGTGGAAACAGACAAGGAGCTGGCAAGCGTGGAGGCCCGGCACATCTGCCCGGAGCGGGCCCTGGCGGCGCTGCTGGAGCAGGAAAAGGCCATTGAAGCCCGGAGCCATTCGTGCTAGAGCAATCTCGCGAAAAATGAGATATTATCGACGATAATGGATTTTCAGAGGTGAAGGCATTATGAAAGAAGAGATGAAAAGCTTGAATGAGTTAGACCTGAAGCAATTGGCTGAATCAATTGAGATGCTGCTCCATGAGCAGCTTGGCGGGTCTTTTTCTGTTGTAATCTCGAAAATGGAGCTGCAAAAAAACCGGACACTTGTTGACGCATATTCCGGCATTCAGCTTACAGTGACAGCTACTGATGAGACATTTGCTGATAGGCTTCGTGGAGGGTCTTTGCATACGCCCGCAGAGGCAGCAGCTGCTCTTCTGAAAAGCAGATAGGATGACTCAAAGGTGTCTAAATAGGCCAGCCCCCGTAGTTCTATTTCATGCGCGCCTGATCGCGCAGTTGGCGGGCAGTGGCCTCCAAAAATGTTTCCACGCTGGCCCCAACTGGCGGCTCCAGTCCGGACTTCGCCCGGATAGCCGCCGCGATGCGCTCGGCCAAAGCCTGGCGCGTGGACAGGCTCAAGTCCAGCCGGCGAGAGAAGAACCCCTCCAAAACCTCGAGATCGGTGGAAGAGAGCCGGGCAATGCCATCGGCCGAAAGCGAATAGGCATTATGCGGCTCCGGAGCAGGAGTGCCGGCAGCAAAGATCTGCGCGGTAAAGGTTCGCGCTCCGGAGTCGCCCCACAAGGGAACCTCCTGCACGCGATCCCGCACGACCAGCGTCCCCGCGGCCAGGTCACCCAGCCGCTGGTGCCGCCGGCTGGCGAAGATCGAGATCACCCCCACGGCATACAGCGGTAAGGGTTGCATATCCACATAGCGGACCAGGTTGCGGGCCATCGATTCGAAAAGGCCAATGGCGCGGCCGGAACGCTGAATTACGCGAATCCGCGCCACCCGCTTGCCCGGAGTGCGGCCGTTCCAGTAGGCCTCGAAAAGCGTGAAGTAGCCCCAGTTCAGCAGGAAGATGAAGAACAGAACGCCAGCAATGGCCCATTCCGCAGAAATCTTCGAAAACGCCGCAATGCCGGGCAGAAATATCGCCAGCAGCACTCCAACCACGAGCAAGCCGGCGAACCAGATCAGCGTATCGATCAGCAGCGCGATAAACCGGCTGCCGATGCCGGCCAAAGGCATCTCAATATCCACCAGCTCCGGCGTGGCAATGTTAAGCTGATCCGAGTGAATCTGGTTTGAATTCATCTCCATGGCGCAAATCCTCTCCAACCAGTGGATTCTCAAGCGGCGGCCTCACTGGGACCGCCTGGCAGCCCTGCTCGCCCAATCCGACTCAAGCGGCCTCGGCCAGCTCTCCCGCGCCGAGTTGCAGGAGCTGGCGCTGCTTTACCGGCAGGCGGCTGCGGACCTTTCCGTGCTGCGTCAGGACGCTACCTCGCGCACCTACGCGCTGCACCTGAATCAATTGCTGGCTCGCGCTCACCATATCATTTACTCGGGGCGAAAGACCAATTTTCTCACCCTTTTTCGCTTTCTGCGCGACGACTATCCGGCAATTTTTCAGCGCCAACTCGCTTCCGTGGCGGCCTCGGTGCTGGTCTTCGTCTTCTTTGGCCTGCTGGGAGCGGCTCTGACCACGGCGCGGCCGGAGTTCATGCGGCATTTTCTCGGCCCCAGGATGATCGCCACCATGGAGCGCCACACCATGTGGACCGAGTCCGTCGTAAGCGTGGCCCCGCTCGCCTCCAGCGCCATCCTGACCAACAATCTCTCCGTCAGCTTTGTCACCTTCGCCTCGGGAATCACCTTTGGCCTGGGAACCTTCCTCATTCTCTTTGAAAACGGCATGATGATCGGCGTGATCGGCGCGGCCTGCCATCATTACGATATGTCGCTGGCGCTGTGGAGCTTTGTGGCCCCGCACGGCTCGCTCGAGTTGCCAGCAATTCTCATCGCCGGCGGCGCGGGCTTCCGGCTGGGCCGCGCCATGCTCTTTCCCGGCGCTCTGCGCTGGCGAGATTCGGTGGCCCGCGGCGGCATCGAAGCCTCGCGGCTGGTCAGCGGCATCATTCCCCTGCTGGTCATTGCCGGCCTGCTCGAAGGCTTCTTCTCCCCATCGCAGGCTCCCGCCTGGCTCAAATTCACCGTCGGCGGACTGCTCTTTGCGCTGCTCAATCTGTGGCTCTTCCGGCCGAAAAGACAGGGAGTAGGGATTAGGGATTAGGAAATAGAAAGACGACTAATCCGCGCCGCCATCCGCTATGCTAGTTGCTGAACGGCAAGGTCAACTTCCAAATGTTCGAACAGGCTTTCAAGCGCATCGACACCATCCTCCGCCAGGATGACGGTTGCTCCACGGAACTCGACTACATCGAGCAGACCTCTTGGCTTCTCTTCCTCAAGTACCTCGACGCCCTTGAAGACGACCGCGCCCAGATCGCCGAACTCCACAACCAGCCCCACGCCTATCTGTTGGAAAAGCGCTACCGCTGGCGCAACTGGGCCATGCCCCTTACCGCCGCCGGCGTGCTCAACCACAACCAGGCCCTCATCGGCGACGACCTCTGCGAATTTGTTGACCAGAAGCTGCTCCCCTATCTCCGCGGATTCAAGCAGCGCGCCGACAGCCCCAACACCATCGAATACAAAATCGGCGAAATCTTCGGCGAACTCAAAAACAAGCTCAAATCCGGCTACAACCTCCGCGAGGTCATCGAGCTGATCGATACGCTGCGCTTCAACTCGCAGACTGAAAAACACGAACTCTCCGAGCTATACGAAGCCAAAATCCGCAAGATGGGCAACGCCGGGCGCAATGGCGGCGAGTATTACACCCCGCGTCCCCTCATCCGCGCCATGCTCGCCGTCGTCCAGCCGCGCATCGGAGAAACCATCTACGACGGCGCTCTCGGCTCGGCGGGCTTTCTCTGCGAATCCTTCACCCACCTCAATCACGAGGCCAACACCGTCGCCAGCCGCAAAAAGCTCCAGACCAGCACCTTCTTCGGTCAGGAGAAAAAGTCCTTCCCCTTTGCCATCGGCCTCATGAACATGATCCTCCATGGCGTCGATGCTCCCAACATCCTCCACGTCAACACTCTGGAGCAGAACCTGAACGACATTCAGGAGCGCGACCGCTACGACGTCATCCTCGCCAATCCTCCCTTCGGCGGCAGCGAGCGTCCCGAGGTCCAGCAGAACTTTCCCATCAAGACCTCGGAGACCGCCTTCCTCTTTCTCCAGCACTTCATTCGCAAGCTCCGGGCAGGAGGCCGCGCGGGCATCGTCATCAAAAACACCTTCCTGTCCAATACCGATAACGCCAGTGTCTCCCTGCGCAAGCTGTTGCTTGAATCCTGCAACCTGCATACCGTTCTCGATTGTCCCGGCGGCGTCTTTCAGGGCGCGGGCGTCAAAACGGTTGTTCTTTTCTTCGTCAAAGGCGTTGCCACGCGCAAGCTCTGGTACTACCAGCTCAACCCCGGCCGCAACCTGGGCAAAACAAATCCCCTCAACGACGGCGATCTCGCCGATTTCGTCAAGCAGCAGAAAACCTTCGCCGGCTCGCCGCAATCATGGTCAGTGAATGTAACCTCCATCGACAAGATCACCTTCGATCTCTCGGTAAAGAATCCCAACGGCAACGAGAAGGCCGTTCATCGTTCGCCGCAAGAGATACTCGATGAAATCGCCGCGCTCGACGCTGAAAGCGCCAGGATTTTGCAGGGTATTCGGGGGCTGCTGTGAAGGCGGGATGGCGAAGCACCACTATCGGTGACATACTCCGACTCGAATATGGCAAGCCATTACCGGATGCCGAGAGAGTTGATGATGGGCGCTATCCAGTTTACGGCGCAAATGGAGTGAAAGGCCGCACTAACCGCTGCTACTATGACCGACTTAGCATCATTGTGGGACGCAAAGGTTCGGCAGGTGAGCTGAACCTTACAGAGGGTGGGTTTTGGCCTCTTGATGTTACCTACTTTGTAAAATTGAGAGGAGAAACTGATCTCAAGTTTGTATGGTTTCTGCTTACTCGATTGAATCTCCCAAGCCTTGCTAAAGGTATCAAGCCCGGAATTAACCGAAATGAGGTCTATTCAATACCCGTATCCATTCCTTCCAAAAAGGAGCAGGAGCGCATCGTCGCCATCCTCGATAAAGCCTTCGAAGCAATCGCCACAGCCAAAGCCAATGCCGAAAAGAACCTGCAAAACGCCGAATTTCTTTTTTCTGATTACCTGGGAATTAAGTTCTCCAAGGTTTGGCAGTCTTCACGTTTAGTGAAGCTTTCCGATCTGGCCACAGACATAACGGACGGAGACCACCTGCCCCCCCCCAAGAGTGCCAAGGGTGTGCCTTTCGTTACAATCTCGAATATCAATAAACAAACACGTAGAATTGATTACACGGATACATTTTTCGTCTCTCATCAGTATTTTGAAAGCCTAAAGCCAAACAAGAAGCCGCGCAAAGGCGATCTACTGTTCACGGTTACAGGATCGTTCGGTATACCCGTCAAAGTTGAAGATAACTTTGAGTTTTGTTTCCAGCGACATATTGGACTTATAAGGCCCAAACCTGATGTGAGTACAAGTTGGCTCTATTACTTGATGCTTTCGCCTCAACTGTTCCAACAAGCGGACGAGAGGGCTACCGGGACAGCGCAGAGAACAGTTTCGTTGGCTGTACTGAGGGACTTGTCAGTTCCCAAACTGAGATTGAGCGAGCAGCAATCGATGGCTTCAAAATTGGATGAATTGAAGATGGAATCGGAATGTCTTAAAGCCGTCTATCAGCGCAAGCTCGCCGCTCTTGATGCCCTAAAACAATCCCTCCTCCACCAAGCCTTTACCGGCAAGCTATAAACTGTTTGCGATGCGCAACGAGGCCGAAACCCGCGCCGAACTGTAAAGGAGCAGCGATGCAACACCTGCCCGCGCACTTTGAAAATCAAGCCATCCGGCGCGTCTATGACGAGGCCATGGAAACATGGTGGTTCTCGGTTGTGGACATTGTTCAAGTGCTTACCCAGCAGCCGGATACGCGCAGGGCAAGCAATTACTGGAAAGTGCTGAAGAACCGCCTCGCCAAAGAAGGGAGTCAGTTGGTTACAAATTGTAACCAACTGAAATTGCCCGCCGCCGACGGCAAACAGTATCTGACCGATGTCGCCACCGCTGAGACCCTGTTGCGCCTGGTGCAGTCCGTCCCCAGCCCCAAGGCGGAGCCCATCAAGCTCTGGCTGGCCAAAGTCGGCCACGAACGTTTGCAGGAATTAGCCGATCCCGCCCTCGGGCTGGCACGGACCAGGGAGAGTTGGCGCAAGCTGGGCCGCAGCGAAAAGTGGATTACCCAGCGCATGACCGGGCAGGAGACGCGCAACAAGCTGACCGATTACTGGGCCGGCCATGAGGTCAAGCAGGGGCAGGAATTCGCCATCCTCACCAACATCATTCACGAGGAGTGGTCCGGCGTTTCAGTCAAGGAGCATAAAGACCTCAAGGGACTGGAAAGCCAGAATCTGCGCGACCACATGAGCGAGGCCGAATTGATCTTCACCGCCCTGGCCGAGCTTTCCACCCGCCAGATTGCGGAGACAGCTAGGGCTGTGGGTTTGCCCGCCAACAAAAAGGCCGCCAAGACCGGAGGCAATATCTCCAAACGCGCGCGGCTCGAATTGGAGAGCAAGACCGGACGCAAGGTCGTCAGCGGCGAGAACTACTTGCCGCCGTCGAAATCGATAAAGAGACTCAAACCGTGAGAAACGAAGCCGAAACCCGCGCCGAACTGATCGACCCCGCCCTCAAGGCTGCCGGATGGGGTGTGGTCGAGGGCTCGCGTATCAGCCGCGAACACAAGATCACCAAAGGCCGCTTGCTGGGCGCGGGACGTCGCGGTGAGCCCGATACTGCCGATTATGTCCTCGTCTACCGCAATCACAAATTGGCCGTCATCGAGGCCAAACGCGAAGAGCTCTCCGAAGCCGAGGGCGTTGCCCAGGCCAAGACCTACGCCACCAAGATGGCCGTGCGCTTTGCCTACGCAACCAATGGTCACAAAATCTATCGCATCGACATGGGTCTGTGTCAGGGCACGACTGGTAGGCCGGGGCTTCAGCCCCGGCTGCCGCAAACGCCAAAAAATGAATCTCGGGCTTTAGCCCCTGCGGTTGAAACGGAGGGAGGCGGGGGTTTCAACCCCCGCATACCGCCTGCATCAACGACGCGGGCTTTAGCCCCGGAGGTCGATACGGAGGGAGGCGGGGGTTTCAACCCCCGCATATCGCCTGCAACAACGACGCGGGCTTTAGCCCCGGAAGAAGGTCCCGTCGATCGCTTTCCCACTCCCGAAGAACTTTGGGCGCTGACCTTTGCCGAGTCCAACGCATGGCGTGACCGCTTCGCCCAGGTTCCCTTTGAAGACCGCTCCGGCTCCTGGGAGGTCCGTTACTACCAGGACATTGCCATTCAGCGTGTTCTGGAGGCTGTCGCCGAAAATCGCCCGCGCATCCTGCTTACCCTGGCCACTGGAACCGGCAAAACTGCCATAGCCTTCCAGATTGCATGGAAGCTCTTCCACGCTCGATGGAACCTCTCCCGCCAGCCCACGCGCCGCCCGCGCATCCTCTTCCTTGCCGACCGCAACATCCTGGCCGATCAGGCCTATAACGCTTTCTCCGCCTTCACTGAGGACGCCCGCATCCGCATTGCCCCGGATTCCATTCGCCGGGCGGGCAGAGTCCCCACCAACGCCAGCATCTTCTTCACCATCTTCCAGACCTTCATGACCGGAAGAGATGCGGAAGGCAATCCCGCTCCCTATTTCGGCCAATACCCGCCGGACTTCTTCGATCTGGTCATCATCGACGAATGTCATCGCGGCGGAGCCAACGACGAATCCACTTGGCGCGCCATTCTGGATTACTTTGCCCCGGCGGTTCAACTCGGCCTCACCGCAACCCCCAAGCGCCGCGACAACGTGGACACCTACGCCTACTTTGGCGAGCCGGTTTACATCTACTCGCTCAAGGAAGGTATCAATGACGGCTTTTTAACGCCCTTCAAGGTGGTGCAGATTGCGACCACGCTGGACGATTACGTCTACACACCAGATGACTACATCGTGGAAGGCGAAGTGGAAGAGAACCGGCGCTACGTCGAAGAGGATTTCAACCGCATCATCGAGATCAAAGAGCGTGAAGAGACCCGCGTCAACATCCTGATGAGCCGCATCGATCAGCGGGAGAAGGCGCTGGTTTTTTGCGCAACCCAGGCCCACGCCGCCGCCATCCGCGATTTAATTAACCAGAAGGCAACGAACAAAGACCCCTTCTACTGTTGCCGCGTGACATGCAACGATGGCTTACTCGGGGAACAGTATTTGCGCCAGTTCCAGGACAACGAACGAACCATCCCTACGATTCTGACCACCTCGCAGAAGCTATCGACAGGCGTCGATGCGCGCAATATCCGCAATATAGTCCTGCTGCGCCCTGTTACCAACATGATCGAGTTCAAACAGATCATCGGGCGCGGCACGCGCCTCTATGATGGCAAGGACTTTTTCACCATCTACGATTTTGTAGGGGCGCATAAGAACTTCAACGATCCGGAATGGGATGGTGAGCCGGAACCCAAGCCGGAGCCGAGGCCTAGACCGGAGCCGCCAGAGCCAAGGCCGGAGCCGGAATCGGGAGAGCCGCATCAGAGGCTTGTGATCCGCCTGGCGGACGGCAAGGCCCGCCAGATTCAGCACATGACGGCCACCAGTTTCTGGAGCACGGATGGCAGAATGATGTCTGCCGCCCAGTTCCTCGAATTGATCTACGGCGCTTTGCCGGAGTTCTTCAAGGACGAAGATCGAGTTGCGCGCCATCTGGAGCAAGCCCGGCACGCGCCGCAAACTGCTGAGGAATCTTGAGGACAAAGGTTTCGACCGCACGCAACTGGCCGAGATTCAGCGTGCACTGGAAGCCGAGCAATCCGACCTCTACGATGTTCTGGCCTACATTGCCTTTGCCTTGCCGCGCCACACGCGCCAGGAGCGCGCCGATCGCGCGCGGCCCACGATTCACGCTACTTTCGGGGAGAAGCAGAGAGCATTTCTGGATTTCGTACTTTCCCAGTATGTCTCCGAGGGGTATGAGGAATTGAATGAGGACAAACTATGGCCGCTTCTCCAACTCAGATATGATTCGCCCTCAGATGCCGTTCTCAACCTTGGGCCGGCTCCGGATATTCGCGAGATGTTTGTCAGCTTCCAGCAATACCTTTATTAAGGAAAGCGACGGGGAGGTTTCCCTGTTCCCTAGTCCCTGCCCCTGCCCACTGTCTCAGATTTATTTTCAAAACCTTGCTGATAATTAAGTAGTAAACCTGGTAACAAACTCAATAGAATGAATATGTTCCACGTGGAACAATTTCGCCGATTCCTGCGTCTAGTCCCTAGTCCCTTAGTCCCTTAGTCCCTAGTCCCTTAGTCCCTACTTCCTAGCCCCTATTACCCGTCCGATATCGCCTCCAAACCATGCCAAAACCACCCCAAAATCACTCGAAATATGCTCGAATTTGCCCCGCTTTTCACCGATTTACATGTCTCTATATGCAAACCCTTTTTGCTCTATATGCACAACTTTTCGTGTCTCTATATGCACACCTTTTTGCGCGATTCGGGCTGAAAAGTGAGGACTCTGCAGCCACTCCCTGTGGCGTAAGCCGTTGCCGCTTGCATCCCCCTGGCTGGTACACTTCCCTGGCAGAGATTTCCGGCAAAAAGCCGGCTTAAAATTTGGAGGAGCACCGTGGCCAACGCACAACCCCCCGCTTTTCAACCATTTGTATCGCCCAACCAGAGTCCCAGGGAGTTTACCTTGCGGGCCGTGCTGCTGGGCTCGTTCTTCGGCCTCGTCTTTGGCGCCGTTACCGTGTATGTGGGTCTAAGGGCTGGGCTTACGGTGGCCGCGTCGATTCCCATCGCGGTGCTGTCCATCAGCATTTTGCGCGTCTTTGGGCGCAGCTCGATACTGGAGAACATCATTGTCCAGACCACGGGCAACGCCGGCCAGTCGATTGCCGCGGGGGTGATTTTTACGCTGCCGGCGCTGATTTTTCTAGGCTTTGACCTGGAGTACTGGCGCATCTTCGCGCTGGCGTTGATTGGCGGCTTTCTGGGCGTGTTATTCATGGTGCCGCTGCGGCGCGAGCTGATTGTGGAGGAGCACGGGAACCTGAAGTTTCCCGAGGGCACGGCCTGCGCCGATGTATTGATTGCCGGCGAGAAGGGCGGCTCGTTTGCCAGCCGGGTCTTCTTCGGGCTGGGGTTGGGCGCTGTGTACACCTTTTTTCAAAATGAGAACCTCTTCGGCGTGTGGCCGGGGACGCCGGAGTTTCAGCCCGACTTTGGCCCGCATCACGTGATGAAGGGCGCATCGATCAAGGCCGACGCGACGCCGGAGTACCTGGGCGTGGGCTACATCATCGGGCCCAAGACCGCGGGCGTGATGGTGGCCGGGGGCGTGCTTTCGTGGCTGGTGCTGATGCCGCTGATCTACTTCTTCGGAAAAGAGGTGGGCCATCCGATTTATCCGGGGACAGTGCCCGTGGAGATGATGGGTCCGAGCGATATGTGGAAGACCTACATCCGGCCCATTGGCGCCGGGGCGGTTGCCGCCGCGGGCGTGATTGCCCTGATGAAGACCATGCCCACCATCATCGGCGCGCTGGCCTCGGGATTTAAAAAGATGCGCGGCGGCGCGGGGGTTACGGCTGAACCCATTCGCACGGAGAAGGACTTCTCGATGGGCACGGCGATGATCGGCTCGGCGCTGCTGATCGTGATCATGTTCCTCTTTCTGTACTTCAAGCCGGTTCCCGGAGCGCAGGTCACGCTGCTGCAAAATCTTGCGGCGGCGGTGCTGATTATTGTCTTCGGATTTCTGTTTGTCACCGTCAGCTCGCGGATTGTGGGCTTGATTGGCAGCTCGGCCAACCCCATCAGCGGCATGACCATCGCCACGCTGATGGCCACCAGCGCGATTTTTCTGGTGGAGGGCTGGACGACGCCGGCCTTCGGCGCGCTGGCGATCACGATTGGCGGGGTGGTGTGCATCGCCTCGGCGGAGGCGGGCGACACCTCGCAGGATCTGAAGACCGGATTTCTGGTGGGTTCCACGCCGCGCATGCAGCGATTCGCGTTTCTGATCGGCATCGTGGTCTCCACCTTCGCCATCGGTGGCACCCTGCAAGTGATGAATACCGGCGCACAGGAGTTCAGGGCAGCCCCGCAGGCATGGAATCTGAGTGCGCCGCACGACGGCGTCAGTGTGCAGAAAGCCGTTGGCCTGAGCGAGCAGTTCCCGGTGATCAACGCGGACAAGACGAAGACCCTACACCACAAGAGCGAGTACGTGCTGCTGAATGCGCTTGGTTCACCGGAGCTGCCCGACGGCAAGTACCTGTATTCGCCGCAGAGCGGGCAGATCGAGGTGCAGTGGATTCCGGGCATCGGCAGCGAGAAGATTGCCGCGCCGCAGGCGAGACTGATGGCCACCGTGATTAGCGGAATTCTGAGCCGCAAGCTGCCTTGGGGGCTGGTGCTGCTCGGCGTCTGCATTGTGATCACCGTGGAGCTGCTGGGCATTCGCTCGCTGGCCTTCGCGGTGGGGGCCTATCTGTCGATCGGGACGACGCTGGCGATCTTTGTTGGCGGCGTGATGCGCTGGCTGGTGGACGCGGCCCTCAAGAAGGCTGGAGGAGACCCGGAGGCGGAGGGCAACGTTTCGCCAGGCTCGCTGTTTGCATCAGGGCTGATCGCGGCAGGCGGCATCATCGGCTTGCTGGGCGTGGGTTTGAAGTTCTACGAAAATTACTTCAACAAGGACAACCCCATCGCCATTCCGCACAGCATTTTCTATAACAATGGCGTGTCGGTGGCGGCGTTTGCCGCGCTGGCGGGCTCGCTGTATTACTTTGCGCGCAAGCCGCTGAAAAAGTAGACTGTGGAGGCTGCCGATTCACTAAGGGCTCAATCTTGCTTGGAGGTGCTATGAGCTCAATACTTCGACCAAGACGGCTGTTCACGAGTGGCGGGAGCATGTTAAGCGATCAGGCTGCGACTCTTTGGAGCGAGGTTGGACGGCAACTGGCCGAAGAGAAAGGCCTGGTTGTGATTACAGGCGGCCTGGCTTCGCGGACCGATGCGCCTGACTGCATGACCGCGGACCTGGCGATGGCAAATGGCTTTGAAGCGGGGCTGCAAGCGCAAGGCATAGACCCTATTGACCGGATCGAAACTTGCTACCCGGACCCTACCCTTGACGGGCCAAAACTCAAGCGTTTTAGCAAAGGACGAAAGCGGATTCTCACCAATCACAATGCGCAATCGCGGCGCTTCCGGATGGTATTCGATGCGGATGTTGTGATCTCGATCGAGGGAAGCGCTGGGACCCGCTCCATCCTCGATGTTGCGCTGGCGATTGATCGGCCGGTATTTCCCGTGCCATGCGGCGGGAAGGCCTCCAATGATGCGTGGGATACAGTCAAGGCGGAGATTCGCAAGACATTTCGCCTCACTGAAGCGGAGGTTGAGACCCTGGAGAATACCAAGCTGGGGTCTCTGGGGCAGGAGGAGATTCGCAATCTTGCACGGACTATATGCGCATGCGTTCTGCGAGGCTTCACCCCCCAGTGTTTCGTCATCATGCCTTTCCAAGCGGAATTCAATCCGGTTTACAATGACGCCATCGAGCCAGCTTTGACGCGATTTGGGCTAAAGCCGGTCCGAACCGACCACGACATCGCAACGGGAAATCTTGTTGAAGCGATCCGCTACGGAATTCAGCACTGTTACTTTGCGGTGGCTGACACAACGGGTGACCGGGCCAACGTGATGTACGAGTTGGGCATGGCACACGCGCAAGCGAAGCAGGTCATCTTACTGAGGCGCAGAGGCGAAGAAGGCAAAGAGATGCCGCCGTTTGATTTGCTGACCGAAAGCGTCATTTTCTATGCGCCGGACGCCCTGAAGGAGCTTAAAGCGGAGATTGAGGGCGCAATTCAGAAGATCACGGGGCGAGCGCCGGGTTTGGAATAGCTGCGCGTGGAGTTCTCACACCCTTCTTTGCCGATTCCTTTAGGACTCCGGGCTAGGACGTTCCATCCTTCAGACTCTTTGTGGAGAGAATGAGGAAAATACAGCATATACCAGACTTTCGCTGAACTGAATCGTGATGCATGATGGTTGATGCGTGATGTTATGCGTGGCAACTGATGCCGTGAAGGGCGGAGAGAAGGCGCTGCGGCGGATTGGATGAGACGCGGGGCGCGCCTCCGCAGAGAAGGATTGCGCGGAAGCGCGCCCCTGCAACGCCCCTTAGCGCTGCAGGGTGAAGTTCACGGTCACCGTGGTCTCCACCTCGACGGGCTGGCCATCGAGCAGATAGGGGCGATAGCGCCAGGTACTGACGGCGTCGAGCGCGGCCTGCTGCAAGACCGCCGGTCCGCTGATGACGCGGAGGTTCTCGATGACGCCGGTTTTGGAGATGATGGCTGCGAGCGTCACCGTGCCGCTGATTCTGGCAGTCAGAGCAAAGGCGGGATAGACCGGCATTGTTCTCTGGATCAGCAAGCCTTCCACAGTGCCGGAGGAGACGCGCAGCAGGGTTTGCGCCGCCGGGCGGACGACGGGCACCTCCGCGGGCTTGCGAAAAAGATCGTTGCCGGGATCTGTCAGGCTGGAAGATGCGGGAATGACCGGCGGATCGGGTATGGCAGGGATGACGATGGTCGACGGAATCGTGCGCGGCGCCTGAAATGGATTGATCTGCGCCTCGATGGTGGGGCGAGCCGTCTGCACGGGTTGCTGCGGCATCTGGGGCCTGGGCGGGACAAAGACTTCCATGAGGAAGGCGCTCACCTGGGGCGGCAGCATCGGGGGGAAGATGAGCGGGACCAGGATGAAGGCCACCAGGATGGAGGCGTTGCAGGCGAAGGCCGCGATCATCCATTGACGGCTGCGGGTGTGGATTCTGCATGCGGATTCGAAGGTGGAGTCTTCAAACATGGCCTGCCTCCTGAAATACGAATTCAGCCGCACCGGATGGAATGCAGAGGCCATGTTCAGACGCGAGCGGGCTCACCCGCCCGGCGCGCTAGTTGGGCGCGGGGAGCGGGGCTTTAAGCACTCCGCATATCCCAATCGGAACCACTGTACTTAGATAGACACCGGAGATGGGGAAAGTGTTCCCGGGCGAATTTAGAAACGCTCTGCTAAGAACCCCACGACAATTTTACGGCGACCTCAAGAGCATCCTGACGGGATTTTTAACCAAGGAGAATAGTGTTTTTCTGTCGTCAATATTGAGCGATGCCCTAGAAGGATTGAAACGGTCTGCAACGGTACTCCCCGCTGAAGAAGTTCCACTGCGAACGTGTCCCTCAACCGATGCTTGTGGCCGTCAGAAATCCCCGCGATCACAAAGAGATTCTTTAGACGTTCCTGCCACTGTGTTATCGAACTCTTCAATTTCCCTGCGCCCGACCAGAAATAGCAAGGATTCCCTTCCTCACATACCCGTAAGGTTTGAACCACGGGCGCTGGTAAAGGAATCTGCACCGGCTGACCCGTCTTCGCCTGATATACAAACAACCGTCCGCTAGCATCAATCCGATCACCATTTCATGAAACAGCGTCAGAAATCCTCAACCCCGAATATCGCATCAGCACGACTAGAGCGAAACCAGAGTAAACGCGCCCTTATCAAGAGTGTTCAAGGTGGCTTTTTCTTGAGGAAAAAGCCACTTGGCGACGTTGCTTCCGGGATACAGCTACTCTGGTTTCGCTATAAGGCTTTTAACTGCCTGCGAATCCGTTGAGGACATTGAGCGTGAATTTCTCCGTATACGTCCAAAGCCCAGAGGATTTTCTCCCACTCCGCATCTGAGTAGGGCAATGTCGGAACTTGTCTTAGGTTTGGCGGATTTATGCCTTTTGCCGGATTCTTCTCAATCCAGCCCGAGTCCAGCGCAAAATGTAAACTATTGTAAACAATATACTTAGTATGGTGCCGGGAGGGGGTCGTATTCCGGCTGCGTGTTGATTCTAAATAAGTTATTGAAAATCCTAGACGCTCAATACTATAGAAACGCAGGAAACGCGGTTCTTGAGTACGCTACAAGTACACGGAGTTTTAGACGGGTAGGATTAGCGCTCGGTCATAGCGCAAGGCTCCACTGAGCGCTCAGGTCTTTTAACCCCAGTTGAGGGTGACTTCCGGATAGCCGGTTATCCGCCAGGCTCGTCAAACTTTGCCTTCCAGACGCTGGATTCGCGCTCCGCGACCTTGCGTCAACTGACATCAGCACTCGCGAACAGTCTCCTAATTACCGACAATTCTGTCCATCGCGATTTTAGCATGCCTTGGCACTCACGCAACCGGCCACAATGCCCCAGAGACAAACAAAATGTGGCTTTCGCGAGGTCGGAATAGTATAAGTAACATATCAAAGAGGTGCATCTTCTTGGACCGGCCCGAGCAGGAGTCGCACGCAAAATCCCCGCTCAACATCACTGCGCTGCTGCACGCATGCGAAGCTGGGCAGCCCTCAGCCATGGATAGGCTGGTTGAGGTGGCATATCCTGAATTGCGCCGCATCGCCAGGCGGCAGTGCGGCCGCGAGGGAAACTCTTCCACCTTGCAGTGTACGGCTGTGGTTCATGAAGCCTGGCTGCGGCTGGTCCAGGGGCAGCACGCGGACTTCAAGGACCGCACGCACTTTTTCGCGTTTGCTTCGCGCCTGATGCGGACCATCCTGATCGACCATGCGCGTGCACGAAAGAGCCGGAAGCGAGGGGGCGGGATCACCTGTTTCACATTGATCGACACCGATGCTGTGACCAATCCGCCTGAAGTCGAGATTCTCGATCTAAACGCCGCGCTTGAAGAGTTGGAAAAGCGCGATCCCATGCAAGGCCATATCGTAGAGTTGCGCTATTTTAGCGGGCTCAGCATTCCGGAGACCGCCGAAGCGGTCGGCGCTTCCGAGAGCACGGTGAAGCGGGAATGGATTGTCGCCAAGACATGGATTCGAAGACGGCTGTTAGAGGGGAAGCGCGAGCCGTGAACCCCAACGATTGGAAGCGCGCAAAGGAGCTTTTCTCGACGGTGGTCGAACTGGCCGAAGCCGAGCGGGATCCGTTCCTCGCCGCGCAGCCGGACTCGAACGAAGTTCTCGATGAGGTGCGCTCGCTGTTGGCCGCCTATCTGGAATCCCCCGATTTTCTAGAAGGCGCTTCTCCGGAGTTGCCGCCCGTGGATCTGGCCGACGAACCGTCTAGCTCGATAGCCGGACGCCGCATCGGAGCCTGGCAACTCATTCGGGAGATCGGCCGTGGCGGCATGGGTGTGGTATGGGAAGCCCGCCGCGCCGACCAGCAGTATGAACAGCGCGCGGCCATAAAGCTAATGCGCGCCAGCCTGCTTTCCGATCAAGACATCCGCCACTTCCGCGAGGAGCGTCAGATTCTTGCATCGCTGAATCATCCTTGCATCGCCCGCCTTCTTGACGGCGGCATGCTGGAGGACGGCTCTCCCTACCTGGTGATGGAGTATGTCGACGGCCTGCCTCTCGACGCATGGTGCGAGCGCGAACAACTCAGCCTCCGCCAGCGCCTCGAAATATTTCTGCTCGTCTGTTCGGCTGTCGAATACGCGCACCGCCAACTGGTCATCCATCGCGATCTGAAGCCGGCGAATATCCTGGTCACGGCCAGCGACGGCGTACCGAAGCTGCTCGATTTCGGCATTGCCAGGCTGATACAAACCGCCGGCGAAGAACAGCTCTCTACTACGCGGATGCTGACGCCTGAGTGCGCCAGTCCGGAGCAGGTGCGCGGCGAGCGTATGACCACCGCCAACGATGTTTTTTCTCTGGGCGTTCTGCTCTACTCGCTGCTGACCGGAAACCATCCTTTCGCCACGCCGGGATCGAATCCGCTGGAGACGCTGCGGGCCATCTGCGAAGAGGAGCCACGAGTCCCCAGCAGCATCGCGCCGACTTGGCGCCGCGATTTGCACGGCGAGCTGGACGCCGTCATCCTGCAGGCCATGCGCAAGAACCCCGCCGAACGCTATCCCTCCGTGCGGGCACTTGCCGATGACATTCGCGCATGGCTGGAAGGCTTTCCGGTGAGCGCCATCCGTCAGCCGTGGTGGAGCCGGACCGCGAAGCTCATCCGGCGCTACAAGGGGCAGAGCGCGGCGATCGCCTTCGCTGCTGTTTCACTGCTCGCGGGCATAATTGTCACATCCATTGAGGCAAAAATCGCCCGGCAATCCGCAGAGGCAGCTCTTGTGCAAAAAGATCACGCGCAGATCGCGCAGCACGCGGCGCAAGTCGAACGGGATAAGGCCATTGCCTCGCAACGGGCTGCTATCGCAGCAGAAAAAGCCGCTGCCGAAGACCGCAATCGTGCCAACGCCGAAGCTGCGACCGCCCGCAGCATCAATGAATTCTTGGAAACAGATTTGCTGGCCCAGGCAGGGCCCTCCAATCAGAAAAGTGCGGATAGCAGTCCTGACCCGGACCTGAAGGTTCGTACGGCCCTTGATCGAGCGGCCGAGCACATTCAGGGGAAATTTGCCGGACAGCCGCTCGTCGAGGCTTCGATTCGCCAGACGATTGGCGAGAGTTATTTGGATCTCGGGCTTTTTCCAGAGGCGCAGCGCCAATTTGAGCGCGCGGTCGAACTGCGGCGGCAATCGTTGGGAGAATATGCCGCCGAGACGCTGTCGAGCATGAGAAAGCTGGCCCAAACTTATAGAGACCAGACGCAGTTTCCGCAGGCTGAATCTCTCTTCAAAGAGGTGTTGAAAGCGCAAACAACGACACTGGGCGAGAATGACAACGCGACTTTGGATACAGCCGTGGATCTCGGAGCGATTTACTACTCCATCGGCCGGTTCCCGGAAGCGGACGCGATATTTACTCGAATTGTGCAAATCCGGCGACGCCTCTATCCGAATAAATTGGCGGAGCTCTTTGAGGCCCTTGACGCCCTGGCAAGTGTCAGTAGCGAAGAGGGAAAGCTGGACGCTGCCGAGCGGTATGCGAATGAGGCTGTGGAGATTGCTCGCCGGTTGCATGGCGACGATCATCCCGACACGCTGAAAGCCCGTCGCGTTCTTGTCGTGATCTACCGGTGGCAAAAGAAGATGGACGCGGCGGAGAAGCTGCAAGCCGTGGTTCTGGCGGGCGACCGGCGCGTTTTAGGCGCGGAACATCCGCGCACCCTGATTGATATGAGCAATCTTGGCACCATCTACCGTCTTGAGGGGCGCTATACCGAATCCGCCGGCATGATGAGGCAATTGCTTGAGATCAGCCGGCGCATCAACGGACCGGAAAACATGTATACCCTTATCTACGAAAACGGCCTCGTTCAGACCCTGTACAGTCTGGGCGGATTCGCTGAAGCCGAGCCGCTTGCAGTCAAGAACCAGGAGACGTTCAAACGCCTTTATGGCGAGGGTAATCAATGGACGATCACTTCCGCGAAAGCTCTTGGATTAATTTATGGAGCCGAGGGCAAGTTTAAGGAGGCGGAGCCGATACTCCTCAAAGTCCTCGAAGACACTCGCCGCGTGCAGGGCGCCGAGCATATCAATGTTGCAACCACGACGACCTACCTGGGTGTGCTCTACCAGGATGAAAGCAAGAACGATCTCGCGGAACAAACACTGACCGAGGCCCTCGCGCTGGATCGCAAAAGACTCAAGCCCGGCGAACTTGCAACTCGAAGTTGCCTGACGGCACTGGCGCGTCTGCGATTGACGCAGCGGAAATACGCCGAGGCAGAATCCCTGCTGCGCGAGGCGATGAACGGCTCAGGAAATCAAAACGCGGAAATCTGGGATACCTTCGACCGGCAAAGCCTGCTCGGCGCGAGTTTGCTTGGACAGGGCAAATTCGCCGAAGCCGAACCGCTGCTGCTCTCCGGTTATGAAGGCCTGATGAAGCAAAGTCCCGCCATATCGGTCGATGCTAACCTACCCGAAGCCGGCCAGCGGCTGGTGCAGCTCTACACCGCCTGGGGAAAACCGGACAAAGCCGACGAATGGCGCCGGAAACTGGGATCCACCCCCAAATAGAGCGGTTCCATAATTCACGTGCCCTTTTTGACATCGTACAAGGTGGCATTTACTTCCACCCCAGCGACGAAGACCTGTCGCCGGGGACCCCGGTTGAGGAAAATGCCACTTGAGGGTGGTGGTTTCTGGGTACAACAATTGTGGAACCGCTATAGCCCCTCTCCGTCTCTGATCCGGTTTTTCTTCCATTTCTCTATCGCACTGTGGGCGGCCTTCAACTTCCCGAAGGCCGGCGCGGAATTATTTTCAGAAATCCTGAACCTGTTTGCCGCTCATTTCCGCTTATGCATTGTGGAACGGTGCAAATGTTTGCTATTCAGTTTTGATTTCTGCTCGTTCCGTGAGAAATATGGAGGATTTATCCATGCGATTTCTACACTCTGCGCGCTGGCTGATGCTGGCGTTGATGATCGTTCTCATTTCCGCGGCATCGCTTGCCGGCGCCCAAATCATAGTCAGCATAGCGCCACCTGCCCTGCCCGTCTACGAACAGCCCCCCTGTGTGCAGCCTGGCATGATGTGGACCCCCGGTTACTGGGCCTACGGCGACCAAGGCTACTTCTGGGTTTCCGGAGCCTGGGTGCCTACTCCCTATGAAGGCGCGCTGTGGACGCCCCCCTACTGGGGTTGGGAAGGTGGCCGGTATCGCTTTCATGAGGGCTACTGGGGACGGCACGTCGGTTACTACGGCGGCGTGAACTATGGCTTCGGTTACGGCGGCGTCGGCTTTGCCGGCGGAGAGTGGCGCGGCCACGACTTCCACTACAACACCGCGATCATGCATGTGGACGTCCGCTACATCCACACCACCTTCGAGGACCACGAGCGTGTCGATAGAAGCTTGGTCGCCCGCGACAGCCACGTGGCCTTCAGCGGCGGCCCGGACGGCATCCGCCACGACCCTCGCCCCGAAGAGCGCCTGGCCGAGCACGACCAGCACCAGGGCAGAACATCCTATCAGGAGCATCACCAGAATTTCGCCAAAAACGACAAGTCCTCCTATGTCAATAACAATGGCGGCCATCCAACTCACGGAAGCATGGGAGTTCAGTCTCCCGGATCAGGATCTGGGAACGCCGCCAGCGGCAATTCCAACTCTTCCAGGTCGAATTCCGTCAATAATCCGGCGGGAACCAATCACGTGGGCGGCACGGCCAGCGGTGGCGCCACCACTCATGCGATTTCCATCGACAACAATCAAGGGGCCAACTCCAGCAAGAATCCCACGCCCATCGAGGGCAACTCCAACGGAACCGGGAATTCTTCGCATGGCTCCGTAGGCGTCGGCACTCATCCCACTCATGGCACGGGTTCGAGCACCGGATCAACCACTGTCTCGACCACGACGACAGGAACTGGCCTGGCGAATCATACAGAATGTTCCACGTCAACCTCTAAAGGCGTTCCTTGCAGAGGATCGGCAAACACAGGGTCGTCGTCCACGGGCAGCAATACATCCGGCGCCGGCACGGGCACAACCACAGGCTCGAACATACACACTGGCAGCTCAACCGGATCGAACACTCACACCCAAGCCATGATGAGTGTCACGGGGCCGCAGAATCCCGGCTCCAATACGTCTACATCGAATTCCGCCACAAGTTCAAGCGACAGCGCAGCCCCGAGTCAGGGCAGCCAGGGCCATGGCCAGCCATTAGCATGTCCTTCCGGCCAGGTTCGCGGCTCTGACGGCAATTGCAGTACCGCTGCGGCAGGCCCTCCTGCGAATCAAGGCAACGGCCACACGCCAACCTCTGGCTCGACTTCCGGCACCACCGCTGGCTCTAGCACTGGCACGACTACCGGCACCGGGACCACCACCGGAAAAACCACCGGCTCGACGGGATCAATATCAGGATCAGGAAGCACGG
The DNA here is from genome assembly GCA_963845345.1 of uncultured Acidobacteriaceae bacterium. Lineage (GTDB taxonomy): Bacteria > Acidobacteriota > Terriglobia > Terriglobales > Acidobacteriaceae > Telmatobacter. The sequence goes on from CAWJRQ010000007.1 coordinate 812,440, forward strand.
TGGGGAAATCCATGATTCCAGGAAGCGGCGGTACGACCTCACACACCCAGACCAACATGAGCGTCACCCCGAAGACCCCCGGCGGTGGCGGCGCGCCGAACACCCCCATTTCCTGTGCGCCCGGGGCCGTAGGTTGCACTGTCCCCATAGGTACGAGTGCGGGCAGCCAGGGCCATGGTCAGCCAGTAGCGGCATGTACAGGTGGGAAGGTTAGAGACGGCGGGGGCAATTGTGTATATCCAGCATGTCCAGTCGCCGGGACGAGTCGCAACGGCATGGGCCAATGTACATGTGCAGGCGGGGCGCCAGCCATTCAAGGCCAATGTGGCGCCAAAACCCCAACGACCGGCACTGGCACCGGCACAGGCTCCAAATCCAGCACCGGCACCGGCACTACCACCGGCACCGGCACCACAACGCGTGTAGGTACGGGTAGTCAAACTGGCGGACAGACAATCATGCCGGTTACAGGTCGCGGCAATGGTACACAATCGACGATGTCGCAAGGAAGCGGCTCAGCCTCCAGCACGGGCATTGGCTCAACCTCCGGCTCGTCGGGGAACACCGCGAACCCTAATAGCGGCTCGACGGGTGCAAAGTCCGGAACCGGAAGCTCGTCGGGGAACACCGCGAACCCTGGAAGCGGCAGCACCTCCGGCACAGGCGTGGGCGCATCCTCCGGCTCATCCTCCGGCTCAACCTCCGGCACAGGCATAGGCTCTACCTCCGGCTCAACCTCCGGCACAGGCGTGGGCGCATCCTCCGGCTCATCCTCCGGCTCAACCTCCGGCACGGGCATAGGCTCTACCTCCGGCTCAACCTCCGGCACAGGCGTGGGCGCATCCTCCGGCTCATCCTCCGGCTCAACCTCCGGCACGGGCGTGGGCTCAACCTCCGGTCCGGGCAAGGGAATCAACCCCGGCACAGGCCAAACCAATGGTCCGGGCACCGGAATAAACCCTGGTAGCGGTTCAACCTCCGGCACGGGCGTGGGCTCAACCTCCGGCACGGGCAAGGGCTCAACTTCAGGCTCTTCGGGATCAACCCCCGGAACCGGCTCGGCGGGTGCAACCTCCGGAACCGGAAGCTCGTCGGGGAACTCCACGAACCCAGGAAGCGGCAGCATCTCCGGCACGGGCGTGGGCTCAACCTCCGGCACGGGCAAGGGCTCAACTTCAGGCTCTTCGGGATCAACCCCCGGAACCGGCTCGACGGGTGCAAAGTCCGGAACCGGAAGCTCGTCGGGGAACTCCACGAACCCAGGAAGCGGCAGCACCTCCGGCACGGGCAAGGGCTCAACTTCAGGCTCTTCGGGATCAACCCCCGGAACCGGTTCGGCGGGTGCAATGTCCGGAAGCGGAAGCACGGTGGGGAAATCCATGAATCCTGGAATCGGCGGATCCACCTCCCACACCCAAACCATCATGAGCGTCCATAACACAAACACCGGCAGCGCCTCCGGCGGAACTTCCTCTTCAACACAGTCCATAACAAGCTCGGGCGGTGGCGCACCGAACAAGCCAGTTCCCTGTACTACCGGCTATGTAAATGGCGTCTGCGGCTCAGGTGCGACTACTGGCGGCCATAGCGGTCCCGGTCTCCCTGGAGGGACATGTCCATCCGGACAGGTTCGCGGCCCTGGTGGAAACTGCACTGGCCCAAAGACGGGTACGGGCAGTTCTACATCCCCTGGCTCTGGATCGAGTTCCGGCTCGTCTACCGGCACTAAATCCGGTACTACTACTGGATCGAGCGGGAATACAGGCTCGGGCACTATCGCGCCAGTAAACTTGGGCGGGAACACTACAGGAACCGGAAGCGCGACGGGGACCTCCACTTCCACGACCACGCATGGAAGTGGCACGACCACCGGCTCGACTACAGGTTCAGGCTCGGGCACAGGCTCAACCTCGAACACGCAACCCGGCAGGACAGTTCCGGGTAAACCGTCAAACTGTACCGGACCTGCGCCCAGTGGCGGCGTTGGCTGCACAGTACCGACGACAACCGGCGGCACATCCGGCCCTAAGACCGGCACAACCACCGGCTCGACCACGCACACGGGCGGCTCAACCGGATCGAACACACACACCCAAACCATCATGAGCGTACATAACACGAACACCGGAGGCGCCTCCGGCTCGACGAGTTCTTCCACGAACACGCATGGAAGCGGCGTCACGACCGGATCGACCAATCAATACTCAAACCACGTGGGTGGCTCATCCGGTTCGACCTCCCACACTCAGACCAACATGACCTCCACGGCTCCGCATGGATACGCTACGACCGGCTCGGCGGGGACCTCCTCGGCCGCGCGTGGCGGCAGCGCCTACGGCGGAACTTCGTCTTCAACGCATTACACCACAAACTCAAGCGGCAGCGCGCCTACCAAGCCTGTCCCCTGCACGACCGGCTATGTAAATGGCGTTTGCGGCTCGGGAGCGACGACAGGTGGAAATCGCGGACCGGGTCTCCCCGGAGGGGCATGTCCATCCGGACAGGTTCGCGGCCCAAATGGCTGTACTGGCCCTAGGACGGGTACTGGCACTACATCCCCTGGCTCCGGCTCCACATCGCATTTGCCGGTGGGACAAAATCGCGGAGGCGGTCAGACGATTATGCCGGTTACACCACGCGGCAACGGAGCGCAGCCGATGATCTCTCACTCCCAGTCCTCGCAGTCTACGCATTCCCAGGGTTCACAGTTTTCACATTCGCAAAACATGCAGCCGTCATACTCCCAGGGTTCTCAGTTTTCGCGCTCGCAAAACGTGCAGCCTTCGCGTTCTCAGGGTTCGCAGTACTCGCGCCCGCAGAATCCGCAACCTTCGCACCCGCCGCAGGGTTCACAGCCTTCACACTCGGGTCCACCGCCCTCGGGTGGTTCGTCCTCGGGCCACCATCGGTAACCAGCGGGCAGCTTCCGCTCTGCATCGGGATAGGGGGGAGTCGCGCCCCCCTCCCGCAAACAATGGCTCTTGAATCGTCATAGCGAAGTAAGTTTAGGAGAAAACACAATGTACGCTCGATCTTTCCGACTCATATTCCAGGCGCTGGCCATCAGCCTCCTCGCCCCACTCGTTCAGGCCCAGCCCTCGGTGCCCCAGTCCTACACCCTAACCGCTTCTACAGTTATGGCGCTGGAGGCGATGTCTACCGGCTCCGCGGTCGATGTCAAGGTCTCCCGCTTCGGCCCCCGCGAATTTGTCGATGTCACCGCGCCGGCCAAGGCAGGCAAGGCCGTCCACGCGCAGCACTGGTTCGATCTGGTCAGCCACAAGGCCTACTCGCTCGATGTGGTCAAGAACACCTGCACCTGGATGACCTACACCGGGCCGGATATGCCTATCATGTATGATCCGGTTGCCTCACCCCCTCCGCCGGCAGAAGATCTCGCTAACTTAAAAAAGAACACCGTGCGCAGGGAAAACGTGAACGGCATCGCCGCCAACCTTACGGAAACTACTAGCGATCAGGGCAAGGCGAGCATTTGGGTTGCCGTGAACGGCTACTATCCCGTCAAGGCGATTATGACGTTTCCCGGCGCACAGCCCATGCTGATGCTGGAAGTGAAAGAACTGCACTTCGAGAAACCCTCTGTCGCGTTGTTCACGCCACCCACCAACTGCACAACACAGGCGCAGGGTGAATGGAGCGCCACAGGCATGAGCTCTCACTTCGAGATGAATATCGATGTGCAAGGATCGGGATCGGTCGATCTTGGCACCGGCAAAACCACCGGCAACGCCACCGTCAAATCCAGCACCAAGCCAAAATGACTTTTTGCGCCATTGTGTACAACGGCAGGTTCTTCGCACATCCCTGCCAGACTCAAATCGACGTACAACATTTTTTCAAGGAGCTGCTATGAAACTCTTCTTTCGCACACTGCTCGTGGCGCTTGCCGCCATCGCCATCACTTCCACCGCCTTCGCCCAGGCGGATAGATCCGGATCGAAGGATTACCCCGGAATCACCCGCATGCCGGACTTCTTCATTTACAGTTACAGAGATATACAGTTCGATTCAGCTATCTTCAAGGTCACCCAGAACAGCAAGAAAACAGACCAGACAATCGAAGGCCGAAAGGTCGTGATTGAATACAGCCTTAAAAACGGCGCGGCTACAGTTTCCCAACTGCAAATCATACGCAATCTGCAAAATGCTGTGCGCACCTCCGGTGGACAGGTGATTGACGATTCACCAGGCACCGGTTGGTATAACACCACTTTGCGATTTACAAAAGGCAACAAGGAAGTGTGGGTGCTGATCGAAACCGGGCACAACGGCTATACTCAGACCGTCGTCGAAAGGCAGGTCATGAAGCAGGATGTGACCGTGGACGCGGCAGCCATGGCCACAAGCATCGCAGACACCGGCTCCGTGGCCATCTACGGCATCAACTTCGACACCGCCAGCTCCGTCATCAAGCCGGACTCCGAGCCGGCCATCACTGAGATCGTCAAGCTGCTCACCAACAAACCCGCACTCAAGGTCGGGATTGTCGGCCACACCGACATGGTGGGCGACGCTACAAGTAACATGAAGCTCTCCCAGGCCCGCGCTCAAGCCGTCATTACTGCTCTGGTCACCAAGCACGGCATCGCCGCCACGCGACTGGTCGCCTTTGGAGCCGGACCATGGGCGCCTTTGGCTTCCAACAAAACAGACGACGGAAGAGCCAAGAACCGCCGCGTTGAGCTGGTGGAGATCGCTACCAAATAGTTGTCGATTGCGCCGCATCGCAGGGTGATTTGAAAGGGTGGGGCTTTTGCCAATGCCCCACCCCTTCTTCAAATCAACTCCGTGCATAGCTTTTGAAAGGACGGCAGTGATGGCTGGCAAGCGATTGTACCTGATTTGCGCATTCATTCTCAGCCTGTTTGTAGTTGCGGGCACATGGGCGCAAGCGCCCTCTATTCCCTCCGACGTTCAGGCCATCTTCAACAAGATGAGGTCCGGCCAATCGCTCACCGATGCTGAGAAGACACGCATGAGCGAGTGGGGCGACTCCATTGATGCTGCACCGGCGGCGGGAACGGCGGGCGCGGGAAACAACCCCTTCGCCAGCTCCGCCCAGTCTGCTCAATCGCAGTCGCAGAGTTCCACTCCCTGTCCGCCGGCCCAGGCCTTGCCGGTGACTGCCGCGGCGCCCACGCGAGCCGAATACATTGTGCTGGTCAAGTCCCTCGTCGAAACCTACGGCGGGAAGCTGGGAACGCACCGCGCGGAATTCGATCACATCTTCGCCAAGCCAGACGCAACCTCTTCCGCCTCCCAGGCTGGCCCCGTACTCTTTATCAGCGGCGCGGCAGGGGCTTCAGTCTATGCCAGCGCCGTGGCTGCCGTGGCCAACCCCGACGACCTGCTGGTGGCCAGCAACCTGGGCGTGGCTCTCGATTCTATCCCCGATGCCAAAGCCGCCAGCGCGGTGCTGCTCTACGCGCACAAGCTGGCTCCGCAGCAGGCAATGCTCGCCCTCAACCTGGCCTGGGTCTACTTCAACTCCGGCCACGCCGCTGAAGCCAAAGCTCTTTTTCAAAGTGCGGCCGTTCTCGATCCCGATCTCTCCGGCGCCCCGGCCGGCCTGGGTATGCTGGCCAGTTGCAAAGGCGACACCGCTACCGCCATGAATATGTTCCGCAAGTCGCTCAGCAAGGGCTACTCGGGCGTAGTGGCGGCAGGCTATAAGCAAGCGCAGGAGACGGAAGAGAAGCAGCAGCAGGACTCCACAAAGCCTCCGCCCTCCTTTCCGCCCAGCGGCAACGACGACTCCGGTCCGCTTCCCGAGCTGCCGGCCACAGCCGATCCCCAGGAGACGCTCGGCTCCGATCCCGCCTTTCAGCAGGCCAAGACCTACGCCGACAAGGAAATTCAGGCTGCGACCGCGCGCCTGCAGGACGCCCAGGCTCGCGTAATGGCCATCGTCCGCCGCGCCCAGATCGACCCCGATGGAACCATCAATCTGCCCCGCACCTTCGACAAGCAGATCTTTGAATACGGCCAGATCGTGAAGCTCACCATCGGCGCGCCCTACAGCCTCGATCAAACCGTGCAGCAGGCCGTCGGCGTCATGGAACCCGCCGCCAAACAGGCCGTGGAACAGATCAACGCCGAGTTGCCGCACTTTATGGAACTTGAAAAGGAACTCGAAGCCGCGCGCGCCGCCAACGACGCGGCGAGAGCCGCTCAGCTTCAGTACGAGATCGACCAGATTGAGTTCAGATGGTGCAAACTCAACAAAGGGACGCTGGATACCGTTTACGCCCAGCACTTCAATATCTACAAAAAGTACTCCGATTTCGCCCGCCCAGCATCGCGCGACCTCTACGCCTACTCGCAGCCGATTATCGACCAGATATGGGTTCCATCGCTGAATGATCTCGTGCAGGCAGAACGAGAGTTGGCCGTGTTGATTCTCTACAAAGAGGACGCCGGCTATGCTGCCGCCCTGGCTGAAACCGCGCGGGGTTACAAGACCCTCAAGTGCATTGAACCCGTACCGCCCAAGCCGCCCAAGACGGTCAAGGATCCGACGCTCACAAAGAAAGAGCCGGATTGCCCCCTCAATCTTCCTGTCAGGCTGGGTTTGGGCGCCATGAAGATAGAGCTGGGCTGCGACAAGGTCAAGATTTCCGGAGGCGAGTTAGTGCGCTTCGAGGTCGAGCGCAACTTCATCAAGAAGGATACTGCCTTCTGGGTTGGCGTGGGCGCAAGTGCATCCGCGTCCACCTACAATATCGGCGGCAGTAATCTGGGCGACAATGGCCAGGGCTGGACGCCGCCCAGCTCTCCGGTCAACTTTGATGTTACCGCGCAGTTTCTGGTGGGCGTACGTGTCAACGACTCCGGCGAAGTGGTGGATGGAGGAATCAAGAGCATGGTTTCAGCCACCGGCAATGTTGGACCGTTGAGCGGTGCCCTGGGCGTTACCGGCAGCGTTACTCTGGAGAACGGCCCGGATATCTCGCCCGTCTCTAAGGCCACAGTCAGCTATTAACCGAAGAGAGCGGCTCGGATTTTCTTGCCTGCCGCACGAAAAGGAGGACGATGAAAGTGATGCTTTCTCTGAGCCTGCGAGTCTTGCTGTGCGTTGCTGTTCCGGTCGCAGTGAGCCAGACCCCGCCGCCCTTGCCGCCGCCGCCGAGCGGTTTTCAGGCCGATGAGCAGGCTGCGCAAATCATGGCCCAGATGCGCGCGTCCGGCGTTGCCGATGGGATGCGGGGGACAAAAGCCAACGACAGCATGAGCGACTGCTTCGGCGATCCCAAGATTATCTTCGCATACGGATGGAACCTCAACCCCGCGGGACAGGTAGTCATTGACATGATGCTCAAGACGCCCCAGGACCCAGCGTCGACAAGCTCCCAGACAGGTGTCCTCGACGAGCCGGTAAGCAAGAAGGCCTATAAGGGTGGCGTTCTGGAGTGGCGCAAGCAGACCTGGCCGGTCATCTCAGGCCACCCATGCAAGGATTCTCATGTGATCTTTTACTCCGGCCATTGGCAGGGTCTTGCCGGCAACAAGATCGTTGGCGTCGCTGTCGACCGCCTGTATAACTCCCAGGGTCAGGGACAGGCCTGGATCGACGAGTACATCGAGAAGGTGAAGGGCGCGCTGAACACCAAATAGTCAGTTGCGCCATTTGTTTTTAATCCGTCCACAACCTTTTTCCAAGGAGCTCCTATGAAACTCATCTTTCGCACTCTGTTTGTGGCGCTCGCCGCCGTTGCCATCACTTCAACCGCCTTCGCGCAATCGGATAAGCCCGGTTCGAAGGATTACCCCGGACTCACTCGCCCACAGGGTTTCTACATCGACAGTTACCGGGAGTTGCGCTTCGATTCCTTCACCTTCCGGATCAGTGAAAATGGCAAGGAGAAGAAGCAAGATGTTGAAGGACACCGGTATTCCTTCACATACAGGTACGATTCGCATAGAGATGCATCCAAGGGACCCATGCCCAGCGCACTTGAGGTGATTCGCAATTACCAGAACGCGGTGCGTGCCGTAGGCGGAAAGGTATTGTTTGAAGAGGGCGCCGGAGGCGATCGCTATACCACGGTCCACTTCGCAAAAGGCGGCAAAGAGGTGTGGATGGCGCTTCACGTTGTTGCATATGGGGCTGTGTATGACATGGAGATCATCGAAAAGCAGGTTATGCAGCAGGAGGTTACTCTGGACGCCGCCGGCATGGCCTCCAGCATCGCCGACAACGGCAGTGTGGCCATCTATGGCATCAACTTCGACACCGCCAAATCCGACATCAAGCCGGACTCCGAGCCGGCCATCGACGAGATCGCCAAGCTGCTCACCAACAAACCCACGCTGAAGGTTTACATCGTCGGCCATACCGACATGGTGGGTGACGCGGTCAGCAACCTGAAGCTATCCCAGGCACGCGCGCAATCGGTCATCAATGATCTGGTCACGAAGCACCATATCGTCGCCAGCCGGCTGATCGCCTTCGGCAACGGTCCCTATGCGCCAATCGCCTCCAACAAAACCGAAGAAGGCCGTGCCAAAAACCGCCGCGTCGAGCTGGTCGAGATTGCCACAAAATAGTTCTTAACTGAATTTTGATTGAGAGGAAATCATGCGTACTGTTCGAAGCACATTTTTGTTGACTCTGACACTTCTTTTCACTCTGATGCTGGCCTCAGCCGAAGACAAATGGGGAGTGAAGGTTTATGACGGGGCAAAATACGACGCCGACACTTCCTCACTCGTCGCGCAGATGGGCGGACAGGCGGCCTGCTACCGCTCCGCGGATAGCTTAGCCAAGCTGGTGGCGTTCTATAGCAAACTGCCGGGCATCGCCGTCATCCGCTCTGGCGATAAGGGAGCGATGTTCAAATCGAATGGAGTCAGCATTACCCTGCAGAGCCCGTGGATGAACATGAAGACCGGCGTTCGTAACTCCGACACGCTGATTTCCATTGTGAAGCACTGAAATAAGACGCGCTAGTACCGTGACCGTACGATTTAGTAATTATGCCTGGATATGCGCGGGCGAGGACGTCCGCGCGACAGCCGGTCTACCACCTCACGGACGAAGACCTGTCCGCGGGGGCCCCGGTCTACCACCCCACGGACGAAGACCTGTCCGCGGGGGCCCCGGACTGGAGACCGGCGCTACATTCCTGTCATTACATATTCAAGTGGTCACGGTACTAGTGCGTTTTCAACTCAAGTGTTAACACAATGCTGAGTGGATTGCCAGAGTGCTAATGCACAACAATCATGACTTTTCATCCGCACGCTACAAGGATGGCAAGGCATAAAAAAACATCGTAAGTTGTTGATTATAAAATGAGTTATATGGTGCCGGGAGGGGGGGTCGAACCCCCATGGCCGCGAGGGCCGGCGGATTTTGAGTCCGCTGCGTCTGCCAGTTCCGCCATCCCGGCGCATCAAATCAGGTTCTAAGTATTTGAGTCTAAAGTGGTGGCCAGAGACGGGATTGAACCGCCGACGCCGGCCTTTTCAGGGCCGCGCTCTACCACTGAGCTATCTGGCCTCAGTGCAAACTTCGCGTTGCAATTTCCTGCGCGGATTCCGGCATCGCCGGAGCAGGCGGCTACAGAGATTCTCCAATTGCGATGTCCCGAAACCACGGCTGCCGCGTAGCTTTTTCCTTAAGAAAAAGCCACCCTGCACAACAATGGAGAGAGCTCGTACATTGGAGAACCGCTCGAATCCAGTGACAGTTGGCTGCAACAACTTGTGCCAGTATATCAACTTGCCGTTGCCCGCGCCAGTCAGGTCTGTTCTACACTGGTAGGCATTATGCGCCGACTCGTTTGTCTTCTCGCCTGCTTAGTCCTTGCCAGTGCCGCCACTCTCCACGCCCAGGCCCTTTCTCCATCGCAGACCGGCGAAGCCCGCGCCGCCAGCGCCTACCAAGCCGCCGTGCGCCTGGGGCCACCGGCGCTGCGCGCCTTTCTGGACCAGTTTCCCAAGGGCGCGGACCTGCACATTCACCTTTCCGGAGCCGTGTACGCCGAGACCTTTATCCGCGATGCCGGCGAGGATGGGCTGTGCGTGGATCCGGCGGCTCTCAGCTTTGCCAAGCCACCCTGCACGCCGCCGCTGGTGGAGGCTGCGCAGCTTCCGGCTAATCAGAAGCTCTACGACCGGCTGGTCGACGCCTTCTCCATCCGCAGCTTTGTGCCCACCTCCGGCTTCAGCGCCCACGACCAGTTTTTTGTTACCTTCGACCGCTTTGGCGGGCTGAGCAAGCGGCACATGGGCGAGTGGGTAGACGAGGTGGCCAGCCGCGCCGCCGCGCAAAACCAGCAATATGTGGAGCTGATGGAGACGCCGCCCTTCTCGCACACCGCACAAATCGCACGTGAGAATCCGCTGGGCCAGGATTTTGCGCAGTACCGGCAGACGCTGCTCAAGCTCGGACTGCGCGACGAGGTAGCTACCGACCGCGAGTCATGCGCGCGTGGCCGAGGCGTCCCGTTTTCAGATAGAACATTGCGGCACTCAGCAGGCAGCGCCGGCCTGCAAAGTAGATGTACGTTACATCTACCAGGTGCTGCGCGGGAATGAGCCGGAGCAGGTATTTGCGCAGACACTATTGGGCTTTGAGACCGTTCAGGCGAGCATGGAGGCGCACGAGCACGGTTTTGTGGGCATCAACTTCGTCATGCCGGAGGATGGCTTCCTCTCCATGCGCGACTACACCTTGCAGATGAAGATGCTGGATTACCTGCACTCCGTTTACCCCAAGGTTCACATCAGCCTTCACGCCGGCGAGCTGACAATGGGCCTGGTGCCGCCCGAGGGGCTGCGCTTTCACATCCGCCAGGCCGTCGAGCTGGGCCATGCCGAGCGCATCGGCCATGGCGTGGATGTGATGTACGAGGACGATGCCCGCGGTCTGCTCAAGGAAATGGCCCAAAAGCACGTGATGGTGGAGATCAATCTCAGCTCCAACGAAGCCATTCTGGGAGTCAAAGGCGCGGAGCACCCGTTCCCGATTTACCGCGCCGCTCATGTGCCAGTGGCGCTCTCGACGGACGATGAAGGCGTCAGCCGCATCGACATTACCAACGAGTACGTGCGCGCCGCGCTGGACTACCACCTCAGCTATCAGGATCTAAAGCAATTAGCCCGCACCGGGATGGAGCACAACTTCCTTCCCGGCGAGAGCTTGTGGGCCGCGCCGGATGCGTTTACCGTTCCGGTTGCCGCTTGCAAGGCGCAGGTTCCTGGCTCGGATACGCCCACCGCCGGGTGCAAGGCATTTCTCGACGGCAGCGAAAAAGCCGCGGCACAGTGGGAGCTGGAGCGCAGGATCAGGGCATTCGAGGCGAAGTGGTGAGGGGGATGCCGGTCTATGGATAACGAACGCATTCGCGAGATTTGCTTGGCGCTGCCGCATACGGCGGAGACGCTGAACTGGGAGCAAATTCTGGTCTACTGGGTGGGCGAGCGGGAGATTGGCGGCAAGATGTTTGCCCTGACCAACGCCGACGGCATGGGCGACGTTGTTCTCTCGTTTCACTGCGGGGCTGAGCGTTACGACGAGCTGCTGGAGAATGAAGGAATCATCCCCGCGCCGCACCTGGCACGAGCCTATTGGGTCGCGTTGGAGCGGTGGGACGCGCTCAAGCCGCGCGAGATTGCGGAGGAGCTGGCCCGCGCTCATGCGCTGATCTACGAAAAGCTGCCCAAACGGACCAAGGCGGTGCTGGCGTTGCCGGAGAAGGAGCGCGCCCGGCTGATTCGCGAGCGCAAAAAGCTGCTGGCGGGGAAGAAATAGGTAAAACAGACAAAACAGGAACTATATTCGGCTCATTTTCGTAATCTCAAGTGAAGCAAACAGGCAGAGTTCGCGCGCAAAGAGGCGCTCAACCATGATCAAGTTTCTGTTGTGGTGCATTTTACTGGTGCTGTGCTGGCCGCTGGCGCTGGTTGCGCTGGTTCTCTATCCGCTGGCGTGGTTGCTGCTGCTGCCGTTTCGCGTGGTGGGCATCGCCGTGGGCGGGGTGCTGGAGTTGATACGAGCCGTCATCATGCTGCCGGCACGGCTCCTCCGGGGCTATTGATACTCCCAGAACGCAGCCAATGCTCAGGACGCACGAAAATTACATCGGAAAATTTTTGGGCTGGCTCGTTGCGCCGATTGGTTCCGAATGGCGCAAATTGTGATCCGTCCCCTCGCACTCTCTCTTGCCACGGGAATGGCTCTGCTGACTGCGGACGCTTATTTGGTCCGGCATTATTTTTGCATTCTTGTATAATTTTCAAAGATCGCGCCCCAAGCCAGGTTTTTCATTCAAGGCACAATTGCCAGAGCTGCCCCCAGCAACTTGCGGAAAAACTCTAAATTTCGGACGAAATTGACGAAAAACATCCCTCAGGGGCTAAAGCCCGCCGTTTTTTATCAAGCATTTATGGCACGACTAAAGTCATGCCCTGACGCTTCGTGCTACACCATTTGCTTTTTCCCGCAGCCTGCTAGAGTAATTGTGAGGTTTTATGCTTGACGGACGGGGAACTGCCGATAGTCATCAAACAAAATACCGCCCGGACCTGGACGGCCTCCGTGCTGTGGCGGTGCTCTCCGTAATCGCGTTCCATCTTTCGACGAAAGCTGTCCCCGGCGGTTATCTGGGAGTCGACATCTTCTTCGTCCTGTCCGGGTATCTGATTACCCAAATCATCTGGCGCGAGGCGCTCAACAGGCAATTCTCGGTCGCGCGTTTTTATGAGCGCCGCGTCCGGCGGATCATGCCGGCGCTGCTTGTTCTCCTCATTGCCGTCTCCGCCGTCGCCATTGCGTTGCTGCTGCCTATCGACCTGAAAGGCTATGCCAAGAGCGTCTTCGCGACCCTGACTTTTGCGGCAAACATTTATTTTTTCAGGGATGAAGGTTATTTCGAGCGGCTTTCCATGGAAAAGCCGCTGCTGCACGTTTGGTCCCTGGGTGTCGAGGAACAGTTCTACATCCTCTTTCCGCTGATTGTGGTTCTGTGTATCCGCTGGCGGCGTTCTGCCTTGTTGCCGCTCACCTCCGCGCTTGTCCTGCTCTCCTTTATCGCCAATATCTTTGCCAATGAAAAGCTTGCTATTTCGGCGGCCTTTTATCTTCTTCCGTTGCGCGCCTGGGAAATCGGCGCGGGCGCGCTTCTCGCGCTGGCGCCTCCTCTAATCATTTCCCGCGCATGGCTGCGGCAAGCCCTCGCGTTTCTGGCAGTAGCGCTCCTGCTTCTTGGTTTGAGCCTCAAAGCCATCATGCTTGGGGGGATCATCCCGCTCGCCCTGTGGGTAGTACTCGGCACAACCTTGGCGATTTATCTTGGAAACGCTGGAGGCAATTGGCTGACCCTGGGGCTCTCCAATCCGGTGTTGTCCGGGATCGGCCTCATCTCCTACTCCCTGTACCTCTGGCATTGGCCGATCCTGGTTTTTGCCTGGTATTATCTTGTGCGGCCTACTTTGTCGCCGCTTGAAACGGCCGCCGCGGTTGCGTTGATGTTTGCGCTGGCAACGTTGTCCTGGCGTTATGTCGAGCGCCCCTTTCGCAATCGCTCGATGCCGATTGGCACAGTGCTGCGCTGGGTCGGCGGTGGATGCGCTGTAACCGTTGCCGTCTCCGTGGCTATTCTCGCGAGCCAGGGGTTTCCCTCGCGGTATGGCGCCGATGTGGCGCGGATCAATGCCGCGGTTGGCACAGAATACCGTTGCTCTCTTCAGGAGTTTGTACCTTTCGGAGCATCGCGTGGATGCCTCATGTCCTTGCCCAGCCGCAATCCGGCCGATGCCACTGTCGCTCTCATGGGCAACTCGCACGCCCAGATGTACGCGCCGCTGGTGGCGGATATCTTGAGAGCGAATCATCAAACAGGCCTTCTCGTTCCGTTGAACGGCTGCCTGCCCATGCCGGACTACAACAAGTCGTGGTGTATGGGCCTGGCCGCTAATAATCTATCCGCGGTAGAAGGCCTGCCGCGCGTCCGTGTTGTCATTCTCGCCATGACCTGGGTGCGGGAGGAAACGATGTACACGCCGGCGGGCCCGGTGTCCAAAGAAAACACTGCTAAATTCCTTTTCGCGAGCCTCGACCGCTTGATCCAGGAACTGGAACAACGCGGCAAAACGGTGGTGCTGGTCGGACCGATCGCACCCCCGGGGTGGGATTCTGCCTCAATTGTGGCCCGCGAACTGGCGTTTCACCATAGGGTAGCCGAACCGCTGTTTACGCCTGAAAGCTCATTTCTGGCATTACAAGGTGACGTAATCGCGCATTATGCCTCCCGTGACGACATGATCTTTATTCGTCCGGACCGCATCCAGTGCCAAATGGGCAGTTGTGACTACTTCCGCGATGGTGAGTCGCTGTTTGCCGACAGCACGCATTACACTGTTGCTGCGTTACCGCTGTTTCGTCCTGTTTTTGAGCCCGCTATCCACCAGGCCTTGATTCGGGCTGACCTGGCTAAACCCTAGCAGTCTTTCGAGTTATTTCAATACACGTCCTGGCAGCGAGTCATAATAACCAGAACCCTCATACGATGAGCACCTTGCGCCGATAGATCTGTATAGGTGCAACTCATGATCCGGCCTCTCTCTTTCTCTCTTGCCGCCGGAACGGCTCTGCTGGCCGCGTCGCTGAGCAGCGTGGCGGAGAGCTTTCCGGTGGTCCATAACGAGCCCATCACCGTCCGCATCCTGGGCGGAAAGAACGGCCTGCCGTTCGCCCATCTGCATCTGGTGATGCTTGGGGGCTATGACCGGAGCGATCTTCACGATCAGTTCTATCGCGCGGAAGCGTTGACTGATGCGCGTGGCCAGGCGCGGCTTCCCAAACAGTTGGCGAATCTTCCCTGGCTCCAGGTCTGGGTCACCAAGAAGCCGCTTTGCCAGGCAAAGCCGCGCAGGGACAGCTTCAGCGTGGCGCTGATTCGGCGCGATGGGCTGAGCACGCCGAATCGATGCGGAACGGCTACGGTCGAAGACGCGCCCGGCGTCTTCACGGTTTTTGTCAAGGGCAAGGGTAAAAGCACTCTGGGAAAATCGTTACTCAAACACGCCAAGGCGCAGCCTCAGGCTTCGTCGGCGCCGGTAATAACTCAGCCCGCGGTGGAGGCTCAGGCGCCTAAGCCAGTCCAGGCGCAAATCACTCCACCCGCGATGGCGGCTCCTGCGCCTAAGCCAGCCGAAGCGCCGGCCAGTCCGGCTGCCACACCGCCTCCTGCAGCCGCAGTTTCACCAACATTGCCGGCACCGGCTCCAACGCCTGCTCCGGTGGTCATGGCGCAGCCTGCCTCTCCGCCAGCAGGGACGTCTGCTCCAGTTCTGGCGGCGGTTGCAGCAAGAGATCCGGCAAGCAGTATGGACAAGACTGTGGCACATCGAACGGACAGTCCGGTTGCCCGAAGACCGGTATCGTACAGACCAAGGCCGAATTTAGCCTCATGCCAGGTACAGTCACCGGCAGCCAAGGCGGCGAGGGCGAGGGCTTCCACGATTAGAAAGAGCCCACCGACTACGGTAAAGCCGCTCGTTGCAACTCACAAGCCCAAGCCGCCGGCTGGAGTCAGGATGGTCACGGTCACGCCGGGCAAGCCAATTACTCCGCCAACACAGAACTAGATTGCTTGCGTCCTCCCGGCTGGCTGCACCGCTCACCGCAAACCAGGAGTTGCCGGCGGATTTCTGGAGCGTGGAGGCGGCCACGAGCCGCATCAAAAAATGAGAACCGGCCGTCCAGGCGGGCTGTAGGCTGGAAAACTGAAAATGGTAAGCTAGAGCTTATCGATTTATTGAAAATGTGAAGCTATAGCTTACTGGTTTTGGGCTGAATGTGAAGCTGTAGCTTACCGGTTTAAACGAAAGTGGAAAGCTTTAGCTTACTGGTTTTTCGGACACCAGAAAGCTCAAGCTTACCGGAAACCGAAACAATGGCTGCAAATCCCTCAGTTGTTATTTTGGTGAAGTGATAGAAGAAAGAGCGAATGTCCCTGGTTCACCTTGGTCAGGGCGAGTTATTCGGGGAAATTCGTGACTATGGGACTGGCCCCTTCGATTACGCTCAGGGCAGGCAGTCCAGGCGGGCGCCTTCGACATGGAGTGCGAAAGGTTTCGGTTTCCCAGCCATCGCCCGGCCACCTATGGGTGGAGACTTGCAGTCCAGGCAGACGGCTTCAGTAATAAATCCTTCCTGGGTCCGAAAATCCGGAGCTGCGGTACCCGGCGCTATCGACACCCGGCGCTATCATGGAGGACATGGACCCAATCGCAGTGGGCGGCCTCGTTGTCGGCGCGATCGGTGCAGTTGCGGCCGTGATAGGAGCAGTTGCGGCGATCTATGCAGCCCGCTATGCCAAAGCCAGCCCGACCAAGGAAGATCTTCAGCGCGTCGAAGCCAATACCGCAGAAACTGCAAAACACATCGACGCTGTTCGGGATCACTTGGAAGAGCAGAACAGAAGAGAGCTACTCGAAAGCCAAGCCGAGCAGTTGTCCATATCCGTATCCGCACATAATATCTGTACTGAGCAGCTAAAGCTGTTCCTAATCCTCAAAGACCATCGGGTTACATTGCTTCGCGTCGACCTACTTAACAATAGCAACATGCTTTCAGGAACATTTGATTGCGAAATGGCGGAGTCTCTTGTTTTCACCGCTATGGTAGATTCTGACTCCGCCCGTTCATGGTTTGGAAGCGGCGATCATACAGAGAACTTCAACCTCGTAAGGTTACAAATCCGTGCATTCTTCAAAATCGACGGGCCGGAACTAATTAGGACATTTTCGGTACATTTGGCACGCATCCAAGTGCCAATCCCAGGGAACCTTGCACGTACTTTAACCGCATCGGCATGGCAGTTAGACGGAAAATGCTGAAGCGATCCGTCAACCGCTCAACCTAAGCATCCTCCGGCCAGGGCGCAGCGCCCCGAAAAGCCATAGAAAATCCGACCAAGAAAATCTATACGGGGGCAGGCAGGGTTAGCTTAGCACGGCACCAAGTCCATCAGGCGACGGTGGCAAGCCCCTTGTTGGCGACGAGGGAAAGCAACTTGAGCGAGGCGCCTTGAGGGCGCTTTTCGCCGCGCTCCCATTGGCTCACCAAGCCGGTCGTCACATTGAGATAGCGCGCAAAGACCGCCTGGCTTGCTCCTTCGCGCAAACGAAGGGAGCGAATCTCCTCCGGAGCAAGGGGTTGAACCGGGGTCAGGCAGAGTTCATCGAACTCGCGCAGGGTTCGCTTGTCCATCACACCGGCGGAGTGCAACCCCTCAGCGGTCTCGTGAATCGACGCCATCAGGCTGCTACGATACTGCTTCGTTGTTCCCATCGCATTTCACCTCCATGAGCGTTCCATTAGCGACCACGCTTGCGAGTGCATCCTCGCTATAGGCAAGCATTGAGAGTGCCAGTTTCTTAAGTGCAACCAGTTCATCCGGGCGAATGTTCTCCACGTCATTCTTGGCGAATCCGTGAACGAAGATGGCCAGTTTTCCGGCCTTGAATAGAATCATTATGCGAAAGCCGCCCGACTTGCCTGAACCCTTTCTCGCAATGCGCTGCTTGATTACTCCGCCTCCCAGATTGGCGTCGATCAGGCCGCGCTCCGCATCCTGAATTGCCTTGCAAAGCTCCGAGTCGGAGATTTCGCTCTTTCGCGCAAAGCGGGCAAACGATTTGTTCTTGAAGACGTGCATCCCTCTACCCGCCCACGGATTACACTATAACACTAAGTGTGATAGTATTTCCAGGTAAAACTACAAGAAAACCTGCCACACTTGGCAAAATTACCCCAGACACGGCAAGGGCGCAACCGATTGGCTGCGCCCTTGCTGTTTGAGCCGGCGAGTGCCGGGTTAGCTGGTGGTGTGGGCGGGGCCGGTCTGCTTCTCCTCCAGTGCAGCTTGCGCGGCGGCCAGACGGGCCGTGAGCAGGCGGAAGGGCGAGCAGGAGACGTAGTTGAGGCCGATCTTGTGGCAGAACTTGACGGACTCGGGATCGCCGCCATGCTCGCCGCAGATGCCCACCTTGAGAGTGGGTCGGGTGGCGCGGCCCTTGGTGGTGGCCATCTTCACCAGTTGCCCGACGCCCGCCTGATCGAGGGTGGCGAAGGGGTCCTGCTTGAAGATGCCCGCCTTCATGTAGGCCGGCAGGAACTGGTTGATGTCGTCGCGGCTGATGCCGAAGGTGGTTTGCGTGAGGTCGTTGGTTCCGAAGCTGAAGAACTCGGCCTCTTCGGCGATCTGGTCGGCGGTGAGGGCGGCGCGGGGCAGCTCGATCATGGTGCCCACCATGTAATCGACGGTGACGCCCTTCTCCTTGAAGACTTCCTCGGCGACGCGGCGCACGATGGCGGCCTGGTTGCGCATCTCCTCGATGGTGCCGACGAGCGGAATCATGATCTCGGGATGCGGATCGGCGCCCTTGCTCTTGACGACGCACGCGGCCTCGATGATGGCGCGGACCTGCATCTCGGTGATCTCGGGGAAGGCGATGCCGAGGCGGCAGCCGCGCAGTCCGAGCATGGGATTCTGCTCGTGCAGCTCTTCGACGCGCGCCAGCAGCGTGCGCAGTTCCTTGAGCTTGGGCGAGCGGGGCTTGGTGTCTACCAGGTGCTGAATCTCGACCATCAGATCCTCGCGCTTGGGCAGGAACTCGTGCAGCGGCGGATCGATGGTGCGGATGGTGACGGGCAGCGACTCCATGGCCTTGAAGAGGCCGACAAAGTCGGCGCGCTGCATGGGCAGGAGCTTCTTGAGGGCGGCGCGGCGGTCCTTCTCGTTGTCGGCAGAGGATCATGGTGCGCATGTGCTCGATGCGGTCTTCGGCAAAGAACATGTGCTCGGTGCGGCAGAGGCCGATGCCTTCCGCGCCAAACATGCGAGCATTCTTGGCGTCGCGCGGGATGTCGGCGTTGGCGCGAATGCGCAGGCGGCGAACCGGATCGACCCAGCTCATGAAGGTGACCAGATCGGGATCGTCGGGCTGAGCGTCGAGCGTCTTGAGCTTGCCGGCGATGACGCGGCCGGTGGTGCCGTCGAGCGAGATCCAGTCGCCCTGCTTGAAGGTCTTGCCCTTCACGCGCAGCTCCTTCTTGGCTTCGTCCACGGTGCAATCGCCCGCGCCGGCCACGCAGCACTTGCCCATGCCGCGGGTAACGACGGCGGCGTGCGAGGTCATGCCGCCGCGCGAGGTGAGGATTCCGGCGGCCACTTCCATGCCGGCGATGTCCTCAGGGGTGGTTTCGCCGCGGACCAGGATGATGGTCTTGAAGGCGCCGCTCTGGTGTTGCTTGACGGCGTCCTCGGCGGTGAAGACGATCTGTCCGACAGCCGCGCCCGGCGAGGCCGGCAGGCCGGTGGCCAGCACTTCGATCTTCTCGCCCTTTTCGATCGAGGCGGGGAACCAGGAAGTCGTACAACTGGTTGGGCTCGACGCGGTGGATGGCTTCTTCCTGCGTGATGAGCTTTTCCTTGACCATGTCGATGGCCACGCGAACGGCGGCCAGGCCGGTGCGCTTGCCGTTGCGGGTCTGCAGCATGTAGAGCTTGCCATCCTGGATGGTGAACTCGAAGTCCTGCATATCGCGATAGTGCTTTTCCATCTTGCCGGTGATGTCTTGCAGTTGCTCGTAGCAATCGGGCATCACGCGCTCGAGCTCGCTGATGGGCAGCGGCGTGCGGACGCCGGAGACCACGTCCTCGCCCTGCGCGTTCATCAGGTACTCGCCGAAGAACATCTTTTCGCCGGTGGCCGGGTTGCGCGTAAAGCCCACGCCGGTGCCGGAGGTCTCGCCCAGGTTGCCGAAGACCATGGCCTGCACGTTGACGGCTGTGCCCAGCCAGTCATCAATGCGATTGATGCGGCGATAGGTCTTGGCGCGCTCGTTCATCCAGCTGCGGAAGACGGCGTCGCGGGCCTGCACCAGCTGATCCTTGCGGATCCTGCGGAAACTCCTTGCCGGTCTCCTTCTTCACCAGCTTCTTGTACTCGGCGATGATCTCTTTGAGCGCTTCGGGCTTGAGCTCGTAGTCGAACTTGACCTTGGCGCGCTTCTTGACGCTGTCGAAGATGTGCTCGAAGTGCTTCTTGGGAACATCCAGCACCACGTCGCCGAACATCTGGATCAGGCGGCGATAGGAATCGTAGGCAAAACGGGGATTGTTGCTGCGCTTGGCGAGCGCTTCCACGGCCTGGTCGTTGAGGCCCAGGTTGAGAATGGTGTCCATCATGCCGGGCATGGAGAACTTGGCGCCGGAGCGAACGCTGACCAGCAGGGGATTTTCGCCCGTGCCCAGCTTCTGGCCTTGCAGCTTCTCCAGCCGCTCCAGGGCGGCGTACATCTCGGTGTTGACCGCGGGCGAGAGCGCGCCGCGCATGTACTCGCGACAGGCCTCGGTCTGGATGGTGAATCCGGGGGGAACCGGCAATCCGGCGTTGGTCATCTCGGCCAGGCCGGCGCCCTTGCCGCCCAGCACATCCTTCATGCTTCCATTGCCTTCGGCCTTGCCGCCGCCGAAGAAAAACACGTGTTGAGTTGAGGTCTTGCCTGCTTTTCCGGCAGACGCCTGATCCATAGCGCCCTGCGTCATGGGGTGAAGCCTCCTATTTAGGATTCCGCGATGGCGGTCTGTGGAAGAGGATGGCAGGACGCGGCTCAGCGTTTCAACAGGAAGTGCGGTTTTCAGGCTGAGCGCGTACGGGTCATCCAGGCTTCGGAGAGCGCTGCGCGGGATTGATTCGTCGTTACTACGAATATCGTCTCCAGTATACAGTTGCCTGTGTTGAAGGTCACAATCCGATGCGCGCGGCCCTGGAGCCGCGTGCCATTCCGGCACGGGATTTTTCGCAATTTGGGCGAAAAACCGGTATTGAAACGAGGTTTAGAGCGGTTCCACAATTCACGTGCCCTTTTTGACATCGTGCAAGGTGGCATTTTCTTGAGGAAAATGCCACTTGAGGACAGTGGTTTCGGGGTACAGCGATCGTGGAACCGCTAGAAGGGGCTGCGACAGGCATTTTTCACGCGGCGGTCTGCGCCAGGCGCAGGCCGGAATGGTTTTTCCAGGCAGCGCCACGGCTGAGGAGAACCCTCTCCAACCCAACCAGCTTCAGGACTTCGGCTACGCGCGGCGTTACGTTGGCCACGGTAAAGCGATGGCCGGACTGCTGGGCACTAGAGTATAGCGAGACCAGTGCGGAGATGCCGGCTGCGTCAATGCGCCGGACCTGGCCCAGATCGAGGGTTACGTTTTGCCGGTACACCACGGGCGCAAGCCAGCGAAGCAACTCATTTTCGCGGCCGCGAATCAGTTCAATCACTTCAGGTTGGCGGTTGGCTGATGCCG
Organism: uncultured Acidobacteriaceae bacterium; assembly: GCA_963845345.1. Taxonomy (GTDB): domain Bacteria; phylum Acidobacteriota; class Terriglobia; order Terriglobales; family Acidobacteriaceae; genus Telmatobacter. Next base: position 833,781 of record CAWJRQ010000007.1, read on the forward strand.
TTGTCATAAAAACCTCCGGGGAAAGGGAATATGCTGATGTTTTATACGCAAACAGGGGACCTGCGGTTCCGTGTCCAGCCCAAGACATTCGCAGAGCCTAATATACTGATTTTCATATACCAAGCCGAAATAGATTTATTATTCGTTTTACAATGCGGGATCAAATAAATATTGTTAAAAAAGATGCGGTCCGATTGGAGAGCATTGAATGAAAGTAATTGTGACAGGTGGTTGCGGCTTTTTAGGTTCGCATATATGCGAGCTTTTCCGGAAAGAAGGCTGGGAAGTCATCGCCTTCGATAATATGACAAAGTTCGAGCTACGCCGGACCGGTTTTGGGACTGACGAAGTTCGCGATTACAACGCTCGGGCTCTTACGGCCATGGGGGTCGAAGTCGTACGCGGCGACATTCGCAATCGCGAACATCTACTCGACAGGGCGTCGGGCTGTAGTTTTATCGCGCACACGGCGGCGCAACCCGCGATGACCATCAGTTGGGAGGATCCAGAACTTGACTTCACTACAAACGCGTTCGGAACCTTCAACGTGTTGATGGCCGCACGGTCGCATGGCATTCCTGTCGCTTCCTGCTCCTCTGTGCACATCTATGGTCCCTGGATCAACGATACGCTTCAGGAAGAGGCAACTCGCTACACCCGCGAGCCTGTAGCTATTCTCGAGGATGACCGCACACTGGATGGGGGTAAATTGGGCAAGCTCTCGCCATTGCACGCCTCAAAGGCCACGGGTGAAGTGTACACGCGAGCTTTCGCCGATATGTATGGCGTCAAGGCGGCCAACTTCCGCTTCACAGGAATCTACGGGCCGCGGCAATTCGGCGGCGAGGATCACGGTTGGGTCGCCAACTTCGCGCTTCGCAATTTTCTGCAATGGCCGTTGACCATTTTTGGCAACGGCAAGCAACTGCGAGACATTCTATATGCCACTGACGCGGCCAGTGCGTTTCTCGCTTACCAGCGGAATCCTATACCCGGCACCTACAATGTCGGTGGCGGCCAGGAGCATATGATTTCGCTTGTCGAGTGCATCGAGCTTATCGGCCGGCTATCTGGGCGTCGAAGTGAAATCGCTTATCGTCCGGCACGTGACGGCGATCTTTCGTACTTCGTATGCGACATCAGCCGTATACGTTCTACTCTGGGATGGGAGCCGCGTATTTCTCCCGAAAAAGGTATCCGGTATTTGATCGGCTGGATTGAGGAGAACGCAACTCTATTCCAAGATCGAGAGAAATGACTATGGGAATGAAAGCTCTAGTGCTGGCAGCAGGCCGTGGCAACCGATTGGACCAGCTGACTGCCGAATCCAATAAATGCATGCTCACATTATTGGGTAAGCCGTTGATTCAATACAGTCTCGAGAATGCCGTGGCTGCAGGAGTTGAAGAGATCGTGATTGTTGTCGGCTATCGCGCCGAAGATATTATCAATCACTTTGGCATCACCTTCCAGGGTGTTCCGATGCGATACGTCATTCAATCCGAGTGTCGCGGGCTGGTAAACGCCATCTCCTGCGCGGAGAATGCAATCGCCGGGTCGGATTTCATGCTATTTTTATCGGACGAAATCCTATCCCATCCAGCCCATGAAGCAATGCTGAAGCTCTTTTACAGCGAGAACCTGTTCGCGGTGTGTGGCGTCGTATTTGCCGAGGATCGAAATCAGATCCGCAAGACATACGCCATCCTGGGCGAAAAATCCACGGGACAGATCTATCGCCTTATTGAAAAGCCGCGCACTCCCATCAACAACATCATGGGCACAGGGAACTGCATTCTCCGCGCAGACATCTACGGCTATATCGACAGAACTCCCACTAACGTGGAACGCGGCGAGAAGGAGCTGCCGGACCTGATACAGTGCGCCGTGGACGAAGGCAAGATGGTGAAGTATATGAATATCGGGGAGACGTACATCAACATCAACACACCAGACGATATCGGCATCGCCGAAAAGGTTCACAGTGCAAGGATTGGAGCGCTTTGATGCCTCGGTCACTGGTGATCATTCCCGCATACAACGAGGAGAACAACATTGAGGAGGTAGTCCGCCGGTCGCAGGCTTACGCAGACGTCTGCGTGGTGGATGACCACTCAACCGACCGCACGCCTGCCATCCTGGATTCAATTGAGGGCGTGCACGTGATTCGTCATGAGCGCAATACTCACATCGCCGGCGCTGTCCTTGACGGGATGCGATATGCCCTGGCCGCCGGCTATGACTACGCAATAGCCATGGATGCCGGCCTGTCGCATTCTCCCGATGAACTGCCGCGATTTATCGATGCCGAGCCTGCCGACCTCGTCATCGGTATCCGCCGCGCTGGTTCGGAGACGAATAAAAGCCTTGGTAGGAAGCTATTGAGCCGGGTGGGTACTATCTTGATGAATTCTATTCTGCCCACTGGCCGATCTGACTCCCCGCGCTGGATTCATGACTGTACATCAGGCTATCGTTGCTATTCCCGCAGAGCCATGGAATTGCTGACCACGGCTCCGATGCAATGTCGCGCCTTTGATTTTCTGCTCGAAACACTGGTAGTTTTGCTGCGCGCCGGGATGTCGGTTCGGGAAGTGCCGATTAGTTATCACTTCACTGGTTCCTCCTTGAATCACAGGATCGTATTCGAATCCTTTAAAACCTGGTCGCGCCTGCGAAAGGGAGCCGGGTAGAGCATGTGCACCAAATCATGATTCAAGAAAGTGATTGTACAAAAAAAAGTAATGTGAGGTTAATGACAATATTTATGGCACTTGCGAGGGACAGGACAGGAGGCCGCAGGTGGCGCGTATAGTTGCAGAGCTTCCTCCTGATGCACGGATCACGGATTGAAACGGGGTTTTCTCTTCGCGACACAGACTGCTGCGCTCGGCTCGCAGCGGTCGATGCCAACCATCTTCAGACTTTCATCGGCGAACATATACCAGATAATCACTTCCGCTGAACGCATAGGGCCGATAATTTTCGTGAATCGCTTGCAACATGCGCGGGCTAAAGTGGTGGCTGTACCCATCGGCCGTCAGGATGAACGCGTCGAAGAATTTGCCGGATGTCCTGTTGACCAGATCGCTTTCGTCAAATACTCCCCTACCGGTGGTCGCCTTGATGACCGCCGGCTCAAACGGGATGGACTTACCTGCACGCAATAACGCCGTCATGTTCTCGCTGACCACAGGGCCGGAAAGGAAGAGATCAGCTTGATCAGTTCCGTCTCTTCGCGGCGCTCCTCCTGAAGCGTCGTTCGCGCACTTGCTGTCAACCCGATGGCGCTATTGCAATCGAATGCCGCTTGAAGGGCAAACTGCACTCCAGTTACAAAGGCAAGAAACAAGAGCTAGGGGGCGGAGAAGGGCCATTCCGCGATCCTGTACGCTCCAGCTCCGGAAAAGCAGAACTACGAAGACTCCAATCAGCGGGCACAATGCGAGTTGCCAATCGAGGCAATAGTTGATGTCGGACCCCTCTTTACCAATTCAAAGGAACTAATAAACCCGAGTACTGCCACGAGTCCGAAACTAATTCCAGTCCGCCTCAATGGGCTGCCTGAAAGCCGTGCGGATACCAATGTGCGCCAATTTCGCCACTTGTTCCGATGAACGCCGGGGAAGGTAAGCCAGAAAGCTCCAAGTCCTGCCGCAATAAGCGCTGCCAGATCCTTTGAATACTGTTAAATTCCGCGAACAGGATGTTCTTAAGGAGAAACGGGTTGATATTGTAAACGATCCAGTGCTTGATCACTCCCCCATCCGTAAGCCACGCCAAGGTTAAAAGGATGCTCAAACCGGCCAGCGCAAAACCGCATGCAAGCCATATTGCTCGCGCTGGGCGGATCAAACCGATAAGCAAGATCGAGGCGGCGGGGATGGCGAGGAAGGTTTGTTTCGTGTATAGGCCCAAGAGCAACAAACAGAAAGCGGCGATCTGGTTCCGGAGCCGGAAAGGCTTAACCGCGATCACGCTCAGAGCGGTAAACTGGAAGGCTAGTCCCAGCATGTCCACCCGTACCGCCGGCACCCATCGCATCGTGGGCAAGATCAGAGCGCACGCGCTTGTAAGTACGGCGCGGACCACCGGATGCCAGCAGTCGCGTACCCGCGTGTCGCTCGCAGGACGGCCCATGCGAACAATCCCACGATCCAAAGAGCCGCCATCAGCGAAATGACTCTGCCGCTGAGAAAAGGATCGCCGAGCAGGCCCGTCAGAATCCTCACCGCAATGGGGTAGAGAGGTGTGTAATTGAACACCAGGTGAGGGTATTGCTCCAGCGGGTGGAATGCGCTCTTCAGGTCGAAAACCTGTGATGCGTCCCAAATAACGATTCCTTCTCCGTAATCAAGCTCTCTGTGCTCAAAAACATTCCACGTCATGCGGAACAACTGGAGAGACGCGCCCAACACGTAGATCGTCAAAATAATACTTAGGGCAACCTTTTTCATCCGGTATTTCCTTATGGGGATCCAATTTGACTGAATTGTACCGCACCTGTGGATATTGCAAGACCAACAATGCGTTTACTGTTGAAATACGGGCGATGTCATGCCGTCCTGGAGTCGCGCATACACCGACAGTCTCTCCCTCATTCAAGCAAGGTAGAACGATAGACAACTCAACGGATATTTCCATCTTGCTTTACTGGCTACGAGGCAATTCCGCTGCTATCATCTCTCACGAACTTTATGGCATCCATTCAAAAAGTCTTTGGTCATCGCGCCCATCAAGGTAAACGCCATTTTCTTCCATCATCTGGTATCTAGAGCCGGGGCGCTTATTCTTGTGATAGAGAATGGAGGCTTGGTTCACCTGCTACTTGTGTCCAACTTTGCGCCCAAACTCGAAGCCAGCTCCGCAGCCGTCCCCGGCTTTACCAGGGAGCAGGCACGCGCGCTGGCTCTGGAGGCCGGATTCACAGAGGCCGGACTGGTCGCGTTTCCCCATGCAAACCAGGAACGGGACGCGGCGCGCTTTGAGGAGTGGGTGCGGGCGGGCCGCGCGGGAACGATGCGCTGGCTGGAGTGGAAGGATGAGGCAGGGAGGCTGCTGCGGGCGAGGATCGAATCGCCGTTTCCCTGGGCGCGCTCGGCGGTGATTTGCTTTGCGATTTACAACAGCCCGCAGCCGCGCTCGACGGAGCCGGCAGCCGAGGGGGCGGGCTGGATTGCGCGCTACGCGTGGTCGAGCAGGCCCGATCTGTCCGTGAATGCCGTAAGCGGCAAACGGCGGCCATCCGACTATCACAAAGTCTTGCTCAAACGCATGAAAACGCTGGAGTTGCGGCTGCATGAGACCTTCGGCGAGTTTGAGGCGCGCGCCTTTGTGGACACCGGACCGCTGGTCGAGCGGGCGCTGGCCACGGCGGCCGGGCTGGGCTGGACGGGCAAAAACACTTGCCTGATTCATCCAAATCTGGGCTCGTTTGGATTTCTGGCGGTGCTCCTGACTTCGTTGGAGGTTGAAAAGCAAGATGCGGTTCCGGCGCCGCTGATTGACCGATGCGGAAGCTGCCGCCGCTGCCTGGAGGCCTGCCCGACCGGAGCATTGATTGCTCCGTACCAGATGGATGCGGCAAAATGTATTTCTTACCTGACCATCGAGCACGCGGGGCCATTGCGCCCGAGTTGATGAACAGGCATGGGGCGGCAGGTTTTTGGCTGCGACATCTGCCAGGATGTCTGCCCGTGGAACCGCAAAGCGCCCATCAGCAGCGGACCCGGAGCTCGAAGCGCGTCCGGAGCTGGTGAACCCGGCGCTGGAGAGGCTGGCGGCGATGGACGAAGCGGAGTTCGAGGAAATATTCAACGGCTCGCCGGTGCGCAGGGCGGGATTTTGGGGGTTCAAGCGCAATGTGGCCATCGCCATGGCGAACAGCGGGATGGGCCGGTTCGTGCCCTGGCTTGAAAAATGGTCAGGGGCCGCAGACGAGGGTTTGCGCACGGCAACGCGCTGGGCGATGGAAAAGCTGCGCGGCGCTTAACCCCAGCGGCTATTCTTGAAGAAAGAAACCGCCGGCTATTTTGCTTCGCGCGCAATTTGACTGCGAAGAGTTTTCATCAGAAAGGAAGCAACCCATGGCTGAAGAGCTGAATTCCGATACGCAACCCGATGCGGCAGGCGAGGTTTCCAGCGCCGCCGAGGAGCGGGAAGAGGCAATCAAATCCAGGTGGTATCACTGGCGCAAGTGGTACCACTGGCGCAAGGACGGCACGGGACCTGGTGCGCTACCTGCTGGACAGCGAGGTGCACACCTTCGCCTTCAGCGTGGCGGCCAACGCGATTCTGTCGTTTATTCCCTTCATTGTGCTTCTCTATACATTGGCCCATTCGGTTTTCCACTCGACCATGATGGTGACGGTAATAAACGACATGGTGAACTATTTTCTGCCCTCAAACCAGGATTTTGTGGCCCGCAATCTGGCACTAGTAGCCTGGGGTCAGGGAGCACAGATCTTCTCGCTGATCATGATTCTGGTGGCCTGCACGGGCATCTTTTTGCCGCTGGAAGTGGCTTTGAACCAGGCCTGGGGCGTGAGCCAAGAGCCGCAACTATCTGCACAATCAGGTGATCGCCTTTGGACTGGCGATCCTGATGGTGGTGCTGGGCATGGCGAGCGTCCTGGTGAATGCGGCGGCGCGCGGCGTGCTGTCCGTGATTTTCGGTACACCAGACAAATATCAAGTTCATCGATTTTATTCTGCACATTACTTATCAAGGGGACCAGTTTTCTTCTGCTGGCCGCAACCACCGGCGTGGCCTCGATCGCGTTCTTCTTTTCCATCTACTGGCTATTGCCCAACCGCAAGGTTCCCTGGAAGCATGTGCTGAGCACATCGATTTATACCGGAGTGATTTGGCTGGTGGCTAAGTATATTTTTGAATTACTGCTTCCGCATATGCACCTGATTGATCTCTATGGCCCGTTCTATGTCTCGGTGGGGCTCTTGTTCTGGGCCTATGCTTCAGGGTTGATTTTGTTTGCCGGAGCGCAGTACAGCGTGACGCGGCTGGGGGGAGTTACTGTCCAGGCGGAGGGGACTGGCCATCCAGGCGAACGGGAATAGCCATCGAGCAGGCGCCTTCGGTACGGGGTGTGGTCCCTTCAGAGCAGCGCTTATTACGGCAAGCTACAGCAAAATCAGAGTAGCTATACCCAGGGCCTACCCCGTCAAGTGGCTTTTTCCTCAAGAAAAAGCCACCTTAAAAGGTCTCAACAAGGGCACGTTTACTCTGATTTTGCTCTAGGCTCGAAGTTAACAAGCACAATATCGTTGCTGTGCATCGGCAAAGTGAGCTGGAAACTCCCACTTTGCCCCACGGTGATCACACGCTCAGTCTCCGGCAAGTCGCGAGTCAGTTCATTGAGGCGCGTGAGTTGCGATGGCGTTAACGCGTCAGGGGAGCCCATCTCGATATAGGCAGAATAGGCATCATTCGCATGAAAGCCGGTGCGGTACACCTTCATCCGATAGGTTCCTGGATGAAGGTGAGTAACCGTGAGCTCGGCAGGCGCGGCCTCTTCCGCAGGAACGATGCGGCGATAGAACGGACGGTTGCTGACCGTTTGATGAGGCTGCTGGAAGTCCCAAACAAGAGCGGAAACCACGGAGCCGTCCGATGCTGCCCAGGTTTGCGGGTCCTTGACCGGGATTTCGTTGCCTTTCAGGGCATTCAAGTACTTGTATGCAAAATAGGCAGGCTTGCGAATGCCCTCGCGATTCAACAGGCCAAAGCCGCCATGAAACGGAGTTGGCGGCGGACCAGGCTCTTCAAACAGGTCCGTGTAGACCCAGTAGCTCATACCTTGCACCAATCCCTCGCTGGCCTTCAGCTTGCTAAGGATGTAGGGCGCGCTGATGTAAGAGTCGTGCACCAGGTCGCGCGGCGTGTAGCTCGTGCTCCATTCGGTGAAATACAACGGCAGATGAGGATATTGCGATGCGGCAATCTGCTGACGAACCCGGCTGACATCGCCGACAATGGCGTCCGGCGAAGGCGACAGCTTGGTGTCCTCCTTACCCGCTTCATCGAGGAAGCCGCCATCTACGCCGTAGGAATGAGTCGTAACGAAATCGATTGGCGCGCCGCTTTGGGCTACGTGATTGAGAAACTCCGGCACCCAGGCGGCGCCAGCGGTGGACGGCCCGCCTACTCTCAATTCCGGGTCAACTGCCTTGATCGTATTTGCCGTCAGATCATAGAGCTCGAAATAGGCCTTTTGATCCGCGCCTTCCCAGAAGCCGGAGAGATTCGGTTCGTTCCAAACTTCGAAATACCACGCGCGCACTTCCTGCTGCCCGTAACGAGCCTCGATGTGGCGTATAAAAGCATCGACCAGATCCTTCCAGGCATCTGGCTTCGGATGAGAGGTATTGCCGTTCCAATAAAAGATCTTGTTCCCGGAGGTCGCCATCGCCTGAGGCGAGAAGCCAAGTTCAACGAAGGGCCGGATATGACGCGCAAGGAGGTCATCATACAACTGATCGATCTTGCTCCAGTTATAGACGTACTTGCCGTTTTCAAGGCGAACAGTACCGAGAACATCATGAAAGATTGCGTGAAAGCGAATATAGCGAAAGCCCAGTTCATCGACGGCTGTCTTCAGTTGGGCTTGGCTGTCATCGCGAATCAGAGTGCCCGGATAATCAGAGCCCACCGAAAAATTAAAGAAGCGGTCAACCGGATGGGCAGCCTGGGAGACATCAATATCGATTTGACGGGATTGCAACTTGACCTTTTCGGCGCCCGCGGATGATGCCAGAAAAAGCCCCGACGATACAATTGCTGACACGAGTTGTCTTTGAAAATGCGTCATTCTGTCTCCAATTGCCTTAGTGCTTCGACCCCAATGTCTCTTCCCGGCGGCAGGACAAATTGCAGTATGACGTTCGCCGTTCTCGCGTGTCAATGGTTGGTTATCGCTCACCGCATTGGTTAAGGCTCGGCCAGCAGCGCCTTCAACTGCTTCTCGATGATCTTCAGATCGGTTTCGCCTTGAAAGCGGGCGCGGACGATTCCATGCCTGTCGATGAGGTAAGTGAGGGGCAGGCCGAGGACTCCGCCGTAGAGTTCGCCGAGATGCTCATCGCCCATGGCCACGGGATAGTTCAGCCGGAACTTGGCTTTCATGCGGCGCGCCAGTGCGGGGTCGTCGTCCATGGAGATGCCGATGACCTGCAAGCCCTGGGGGCCGTAATTCCGCTGCCATTGGACGAAGGCCGGCATCTCCACCTGGCAAGAGGCGCACCAGGTGGCCCAGAAGTCGAGCAGGACAACCTTGCCGCGGAAGCTGGCGAGATCGATTCGTGCGCCGTCCAAATCCGTGCGCGCGATCTGCGGAGCTTTTTTGCCGACGAGGGGCGTTGTTTGCGCGAAGGCGGCGATGCAGGCGGCGAGCAAGAAAGCGGCCAGCAACAGGCGGCGATGCGCGGCCCTTGCCTTAGTAACCGCGCTCAACCGGATACCCCTTGTCGACCCAATCGGCGCCGAGGTTGTTGGCGAGATAGAGAACCTTTACATTGGTGAATCCCTGATCGTGCAGCAGCTTGAAGGCGGGACCGACGTTGGGGCAGCGGCTCCAGGGACAACAGCCGCAATAGAGCACGATGAAGCTCTTGCGCGGCAGTGGCGCGACCCTTGCCTGCAATTGATTCAGGCCCTCGGGCTGCGAGCCAGCCCCGGCATATTCGGAGCCGGTGATATGCGCCTGGGCAAAGAGCATGTGCGAGCCAACCTGCAAAATGAGCGGCTTGCCTGCGCCCTGGGCATGCAACAGGCGGTTCAGTTCTTCGGGATGAAGCAGTTGCGCCGTGGGAATGGAAGCGGCGCTTTCGGGCGGCGGCGCGCCCCAGCCGAATTGGGCGGGCATCCGCGCGGGCGCGGTAAACAGGAAGGCCAGAGCGGCGATGGAAGTGGCGATCCGGACAAGATTCGATCTCATGGGATATTTCTCCGCAATCAGTTTAAACCGTTGCGCGCAGCCTGGGCACAACCTGCCGGTTGCGGAATTAGTGGAACGAACGGCCAGCCTCAGATGTCGAGGTTCTTCACGTCGAGGGCATTGTCTTCGATGAACTTGCGGCGCTTTTCGACATCCTCGCCCATCAGCGTGGCGAAGATCTCCTCGGCTTCCACGAAGTCTTCCAGCTTGACCTGGAGCAGCGTGCGGCGCTCGGGGTCCATGGTGGTCTCCCAGAGCTGCGTGCTGGTCATCTCGCCCAGGCCCTTGTAGCGCTGCACCTGGTAGTCCTTTTTGCCCTGCTCGACGATGTAGGCAAAGAGCTCGCGGGCGGTCTGCTTTTCCACCGGCTCGCGCACCATGCGCGCGGTGCGGCGGGCCGCCTTGGCCTCCGCCTGCGCCTCGGCGCCTTCTTCACCCTCGGCCTCGGCTTCGGCCAGTCTTGGATGGGCTGGCATCGACGGCGGCTGCCTTGGCGGCGTACTCGATGAGGAACGGCGGCTCGAGAAATTCCTTGATGAGCGTGTATTTGGACATCATCTGGCGGAACTCGGGACTTGAGGCCAGAGTCCAGTCGATGCGCCGCTCGGCGCCCTGCGCATCGACGAACGCGAACGACCAGGTATGGTGCTCCTCGTCCTCGAGCAGATTGCCCAGCGATTTGAAGCCGAACTCATCGGTCCGCTCGGCCAGCTCGGCGCGCAGCAGGGCCAGCTTGGGCGGAAGCTCGCTCTCGGATTTGGAGGCGAAGTCGGCTCTGTGTACCAGCTCGGCCCGCGCCAGCAGCTCGGTCAGTTTTTCGTTGCGGACGCGCTTGTCCACCTTTTCGACGAAGTCCAGGTACTCGCTCAAGGTTCCCATGAAGCGGGTCAGTTTGGCGCCCTCAATGCGGCTGGCCAACTCGCCATGGCGCACGATCATGCCTTCGGCCGCGCGGTTGACCATCACCTTGATAAACTCGCGTTCGTCCTTGATGTACTGCTCGAAGCGGCCTTTCTTGATCTTGAAGAGCGGCGGCTGCGCGATGTAGATGTTGTCGCGCTTGATGAGCTCGGTCATGTGGCGGAAGAAGAAGGTGAGCAGCAGCGTGCGGATGTGCGAGCCGTCCACGTCGGCGTCGGTCATGAGGATGATTTTGCCGTAGCGGATTTTGGCGGCGTCGAAGTCGTCCTTGCCGATGCCGCAGCCCAGCGCGGTGATCATGGCGCGGATTTCCTCGTGGCCCAGCATCTTGTCGTAGCGCGCCTTTTCTACGTTGAGAATTTTTCCCTTGAGGGGCAGGATGGCCTGGAAGCGGCGGTCGCGGCCCTGTTTGGCGGTGCCGCCGGCGCTTTCGCCCTCCACCAGATACAATTCGCAGCGCTCGGGGTTGCGCTCGCTGCAATCGGCCAGCTTGCCGGGCAGTCCGCCGCCATCCAGCGCGCCTTTGCGCCGGGTCAAGTCGCGGGCCTTGCGGGCGGCCTCGCGGGCGCGAGCGGCCTCGATGGCCTTGTTGATGATGCGCCGGGCGATGGGCGGATTCTGCTCCAGATAGGCGCCCAGCCGCTCGTTGACAAAAGCCTGCACGGTGCCGGCGATGTCGGAGTTGAGCTTGCCCTTGGTCTGGCCCTCGAACTGTGGCTGCGAGAGCTTGACGCTGACCACGGCCACCAGCCCCTCGCGCACGTCGTCGCCGCTCAGGTTTTCCTTCATGTCCTTGAATAGGCCGAGCGACTGGCCGACGGCGTTGATCGTTCGAGTGAGAGACGTTCGGAAGCCGGAGAGATGCGACCCTCCGTCCACAGTGTTGATGTTGTTGGCGAAGCTGAAGACCGTCTCCGAGTAGCTGTCGTTGTACTGCAGAGCGATCTCGATCTCCACCTTGTCGCGCGTGGCCTCCATCATGATGGGCTTGTCGTGCAGCACGGTTTTGCCGCGGTTCAGGTGCTTGACGAACTCGGCGATGCCGCCGGCGTATTTAAACTCTGCCCGGCGCGCTTCGCCGGTCTTCGTGTCGGCGTTGCGCTCGTCGGTGAGCGTGATTTCCAGGCCCCTGTTGAGAAAGGCCATCTCGCGCAGCCGCTGGGCCAGGGTATCGTAGTTGAATTCGGTGGCGGCGAAGATGCTCTTGTCGGGCAAAAAATGGATTTTGGTACCGCGACGCCGGCTGGTTCCCGCCTGGCGCAATTCGCTGGCAGGCTCGCCGCAACAGAAGTCCATCTCCCAGGTGTGGCCGTCGCGCCAGATCTCCACGTTAAGCTCCTGCGAGAGAGCATTGACGCAACTGACGCCTACGCCGTGCAGGCCGCCGGAGACTTTGTAAGTGGAGGCGTCGAACTTTCCGCCCGCATGGAGCATGGTCAGCACCACCTGCACGGCCGGCATTTGCTCGCCGTTCGACAGCGTCATCGTGTCCACCGGGATGCCGCGCCCGTCATCGACCACGGTGATGGAGTTGTCCACATGGATGACGACATCGATCTTTTTGCAATAGCCGGCCAGCGCTTCATCCACCGAGTTGTCCACCACCTCGTAGACCAGGTGGTGCAAACCCATCTCGCCGGTCGAGCCGATGTACATCGCCGGACGCAGGCGCACCGCTTCCAGGCCTTCCAGCACCTTGATGTTTTCGCCGGTGTAGTTGCCGTTATCTTCGGGGAACGGGGTGGTGTTCAGGGGTTCAGTCGCCATAGGGTCCATTCGTAAGACTTTCGCTTCGAGCTCCACACGGATCGCGGCGTCAAGAGGAGCTTGCGGGCAGGAATTCAGGGGCCTAACCGATTGAAAGACTAGGGCTTTCAATCAAACTTATCTCTGCTGATTTTACCATGCGGAGAGGGTCGGAACGAAGGGGAATCGCGGGGTGGAAAATGTGTGTAAATGGAGGAAAAGTCCAGTCCGTCAGAGTACGTTGGTAACCTTAATATTACCATCTGTGTATCATTATGAATTAGATGGACTTATTCTGCAAAATCACCTACGATTTTGATGTACAGGAGATAGGTTTCCTGGCAAACAATATCCATCGGAGGTTACCTCGAATGAAACTCGTCATCCGCATCTTCGCTCTAGCGGTTGTTGTCGCCGGCGCTGCTGCCGCCGCCAACACGCCCAGGACCACGCAGCCCATCGCAAGCCACCAATCGGCCACATCAACCCTGCCGATTCCAACATGCAATCCCTACATTTGCCCCCCCCCAGATCCTGATGGCCAATAAACACTCGTTGGCATGAGAGTGTAGTGAATCCGTTCGTTTTTTTGTTGAGTAATAGGACAATCGGAGCTATTCTTAGAGAGTTCTAAGAGTGGCGAGGGGTTCCTATGTCTTCACAGAACGTGATGACTCTCCTGAGCGTGGCCGAGTTTGCTCTCTGGGCCGTGCTCGGCTTCCTGTTCTGGAGGAAGACTCTGCATCAGCGATTTCCCGCCATGGGAGCTTATCTGGCATTACGTGTAGCCTCGATGCCTCCGCTGCTATTCCTTTTTTATGGCCAATCGCAGCATTGGTTCCATGATCTCTGTGCCCCGGTCTACTTCTATTTTTATTTTGCAATATACATCGCCAGCGCGGTACTCCTCTTCTTTGTGTGCATGGAGGTCTTTCGCTCCGCACTCTCGGCCTTCCCCGGGCTGATGAAGTTCGGCATCATGATCTTTCGCTGGGCAATTTTGGCCTCGATCTTCGTGAGCTTTTCGACGATTACCTTTACGCATCGCGGTGTCCTGCTCATCCCCACCGTCGCTCTCGGCCTGATGCGTTCGGTGAGCATCGTTGAGCTGTGCCTGCTGGGCTTCCTCTGCCTGGGCATGAATGCGCTGCGCCTCTCGACCCGCGACATGGCCTTCGGGATTGCCCTGGGCCTTGGCTTGTTATCCGCCAACGACTTCGTTCAATCGCTGGTGATCTCGGCCCGCACATCCATGACCGCGCCCTGGCAATTCGTCGGCGAGTCGGTGATTCTGGCAACGCTGGTCATGTGGGCAGCCTACTGTGCCTTGCCCGAACCCGCCCGCCAGCCCGTCATGGTGCCGGCCAACTCCCTCATTCTTCGCTGGGACGAGATTGCTACCGCCCTGGGCCACACCGGAACCCGGGTTGCCGTGCAGCCGGCCAGCGGCTTCCCCCTGACCGAGGCGGAGAATGCCGTGGAAGAAGCCCTCACCCAGGATCTGAAGAGCCGCGCATCAGCAACGTAGAAATACAGGGAACAGAAAAGCAAAAGGCCACGGCTGATGCCGCGGCCTTTCCTGTTGAATTCAGGCGGAAACTGGATAGACGCCGGAGTTACTCAGCGGCAACAGGTTCAATGGAGGCATAGCGCCCGAGCTTGCCGTGATCGGTAAACTTCACCCGGCCGGTAACCTTGGCGAAGAGCGTATCGTCGGAGCCGCGGCCCACGTTGACGCCGGGCTTGATGCGCGTGCCCCGCTGGCGCATGATAATCGAGCCGCCGGTGATCAGTTCGCCGCCAAAGGCCTTGACGCCCAGCCGCTGCGCATTGGAATCCCGTCCATTTGTGGAGCTGCCTCCACCCTTCTTATGTGCCATTGCCGAATCTCCTTTTACAGCTTTCAGCCTTCAGTTTTGCCCTTCCGGGCCAATACTCTGCATTGCCTCGATGGATAAGCTGAAAGCTGAAGGCTGACAGCTCCATCTTGCTAGGCGGCGGTGTAGGTCTTGCCGTCGGCCTCGATGGCCTTGATGCGCACCTCGGTAAAGTTCTGCCGGTGCCCTTGCAGCTTCTTGTACTGCTTCTTGCGCTTCAGGTGGAAGACCAGGAGCTTATCGCCCCGGCCCTCGCCCAGAACCTCGGCGATCACCTTGGCTTTGGCCGGCTTAGCTACCGTTCCCGGCTCGCCGCTGACGGCCAGCACATCGCTGAACTCGACGGTCTGTTTTTTCGATGCAACGCTTTCAATCTTCACCACGTCGCCGGGCGCGACCCGATACTGCTTGCCACCAGTACGAATAACCGCGTACATAAAACCTCCAGCACTGGCCGGCTCGGCCGATGCGTACACAAAAAATAGGGCGGAAACTTCCGAACCGAAAGAGTGCGCTCCAGCCCCTCAATTCCAGGGCGAACGCCCGGCTCCACGGCCACAGGCAGGAATCGCCAAACTAAAGTAGTTTACCGGTTTTGTGGGGTCCAGGTCAATTTGCACCGGAAATAGTGCAAATTTGGCGTGGAAATTGCGTATTCCGGCCCCGAGTGGGCTGAGGCGGTCAAGAGCTGCTCAGGGCCGCGCGGGAACGACGTAAAAGAGAATGGCGAAGTAGTGGGCCACGCTGCCAGCCAGCACAAACAGGTGCCAGAGGGCGTGGAAGTAGCGCAGCCGGTCCAGGGCGAAAAAGACAATGCCCAGTGTGTAAGCCAGGCCTCCGGCACCCATCCACAGCAGCCCATGCCAGCCGAGGGAATGAATCAGCGGCACCACCACGACCACCGCGACCCAACCCTGAGCCAGATAAACCAGAGCAGAGGCCACCTCGTACTTGCCAATGGCGAAGCTCTTGAAGATTACCCCGCTTACGGCCAGCCCCCATTCGACGCCGAAGATGGTCCAGCCCAGCGGCCCGCGCAGCGAGACCAGGCAAAACGGCGTGTAGGTGCCGGCGATCAGCAGGTAGATGGACGAGTGATCCAGAATATGGAAGACATGGCGCGCCCTGGTCCGCACCAGCGAGTGGTAGAGCGTGGAGCAGATGTAAACCAGGATCAGCGTCGCGGCAAAGACAGAGCAGCAGACGATCTGCCGCGCCGACCCGCGTGTTGATATGGCAATCAGATAAGCCGAGCCGGCAATGGCCAGCGCCGCGCCGATGCCGTGGGTGATAGCGTTGGCCAGAATGTCGCCCAGATGGTAGGTTGTTTGCTCGGGTTGCATAGTAATGATGATAGCGTGCGGGGCACGACGGACGGACCACATGCCAGTACACTGAAATCAATGCATCATCGCACCGCAGGAGGTCCCATGGCATCGATCAAACGTCCCGTAGATTCATCCACGTCGCGCCCGGGGCGCTTTGGCGTTTATGGCGGGCGGTATGTGCCGGAGACGCTGGTGGCCGCGCTGGACGAACTGGAGCGCGAGTACGATCTGGCCAAAAACGACGCTGCGTTTCAAGCGGAGCTGGCTGATCTGTTGAAAAACTACGCCGGCCGTCCCACGCCGCTAACCTTCTGCAAGCGGCTGACGGAGCAGTTGGGCGGGGCGAAGATTTACCTCAAGCGCGAAGACCTGCTGCACACCGGCGCGCACAAGATCAACAACGCGCTGGGCCAGGGATTGCTGGCGCGGCGCATGGGCAAGAAGCGCGTCATCGCCGAGACCGGCGCGGGCCAGCACGGCGTGGCGACGGCGACGGTCTGCGCGCTGCTGGGGCTGGAGTGCGTGGTCTACATGGGCGATGTGGACATGGCGCGGCAGGAGTTGAATGTCCTGCGGATGCGCCTACTTGGAGCTGAAGTCCGTGGGGTTTCGTCGGGATCGCAGACGCTGAAAGACGCCATCAGCGAGGCCATGCGCGACTGGGTCACAAACGTCCGGACGACTTATTATCTGCTGGGCTCGGCGCTGGGGGCGCATCCGTATCCGACCATGGTGCGCGACTTCCATCGCTGCATCAGCCGCGAGATGAAGGAGCAGATTCTTGCTGCCGAGGGACGTCTGCCCACGGCCATCATCGCCTGCGTGGGCGGCGGATCAAATGCGATCGGCGCGTTTTATGAATTTCTTGCCGACTCTCAAGTCCGGCTGATCGGCGTGGAAGCTGGCGGGCGCGGCACGGCGCTGGGCGATCATGCGATGCGCTTCAGCGGAGGAGCGCCGGGGGTTTTGCAGGGGACGTATTCCTACGTCTTGCAGGATGAAAACGGCCAGATCGCGTTGACGCACTCGGTTTCCGCGGGCCTCGACTATGCCTCCATTGGCCCGGAGCACGCCATGCTGCACGACACGGGGCGCGCCGAGTATGTTGCGCGGGATGACGCGGCTGCGCTGGATGCGGTGGTGCGGCTGGCGCGGACCGAGGGCATCCTGCCGGCTCTCGAAAGCGCGCACGCCGTGGCCGAGGCGTTGCGCATTGCGCCCACAATGGATTCTCGTGACATACTGGTGGTGAACCTCTCTGGACGCGGCGACAAGGACATGGGAATTTTGGCGCGGGAGTTGAAGATTCAGGGGGCGTGACGATTGATGCTGATGAAGGGGAGAGGAAGATGAGTAAAAGTGCGTTTTGGGAACTCATACCTGAAATCAACAGTCGAGAATCAGCGATTCAGGTTACACGCCAAGGCGTTCTGGCTGCCGCTTTTTCTTGCATCGTTACTGTGATCTTCAGTGTTCTTTCCCTAGGAGGATTCAACCCATATAATCTTCTAGATGCGGCCATTTTTTTTGTTGTGGCATGGAGAATTTACCGTTTATCCCTGTCGTGGTCAGTAATTGGTCTTGTCGTTTTCTTAATCGAAAAAGTTGATCAACTCTTTAACAGTGCCAGGGGTAAACCAAATATTATTGGCTGGATTATTGCCGCCGCATTTGTAATATGCTATGTGAACTCTATCCGCGCAACTTGGTTTCTTCGAAAGAACAAAGAACCGATAGTCGAACTACCAGATCAGATCAGCATTTCAAGTTAGGATTTTACGAAGACTTCGATGGCGATACGTTTCGATCACAAACCCGGATTGGTGATTTACTTGACGGTCGGAGACCCAACGCTCGATGCCACACGCGAGATTGCGATTGCGGCCATCGACGCGGGCGCGGATGTAATCGAGCTGGGCGTGCCCTTCAGCGATCCGCTGGCCGACGGGCCGGTGATTCAGCGAGCCAGCGAGCGCTCCCTGGCTCGTGGAACGCGACTCAAGGACGTGCTCAAGCTGGCGGGCGAGATTCGCGAGGCGCGGCCCGCGGCGGGCCTCGTGATTTTCAGCTATCTGAACCCGATTCTGCGCTACGGCCTGCATCCATTCGCCGACGCCGCGGCCGCCGCCGGAGTGGACGGCGTGCTGGTGACTGACCTGATTGTCGAGGAGGCGGGCGAGTATCTCGGCGAGATGGCCCGCGTGGGGCTGGCGCCGATTTTTCTGGCCGCGCCCACTAGTCCCGACGAACGGCTGGAAGCCATAGCGACGCACTCCAAAGGTTTCGTGTACGCCATCTCCCGCGTGGGCATTACCGGCACGCAGCAGAGCCTGACCTCCGACGCAGCCGCTCTGGTCGAACGCATCCGGCGATACACCCGGCTGCCTGTGGCCGTCGGCTTTGGCATCAGCAACGCGGAACACGTTGCCCAGGTGGCCGGGTTTGCCGATGCGGCGGTGATTGGCAGCGCGATTGTGGAGTTAATCGAGAAATCAACTCCGGAGATGGCGCCGGCCGCGGTTTCTCGATTTATCAAGGGTCTTCGCCTGCCGCAAGCGGCGATGGCCCGGTAAGAAGTGCGAGCCTCTAGCTTCTAGCCTTTAGCTTCTAGTTTTTTTGCACAACTATAGTCCGTTGTAAACAGCAGGGAGCTAACCGGCGCAAGATCAGCTAGAAGCTGGAAGCTGACAGCTAGCTTTTCAACACGAGGATGAAATGACGCTGGAAGAACTGCGAGACAAAATTGATATTCTGGACCGCCAGCTGGTGGAACTGCTGAGCGAGCGGGCCCGCGCCGCGCAGTTGGTGGGCCACCTGAAGGCTTCCACTTCGCTGCCGGTCTACGAGCCGGCGCGCGAAAAGGTGGTTTACGCCAATGTGCGCGCGGCCAACAAGGGTCCTTTGCCGGACATCGAGCTGACGCACATCTACGAGCGCATCATCGACGTGATGCGGGCCTTGCAGAGGAACGAGTTGGCCTCAGAGAGAAATGCCCGCGCCGCTGCCTCGGGCCAGAGCGCCGGAGCTGAAATCAACGCGACCGAGATAGGGAACAAGCCATGATCGTATCCATGCAGGAAAGAGCGACTGAAGAACAAATCGATGCCGTCATCGAAGTGATGGAGGAAGCCGGGGTAAGCGTGCATCGCACCACCGGCGCCATGCAGACCATCCTGGCCGGCGTCGGGCCCACCGCCAATATTGACCTGAGCAAATTTGAAGTGCTGCCGGGCGTGCTCAACGTGCTGCGCATCAGCTCGCCGTACAAGCTGGCCGGGCGCGCCTTTCGTCCGGAGGGCTCGGTCATAGAATTCGATAACGGTACCACGGTGGGCGGCGCAAAGGTAGCCGTGATGGCCGGGCCGTGCTCTATCGAAAATCGAGATCAGATGTTCTTGACCGCCGCGCGCGTCAAGGCCATTGGCGCGAGTTTCTTGCGTGGCGGCGCCTTCAAGCCGCGCAGCTCGCCCTACGCCTTTCAGGGCATGGGCATTCCGGGACTGCAAGTGATGCACGAGGCCGCACGGGCGCACGGCCTGCTCACGGTCAGCGAGGTGATGGAGATCTCGCAGATCGAGGAGATGCTGTCTTATGTGGACCTCTTCCAGGTGGGCGCGCGCAACATGCAGAACTTCAACCTGCTGCGCGAGCTGGGCCAGATGCGCAAACCGGTACTGCTCAAGCGCGGCATCTCGGCGACACTCGAAGAGCTGCTGTTGTCGGCGGAGTACATCATGGCTGGCGGCAACTACGATGTGATTTTGTGTGAGCGCGGCATCCGCACCTACGAAACCGCCACGCGCAACACCATGGACATCTCCGCGATTCCGGTGATTCACAAGCTCTCGCATCTGCCCATCGCCGCCGACCCATCGCATGGCACGGGCCGCCGAGACATGGTGGCTCCCATGGCGCGGGCCGCAGTGGCCGCAGGAGCGGACGCGATTCTGGTCGAGGTGCACCCCAACGCCGACAAAGCCGCCTCCGACGCCGCGCAGACTTTGTACCTGGAGCAGTTCGACGAGTTGATGGGCCAGTTGCGGTTGATTGCCACGGCGGTGGGAAGGAGCCTGTAAGATGGCGGTGCGAGGTATGAAACCATGATCGAGCGCATTTCCATTCTGGGCACGGGGTTGCTGGGCACGTCGGTGGGCCTCGCCTTGCGCGCGGCGGCCTTTCATGGCTCGATTGTGGGCTGGAATCGCAGCCCGGAAGGCGCGCAGGCCGCGCTCGCGATGGGCGCAATCGATTCTGTTGCCGCCGATCCGTTGCAGATGGCGCGAGAGAGCCAAGTGGTCGTGCTGGCCATGCCCATCTACGCGACGCTCGATTATATGGAGAAGCTGGCTGGAGTACTCGGCTCCGAGCACCTGGTCACCGACGTGGGCAGCACCAAGGCGCAGATCGCCGCCGCCGCCGGCCGCCTCTTCAACACACCGGCGCGCGCGGCATTTTTACCCGGTCATCCCATGGCGGGCAAAGAGCGCGGAGGCGCGGCGCTGGGCGACGCGAATCTTTTTCGCGGAGCAGTCTGGCTTTTCACCGATGATCCGACCTGGCAGCGCTCGCCCCATTCCACTGAGTTGGTGAAGGGCTGGCGGGAGTGGGTCGCGGCAATGGGATCGAAGACTCTCGATCTCGACCCCGCTCGGCACGATGAGTTAGTGGCATGGGTCAGCCACCTGCCGCAGTTTGTGGCCACGGCAATGAGCGCTCTGCTGGAAGAAGAGGTGGGCGACGCGCCCGAGCTGAAAGACGTGGGCGGGCGCGCCCTGCGAGAGATGACGCGCCTCGGCGCCAGCCCTTACTCCATGTGGCGCGACATCGCCCTCACCAACACCGAATCCGTTCATGCGGTGTTGCTGGCATTCGAGCAGCGGCTCGCTCATTTGCGCGAAAACCTGCGCACGCCGGAGTTGCGCGATGAGTTCGAGCAGGCAAATAAATTTCGGCGGGAGTAACGCTCTGGATGGAGTCAGCCAAATGAATGCGATTGAAATCTCCAAACAGGCTCGCGTGGATGCGATCAAATCGATTCAGCGCTACTTTGAAGAAAACATGACGGAGCCGATCGGCGACCTGCCGGCAGGCCTGCTGCTCAACTTCTTGCTGGAAGAGATTGGACCCGTTATATACAACGGTGCGATTCGAGACGCACAAGGAAAGATGCAGCAGCGAGTGGTCGATCTCGACGGCGAACTGTACGCCAATGAGTTTCAGTACTGGCCTAAAGTCGATGCCAAGCGGAAAAATCGCCGCTAAATCAAGCTCTCGATCAATTTGTTAAACTGGGTTATTCAACATTTTCGGCGTAGAGTAGCCGGGAGTGCCGATTTGGAGCCGACTGGGGGAAAACATGACAATCAGGTTCGCGCGCAGGATGGAAAGTGTTCGCACCTCGTCTATCCGCGAGATTCTCAAAGTCACCGAACAACCGGAGATCATCTCGTTTGCCGGCGGTCTTCCCGCGCCGGAACTTTTTCCCGTGGAAGATATACTCCGCGCCACCGAGCGCGTCCTGCATGAGACCGGCGCGTCCGCTCTGCAATACAGCGCCAGCGAGGGCTTTGCCCCGCTGCGGGAGAGCCTGGCTGCCGAATCCCGCAAGCGGGGAATTGATTGTTGCGCCGAGGATATTCTCATTACAACCGGCTCGCAACAGGCGCTTGATCTGATGGGGAAGATTTTCCTGGATAAGGGGGAGTGTGTACTCACCGAGAACCCGACGTACCTGGCGGCCATTCAGGCATTTCAGATATTCGAAGCTCGATTTGCCGCGGCGCCTACCGATGAGCAGGGCCTGATTCCGGAAGCGCTGCCGGAATTGATTGAGCGCGAGAAGCCCAGGTTCCTGTACACGATTCCGAATTTTCAGAATCCCACGGGCGTCACGCTCACCGCGGAACGCCGCCAAACGCTCTATTCCATTGCAACTCGCTATGGGCTCACGGTAGTGGAGGACGATCCTTACGGGGCTCTGCGTTACGCGGGGAAAACCATTCCTCCGATCAAGTCGATGGATAAAGAAGGCATCGTCATCTACCTCAGCACCGTTTCAAAGACCATCGCGCCCGGACTCAGGGTTGGCTGGTTGGTAGCGAATGATGAGATTCGCCGCAAACTGACCATTGTCAAGCAGGCGGCCGATCTGCATACGTCGAGCCTGGACCAGCGCATCGTTCATCGCTACCTTTCGGACTTCGACAGCGACGCTCACGTTGAGCGCATCCGGCGCGCCTACGGGGAACGCTACTCAATCATGGATGCGACTCTGCGGGAAACCATGCCTGCGGGATTCAAGTGGACGCATCCGGAGGGAGGGATGTTCCTCTGGGTAACCTGTCCCGAGGGCGTAGACACCAACGAGCTGCTGCGCGCAGCGCTTTTACGCAAGGTGATCTTTGTGCCGGGGCAGGATTTCTTCCCCGATGCCAGCGGTCAGCGATTCATGCGCCTGAACTTCTCCAATGCCTCGCCGGAAAAGATTCGGGCAGGCATCGGCCGGCTGGCAGAGGTTTGCAAGGATGCGGTTCACGCGCACGTATAGCGCATTGCCACCTGCGCGAAAACCTGCGCACGCCGGAGTTGCGCGCGGAGTTTGAGCAGGCGAATTTGTATCGGTGGGAGTAAACGAAACCGATATTTTGCAAAACGAGGAATAATCTAACGCATAGTTTCCAAATAACCCGTGATTCAAGACAATTGAAATGTAGTCCAAGATGTCTAGCCATTACTTAACACGAGTGCAGGAGAGTGATAAGTATGCTTTCTATCCTCAATTCGCGGCGTCTTGAAGCAACTAATTCGTAAACATGACGTGGCATAAACTCGTTTCCATCCGTTATTGGTTTTATATTCACAGCGGAACGAATGGGACAGAAGACCTGTCTTTTGTATGATTCTGGTTTCATGTAAGACAAGTGTTTCTAGAGTTTCTAGGAAGGCAATATTCAGTTTCTCAGCAGAATTCTTAAACTCTGCCTCCTCAAATGGCCTGTACAAGAAGTACAGTTGCGGCGAGTCAGCATCAATCAATGCTGCATGGATTTGCTTTTCTGGTCGGAACCATAGCTTGAATGAGTACTCCGCGCCTATCGGAGCAGGTAAGTTGACATGAACAGAGAGTTCTGGTGAATCTGGTAGATGTTCAATTATTGGTTCAAATGCCACGCTGGGAAACAGCCGTTGCAATGCCACTAATGTTGATTCGTCAACGTACCGGCTTAGTTCCATAACCAGATTCTACATCAAGGCAATATCTATTCGCGCGTCTTTCCGCGCGCATGGCGGCGATCTCCGCGGCAACCTCTTCCGGGGACAGAACGGCTGGATCATCCACGGCGCTCATGCGATCCATGGCGGAAAACAACTGGTTGGCACGCTTCGCTTTAAGCTGTTCCAGTAGCCACTTTTCCAGCAACTCGGGCGATAAAAGACCGGCAAGTTGCGCTTCCCGAGCCAGTTGATCGGGTAAGTTCAATTGGACGGTAATCATGCCATCCTCCCTGGGGTTGCTGATTTCTTCCCCTCACCTTTATCGTAAGCCCTTTTGCGGCTGTTCGACGTCCGCACCGTGCAATGGATGAGGTCATCGGCCCACAGCCGCCTACTCCGCTTCCTTGACCGTCTCTGCTGCTTCCTTGGCCGGGTCGATGGTGTGGAAGCCTTCGCTTTTGGCCGCTTCCAGCAACTGCGGCGAGGCGGAGACGAAGATAATCTCGGTCTCCTGGAACATATCGCGGGCGACGATGGCGGCGGCCAGTTGCAGGGTGTCGGGCCAGCGCAGGGTGGTGCGGTCGAGGAGCTGGCGCGCGGCCTCGAGGACCGCCGGGTTGAGCGGCTCCTGGACCATGCGCGCGGCCTCCATGCGCAGGCTGTCGAGCGCGGCCGTGGCGTCCTCCGGGGTAAGGGCGCCGGAGCGCTCGCGGCGGCGAATGGCGGCGTAAACCTCCAGAGGCGTGGAGGCCGAGATCAGCTTGCGGTTATCCTCGACGGCCTCCATCAGTTTGATCAGGGCTTCGGTGCCCTGCTCCTGCACAAACAGCTTGGCGAAGGCCGTAGACTCCAGAAAGTAGCAGCTCACAGGTTCCCCCGTTCTTCCTCGATAGCCTCGGCAATGGAGTCGCCATGCGCGGTAACCGGATGGAAGCGCTGCGCTTCCTCGGGCATTCCCGCCTCGACGCGGTTAAGGCGAATGGTGGTGGTGGGATAGGCCGGCGTCTTGGGGTTGGCGATCTTGCTGGTGACCACGACGCCCCGCTGGATGGCCTCTGCCAGGACGGCCTGGCGCGACTCCGGATGCTGATTCCAGCGGTAGGCCTTGCGCGGCAAAAAGGAATCGCGGAACCACTTGAGGGCGATGAAGGCGTGGCCTCCTCGCTCGGCCTCGGCCAGCGCGGCGCACAGCTCTTTCACGCGGGCGTCGATATCGGCAGGAATCACTGCTTCCTGCCCGTCTTCGTCCTCATCGAAGGCTTGCTCGGCAAAGGGGCGCGATGCCCGCGCCGGGCGCGGCGGGGCCTCGGTGTCGTCGATGCGCTCAAAGTAGATGCGCACTTCGTCTTCTTCCGGGGTCCATGTGTTTGCCATGGCATTGCGGCGCTTGCTGCGGCCGTTTTCCCCGCATAGCTCCACAATCGCCTGGTAGCCCGCCGGCGCCAGAAAATGCAGGGATAGCGCCAGGCCGGGGTCTGAGCTGAACGACAGATCGTTCAGGGCTTCTTCAATCATCTCTTCCGCGTCTGGAATGCTCATGTTGTTCACATCTACGCTGTTTGGGTCAGCTTTTGAAGATTTCATTTTTCTTCTCCTTATGCCGCTCCCCGCGCCTGCCGGCACGCCGTGTCTCCGGCAGGCATCATGGCCTGATTCCGGAGTTTGGACGCGCAGGGAGAAAAAGGGAGCAGCCCTAGTTTTAAAAATCAATGCTGGTTACAGAGGATTTGCTTTGTTTATATTTCTTCCGTCGCTTTTGGATTCGAGAAATACTCTAGCTAATTCCTCTGATTGAAGCTATTCAGCTTTCAGTGTACCGGATTAAGCGGCCTCGTAGGGCCGGGTTGAATCATGCTATGCGCTATTCCGCTTATGCAAAGTCCGCAGAGGGGAAAACTATCACTGCCGCAAAATATTACGCAGGCGGCCTACTTCGTACAATAGATGATATGCGCCGTGGTTTGCAACTATTATTTTCTGGTGGATGGTTTCAACCGTAGCGTATGCCGTTGAGCCGGTCCTTTCCTTTGACCTGTCCGGACCGAAGGTGGATGTGCGCGTCAGGCGGGGAGCGGCCACGCTGCCCATTGGCGAGACCCCCAACCTGCAGGCCATTCCGGCACAGCCCCAGCCCGCGGCTCCGCGTGCTACGCCGCCCGCAGCGCCCGAAAAAACAGTGCCCTGAGAGATGGCGTGGGGTGCTTGCCTTTTGTCTCGGCTCCGCCGGGCATTTTCTGATCCATGCGGGGGCAAAAATACATGAGTCCGGCAGCAAAATATACCTCGATTGCCTTCCCAAAATGGCTAACTGGCCAGCCGGTTGCAAACATGGAATTCAAAGCAATGGTTTTCCCGAATCCCTGCCGGTTTTTCCTGCCATAACTCCCTAGACTGACCTCATCCAGCGTTGAACGGCAGGCATATATGGTCGTCAAGACACAAAGCAAAGGACTCGGCGTTACCGGGCTGCATGTGGGCGCAAGCAATGTCCGGCGCTATTTTCCTAAAAACATTTCCAGCATCGAGTTGCAGTTGGATCATCTCCAGATTCAGTGCGGCCTGAAGCCCAATTTCTGGCGAGGCGAGCCGGAGATCTTCGACCCCCGGCTGTGCGCCTGGCTTGAAGCCCGGCATATGCATACAAAGCCGGATCGAGCGCCCATCCCGCTGGCCATGATTCCGGAGGGAAAGAACTCCTTCCGGTTGCAACCGGTCCGCCTGAACGGGCATGCCCGCGCCAAGACTGCCTCCCATGGCCGCAGCTTAGACTCGAAAGCAACGTCGCGCAGGTCTGCATGGCAGGCCGCCCCTCTGCTTCGCTCATCTCTCATCCCTGTCTCTTGATAGACTCAAAATGCAATGACTCTTGTCCCAACTGCAGAACGCGATTGAGCGCCACTTTGCCGCGGGCCCCGGCGCCATCGGGGACGACTCCGCCATGAGGGCGTTTCTGGTGCTGCGGGCGGCTCTGGAAAGCGGCGAGGTGCGCGCCGCCTCGCCCGACGCCGGCGAGCCCTCCGGCTGGCGCGTGAACGCCTGGGTCAAGCGGGGCATACTGCTGGGCTTTCGACTGGGCGTACTGAAGGAGTTTCCCGCCGCGAGCCTCTCGTTCGTGGACAAGAGCACATTTCCGGTGCGCCAATTTGGCTCGGGCGACGGCGTGCGCGTGGTTCCCGGCGGCTCCGCGGTGCGCTCCGGGGCATTCGTGGCCCGCAGCGTAGTCTGCATGCCGCCCATGTACATCAACGCCGGGGCTTGGGTGGACGAGGGCACAATGATCGATTCGCATGCCCTGGTCGGCTCCTGCGCCCAGATCGGCAAGCGCGTCCATCTCAGCGCCGCCGCGCAGATCGGCGGAGTGCTGGAGCCGGTCAACGCCAACCCCGTCATCATCGAGGACGACGTGCTGGTGGGCGGCAACTCGCGGCGTCTACGAGGGCTGCATCGTGCGCCAGGGCGCGGTGCTGGCCGCCGGAACCATCCTCACCCGCGGAACCCCGGTCTTCGATCTGGTTAAAGATGAAATCCTGCGCGCCAGCGAGGAGCTGCCGCTCATCATCCCCGAGAATGCGGTGGTCGTCCCCGGCTCCCGCGCCGTCAGCAAGGGAAAAGGCCAGGAGTGGGGCCTGAGCCTCTACGCCCCGGTGATCGTAAAGTATCGCGACGACAAGACCGACCTGAGCACCGCGCTGGAAGACCTGCTGCGCTAGAGCGGTTCTCCAATAGCTATACTCTGGAAGCATGACGCTGAGTGGCTTTTTCCTCAAGAAAAAGCCACCTTTCACCGGGCTTGCTGGAGCACGTGAATTGGAGAACCGCTCTAATTACTCATCTCTGCCTGCGCTTCCAGCAGCTTGCGGATGCGCGGCTTCACGCTTCCCGGCTGCGGCGCTGGTAAAAGCGCCAGCCCTTCTTGAGCCGTCTCCCGGCTCTTCTCCGCCTGGCCGGAGGCGCGATAGGCCTGGGCCAGCGTCAGCAGCATTGAGGGTATCTGCCGGTGGCTCAGCGCAACGGCGCGCTCGGCGCAGGCAACGGCAAATTTCGGATCGCGCAGCGATGCCGGCTCAACCATCAACAGATCGCTCGCCGCCATATCGAGAAATACCGAAGATACACCGGTCTTGCCGGTCAGATCCTTCAGGCCTGCCACGCCACTTCTCGCCATCGATCCCCCGCCTCCAGCGCCATGGAGAATCGACTGAATCGTGCCCAAATGCACCTGGCGTCCGCCTGGGTCTCCAGCCAGTCCTCATCGGTTGGATGATGTTTGATCGCATTGTCGATCACCGCGTTGGTCTGAATCCAGAGTCTCTCCGCCTCGGCCAGGTTCTTCCGCCGGTCGCTGCCCGCGGCAGCCTGGGCGGGGTCGGCGGCGTACTCGAAACCAAGAGCCTGCCGGTTCAGAACAATTTCCAGGTCTCCCAGTGAGCGCATATCCTGCGGGTCCGCTTTTGAGATGCTCTGAAACTTCTGCAATACTTCCGCGTAGCGCTGTTTGCTTCGGAGTATTCGCCTAACTCCACCAGGGCATTGGCCTCATCGAGCAGAAGCATGCTGCGCAAGCGCACGGCGTGCAGGCTCTCCTGTTCAGCCTGGGTCAGGGTTTCGATGCGCTCCAAGCCGGCCTGAAAGTCCTTGAGCGCCAAAGCCGGATCGGTTTCCAATTCGACCTTGCCGATCTTCCACTGAACAATCGAGAGGCCGCGCTTGGCGCGTATTAAGTGGGGATCAAGAATCAGGGCGCGCTCATTCAGCGCACTGACCTTGCGATAGGCCTTCAGCGCGGCGGAGTTGTCCGCCAGGCCGGAGGCGCCGGCCTGCACCAGCCCATCGCCCAACACTCCGTAGGCGCTGGCCGCCTCGCAGAGTTCTGTCGGCGTGACTTCGGGAAGCGCCGTCAGGCGGTCGTAAGTTTGCACAGCTTCCGCATGGGAGCGATGGCCTGTTGAGTGCTTCCCGGCCCAAAGAAAACCTCGCTGTGCGAGACCTGCGCCAGCGCCAGCGCCCTGAGCGCCTGTTGGTCCATGGAACCAGCGCGCGCTAGCGGCGCGGCCAGGGCTAACGCCTTATCAAGACTGACAAGCGCGCCCGATCGATCTCCCAGATTTTGATAATAGAGGTTGCCCTGGATGTTTCCCAGCCGGGTGTAAGCGTCCACCAGGTCCAATTGTGATTGCCGGTCGCCCTGCGCGTCTTTGGCCATGCGGTCCAAGTGCTCCAGCACGCGCGTAACCAGCAGCTTCTGCGCGCCGGTGGATCCGGGTAGCTCTTTGATGGCTTCATCCAGCTCTGACAGCAGACTGTTGCTCAGTTGCCGCAGATCTGCTGAGCGCGCCTCCGCTTTGCGCCGCTCCTGGTTGGCCACTTTGGCCTGCCACAGCACGCCCACCAGGCCCGCCAACAACGTCACCAGCAGAAGCGCCGCGCTCGCCAGCGCGAGCTTATGGCGGTGGACAAACCTGCAGGCCAGATAGCGCAGCGTGCCTTGCCGCGCTCCCACCGGCTGTCCCGCAAGAAATGCGCGAATGTCGCCGGCGAACTGCTCGGCAGTCAGATAGCGATCCTTGGCTTCCTTGCGCAAGGCCTTTTCGAGAATCGCTTCCAGGTCAGCGTCCAGCCGTTTGCCGGAGCTGGCTGCCTCGGATGGTTTGAGCGGAGCCTGCTCGCAGATAACGCGCAGCATCTCGCCGGTAGTGAGTTCCTTTAATTCGTAGGGCCGCGTCCCGGTCAGCAACAGATACAACAAAACGCCCAGCGAGTATGTGTCGGAAGCCGTGGTGACAGGACTGCCCAGCACCTGCTCCGGGCTGGCATACTGCGGAGTATAGGCGTGGTATCCCTCGCGGGTCGGCTCGCTGCCCGCCGGGGCGTCAGACGGAGAGAGCAGCTTGGCGGTTCCAAAGTCCAGCAGCCGGGGCGTTCCGTCTTCCAGCACCAAAATGTTGTCCGGCTTCAGGTCGCGATGAACAATCAGGTTCTGGTGTGCAAACTGAACCGCCTCGCAAACGCGCACAAACAACTCAAGCCGTTGCGCCACGGTCAGGTTATGCTCCTCGCAGTAACGATGAATGGGCGTTCCATTCACATACTCCATCGCCAGATACAACTCGCCGCCGGCGGTAACGCCGCCATCCATCAGCCGGGCAATATAAGGGTGTTGTAGTCCGGCAAGTATCTGCCGTTCCTGGCGAAATCTCTTCTGGAAAATCTCTGTCGCCAGGGGCAAGTCAATGAGTTTGACGGCCACCTGTTGCTCGAATTGGCCGTCCACGCGATGCGCCAGGTACACGGCGCCCATGCCGCCGCGTCCCAAAAGGCGATCCAGCAGGTAGGGGCCGATCTGCCGGGATTCGGCCTGCGCTTCCCGGCCGGTTCCCGGTTCTACCCGGCTGGCGGCCGCCTGGCGCTCTTGCGCCTCGTAAGCTTCAAGCAGAGAACGCGCCTCGGCGGCCAGCTCCCGGTTCCCTTTGCACAGGTTCTCGATGACTCCCGCCCGCGCTTCCGCGGGAGCCGCCAGCGCCTCGTGGAAAATCGCCTCAACCCGCAGAAAGTCGTTCGTCGTTTCGGCCATGGATGCGAAAACCCCGTATATGGCTTAAGTAAGATTGCGGAAAGCGGAGACAAAATGAGTCACTGCCCGTCTGCTTTCCCGATGATATCGGGGTGGATGCGCCGGAAGAGCCAGCTTTTGATGAACCTCAGCTCGCGATCCACGGTGGATTTGGAGATCTGCATCAGCTCCGCCGTCTCCTCGGCCGTGCAGCCGAGAAAGTAGCGCAGCTCGACCAGTTGCACCTTATCGGCATCCAGCTTGCCCAACTCGTCCAGCGCGCGGTTCAGGTCCAGCAGCTCCGGGCTGTCGATATTGACCCAGGCCAGGTCGTCGCAAAGAGGGACGCGTTCGCAGCCGCCGCCCCGCCTTTGCGCCTGGCTTTCGCGCGCGTGATCAATCAGGATCATGCGCATCACCTTGGCCGCGAAGGTGTAGAAGTGCCGGCGATCTTCCCACCCCGCCTTCCTCTGGTTCAGCAGGCGCAGATACAGCTCGTGGACCAGCACCGTCGCCTGCATGATGTCGGGATTCCGCTCCCGGCGAATATAGGACGCAGCCACCTCCCGCAGGTGGGAGTAGACCAGCGGCATCAGCTCCTCGAAGGCCGAAGGCTCGCCGTCCTTCCACTTCGCCAACAGCAACGTGATTTCACCCTTGGCTGGCTGCAAAACCGCCTCCGTGCGCACGGCGCGACGTTGACAGGATGGATTGGGCTTGAAAGGTATAAAGGGATAAAGGGATCAGGCCCAAAAGCTATGAACCACAACATAACCTGTCGTTCTCAGCGAAGATTGGCGCGTTTTACGCCAAGCAGCATTGAAGGATCTTGCCGTTCCTGTCGCCTTCAACCTAGTTCATGTCGACCCAATGGGGACGAATCAAGGGGGGAATTCTGCAGTAAGTCTATCATTTTCCTTTCTTTTCTTCCACCTTCTGACCGAGGCCCGCAGCCGGCCGTTTCCACGCAATATATATTTGAGGCATTTTTCTTCTGATTCCCGCCGTCTCAAGTGGAGGGCCGGAAAGAAGTCCTTATAGAGAGGGAATGAAAACAACCGATTCCACCTGGTATCTGGCCCTGTTTTTAAAGCTTGCCCTCCCTTCACGGATTGTACGAATGCGGCTCCCCAACCACCGGGCGCGCCTTGATCCATGGGATCAGGGCGCGCCCAGTAAGCGACAACTTTGCTGCCTATCAACAGCCCCTGGCTTATGCCGGGCTGCATGAATGCTTGAAACAACCAGCTTTGCTGATAAGTGAGGACTTCCCCATGTTCAACACTCAATTCAAGCCTGGATACAGGATTGAATCCGTAAATAACCTGCTGCAATTGCCGTTCATCACCTGGACGGAACAAATGCGCGTGGATGTGAAGCTGCTGGACAACGACCATAAGAGATTGGCGATTTTGACCAACGATCTGTATATCGGTGTTGTGACTGGCCGCGCCAAGCAAATGCTCGTACGCGACTTTGATACTTTGGCCGGGCAAATCCGCGCCCACTTTACCCATGAAGAGCAGCTCTTTGCCGAATTCAGATACCCCGACGCCTTGATTCACGCACGGCAGCATGACATGCTGATGATCCAGGTCAGGGATCTGCGGGCGCGATTTAAGCGCGAAACGGAATTAGCCGGCCTGGTGGAG
Source organism: uncultured Acidobacteriaceae bacterium (assembly GCA_963845345.1). GTDB lineage: Bacteria > Acidobacteriota > Terriglobia > Terriglobales > Acidobacteriaceae > Telmatobacter. The sequence goes on from CAWJRQ010000007.1 coordinate 865,023, forward strand.
ATCATGAACCTGCTCAAGGGTTGGCTCTTCGATCACATTCAAAGCTCCGATCAGAAATACGCGCCCTATCTCAATGCAAAAAATACAGATTTAATCTTAGTCACGCGGCAAAGCCCGTTAGAGCTTATACGGGAAAGACTGGCGCTTGGGCCCAGAGTGATACAAGGGTCGTGGCCGGCATAGCTGGCCGGCGTGCGCCGACTATCATTGAAAGTGTATTATCGAATCAGGTGGCGGCTCCCGGAGTGTGGCCTTTGCACGATGTAGTGGACCGCCATACTCCCTGGTCATGTCATCAGGCCTGATTATTGACAACTTTGCTTCCCCCTCTTTTCCCCGCTTGCCAGTCATCTGCTCGATCTTTTTGAATACATGTACTGGCTTGTATGTGACCTGCCGGGTAAAAATGCCTCGCGCCCGACCCCCAGGGCACAAGAACTTGGCAGGAAAGGCCCATCGAGTATGCCTTTTATTGTCTGGACAAGCGAAATGAGTGTGGGCGTAAAGTTGCTGGATAACGACCATAAAAAGCTGGCCATCCTGATCAACGATCTGCACGAAGGAATGATGGCCGGCCGCGACAGCAGGGCGCTCAAACACATCTTTGAGGAGCTAGTCGCCTTCTCCCGCCTCCACTTTGCGCATGAAGAGAAACTCCTTGCCGAAGCAGGTTACAGCGGCGCTACCGAGCGCACAAGAAGGAGCATGAACTGAAGGTGGAGCAGGTTCTGAAGCTGCAGGCGCGCTTCCTGTACGCAACTGAATCGGCCGATTATATCGAGGTGCTGGATCAGCTTAAAGACTGGTTGTTCAAGCACACGCAAGGCACTGATAAGGATTTTGTGGATCATCTCAAAGCCACGGGAGTCGATTCGATCCTGGCCGGGTGGAAAGAACCGAAGTAGCTGGCCCGCAATTTTCCCGGCTCGCGCGAGCCATCCCGATTCAGGCCTCGAATCCGTCCCGCCGCGCTGTTCAAGCCAGCCTCCCCAAGCCAACGAGTGTTAGCATCGAATCTGACAGATGCAGACTAAAAAACTGAAAATCATTCCCCTGGGCGGACTCGGCGAGTTCGGCATGAACTGCCTCGCGCTCCGTTGGGAAGACGACATTATCGTGATCGACGCCGGGCTGATGTTCCCCGAGTCGGAGTTGCTGGGCGTGGATGTTGTGGTTCCCGACATTACCTACCTGGTGGAAAACAAGGCGCATGTCCGCGCCATCATCCTCACCCACGGCCACATGGACCACATCGGCGGCCTGGCCTGGATCTTGAACGAGATCAAGGTGCCCGTCTACGCCACCGAGTTCACCCTGGCCTACGTCGAGGGCAACCTGGAAGAAAACCAGTTGCTCGACGAGACCACGCTGATCGAGATCACGCCCCGCGAAAAATTCACCATCGGCCCCTTCACCATCGAGCCGATCCACGTGACCCACTCCCTGGTGGACGCCGTTTCGCTGGCCATCGAAACGCCGGTGGGCATCATCATTCACACCGGCGACTTCAAGATCGACCTCGCGCCCCTGGACGGCAATCTCTTTGACCTGCACACCTTTGCCGAGTACGGCAAGCGCGGCGTCCTCGCCCTGCTGCAGGACTCGACCAATGTGGACCGCTCCGGTTATACGCCTTCGGAATCGGCCGTCATTCCCCGCCTCGACGAGATTTTTTCGCGCACCCAAAAGAAGCTCTTCTTCACCTGCTTCTCCTCGTCCATCTACCGCATCCGCATCGCCCTCGATCTGGCCCGCCAGCATGGCCGCAAGGTTGCCGTCATCGGCCGCTCCATGATGGAGTCCACCGAGATCGCGCAGGACCTGGGCCACATCGAAGTCCCCCAGGGGCTCATCATCAATCCCGGCCAGTTGCGCGACTACCCTCCCGAGCAGTTGATGCTACTGATCAGCGGCACGCAGGGCGAGCCCATGAGCGCCCTCAGCCGCGCCGCCGTGGACAACCACAAGCACGCCCGCATCGAGCCGGGCGACACCGTAGTCCTCAGCTCGCGCATTATTCCCGGCAACGAGAAGAGCATTTTTCGTGTGATTGACCACCTCTATCGCCGCGACGCCAACGTCATCTACGACAACGGCTCCAACGGACTGATTCACGTCAGCGGCCACGGCTCGCAGGAGGAGATGCGCCTGCTCATCAATCTCGTCCGCCCCAAGTACTTCATTCCCGTTCACGGCAACTACGGCAACCTGCACAAGCACGCCCGCATCGCCATGGAGACCGGCGCCGTGGAGCACGCCGTTGTGCTTGAAGACGGCGACGTGCTGGAGCTGGACAAGAAGGATGTTCGCAAGGTCGATAAAGTCACCACCGGCCGCGTCCTCATCGACTCCGGCTCCTCCAGCGATGTGGTGGAGGACCTGGTCCTGCGCGACCGCCGCATTCTCTCCGAGGACGGCATCGTGATCGCTTTGCTGGCCATCAACAAGCGCACCGGCAAGGTGGAGCAGCAGCCCGAGGTGGTGATGCGCGGCTTCGGCGGCGCGGACATCACCGAGCAAGCCCGCGAAGCGGTTCTCAAAACCCTCGACGGCCTCACCGCCGAGGAGAAAGCCGACTACGGCATGGTCAAGGAAAAGGTCCGCGCCGAACTCAAGCGCCTCATCCAGAAAACCACCGGTCGCCGGCCAATGATCATGCCGGTGATCCTGGAAATCTGACGCCGATCAAGGTAAAGTGAAAAGAGATGGGCTTAAATACATATCAACAACCTACAAGTTTTGTTTCTTTAGATGCCTCATTTGGATATTCATTTCGTTCTAAATCTTGGGAAGAATCATCTGGGGCGGAGCTACAAAAACTTTTTGGTCTGACGACGGCCAAGTAAAGCCGACAACAATATCTACTAATGTGTGGGATGCCATCTGGCACTGCATAATGTCCATACCTACGTTGTGACCATCGTATTTGCCTAGTTTGTCGAGTGCCAAGATAGCATACTTTGGGTCAATCGTATCGTTGGTTACAATAAAGTGCATTGGCACTGACGGATTGATACGCATTACTTCCTTCCACAGTTCAGACTTGTTTGTGAGAAGAGCTTGATGTGCGATATTCACGTTGACCAACGTGGATATTTGTATCGGGAACAATATAAACCCGCAATCTATTGTGGCCGGATCGACATAGATAGCTTTGTCATCCACTTCGAATGTTTGAAGACGTCCTTTTAATGTTGTGTTGATTCTGCGAATGCGACTTCCCTCATCATCAGTTTTTGATGATTGTGGCTGAGCTGATGATGGCGTTTGTGGTTTGGATGTGGGCGTGTAGCGAGACAGTATTTTAAAGACGCTCATTCTGTTTTTGGGAATATCCTTTCTTCAGCATTACTCCCTTAAAATGTACCACAGTAAACGGTTCTTGAGAGATTTGATCTGCATCGCTGGCAGAATACGGAGCCGGGTATCCCAGGTCTCGATTGTGAAACCTAAGAGCGTGGGAATATGGGCGTCAAAAATCCAAACAAGCCTTCCATTTTTCACCAAATTGAGTGAATAATGTAATCACAGGAGGCGTTGCCATGACGATTCAGGTCGAACTCGACGCAGAGACCGAGGCCCGCCTGAAAGCTCTGGCTGATCGGGAGAACATTTCGCCAGAGCAATACGCAAGTGAGTTCTTGCGTGACGTTTTGCCATTCTATGCCCCTGGCTCAGGGAAATTGACGTGAGGCGATCTGAAGAGGTTTTCAGTGAGATTCTCCGCTGGTTCGGAGCATTTACCCATTCTTCCGCCAGAGGTCAACAATCGAGAAAGCTATTACGAAGACGATCGCATCCGGTATACATAGACCATGCCCGACCCACTCGTCACCATCGCCGAAATTCGCGCCGCGGCCGCCCGCATCGCGCACATCGCCGTCAAGACCCCTCTGGTCGAGGCCGCTTTTCCCGGCATCTCCGGCCACGGAACCGGCAAACGAATCTGGCTCAAGGCCGAGAGCCTTCAGCCCATCGGCGCCTTCAAGATGCGCGGCGCGGCCAACAAGATTCTGCAACTCACTCCCGAAGAGATTCGCCGCGGCGTCATCACCTACTCCAGCGGCAACCACGCCCAGGCCGTGGCCTACGTCGCCCGCGAAGTCGGCGCGAAAGCCGTCATCGTCATGCCCTCCAACGCGCCGGCCATCAAGCGCGCTGCCACTCTGGCGCTGGGCGCGGAGGTCGTCGATGTCGGCGTCGCCTCCAGCGAGCGCCTGGCCATGGCCGAGCGGCTGGTGCGCGAACACGGCTATGTCGTCGTCCCGCCCTACGACGACCAGCAGATCATCACCGGCCAGGCCACCTGCGGCCTGGAGATCGTCGAAGCCCTCCCTGACGTGGACCTGGTGCTCTCGCCGGTCTCCGGTGGCGGACTGTTGAGCGGCGTGGCGGCTGCGGTCAAGCAGCTTCGTCCCCAGGCAAAGGTCTTCGGCGTGGAGCCGGAGCTGGCCGGCGATACTGCCGAAAGCTTCCGCACTGGCAAGATCGTAACCTGGCCCGCCGAGCTTGTCAGCCGGACGATTGCCGATGGCCTGCGTACTCAAAGCGTCGGCGTGCGCAACTTTGCCCACATCCATGCCTTTGTGGACGGCGTCATCACCGTCACCGAGGCGGAGATTCGTGCCGCCATGCGGGCCATTGTCGCCGCCACGCGCCTGATTCCCGAGCCCAGCGGAGCCGTGGCCACGGCAGCCCTGCTCTTCCATGCGGCGGAATTGCCGAGTTACACCAAAGCCGTGGCTATCGTCAGCGGCGGCAACGTCGCGCCGCAGATGCTGGCCCAAATCCTCACCGAAGTTTGAATTCGCCGCCAAATCTGAGAAACTACCTATAAGGAAGCACTTCTTGAGTCGATGTTTTGAAAGGGACATGACTTTAGTAGTGCCATCGGATGAAGTAAAATGTCGAGCTTTACAGCTTGTGAAAAAATACAAATGGTGGAGCACGAAGCGTCAGGGCACGACTTCAGTCGTGCCGCAAATGCTCGATAAGAAAGGATGGGCTTTAGCCCCTGCGGTAGGCTTTTCGGTTTTTTACCAGAAAATGGACCTTTTTCGCAGCCTGTTTAGCCCTTGTGGGAAGATTTTTGCGGCAAAGCGATTTTGTCTCAAACACCAAAGACTGAGCCCTTCACAAATTACGTTTTTCAAAGTTTGAATTGCACCGGAGGCTTCTTGAACGTTTACATTCAGTCCATCATTCTGGGCATTGTGGAAGGCCTGACCGAGTTTCTGCCGGTCAGCTCGACGGCGCACCTGCGCATCACCGAAGCGCTGATGAAGATTCCCCTCGACGACGCCTACTGGAAGATGTACACCATCGTCATTCAGTTGGGCGCGATTCTGGCGCTCGCCCTCCTCTTCGCGGGCCGCATCAATGGCTTCCTGCGCACCTTCCCCAAGGGCGAACAAGGCGACCGCAACTGGCTCACCCATCCCATCTCGTTCACGCTCATCGCCTTTGCCTGCACTTCCGCGCCCGCGCTGCTGCTGCACAAGTGGAGCGAGAAGAATCTGGGCAGCCTCAACGTGATCGCCCTGGCGCTGCTGATCGGCGGCATCGTCATGTGGATCATCGATGCCTGGGCGGCCCGCCGCGTGGCCACGCACCACCCACGTGGAAGAGATGTCGCTTCTGCAGGCCATCTGGATCGGCCTCTGCCAGACGCTCTCGGCCGTCTTCCCCGGAACCTCGCGCTCCATGTCCACCATCGCCGCCGGCCAGATCGTCGGCCTCGACCGCCCCTCGGCCCTCGAGTTCAGTTTTCTGCTCTCCATTCCCACCATGATCGCCGCCACCATTTGGGATCTCCTCAAGGAACTTCACCCCAGCCACGGCGTCGCGGCGCACGTAGTCATGACCACTGAAAACTGGATCGTGCTCCTCATCGGCTTCGTGGTCTCCTTCATCGTGGCCCTGGGCGTGGTGGAGTGGTTCCTGCACTGGGTGCGCAAGCACGGCTTTACCATCTTCGCGATTTACCGGATTATTCTCGGCGCGGCGCTGCTGCTCTGGGGAACGAAATACCTTGGAGGGTGAGCTTCAACTAAGAAGATAATTCCGGAATCCCGGATTTGTATTACGATGGGGCTATTATGACGGATCGGACCAAGATCGCGCTTGAAAAAGAGATGCAACGGCGTGTCCATCAGGACACGTGCGAAGTCGTGCGTCCCGAAGCAACTGCGGATGTTGCTCGCGTTTTCGACCTTGGCTCCTCCGGCGGCTCCAACATTGCACGTGAAAAGGATCAAATGATCGTCGAAGCCTTCTGTTTCATACGCTGGAATCCGCGGCGAGGTTAGGACTCTCCGCCGCAAGAGTTTATTCGTTGATAGAACGCGATAGCCGCGCGCGCAAGCCGGTAATCTCCGCATGGGTAGTGTCGGCGGCGATGCGGCGGTCGGTATAGATGCGCGGCTGGCCAAAGCGCACCATGGCGGAGAAGCCGGCAACTCCCAGCACCTTCAGCAGATGCGTCGCGAACGACTCATCGCCAAACCAGCACAGCTCCTTCTCCGGGGTGCCGTCCTCGATCACGTAGCGGACAGCGGCCGTGGTAATCTGCGTTCCGGTCGAGGTGGCTGGGTCAATCAGCCGGGAGTGGAAGGGCAGCACCTGGCTGCCGTCGGTGCTGGTGCCCTCGGGAAATAGCAGCACCGGAATCGGCTGCTTGAGCCGCTCGGTCATCTGATCGGCTACGCTCATGGCGCTCTCCATGCTGGTGCGGTCCAGGAAGATGGTTCCGCCGATGCGCGCCGCCTTGCCGAAGATGGGCCAGCCGCCGATCTCCATCTTGGCGACAAAGAAGCAGGGCATGGCCGCCGAGAGAATGAGAACATCGAGATAGCTGAGATGGTTGGAGACGACCAGCCCATGCGTGGGCGGCGTGCCTTCCACGCGGTAGCGAATGCCCACGCCGGCCAGGATCCTCCGGGCGGTTTGCTGGGCCCACTGCGCGCGGCGCTTCAGCGTAATGGGGCCGCGCAGACGCATCAGCCAGAAACGGAGGATGCAGAGGGCCAGAGCCAGCACCAGCGCCACAGCGCGCCGGATGGTGCGAAAGATCATGTTGTCAGCGGAGCCAGGAAGCGATTGCGCGCCGAGGGCGAGAGCAACTTCAGATCGAGCAGCGTAAGGAAATCGATGGTGCCGAACTCCCGGTCCCAGGCCGGCGGTCCGCAGATGCGCGCGCCGAGGGCCAGATAGGTTTTCAGCAGTTTGGGGACCTTGCGCCTGACTGGGGGCGGAGTTCGCATCGATGGGTCTTGCTGGCAGGGCGACGGCTGTGCGTGTGCGCCCTCTTGCTCGCTGGGACAGGCGTAGGCGGCGGTCGGCGCAGTCTCGAACTCCGGAGAAACCCGGTAGCGCTCAAGCTGGCGATATACCTGCCAGCCCTCAGCCGGATCTTTCGAAGTCAACGATGAGCAGCCGACCAGGTAACGCAGTCCCATGTCGTTAGCATACTGCGCGATGCCCCGCCACAGCAAGGTCAGCACTTCGGGCGTTCGATGCTCGCGATCGATGGAGGCGCGGCCCAGTTCCAGAATGTCCGCCCGCAGCGGTTCATAGGGGGCAAAATCGAACTCCTGCTCGGAGTAGTAGCCCAGGTTGCGCGCGGCGGTTGCGCCGGACTGCATCCGGTAGGTGCCCACCACGCGCCGGGCCGGATTGCTCTCCAGCTTGTCCTCCACCAGCAGGTGCTCGCAGAAGAGATCGAACTGGTCGGTATCCAACCCGGTTTGGTAGGAGTCCGCCAACCCCTCGCTCAGCTCGATGTTGAAGACTTTGAAGCGCAGGCGGCAGGCCGCATCGCGATCCTCGGCGCTCTCGGCCAGCCGCAGCCGGTAGCGGCCTACCTCGTATTTCCCCAGCGTCTCTTGAGGCGGTGACGGTAAATGTGTGGGATAGGCTAGCTCCATCAAAGGTGTGGAAGCGACGGCTAACTTCAATGGAATGTACTCTTGTGTCTGTTGCATCCTGAGCAGTATCCGCCGGGAGCTGTAAAAGGGCGGTCAAAGGAATGCAAATTGCGTGCAAATATCCTGTTCAATCCATAACTCAACTGCAATGCAATCCGGCTTGAAATTTCCTGCACGATTTCGAGAGGTAACTGGAAACTTTCTTCCTGATGATGCTCGTGGTTCCCCCGGCCCTCTTTTGCACAGAATCAGCTCTTCCGGCGCGGATAATAGAGATTGCTCTGGGAGTATTTGCCGCTGAACCAGCTTGCTCGCGGCAGCTTTCCAGAGGGTCCATCGAGACGGAGCGCCATTGCCATGAAGCCCCTTCGCATTGTTTTAGCGCCGACGCGCAACCGGCCTCTGAACATTTTTCTGGGGCTGGTGCTGGTGCTGGTCTGCGCTGCTCGTCCTGCTCGCGCTGGCCACCTATCATGCCACCGACCCCTCGTGGAACACCGCCTCTGGCGCTGCCGGGCCAAACGCCGTGCGCAACTGGATCGGCCTCTTCGGCGCATCGCTCAGCGACCTGCTGCTGCAATCTCTCGGAGTGACCGCCTTCTTCCTGCCTCTGTGGCTGAGCGGCCTGGGATGGACCTGGATGCGTTCCCGTCCCGGCGGCCTGGCCTGGCTGCGCTGGATGGGCGCCGTGCTGGCTCTGGCCTTTACGCCTGCCGTTCTGGCGCTTTTGCCTTGGCATTGCTCTGGCAGGGAAGGCCCGTCGCGGGCGTTGCGGGCCTGCTCATGGCCGATCTGCTGGTGCGCTACTTGAATTTTCAGGGCGCCATGCTGGTGGCCGGCGTGCTGGCCGCCGCGGGAATCTGCTTTGCCTCGGCCGTCTTCTTCTCCGCCATCGCCGAGACTCATCCAGGCGCGCTGGCGCAATCTTGTCTCCCTGCGCGACCGCTGGCGCAACTGGCGCGAGCAGCGCGCGGAAGCGAAGGAAGCGCGCCTCGCCGAGCGCGATCTCCGGCATGAGCGGGAGAGCGAACCGGAGGCAGTTTCGCAGCTCGACTCTCCGCAATTCATCTCGGATGCCGCGCTGGTGGACGCAGAGGCGTCGCTCACCCGGCGTCCCAGCCTCTTTGCCCGCCTCTTTCGCCGCCGCTCCGTCGAGACCGATCCCGAGGACATTCCCGCCTATCAAACGCGTTCCGCTCCAGCCGGATGGAGACGAAGATGCAGGCCTTCTTCCGATTCGCAGGCCCAGCGTTTGGGAACGCGCCGTCGAAATGCCTTTGCAGCCGCTATCCGGTTGCGGAGCAAGCGGCAACCACGCAGCCCGCGGCGGTACAACCCGAGCCCGTAACTCCGCGCGATGTAGACGCGCGCATCGAGGTCAGCCGCTTCGAGCCTCCCGCCCTCCGTCCCGTCTTTGTTCCCGCCGCCGAGCCGCAACCTGCGGAAGAGATCGCCATCCACGAACGCGCCGATGCCAGCCCGCGCCACGCCGCCGTCGCGCCCAAAAACGTCAGCGGCTTCAAGCTGCCGCCCAGCACGCTGCTCAATTCCGGCGACGGTCCTCAGGCCGTCCGCGAGGACGAGTTGCGCGATGAGGCCCGCGTGCTGGTGGAGAAATGCGCCGAGTTCGGCGTCCGCGGCCAGGTCGTCCAGATCAATCCCGGCCCCATGGTCACCACCTACGAGTTCAAGCCCGAGGCTGGCATCAAGTACTGCCGCGTCACCGGCCTGGACGACGATCTTTGCCTCGCCATGCGCGCTGAAAGCATTCTCATCGAGCGCATGCCCGGCAAAAACACCGTCGGCATTCAGGTGCCCAACCATCGCCGCGAGACCATCCACCTGCGCGACTGCATCGAGTCGGAAGAGTTTCCGCAAGGCCAAATCGCGCCTCACCATCGCCATGGGCAAAGACATCAACGGCCTCATCCGCACCGCCGATCTGGCCGAGATGCCCCACGTGCTCATCGCCGGCTCCACGGGCAGCGGCAAATCCGTGGCCATCAACGCCATGATCATGAGCCTGCTCTATCGCACCACGCCCGCGCAGGTCCGCCTCATGCTCGTCGATCCCAAGCGCGTCGAGCTGGGCATCTACGAGGGCATTCCCCATCTCTTCACGCCCATCATCACCGAGCCCAATCTGGCCGCCAACGCCCTGCGCAACGCCGTCCGCGAAATGGATCGCCGCCTCAAGCTGCTCGCCGCGCGCAGAGTGCGCCACATCGACCAGTACAACAAGCTCTTCGAGAGCGCCACACCATCGCTCTTTGCCGCCGATGAGCCCGGCTTCGAGGAGGATCAGCCGCTCCCCTACATCGTCATCATCATCGACGAGCTCGCCGACCTGATGATGCTCGACCGCGCCAACGTCGAGGACTCCGTCAAGCGCCTGGCGCAGAAATCTCGCGCCGCCGGCATCCATCTCATCCTCGCCACGCAGCGCCCCAGCGTGGACGTCATCACCGGCCTCATCAAGGCCAACATCTCCACCCGCATCAGCTTCCGCCTGGCCTCCAAAGCTGATTCGCGCACTATCCTCGACGCCAACGGCGCTGAGGCTCTGCTGGGCCGCGGCGACATGCTCTTCCTGCAGCCGCGCACCAGCCTCCTCCTGCGCCTGCACGCGCCCTTGGTCACTGAAAAGGAAGTCACAGCGGTCGTCGATTTCTGGAAACAGCAGGCAGACGCCGAATACGTTGAGGGCTTCCTCGAATCGCCCAAGGACGAGAGCGACGGCGCGGTCGGCTCCAACCCCGACTCCAGCGAAGATGATGCTCTTTACGACGACGCCGTCCGCCTGGTCTTTGAATTTCGCAAGGCCTCCACCTCGCTGCTACAGCGCCGCCTCAGAATCGGCTACGGCCGCGCCGCCCACCTCATCGACATGATGGAAAACGACGGCTTGGTTAGCCCCGCCGACGGACCCCGCCCACGCGAACTCCTCAAATCCCCTGACTGGCATCGCGAAGTCGCCTCCACCGCCAACGAATAATTTAGTGTCCCGCCAAAATGGGTGCCCCACGAATGTGCGTGCCCTACGAATATGGGTGCCCCACCTTCGGCGCGTCTTTGTTTTTGCGCCTAAGGTGGGATAGATCCGATTATTTATGGTCTTGTATCTAGAATGTGTGCCCCAGGTCTCGATTTTGAGACCCGGGATGCAACAAATCTTCACCCACAAATTGTCATCCTGAGCGAAGGTCGCCATGGCGACCGAAGTCGAAGGACCTGCTTTTGTCCTTCGTCATTTTGAACGGGCACGACTTTACAGCTTGCGGAAAATTGCAAAGGTCGGAGCAAGAAGCGTCAGGGCATGACTGGTAGGTCAGGGTTTTAACCCTGACTGCCACAAATGCCGCAAATTGTAGCGCCGGCCTCCCGGCCGGCTGTAATGTGGACCTCCTGGTCCACGTCGCACTATACACCATCTGTAAAATGCTGTAAAAAATGGGCTTTAGCCCCTGAGGGAAGCTTTTCCCGGAGGGAGGCGGGGGTTTTAACCCCCGCATAAAATTGCCGAAAAATTCATTCGGAGACGCAAGAAGCGTCAGGGCACGACTGGTAGGTCAGGGTTTTAACCCTGACTGCCGAAAATGCAGCAAAAATATGTCCGGGCTTTAGCCCTGAGGGAAGATTTTCCGGAGGGAGTCGCGGGTTTATCGGGGTCCCCGGCGACTCGGGGTCCCCAATGAGCGATTTTTGCTCGTTGGGGTGAGGGAAGCGATCTTTGCTCGCTGGGGTGAATTTCAACCCGCGCATAAAGTCAGCAAAAACAGGAGGGCTTTATTGAGGACTGCATAAGTAATGTACGCAAGAACGCGCCGGAGGCGCAGTGTTGGTTAGCCCCGCGCTTCAGCGTGGGGAAAAGGGATTCCACATGTTCGTTGCGGAGTCCTGTAGGGACGGCGTAAGGTCACTGTTTATGCAGGAGCCAATAGCCCCTGAGGGAAGATTTTCCCGGAGGGAGGCGGGGGTTTTAACCCCCGCATAATGCCAGCAAGTATAACGAGGGCTTTAGCCCCGGAGAGACGTTCTCGCTAAACTCGCTCGAAACTCTGAGTTTTTCCGCAGCATCATCAGCCGCACCATAAGCGAATAGTCTTGTATCAGGGCATGACTGGTAGGTCAGGGTTTTAACCCTGACTGCCGCAAATGCCGCAAATTGTAGCGCCGGCCTCCCGGCCGGCTGTAATGTGGACCTTCTGGTCCACGTTGCACTATACACCATCTGTAAAATGCTGTAAAAAATGGGCTTTAGCCCCTGAGGGAAGATTTTCCCGGAAGGAGGCGGGGGTTTTAATCCCCGCAGAAAGCCAATATAAATACCATGTCCTTCAGGCCCGGGTTTCTTCCATGTTCCCGGCACTTAAAAGAAATGCCGGGTGCCCCATCCTTGAATCGCTTTTTGATTCAAGGGTGGGAAACCACGATCTCATCAGCCATTCTCACTGCTCATGTGGCTTACCAACAGAAGGCGTCCGCCTGGACGGCCAGTCCCCGCAGGCGGTCACGGCAACGCATACCAGGAACCCTTGCCGCTTCCATGACGGATAAGGTGTTTCTTCTCCACCAGGCTGCGGAAATGGTCCTTCAATGTGTTGCGGCTGATTCCTGTAGCTATTACCATCTCGGCCATGGTGACGCGGCCATGTTGGCGGACAGATTCGATAATCTGAAGGTCCAACTCAGGCAACGCTGCGATCATCAGCCGTTCGCGTTCAACCTTGATTGCCAACCGCCGCTCCTGCTGCTGTAATGCCCGCAGAAAGAAGATCACCCACGGTTGCCAGTTCGGTGCAGCGGAGCGGATGGTTCCCTGCGTCTGGCGCAGAGCTAGGTAATAGCCCTCTTTGCTGTTCTCGATCACGCCTTCCAAAGAACTGTAGGGCACGTAGGCATACCCAGCCTTCAGCAGCAGCAGTGTGGTGAGTGCGCGGCTCAAGCGGCCGTTTCCATCCTGGAATGGGTGAATTTCAAGAAACACAACTGTAAAGATGGCGATGACGAGAAGCGGATGCAGCCGCTTCAGATCCTGAGATTCCCGTAACCAGGCGACAAGTTCGGCCATCAGCCGGGGCGTGTCGAAGGGAGATGCAGTTTCAAAGACAACGGCAATCTGCTGACCGTCTTCACCAAAGGCGGCGACACTGTTCGGCAGCGTCTTGTACTCCCCGCGATGCCGGTCGTCCTTCTCGCTGTATTGCAAAAGGTCGCGGTGGAGCTGCTTGATGTGGTTCTCCGTGATCGGAATCTCTGCCCACGCATGGAAGATCGTCTCCATTACTTCGGCGTACCCGGCAACCTCCTGCTCATCGCGGGTGGCGAAGGATTTGATCTCCAGGTTGGCAAGCAGCCGCTCCACATCCCGGTCGGTGAGTTTGCTGCCCTCAATGCGCGTGGAGGAGCCGATGCTCTCAATCGTTGCCACGCGGCGCAAGGCGCTCAGGCGTTCGGGCGCAAGGGTTCCCAGTGCGCGCCATGCCCCCTTGAACTCGTCGATCTCGGCGATGAGCGTAAGCATTTCGGGTGTGATCGGGATATCGTTGGTCTCAAACATTCGGCCCTTACCTCCACATATACACCCATAAACACCCATAAATCAAGATCGAAGAACACTGTCCTACCGCAGGTGGCCGACCAAGGGAGACATCCACCTGGACAGCCTGCCCTGAGCTTGTCGAAGGGTAAGCTTATGGGCCCTGGAAACCCCGAACACTCACCGTCCCGCTGTGCGTTTTCAAGCTGTTAGCTGACCGTTGTCATATGTTCCCTGTTCCCTAGTCCCTATTCCCTGTTCCCTATTCCCTAGTCCCTAGTCCCTAGTCCCTATTCCCTAGTCCCTAGTCCCTAGAAGCCATCTCATAAATGTCTGAGCAGCATGAGAAGGCATCCAAGCTGCACGAAACCAAGGAAGTTTTCGACGTGGTATTCCCATCGTGTGACCAATCGGCGGTAGTTCTGCATCCAGGCAAAGACCCTCTCGATCTTCCATCTACGGCGATAGCGGCGCAGCGGGCGTCGGTCCTGCGTTATCCGTTTGCGCTTGGCCCGGTTGGGCGAGATCATCTCGATGCCATACTCCGAGGCAAGCTGCTTATCGAGTGGGTCAGAGTCATAAGCCTTATCGCCGATCAGCCTTTCTGGCAGCTCGTCGAGGAAGCAAGCGGCCAGAACAGCTTCCAAAAGCCGGCACTCGGCAGGTGAAGCGCTTTCGACAGATACGGCGAGAGGAAGACCGTCACCAGAGGCGATAGCGACGATCTTGGTGCCCTTGCCGCGCCTGGTTGGGCCAACGGCGAAGCCCCTTTTTTGGCGCTCGCGAAGGTAGCGTCTACAAAGGCCTCGTCAAGATGAAGCTTGCCTCGTTCATGCAGTTGCCGGGCCAATAGACGCAGCATTTGAACCAGTTTGCCTTGGCGAACCCATTGCTGAAAACGCCGATGGCAAGTCTGGTAGGGAGGATATTTGGCAGGCAGTTCGCTCCACTGCGCACCGCTGCCCAAAATCCACAGCACACCGTTGAGCACCGCACGCGTGTCGTGCCAGGGACGGCCACGATTATCAGCGCGTCGTGCCGGACGCAAGATCGGCTCCACCAACTCCCATTGTTCGTCTGTCAGTTCCCAGCGACCTGCCATAGCCGACTACGGAGATGCCTTGAGCTACTACAGTTTCGCAGAAATTCGATCCGGAAATGTTTATGAGATGGGTTCTAGTCCCTATTCCCTATTCCCTTGTCCCTATTCCCTAGTCCCTATTCCCTGTTCCCTATTCCCTAGTCCCTAGTCCCTGTTCCCTGTTCTTTGTTCCCTGTTCCCTGTTCCCTATTCCCTATTCCCTATTCCCTAGTCCCTATTCCCTATTCCCTGCTTTTTCACCTCACTCTATACCCCGCCTTCCGTAACCCGCGCCGCACCTGCCTCCGCATCTCCCGGCGCCAACCGATCACCTTCAGAACTTTATATTCCCTTTCTTTCTCTTCTGCTCTCACTTTCTCCAGCGCTGCCTCGCGTTCCTTCTCACGCGCCGATCTCTGTTCCACCGCCAGTTCCTCCAGCGTTCCCTTTCGTGGCGTCAGCGCGTACACCAAATCGCAATCCAACGCCTCCGCCGCCCGCCGCAGAGTTCCCAACATGATCCGCGACTCGCTCTCCGATTTCTCCAGCCGGAAAACCCCCCACCGGCACATGCCCAGCCGTCGCGCAACCTCCTTCACCGGAATGCCCACCACCTGCCTCACCGCCCTGAGCCATCCCCTCCTGTCGCCTGCCGTTATCCGCGCCGCCCGGAACATCAGCAGCATCTCGTCCAGCTCCTGTCGCGCCTCCTGGTGCTTGTCTCGCCGCAGATTGACTCCTGTCCTGCGGTTCAAGCCCCGTTTCGCCTCCTTCACAAGGTAGTTTTTCAATGATTTCAAAGTACTTAGCTTCATCTCCGGCATTGAAATCCCTCCTTTTTCTGCCTTTGTACCCAATCTTGGCAGAAGTCGGTGTATTTATATGCAAACCATTTCGCCTCTAAATGCGCGACCTTCGATGTGCCCTGAATCGGCAGCCTCAGCGGCGTGGCGTGCAGACTCGAACAAAGGTTGGGTAGGATAGAGCCATGACACTCAAGGGAAAGATTGTTTTCGTAACCGGGGCCTCGTCCGGCATAGGCGCGGCCACTGCGCTGGCCTTTGCCGCCGAGGGAGCGCGCCTGCTGCTGGCCGCTCGCCGCGCTGACAAGCTGGCCGCCGTGGCCGAAGCCGCTCTGAAGCGTGGCGCTCAGGCCGTGCATACGTTCTGCCTCGATGTGCGCGACCGTGCCGCCGTCCAGCAGGCCATCGGCGCGCTGCCCGCGGAGTGGGCGGCCATCGACGTGCTGGTCAATAACGCCGGCCTCAGCCGCGGGCTGGAAAAGCTCTACCAGGGCAACATCGACGACTGGGAAGAGATGATCGACACCAACGTGAAGGGCCTGCTCTACGTGACTCGCGCCGTGGTGCCGGGCATGGTGGAGCGGGGCCGCGGCCACGTGATCAACCTGGGTTCGATGGCCGGCGAGATGACCTATCCCAACGGCGCGGTCTACTGCGCCAGCAAGGCCGCCGAGCGGGCCATCAACGACGGCCTGCGCGAGGACGTGCTGGGCACGCCGATTCGCGTCACCAGCGTGGACCCCGGCATGGTGGAGACCGATTTCAGCCTGGTGCGCTTCCACGGCGATGCCGAGCGCGCCGCCAAGGTCTACCAGAACATCAAGCCGCTCACCCCGGAAGATGTTGCCGAGGCGATCGTCTGGGCCGCGAGCCGGCCCGAGCACGTGAACATTGCGCGCGTGGTGCTGACCACGGTGCATCAGGCCAACGCCCTGCTCTTTCATCGCACGGCGTAGCAGGCATAGGAGGATTTCTCATGCACGTCGGTCAGATTTCGTCGTTTGGCATTGATTCCCTGGAGTTTGTGGAGCGTCCCACGCCCCAGCCGGGCCCCGGCGAGGTGCTGGTCCGCGTTCACGCAGTTTCCCTCAACTATCGCGATCTGCTGATGGTCAAGGGGCTCTACAACCCCAAATTGAAGCTGCCGCGCATCCCCTGCTCGGATGGCGCGGGCGAAGTTGCCGCCGTCGGCGAGGGCGTGACCCGGTGGAAACCGGGCGACCGCGTGGCCGGCATCTTCATGCAGAACTGGCTGGACGGCCCGCTCACCCCGGCCAAGGCCAAAGGCGCGCTGGGCGGCGACATCGACGGCATGTTAGCCGAGTACGTCGTCCTCAGGGATACCGGCCTGGTGCGGCTGCCCGAGCACCTCAGCTTTGCGGAGGCGGCCACGCTGCCCTGCGCCGCCGTCACCGCCTGGAACGCGCTGGCTGCCGGCAATCTGAAGCCGGGCGCGACCGTTCTGATTCTCGGAACCGGCGGCGTCTCCATCTTTGCCCTTCAACTGGCGCGGATGATGGGCGTGCGCGTGCTGGGCATCTCGAGTTCCGCGGCCAAAAGTTGGAGCGCGCCCGCTCGCTGGGGCTGGACGCCGGCCTCAACTACCGCGAAACCCCCGCCTGGGATCGCTGGGCGTTGGAGCAGACCGGCGGCGAGGGCGTTGACCTGGTGATCGAGGTCGGTGGCGTGGGCACGCTGCCCCGCTCGCTCGGCGCCATTCGCATGGGCGGCGTCATCGCCCAGATCGGCGTGCTCGCTGGCAATGCCGAGCCGCTGCCGCTCGCCCTCATCCTCCACAAACAGGCCCGCATCCAGGGCATCTACGTAGGTTCGCGCAAGGATTTCGAGGAGATGAACAAGGCCATCACCCTGACCGCGCTGCGCCCCGTCGCCGAGATCTTTCCCTGGTCCCAGGCCCGCGAAGTTATGGCCCGCATGGAACAAGCCTCGCACTTCGGCAAGCTGGTGCTGACGGTGGAGTGAGATGGTGCGGAGACGCCGTCTAAAACGCCTTGTAGACGATGTCCGGCGCAGGCTGATTCAGCAGGACCGTAATAACGAGAGCAACCAGGCCCAAAGCTGTAGCATAAACCACGCGCGCATAACGGCTGGTAAGCACAGGTCCCTCGGCGGTTTTAATTGACAGCAACGCAGCGCGCAGCCATTCCCAAACTGCGAGCACCACCGTTGCGACAGCCAGATTGCCAGCCAGACGCCAAGCCACTGCGCCACCCCAATGGCAGTGAAAAGCGTATCGATCTGTCTTCCAGTCAGCCCAGAACCAGAAGAGCGTAAAAGCGAACCAACTGAAAGTAAGGCCGCGGGCAAATGCAATATAGACTGGGTTCTTCGCCAGCGCTTTGTAGCCATGGCGCCCGAGGGCGCGTGTCAACCCCAACTGCCAGAGCTTGTTGATCGCGACCCCGCCGCCCTGCAGCACACCAAAGAAGATGAACTCCGAGGTACGTCCATGCCAGACGCCAATCAGGAAGAAGGTCACGAAGAAGCAGAAAACGCCCAGCAACGGCTGCATGGCCAGCGATGAGATGCGCCGCATCAGCGCCACCAGCAGCGGGTTGTATACATAAGTCTTCAGCCAGTTGGAGAGCGTCATATGCCAGCGGCTCCAAAAATCCAGGAACGAAGAAGCCGAGAAGGGCCGGTCGAAGTTCTCCGGCAGGCGCACGCGCATCAGCCGCGCCAGGGCAATCACAATATCGATATAGCCCGAGAAATTGGCATACAGGAAGAACGGATAGACAATAGCCAGCTTGAATGCGGCGATGAGCTTGAGCGGCGGCGGTAAGGGTTGGGAGATCTGCGCCAGTGCGTCTTCCTGAATCGCGTGCAGCAGCATCGCCAGCACGTTGATCTTAAAAAATCCGCGAATGATGCGTTCCAACTGCAGGCCGATGACGCGCGGTCCCAGCGCGATCGGCTCCATGGCAAACTGGTCGCGCGCAAATTCGTCGTAGCGCTGGATGGGGCCGGAGATCAGCGTAGTGAAGTTCAGAGTGTAAAGCAAGTAGGCGCCTGGTCCGATGTGCCGCTTCTCGCGGCTATCTCTCGCTTCGATCAGCAGGCGCATCACGCGGAAGAAGATGTAGGAGAGCCCCAGCATGAAGTAGGGAAGGTGTAAGAAACTGCTTTGCGGAAGAAAAGTATATTTCTTCAGCCAGATATAAGTAGAGATAACTGCTAGAATGCTCCATACGCTGGACCTGGACCAGCCGCACTCGAGCAGCACAAGCCCAACATAACCCAATAGCAAAAATCCTGCCAGCGGCAGAAAGACAATTGGATTGCGCGCCAGCAGGCCGAGGAATACGATGCTGGCCGCGAAAAGCACTATCGAGCGCCATACGCGCGACCGGCCGAAGTTCGAGGCCAGCGCAGCAGCCATGCCAAAAGCCACAAACTGAAAAGAAGCGGTATCCATGGTTATTTTTCTTGCCCCGCGGCAGTTAGCCGCTGCGTTTCATGGCCGCTCAGCAACGCGGTATGCTGCTCCTTGATCAACTGCTCGACCAGCCCCCGGCTCACATATGCATGACCCTCTCCGTTAAGGTGGCCGTCGGTTACATAAAACAGCTTACTAAGTTCCGGCGCATGATTGAAAGAGTCCGAAACGTCAACGAACTGCACTCCTTGCCGCAACGATATCTGCTTCAGGCGTTCATTGAAGGCATTTGGATCAACACCCGCGGGAAGGTTATTCTCCCTTGCCAGGGCAACTTGGGGCAGGCTCGGAATTTCAAGCAGCACGAAGGGCACATGCGCGGCGCGAGACTTGCGCGCCATCTCAGTTAGCAGAATATCAAAAGCTGCCAAGCGCTTTTCCCATAAAGGCGAAAAGGGCGAGCGGAGGTAGTCAGCATTATCCATGTAGTGCAGATATATGCGGTCATATATCGATGTATTCTGAAAAAGATAATGCTCGGCGGCAACGATCGAAGCGCTTCTAGTGATGAATGCCTTCACGCTCATCAACGGATCGGATACATTTGCGGCTGAATCAGCCGTCTGGAGCGGCAGAACTGGCATATCCCTGTATGGCATTTGCGCAAGCTCAAAGCGCCTGATGTCGTAAGGATCAACCGCCAATACCAAAATATCCGGATGGAGCGCGAGAGCTTCTCCAGTTTGATGATATAAGCAAACGGGACTGCATCCCGCCCGGCCCAGATTCTGGATCTCAACCGGACGGCCTAACATTCGCGTTAAGTCACTGGCCGCTCGCGCAGCGAACGTCTGATCGTATGCCACATATAATCCTTCGCTCGTTGAGGAGCCGAGAAGTACAATCCTGATACTTCCCTGGGGTTTAGGCCCGCAAGGCTCCTTTGTTCTGTATCCACATTCGTTATATTGGTTCGTAACCCATGGTCCTTCAGAGGCTTTGAGGCGCGTAGTGCAATTCGGGCAATGCCTGGAAGTTACATCCGCACTGTCAATCAGGCAGCTATCTTTCTCGTTGGAGAAATAATAGTGTTTGGATGCCGCTTCGCTAACCATCAGGCAAGCCGCTATAGTAAGAAGACTAAGCAGCGGCATGATCACAATGTCGCGGCTTGGCAGCCTTGCTTCCTTCGAGTTATCGGTATTGCTGGCTGTAGATTGTGTCATACTTTCGTTATCTCTCTGGCGTGTGCAAAGCCGTGCGAGACGACCCTCGTCGACGCGATCTCCGGCTCCGCACCTTCTACACACAGTTCCCAGCGCGTCTTTCCAGACTCATCCTCGTCTATCTTGGCAAAGCCCAGCTTGGCATAGTGATCAACAACCAGTTTGTTGCGCTCTGTTGGCATGTAACTTCCAATCAGCTTCTGGATGCCAGCCTCCCGTGCGTGCTCCAGAATCTCACGCAGCACCATGTGCTCGACTTTGCGTCCCAGCACGCGGCAACTCATCAGCCAGGTGTCTATCTCCCAAACTCCAGCTTCGGCGGGCCGGCAAATCACCACGCTGATCATGCCGTTGTCGCCAAAGATGTCCGCCAGCCGAACCTGCAGAGTGAAGATCGCGGGGTCGCTCTCCGCGGCGGCCACTTCCGGGTCGGTGTAGCGGCGCGTGGTCAGATTGTACTGGTTGGATTTGTTGATAAGTTGCACAATGCGCGCTCTTCCGGTGGCGTCGAAAGGCTGGAAGGTGATGGTCATATCCAGCGATGCCAGGTATGCGTCCACGCCGCCAACCTGCTTTTGCAAATTGGCGCGCTTGGCGTTGTCCTGATAAAAGCCGGCGCGCTTCAGGTCCTCGTCGGCAAAGGCCACTGCTTCAAAGTAGCCTGCTGCCGCCAAAAAACGCGCATACCAGGCAGGATCTTCGGGTAACTCGGGAACGGCAACCTGCGGAAGCAGCTTGCGAACCAGCCCTCGCTCCACCGGATTGTCGTCGAGAAATACCATCGCGTCGAGACCCAGCGATAGTTCCTCGGCGATAGCCTGTATGTTAGTGGCTTTATCGTTCCAGTTGGCCTGAAAAACAGCAATGTGATCCAGTTTCAGCAGCATCTCCGGATGTTTTTCAAAAGGCTCTCGCGCCACGTCGTCGCTGTTCTTCGACGACACCGCCAGCACAATCCCGCGCTGGCGCAACTCCAGCGCAAGCCGCTGCACCGCCAAGTGCGCTTCGCCCGTGGCATCGCCCTGAGCAATCTGGATGCCCTCCAAACCATCGTCGCCGATTATTCCGCCCCAGACCGTGTTATCCAAATCGAGAATCAGTACTTTCCGGCTCTTGCCGCGCATGGCTGCAACAGTCCGCGCCACGTGATCGGCGTACAGGGGAATCAACTCGTCGGAAAAAGGAAACTTCGCCAAATTCCACAACTGGGTGTTGTGCCAATCGGCGAGACCTACCGTTTCCGCCAGCCCCGCTAGATCCAGCAGCACATCGCCCGAGCCGAGAACGAAATTGGCTAGCTCGTGGTTGATGCACTCGACGAGGTTTCTCAGCGTTCCCGGCAGCGCGCGATCCAGGCTGCCAAAAAGCGTTTCTACAGTCGGAGCAAAGGATTGAAAGATGCAAACAGCATTTGAATGGGTCTTAATACCGTTGCGAAGCGTCTGCAAGTAGCCGATAACTCCTTGCACGGTTGCCGACGAAGCCTCAGCGTCTCCTAGCGAGAGTTTCAACGGCAGCGCGCGGTAGTCGAGCGCCAGAAGCACCGCATCCGGTTTCGAACTGTTCACCTTCGAGTCTGGGGTCAGAGCCTCCTGCGCTACCTGATCATACGCAGGCTGGATAACTTCAAGCGCCACGCCATGCCGCGCCGCGCTTGCCGCCAAGGCAGGCACAAGCAGATCGATTGTCGAATTACTGAGCACCCCCAGCCGGAACGGCACAAGAGGCTCGAGCGACTTACCCTCCCTGCGCGCTCTATCGATGACCTTAGCCAGCTTCGTCAACTGGTTCAGGTCCAGCGCATGCAAAGCCAAGGCTTGCAGCTCGCGCCCAGGCGGTTCCGCAGAAGATTCCAAAGCCTTCAGTCTTCCGGCAAAATCCCGCGGCGCGCGTGGCAGCCATTGCAATTCGGCATAAAGTGGATTCATGTGCAGTTACTTCCACTCCCGGTTTTCAGACACAATACAAGGACCAAACGCCTGATCCCTTTTGCTCTAAGTTCGTTGCTTAATGAGCGCCACTAGATCCCCAACTTTTTCCAGTTTACCTATTTCGGAGGTTGAAAACTTGATTTTGAATGCCTTCTCAACAGTAAGTATAAGGCGAATATTCGCAAGGCTGTCCCATCCGTCAACATCCTTGGCCGACAGGTCGTGATTTACGATGATTGAATCATCATCAATTACATCTTGAAATATTTTCGTCAGCCGGGCGTAAATCTGTGGTTCATCCATGCCAATATATCCCCATTCAGCACTACAGAATCTATGATGTAGTCTAGCAGCCGGAAGGATGGAATGTCCCCTTCAGGAGAGTAAGCGGCTACTCACGGCAACATTGAAGGCGCGCTGGCGATGACTACAAGGCAAAGCAGCTGGCCGCTACTTCCCGATGCAGAATGTTGAAAATATTATATTCAAAATGTCGTCGGGGGTGGTCTGGCCGGTGAGCGAGTCGAGAGCCCGAAGCGCGCGGTAGAGATCCAGCAGAATCATCTCGTGGGGAATGGAAGCGGCATTGGCCTGCGCGGCGTCGGCCAGCGCCGCCAGTGCCGCGGCGATGGCCTGCTTGTGGCGCAGGCTGGTTAACATTCCCGGCTCGGCGGCGGCTCCGCCAGTGGCCAACTCGAGAATGCGCTCGCGCAGCGCGGGAATCCCTTCGCCGGTGAGAGCAGATGTGGCCAGCACGGGAAGATCGCCGCAATCGGGCAAGCGGCCTGTCTGCTTCGGGCAGATTCCGAATCAGGTCGCATTTGTTCACGGCCACCAGCGCGGGGCGGCCCTCAACAGCAGCCAGCAGCCGCCGCTCCTCGTCGTTCAGCGACTGGGTTGCGTCGAGAACGATCACCACCAGCGCAGCGTCGGCCAGCGCCTCGCGGCTGCGGTGGATGCCCAGTTGCTCGGCCTCTTCCAAACCTTCGCGCAGGCCCTCGCGCAACCCGGCCGTGTCCACCAACTCCAGCGGTATGCCGTCGAGCGAAATCCGCTCGGTGACCGTGTCGCGGGTGGTGCCGGGGGTTGCGGTCACGATGGCCCGCTCGCGCTCCACGAGACAGTTAAAGAGCGAGCTCTTGCCCACGTTGGGCCTCCCACAATGGCCAGCGTCAGCCCGTCGTGAACAATGCGCCCGCGGGCGAAGGAGGCTTCCAGCGCTTGCAGTGGCGGCGTCAGCGCGGCGATGCGGCTGGCGATCTCGGCTTGCGTCGTCAGCTCCACGTCGTCCTCGGCAAAATCAATGCCGGCTTCGAACAGCGCGACAAGCTCCACCAGCGCCTGCTTCACCGGTCCCACGCGCCGGCTGAGCGCGCCGCCCATCTGGCTGGCGGCCTGCCGCGCCTGGGTCAGCGTCTGTGCCTCGATCAGGTCGCGAACCGCCTCAGCCTGCGTGAGGTCCAGTTTGCCGGCGAGATATGCGCGCTGCGTAAATTCGCCCGGCTCCGCCAGCCGCGCGCCCAGCTTCAGAGCGCGGCTCAGCAACAGCTCCAGCACCACCGGCGAGCCGTGCGTTGCTATTTCAACGAGATCTTCGGCAGTATAAGAGTGCGGAGCACCAAAATAAGTGACCACTGCCTCGTCGATGCGGCCCGCATCGCTGCCTGCGTCTCTCATCCAGCACATCGGCCAATCGCGCCCGGCCATGTTCCAGCGGCTGCCGCAACCGCACCAGTTGCGCGGCAATCGACGCCGCATCAGGCCCGCTCAGCCGCACAATCCCGATGCCCCCGCGCCCCGGAGGCGTGGAGACGGCGGCGATAGTGTCGTTACTCGATTCTCGTCCGATCATGTGCTGTAGATAGTGTAGAGGCTACGCCCGCGCCGCAAGGCCGGTTGCGCAGAACAGCGGAAGAAGCATAAATTCTGTAAGAAATGTTTTTGCTTTCACGATTTCTTTCTCCCATGAACTGCGCTGTACTGCAACCGTTTCACAATGTGCTCCGCAAGAGTGCGGGTTATTCGGCCCTGTCGTCATTCAAGGGAAAAAATATTTGTTTCACCCACTCTGCCGGTATTACTGACAAGGCGCATAGTTATCCTTGCGCCATCTTCAGCGATTATCCATTCGATAGTCGCGCCGCCGCCGCCCCAGGGCGAGGAACTGCTAAATCCTGTGATTCGGTAGTTTGCAGTGTCGGGGCTGTTGTAACCTCCTCCAGGCCTCGGTGCATAGCAGTCCCAACGAATAGTTCGGCCGCTGACTGTGACGACATCTTTGTTATGAATATCACAAGCTCTGTTATAGCAAGTATATCCGACATATGCCCTTCCATCTATTCTTCTGAGAAGCGCGTCCAACCGGCCTTCCGGACTTGCCGCATAAGCCCGTTGCTGCTCTTCCCGCTGTCTCTGCTGTTCTTCCTGCTGCCTCCTTGCCTGGTTCACTTGGTCATCCGCTGCGGACTGCTTGAGCGCCTTGAGCTTGTAGATTTCGTCCTGGGCGTCGCGGGCGTCGGCGGGCTGGGTCAGCAGGTAAAGATTCAGGCTGGCGATGGCGTCGTCGTACTGAGCCGCGGCCTTCTGGGCGATGGCCAACTTCTTGTAGGCATCCGCCCACCAGGGAGCAGCCAGCAAGGCCGCCTTGTATTCTCCGACCGCCCGCTCAAAGCCGGCGCTTGCCAGCTTCAAGTCGCTGTCGTTCTTCGCCCGTTCCGTATCGTTCTTCGCCTTCTCCGCGAAGGTCGTCGCCATCACGTAATGCCCGCGCGCCTCTTCCGGTATCTCCGGAGCGGGCCTCATGCTCTGCGCAAGCTTGATGATTTGTTCCCGGGCATAGTCGCTGGGGGTGGCGCGAAACTGCTGCAATGCCTCCTGCAACTGCTGCGCGGCCTGATGCTGTTGTTGCGCGGCTAGCTGCTGTCGCGTGGAAGCAGTTGGTTTGCCCGCCTGTGCCCGCGCCGGAACGGCGATTGTGCAAATCAGCAAAAGAAACATAAGTCCTAAAAGAATTGTCCTTGTCTTCATGGTTTCTTTCTCCAGAATACCGCGTGATCTGAAGCTCCTATCGTTTGCTACGTAAGAATGTAGGGCAAGAAGAGCGCGCCTCATCTTTGCCAGTACAACACAACCGTGTCAACACCGTTGCTCGTGCGTCTACGAAAGGTGATACTGTCGCCATCCTCACTGATTGTGAAAGTATCGTCTATCAACCACCAGCCCATTGCTCTGCTAACTGGATTATCCGGCGAATCATTAGACGGTATTGTTACTTCTCGCCGTTGCATTACCGTCCGTTTTGATTCAAAGTAACCATTAACATTGATACCTCCAGCCACTAGAGTGCTTCCCTGCATATCTATGACAAGTCTTGACTTATGATCCGGCTGCCAGTAGACGTACCTCCTTCCATTGATCTTACGTAGCAATGCATCGAAGCTGTTTTCCTGCGGCACCACAGGTTGGGCAGCGGGTTCGTACTTTGCCCTAGCCGCCTTCTCCTTGCGGTACTCCACTTTAGCTTTCAGGTCTTCGGCCCAGTTCACATCGGTAGTGGATGGCTTGGCCAGCAGGTAAAATCGAATGCTTCCCAAAGCCTCGTCATACATGCCGGCCTTGTCCTGCGCAATGGCGAGGTTGCGATAGGCGTTCGCCAGCCACGGAGCCAGCGTGGCTGCCTGCTGGAACTCCTTGCAGGCGTCCTTGAAGTCGCCGGGCGTCTTGGCGTCCTCAACGGCTGCCACTCCCCGCGCCATGTGCCGCCTGGCTTCGGCAGGCGTTTCCGGCGGAGGACTCATGCTCTGCGCCAGTGCGATAATCTTTCCGCGCAGCGCCGTGTCGCTGGGGTTGCTCTGCAGATCGGTGACGTATTGCTGGAGTGTCTGCTGTGGATTGGCCGTCTGCGCCCGCGCCGGAACGGCGATTGCGCATAACAGCGGAAGAATCATAAGTGCTGATAGAATCGTTTTTGCTTTCATGGTCCCCTTCTCCTAAATGCAGCCCGTTCTGTACCCCCAATCCTTCGCTACATAAGAATGTCGGGCAAGAACAGCGCACGTTATCTCTGCCAACGAAAGACCCTGTCATATTCCTTATTTTCGGCCCCGCTGTACTTTGAGTGAATTACAATTCTGTCGCCATCCTCGCTGATCGTGTATGTTTCATTGAGGGAGGTGGGGCCCGTCAGCGACTCCGAGTACGAGGTCACTCGCCCCTGAATTCCGATGCGCTGGGTCTCCCAATAGCCTTGTCCTTGCGCCCCCGAGCCAGGCTTCCCAGACTGTCCACGCACGAAAAGGGTTCCCTTGATATCTATTACCCTTGTAAAAACATCCATCTTTGAAATAGCATCGTCATCAACTATGTACCTTCTTCCGTCAATCTTCCTGAGGAGGTCCTCGAAACTCTGCTGCTCTCGCGCAGCAACGGCCTGCGGTGAGCTTTCTTCTTGCTTGGCCTTTGCTGCCTTCTCCTTGCGGTACCCCACCTTGGCCTTTAGGTCTTCGGCCCAGTCCACGTCGGAGGAGGACGGCTTGGTCAGCAAGTAGAGGCGGAGACTGGCTAGGGACTCGTTATACATTCCTGCCTTGTCCTGCGCAATGGCGAGGTTGCGATAGGCGTTCGCCAGCCACGGAGCCAGCGTGGCTGCCTGCTGGAACTCCTTGCAGGCGTCCTTGAAGTCGCCGGGCGTCTTGGCGTCCTCAACGGCTGCCACTCCCCGCGCCATGTGCCGCCTGGCTTCGGCAGGTGTTTCCGGCGGCGGACTCATGCTCTGCGCCAGCGCGATGATCTTCCCCCGCAGCGCCGTGTCGCTGGGGTTGCTCTGCAGATTGGCAACGTACTGGTTGAGCACCTGCTGTGGACTGGCCGTCTGCGCCTGCGCCGGAACGGCGATTGCGCAAATCAGCGGAAGAAGCATAAGTCCCAAACGCAGTGTTTTCGTCTTCATGATTTCCCTCACATAGGTGCTGCGAAGCACCCCACCCTTCACTGGCCTAAGGAATGAAGCGTCCAACTCGCGTTGGATGTAAGGCCAATAAGATTCGAATTCACTGCTCCCGAACATACGTGCTTTGATGAGTTCCCAAAGTCATATGTATGACTTTGTTGTCATCGCCTATCCGTCCATCGATCTCGCCTGGAGGATGATGTCCCCCATTAGGCAAAGGAGCTGTATTAACTCTCCCTGCGAAATTACGACCGCTGAGCGTAGCCCAGCCAAGAATTTGTTCCGCCATGCCTGGACAAGATTCCCTAATCACGATTCGACTTTCAACGACTACAAATTTATATGTCCAGCATGTTATGTCGCTCGGATCTTTCCATACTCCGCTAAAGTCTGGGCTGCTCTCTATTCGTTTCTTTCGCTCCTCTGCGGCGGTTTCCTGAGCGGAAGATTCTTCCTTTGCCTTCGCCGCCTTCTCTTTCTTTGCCTCAAGGATATAAATTTTGTCCTGCGAAGCCCTTGCGTCGGCCTCGGGCAGCTTGAACAGAAGATAGAGCTTCAGTGCGGCGATGGCTTTGTCGTAGTGGCCTGCCGCTTCCAATGCCAGCGCATAGTTATAACGCGCGTCCGGCCACCAGGGAGCAAGGCGGGCGGCCTGCGTGAATTCATCGACGACCTGCTTGTAGTCATCCGGCGATTTGGCGTCCTTGAAGAGCGCCGTGCCGCGCACAAAATGCCGCCGCGCCTCCTCGGGAATCGGCGGCAACTGATCCATCGCCGCAGCCATCCGGATGACCTTCTCGGCTCCATCGCGGAAGGCGACTGCTGATACGCCGCAACCGCCTGCTGGAAGTCGGCATTGCCCGTCTGCGTCCGCGCCGGAAGGCGAGTAGCGCAAATCAATGGAAGAAGCATAAGTCCCAAAAGAATCGATCTCGTTTTCATGGTTTTTTTCTCCATCGGTACAATGATTTCAATTATGTACTGTGGTTTTTTGCGCCGGTGTCTGGGTCGCGGGCGCACTGGGGTGCGTGGCGCTACGGGCAGGGAACTCCTTGTCCAGATGGCGGGCATGTTCGAGCATCGTAGTGACATATCTGTCGTCATGCGAGAGATTCCTGGCCATTTTCCATCTCCCTGACCTCGGCGCCGTAGTTTCCCCACGCTTCAGAGGTCAGAGCGTTGCCTACCAGCTTCTCCACGGTCTTAACATCGTGACCGGTTCCCTGGAAGTGCGCCTTCATCGCGGCCACGGTGAGGCTCCAGTTGGCAACATTGGGGTTTGCGGGGTCAAGTTCGCCGGCGCGCTTGATGAGATCGCCCGCCGTAACCATGTCGCCCATCATCAGTGCCGCGAGGCCATGGCAGAGCTGCTGCACAGCCTGATCCTTGTTGTCCTGCCGCTGCTGAATCCGGCCTTTGAGCAGCGTCTCGGCCAGCAGCAGGGCCTGCTCCACCATCGGGTCATTAGGCCGCTTCAACTGCGTCCGCCTGAAGTACTGGATGGCCTGGTCCATCGTCTCCACGCCGGGACGCACCTCCGCCTCCATGGCCTTGATGTAGTCGGGATCGTCGAAGAGGGTAAGATCGACCTGCGCGGAGAAGACGCGCTGCTCGCCGCGCACGACGTGGGGATCGACGGCGATGGGCCTGTCGGGGTCCAACCCCAGGCAGCGGAGATCTACTACGGCTGCGCCCTGGTCGCCCCACTTGCAGCCCGGCAGGTTTGAGCCATCCCTCAGGCCCAGGCCGGTGGCATCCGTATCGCCCAAGCCCCTCAGCCCCAGATCGCCCGCGTCCGCGCCTTTCAGGCCAAGTTCGCCCCCGGCAATCCCCTTCATGCTGTCGAGGGCCTCCCGCTTCTTGCGCTCGAACTCCGCCTGCTTGCGCCGGCGCTCTTCGGCTTCTCGTTTTAGGCGTTCTTCTTCCTGGCGATGAAGCTCGTCTTGGCGTTTGCGCTCAGCCTCGGCCTGGCGCTGACGCTCGGCTTCTGCCTCGGCTGCGGAATTGTCCGGCGGCTGATTGCCGCCCGAATCCCGCCTTCCCCAATGGGAGCCCGGATTGCAACTAAAGTTTCCGGTGGGGATGCCTCCGCAATCGGAACACCATCTCGCATAGGCCTGCGCCCCGGCAGCGCTGGACCTTGTGGACGGAGCGCTATTACAGTTTTGTGCCTGTGCGGCGGAACTCAACGATAAAACGAATGCCGATAGGATGATTGTGCTTAGGACGTTCTTCATCGCCGTCTCCTCGCCCGCATCGGATTTTACACCCGTTGCGGCGAGGCAGAGGGGAATTATTTATCTGCAAGCGTCGCGAACAAAATCCTTGTTCCGGGCAAGTCTCATTACATGCCAGCACGCGCCGTATAAGCCCTCAAGCAGGATGGTACACTCCGGCCACAGGGAGATGTGCATGGGGGCAACGAAGATCGAATTCCGTCTGCGCATGGTAATCATGACTCTCATCGTCTTGCTGGGCTTCTGGGCGCCGTGGATTCAAGATCTGGGGTATCGGCAATCGCTTTCCGCTGTGGGCTTGGCTGGCGCTCGAAGTGAATCGCCTGGGCCTGGTCTCCTCTGCCGTCGCCGCTCCGCTGGTGATCGTCGTGGCCGCGCTGATCGCCGCCAAGGGCGCGGTGCTGCGCATCTGGGGCGCGGCCTGCCTGGGATACGACACCGTCCACCACGAGCAGATGCAGGCTGGCGCGGTGATGGCCGACGGGCCCTATCGCTACGTGCGCAATCCGCTCTATCTCGGCGGCTGGTGCATGATGGCGGCCATGTCGTTCCTCATGCCGCCCACCGGTGCGCTCTTTACCATGACGCTGATGACGGTCTTCTTTCTGCGCCTGATTCTTGCCGAAGAAGCCTTTCTCGCCGCGCAACTTGGCCAGCCCTACCGGGAGTATCTGCGCACAGTTCCGCGTCTCTTTCCGCGCCTGCGGACGATTCTCTCGCGCACCGCTCCCCAACCCACTGGCCGCAAGCCGCAGTGGCTCCATGCGTTCATCACCGAGATCAATCCCATCGGCATCTTCCTCGCCTGGGCCGTTTTCTCCTGGAGCTATAACAACTGGCTGATGATCAAAGTCGTCATCGTCAGCTTTGGCCTGTCGATGGTGGTGCGAGCGCTGGTGCCGGAAGGTCGGCCGGAGAGCCGATTCCCGCGCGGAATAAGGCTACTTGAATGTCGCAGGGACTCAAGAACTTTGCCTACTGCAAAAAAATAGGGGAGAAGCCCTCAGGCTCCTCCCCTTCGTTGTCTTCTGGTCCAGGGTGACTACTTCTTCGGCGGGGCGATCGAGTCCTTGGCGGCCTTGGCCACGCGGAACTTGACCACCGTCTTGGCCTTGATCTTGATGGCTTCGCCGGTCTGCGGGTTGCGTCCAATGCGGGCCTTGCGCTCCGCCTTCACCAGGCGGCCGATGCCGGGTATCACAAATACACCGCTCTTCTTGGTTTCCTTGATGGCCGTATCCGCCAGCATGCTCCAGGAAGGCTGCGACTTGCTTGTTGGTTAATTCCAGTTTCTCGGCTATTTGCCGAATCAATGCGGTCTTCGTCAATCCAGATGCCATTGTGTGATCTCCTTTTCGGGCATGCCCTTGGGCGTGCCGGTCTTGCCTGGGCTTCCGCCGCGAAATGCGTACCGCATGGGGGAGTCATGCAACGATTGCGCGAAACCCTTGTATTCATGCGGGTCGGAGTACCCGTCGTTCGTTACCTTGCGACATTTGAAGGTGTAAAGTCAAGGTAAAAAGCAGTGATTTTCCCATTTTTTTGTGGGTATTATGCTATTTTCCTCGGTTTTTACCCATTTTTGCCCGGATTTGCCCGTTTGGCAGGCCTGGCTCGCTTGAAAAACTCTCCAAAGACCAGGGCACAGAACAGATCATTCCAAGCCGTAAAGCGCCTGAAAACTGGTCCCATAGTCTCACACTCTTCGCGAAAAAACGCTAATTGACAATCATCGTGAAGGTGGTGGAGTGCTTAAAGGCGGTAACGCCGTTACTGGACTGCGCGGTAACGGTAACGGTGTATGTACCGGACGGGGTTGCTGGGTTGGTGGGCGGGCCGTGATTCAAATAATAGTAGCGCGGATTGCAGGCAGTGGTGCCCAGCAGGGTGACCAGGCCGACCAGGGCCACTAGCGATAACCGGTTGAGCCAACGGCGGCGGCGCGCTCCAAGGGCCAGACCGCCCAGCCCCAGAGCTCCGGGCAGCAGAAACGCCCAGGCGATGGGATTGGACCGGTTGCCCGGCGGGGATGGGGGCGTGGCCTTGACAGTAGAAGCCGCGTAGGTCTGAATCACCATGTTGCTGGTGGGCGGGCAGGAGGAGACGGGCGAACCGCTGAGACAGCTCTCCGGGGTGGTGGAGAGAATTTCCAGATTTTCCGGGGTGGCGCTGCAGGCAGCTCCATCGGGAAGGCCGGAGCAGGAGAGCGTGACGAACATCGGGGCCGTCAACGTGGAGGTGAACTCCACAGATGGGACAACGGTAATGGTGAACGACCCCGACTGGCCGGCGGTAAGGGTGAGGGTGTTGGCGGCAGACGAGGATGGGGAGAAATCGGAAACGCCAACCGAAAATTCGCACTCCGTGGCGACGGAGACGAGTACCGCAGATGAGGTCGAAGCCGCGTAGCCGGTGATCGCTGCAAAGTTCGCGGTGAGGCTATGGCTGCCGGCAGCCAGGGCAACTGAGAAACTGGCTGAGCCGGAGGAACTCAAAGCCGCACTGGCCAGTTGGACGGCATTGCCATTGAATTGGTCATTGATGGCTACGGTGCCGCTGGTGACCGGGGTTCCACCCGCAGTGACATTGACCGTAAGAGGCTGCACGCATCCGTTCAGGGTGCCGGCGGTCAGCGTCGTTGTCGTGGATACGCCTGCGGGGATCGCCAGCGCGGGCACGGCCAGCGCGATCACCAATCCTGCAACCAACACAAGCCGCGAATCGCGGCAGTTTATGCCTCTCACTTGCACCTGCTCCAAAGATCAAAATCGAGTGCCGCCTGCCTGCCGCAGCCCAGAATCCTATTGTATCCGGCGGGGGCGGACCGGGGCCAACCGGCGACCGACGATCTGCGCCGAAAAGCAAAAGATAAGCCGGTAGTAACCCCTGTAATGGTTGGACGCGGAGCACCAGGAATGGGAAGTGTGGGAGCGGGAGTTACCGCCGGCGGCCGGGAGACGGAGCTATCGGGCCACGGAGAACGGAAACAGTGGTATGCTTTGGCCATCGATAACTTCTTATCGACGCAAGGCGCTGAAGCAGGCGAGAGTGCGAGATGAAATCCTGTCCTATTTGCGATACGCCTTATCCGGACCAGCACACCAACTGCCCTACCGACGGGGCGGTGCTGATTGAGACGCGGGAGCTTGCGCCCGGCCAGATCGTGCACGGCAAGTACCGCATCGTGCGCAAGCTGGGCGCAGGGCGGAATGGGCGTCGTCTACCTGGCCGAGCACCTGATGCTGGGAGGGCAGTTGGCGCTCAAGTTTCTGGCCGCCGAGCTGAGCCGTAACCCTCAATTTATCAAGCGTTTCCGCCAGGAGGCGCGGGCCGCTTACCAGTTGCGCCACCCCAATATCGTCGAGGTTGTTGACCTGGACCAGGACGAGGATGGCAGCCTGTTTATCGCCATGGAGTTTGTGGCCGGGCCGAGCCTGCGCGCGATGCTTCATGAGACGCCGCACGGCCTGCCCGTGGAGCGCGCCTTGCACATCGCCCGCGGCCTGGGCGCCGGTCTGGCCGCGGCCCATGCCCGGGGCGCCATCCATCGCGACATCAAGCCGGAGAACATCCTGCTGGGGACGCAGCCCGACGGCAGCGAGCAGCCCAAGGTGCTGGACTTCGGCATCGCCGCCATGACCGAGGGCATCACCAACCTGAGCCGCACCCACGGGCTGTTGCTGACCCCGGAGTACGCCGCGCCGGAGCAGTGGCGGGGCACGCCCGCCGCCGAACTGGACGGCCGCACCGACCTCTACGCCCTGGGCGGGGTGCTCTACGAGATGCTCGCCGGGCGAACCCCATTCCAGTGCCCAGAACATGGAAGGCTGGATGTACCAGCATTTGCAGGGAGTTCCCCAGCCGCTGGAGCATCTGCGGCCGGAGCTGGCCAGGGAGCATCCGGGGCTGGAAGCCATTGTCATGCGCCTGCTGGCCCGCGACCGCGAGCAGCGTTTCCCCTCGGCGGCAGCTTTTCTTGAGGCGACTGCGCCCCAAGGCTCCCGCGCCCCGCCCCGTTACCGTGATCGAAAGGCCTACCCGAGCCCTTGCCGGAGGAACCCGACCTCCACGCCGAAGCGCTCCGGAGGCTCGGTTGTGGGTCATTGCGGCGATTCTGCTTGCCGTCTGCCTGGGAATCTGGGCCGGCGGTGTGGTTCTCGCAATCCACGCCCGCGACGGCTGATTCCGGTACTCAGCCCGCCGGAGGCACCTATGCTCAGGCGCAATCGGTGACCATCACCGACGCAACCCCAAATGCCGTCATCCACTTACCTAGGACGGCAGCCCGCCTACGAAGACGTCACCCATTTATAACGCCTTCCTGCCCATTTCATCGCTACCCAGCGGCGCAGTGGTCCGCGCCATGGCCATGGCAGATGGCCACACGCCCAGCGCGGACATCACCGGGGTGTACATCTGGTCCGGGACCACACAGCCCGCGGTTAACCCGCCGGGACCAACGCCTGCCACAACAGAACCCAGCGTCTACGACCAGGGCAAATCCGCCTACGACCATAAGGACTACGCAAAGGCACGGACGCTTTTCACCCAAGCCTGCGATGGCAGCAACATGAATGCCTGCAACTATCTCGGCGCTATTTACGACCAAGGCCAGGGCGTCCCGGTAGATGATGCTGCGGCTAGCAAGATCTACCAGAAGTCCTGCGATCAAGGAAATATGCGTGGTTGCAACAACCTAGGCACCGTATTGCAGAACTTAGGAAAAAGCGACGAAGCGCGCAAATACCTTCAGAAAGCCTGTGACGGCAAAGTAGCCGAGGCCTGCGATATGTTGCGCGGCGTGCAGTAAGCCTGTGGAACGGAAGATACGTCTGACTGGTTAGCGTCAACAGACCCTTTTTAGGATAGAAGCCGGGGCTGCAAGACGATGGGAGGAAGAGATGCGCGGACAGACGATAGCAGTTGGGGTGATGGCTGCGTTCTGTACGGTTGCGGCGCTTTCTGTTTTCGCGCAGGATGAGGGGCCGATTCTGCTGCCCAAACCGAAGCCGCAGACGGCGGCGATGCTGGTGACGTGCGACCTGGCCTGCAACTGGACGCTGGATGGCACGGCAAAAGGCCGCATCGAAGCCGGAGCCTCGGTCAAGACGAAGGTCGTCATCGGCCAGCACACCGTGGTTGCCGAGACCGAAGACGCCCTCGACAAAGTGGAGAACCCGGTCAAGGTGAGCACCTCCGGACAGACCACGGTGCATCTCTTGCTCCAAGCCGTGCGCGATGCGCGGCTCAAAGCCGAGCAGGAGGCAAAGGACAAGGCAGACGAGGAGGCGCGCGTCAAGGCCGAGCAGGAGGCTCAGGCCAAGGCCGATCAGGAAGCCAAGGACAAGGCCGCACAGGAGGAGCGAATCAAGGCCGCACGGGAGGCCCAGGCCAAGGCAGATCAGGAGGCGCGGGACAAGGCATTTATCGAAGCAAGAGACAAGGCTTCGCAAGAGGCCCAGGCCAAGGCCGAGCAGGAGGCGCATGACAAAGCCGTGCGCGACGAGTGGGAGAAAGAGCAACAGGAGCGCGCGCGGGTGGCGCGAGAAAATGCCAGGCGGGGTCTGGACCGATCCGGCAACGGGGTTGATGTGGACCGGGAAGGACAATGGTTACGCCCTGCGATGGCAGCCGGCGGTGGAATACTGCCGCAGCCTGCAACTTGGAGGGTTCTCGGACTGGCGGTTGCCAAAGATTGACGAACTGAAGAAGATCTACAATCCCAATGCTCAAGCTGTCTTGCGGTTCGCGAAGGGCAATGGTCCTGCCAAATCAAAGGCGGAATTCGACTCACTTCCGGCGTGGTATGGAGCAGCAGCGACGGAGATGAACCTCAGACGATGCGCGGTTTCAACTTCCGCGGCCAGGGCGAACCAAAAAATCATGTGCTTCAACTGGACAAGCGCGGGAATAATTATGATCGCGCATTGTGTGTGCGCCGTCCGGGTCAATAATAAAGAGGGTTTGCCTTTTGTGCTTTAGCTTCTCGCTTCGATTCGGGTAGGGGAAGTACATCCGGGGGTAGCGGCTGAGTAGTTTGTTCCTCTATATCGGAGTGTGATCGATGAACGTAAAATGCCGGGCGGCAATGGTGCTGATGAGCGCGTTGTTTGCGCTGGGCGCGGGGATGGCTTTGGCGCAGCAGGAAGAGGGGCCGATTCTGCGCCCGAAACCGCAGCCCAAACCGGCGCGCTAAGCGCGACGCTGCTGGTGATGTGCGACCTGGCCTGCAACTGGAAGCTGGACGGCGTGGCAAAAGGGCGCATCGAGGCCGGAGGCTCGGCCAAGGCGAAGGTCGAACCAGGCCAGCACGTGGTGGCTGCCGCGACCGAAGACGGCGCCGACCAGGTTCAGCAACTCAGCGAAGTCAAATCAGGCGAACAGACGGTGGTGAGCATCGAGCTTATTCCGGTGCGCAATGCGCGGCTCAAGACGGAGCAGCAGGCACGGGACAAGGTCGCGCAACAGGCAAGAAACAAGGCCATACAAGAGGCCAGCGACAAGGCTGCTCTGGAGGCGCAAGAAAAGGCCGCGCTGGAGGATGCCGGCAAGATCTGGACAGACCCCGAAACCCGGTTGATGTGGACGAAGAAGGATAACGGCAGCGACGTGAACTGGCAGAAGGCGACGAATTATTGCCATAATCTGCGCCTGGCCGGTTACTCCGACTGGCGCTTGCCGACAATTGACGAGTTGAGCGACATCTACGATCCGAAGGTCAATGTTGCGGGGCAGATGGGCAGCGGCAGCCAGGCTACCTGGCACGTGAAGGGCAACCTGCAATTATCTGGCTGGCAATGGAGCAACACGCAGGGAAATGCATCGTGGCAGGCGTGGCTCTTCCTCTTCGCCAATGGGGAGCGGTACTCCTCCCCCCTCCTCGGCAGCGGCCTCGACCGCGCTCTATGCGTGCGCAGTTCCGGCCAGTGACGCGGGACATAGCAACCGCAGAACCTCTATAACTGTGCGATTCGAGGGCACATCGCCATCAAGGCGAGGCCGGTTGGAATCACCAGCAGATAGCATGCCGCAGAGATCAGCATGGTCACATTGATGCCAAACGAAATGCTGAAAATCACGCCCAGTACGGAGGCCAGAACACCGGTGGCGCCGTTAATGCCCCAGAACCAGGGTGTTGGCTGAGTGTCGATCGCCGAAACCAGCCGCATCCCAGTGGGAAAGGCAAAGCCGAGCAGAAAGCCCAGCGGCATGATTGCCGCCAGCGATATGCCGATGCGCGCCAACCGTTCACGATTCGTGGTGGACTGAAAAATCGACGGCAGAACCCATTGCATGATCGCGAGGCAGGCAACGACCATACAGCCCCACGCCAGCAGCTTTCCGCGCGAGTTCAGCTTGAGCCAATCCGATGCAAGGCTGCCCAGGCCGGAGGCCAGAATCAGGCTGAACAGGCATACGCCCAGGGAGTAGATAGGGTGGCCCAGATAGATGCTGAAATACTGCAGCAGCGCAATCTCAGCCCAACATGAAGCCCATGCCGATCAGAGAAAAATACAGGCTTCCGGCAATAGCAAGGGGCCGCGGACATTCGCGCGCCGCGCTGCGCAGGGGCACCAGGATGGTCGCGATGACCGCAACAATCGAGATAACAGAACCAGGACAAGCACGGATGTGGCTATAAGATTGCCCCACCAAACGCCACCAAACTCGCCATATCGCATATTTCGCAGAACGGTTATGAGGCCCCGGATATCAAAAATACGCAGCTGGTTGAAGAAAAACGGCCGCTCATCCGTGGGCACGGTGAGGTCGAGATAGGTGGAACCCAGCACGCGATTCAAGGAGGCAAGGTCATGACTCTCGACGATCTGGCGGAGCAATGAGGAGTCTGACGGGCGGTCCGGCGAGACCAGTTCGGTATAACCGCCTTCGCGCACAGCTTCATGCAGAATACGCAATTGTTCCGTAGTGAAAGGCTCTTTGGACAGCACCAGCGTGGAGAGTATGGGGGTGCATGCAACAAACAGGTGCGGACGCGCATCCTTGACTCCGGCATCCAACAAAGCCGCCGTCGCCAAACCAATCATGCGTCCCGTCTCGTTGACATTATCCGGGGCGTACCAGCGGCTGACAGTAAAGATGCCGTCCTTGTTGAGGGACTTAAGAAAGGCGCGCCAACCTTCCAGGGTGTAGAGGCCATTCTCGCTCAGGCTGAACGCGCCGGCGCCGGTTGCCGCCCAGGTGTCGATTACAGTCATCTGCACCAGATCGAACTTTTCATGCGTGGCGGCAAACCAACTGCGCGCATCGTCCACATGGAGCTTTAGATTCGGCAGGGCCGTAAGATTGGAAAAATTCTTGTAGAATGGATCGCGCGTGTGCAGATTGACGAAGATGGATTCAGTTCCACGCCGGTTATGTCGGATACCCCGAAGAGATGAGCCGCCAAAATATCCGGGCCGCCGCCCACGCCAATCACCGCGGACTTGTGGATGCCGGGAAGATCGATAGGCAAGATTGAACCAGATCGTATTTGAGGAAGGCAATGGAGTCGAGGGTGCCGTCGTAGTGGACTATATTGGTGAAGTTGGATGAGTCATCCCAATACACTACAGCCCTAGGAAGACGCTGTCCGCCGGAAGCTTGGAAGAGGGCCCCCATAAGAAAGGGGGAAGGAGGCGGGGGCGATCTACACGAATGCGTGAATATAATTCCACTTCTCATACTGGTTGAATCTTCCCTTAAAATCGATAGAATCCTTGACCATGATTGGACTGAAACCTATAGGCGATATCGCATTGAAGAGAGCTAATGCCAGCAATGCAATCACAACCTTCGCCGGATGCCGCCACCATGGCATTGACTTGAGGCGCAGCTGCCTCGTCGCCGGCGCTGGCGGCAAAAGCCATCGAGGAGAGGCCGGAAATAACTCCCGCCACAATCACACAGGTCGGACCGTCCAGTACATTCAGCAATGCAAGCACCGCAATGCAGCCCAACGCCGCGCCGAGAAGGTCCACGCCGTAAACCTGTCCGGTCGGGAATGGGCTGCGCGTCAGCGCCAAACTCACTACCACTCCGGCGAATATGTATGGCAGGGCCATGGCGGCCAATAGCAAGGTCCACGAAACTATCGTGATGAGCGAGAATGCTGGCGAAAGGATCAGGCAAAACTGCAATAAGACGGAAGCCGGCATGGCCCACGCGGTATAAAGCGCGAAATTGGACAGGGTGACGGACAGTTGCTCCGGCTGGAAACGCTCACGCCAAAGATAGACCCAGACTGCGCCAACGGACATTCCCAGCATGGCTCCACTGATCGCAAAAAATGCCATGTAGTACCAGGCGATAACCGACATGATGCGGGTCTGCAGAATTTGAAATAGCAGCGAGGAAAATGAGATAAGAAAGACACCTATCAGAAACGGAGCCTTGCGCATGCCACTGGTAAAGGTCATGGTGTCCGAAGTCTCCTATCATTTCAGATTCTTACACACTCCAGACTGGTGGCCTAAATCTGTGACAATCGAAACGGGGCGTTTTCTATCTCGATGATGAAACCTGGGAATCGCCCTTGCCGGCGGGAGCTTACAGGCGGGAAGTGGGGCGCCTGAATTTGTGAGCGACCATTGAGGTTTGGACCACCCGCGCCGCCGCGTTATCCTTGATTGTTTGAGGAGAACGCCATGAGCCAGTCCCCTGCCCGCCCCCAGCTTGCCCACCTGACCGCCGCGCTCGACGAACTGCGCGCCAAGGGAACGTACTTCAAGCTGCGCATCCTGGACGATCAGCAGGCGCCGGTATGCCACTACGACGGGCGCAAGGTGATCAACCTGGCCAGCAACAACTACCTCGGCCTGGCCAACGATCCCCGGCTGATTGAGGCGGCGCTGGAGGCGACGCGGAAGTTCGGCGTGGGCTCGGGCGCGGTGCGGACCATCGCCGGCACCATGCGCATCCACATGGAGCTGGAAGAAAAGATTGCGCGCTTCAAGAACGTGGAGGCCTGCGTGGTCTTCCAGAGCGGCTTTACGGCCAACGCCGGCGCGGTCAGCTCGATTCTGGGCAAGGAGGACTTCATCCTCTCCGACGAGCTGAACCACGCCAGCATCATCGACGGGGCGCGGCTGTCGCGGGCGACGATCAAGGTTTTCCGGCACAAGGACATCGAACCATTGCGAAGAATTGCTGAAGGAAGTTGCCAACGAGCCGGGCAAGAAGCTGGTGATTACCGATGGCGTCTTCTCCATGGACGGCGACATTGGGCCGGTGGACAAGCTCGCCGCGCTGGCGGAAAAATACGGCGCCATCATGATGGTGGACGACGCCCACGCCTCGGGCGTGCTGGGCTGTAACGGGCGCGGGTCG
Source organism: uncultured Acidobacteriaceae bacterium (assembly GCA_963845345.1). Classification (GTDB taxonomy): domain Bacteria; phylum Acidobacteriota; class Terriglobia; order Terriglobales; family Acidobacteriaceae; genus Telmatobacter. Next base: position 904,442 of record CAWJRQ010000007.1, read on the forward strand.
GTGGATCATTTCGGCATGCACGGCAAGGTGGATGTGCAGGTGGGCACGCTCTCCAAGGCCATCGGCTGTTTGGGTGGCTACGTCTGCGGGACTCGAGATTTGATTGACTACCTCTACCATCGGGCGCGGCCGTTTCTGTTTTCCACTTCGCATCCGCCGGCGGTGGCGGCAGCGTGCATGGCGGCCTTCGACATTCTGGAGCAGGAGCCGGAGCGCATCGAGCGGCTGTGGTCGAACACCCGTTACTTTCCAGGGCGAGCTAAAGAGGGCGGGCTTCAACGTCGGCGGAGTGAACACGCCGGCCAGCGAAACTCCGATTACGCCGATTATCATTGGCGACGGGCGCAAGACAATGGAGTTTTCGCGGGCGCTCTTTGAAGAGGGCGTGATGGGAACCGGGATTGCGTTTCCGACGGTGCCCGAAGGCAAGGCGAGAATCCGCCTGATCCTGACCAGCGAACACACGCAAGCGCAACTGGAGCAGGCGCTGGAGACGATTGAGCGAGTGGCGAAGCGGATGGGGATATTAGGATAGAGGCATCATGATCGCTCACTTACGCGGAAAGATTATCTACAAACAGCCCGGCCAGGCCATCGTCGAGGCGGCAGGGGTGGGCTACGACGTCACGATTTCCGTGCCCACTTTCACGGCGCTGCCCTCGGTGGGCGCCGAGGCCGCGCTGCACATTCATACCCATGTCAGCGACGACCAGATTGCGCTCTTCGGCTTTCTCGACCGCAGGAGAAACGGCTCTTCGAGCGGCTGATTACGGTGAGCGGCGTGGGGCCCAAGCTGGCCATCAAAATGTTGAGCGGACTCTCCAGCGAGCGAACTGTACAGGCCATTCGCGGGCAGGATCACGCGCAACTCACTCATATTCCAGGCGTTGGCAAGAAGCTGGCCGAACGGTTGGTGGTGGAGCTCAAGGATAAACTCGATGACTTTGCCGTTGCGCCGGCGCCAGTCGTCCGTGCAAGGGCCGGCGGCTGAAGATGTGCTGTCGGCGCTGGTCAATCTGGGCTATCAGCGCGCTGCCGCCGAGAAGGCCATCGAGCAGGCTGTGGCCAAGGAAGCCGCGCTGAGGGCTGATTTCGACGGGCTCTTCCGCGGGGCGCTGAAGGTGATCCGGTAAGGTTCTCAGCAGGCGCTTAGCTCCGCCGGGTATTGATTACGAAGGAATTATGGATGAAATGAGTCCAATTCACTTTTGAGTGGTTATGCGTATATGCGCGTACAGTTTTTGACGAAAATATGCGTAATTGCGCGTAATTTTGGCGATTTTTGCGCGTAGTTGCGCGTAGTTACCGTAAATTTAATGCGTAATTGCGCGCGAGGCTTGCAAATTCAATGCGTAGTTGCGGGTGGGATGACAGTGGACAGTGGACAGAGAACAGTGGACAGTGAACAGGGAACAGGGAGTAGGGAGTAGGGGGTAGTGCCCGGCCACATGCGGTGTGGGAATTGGCTTTTTCTACTTTTCAGGCTTCCGCCAGCCATCAGCCGCCGGGGAACCAGCCTTGACTAGTGTGCGTCTGCTGCGATTGCCCGGTCGATAGTCTTTTCCCGTAGATCATGGGCGAGCGCGAAGCTCAGCCGATCTCAGCCGTCCGCAGATCGCGCAGCAGCAGGAGCAGCGGCGCGATCTCTGCGCCGTTGCGGGCTGCATCGCCTACCTGCCGCGCCAGACCGGCGAAGCGGGTTGCCTTGTCTGTCCGGTCCTGCTCCATTTGCCTGAGAGTCGCAGCTTCGTTAATCAGCGGAGCCGGATTCTCGCCCATCCTGCTGTAGTCTGCTATTGCTCTGCCGAGTATGGCCCACTTGGCCTCTCGGCTCATCTTGGTTGCTTCTTCCGCATTGTTCATGGCTTCACCTGTGAAAAGGAGGGGTGGACTGGTAGGTCAGGGTTTTAACCCTGACATGGGTGTCAGTTGTCAGTAACGGCCCGTGGCTTTGGTTCTTGTTCATTCTTCGATTGTGCGCCGGGGAAGGGAAATTATCTGCAACAAAAATAGGGGGCAGGGAAAAGAGAGGCACGACTCGGCCCGATCAGCTCTCCTTCAGGTATTTCAGCGCGGCGAAGCCGCGATTCAACCTTGCCCTTACATCGGTCCACTAAGAAGGACGGCTGACGAGTTGCGAGCCCATCTCCGATGCCTCAATTTCGAGGCAAGGGGCGCCCGGACACATTACTGATGAATAACTCTGCTCCCGCTGTGTCTCTCTTAAGCGCTATCTGGGCTTGGGTTGCGTTCGGATAAGCAGAAAATACGCGGAGCATTTGTGCCATGACGACTATTCGAACATCGTTGCGGCTAAGTGAACGCCCTGATGAACGGAGTCTTGCTATCTGCTCTCTAGCGAGAGACAGCGCCCCTTCTGTTGAGCCGGTGGTAGCAGAAGATCCGCTGTTGAATGTCCTCTTACGACAGACAATGATGATGTCAAGGTCAATGGGCTCCCTTGCCTGTTGCTTGGGTGTTGCAACTGACATTTCCGCCTTTATGGGATGCGTTGCAACTATTGAGAAGCCCGCTTCCATGATCGCGGACAGGATTGAAGACCAGCCCTCGCTTCTCGAATGATGATATGTAAACACCAGGAGGCCGTCGTCCTTCAGCACACGGTGCGACTCCCTCCACACGGAGCAGAGCCTTTCGGTGAAGGTCGCACACTCCGTGTTCTGAACTTCGGCTTCGGAGCGCGTCGTATTGGGCAATTGCTCCAGATCTCTGCCGAGGAAGTGGCGCTGCCAAACATAGAAAAAATCAGCGAGTTGGGAGTAATGCACATTGTCGAAAAATGGCGGATCACTAATCACAGCATCCACACTTCCAGAAGCTATATCTGTGTGGCTCGAATCACCACAAGATAGATAAACTTGCCGGTTTGGCCAGAAGTCATTGTATGTCTCCGCAATCTCATAGCCAAAACTTTGGGAGAGGCCATAGATCTTTTGGCTGCTGCGCTTTCCGTTATTTGAAATCAGCTTCAGCTCGAAAGGATCCTCCGCGTAGTTCAAAGCACTCAGTATGCGGCTTTCAAACAGGGTGGAAAAGGATCCAGAGCTCTTGGGTGTCCCCCACAGATTCGCTTCAAGCGGCACTCGCTCAGGCTTAAGGATATGATGTGAAAACATGTGTCGCACCGCGCCCGTTCCCTCTCCTTTATATGAGGCAAACATGTTATTGAACTCCAAGGTCCCCGAGAGAAGGCATATAAAAAGCTCACGCAACGATTGGTCCTGAATTGCCGCAATGCGTTCTCCCAGCACAGAAATGCCAAGGAGCTGTCGCGCGTTAAACATCTCGTGCCAGAACCTGTAATTATATTTGAGAACCTGGTTAGTATTATAACCGGGTTCGATTCTGACAAGTGGGTATGGCGTCTGCCGCTGTGCGAGCGCGAGCGCGGCGGCGTCATAGAGGTCGTAGTCATCTGCGGACGCGCGCATGTAGACCTTTTCTCCTGTGGACAGGAGAACAAGTTTCGCATAAAGCCTGTGGTCGGGTGGCTTTCCCGCTGCTCCAGCGGTCTGGGCGATAGAAAATCTATTGGAACAATAGGGACATTTCGCCTTCATTGCCATTGCCGGCCCATCTTGTGGATTGAAAGTCTCGTTGCATGAACGGCATTTGAGCTCGGCGGAGTTGTAGCAGGTTTTATTAACTTCGCCACATTTTGGGCAAACAGCCTGTGCCTCCGGATGCTTCTTGGGATAGGCGTGTTGCGCAAACACATAGGAACTACGTAAATCTACAGTGTGATTGCAATTCGGACATGCAATTGTTTTGACCCAGAAGTAATAAAGAACTTCGGCCTTTCTTCCGTCATTCAGGGCTGTCATGTAATAGGGGCGCAAGAGTGGCCTTACATCCTGTTCGATAGCCTTGAACGTACTTAAGACGACCTTCCGGTCATGTTTTTTAAGCGCGTTGCGCACCATAAACCAAGCTACGGAATTTATGTCGCGTCCTATGGCTCTTGAGCCTAACTTGAGTGCCTCGATTACCGTGGTTCCGCTTCCCATGAACGGATCGAATACAACTGCTTCTGGCAATCGTGTATTGCCATAGAACAGCCTGATCAGGTCGCTTTTCGCAGGCGCAATCGTTGCGATGGCGATTGCCCTAAAGACAGAACCTAGCCTCTGCGCCCACCACTTGTGGATATGGGAAAGCGGGCGGTTTACTTCCTTGCGCCAGCTTTCGATCTCAGCTATGTCGCTCAATTCCTCGAACGGAAACATTGCATCTTCTATCGCTCTACGCCCATTATCCGAAGTTATGGGAATACCGGGAGAATCTGGCCGCAAAAAATCGAGCGTCGCCTGCGCGGAATCACTCCTTCGGCCTAGGTGTTTTGCACTACTCAGCATCCGGTTCGCCCTCGGAGGATATTGGCCCTTCATGATTATTGTTCATTTCGACGATGCGGCTGCCGGCCTCGCCGGATAATCGCCACGCACAAAACCTATGGTCTTGGCCAGCTTTGGGGTTGGGCACCAATTCGGTCTGGAGAACATTCGTCCTAAGGTCAAATCTGTAAGATATGACCATTTGGAGGGCCTCTGTTCGGGTCAAGTTTCCAATCTCCTCAAAATGTTTGCCAGGCTTTATCTCTTCGGGCAATATTAGGGTGAAATGGTGCGCAAGGTTGTTAGCAAGGGCAAAGGGAGTAGGGACCACGTACATCTTTCGGTCGCGGATCATGAGGTCTCCATAGCTGCCGAATCCACGTATGCTCTTGTTCTCATGCACGTAAGTATGGTCCGCGTTGAGAAAGTCTCCATGGCAGAGAACCAGGTCGGTGACGGGGTATCTGTTCGAATCTGGTTTCGCTGGGTAGCGCCCGAAAACGTAGTAGATAGACATTCCATTATGGTGACCGGTGGGAACCTGGCTGTTGCTGTCAAAGTCTGTTACACGGCCTGGATACGCCAATCCTTTAACTTCGTATCCCTCTGTGCTTCCCACTATGCAGAAGTCTGGGTATGTGTTGCGACCTCCCTGTTGAAAATGCAGTCCGGTTTCGGCAATCCGTGCCTTGACCCAGTTCTGGAAATGGAATTCTTTATCCGACGAACTCTCACGTCGAATGAATTTATTTGCGTCGCGCGCAGCCACGAGAAAGCGGAAGAGTGTGCATACGGAAGTCTTTGCGTTAGGCATGGGTCGAGGGCTCATTCTTCCCTGAGAACTGATTGTAGCGCGAGTGGACGCGGTTGAGGACGGAGCCCAGACCATTGCGTGTTCGGTGGCTATGGGGATTAGAGAGGGATCGATTTGAGCGTGGTTGGCATCGTGCCGTTTGATTCACAAGAATGGGTCGGTGGACGGATGCCGGGTTAAAACCCTGGCCAGGCTCTTTCTATTCCCTATTCCCTGTTCCCTGACCCCTAACCCCTGATCTCTGATCTCTGACCGCTGATCACTGATCCCTGACCACTGTAAATGGCCGTTATGTTGTTGATGGTGAAGGATTTGATGGGGGAAAACATAATTGATTGACAATCAAAACGTGATAAGGCGTTCAATTGGCCAGGGCAGTGGAAGGGATGGCAGGCTTCAACCGTCGAGATTCTGTCGCCTTGGAGAGCTTTCAACTCCGCTTCCAGCGGGTGCTCCGGGAAGTTGGCGGTGAGGTCGACTCGCGAATCACCAATTCCGGCAGAATCGATACCGCTCTGGGAATTGCTTCCTCGCGGTGAATGCGCTGCAAAAGAATGCGCGCGGCGGTCAGGCCCATTTGCTTGAGCGGCTGGCGAATGGTGGTCAGGCTGGGGTTGTGGTATGAGGCGCTCTGGATGTCGTCGAAGCCTATGACGGAAACGTCTTCGGGGACGCGCAGGCCACGATCCATAAAGGCACGGATGGCGCCGATAGCGGCCAGATCGTCATAGCAGACCAGGGCGGTAAACGAAGCGCCGCCTGCCAGCAACTCGCAGGCCGGATTATAGCCCAGCTCCGGCGTGGAGACGAGCGACCTGAGTTGTATGGTCAGCGCGGGCGGAACCTCGAGCTTGAGCTCTCGCGCCTCAGTCATGAGACACTCCCAGCGGTTGTCGGCATCGGAGCTGTGGCTGCCACCGCGCATGAAAGCAATTTTGCGGTGCCCCAACTGAAACAGGTGCCTCAAGGTCAACTCTGCTGCCCGCCGCTGATCCAGCACGACATCGGTGACGCCCTCGATCGTGCGATGCCCGGCCACGGAGACCACGGGCAGCTTCATGCCGTGCCTGAGCACCGTGTCGATCAGAATAAATCCTTCCACAGAGCGGTCCATCAGCAGGCTTGAGTATTCCTCAATCAGGTCGGGCTTGCGCTGGTGGCTTGCGATCAGGTAGAAGTACCCTTCCTCAATAAGGTACGCTTCTACGCCGGCCAACACCTGCGTGGCATAGCTGTCGTTCAATTCCGGCACCAGCACGCCCACCGAAAAGGACTGCCGCTTGCGGAGCGACCGCGCATAAAAACTGGGCCGGTAGTTAAATCTGGCTGCCGCCTCCTTCACGCGGTCCCGGGTCTCCTGCGGAATCGAGCGCACGCCGGGAGCGTTGTTCAGCACCAGCGAGATGGTGGCTGGCGACAGGTTGAGATACTCGCCCAGCGTGCGCAGGCCAACGGGTTGCCTCGGCTCTGGTTTGGTCCCGAATCGTTTAAGTTTGGCCATATACACCTTCTGAGTTATGCGGGCCGGGATGCATTCTTGCCGGCTCGCCGGACACCGGGCGCCTTCAAATCTTTCAGCACGGCGTGGTTTTTCTCGATGAGAGCATAGCGCTGTTCCACGCAGGCGCCGGTGCGCAGCGGATCAGCCGGCGTGTTCATCACGTAGTTCAAAAGACGGGGGACGCTGCTGGTGGCCACATGCATCCGCGTGTCCGACGAGGCATAGTAGATAAACACCTCGCCATTCTTGCGTTCAATCCAGCCACAACTGAAAACAACATTCGAGACATCGCCAACGCGCTCTTCGCTCTGGGGGGCGATGAAGTAGCCGGCGGGCTTGTGTGTGATGACCCACGGCCGTTCCAATTCGGTAAGGAAGAGGTAGAGCACGTAGCGCAGACCGGCAACGGTGTTGCGCACGCCATGCGCCAGTTGCAGCCAACCCTGCGATGTCTTGATGGGCGCGGGACCGAGGCCGTTCTTGACCTCCTGGATGGTGTGATATTCGCGGTTGTCGAGGATGATTTCCTCGTCGATGACGGCACGCTCGATGCTCGGGGCCAATCCCCAGCCGATGCCGCCGCCCGTTGCCCGCCTGGATGAAATCGTCCTGCGGGCGGGTGTAGAAGGCGTACTTGCCATTGACGAATTCGGGGTGGAGAACGACGTTGCGCTGCTGCGGAGATTTGGATTGGAGGTCGGGCAATCGCTCCCAGGTCTTCAGGTCTCGGGTGCGGGCAATGCCGCACTGCGCAACCGCGGATGAGGTGTCCCAGGCCGGCGCTTGCGGGTCCTTGCGTTCGGTGCAGAAGAGGCCATAGATCCAGCCGTCTTCGTGCTTCACCACGCGCATATCATACACATTGATATCCGGCTCGCCGGTCTCCGGCAGCAAAACAGGGTACTCCCAAAAGCGGAAGTTATCCATGCCGTTCGGGCTCTCAGCAACGGCGAAGAAGGATTTGCGGTCCGCGCCTTCCACGCGCGCCACCAGCAGAAACTTTCCCTCGTTCAGAATTGCTCCGGCGTTGAAGACCGCGTTGACACCCATGCGCTCCAGCAGGAAGGGATTGGATTTCCGGTTGAGGCCATAGCGCCAGGGAATGGGCGCGTGCGCCGCAGTCAGAACTGGATACTGGTAACGATTGAAGATGCCATTACTGCCGGGCAACATGCGGTTGCGGCGGGCGAGCAGTTTCTCCTGCTGCTTGAAGAGCTCTTGAACGCGCTTCTTGAATGATGAAGGAGTCATCTTGCTTTTCCCGTCTTTCCATCTTCTCTTTGAGCCATGCCGCGGGCGGGGAGCTATGCCGGTTCCTTGATTTCCAGCCGCTGATCGGCCCCCATTTCGCCGAGTTTTTGCACAATGCCCGAAGGCCAGTGAATCTCTATCGCTGCGGCGCGCTCGCTCCCCAGTCCGAAGTGCACGGTCAGGTCGCTGCTGGAGGCATAGCCGACGCTGTTGTTCACGCATCGAATCTGCGTCCGGCTGGCGGTCTTCAATGTCACCTGGGCCCCGATGGCGGAGCGATTGCTGCGCGTGCCGGTGAGCCGCAACTGCAACCAATGCTGCGGGAGGCTTTGATTCCGCCATAGCTCGATGGGTCCGTCCAGGGAAGTGACCGCCACATCCAGGCGTCCATCTCGGTCAAAGTCGGCGAAGACGCAACCGCAATGCATGCGCGCCGGCCCCAGTCCTACGCCAGATTCATTGGAGACATCGATAAACTTCCCGCCCACGTTTCTAAAGATGCAGTTGGTCATGGGGTCGTCGGTATCCACGCCGCCGCAGGCCACAAACAAGTCCAGCCAGCCATCGTTGTCCAGATCGACCAACCCGCATCCCCAGCCACTATGCGGATGGCTCAATCGCAGCAGTCCGGTCTGGATGCTTCCATCTTCAAACTCTCCATGGCCACGGTTCAGGAAGACGTCGTAGGCCTCGTGTTTCAAGGCGGTCATGACCAGGTCGAAGCGGCCGTTGCCGGCGATATCACCGAAGTCCGCTGACATTCCCGAGATGCAGCGCCCGTCGCCGTTATAGGCCACGCCGGCATCCATTCCGATCTCAGTGAAACCGTGCCCGGTGTTTCGAAAGAGCAGGTTGCGCGCCTTGTCGTTGGCCACGAAGATTCCGGGCCGGCCATCCCCGGCAAAGTCCGCAACAGCAATCCCCATTCCTTTGCCCAGCACCTTCGCCAGAGCATCCTTACCCGTCACCTCGGTAAATGTTCCATCCCCGTTGTTGTGGAACAACTGCATCGGCTCGGCTATGTATTTTTCCGGCGGGCAATAGCGCCTGGTCTCGGCGGTCATGCCTCCGCAGATGGGATCGATTCCCGGCGACCATTCGCAATAGTTGGAGATGAACAGGTCCAGCAGGCCGTCGTTGTCGTAGTCGATCCAGGCCGCGGCGATTGACCACAATCCGCGCACCGGGGGCAGATTCAGGCCAGCCGCGTCGGTCACATCGGAAAAGGTTCCGTTGCCGTTGTTGCGGTAGAGCTGATTGCCATGAACACCGACGACAAAGAGGTCCTCATGGCCGTCGTTGTTGTAGTCTCCCACCGCGACGCCCATTCCATAGCCTCGTCCAGCCAGGCCCGCCTTCTCCGTGACGTCGGTGAAGGTGCCGTTGCGGTTGTTATGGTAGAGACGATTCCAATAGCTCTTGCCGGCCTTCTCAAGCTGCGGCATTGTGGCTCCGTTGACGCAAAAGAGATCGGGCCATCCGTTGCCGTCGTAATCAATGACGCCCAGGCCTCCAGGCAAGGTCTCCGGCTGATACTTGTTGCCCGTGGCTCCGGTGCGGAGCAGGAAGTCCAGTCCATTGCCGGGCGCAGCATTGAGCATGCGGATGGGGCATGGAGCGTCGGCGGCCCATGCGGCCGGCGCCAGCAGCGCTCCCGGCAGCCATAATGCGCCGGCGCGCAAAAAGTCGCGTCTACTGGGGGCCATCGAAGCTCCCTTGTCCGCTCGTCTGCAGGGCCGAGTTAGCCAGCCTGGCAGCTTCTTGGCCAGCCTGTCTGGCTTCCTCCTCGCGGCCCAGTTTACGCAGAGCGCTGGCCAACTGCGCGTGAAGCGCGCCATTGTTATCGGGATAGCCGGCGGCCAACTGCGGCCCCAACAAGCGCACCGCCTCGTCGGGCTGGCCCAACTGGCCATAGGCCAGGCCCAACTGCACTTGTGTCCAGGCGTCCTTCGGCTGGATCACGGCCAGCTCCTTGAGGCGGGCGAGAGCCTCGGCGTAGTCCCGTTCGTTCATGGCCATGGCCGCCAGCGTCTGCAGCGCGGAGGAGAGGCGGGGATTCCGGGCCAGCGCCGCCCGTGCCGCGTTGCGCGCAGCTTCCGTATCGCCCAGCGCCTTGTCCGCCTCAGCCAGGCTGGCCAGCAGGCGGGGATCGTCTGGCCGGGAGCGCAAGGCCTCGGTGTACTCTTTCTGCGCCGCCGCGGCATCGAAGCGCAAGCGCAGCTCCAAATCTCCGCGAAGCTGATGGAAGGCGGCCTGGTCGCCCGTCTTGCTCAGCCGTTCTTCCGCGCGCGACACTTCGCTACCATAACAGACCTGAAGCCAATAGCCGGCCGTGGCCTCGCCGGCCTTCAATCCCCGTTCCAACGCTGGAATGGCTCGCGGGCAATCCCCGGTGCGGGCCAGGGCCACGCCCCGGAAGAGGAATCCGGAGGGACCAGCCGTGGCAGCCGCGGGCAAGGCCTTTAACTGCTCCCACCGGCCCTGCGCGTAAAGCTCCCTAGCGCCCAGCCCTGCTCCACCTTTGGGGGGAGCGGAGAGCAAGGGACAACCTCCGCCTTTTTCGCGAAGACAATTCCACAAGATTCCAGCCACCTCAGGTCCCGGCTGGCGGGCCGGAGGCCAGGAAGCCAGTACATTGCGCAACTCCGCCGGCGATCGTTCACCCAGGGCGAGCAGGCGCTTCTCTGCCAACTGCCAGTTCCCTCCCCGGCCGCCAGCAGAGCTTCAAGGTGGATGGTCTCGACGCCTTCCGGTTCACGGTCTTCGGCCTCCTTCAGGCTCTGCCGCGCGGGCGCTTCACGGCCCAGCGCCAGTTGCGCCACGCCCAAGTCGCCCCAGATTCCGGGTTGCGCGGGATCGCGAGCGGCGGACTGCTCCAGCAAGCTCTCCTTGGTCTGGCTTCCTTCCGGGTGGCCCCAGGCCTCGATGCGCAGTTCCGGTCCTTCTCCCGCCCTGGTTTTCAGCAAAGACATCTCCAGGAGGTGAAAGCGGTCCAGGCAGAAGCCGGCCCATGCGGTCAGGTACTGAACCTCGCCAGCGGTGCGCGCGACGGCTGATTGGTAGGCCTCAACGGCCATGGCGGGATCGTTCAGCGCCAGGGCTGCTTCGGCCAGGTAAGCCTGCGGGGCTCCGTCATGGGGCTGCGCCGCGGAGGCGGTGCGCAATGGCGCCAGGGCATCGCGGGGACTGCCGCTGCGCAGCAGGTCTACGCCCAACAGCAGGTTTGCCAGGTAATTTCGCGGCTCTTCCTTGATGATCTGCTTCAGCAGCGGGATGGAGTGAGCATAATCGGCCTGCTTATGAAAGGCGTTGGCTGCTTCAAGCCGGCTCTGAAGATCGCCTGGCTGGGCGGAAGGGACGGGCTGGGCGAAGAACGGCAAGGCAACGACTAGAAGCAGTCCCCCAGCGGCCAGGATCGTTCCCGCTGAAGAGCACGGCCAGCGGCTGTGGAATAAGCGCGAGAACTCGCCCTTGAAATGATTCATCGCACCTTCACTCTGACCCGCAGATGACCGTGGCATAGTTGCCGTCCACGCTGAAAATAATCTTAACAGTCCGCGATTGCGGCGGCTACTCGACCGCAGTGCTTGCAGGCAAGACCGTGCCGAGCCGCTCCATCACTTCAAAGCAGGCGCGGCTGTTGTGGTAAGGGCACTTCCACATATCGACTTTGTAGACTTCCATGGCAGGCGCGCCGGACCGCGACACCCTCGAGAACCATTCGCCGTGCTCGCGATCGAGGATGTATTTCTCGATGAACGCCCAGCTTCGTTCCGCGCCTTCCAGAAATCGCCGCTGGCCGGTAAGCTGGTAGGCGTTCAGGAAGCCGACCACGGCCTCGGTTTGCGGCCACCAGTGCTTGTTCGTGTCGGTGAAGCCCGCCGGTTGAGCTTCGTAAAGCAGACCGCCGTCGCTGTCGATTCCCTGCTCCGAGACGGCCTGCGCCATCTTCACCGCTGCCTCGCGCACTCGCTTGAGAACCGCCGGATCGCCAAGAATAGCTGCGGCTTCGCAGAGTAGCCAGCTTCCCTCGATGTCGTGGCCAAAGGAGATTTTGTCCGAGCGCGAGCGCCACTCTTCGTCGAAAAACAGGATGAAATGATGTGTTGCGGAATCGATGATGTGGCCGAGAAAGATTTTGATCAGTTCACCGAGCCGCTGCCGGACGGTCGCATCCTCGTGGAAGCGCAGCAGCGCTGCGTAGGCCTCTAGAAGATGGAGGTGCGTGTTCATGGACTTCTTTTCGTCCAGATCCACATCGCTCAGGCGCTGGTCCGCGGCCAGCTTCCAGTCGCGTTCATAGGTTTCAAAGTAACCGCCGTGCAGGTCATCGTGGCTTGCGGATTCGATCTTCTCCACCAGGCGCAAGGCCATGGCGAGCGCCTCGGGATCGCCGCTGGCGTGCAGATACTCGGCCAGCGCGTAAACGGTGAATGCCTGCCCGTAGATGCGTTTCTTGGAGTCGATGGGGCGGCCCTCAAAATCGAGCATCCAATAGACGCCGCCATACTCCTGGTCCCAGAAAAATCGCGCAATGTATTCATAGGCGCGCTGTGCGGTGGCCAGATAGGCCGGGTTGCGATAGAAGCTGAAGGCCTTCGAAAAGGTCCACAGAATGCGCGCGTTGAGAATCAGCCCCTTGGGGGCGTGCGGATCCGTGCTCAGGTCATTGGCAACCTGGCCACGGAAGCCGCCATACTGTTCGTCGATCGTTTTGTTGATCCAGAAGGGCAGGATGTCGGAAAGTAGCTCCGTTTCCACTTTCTGCCGCAGGCCTTGCACGAGGGCGCCTCCTGATATGCGGGATCCGGGTTGAGGTTCAATGTGCCGCGGCTGATCTGCCGGGCTGACTTAGAATCGCGTCGATGGCGGCAAGTTCTTCCGCCGTAAAACTGAGGTTGGCAAGCGCGGCGACATTCTGCTCGATTTGCTCTACACAGCTGGCCCCAATCAGTGCTGAAGTCATGCGGCCGTCGCGCAGCACCCAGGCCAGTGCCATCTGCGCCAGTGTCTGCCCGCGCTCGGCAGCCAGGACATTCAAACTGCGCACCTGCGCCAAGCGGTGTTCGTCGATGTCGTCCTTCTTGAGGAATCCGTGCGGCTTGGATGCGCGCGAGCCGCTGGGGATGCCTCGCAGGTAACGGTCCGTCAGCAGCCCCTGCGCCAGCGGGCAGAAGGCGATGGCGCCGACGCCCTCGCTGCCCAGCACATCCAGCAGCCCATCTTCAATCCAGCGAACGAACATCGAGTACTTCGGCTGATGGATGAGGCAGGGCGTGCCCAGTTCGCGGAGAATCTTCACCGCTGCCTTGGTCTGATCCGCGTTGTAGCTGGAGATGCCAGCATAGAGCGCCTTGCCGGAGCGCACCGCCTGGTCCAGAGCGCCCATGGTCTCCTCGACCGGCGTCTCCGGGTCGGGCCGATGGGAGTAGAAGATATCGACGTACTCCAGGCCCATGCGCTTCAGGCTCTGGTCCAGGCTGGCCAGCAGGTACTTGCGCGATCCCCAGTCGCCGTAGGGGCCGGGCCACATCCCCCAGCCGGCCTTGGTGCTGATGATCAACTCGTCGCGATGAGGCCGCAAAATCGAGGCGCAGAATCTCGCCGAAGTTGGATTCGGCGCTGCCCGGCGGAGGGCCGTAGTTGTTGGCCAGGTCAAAGTGCGTAATGCCCAGATCGAAGGCCCGCCGCACCATGGCGCGGCCGTTTTCAAAAACATCGACGCCGCCAAAGTTGTGCCACAGGCCGAGGGAGATGGCGGGCAGGCGGATGCCGCTACGCCCGCAACGGCGGTACTGCATGGCGTCGTAGCGTTCTTCTCTTGCCTGGTACAAGGTTGTTACCTCCTTATTTAAATGCTGGACGTGGCAGGCAGTCCCTAGGTAAGAATCCCCTTGACCGAAACTGCCTTTCGTCCGTCCGCGGGCGGAGGCACAATATTCCCTTCGATGGGCGCGCCGTCCACGGTGAGAGCGATCTGGATTGCCCTCGCCTTTCCGCTCGATGGCGATGTTGTAGACCACTCCGCGGAAGATGCGCGTGGCGGTGAAGCCCGGCCAGCTCTTGGGAATCACCGGAGCGATCTCCAGGCCGTCGAGCGTAGTGCGCACGCCCAGAATCCACTGCACGATGGCGTAGTAATTCCAGGCCGCCGTGCCGGTGAGCCAGGAGTTCTTGGCCTCGCCGAAGGTGGGCGCGTCCTTGCCGGCGATCATCTGCGCGTAGACATACGGCTCGCAGCGGTGCAGGTCGCTGATCTCCTCGCGCGCCGAGGGGTTGATGCGGCTGTAGTAGTCGTGGGCCACGTCGCCGTGGCCCAGCCGCGTCTCGCCGATCATGACCCAGGGATTGTTGTGGCAGAAGATGCCGGCGTTCTCCTTGTATCCCGGCGGGTAGGAGGAGATTTCGCCGAGGTTGAGGTAGTACTTCGAGTAAGCCGGCTGCTGCACGACGATGCCGTGCTTGGTGGCCAGATGCTTGCCGGTGGCGGCCAGCGCCTTGGCGGCCTTGCCGTCGTCGAGGCCGATGCCGGCCAGCACGCAGTAGCCGTTGGACTCGATGAAGATCTTGCCTTCCTCGCACTCCTTGGAGCCGATCTTGGCGCCGAAGTCGTCATAGGCGCGCAGGAACCACTCGCCGTCCCAGCCGTGCTTGCAGGATGACCTGCTCCATCTTTGGCGACTTCGGCCAGATACGTTGCGGCCTCGGCGTCGAGTCCGCGGCGGCTTGGCAATGGCGGCCAGCTCGCGGCCGGCGTGACACAAACAGGCCGGCGATGAAGACCGACTCGGCCACCTTGCCTTCCTTGTTGGTGGTGGTCTGGAAGCTCTGGCCGGGAGTGTCGGAGAAGCAGTTCAGGTTGAGGCAGTCGTTCCAGTCGGCGCGGCCGATCAGCGGCAGGCCATGCGGCCCAAGCCGCTCCAGCGTGTAACGGAAGCTGCGCTGCAGGTGCTCGTAGAGCGGCTTCTCGGAGCCGGGCTCGTTGTCGTATTGCACCGGCTCGTCGAGAATGCTCCAGTCGCCGGTCTCCTTGAGATAGGCGGAGACGCCGATGATGAGCCAGTGCGGATCGTCGTTGAAGCCGCCGCCGATGTCGTTGTTGCCGCGCTTGGTGAGCGGCTGGTACTGGTGATAAGCGCCGCCGGTCGGCAGTTGCGTGGCGGCCAGGTCCAGGATGCGCTCGCGGGCGCGCGCCGGGGCCATGTGCACAAAGCCCAGCAGGTCCTGGTTGGAGTCGCGGAAGCCCAGGCCGCGGCCAATGCCCGACTCATAGAACGACGCCGAGCGCGACATATTGAAGGTGGCCATGCACTGGTAGGCGTTCCAGATGTTGACCATGCGGTTGGTGTGGACGTCGGGCGTATTCACCTGGAAGATGCCGAGCAGGCTCTCCCAGTACTGGCGCAGCCGCTCGAAGGCGGCGTCGGCCTGCTTCGCGTCAAGATACTTGGCGATGATCGGCTTGACCGTCTTTTTGTTGATGGTCTGCGAGCCGGGCGGATCGAACTTCTCGGCGACCGGGATTCTCGTGGTAGCCGAGCACGAAGACGATCTGCCGCGTCTCGCCGGGGGCCAGGTCGAGCTTGACCTGATGGGCGCCGATGGGCGACCAGCCGTGGGCGATGGAGTTGGTGAGCTGGCCGGCTTCCACGGTGGCGGGCGAATCCCAGCCGCGGTAGCGGCCCAGGAAGGCCTCGCGCTGCGTGTCGAAGCCGGCGCCGGGCTCCGAGCAGGCGAAGTAGGCAAAGTGGTTGCGGCGCTCGCGGTACTCGGTCTTGTGATAGATGACGCCGTCTTCGACCTCGACCTGGCCGATATTGAAGTTGCGCTGGAAGTTGGTGGCGTCGTCCTGGGCGTCCCACAGGCAGAATTCGATGCTGGCGAAGGCGGAGACTTGCGCCTGGGTCGGCGCGCTGGTTGGTGACCGTGAGCTGCCAGATCTCCAGGTTTTCGTCCAGCGGCACAAAGTAGCGGGTGTGCGCCTCGATGCCGCTGTAGGTCGAGCCGATGGCCGTGTAGCCCATGCCGTGGCGGCAGGAGTAGTCCTTCAGTTCGTGGCGCGTCGGCTGCCAGGAGGGCGACCAGAACTTCCTGGACTCGTCGTCGCGCAGGTAGACGTAGCGTCCGCCGAAGTCCAAGGGCACATTGTTGTAGCGGTAGCGGGTGAGGCGGCGCAGGCGGGCGTCGCGATAAAACGAGTAGCCCCCGGCGGTGTTGGAGATGATGCCGAAATAAGCCTGGCAGCCCAGGTAGTTGATCCAGGGCAGGGGCGTATCAGGTTGCGTAATCACATACTCGCGGTTCGCGATCGTCGAAATAGCCGAACTTCATGGTGCGTGCTCCTCGTAAGCAAGCGTGCCAGCGAGTATAGCCCCGTCTCCGAAATGCTAATCAAACGTTTTTCCAGAGCATTCCACGGTACTTTGGGAATAGGAGAGGATTTACGTGACGCAGGCGCGAATGTGGAGAAGCTATCTGCGCGAGAGAAATGAGGCGATAGCCGCGTGTGCCGGGAATCGTTGCCAGGTTTAAGGCAAAGTGTGAGAAGATTTCCGTTTTGTAGCTTATTCTGAGCGCTTCCGCGAGGCGAAATAGCAAATATGGCGAGTTCCTTGTTTCCTGCCCTTCAGTGCGTTCTTGATCCAGCCGAGAGTTGCTGATGCCCGTTGTCTTTGCCGGTCTTCTTCTTTGCCCTGCCGTACTGGTTCATGGAACTGAAAGCGCAGTGACTGAAAGCGCCCAACTGGCCATCAAAGTGGACCAGGTGGGCTATCCGCTGGATGGCCCCAAGGTGGCGCTGGTCAGCTCCCCGCCACAACCTTTGAAGTCCGGCGCTCCAGCGACAACGCGGTGGTTTTCAGGGCAAGCTGGCGCCTCCGCAAGCTGACCCGAACACCGGCGACCAGGTGCAGGCCGCGGATTTCTCCGGCATTGCGCCAGACTGGGAGCTACTACCTGAGGTCCCCGGCGTGGGGCGCAGTTGGGACTTCATGTGGGCAACGAATGTCTTCGAGCACACCTACTACATGGCCATGCGCGCCTTTTACGGGCAGCGCTGCGGGACGGCGGTGGACATGGGGCCCGAGTTTCCCGGCTACTCGCACCCCGCCTGCCACCTGCATGGCGAATTTCACCCCAGTTCGGGCGCCAAAGGCCCGCGCGACAACATCGGCGGCTGGCACGACGCGGGCGATTATGGCCGCTACATGGTCAACTCCGGCATCACCACCGGCACCTTGCTGTGGACCTGGGAGATCTACGGGCAGAAGCTCAAGAACATTTCGCTCAAGATTCCCGAGTCGGGCAACGGCACGCCGGACATCCTGAACGAGGCGCGCTGGAACCTGGAGTGGATGCTGAAGATGCAGGACGGCGACGGCGGCGCCTGGCACAAGCAGACCAGCGAGCACTTTCCGGGCTTTATTGCGCCGGAGGACGACAAGCTGCCCAGCGAGGTGATCGGGACCGGCGCGGCGCCCTACAAGAGCACCTGCGCCACGGCGGACCTGGCGGCCGTGGGCGCAATCGCCGCGCGGGTCTACCAGCCCTATGACGCGAAGTTTGCCGCGCAGGCGCTGGAGGCGGCGCGGCGGGCCTGGGCCTGGACCGAAAAGTATCCCAATGTGACCTTCAGGAATCCGCCCGGGCGTCGACACCGGCGAGTACGGCGATGCGAAGCTGCAAGGACGAGCGGCTGTGGGCGGCGGCGGAGCTATGGCGCACCACCGGCGAAGCGCAGTATCAACGACTTCTTCCTGAAGAATTACGCCGAGTTCCTTCCCAGTCTGGATTCGCCGCCGGCAGAGAACTGGAACATGCTGCGGCTCGATGGCGCTGTGGACCTATGCGCTCTCCACGCGCAAGGGCGCGGATGCCAAGGCGGTTGCCGCGATCCGGGAGCGGACCCTGGAGGCGGCGCGCGCGGTGGTGGAGCGCACGCGCGCCAATCCCTACCACGTGAGCATGCAGGCCAAGGACTATGTGTGGGGCTCGAACGGCGTTGCGGCCGAATATGGCATGTATCTGCTGATTGCCAACGTGCTTCAGCCGGATCCAAGCTTTGTGGATGCGGCGCGGGACAATCTGCACTATCTGCTGGGGCGAAACACGTTTTCGCTGTCCTGGGTGACGCAGGTGGGCGAGCACCCCTTCCAGCATCCGCATCATCGGCCCAGCGGCGACGGCAAGCAGCCTGGACCCTGGCCGGGGCTGCTGTCCGGAGGGCCAAACGCGAGACCGGCAGGATGCGGTGCTGGCAGCGCTTCCCAAGGATCTGCCGCCGGCCAAGGTCTATGCCGATCAGTTGGCCTCGTACGCAAGCAATGAGATTTGCATCAACTGGCAGGCATCGCTGGTGTTTTTGTTGGCGGGAGAATCTGCAGAGTAGAATGAGTTTAGTTCGTTCCGGTGGCGGAAGTCGAGGAATTCAAAATGCATCTTCACATTCTGGACATCGTCATCATTGTGGCCTATCTGCTGAGCACGGTGCTTCATCGGCTACTGGGTTTCGCACCGCGCCTCGCAGAACATGCAGGACTACTTTCTGGGCGGCAACACGATGCCCTGGTATATGCTGGGCATCTCCAACGCATCGGGAATGTTCGACATCAGCGGCACCATGCTGCTGGTCTACTGGATGTTCGTCTACGGCCTGAAGAGCGTGTGGATTCCCTGGCTCTGGCCCACCTTCAACCAGATCTTCCTGATGGTCTATCTCTCCTCGTGGCTGCGCCGCTCCAAGGTGATGACCGGCGCGGAGTGGATCAAGACGCGCTTCGGCACCGGGCGCTGGGCGCGCAGTTGTCGCACATCATCGTGGTGGTCTACGCCTTTGTCAGCATCATCGGCTTCTTTACTTACGGCTTCAAGGGCATCGGCAAGTTTGCCGCCGAGTTCCTGCCCTGGCATCTCTCGCCCAACCAGTACGCGCTGATCCTGGTCGCCATTACCGCGATCTACGTCATCAAGGGCGGCATGATCAGCGTGGTGATCACTGAAGTCGTCCAGTTCTTCATCCTGGCCATCGCCTCGCTTTGCCGTGGGCATTATCGCCATGATGAAGGTGGCTCCGGAGACGCTGCACAGGGTGGTGCCCGCCGGCTGGGACAATCTCTTCTTCGGCTGGCATTTGGGCCTGGACTGGTCGACACTGCTTCCCGCGGCCACGGCCAAGATTGCCGCAGGACAGGTATGAGCTCTTCGGCTTCTTTGTCATGATGCTGCTCTTCAAGGGCATCCTGATCTCGGCCGCCGGACCCGCGCCCAACTACGATATGCAGCGCGTGCTCTCCAGCAAGAATCCGCGCGAAGCCTCGATGATGAGCGCCTGGGTCAACATCGTGCTCACCCCGCCCCGCTACTTCCTCATCATCGGCCTGACCGTGCTGGCGGCGGCCTTCTTCGGTCCCGACCTGCGCGCCATGGGCACAAATCTGGACTTTGAAACGGTGCTGCCCATGGCGCTGGGCCGCTTCGTTCCCGTCGGCCTGCTGGGCTTCCTGATCGCCGGCCTGCTGGCCGCCTTCATGTCCAACTTTGCCGCCACGGTCAACGCCGCGCCGCCCTACTTCGTCAATGACATCTACAAGCGCTACATCAATCCCAACGCCTCGCCCAAGACCTATGTTCGCCTGGCCTATCTCAGCTCCTTTGCCGTGGTCCTGCTCGGCGTCCTGATCGGCTGGAATGTCACCAGCGTGAACTCGGTGGTGCTGTGGATCGTCTCCGGGCTATGGGGCGGCTACACGGCCTCCAACGTCCTCAAGTGGTACTGGTGGCGCTTCAACGGCTTCGGCTACTTCTGGGGCATGATCACCGGCATCGGTTCCGCGCTGGTGCTGGCCTTCCCCGGCTTGCTGGAGAAGCTGCCCATCGTGCAGAGCTTCCAGGCCAAGTATCCCGTCAATCTCGAAGTCGCCATCATCTTCCCGCTGGTGCTGGTGATTTCGCTGATCGGCTGCCTGCTGGGCACGCTGCTCACCAAGCCCGAATCGGACGAGGTGCTGATGGACTTCTATCGCCGCGTGCGCCCGTGGGGCTTCTGGGGACCGGTGCTGAAGAAGGTTCTGGCCGAAGACCCCGGCTTCAAGCGCAACAAGGACTTCTTCCGCGATATGTTCAATATCGTTGTCGGCATCGTCTGGCAGATCTGCCCTGGTGGCGCTGCCGCTCTACATCGTGATTCAAGGAGTTCGAGCGCGCCGCCATCACCCTGGCGTGATTCTGGCGACCTCCGCTGATTCTCAAGTTCACCTGGTACGACCACCTGGCCGAGCGCGAGGTTGAGACCGATCTGGCCGCTGCCGGAGACAAGTAACTGAACTTGCTGCCTGCCGTACGCCTTTGGACCTGTTCCTTCTGGATCACCGGCGATCTTCCGCGCTTTATTGGGGCTTTGACTTCCCTTTGGGAATTCCGTGTGGATGGCAATCGGCGCACTTCACCCAGTGAATATTGTGCGGGCTGGACTCATTGGCAAAGGTCGTATCCATCTTCTCCACGTCGATGCCGCAGTTGGACATTTTAGGATGGCAGTTCTTGCAGCTGGCCCTGGTGTTTTCGTTGTGGCCGAGATGGCAGGCCAGGCAACTGATGCCTTCATGCACGCCCATCGGAGTGCGGTCGTCACCCGATCCGATCTGGGGACCCCAGTTGTGCATAGCTGCATCGCTTTTCGCTTCCGGATGGCGAGGCGCATGGCATTGATAGCACAACGCCTGACGCGGATCGGGGCTGCTCTTCACTTCTCGCTCGCCATCCCAGAGCCGGGGCAAGTCAAGTTTCGCCACGGGAAAGTGCATGCCTTCGCGCCGGTCGAAGATCGCCAGCGAGTCGCGCACCGCCTCTCCCGCCGCCGAGATGCGCTTCTCCGGCTTGGTTTGCGGCTCGCCTTCCCGGTGCAATTGATGGCAGGTCTGGCAGGGCATGGTGGGTTGATGGGCAAATTCAGCCTGCGTGATATGCCACGGCCCGATGGTGTTCTGCGGCTGCACTAAGTCCTGCACTGCGCCGTTGAAGTGCATCCCGTGACAGCGCAGACAATCGTCCATCAAACGGCGCTTGGTGTTATGTACGGGATCGGCAAAGATCTGCTGATAAGTTGCGCTGTGCGGGCCCGCGTGCCAAGTGGCGTACTCATGCTGATGGCAATTCTGGCAACTGCTCGTCATGGCCAGGACGTCGGCGTCGCGCAGTCGAATCGTCTCCGGCAGCCTACCAAGCAAATGCACCCGAATATGGCGCAGCTTGGTCGCCAGGCCGGCTTCATGGCAGGCCTCGCAGCCCATGGACCTGTGCGCAGAGTTGTGCGCCACACTCACTACGGCCGTCATCTCGTGGCAACTTGCGCATCCCGCGCCGCGCTGTGTGGTGTAATACCAGGACGCGCCGTAGACTCCGCTCACTGCGATCAATGCAGCGGCGCCGGTTGCGGCCGCGATCTTCTTCCACACACTTCTCATGACCGCAATCCCGTCCCTTTCCAGTTGCGCACCAAAGCATCCGATGCATAGTAGGCGACGGCCATGATGGTGAGCACGGGATTGAATCCGCCATTGGTTACATGCACACTGGAATCAATGACGAAGAGGTTATCCATGTCATGCACCTGGCAAAAGCGGTTGACCACGGAGGCGCGCGGGTCGTTGCCCATGCGGCAGGTGCCTGCCTGATGCTGGCCGGCTGAGACCATCTCCGGCTTATAACTCATTAGCGATGTGTGAATCGCCCCCGCTTCCTTCAACCAGGCTTCTGCTCTGCGTGCCTGTCTCTCGCCGATCTCGAAGGTGTGGGGATGCACGTTCCCCTCGATGCGCGCCACAGGAAGTCCCCATTTATCTTTCACACCGGGATCGACCGTCACCCGCCCTTCAGCGGTGGGAATCTGCTGCGTCGGCCCCATGATGACGATCGAACGCTTGTGCCATTGACGCATGGCTTGCTTGTGACCCAGTCCCCAGCGAGGGGTCCCCGGCGGCATCCTGTCCACCATATGAATAGGCAAACGGATGAACTCGTTGGCCAGCATGCCGCCGCCCTTGAGTCCCGGCGTTCCGTGGTTGTAGTCGGAGATGGCGATGGTTGCGCCTGGCCCTACGTCGTCATAGGTCTCGAAGTCAAAGTAACCCGCGGCGCCAGTGTAATGATGCCCCTGTAGATGACGGCCCACCTGGTCATAGCGGTTCCCCGGGCCGTTGGGAAAGAGGCGGCTCCGGGAATTGAGCAGCAATCGCGCCGACTCGATGGCGCAGCCGGAGACCACGACCAGGTCCGCGAGTTGTTCCTGCAACCGGTTCTTTTCATCGAAATAGGCCACACCCCGCGCTCGGCCGCGCTCGTCGGAGAGGATCTCTTTCACCATGCATTCGGTGCGCAATTCGCAATTGCCGGTATTAAGGGCCACCGGAATCACCGTATTCTGCGAGCCGTTTTTGGCGTCCACCTCGCAGGCAAAGCCGACGCACCAGCGGCAGCGCATGCAGGGACTGCGGCCGTTATAGGGAATGCTGTTGCGGGCCATGGGAATATGAAAGGGATGCAGTCCCAGCCGCTTTGCTGCAGGCTCCAGGATGCTGAACTCCTTTCCGGGCGGCAAAGGCGGCATCGGCAGATCGCGCTTGCGCGGACCATGAAATGGCGTTCCCGAGTAGTCGCCCGAAACTCCAATCTCCCATTCTGCCTTCTCGTAGAAGGGCTCCAGGTCATCGTAGCTGATGGGCCAATCTTCCAGAGAGCTTCCCGGCGGCGCGCCGTAGGTCGAACGCATGCGAAAGTCCTGCGGCAAGTAGCGCCACGCCTGCGCGCCGTAGCTGAGCGTTCCCCCGCCCACGCAAGCGGCGTTGTTTTGATAGGCGCCTTCGTTGGCCTGTGCCGTATGCGGCTGTCCATTCGCATCGACCCAGACGCGCGGATTGCCTTCTTCCCCGGGACCAAATGCATTGCCCAGGACGGTAGTTCGCTGGTTGCGCAGATCGTCCTTGCGGCAGTCGGCGGCGGTGTACCACTTGCCCCGCTCCAGCAGGACCACGCTCAGCCCGGCACAGGCGAGTTCCTTGGCCACGATGCCGCCCGCCGCTCCCGCTCCAACAACGACTGCATTCACCCGCTTCATTTGCGGCCGCCCTTCCTCAGGTCATACTGGGCCCGGCCCAGCAGCGGCGGTTCCGCCAATCCCAGCATCCGCCAACTTACGGCATCCCGATTGCCGCCATGGCGCGGAGAGCCGTAATAGCCTTCGAAGGTGTGCCGGCGCACCATCTCGAAGAACTTCGCCTGCTCCTTCTCCATCAAAAGGACGGCTTGCATCTGGTGCTCCACATTTATAGCTTCCAGAAGTTGCCCAAAATGCTTGCGGCTCAATTCCTGCGCGTTCTTGAGTCCTTCACGGTAGGCGTCGCGCTGGGGGCGATAGAAGCGCGCCAGTTGGCGGTCGATATAGTTGACGACGCCAGCCTGCGAGGCGCTGGGAAATTCGTCGGCGGGGATAATCTGGTCACAGATCGCCGCAAGCGTCCGCGCCTCATCGGCAGTGAAGAACTCCCATTGTGTTTCCCAGACGCGCTTGCAACCCGTGGCCAGAACAGCGCCACCGATTGCGCCAGCCGCCACAAACTGCCGTCGCGTTACACCGCTGCTTTTACTTCCCGCCGGCATGAAAACCCACCATACATCCTGACCATTCACCCACGCAATGCCCCTTCTCACTATTCAGGCAAGGCGAATTGGGTTTCGATGTGGAAGTGCCCGCTCACGCCCGGCGCTCCCGTATCGGGCTGGCCGCCGCCGATGCTGATGGTGTAATCGCCTGCGGCGATCATCGGATTGCCCTCCTCGGTGACCATACCCAGATCGCGGTCCTTCAACTCGAAGTGAACCTTCTGGCTCGCGCCGGCTTCGAGATGAATGCGCTGGAATCCGCGCAGAGCGATGAGGGGAGCGCCCTTGACGTCAGGGAACTTGAGATAGACCTGGACGGCCTCATCTCCCGCGGCCTTGCCGGTGTTGGTCACCGTCACATCGGCGCTGACAGGTTGTCCCGCGGCCACAGCCTGCGTGGGAACACTGAGATCGCTGTATTTGAAGGTCGTGTAGCTGAGCCCATAGCCAAACGGGTAAAGCGGCTTTCCTTTGAAGTACCGGTAGGTCCTTCCCGCCATCCCGTAATCCTCAAAGTGGGGCAACTGGCTCACGCCCGTATAGAACGTAACGGGCAGCCGTCCCGCTGGATTGTTCTTGCCGCTCAGCGTCTCAGCGATTGCCGCTCCGCCTTCCTCGCCGGGATACCATGCTTCCAGAACCGCGTTGGCGTGCTCGTTGATCCAGTTGACAGCCAGCGCGCTGCCATTGATCAGTACAACGGCCAGCGGCTTGCCGGTTGCCGCCACAGCTTTGACCAGTGCTTCTTCCGGCTCGGGAAGATCGATGCTGGTGCGATCCCCGCCCAGGAATCCAGGCACGGTCACCGGCATCTGTTCCCCTTCGAGTGCGCTGGTGATACCCACCACAGCGATCACAACATCGGCGTCCTGTGCCGCGGCAATCGCCTCAGGCGAAATCGTATCCCTCACTTTTGTCCAAATCAGTTGCGCTTGCCCCTTGACGTTGTTGACGCTGTAGTTGATGCTGAGCACGGCTTTCTGCCCCTTTTCCAGGTGGACACGGCCAACGCTTGCGTCCACTCCCTCGCTTCTGAAAAGCAAGGCCACCTGCTTGTCGTCAATCGACACTCTTCCAAAGCCCCGGCCACGGATGCCTACAAGATAGTCTCCGGATTCCTGGACCGTCAGGAATCCAGTCCAATGCACGCCGAGGGCTTTCTTCCCGGCAACCTCCGGCGGCAGATTGTCGCCATTCAGATTGACGTTTGGTTCGGTGCGGCTGACAATCGGCGGCGGGCCTGCTGCTTCGGCGGGCGGCCGTCTCTGCCACTCGACGTAATCCGCCTTGAGGCCGGGTTTTCCATCCGGGGTCGTCAGGAGAGAATCCGGCACGGGATCTCCATCGCTGCGCAGAAACTGGGTTCCCGGAACGTAGGTAATCGTCGCCTTCGGAAACTCCGCCTTCAGGCCATCGAGCACGGAGACAATGTGCGTCGGCTGGCCGGCATAGTTGCCGAGCAGCGGCCGGGTCTGATCGGCGAGCGGGCCGACAACGGCGATCTTCTTGATCCTTGGTTGAAGCGGAAGCAGACCATCGTTCTTGAGGAGGACCATGGCCTCATTCGCGAGTTTGTGAGCCAGGGCGCGGTGTTCCGCGCTGTCCAGTTCCTTCTCATCGATCCTGGTGTAAGGAACCATCTCCGGCGGATCGAAAAGCCCGAGCTTCATGCGCGCGGTGAACAGGCGAATCAGCGCCGTGTCCAGCGTGCTTTCCGGCAGGTACCCTTGCTGCACCGCATCGACATAGGCCTTTTCGGAAGGTTCGCCAGACCTTGAAAAGGCATCGACGCACTCGTTATCCATTCCCCGGATTACGGAGATGGCCACGCCCTGTGCCTGCGTCGTGCGGTAGCGATGGTTCGCGGCAACGTCCCGGACTGCGTCGCAATCGGAAACCACATACCCCTGGAAGCCCCATTTCCCGCGCAATTGGTCCTGCATCAGGAACTGGCTGGCGCATGCCGGCTCGCCATTGATGGCGTTGTAAGCGCACATGACTGAACCGGCCTTGCCTTCCACAACGGCGGCGCGGAACCCGGGTTCATAGGTATCCACCTCGTCGTGCTTGCTCACGTCCACATCCGCAAAGTGCCGCGTCGGTTCCGGCCCGCTATGTACGGCATAGTGCTTGGGCGTTGCAATCGTCAGGTAGTACTTTGGGTCGTCGCCCTGCATTCCGGTCACGTAGGCCACGCCCATGCGGCCGGTAAGGAACGGATCTTCGCCGTAGGTCTCCTGTCCCCGGCCCCAGCGCGGGTCGCGGAAGATGTTCAGATTCGGAGACCAGAAATCCAGGCCTCCCATGATGCCCGTGTGTCCCTCGCGTACGTTTTGCACATGTTTGATGCGTCCCTCAATGCCAATCTGGATCGCCATGGCATGAACTCCCGGCGCATCGAAGGTCGCAGCCAGGCCGATCGGCTCAGGGTACTCGGTTACGCCCTGGTTGATCACTCCGTGCAGCGCCTCGCTCCACCATTGGTACGCAGGAACATTGAGCCGCGGAACTGCCGCGGAGCTGTTCTGCATCTGCGTTGCCTTCTCTGCAAGCGTCATGCGATGCACCAGGTCGGCAGCCCGCTGCTCGGGCGGCAGACTTGGATTCATGTAAGGAAGTTTCGCCGTATCCTGGGCGACTGCGGATTGCAGAATTGAGCCACAAATGATCATTCCTGTACAGGCGAGAATGCCTGCGGCGATTCGTTTCATGCGGTTATTCATACGTTTTCTCCGGGTTTAATTTGGCGGCCGCCAGACTTCACCGTATTGGCTGGCCGGCGTGGTTCTCCGCAACTGTGCGGCACGAAAATACGTTTACTCGACGAGGAGTTCAGGCGCATCTATATGAGAATATGCCAGAGCCGCCCTCCCCGTCACGTTCGTTGGCGGAGGAGCGCACACAAGTCATTCCCTATTCGATGATTGACACAGCACAGACAAGCCTCCTACGATTTCAGTGTTTTCCAGTCACAAAGAAAGAGGCGCCATTTCCAGGTGGCGCGATGGGATACAAGGCAGATGCAACCATTATCTCGAACTGAATCTATTGCGTGGCCCAACTTACGACTCATCCGGACTCCGCTCAAGGGAACTCTGCGCGCTTGCGCAACTATGTTGATCCTGCTGACGATGGCCGCCGTCGCCGGCGCGCAGAACCAGGCCAGCCGGTTCATGCTGGAGCGAAAGGACAGAACAATCGTGCTGGAGCCTTATGCGGACAACATCGTTCGCATTACGCTGAGCACTGAGAAGCCCGCTGCGCTTGGAGCGCCCGGATATGGAATCGTGGGCACACCATCGAGCGCCGGATGGACCCAGGAGCGAGATCCGGACGGCAATGATGTCATCCGTTCCGGCAGATTGACGATCCGCGTTGCTCCGGAGAACCTGCCGCCCCCGCACACCTTCCCGCTGGATGCGTTGAATCAGTCGCTCAGGGATCACTACTTTGGCGGCGGGGATGGGCACGGGCCATACAACGACATCATCTCCGTAGCTGCTTCCTCCGGCAAGCCGCTCCTGAAGCTGTGGCGCTGGTCGATGGTCCCCAACCCCGCTGGGGCAGCGCCTGCAAATATGGGCGACGGCGCTAAGGAAGGCCCGGGCTACCGCGTTTCCGCCACCTTTGACTCGCCGCAAAGTGAGCATTACTACGGTCTCGGCCAGCAGCAGCAGGGGTTTCTCGATCTGCGCGATCATCGCATCCAGTGCTGGCACGATTACGGCGGAATCGGAGGAGAGAACGTCTGCGTTCCTTTCATGGTGTCGAGCCGCGGCTACGGTCTTATCTGGGACAACCCGTCCAAAACAACCATCGACCTCGGCTTCAACCAGCAGAATCTTTGGTCCTCCGATGTGGGCGACCGCGTTTCCTTCTTTGTGATTGCCGGCGACAAGAGCGACGTAATCTACGCGGGCTATCGCCAGCTTACCGGGGTAACGCACCTGCTGCCCAAAGCCACCTACGGCTACATTCAGAGCAAGGCCATCTATCCCACCGAGGAGCAGGCGCTGAATATTGCCAAAGGATATCGCGACCGCAAGTTGCCGCTGGATGTGCTGGTCGTGGATTTTCTGAATATGACGCGCCAGGGCGAGATGGATCTGGACCCGGCTCGGTGGCCCGATCCCGCCGCCATGAACAGCCAGCTTCACTCCATGGGAGTGACGACCCTGCTCAGCGTGTGGCCGCACTACTCCAAGGGGACCCGGTTCTACGACATGCTGCTGAGCAAAGGCTGGCTGGTGCACACCCCCGATGGAAAGCCGGACCCGGGCTGGACGAAGGATGTCATCGGCCCCAACCTCGACACCACCAACCCCGAGGCTGCCCGGTGGTTCTGGGAAGAGATTCGCGACCGTTATGTGAAGCCCTACGGTTTTGATTACCTCTGGCTGGATGAAACCGAGCCGGATATCGATCCCGCGAACGACGTCTTCTGGATCGGTTCAGGCCTCCGCTACTACAACGCGTATCCCTTGTTCCACACCGCATCCGTGTACGAGGGCTTCCGGCGGGATTTTGGCGACAGCCGCAGAGTCATGATCCTGGCGCGGGCGGCCTACCTGGGCGCGCAGCGAAACGGAACGGTCTTCTGGTCCAGCGACATTTTTTCAACGTGGGACATGCTGAAGCGTTCCATTCCGGCCGGCCTGAACTTTACCGCCAGCGGCATGCCTTACTGGGACACGGACATCGCCGGCTTCTTCTCGCCGCAAATCTGCGCCAATTACCACGCGGCCCATAAGCCTTTGGTCGATGCCTCAGACGCAGCCGGCAACGTGGGCAACTATGAAGACTATCCCGAGTTATTCGTGCGCTGGTTTGAGTGGGGAGCTTTCCAGCCCGTCATGCGCGCGCACGGCGAGAGGATGCACAATGAAGTGTGGTCCTACGGCAAACAGGCGGAAGCCATCCTGGAAAAGTATCTGCGGCTGCGCTATCAGTTCATTCCGTACATTTACTCGCAGGCCTACAGCACGTACCAGACGGGCGCTCCGTTTATGCGCGCGCTCTTCATGGACTTTCCCGGCGATCCGAATGTCGCCGACATTCGCGACGAATACATGTTCGGGCCCGCTTTTCTGGTTGCGCCTGTCACGGAGCAGGGGGCAACGAGCCGCAAAGTTTACCTCCCCGCTGGCTGCGATTGGTACAACTATTGGACGAATGCCCGCATCAAGGGCGGCCAGACCATCACCGCGAACGCGCCCATCGACACCATTCCGCTCTTCGTGCGAGCAGGTTCAATCGTGCCGCTGGGGGCTCCGGTTCTGAGCACGCATAAGGTGCAGGCCATTGCCACTGTGCGTGTCTATCCTGGAGCGGATGCGGACTTCACGCTCTATTCCGACGATGGAATCACGTATTCCTATGAGAAGAGTGGGGGAGCTACTACTAAGCTGCACTGGGATGACGCGAAGCATCAGTTCACCCATACGGGCGCCGCGGCCTGGACCGAGCCCGATTCCAGGATTGTTGACATCGTGCATCCGTGATAAAGGTAACCGGCTGGCCGCATCGAGTAGATACCGGCATGCGGAACCGTCTCTTACTGGCGCGGATCGACTTTGCGTAACTCTGGTCCTTGAGTCAAGTCGGCGAAGGGGCCGGCCAGGCGGTCGCCGGAGATGGTGTGACCGTAGAAGTCGGAATCGATGCCCTTGTATGCGGCGAGCGGCTTGATCTCTCCCTTTACGGTCATGGTGAGCTCGAGCTTGTCGGGATCGAGTACGGCGGTGATGTCGGCCATGGCGCCGTGCAGGTCCCAGTTGTGTTCTTCCCGCCACGATTTCAGGTTGTGCCACTCGGGCGGCTCGGGAAACTTCACGCGCAGGAAGGGCTGCGCGAAGAACATGCCCCCGGTGGGGTTGGCGTAGACATTGCCATCGGCGTCGTTGCGTGCGTTGGTGAACTCGATGGCGGAACGGCCCATCTTATAAAACACATTGTCGTGGACCATCAGATTGTGGACATCGTTGGTGTGTCCGGCGATGGGCCTCGGCGCGCCAAGGCCGGAAATTGTATCGACGCCAACCTCGTTGCAATCGAGAAAGAGATTGTAAGCGATGATGACGTTGTTGGTGTCGCGGATGAGGATGCCGCCGGTGAGGTTGGAAAAGATGTTGTTGTCGATCTGGTTCAGGGCTTCGCTGCCCTCGATGTGAATGGCGTGGGGATTCACGTTGCCGGGAATGTCGGCGAAGACGTTGCCGGTGATGCGCACGTTGGCGTTGCCGATGTCGAGCCAGATGCCGTTGGCGTGGCGGATGTGGCGGACGACGTTGTTGCGGAAGAGGAGATTGTGCGCCACGTGCATCTTGGTGCCGCCGGACTCCGACATCATGGCCGCGTCCTGCCAGCCGATCCACTCGAAGAGGTTCTTTTCAACGAGCGTGGATTGCGGGCCGCCAGTGCCGCCCAGTCCTTCAATGCCGCAGTAGCGGAAGGTGTTGCCGCGTACGATGTCAAAGCCCACGGGCTGCGGCGGCTGCGAGGCGGCCCAGTCCTCGTTGCCGATATCCAGGCCAACGCTGTTGGCCCACTCGAAGGTGTTGTCTTCAAAGATGAAGTGATTGCCGCGGTTGGTGGAGACCATGCCGCGCTGCGGAACCGGGAAGCCGTTGCCCGCGTGCATGAATGTGATGCCCTTTACGCGGATATAGGACTGGTAGCGCTTCGCCGGCGAGAAGACCTGCTCCTGCGTGGTGATCTCGATGACATGCTTGGCGGGGTCGTCGTCATTGGCCAGGCGGATGTGCAGGGTCATGCCGTTGGTCTCAATCCACACCTTGCCGGCGTAGGGCTGGAACTCCTTGAAAAAGCGGCGACCAGTGAATCTCGCTGAAAAAGTTGACAGAACGCGGCGAAGGGCCGGCAAGATCGCTGGCGGTTTCGACGGGCTCAAGCGGATGGCCATCAACAAAGACCAACTCCGCGCCGGCGGAAGTAGTTTGCCATGTTGTCCTTGGCATAGTTGATCCAGTAGCGGTTGCCGATGACGTTGTCGACCTCGAAGGGGTTGTAGCCGTTGGGGAAGAGCGCCGGATCGAGATGCAGCTCCCAGGCCTTGACGGGCTTGCGCGTGGCCGGTTCGAAGCCGAAGTTCCAGCCCTCGCTGGGGTGCCAGTCGTTGACCACGGCCGAGCCTTTCACGACCACCTTCGCCCCGGGCGCGGCTTCGTAGCTGATCATCGCCTCCGGCCCGTTGCCGCCGCGCGCGGGACGGATGACCTCGCGATAGACGCCTTCGGCGATAACGACGCGCTCGCCCGGCTGGAGCACCTGCGCCGCGTGTTTGATGGTCCGGAAGGGATGCTCTTTTGTGCCGGGGCCTTTGTCATCGGCGTTCTTGGCCTGGCAATCGACATAATAGGTCTTTGTGAAGTGCAGAGGCTTCTCCCACATGGGAAACTCGGTGCCGTCGGGCATGGTGGAGTTGTCAGCGAATGCGGCGGTGGCTGCAAGGAAGAAGGCGAGGATACAGAGTGCGCGTTTCATACGGGTCCTTCCCGGTGAGCGGGGCGTGCGTGGAATGAGCACGCCTCAAGAAATCATGGGCCGCGCTCATGGTAAATCGGTTTGCTTAAAGTGTCGAGAGCTTGACTTTCTTTCCCCCGGCGTCAGTTTGGTCTCTGATTTTCCGTCATGCCGGGCCAACTGTCCGTCCTGAAGGGAGCGGCAGGCAATCCGGCGCCGTTGAACAGGGTTGCTGCCGGGTTGGACTGCCATGCGTAGCGAACCTCTTTGGGCTTCGCCACTGAGGGGGAAGAAACAATAATTGTTTTTCCCTTGATGCGCGCCTCTGCCCAGGTCCACTTCCGGTCCTCACCGGCGATGGCAAACTCTTCCAGCTTGGTTCCCTTCACCACCAGGCCGCCGTCGGCGTGCGCAAAGTGCAGCCGGATCTCGCCCGGACGCCGGTCGACCGATTTCAGAGTTGGCCCTGAATAAACACCCTTCTCGCCGTAGTAGTTGGCCAGCGCGCACCGGGCAAGGCGCTCGCCAACTGGTTGTTTGTCCTGCGGATGAATGTTGTCAGCGTCGCCGGTGTCGATGGTGACCGCCAGGCAAGAGTGGGGAACGCTGGCAGCTGCAACCGCCTGCGATTCACGCGTTTCGGCCCATTCGTCACCGTCAACCGGTGTCGGACTGCGATGCTTGAAGGCCGGCAGGCTGACGATGTAGAAGGGAAAATCGCCCTGAGCGAAGAGCTTGCGCCAGTCGGCGATCATCGCGGGGAGAATCCTGCGGTACTGGTAGCCGCGCGGCGAGTTCTGCTCGCCCTGGTACCAGAGCGCGCCCGTGATGGAGAGCGGCGCGACGGGCTTGAGCATTCCTTCGTATAGGACCGACGGCATCACCGGCCAATTCTCGTAAGCGATGGGCAGCGGATGCGGCGGGCGGGCATCCACGCTGAGTTGGCCCTTCCACTTGCCGGCAAGTGGGATGATCGACTTGTCGCCCAGCAGGAGATGTAGATCTTCAGACTTGCTCATGAATCCGCCATCAGGCTTGGTCTTCAGAACGCGAATCGCCACGACGTTTCGTCCCGGCCTCAGTACGCCCTGGGGAAGGAAATATACGCGCGGGTTCTCCACCCATGAGCTGGCGCCGGCGAAGGCGCCGTTCACATACGCCGTGTCCATGCGTTCAATCGAGCCAAGGAAGAGTAGCGCGCGCCCCGCTGGAAGCGGATCCGGCAGAACAATCTCCCTGCGGAACCATGCCACGGCGGCCGTCTCGGGCACGCCTAGCTCGGCAAATCCACCGGGAATGCTGACCGTTTTCCAGCTTGAATCGTCCAGATCGGGGGAGGCCCATTTGCCTTTGAGACCTATGTCGTATTGGTCGTACCAGTGCATCACATAGTTGCCGTATTCGGGCGCGCCCTCAGCCGCCAGCCGCTGCAACTCCACCAGCGGAACGTCGAAGTCCTTCAGCGGGCGCAGAGCTTCGGCGCTTGTCCATGACTCCGCGGGAGTTCCGCCCATCGCATCGACGACTAAGCCAACGGGAACGTGGAGCTCACTCTGGACCTTGCGCGCATAGTAGTACCCGACAGCGGAAACCCAATCGGCCGTTTCAGGCGAAACAACGCTCCACTTGCCCTCGATCAGATCCGTATGCCGGTAAGCGGGATGACCTGCAACGGTGAAGAAGCGAATCTGCGGGTAATTCGCCGCCTTCACTTCGTCGGCGCTGTTGCGTGTAAAGCGGAGCGGCAGGCCCATGTTCGACTGGCCGCCGCAGAGCCAGACGTCGCCGGACAACACGTTGTGAAGTTCAACCTTTTCGTGGCCGCTGATCCTCATGGTGTACGGGCCGCCTGCGGGAGGCGGCTGAATCGTCACCTGCCAGCGGCGGTCGGGGCCAGCCACGCCGGTTGCCGACGTTTCTCCAATCTCGACCTTGACCTTGTCGCCGGGTTCAGACCAGCCCCAGATGGTATTAGCCTTGCCGCGCTGCAAGACCATGTTGTCGCCGAAGATCGGGCTGACGAACGGAAACGGCTTGGGAGCCTGAGCCGCGGTGGGAGACGCAACCGAAGGTGTTGGCTGAGCTGGCGCAATGCCCGCAGGCGCAACGAGCAATAAAAATGCTGCCATCCAGGCAAGTTTCAATCTGGAGATCATGTGTTCAAGCCTCATTCCGGAAGACGCGGTTTACAGTATAAAAGGTGTGGGCTTGGAGTAACACGTCCAAGCCCACACCTTTACTACATTATCTTAATCTTATTGGAAGAGTCTCGGCGCGAAGTCCTTCAGATCGCGGCGCCACGTCTGCCACTCGTGCGCGGTGCCCGGAGATTCGTAAAAGATGTGCTTGATCTTTGCATCATCCAGCGACGTATGCAGTTTTACGATGCCGGCATGCATCATGGCAGGCTCCTCGGTCCCTACGCCAATCCACAGCAGGTGCACCCGCTTGGCGAAGGCATCCGGATCGGCCATTGCCCCGTTGAAGGCTGTCTTCAGATCGAACTTCTGATCGCCGCGCATCATTTGCATCCCGCCCGCTCCGCTGAAACCGCCAATGTAGGAGAAAAGTTCGAGGTGATCGAAGGTAACCTGGAAGGTTTGCATGCCGCCCATCGACAAACCGGCCATGGCGCGATGATCGCGGTCCGCCAGCGTCCGGAAATGCGCATCGGTGTAGGGGATCAGAACCTTCGTCAGATCATCTTCAAACGCCTGCGCCATCTCCTGCATCGCCTTCATCATCTCGGGCGAGCCGAAGGGTTTCCCCGTCAGATCCGGAGGAGTATAACCGGCGCGCCGGGCGTAACCGCTTGCCATGACGATGATCATCGGCTTGGCGGCCTTGCTCGCGATCAGGTTGTCGAGGATGAAGTTGGCGTGACCTTGCCTGATCCACCCGGTTTCGTCTTCACCGCCGCCATGCTGCAAATAGAGCACGGGATAGCGCACCTTCGCCTGTTCGTCGTAGCCCGGCGGCGTATACACCAGCGCATGACGCCAATCCCCGGTCACGCTTGAGTGGTACCAAACCTCGCGAACCTGGCCATGGGGAACTTGCTGAGCCGAGTAGTATGTCGCTCCCGCTTCCGGAATCTCAATCATGCTTGCATCCTTGCTGCCGCCATAGAATGCATAGCTGCTGGGGTCGCTGACTTCCACGCCGTCGATGATCAATGTATAGTAGCGGAGTCCTGGCGGGAGGGGCGGCGTTGTGACAGTCCAGAATCCGTCCGGTTGCTTCTCCATATCCAGTTTCGGTCCGCTCCAGAAATTGAGCTTGACTTTCGTGGCGTCAGGAGCTTTCAAGCGAAACTGGGCTCTGGAGCCACTGTCGACACGCGGGTATTCCGCGCCGGGAACATTGGTGGATGCGGGAACGAAGCTGTCCGTGTTCTGCGCATAGCAAAAGCTCGATAGCAAAAGGATTGCCATTCCAATTTTCTTCATCGAATTCCTCTCCGTCTTGAATTTCCTGCCTTGAAAGCTCGCAGCCAGGGAACTGGCCAGTGGAGCCGCAGTCGAAAGCGCTTGCCGGAAATCGTTTACCGATCCGCTTCCAACAATCTCTTCAGCCAGCCTCATGTTAAGGGACGGAGGTTCTCCTTGAATAGTCTCATTATTCCACCGGGTATCCGGCGCCTCGAATGCGATTGCAGCGCGGGCGAAGATTCATCGGCAAATCCCATCCGGATTGAGCATGGATTTTGACTTGTTCGCAAACAGCGTCGTTCTGTATAGTCCATATCTCAGAGAAGGTTTTCGGGCATCGATCGACTGGTCCTGTGGCTGCCAGCCATAAGAAACCTCTGTAATCGCTCCGCGGCATTCTCCCTGGGAGTCTTCATGAAGTTCAGCTATATTCGTTCCATCCTTCGCATCTCTCTGCTGCTGCTGGTTTTAACGGCGTCCAGGATGGCCGCGGAGACTGCGCATCTGTCCATCGACGCATCCAAGGCCGGAGCGAAGATCGACCGCAACCTCTTTGGCCAGTTCGCTGAGAATCTCGGGCATGGCCTTTACGAGGGCATCTGGGTTGGCCCGGATTCCCCGATTCCGAACACGCGCGGGATCCGCAAGGACGTGGTGACCGCGCTTCGAGCGTTGAAGGTGCCCAACGTCCGCTGGCCGGGCGGTTGCTTTGCCGATCGAGTACCACTGGCGCAAAGGAATCGGCCCAGCCGGGCAGCGGCCGGCGACGCTCAACTCCGCATGGGGCGGCGTGGTCGACACAAACAGCTTCGGCACCGACGAATTCATGGATTTCATCCAGCAGATCGGCAGCCAGGCCTACGTCTCGGTCAACGTCGGAAGCGGAACTCCGCAGGAAGCGGCCGAGTGGCTGGAGTACATGACCGCCGCGCAGCCCACGGCGCTGGCCAAAGGAGCGCGCCGCCAACGGTCATCCCGACGCCTACAAGGTCGGCTTCCTGGGCATCGGCAACGAGAGCTGGTCCTGCGGCGGCGACATGACGGCGGACTACTATCTGAGCCAGCTCAAGATCTACAGCCACTTCGTCGGAAACGTCAATCCTGCCCAGCATGGTCCTAACCAGATGCTCAAGATCGCCGTCGGCCCGGGCTTTCCCGAGACCGAGTGGACCGAGACCATCATGAAGGCCTGGCAGCATCACGACTGGAGCCTGGGATTTCGACGGCCTTTCGCTGCACTGGTACACGGTGCCCAACGGATGGCCGCCCTCGACGCCTTCGACCGGCTTCGGCGTTGAGGATTACGGCAAGACGCTGAAGTCCACGCTGTTCATGGATGAGTTCCTGCGCAAGCAGGAGGCGGTCATGGACAAGTACGATCCGCGAGAAGAAGGTCGCGCTGGTGGTGGACGAATGGGGCGCATGGCATGCGGCGCTGCCCGGCACGAACCCGAGACTTCCTGGTCCAGCAGAACAGCCTGAGAGACGCGATTCTGGCATCGCTGAACCTGAACATCTTCGCGCGCCATGCCGACCGCGTGCGCATGGCCAACATCGCCCAGATGATCAACGTGCTGCAGGCGATGATCCTGACGGACAAGGAGAAGATGGTCCTCACGCCCGACCTACTACGTCTACAAGATGTATGTGCCCTTCCAGGATGCGACGTTTGTTCCGGTCGATTTCGATCCCGGCACGGTTCATCGTGACGGCATCACCCTGCCGCGCGTGGATGCTCTCGCCGCCAGGGACGCATCGGGCAAGCTGTGGCTGGAGATCACCAACCTCGATCCCGAAAAGCCGGTTGAAATCGATGCGGAGATCACCGGCATGACGATCAAGTCGGCCAAGGGAGAGACGCTGACTGCGCCTGCCGTCGACAGCGTGAACACATTCACGGCGCCCAACACCGTTGTGCCGAAGCCCATCTCCGCAAGCGTGAAAGGCGGCAGGCTGGCATTGACGGTTGAACCAAAGTCGGTGACAGTCCTCTCGCTGGAGCCATAACAGAGATCGCGCGCAGACGTCCTCGGCTCCAGAATCAAGGAAGGATCGATCGCAGTCTGCGCAAAACCTGAGTCCTGTGCCGAAGGCAATTCAGGCACTGGGTTCCATCATGGAGCTATTCATCATGCAATCGGCAATAAGAACATCCGCGTTGAAGGGGTCTGCACTTTTGCTGGCAGCGCTTTTTCTCTCGCTCGTGTCTGCGGCGCAGACGCGTACCGTGAATGTCACCATCGATGCGTCGAAGACCGGCGCGCCGATCTCGAAGTATCTCTACGGGCAGTTTCTGGAGCACGGCGGCGATATTGTCAACACGGGCGTATGGGCCGAGCTGCTGGCGGATCGCAAGTTCTTCTATCCGGTCGCGGCAACCGCGCCCACACCGCCGCCGCTGATGGGCAACGCGGCGGGCAATCCCCGCTTCCGCCGTCCCATCACGCGCTGGTGGGCGCCGATCGGCGGAGACGATGTGGTTACGATGGACACCAAGAATCCTTACACCGGCGATCACACTCCGCTGGTAAAGCTCGACGCCAAGACGCCGCATGGAATCGCAGAATCGGGAGTCGTGGTGCGGAACGGTAAAGCATATACCGGCCGCATCGTCCTGGCTGGCACACCTGGGACGGTGGTCAAGGTCGCGTTGATCTGGGGTAAGGAGCCCGGCGACCGCCAGACGGTGACACTTCCGCATCCTGGGACCTCCGTATACCGCAAGTTTCCGCTCAAGATTCGAGGCCAGGGCCGACAGCGACGATGCGCGCATTGAAATCACCGGAACCGGCACGGGCTCGTTTCACATCGGCGCGGTCTCGCTGATGCCGGCCGACAATATCGAGGGCTTCCGCGCGGAGGTCATCGCCGCGCTCAAGCAACTGCGCTTCGGCGTCCTTCGCTTCCCCGGCGGCAACTTCGTCTCCGCGTACGAGTGGCGCTATGGCGTCGGCGACATCGACAAGCGTCCGCCGATCTTCGATCCGGTCTGGCACGCCGTGCAGCCCAACGACGTGGGCACCGACGAGTTCCTCACGCTCTGCCGCCTGCTCGGCGTCGATCCCTACATCACCGTCAATGCCGGCTTTGGCGATGCCTGGTCGGCCCGCGAGCTCGTCGAATATACCAACGGCGCCGTCACCACGCCGATGGGCAAGTGGCGCGCCGCCAACGGCCACCCGCAGCCGTACAACGTCAAGCTGTGGGGCATCGGCAACGAGCCCTGGGGCGACTACCAGATGGGCGCAATGTCGCCGGAGCAATTCGCGCTCAAACACAATCTCTTCGCCAAGGCCATGAAGCAGGTGGATCCGTCGATCAAGCTGATCGCCGGCGGCGCCATGCCCGACGTGATGGAGGGCGCCAATCAGTCCAAGCGCATCGGCGGCAAGTACGTTCCCGACTATCTGTCGCCGGCCGACTGGAGCGGCTACATGCTGGCGCACTGCCTGGACAACATCGACATGCTCAGCGAGCACTACTACGCATCCGGCACCCAGCACACCGACATGAAGCTCGGCAAAGAAGGTGCCATCATCCGTCCGCTGTCGCTGATCGAGTGGATGCGCGCGCCGGCCGTTCAGGTCCGCGCCAAATACGAGCACTACCAGAAATACCTGGAAGCTGATTCCCGGCCTGCAAGGCGAAGCCGGTGCCGATTGCCATCGACGAATGGGCGTACTTCGGCGGCGGATCCGGACTCCTACAAGACGGCCCCGGCCTATGCCTGGGCCTTCCACGAGATGTTCCGCCACTCGGATATCTTCCAAATGGGCGCATTCACCTTCGCCACGGCGATGATGAGCCAGACCAGCACCGAGGCCGATCTTGAATCCCACGGGCATGCTTTTCAAGATGTATCGCGATCACTTCGGCACGATCCCGGTCGAGGTCTCCGGCGACTCGCCGCAGCCCAAGCCGATCTTTCCGGTCGGCGGCGACCAGCCCGCGGTCAATCCCGGCAGCGACACCTATCCGCTCGATGTGAGTGGCCGCCTTCAGCGAAGACAAAAAGACGCTTACCTTCGCCGTGCTGAATCCATCGGACTCCAAGCAGAGCATGAAGCTGGCAATCAACGGCGTGAAGCTGGCAGAGCAAGGGAACGCTGTGGCAGATGGCGCCCTCTAAGGTGGATGCGGTGGTCGCGGTTGGCAAGAAGCCGGAGGTCGCGGTGGAGGAGCACGCGCTGGGTGCGCTTCCGGACACGATCGATGCGCCTCCCTTCAGCGTCAGCATCTATTCGTATCCGCTCCAGTAGCTTGCCTTGCTTCAGCATGAATGCGTGCGCGGCGGATGCCGCCTGCGGGTTCGTGCTGAAGTGCTTCCAGGTTAGGAAGATGAAAGGAAATCGAAGATGAAAACGGTATTGCTGGCAATCGCCATCGCGGCAGCGCCGCTGATGAGTGCGGCCGCAGGCCCCACTGCGAAGGTTGAGCAGGGTGTCTTGCAGGGCACAAAGGAAGCTGGACTCACCGTCTACCGGGGCATTCCCTTTGCCGCTCCGCCCGTGGGCGATCTGCGCTGGCGCGCGCCGCAACCCGCGGCCAAGTGGGAGGGCGTGCGCCCCGCGGACAAGTTCGCGCCGCAATGCGTGCAGGGCAGCTTCGGCCCCGGCGGCAGGCTCCCGCGATGAGCGAGGACTGCCTCTATCTGAATGTCTGGACGCCCGGCGAAGTCGGCCTCCGCACAAGGTCCCGGTGCTGGTCTGGATCTACGGCGGCGGCTTTGCCGGCGGCGCAACCTCGATTCCGGGCTATAGCGGCGAGATTCTGGCGAAGAAGGGCGTGGTGCTGGTCAGCATCGCCTACCGCCTGGGACCGATCGGCTTTCTGGCGCATCCGGAGCTGAGCGCGGAGTCGCCCCAGCACGTCTCGGGCAACTACGGCCTGCTCGACATGATCGCCGCGTTGCAGTGGATCAAGAAGAACATTGCGGCCTTCGGCGGCGATCCCGAACAAGGTCACCATCTTCGGCGAGTCGGCCGGAGGCATCGCCGTGAGTCAGCTGTGCGCTTCGCCGCTGGCCAAGGGCCTGATTCAGGGGGCAATTTCGGAGAGCGGCGGCTCCTTCGGTCCTCCGCGCGCCGGCGGGCATGCCGGGCGAGAATATGCGGCCTCTGGCCATTGCCGAGAAGGACGGCCTGGCCTTCCAGATCAACGCGGGAGCCAGCTTCGCTCGCCGAGCTTCGCAAAATGCCGGCGGAGAAACTGCTGGCCGCCACAGCGCGGCATGGCATGGCCGAATATCGACGGCTGGGTGATTCCCGGCGATCAGTACTCGCTCTACGACGCCAAAAAATTCAACGACATTCCCGTTCTCATCGGATACAACTCGGATGAAGGCGCGAGCTTTTCCCATGACACGCACGCCGAAGGAGTATATCGACGGCGTGCGCAAGCGCTACGGCGCCTTCGCCGACAGCCTGCTCAAGGCCTATCCGGCCGGCGACAAGATCCGTGCCCAAGACCGCGCGCGATCTGACCCGCGACGCGGCCTTCGGCTGGCAGACCTGGATCTGGGCGCGGCTGCAATCGAAGCGGGGCAACGTCCAAGGTCTTCTATGTACTACTTCGATCAGCATCCGGATTTTCCGGCTGGCTCCGAGCATGAAGGCTTTGGCGCATGGCACGGCAGAGAGGTTCCGTATGTCTTCGGCCATCTGAACGACCTGCAGAACGAAGTGCCCAGCGCAACGGATCGCGTGATCTCCGACGCGATGGCGACTTACTGGACCAACTTCGCCAAGTACGGCGATCCGAACGGCAAGGGAATGCCCAAGTGGCCGGCCTTCAGCGACCAGCATCCTGAATATGATGTACTTTGCCGGAACGCCGCACCCCGGGCCGGTTCCCAACGAGGAGGGACTCAAGGCGCTGGATGCCTACTTTGCCTGGCGCCGCTCGCCGGAGGGCGTGCGCGCCTCGGCGGTTGAGGACGCCAAGCCCGCTGCGACGAATGTGATGGGCGCGCAGTATCCGCGCGTTCTGCCGGACCATAGCGTGGCCTTCCAGTTCAAGGCGCCCACGGCTCAGTCGGTGGATGTGGACATCACCGGAAAGAAGTTCCCCATGACGCGCGGCAATGACGGCGTGTGGAGCGTGACCACGCCGCCGATGGTCGAAGGCTTCCACTACTACGCGCTCGACGCCGATGGGGTCCGCATGAACGATCCGGGCAGCCATACGTACTTCGGCATGGGAATGGACGCGAGCGGCATCGATGTGCCCGAGGATGGCGTGAACTACTACCTGGCGCAGGATGTGCCGCACGGCGATGTCCGCATCCGCATCTACCACTCGAAGATCACCGGCCAGTGGCGGCGCTGCTTCGTCTACACGCCGCCGGAGTACGACAGCCAACCCCAGCGCGCGCTATCCGGTGCTCTATCTGCAGCACGGCATGGGCGAGGACGAGACCGGATGGATCTTCCAGGGCCACGCCAACCTGATTCTGGATAATCTGATCGCGGAGAAGAAGGCCGTGCCCATGATCATCGTCATGGACAACGGCTACGCCTCCGTGCCCGCCGGGCCGTTTCGGGCCGCCCGCTTCGGGGCGCTCCGGAGAGATCGGCGCCTTCGAGGATGTGATGATCAAAGAGGTCATTCCCGATGATCGACTCGACCTTCCGGACGATTCCCGACCGCGATCACCGGGCGATGGCCGGCCTTTCCATGGGAGCCAACCAGGCATTGCACCTGGCGACGGGCCATCTGGACACCTTCGCCTACATGGCCGGATTCAGCGGCACGATGAACGGACTGAGCACCGACGCGCTCGATCCCGCGACGGCTTTCAATGGCATCTTCAAGGACGGAGCGGCCTTCAACGCGAAGGTGAAGCTGCTCTGGCTCGGCATGGGCACCGAGGAGCCTGATCCCTTCCCCAAATCCATCGGCGCATTTCGCGCGATGCTGGACAAGGCCGGAGTCAAGTACGTCTATTTCTCTTCGCCCGGCACGGCTCACGAGTGGCTCACGTGGCGGCGCGATCTGAACGACTTCGCTCCCAGGCTCTTCCGGGATGACCGCAACTGAATTGGCGCAGGCAATTCCGGCACTCCGCCCGCGCGCAAACGCAATGAGTTTCCAAGTGAGGACAGTGATGAAAAGTACAAAGTTATTTTGGGCAATCGTCTTGGGGATGGCTGTTGCAGCCGGGTCACAGCTTGTCGGCTCAGGTCCAGACAATCGTGCCGCCGGTGGTTCCGGGCGCAAAGCCGGTTACGGTCGAGCACATCAAGATTCACGGCACGGCCCTGGAAGGCAATCTGGAGGGCGACGCCGTCGACCGCGACGTGATTGTCTTCCTGCCGCCCAGCTACGAAAAGGAAAAGCATCGCCGCTACCCGGTCGTCTATGCGCTGCACGGCTTCTTCATTGGAGCCGAGCAGTGGACGCATGAGATCCATGTGCCTCAGACCATCGAAGGCGCATTCGCCCAGGGCGCGCAAGAGATGATCGTCGTGCTGCCGGACTCGAAGACCATCTACAACGGTTCGATGTATTCGAGTTCGGTGACCACAGGCGATTTCGAGAAGTTCATCGCCCACGATGTGGTCGCGTATATCGACGCGCACTACCGGACCATCCCCGAACGCACCAGCCGCGGCCTGGTCGGCCACTCGATGGGCGGCTACGGCGCCTCCCGCATCGGCATGAAGCACTCCGATGTCTTCGGCGCGCTCTACATCATGAGCCCCTGCTGCCTGTCGCCGATGACAGGCGGCGGATTTGGACCTCCGGAAAAAATGAAAGAGATGGCGATCGATAACGAAAAGAAGATCGCCGGATTGAAGTCGCCATCCGATGCCGCAGCCGCTCTGCCGGGCTTCGGCATTGCGCAGCTTGCTACGGCTGCCGCCTGGGCGCCCAACCCCAAGAACCCGCCGCTTTATCTCGATCTGCCTACAAAGGACGGGCTTCCGGTGCCCGAGATACAGGCAAAATTCGCGGCCAATGCGCCCCTGGTCTTCGTGGATCAGTACATTGGGAATCTCAAGCAGTATCGCGCCATCGCCATGGACGTCGGCGACCAGGACGGCTTGCGCGCCGATGCCGGCAAGCTGCACGACGTCTTCGACAAGTACGGAATCGCGAACAGCTTTGAGATCTATCCGGGCACGCACACCAGCGCCGTGGCTGACCGCTTTCAGAATCACGTGCTCCCGTTCTTCAGCAAGAATCTCTGTTTTCAGGCAAGCTGTCAGTAGACAGTTCGAGCAAGGAGGATCGCCATGATGGATCGTTCGCGT
Organism: uncultured Acidobacteriaceae bacterium; assembly: GCA_963845345.1. GTDB lineage: Bacteria > Acidobacteriota > Terriglobia > Terriglobales > Acidobacteriaceae > Telmatobacter. Next base: position 947,185 of record CAWJRQ010000007.1, read on the forward strand.
CGCAACTTCCTTAAAACATCTGCCTGTGCCGCCGGACTCTGCTTCGCCGGCCCCTCGGCAATCGCTGAGGCCTTCACTGCCGATGAGCCCGGGCATCCTGCGGGCAGGCTCGTGCCCTTTCCGCTCGCCTCGGTCCGTCTCGCCCCCGGCATCTTTCAGGAGCAGGAGGAGATCAATGCGCGCTACCTCGACTCGCTCACGGTCGATCGGCTTCTGCATTCCTTCCGCGTCACGGCGGGCATTCCCTCCAGCGTCACGCCCTATAAGGGTTGGGAAGACCCCACCTGCGAACTGCGCGGCCACTTCGCCGGCGGCCACTTTCTGTCCGCCGTTGCGCTGGCCTCGGCCGCCTCGGGAAACACCGTTCTCAAGAGCCGCGGCGATGAGCTCGTCGCCGGTCTCGATGCCTGCCAGAAAAAGATCGGAACCCGCTACTTGAGCGCCTATCCCACCGAGCTTTTTGAACACCTGGCGCAGGGCAAGCCGGTCTGGGCGCCCTTCTACACCTACCACAAGATCATGGCCGGCCTGCTCGATATGCATCTCCTCGCCGGCAACGCCGACGCTCTGCGGATCGCCGAAGGCATGGGCCAATGGGCGCATGAGTATTTCTGGGGCATCAGCGCCGATCAGCGCCAGCGCATGCTGCGCACCGAGTACGGCGGCATGAACGAAGTCCTCGCCAACCTCGCCGCCGTTACGAAGAAGGAGCGCTACCTCGACGCCGCCCGCCTCTTCGAGCAGCCCGGCTTTCTTGATCCGCTTGCCGCGCGCCGCGACGAGTTGCAGGGCCTGCACGCCAACACGCACGTCCCCAAGATCATCGGCGCGGCCCGCATGTACGAAGTCACCGGCGACCGCCGCTACCGCGAGATTGCCGAGTACTTTCTCGCCGAGGTTCTCGCCGCGCGCAACTACGTCATCGGCAACACCAGTCTCGATGAGCACTGGAAGACGCCCGCGGGCCATCTCGAAGGAACCCTCGCCTGGACCAACGCCGAGTGCTGCGTGGCCTACAACCTGATGAAGCTGGAGCGCCTGGTCTTCGGGTGGACCGCCGATGCGCGCTGGATGGATGCCTACGAGCGCGCCCTGTTCAATTGCAGGCTGGGCACGCAGAACGCGCAAGGGCTCAAGCAGTACTTCTTCCCGCTCGCCGCAGGCTACTGGCGCGCCTACAACTCGCCCGAGGAATCGTTCTGGTGCTGCACGGGAACCGGCGTCGAGGAATTCGCCAAGTTTGCGGACACGATTTATTTCCGTCGCGGCAGCGACCTTTACGTCAACCAGTTCATTCACATCCACGCTCGACTGGAAGGAGGAAGGCCTCGTCCTCGAGCAGGTCACGCAATTCCCGCGCGAGCAGGGCACGACACTCAAGATCAAATCCTCACGCCCTGCGCCGCGCACCATCCACCTGCGCATTCCTCACTGGACCACCGAAGAAGCCCAGGTGAAGATCAACGGCCGCCCGATCGACGCCATGGCCGATCCGGGATCGTATCTCGCTCTTCGAAAAACCTGGCAGGATGGCGACACCATCAGCGTCAGCTTGCCCATGGACCTGCGTCAGGAGTCGCTGCCCGGTGACAACTCAATCGCTGCCGCGCTGTACGGACCGCTCGTCCTCGCCGCCGATCTCGGCCCAGGCCCGGCCGATGAAGCCAGCAGAGTCATCCACAGCGGTGAGACGGTGCCTAAAAATCTGCCCGCTGCATCCCTCCTGCCCAAAGCCGCGGCTTCATCGGAGGCAAAAACGGAACAATGGATTCAGGTCGAATCCCCTTCGCAGTTGCGCTTCACCGCGGCAGGAGAAAGCGCGAAATTCCAACTGGTTCCCATGTATCAGATCAGCGATAAGCGCTACTCCGTCTATTGGCAGATGCAAAACTCGAAGAAACAAAGCTGACTTGCAGCGGATTGTCCGCGAATCGTGAAATTCGTGCGGCATAAACCGCTCATCGTCAGCAGATCATCTCCGCGGTTTCAACCCGGTCGCGTCCATTGGCCTTGGCGGCATATAAGGCCTGGTCGGCATCATTCAGCAGGGACTCGAGCGTGCTGTGTTTGGGGCGGAACTGCGCCACTCCAAAACTGCATGTAATCCGCAGGCTGACATCACCCATCACAAAAGGATCCTTCGTCGCCTGCCGGTGCAGGTCCTTAATGCGCTGCAAAGAATCCTCTGAAAAGCCCGGCATGACAATCAGGAACTCCTCGCCGCCGAAGCGCCCGATGCGGTCGTAGGCGCGCAAGTTGCTGCTCAATCGCCGGGCAATCTCTCGCAAAACATCGTCCCCAACAAGATGTCCGTGCGTGTCGTTGATCGCCTTGAAGTGGTCCATATCCACCATCACCACCGCCAGGGAGGATTGCTCGCGCAGCGCCCGGTTCATCTCCTCTTCGATCACCTCGGAGATCGCGCCGCGATTCAGCAGCCCGGTGAGAAAATCGTGCCTGGCTTGCTGCGCAAGAATTGCCTTGGCCTTGATCAACTCCGTCTTTTCGTTTTCCAGTTCAGATGTTCTCTCCTCCACCAGCAGCTTCAGCTCGTTTTGCCGTGCAATTACCTGGCGATTGCTCCAAAGCCAGACGAGAAGGATCAATCCCAGAATCGCGGCGTCGAAAGCGGCGTAGAAGGTTTTTGTGCGCCACCACGGAGGCAAAATCGTGAACGAAAAAGTGGTGACTGGAGAAGCAACGGAAGTGGAATCGAGAAACGACACCGCTTCAAATCGATAGTCGCCGGGCGGTAGTTGCGGATAGCGGATTTCGTGTTGCGCGGTCTCTGTCCATTCGGATTCGAGACCCGCAAGCCGGTAGCGGTACCTGACCGATTTTTCGTTGCGAAAGCTCAGGGACGCAAGCCTGAACGTGATGGAATCGCTGGACCAACGAATATTTGCGCCGCTGGAGATCTCCCGGTTAGCCAGGCGTGTCGAAACCAACTCGGGCGCCGGCAGGCTCTGTGCCGGGTCGTTCGCCGTAAAATGTGATGCGCCGCCGCCCGTCCCAATCCACACGCTGCCGTCTGTGTCGCCCCAGAAAGCCTTGGCCGCAATATCATTCCATATCAAGCCGTCGTCCTGGGTAAAGCGCCGCCATCCGTGCCCGTCGTATAGCTCCACTCCGCTATCCCCGCCGAACCACATCCAGCCGCGGTTATCCCGCGCAATCAGGCAATAGAGGTTAGACAGTGTGGCCGGCCTCTGCAAGTGTTCCACCCGGATCACCTTTGTGCCCTCGAGTTGCACATGCGCGATCCCGGTGAAATACCCGTCCAGCCACAGATTCCCCTGGAGATCAGGCATGGCATCCAGAAGTGTTTTGCTCCCCAGTTCCTTCCAGTTCAGTTCAACCCGCGTCCAGCCCTCGGGCCCCAGCGTTACCAGGCCGTCGTCGCAGGCAACCCAGATCCGGCCGTTCGGCGCTTCCTCCACATCTTCAAAGCCGCCCGCCGGCAGTGCGCCTCCTTGAACTTTGCTGAACGCGCTCCGTGCCTTCGTTCCTGAAGCGGGTTGACTCACAAAAAGTCCGCTCAGCGTCGCCGTCCACACCCGGTCGTGCGAGTCCACCGTGATCTGAGAGACATCGCCTAACAGGTACTGCTCCACGCGATTGGTCTTAGTGTCCACACGAAGAACGTAATGGTTGCGAAAGCCGATCCAGACATAGCCGTCCCGTGACACCGCGATGCTGGCCACCGTGGACTTCGAGATCGCGGGGCCATCCCAGCCATGTGCCTCTTTCTGACCAGGCTCGATTGTGGATACGCCTTTCTCGTCTCCCATCCACAGCCGGCTGGTCTGGTCGCGCGCCACCCGCCAAACCAGGTTGCTCTTGAGCCCCTCCGCTTTGGTCCAGTGCTCCCACCGGCCATATCCCAGCCAGCGAACCAGCCCGCGGCCGAGCACGCCAATCCAGACCGATCCTTCCCGGTCCGCGAAGATATCGGTCACAACTTCTCCGCTCAGCCCGTTCTTTTCCGTGAAGCTTCTCCACTTGCCGTCTTCAAACCGGGCCAGTGTGTCGGAGCTCGGAGCCAGGACTCTGCCCTGAGAGTCCAGGGCGAGCGGACGGAAATCCAGGTCGGCCGGAGCGCCGGGAATATCTCTCGACTCGAAGCGGGTCGCGCCTGGTATCAAAACTGCAATATGCGACCGTCCCCTGCCCCAAACCTGCCCGCTCGGATCGATGAGCAGATACTCCCATTTCGCTCTCGCAAGCCCCTCTTTTTCACCCCATTTCTGCAGCGAACCGTTCTCGTAGCGGCAGACGCTGGTTCCGCACCCGAACCAAATCGCTCCGCTCGGAGTCGTGGCAACGCCGAAGATCGTGGAGAGATCCGGATCGGCAATCGAACTGGGCAATGCTGAGCGAAGTTGCCAATTTCGTCCCCCCGGCAAAAGCACTGGCTGGTAGATGCCATGCTCGGATGAGATAAGCACCCCGCCGTTTGACAAGGGCGCAATCCGCGAACCAACGCGCACGGTGATCGGCTTTCCATCCAGGAGCACGGGGTCAAAGCGCCCTCCACTGCCAACGAACAGTCCGTTGGGGCTGGCTACCCAGAGAAAGCCGCCTCCGTCCTCGCGGATATCTTCAATCATCAGAGCAGTGAGGCCTTGTGCCGCCCCAAACTCCTCGAACCGGTTGCCATCGTAACGGAAAAGACCGCCCTGCGTGCCCACCCACAGAAAACCGGCCCGGTCCTGATAAATGCATTTGACATTGAGGTTGCCCAGGCCGTCCACATACTCCTTGAATGTGTAACGCTGGGCTGCGCCCTGTTGTGCGGGAAAGATAGCCAGCGCCAGGGCCGCTACGATACCGCACACGAATTGGCGTAAGTGAAACATGCTTTTCATCGATAATATGCGCCCGGAGTTGAATCTGGCTTGCGCGTGCTTTCAATCCCGGTTCCAAGCCGCGGGACAGAAATGCAGAGGGTTGGCGCTGGTTTCAAGCGGGCTGTGAGAGAGAGTGCTTCATCAAAATCTTCCAGAGTTCGCGCCTTCTTCAGGCTCAATCCAGGTCCTGTGACCATGCCGACTTCCGGAGGCATGAATATCCTCTTCCGCGGCCCATGCCCGGCGTCCAATTCCTCCATATGCTTTTCCGGATGGCTACTCTATCTCTATCGGCGCTTTCTCAGGCTGTAAATAGATGACTTGAGTGCTTGAGACAGGACTTGCATCCCTTATGCAGAGCTGCCATCTGGAAATCGCAGGATGGATCAAATCGTCGAATACAAACCCGGTCCGCCTCAAATCTCGTCTACCTGTTGCCACTCAGGTACCGTGTTTTCTGCTTTTGAACGATTCGAGAGTCGAGTATTTCCAATAACATATATAGATTCAGCAAGTTATGGTAATCAGCCCCCTCCCTGCGTCCTGCTGACTATTGCGCCAATCCATACTCCGCGATGTGGGTTTTATTGGCTGGAATCCCTGCCCGAACCGCGAAGGCCAGTCAACGTGCCGTGTGGGGAAGCGAAGTTGAGTTTCGCTGTCTGTCCATGGTCCTCTCCCGCACCCGTTCCAAACCATGCGCTTCGTCCTTGGCGCACATTGCGAAGCGCAGCCAACAGGCAGTGGCAAAATAGACCCATGCCGCCCGATATGGATCAAACCGCCCCCATCGTCCTCACCGCCGCCCAGGCCCGCGTCCTGGGCGCTCTGGTTGAAAAAGAAGTGACCACGCCCGAGTACTATCCCCTCTCCCTCAACGCGCTCCTCAACGCCTGCAATCAGCGCTCCAATCGCGAGCCGGTCATGAATCTCGATGAAGAGCAGGTCCGTCAGGCCCTCCATGGACTGGAAGATCTCCGCCTCGCCGGCCGTGCGCGCTCCTCAGAAGGCCGCGTCACCAAGTACGAGCATTGGCTGGGCGAGGCCTTCAACTTCAGCCGCGCGGAAGTGGCGCTCCTCTGCGTGCTGCTCTTGCGCGGCCCGCAAACTCACGGCGAACTGCGCGGACGCACCGAACGTCTGCACCGCTTCGAGGAGATCGCGGACGTGCAAGCCGCATTGCAAAAGCTGATGGAGCGCACCCCGCCTCTCGCCGCCGTGATGCCCCGCCAGCCAGGAACCAAAGAGTCCCGCTACGCGCATCTGCTCTCCGGTGGCATCGAATCAATTCCGGTTACCGCCGCCGACCAAGCCACCGCACACCACGAAGCCGGTGATGGCTCCGCTCACGATGAGCGCATCGCGCAATTGGAATCAACCGTGACTGAGTTGCGTCAGGAAGTCGCCGCGCTACACCAGAAGATCGACGACCTATTTGGTTGAGCGTAGCGTTTTCGGCGCGACTTAGATCAGCTCGTACCCCGCAAACCAGTACCCAATCTCAAATGCCGCCGTCTCCTCGCCATCCGAGCCGTGAATGGCATTCTCCGACATCGATTCCGCATATTTCTTGCGAATTGTTCCCTCCTCCGCGTTGGCCGGGTTGGTCGCGCCCATCAGCTTGCGCAGGTCGGCAATCGCGTTCTCCTTTTCCAGAACCATCAGCACCAGCGGCCCCGAGGACATGAACGTGCACAGCCCCTCGAAGAACGGCTTGCCCACATGCACGGCATAGAAGCCCTTGGCCTGCTCCTTGGAAATCGACTGCCTCTTGATGGCTACGATCTGAAAGCCGGCCTTCGCGATCTCGGCCAGAATGGCCCCGGTGAAGCCTTTGCGGACCGCGTCCGGCTTGATGATGCTGAAGGTGCGTTGCGCCACTGATGTTTTCTCCTGCGGGGAATATTGTTCGCTTCCTTATTGTAATCTGCGACGGGATGCGGAGGGCTGCTGCCTAATTGGCGGCCAAATCTGCTAAAGTTTCCGCATGTTCCGTTTCTCTGTTTCACCCCATCAATCTTCGTTCCTTCTGTCCGCCGTCCTCGCCGCCGGATGGATGACCCTCCCCTCCCCTTGCCAAACCACCGCGCCCGTCTCCGGCCTTGCTCCCGCCGCACCGGAATTGCGCGTCTTCGATCCCTCGCTGATCGACAAGTCCATCGACCCCTGCGAAAACTTTTACCGCTTCAGTTGCAACGGCTGGTTCAAGCACAATCCGCTGCCCCCCGATCAGACCTCCTATGGCCGCTTCACCGAGCTGGCCGAGCTGAATCGCCTCCATCTGAAGCAGATCCTCGAGGAAACCTCCGCGCCCGTAGCCACGCGCAGCGCCAACGAACAGAAGATCGGCGACGAGTACGCCAGTTGCATGGACACGGCCACGGTCAACAAGCTGGGCCTCGCGCCGCTCCAGCCGGAGCTGGACCGCATCGCCGCGCTCAAATCGCGACAGAATCTGCCCGCGCTTCTGGCGCACCTGCACTCCATCGGCGTGCACGCCTTCTTCGGCATGGGATCGAATCAGGACTTCGCCGATTCCACCACGGTCATCAGCTTTTATGGCGCCGGCGGCCTCGGCCTGCCGGAGCGCGACTACTACACCCGCACCGACGCCAAGTCCGTCGAGCAGCGCCAGCAGTACGTGGCCCACGTGAAGAAGATATTCGCGCTGGCAGGCGAGCCGGAAGCGCAGGCCGCCAAAGACGCCGAAACCGTGCTGGCCATCGAAACCCGCCTGGCCAAGGCCTCGCTCACCATCACCGAGCAGCGCGATCCGCAAAATCTGAATCATCCCACCGATGTTCTCCGCTTTTCAAGAGAGCTGACGCACTTCTCGCTCGCCGACTACGTTGCCGCCGCGCACGCTCCCGCCGTGGGCAAAGCCAACGACATGGAGCCGAAGTTCTTTGCCGAGTTCAATGCGCTGGTGGCCGATACGCCGATCGAGCAGAATCAGAACCTATCTGCGCTGGCACCTGCTCCACGCCTACGCGGGAACCAGCCTGCCGGAGAGCTTTGACCAGGAGAACTGGAACTTCTACTCGCACACCCTCAACGGCGCCGAGAAGCAGCAGGAGCGCTGGAAGCGCTGCACCCGCCGCGTGGACCAGGAGCTGGGCGAGGCGCTGGGCCAGGTCTACGTGGCGCGCTACTTCCCGCCCGCCGAGAAGCAGCGCACCCTCGACATGACGCTGGCCATCGAGCAGGCCATGGACAAGGACATCGACGGTCTGGACTGGATGAGCGCCGCCACCAAAGTCAAGGCCAAGGAAAAGCTGCACACCGTGATGAACAAGATCGGCTATCCCGACAAGTGGCGCGACTACTCAACGCTCTCCGATCGTCCGCGGCGACGCGCTGGGCAACCAGATGCGCGCGCATCAATTCGAGTTCGCGCGCGACCTGGCCAAGATCGGCAAGCCGGTGGACAAGGGCGAGTGGCAGATGACGCCGCCCACCGTCAACGCCTACTACGATCCGCAGATGAACAACGTGAACTTCCCCGCCGGCTACCTGCAGCCGCCCTTCTTCAGCGGCAAGGAGGACGACGCGGCCAACTACGGCGACATGGGTTCGACCATCGGCCACGAGCTGACCCACGGCTTCGACGACGAGGGCCGCCAGTTCGACAAGGACGGCAACCTGAGCGACTGGTGGACCAAGGAAGACGAGACAGAAATTCACCGAACGCGCCGAATGCATGGTCAAGCAGTACGACGCCATCGAGGCGGTTCCCGGCGTTCACCTGAACGGCAAGCTCACGCTGGGCGAAAACCTGGCCGACCTGGGCGGGCTGTGGCTGGCCTGGCTGGCCTGGCTGGACAAGGCGCAGGCCGCGCACGTCGACATGACCGCTACCATGGACGGCTACACGCCCGATCAGCGCTTCTGGATCGCCTATGCGCAGCAGTGGTGCACGCAGACGCGCCCCGAGCAACTGCGCACCCAGGCGCAGACCGATCCGCACGCGCCCGACGAGTACCGCACCAACACCGTTCTCCAGGATCTGCCGGAGTTCGCCAAAAGCTTCAGTTGCAAGAAGACCGCGGCCATGGTGAACCCCAAACCCTGCCGGGTGTGGTGAAGCCAACTCAGCAGCACATGCAAAGGCTCGCCATTCCAGCGGGCCTTTGCTTTTAGCTGTTAGCTGTCAGCTGATCCGCTAGCCTTTCCCAATCACCTTGGCCAGCGTCGCCCCAATCTCTGCCGGCGAAACCACCACGTGAATCCCCGCCGCGGTCATGGCCTTCATCTTCTCGGCAGCCGTGCCCTGCCCGCCGCTGATGATGGCGCCGGCGTGGCCCATGCGGCGGCCCGGAGGCGCGGTCTGCCCGGCGATGAAGCCCACCACCGGCTTCTTCACGTGCTGCCGTGACAAACTCCGCCGCGGCCTCTTCCGCCGTTCCGCCGATCTCGCCGATCATGATGATCGCTTCGGTCTCCGGATCGTCATTGAACAGGCGCAGCGCGTCGATGTGCGTGGTGCCGATGATCGGGTCGCCGCCAATGCCAATCGCCGTCGATTGCCCGATGCCGCGCTGCGTCAACTGATACACCGCCTCATAGGTCAGCGTTCCCGAGCGCGAGACGATGCCCACCGAGCCTTCTTTGTGAATGCGCCCCGGCATGATGCCGATCTTGGCCTTGCCCGGCGAGATCACGCCGGGGCAATTCGGCCCGATCAGCCGCGATTTCGAGTTCTTCAGCTTGGCCCACACCTTCACCATGTCCAGCGTGGGAATGCCCTCGGTGATGCAGACGATCAGCGGAATCCCCGCGTCCTCGGCTTCGAGAATGGCGTCGGCGGCAAACGGCGGCGGCACAAAAATCATCGTCGCGTTGGCGCCGGTCTTCGCCACGGCCTCGGCCACGGTGTTGAAGACCGGCCAGCCCTCGTGCGTCGTCCCGCCCTTGCCCGGCGTCACTCCGCCGACAACCTTCGTGCCATACTCCGCGCAGCTCATGGCGTGGAAGGTGCCTTCCTTGCCGGTAATTCCCTGCACAATGAGTCGCGTGTTCTTATCTACCAAAACAGCCATTGAAAATAGCTCCTAGCTTGCTGCCTTAACAACTAACTCCGCCGCATCTTTCATTGTTGCCCCAACCTGAAAATTCAATCCCGACTCCTTCAGAATCCTGCGGCCTTCTTCCACATTCGTGCCTTCCAGCCGCAGCACAATTGGCACCTTCACCTTCAGATTGCGCGTCGCCGCCACCACCCCCGTGGCCAGCCGGTCCACGCGCAGAATGCCGCCGAAGATGTTGATGAAGATCGCCTTCACATGCGCATCGGCCAGCAGAATCTCAAAGGCGTGCTCAATCTGCTCCTGGGTCGCGCCGCCGCCCACATCCAGAAAATTCGCCGGGCTGCCGCCGGCGTACTGAATGATGTCCATCGTCGCCATGGCCAGCCCCGCGCCGTTCACCATGCAGGCAATCGAGCCGTCCAGCTTGATGTAGTTCAGCGCGTACTTGCTCGCCTCCACCTCCAGCGGGTCTTCCTCGGCGGTGTCGCGCAGCGCCTTGATCTCCGGATGGCGGAAGAGCGCGTTGTCGTCAAAGGTAATCTTCGCGTCCAGCGCAAAGAGCTTGTCGTCCTTGGTCGTGATAAACGGATTGATCTCCACCAGCGAGGCGTCAGTCTCGACAAACGCCTTGTACAGGCTCTGCAAAAACGCCACCGCCGCGTTGATCTGCGTCGGCTTGAGCCCCAGCGCAAAGGCCAGCTTGCGCGCCTGCCATGCGCCGAAGCCCACCGCCGGGTCGATGCTCTCCTTGAAGATCGCCTCCGGAGTCTTCGCGGCCACCTCTTCAATCTCCATGCCGCCGGCCTGCGAGGCCATGAAGACCAGCTTGCCGGTCACGCGGTCCAGCACAATCCCCAGATACAGCTCGCGGTCAATGCTGGCCGTCTCTTCAATCAGCAGCCGCTGGACCTTTTGCCCCTGCGGCCCGGTCTGGTGCGTCACCAGCGTCATGCCCAGAATCTGCTTGGCATACTGCTCGGCCTCCGCTTGCGTGCGCGCCACCTTCACGCCGCCGCCCTTGCCGCGCCCTCCGGCGTGAATCTGCGCCTTGACCACGACGCCGCTCGCGCCCCCGGCAAACAGTTTGCGGGCCACCGCCGAGGCTTCTTCCAGCGTGTTGGCCACTTCGCCCCGGGGCACGGCCACGCCGTACTTCGCCAGGATTTCCTTTGCCTGATACTCGTGAATCTTCATGGGTAGGGACCGTTCACTCCGCTGGCCATGGAAATTCGTCACCGGCCCCGGAAGGATCCGGTGAGCCGAGGGCCGTGCCAGCGGTATCCTAATACTATCGTGCTCACTGATGTAGGAGCAACCGGGCTAAAGCTCCATAGGCTTGCAGAACTATGGTCCATTTGTTGCAGTGAGGTTGGATTGAGGAAATCATGATTTATAGCTCGTAGTCGTGCCGGTAGCGTATATTAGCTCCTACGCAGAATTGAAAATCTGGAATTGCGGTTTAGACAAATGGCGCACATCGTATTCATTTGCCACTCATCGAAGGATAAACATGTTGCGGATGCCGTGTGCGCCGCGCTTGAGGCACAGCGTATTCCTTGTTGGATTGCACCTCGGGATATTCTCGCTGGCGAGGAGTATGGGAAATCAATCATCGACGCGCTTACTTCCTGTCAGATTGTAATTTTGATCTTCTCTGCCCATGCTAACGATTCTCCGCAGGTCCGGCGTGAAATTGAGCGGGCCGTCAGCAAGGGAAAGATCATCGTACCCTTTCGCATTGAAGATGTTTTGCCCTCTGATGCCATGGAGTTCGCACTCAGTAATACTCATTGGCTGGATGCACTCACCCCACCATTGGAACGCTACATATTAGATCTGTGCGATACGATCGCACGGCTAATTCAAAGGCATAAAGAATCTGAACCACCATTATGGAGACCGCTGGAACCGGTTAAAGAGACCAGTGTAAAGCTTGAGCAGGCTAGACAGATTCCGGAGACGGTCACTCAAGAGACTATATCCAGAACAAAATCGGCCACAGTCAAGTCGAAGGAAATCCTACTAAGGAAACCTAAATGGATACGCGCTCTGGCTGAGAAGGGGGCGGCGCTGACTCGTGTGCAGGCGGCTGGCGTGCTGGAAGAAATACTTGCCGGTAGCGTGCCTGAAGTAGAAACTGCAGCGCTGTTGACTGCGATGGCAACCCGTGGCGAACAGGTGCCGGAATTGGTTGGCTTTGTCGAGGTGATGCGTCGGCACACCACGCCGCTGCCCTTCACGCCCGCCGAGCGCGACCAACTCGTCGATGCTGTCGGCACCGGCGGCGGAGGTCCGCTCACATTCAACATCTCCTGCGGCGCGGCGCTGGTAGCTGCCGCCGCCGGAGCCAAGGTCGCCAAGCACGGCAACCGCGCCGTCACCTCTCTCTGCGGCGCGGCCGACGTCCTCGAAGCTCTCGGCGTGCCCATCGAGCTCGGCCCCGAACTTGCCGTCGAGTGCCTCCGCCAGACCGGCTTCGTCTTTCTCTTCGCGCCGCTCTATCATCCGGCCATGAAGGCTCTGGGGCCGCTGCGGCGCGCGCTGGGCTTTCGTACGATTTTCAATTTATGCGGGCCCGCTAACCAATCCGGCCGGTGCGCATGCACAGGTCATCGGCGTACTCGCGCCCAGCAGAGTACTGCTGGTGGGCCGCACGCATTAGCTGCGCTGGGTGCCAAACGCGCCTTCGTCGTCCACGGGACCGACGGCATTGACGAGCTGACCACCACCGGCGAATCCATCGTTGCGCGCGTCGAGGAATCCGAGTCCGGCGGCGAATCCGCCCTGCACGCCGCCCGCATCACCCCGGAGATGGCCGGGCTGCCCCGCGCCACCCTCGATCAGTTCACCGGCGGCGACGTCGCCACCAACAAGGCTCTGCTCTACGACGTGCTCACCGGCATCCCCGGCGCGCGCCGCGACATCGTCCTGCTGAACGCCGCCGCAACCCTGGTCGCCGCCGGGCTGGCCGCCGATCTCAAGGAAGGCGTCCGGCTGGGCGCGGAGGCCATCGACTCCGGCCAGGCCGCCGCAGCTCCTCGCCAAACTGCGGGATTTCGGGGCAAAACATGCGCAGCCCTAGCGCAGCATCGCCGCCGTCAGCGGATCGCCCTCGCCGCCGAAGTATTTCTTCAGCGCCTCGTTGAACTCGGTTGCGTCCAGCCCAGCCTCTTCGGCGGCGCGTGCAAACAGCGTCATCGAGGAGCGGAACTTCAAATCGTCGGGATAGCCGAGAATCCGGCTGATCGCGCGCCCCTCCACCTGCGTCACCAGCCGTGTGCATTGCCGCAGCCGCTCGCCCAGAACCGGATGCCGCAGATAGGCCGCCGCCTCTTCGAGCGAGCCGATGCCGTAATACTCCGACTGCGAGCTGTGCCCCAGCCCCTTCATCTGCGGAAAGATGAACCAGATCCAGTGGCTGCGCTTTTCTCCCGCCTGCAGCTCCTCCACAACCCGCGGAAAGACCGCGGCCTGCGCGCTCACAAAGCGTTCGAGGTTAAAGGGGTCGGCCATCGCGGTTGCCTCCTGCGAAGTCAGTAACGCTACAGCAGCCCTCCGCGCCCGGCCAGGCGGCGCGACAGCAGCCAGGAGACCAGCGAAGAGCCCAGCGCCAGAGCCACCCAGCCGGCCTGCTCCAGGGAATGTACCTGTACGGCGGAAAGAGGCGGCAAGTGGAACGTAAGCCAGCTCTGCCACAGCTGCATGAGTCCAGTCAGTCCGAGCGCGTTCAGGCCTAGTCCCGTCACCCCAGCGCGAACCATTTCGACTGCGCTCCAGCAGATGCCTCCGCCGGCCAGCAGAAGGAGGGGAATCGCCTTCATCCACGGAAAGGGAATCGGCGCGGGCAGCGCGGCCTCTTGCCGCACGCGTTCCATCACCGCGCCCACAAAGCCCGAGGAGGGCAGCAACTCCTCTTCGCCATCCAGAATGTGTCCGATCTCCATCTCGATTCTCGCGTGCTCTGCTTCGCTGCGGCTCTCTTCTGGCTCGATTCATCGTGCGGCCTCCTTTCCGTGCGCCTGTGTTTCTTCCATATCTAAAAATCCCGGGTGCCCCATCCTTCGCGTGGCCGGGGTCCCCACGGACAGGAGTCTTCGTCTGTGGGGTGGCGTAGCGAAGGGTGGGAATTGTATTCCTCTTCCAGACTCGGAAATCGCTGTCGCAACAGCGCCCGCGCTCTGGAGAGGCGCGCCTTCAGGGTTCCTTCCGGCATCCCCATCGTGCGCGCTGCCGCGGCCACGTCCATCTCATGAAAATAAAACAGAACCACCGGCTCGCGGTAGCGCAGAGGGCAGGGCCAGCACGGCGCGCCGAACCGTACTTCGTGCCTCAACTGCGCGGCCAGTTCGTGTGACTGCGTGGCCAGACCCGCGGGCTCCGGTAGCGGCCTCCAGCGGCAGCGTCTCCGCGGGAAATCGCTTCAACTCGGTGCGATAGACGTTGGCCGCCAGCGCAAACAGCCAGGTAGAAAAACTCGACTCCCGCCGCCACGTGCCAACCCGCGCCAGGCGCGCAGAAAGGCCTCCTGGGCCATCTCCTCGGCGCGTCCGCGATCGCGGCAGTAGCGCCAGGCCATGTTGACCAGCGGCCCCTGCCAGCGCCGGACGATCCCCTCGAAGGCCCGCACGTCGCCGGCGAGCACGCGCGCAACGTCCGTCAAGGTCGGCTTGGTTGTTCTCGGCGCTGGTGGCGGCGTTCATTCTGTGAGGTCATGCCTCTGCGGATCAGGTAATGACCAAGCTCTCTCCCGCTCTGGTTGCATTTTCTCTCTAATTGCCCTGTTTCTGAAATTATGCAACCGGATTCACTGCCTGGCTGTCCTACCAATCGCATGGGGAAACTCCCCGGCAAGGAGGAAATAATGCAACCCGGGATCAATCGCAGTATTCATTCCAATCGTGGCTATCGTGTCGGTGTTTACGTTTGTCATCTTCTCCGTCTGGTTCGGTACACGGCAAAAGGAGCGCGAGGCCTTTTACAAGTCGGAGACCCTCCGGCGGATCACCGAGTCCTCCGGCGAGGGCGCCAAGGCGGCCATCGATCTGCTGAAGGAAGAGGAGCGGCTGAAGCGGATCAAGGCCCGCGAAGGCATGAAGGTCGGCGGCGTCGTCTGCGTCGGCGTGGGCGTCGCGCTGGTGATCTTTCTGTGGGCTCTGGTCGGACTTCAAGGTGGCCCTCTGCGGCCTGATTCCCGGCCTCATCGGCGTGGCGTTGCTGGTCTACGTGTTCTTTATGGCCGGGCCGGTGGAGTAAGCTGCGGAACGCTCGACTTTCCCCTCTTTGCGGCAAGGGCAGGCTCTTCGCAAGAGCCTGCCCTGAGCGCAGTCGTAAAGGGGGTCAGTTCGGCCCGGTCTGGTACCAGCGCCTTTTTTTGCCCACCTTGAGGCCGGAGTCGATCAGGATGGCCAGCAGGCCAAAGACCATGCAAAAATCCGTGCGCGCCTGGTGGAAAAAGCTCAGCCAGCCGTACTCCTTGAGCTTTTCCAGCGGGAACGGGCCCAGCGGCCTGCCCAGCAGGATGGGGAACTTGGTGGTAACCAGGGCCGTGACAATGACCATCAGCAGCGCAAGCGCCGCATCGCCGGCATAGAAGTTCAGCAGGATGGCCACGCCGCCGCCGATCTCGATCCCCCCTACAACCGGCGCCAGATAATGAGGGAAGGGCAGGCCAAGCGCCTCAAAACGCCCCGCGCCCAGCTCCTCGGGGCGAATAAACTTGAGGCTGCCTTCCAGCAGAAAGACCAGGCCCACCATCACCCGGATCAGGATCATGGAAAGATCTCGGCGCTCCGCTGTCTCCATCTCCATTCGCCGGCCTCCTCCGGCCTGGCCTTTTCCCCGCGCGGGTCAAAGCCGGATTGCAGGCCGGATAAGGAGAAGCATACCGCAGGGGCCAAACGGAACGGGGAAAAAGAGAGTAATTCGTGAATAAATTCCACATAATACGGTTTAATTTTGGGAGAGGATAGGCGCCTTGGTGCCGTTCCAGACAGGCCCGGCGCCGGCCCCTGCTCCCGTTCTGCCTGAGCCGAAATCGCATCATCTCCCCTCGGCGCCTCCTCCATCGCCTCAAATCCTCGACCGGGAGAGGGTGTCCTGCGCGCCCGGCCTGCGTCTAAAAATGGACGTTGTGCTGCTCCGGCGGCAGGGTAAAGCCTCCCAACCCGCCTGCGTCCGTTAGACTGTGGAATAGGTTCCATTTATCCGGCCCCTGCGCGACAGGTCTTCGTCCGTGGGGTGGTTACCGGGTCCCGGCGACGGGGTCCCCGGGAAGCGGTCTTTGCTTCCTGGGGTGGTAAGACGGGTCTTAGTCGCTGGGGTGGTAAAATTGGTCTTTCCTCTAGGCAGGACCAGATTTTCAGCAACGAGGGTGTCGATATTCTTCCCGTGAAGCCGAACGTGATGGCGAACTATGGACCGCACCAGTACGTGTGCTCAGCGCAGGGCTCCCGCCCGGTGAAGATCAAGCACATTTCCATCTCCCGCGCCTTGCGGACCACGAAGCCGTCTGGCGCGCACCGTGCTTGTGCTCGCGCTGGCGCTCTCCGCCGCCGCGGCCCTGGCCCAGCAGCCGCAGACCATCGAATCGATTCGGGTCATCGGCAACCGGCGCATTCCCAAAGAGACCGTGCTGGCGCGGCTCTTTACCCACCCCGGCGACACCTACGACCCGATCTCCATCGAGCGCGACTTCAACTCGCTGTGGAACACGTCGTACTTCGACGATGTGCGCATCGAGCGCGAGGACTCGGAGAAGGGCATCATCCTGAACATCTTTGTCCGGGAGAGGCCCACCATCCGCGAGATCAACTACAAGGGGCTCAACGCCGTCTCCCAGTCCGACGTGCTCGACCGCTTCAAGAAGGAGAAGGTCGGCCTCTCCGTCGAGAGCCAGTACGACCCGACCAGGATCAAGCGGGCCGAGACCGTCCTCAAGGACATCCTCTCCGAGCACGGCCACCAGTTTGCCACCATCAAGACCGAGGTCAAGACCATCCCTCCGGCCTCGGTGCAGGTGAACTTCAACATCAAGGAAGGCCCCACCGTCAAGGTGGGCCAGATCAAATTCACCGGCAACCAGCACATCGGCTACCTGCCGTTGCGCCGCTCCATGAAGAACCTGAAGCCCATCGGCATTCCCTATTCGATCATCTTCGAGAATCTCTTTTCCCAGACCTTCGACGCCTCCAAGCTGGAGGAGGATACCGAGCGGGTGCGCCAGGCCTACCGCGACAAGGGCTATTACAACACCGCCATCGAGGAGCCCAAAACGCAGATTCGCGACCAGGGCGGGCTGAACTGGTTCACCTTCCGGCCCAACAAGGGCAAGCGCATCGACATTCTCATGCCCATTGAAGAGGGCGCGCGCTACCGGCTGGGCACCATCACTTTTACCGGCAACAAGGCGGTCACCAACGTCAAGGCGCTGCGCGCCACCTTTGCCGTCAAGGACGGCGATTGGTTCAACGCCACGCTGATCGGCAAGGGCCTGGAGAACCTCAAGAAGGCATACGGGCAGTTGGGCTACATCAACTTCGGCGCCATCCCCAAGCCCGTCTTTGACGAACAGAAAAAGACCGTCTCGCTCAACATCGACATCGATGAGGGCAAGCCCTTTTACGTCTCGCGCATCGAGTTCCAGGGCAACCGCATCACCCGCGACAAGGTCATCCGCCGCGAACTGATGCTGGAGGAAGGCCAGGTCTACAACTCGCAACTCTGGGAGTACAGCCTGCTCCGCCTCAACCAGCTCGAGTACTTTGAACCGCTCAAGGTGGATCAGGACTCGGAGGCCCACCAGGATGCCGAAGCCGGCACCGTGGACCTGCTGCTCAAGGTCAAGGAGAAGGGCAAGAACTCCATCGGCATGAACGGCGGCCTGAGCGGCCTCTCCGGCGCCTTCCTGGGCGTCAACTACCAGACCAACAACTTCCTCGGCCTGGGCGAAACGCTCAGCCTGCAAGGCAATCTGGGCAACGTCAGCCGCACCTTCATGTTCGGCTTCACGCAGCCCTACGTGCGCAACCGCCCGCTCAACGTGGGCTTCCAGCTCTACAACAACAAGCAGGACTTCAACGCGGCCAAGAACTACCAGGCCACCACCGGCCAGTCGGTCAACCTGACCGCGGCGCAGCAGTCGATGATCCAGAACTACAACCAGGCCTCCACCGGCATGAACTTCTCGGTCAGCTATCCGCTCAAGCGCCACGCCTTCCAGCGCGTGGGCTTTACCTATTCGTTGAGCAAGTCGACGATTACCGCCTTCAGCACCGCCTCGCAGACCTATTTCCAGACCATCAGCTTCCGCTCGGGCATTCAGGGCTCCAACGCGCTGGCAGGCATCGTCAACAGCTACGCCTCGCTTCAGCTACATCTACAACACCATCAACAACCCCATGCGTCCGCGCACCGGCAAGGAATACACCGCCGTGCTCCAGACCTCCGGCATCTGGGGCAACGTGCGCTATATCGCGCCCATGGTGGCTTACAAGCAGTTCCGGCCCATGCACTACCTGATGCCCTCGCCCACCGGGCGCAACGTGCTCGGCCTGCGCGCGCAGTTGGGCTATGTGCAGGGATACGGCGGCGACGTGGCCCCGCCCAACAACCGCTTCTACTCCGGCGGCGAGGGCGACTTGCGCGGATTCGACGTTCGCGCCGCCACCCCCTACGGCTATGTGCCCACGCGCGTCAACCTGCAGTTGACCAATCCGGACGGAACCTGCGTGCCGCGTGATCCCAACCAATCCGCAGTTGAACCAGTGCATCCAGGTGCCGATGCCGGTCTACGGCATCGCCTCCATCGGCGGCGATACCAACTTTACCGCCAATGCCGAGTACCGCATTCCCATCGCCGGCCCGGTCACCTTCTCCTTCTTCGACGACTTCGGCATCAACGTGGCCCTCAACAAGGGGCAGTTGAAGCAGAGCCCCGAAGGCTTTGCCTCGCTCACCGCGCCGCTCTATGGCTGCCCGGTGTGGAACAACGGCGCCTGCCAGGGCGGCATTCCCGGCTCGCAGGTCGGCTTCCAGCGCAATATCCACCCCATCGCCGGCACCAACTTCGTCCCGCGCATGTCCACCGGCGCCGAGCTCTCCGTCATCATGCCGGTCATCAACGCCCCCTTCCGCCTCTACTACGCCTACAACCCGCTGCGGCTCTATGAGAGGCCCTACTGCAACCTGGGAATTGGAAGCAAGAATCAGAGCTGCTCGGCGCAGTTGATTACCCGCGATCATGTTCCCGCAGGGCGGCGCGGGCGACTACACCTACGGCGAGGCCATCCAGGGTTACGGCGCGCGGGACACCTTCCGCGAACCGCGCAAAACCTTCCGCCTGACCGTCTCCACCACCTTCTAAGCGCCGGCTTCAACCAGCAACACAAGGGCCGCTCGTAACTGAGCGGCCCTTTTGCTGGCGAGCTACTGAGCACTTTCATCTTAGGTGCGCATTTACATGCTGTGCTTTTCATCATTCTTTGCTAGGGATATTTGCACCTGGCTGGTTTGACGCTCCCACCCCCGGCTCCTATAATCCATCTAGTTCCTGCTGACGTCTCCGTCCGCGTCTTTTCCTGCCTCTGCTCCCTCCGGAGCAGAATTCAGGAATCGACAGAGGGGTTGCTCAGGAGGCGCCGGTCTGCTTTCGCGCTGAAACGCGGACAGACACACAGGAATTCCGAAGGAGCATTACACTCGCATGAAGCGCTCGCTTGCACTTATCGCTACGCTGGCCTCTGGTTTTGTCCTGAGCGCCGCTGCCCAAACTTTGCCTGCTCCCGCCGCCGCGGCGCCTGCCGGTCCAGCCAAGATTGCCGTGATCGCCTTCCAGGTGGCCGTTGCCCAAACCAATGAGGGCCAGCGCAACTTCGCCGACCTGCAAAAGAAGTACGAACCCAAGCGCCAGCAACTCAAGGCCCTGAGCGACGAGATCGATACTCTGACCAAGCAGTTGCAGGCGCAGGGCGACAAGCTGAGCGCCGCCGAACAGCAGCCAACCGCGCCAAGACCATCGACGACAAAAAGAAGCAGTTGGAGCGCTCCGCCGAGGATGCCCAGAACGACTTCCAGGCGGAGATGCAGGAGACTCTACAACGGCTTGGCCTCCAAGGTGTACGACGTCCTGGCCAACTACGCGCAGCAGCAGGGATACACGCTGGTGCTGGACGTAGCCGGCAGCAGCAGCAGGATCCCGTGGTGCTCTACGCCAGCGAGTCCACCAACATCACCAAGCAGATCATCGACGCCTACAACCTGAAGTCGGGCGTGCCCGCTCCTCCGGCCCAGCCGGCAGCGCGGCACCAGCGCCGGCCTCCGGCCGGCCGCCAAGCCTCCCGCTCACTAAAGGCTGGGTCGCCTCCAATGACAATCGCAAGAGCCCCGCATCGCGGGGCTCTTGCGTTCTGCGTTGACATTTCGATCGAGCTCACGAACGGCTTGTTCATCAGTCTAGCGATTCTCGACTGACTTCCCGCTCTTTCCTGTGGAAAAATCTGTGGATTACTTCCGCGAATCCCGTCAAGTAATTCAAAATTTTGCTCTTGCCAAGAACTGTTTCTTTCTGCTACACGGTGCAACCCCTTATTTATCAATCACTATCAGCAGAATGCCCTGTTCCGTGTGCAGAGGTCCGTGGCGCAGGCGTTCACACGGGCTTGCCGGGGTTATCCACAAATCCAGATGAATAAATTGTGAATTAGATCACAAATCGACACCTACTTCTGCGCATCTTCGCCGATCCGCAGCACCGCCAGGAAGGCTTCCTGCGGAATGTCCACCTTGCCGATCCGCTTCATCCGCTTCTTGCCTTCCTTCTGTTTTTCCAACAACTTGCGCTTGCGCGTGATGTCGCCGCCATAGCACTTGGCCAGCACATTTTTGCGCAGCGGGCTCACCGTCTCGCGGGAGATGACCTTGGCGCCGATGGCCGCCTGGATGGCCACCTCGAACTGCTGGCGGGGAATCAGTTCGCGCATCTTCGAGACCAGCGCCCGGCCGCGCTCGTAGGCAAAATCCTTGTGCACGATGATCGAGAGCGCATCCACCGGCTCGCCGCTGACCAGAATGTCCAGCTTGACCATGGGCGACTCCCACTCCCCGGCCAGTTGATAATCCAGAGACGCATAGCCGCGCGAGATCGACTTGAGCCGGTCGTAAAAATCCAGCACGATCTCGTTGAGCGGCAGCTCGTAGGTCAGCAGCACGCGAGTCTGACGTCACGTACTCGAAGTTCAACTGCTTGCCGCGCTTTTCTTCCACCAGTTTGAAGATGCCGCCCACATATTCTTCATTGGTGAGAATCTTGGCGGTGATCACCGGCTCGCGAATGCGAGTCGATGTTGGTCGGATCGGGCCAGCGCGAGGGATTGTCCACCTCCATCACGCTGCCGTCGGTCAGCGTGATGTGGTAGCGCACGCCGGGAGCGGTGGTGATCAGGTCCAGCTCGTACTCCCGCTCCAGCCGCTCCTGGATGATCTCCATGTGCAGCAGGCCGAGAAAGCCGCAGCGGAAGCCAAAGCCCAGCGCCACCGAGCTCTCCGGCTCAAAGAAGAACGACGAATCGTTGAGCCGCAGTTTCTCCAGCGCGTCGCGCAGCAGCGTGTGCTCGTGCGAGTCCACCGTGTAGAGGCCGGCAAAGACCATCGGCTTGATGTCTTCAAAGCCCGGCAACTGCGCCGCCGCGGGCCGCGTGTCGTCGGTCACCGTGTCGCCGATCTTGGTGTCGCTGACGGTCTTGATGGTCGCCGCAAAGAAGCCCACCTCGCCGGCCAGCAGTTCGCCGATCTCCACCGGCTTGGGCATCAGCACGCCCATGGACTCCACTTCAAAGGCCTTCCCATTCGACATCAGCCGGATGCGCTGCCCCTTGCGCATCGTGCCCTGCATCACGCGCACCAGCACGATCACGCCGCGATAGGCATCGAACCAGGAGTCGAAGATCAGCGCCTGCAGCGGCGCGTCGGGATCGCCGGTGGGCGGCGGCAGGCGGTGAACGATGGCTTCCAGCACCTCGTCCACGCCCTGGCCGGTCTTGGCGCTCACCGGAATGGCGTCGGTGGCGTCCAGCCCCACGGCCTTCTCGATGGCCTCCTGGGTGCGCAGGATGTCCGCCGAGGGCAGATCGATTTTGTTGATGACCGGAATGATCTCCAGCCCGTGGTTGATGGCCAGATAAGCATTGGCCAGCGTCTGCGCCTCCACGCCCTGGCTGGCGTCCACCACCAGCAGCGCGCCCTCGCACGAGGCCAGCGAGCGCGAAACCTCGTAGCTGAAGTCCACGTGGCCCGGCGTATCGATCAGGTTGAGCTGGTAGGTGTTGCCGTCGTGCGCCTTGTACATCATGCGCACCGCGTGCGCCTTGATGGTGATGCCGCGCTCCCGCTCCAGATCCATGTCGTCCAGAATCTGCGCCTGCATCTCGCGGCCCGTCACCGAGCCGGTAAACTCCAGCAGACGGTCGCTCAGCGTCGACTTGCCGTGGTCGATGTGGGCGATAATCGCAAAATTTCTTAGGAAGCGAGCGTCCATTTTGGCTTGGTGAAAGAGGCTTTTCGCGCTCTTGCGGCGCGCATGTCCCCAGGCCATAGCTTATCATCGGCATAGCGCCTCTTGCGGCCTTTCGGCGGCAAGCAACCGTATCTCTTATGCGCCTTGGCAGAATGTGGTATCGATTTTTCGGCTGCGCCGTGCTGGCTCTCTCGCTGGCGGGCTGTGACTCCCACCGCGCCCACCGGCGCTTCCCAGGGCGCGCGGCCGCAAGCCACCGCGCCCGCGCTCACATTGGGCGCGAACGCGAGCTGCGCCCGCGCCAGCCTTCCAGGCTGCCGCTCCAGCGCCGCATGCGCCTACCCGTGAGCAGCAGCGGGTGCGCGTGCTGATTCAGCAGGTGGAGGACGCCTACGCCCGCGGCGAGGCCGACTACCGCAAGGGACGATTGCGCCGAGGCCAAGCAGGAGTTCGACCGCGCCGTGGACCTGATGCTCACCTGCGGCATCGACATCAAGAGCAATGCCGAGTTGCAGGAGGAGTTCGACCGCATCGTGGACGGGGTCAACGCGCTCGAGATGGAGGCTCTCAAGCAGGGCAACGGCTTTGTCCCCAAGGAAGAGGAGACGCCCGCCGACGTGGCCGAGGACGTGACCTTCGAGGTGGACCCCAACATCGTGGCCAAGGCCAGGGCCGATCTGGCTACCACCAACTCCGATCTGCCGCTGGTGGTCAACGACTACGTGGCCGCCTACATCAACTTCTTCGCCAACACCCAGAAGGGCCACAACACCCTGCTCCACTCCTTCGAGCGCGCCGGCCGCTACAAGGCGATGATCCAGCGCGTCATGGCCGAGGAGGGCGTGCCGCAGGATCTGATCTATCTGGCGGTGGCCGAGTCGGGCTTTCAGCCCGCGCGCCGTCAATCGCCGCTCCCACGCCGGCGGCATGTGGCAGTTCATGCCCAGCCCATACTACGGGCTGGCCCGCAACGCCTATGTGGACGAGCGCTTCGATCCGGAAAAATCCACCCGCGCCTACGCCCGCTACATGAAGTACATCTACGACCAGCTGGGCGACTGGTATTTGTCCATGGCCGCATACGACCATGGCACCGGCAACATGCAGCGAGCGGTGCGAGAAGACCGGTTACGCCGACTTTTGGGAGCTCTACAAGCGCAACGAACTGCCCAGAGAGACCAAGAATTACGTGCCGGAGATTCTGGCGGCCATCATCATCGCCAATCATCCCGCGCAGTACGGCTTTGACGATGTCACGCTCGATCCCGCCGGTGCTGACCGACACGGTGACCATCAACTACTCAGGTCAACCTGCGGCTGGTGTCGGATATCGTGGGCGCGCCGGTGGATGAGCTGACGGCATTGAATCCCAGCCTGTTGCGCATGATCACGCCGCCCGATGCGTCCTTCGATCTGCATCTGCCCGGCGGCACGGCGGCGCTCTTCGAGCAGCGCATCGCATTGATTCCCGAAGGCAAGCGCAATGCATGGCGCTACCATCGCGTTGCCGCAGAGCGATACGCTGGCCTCGGTGGCGCTCAAGTATCGCGTGACGGAGACGGCGCTGGCCGCTGCCAATCAACTGCGCGTCCGCGATGGCATTGAGGGCGTCGAGGCGCTGCTGGTGCCCGCGCGCCCCGGTCGCCGAGCCGGTGCGCACCCGGCTCTACACTGTGCGCAAGGGCGAGACGCTGGTCACCATCTCCGACCGCTTCGGCGTCTCGCTGAACCAGTTGCGCCGCTGGAACAAGATCACCGGCATCAAAGTACAGCCCGGCCAGCGGCTGCATGTGGCCGACCCCGCCAGCTGTTCACCACACCGCCGCTCGCGCGCAGCACGCGCCGCCGGCTCTCCAGCGGCCGCCCATAGCGCAGCGCCGCGTCGGCCAACAGCAAAGCCGCCGCGCCCGCTGCGAAAAAAGCGCGCGCCCGTGAATCAGCGCCTGCACACGCCGCTGCTCGCCGCAAAGAAAACCGGGACAGCGAACGCGAAATCAATCCCCCGCAAAGAAATCCGCCGCGCCTCCGCCGGCCGCACTCGGCAAAATAATATTTTCCGAAAACTGCATTTCGTGCTTGTCAATTGATGGTGTTTGCGTGCAATCTATTGCTAGTAGTAATTTCGCGAGCGGAGAACGGGATTTTCCGCCGCGTGAAAATGAAGATGAAAAATATGTGCAGCGGCAGGCCGCTGGAGGCAATGGGATGGAAGAAGTGTTCAGGATGTACGCGATGAGCGACGGCGAAGCAAATGCCAAGCCGGCCGCGTTTGAGTCCGATCACAACGACTTTGAAGAGGATGAAGAGGTTGAAACCTCTAGCGTGCTCACCTCCTCGGACGACGACGAGGGAGTGGCTGAGAGTCGGTGATCGTGGCCGTGGAAAAACCAGCATCAAAACCGGCCCCCCGGAAGGCCGCGAAGAAAAAGGCTCCCGCAAAGAAAGCTGCCAAGAAGGCTCCGGCTAAGAAAGCAGCCAAAAAGGCAGCCGCGAAAAAAATTGTGGCCAAAAAGGCCGCAAAGAAGTCCGCCGCAAAGAAGAGCAAGCTGGCGCAAAGGGCGGAAAGGCTGTGGCCAAGAAGGCCGCTGCCGGCAAGAGCGCCAGAAAATCCAACAAACGAGGTAACAAGTTGGCCGTTAAGAAAGCAGCAAAGAAGGCGCCTGCCAAGAAGGCAGCAAGGCGAAGAAGGCAGTTGCCAAGAAGAAGGCTCCTGCGAAGAAGAAGAAGTAACCGCTGCGAAGAAGGCAACCAATAGCAGCGACAGCCTGAAGTTCAAGGCAAGCAAAAAAGCCCGGTCAGCCGGGCTTTTTTGCGTCTGAAATCGGGCTGCCTAAGCTTTTATCTGTTGGTCTAGAGTGGATCTCCTGCTTGGTTCAAGGTTGCCGGAGCTGAAAGAACAGGTAGCGACGGCCTCTTGTCCGGCTGTCGCATGACTCCCCGGTCGACGCTTTGCATTCTGCATAATAGGATAAAATCGCGATTTACAGGCCTACTTACTTCTCCAACTCCGCCAGCGCCGCCAGCACCTCCGCCGAGTGGTGCTGCACCTCCACCTTGGTCCACACCTTGGCGATCTTACCCGCCGGGTCAATCAGGAAGGTGTTGCGGTTGGCGATCGTGAAGCCCAGAAGTGGCCCAGCGAGCCGTAGGCCTCCACCACCTTGTGCTCCGGGTCGGCCAGCAGCCGGAAGGTCAGCCCCTCCTTGGTGCAGAACTGCTTGTGGCTGTCGGGCGTATCCACGCTCACGCCCAGAATCACCGCGTTGGCGGCGTCAAATTGCGCCTGGTCGCGCTGAAAGTTGTGCGCCTCGATGGTGCAGCCCGAGGTCATGTCCTTGGGATAGAAGTAGAGCACCACCCACTTGCCGCGAAAACTGTCGAGCGAAATCTGCGAGCCGTCCTGCGAGGGAAGCGTGAAGCCGGGCGCAACCTGCCCCACGGCGGGCAGGGCTTGTTCGATGTTTCGTCCGGCCGCGCGGACGGCGACCATGCAACCGCGACCACAACGGCCGCAACGAGAATAAGAGAAGGGGAATTCTCACGGGGAACCTCCGCTCCGTTGGATGGGAAAGGGTGCCGTCGGGACGCAGAGAGTTTTTGCGCGCCAGAGCTCAGCGTGCCGTATCGCCACAATCGCAATCCCCGCCTCATCCGCCCGCTTCAGCAGCTCCTCGCGGTCAAAGAGCAGCGTCCGCCCCGCCTCCACCGACAGGCAACTGGCCCCGGCGCGGATCATCGCCTCCACCGTCGCCATGCCGATCACCGGCACATCGAAGCGCATATCCTGATTGGGCTTGGCCACCTTGACCACCGTCAGCCGCCGCTCAAGCGTCGAAGCGTCCTCTTCCAGCGACTTCATCAGCCGCTCCGGCCCGCTCGATGGCCGCGTCGGTGCCTTCCATCGCCTCCACCGCCACGCAGGCCTGCGCCGCCACCACCACCGTCTGCCCAATGTCGAATCCCGCCACCGCGCGCGCCACGCTCAGCCCGTACTCGATGTTCCTGCGCTCCTCCTCATCCGGCGCGCGCTCGGTCAGCACGCCCTCCTCGGCCAGCAGCGGCTCCAGAAACGTGGTCGAGCTCATCAGCTCAATGCCCTCATCCTCCAGCACCTTGGCCACCGCCCCTATCAGCCTGTCCGTCGAGCGTACCGGCAAATTCAGCAGCAGCTTGGCCAGCCGCCAATCCGGCCGGATGCTGGAAAAAATCTGCTTGTGCTTCACCTGGCCGGCCATCACCGCCTTGGTGACGCCTTCCTTGTGAAAGGTCTCAATCAGCCGCGACAGCTCGCCCAGCGAGAGCCAATGAACCGTGATGCCGCTGTCCTCAGCCGCGCGCCGGTCGATCTCCGCGTCGGTCTCCTCGCGAATCGCCGCCACCACCACGGCCAGCCCCTGCGCCCGCGCCGCATCCAGCAGCAGAAACGGAAACCGCCCATTGCCGGCAATGAGGCCGAGTTTCATGACGCCCGCCAAATGAAAACCCGGCGCATCGATAGGAGTTTTGTCTCACTGCAGCACCCATTCGCCCGAGCGTTTGATCTCCCGATACATCGCATCCGGAGCGAGATCAATCTCGCCAGGCCACGTGACGGCGCCATCTTCGACCCGCGCCTGCTGAAAGACTTCCGGAGCCTTCAACGCCTCAAAACTCCACGTGAGATGGCTGGATTCAAAGCGCACCTTGCCCTCCGTGCCGTCCTTGAATAGAACAACGAGCATCAGCGGCTAAATAGGCTTAACAGAAGACCACATCCCAATTCATAGCCTTACTCCAACGGCGCGATATCGAGCGGCGGTTGTTTAGCTCTGCAAAGTTCCCAGTCGGCAAGCAATTCGGTTTGATGCAGTTCTGCCCAGTCCAGATACCAGACTCAATGCTCGCCTTGGACAGATGACCTTCCATTACCTCAAGCCGTCCAATATTAATCACGGCCTGATGTTCATTATATTTTGCATGAAAATGCGGTGGCGCGTGATCGTCGAAGAACATTCGAATGAAAATACCGAAGAACTGGCTGATCGTAGGCAAATCTGCAGCCCCTTTCATGACCCGCTCAGGCTTCCGTTTCGTGTATGGATTCAAGGCAAGGCTCATTCCAGATTCCAGGCACATTCTCCAGAACATACAATTGGTCGCCCCCATGATAGAAGCTGACTTCTTTCACGGTTGTTGTTACCCCCGCATACTCCATCTGTTCAGGCTGTAGCTTATGATGGAATTTCCAGTTTTGCGCGAAAGTCTCCAATGCGGCCTTTGAAATCACCTTCACCTTTGATCCCTTTCGGAAAAGTGGTTTTGTAACCTCCCATTTCAATTCCTCACTGCACATTCGTCAATTCATGCAATCCGGCAATCATGGCGCCTTACTTGATCACCCCGCGCTCGCTGCGTTCCAGAAACGCCGCCAGCAGCGCCGCGTCCTCGCCCTCCAGCTCCTTGATCTTCTCCAGCGCCTGCGTCGTATTCAGCTTGGCCGCCAGCAGCAGCCGGAAGGCCTTCTGCAACACCTGCAACCGCTCCGGCGAAAATCCGCGCCGCGCCAGTCCAATTTTATTAATCCCGAAGGCCTTGTTCTCCCGCCGCGACGAGGTCAGCGAAAACGGCAGCACATCCTGCGTCACAATCGTCCCGCCGCCGATAAACGCATACGTGCCCACCACGCAATGCTGATGCACCGGGCAAAATGCCCCCACCGTCGCGTAGTCCTCGATGACCACATGCCCGGCCAGCGTGGCGCAGTTGGCCAGGATGCAATGGCTGCCCACCTGGCTGTCGTGGCCGATATGCACGCCGGTCATCAGCAAACAATCCGACCCCAGCCGCGTCACCCCTCCGCCACCCACAGTTCCGCGGCTGATGGTCACGCACTCGCGAATCGTGTTGCCGTCGCCGACTTCCAGCGCCGTCGGCTCGCCCTTGTACTTCAAATCCTGCGGCGCCACACCCACCGCGCAAAAGGGATGAAACGTGTTGCGCGCGCCGATCCGCGTCCGCCCATCCAGCACCACGTGGGAGATCAGCCTGCAATCCTCTCCCAGCTCCACCTCCGGCCCAATCGTGCAAAACGGCCCCACTGTGCACGAAGCGGGAACCACCGCGCCCGCAGCGATCACCGCGCTGGGATGAACGCTCACTCCGCCGCCTCTGTCTGCGCCTCGCCCGTCACCGCCTCAGTCTCCGGCGTCCGGTGCACAATCGAGCAGGTCAGCATAGCCTGGCAGGCCAGCTTGCCCTCCACAAAGGCGTTTGGCCTCCATGCGCCCCAGCCGGCTCTTGAACGCCAGCACGTCCACCTCGATGCGCAATTGATCTCCCGGCACCACCGGGCGGCGGAACTTGGCCTTCTCAATGCCCGTGAAGACCGCCAGCTTCTTCTCCCGGTCCGGAATCTCGTTCATCATGATGATGGCCCCGGCCTGCGCCATCGCCTCAATCACCAGCACCCCCGGCATAATCGGGTAATCGGGAAAGTGCCCCTGAAAATAAGGCTCGTTCATCGTGACGTTCTTGATGGCCACCAGGCGCTTGCCGCGCTCAAACTCAACCACTCGGTCAATCAACAGAAACGGGTAGCGATGGGGAAGCAAACCCAGGATCTCCTGGATATCAAAGGTCATGCGGGTCTCCAAAGAGCGGCGGATGGTTCTGCGTGTGCGCTCTAGTGGATTATATCGAAAGCCCCGCTATTCCCTTGTACAAGAATGGATGCCCCAGCTCTCGCTTTGTTCAGTTCCATGACATCCTTTACACATTGTCTCTGGACATGCTTTACACTTCCGCGCAAGCGCGGCCTGTCTGGAAAGCCTGCCCTGAGCGAAGTCGAAGGAGCCAGTCCTTGCAGATGAATGCAGAGATAGGTTTGATACGTTAACGCCGGTCAGCAGTCCAGTTCCGCCAGGCAGTTTGAAGAGGACAGGGTCCGGCGCGCCGTAAGCTGACTTCCGGTATAATCGCTCTCAGGCCCGGAGAGATGGCCGAGTGGCTGAAGGCGGCGGTTTGCTAAACCGTTGTAGGGGCTAAAACTTCTACCGGGGGTTCGAATCCCCCTCTCTCCGCCATAGATTTCAACAACATGATGAAAATACATAACTTAATGAAGTAGAACATGCTTAGACATGTCGGGGTCCCGACAACATGTTTCCAAAGTTTACAGAATTTACACTGTTTCCAACCTCTGGACCCCAAAAACCCGACAACGGTAATTTTCAGCCTGCTTTCACGCCTTTATGCCCCTCATTTGACTGTCAATCTACCGATAACGCCGATCAAATCCATAAACTACACCGATCCGGCCTAAGCAAATTCAAGATCGCCCATGGACTCAACATCGGCCGCTCCCCATGCGCCGTATCCTGGCTTCTTCGTCAAGGGGGACAAGAAACCGGTAACTTGTTGAAACATAAGAGCAAGTGGCTTCATATCAATTGTAATCGATGGCCGAACACACTCTCTCCAACCTGCGCAAGCCACTCTTCGGTCACAGTGGGGAATCAGGATCTCGCGCACACACCATGAGACTACGAAGGGAGGCATAAGTTGCGGAGAATAAAGCGGCTCGCACTTCAGTCAAGTTGGCAAAGATCGAAGGATAGACGAAAATGCGATGATTTTTCAACAGGCCCTATACGAATTCAGTTGACAACTTAAGGTCCTTCGAACAAAACTCTAGTAACTCTGGCAACGGTACTTTGGCGAACAGTCAGAGATGTCAGCGGATGCGGCGAAATTGCGATCCCCTGTACACCGTGATGCTTTGAATACTTTCCCTTTTTTGACCAAGCCCTCTTGGTCGTTTTGCTTCCTCGTCAACACCAAGTAAAAGACTGTTTTTGTAACGGCCGAGTAGATCGATCTGGGCCCAATTGCGGATTTCCGCGCGGAGATGCACTCTGCCGGAAGTGCATGGAGTTGTGTCTGCGGGCCGCTGGAGCCGAACTCCGGCGAGAAGGATGGAGGACGTAGCAATGGCTGCATTTACATATCCGGGCGTGTACATCGAAGAGATTTCGAGCGGACAGCACACGATCTCAGGCGTGGCGACCTCGATTGCGGCGTTTGTCGGCTGGACCAATCAGGGTCCGGTGGGCAGACCCACGATGGTGGAGAGCTGGTCGCAGTACCAGGCGCAGTTTGGGGGATTCATCCCAGGCAATTACCTGGGCTATGCGGTCTACCAGTTCTTCAACAACGGCGGATCGCAGGCCTACATCGTGCGGCTGGTGGACGCGACGACGGCGGCCACGGCGAGCAGCCTGATCGGCGGACTGTACATTTTTGCCAACAGTCCGGGCAATTGGGGCAACAGCATCACGGTGGCAATTTCGAATGTGACGATAACGGGCACGAAGACGACCTTCAACCTGAAGGTGCTGAACGCGAAGGGGCAGACGCTGGAGAGCTACACCAATCTGTCGACCGCCAGCACCGATCCGACCTATGCGCTGACGGTGATCAACAACGATTCCAACTACATCTCGTTCAACGTGCCGGGGCTGGGGGCGGCAACCGGCTTGCCGATGACGATCGCCTCGGGAGCAGCGATAACGGGCAACTTCACGGCGGGTGAGCTGGTGACGCAGACGGGTACCGGGGCGACGGCTACGCTGGTGGTGGCGCCGACCGGCACCAACCCCATGGTGGTGCAAAACGTATCGGGTACGCCGAGCGCGGCGAGTGCCGACACATGGACGGACAGCGGGGGCGCAGTCTTCACGCCGTCGGCGCTTCCCATGCTGACGGTGACCACGGGCAGCGGGACGTTGGGCGCGGGGACCGAGGCCTCGACCGGCGAGGACGGGACACCGCTGGTGCCGAACACCTCGGGCTTTACTACGGCGCTGATCGGATCCAATGGCTACCAGTTGCTGGCCAATGTGCCAATCTTCAACATCCTCTGCGTGCCGGGCGAAAACGATGCCGGGCAGATGAATGACATGGTGAACTTCTGTCAAACCTATCGCGCCTTCATGATTGTGGATGCCGATCAGACGGCAACGCCGACCACGCTGTCCAGCGGCCCGACCGACTACACGGGCACCAACTATACGCTGGACAATCCCAGCTACGCGGGGTTTTATTATCCGTGGATCCAGGCTCCGGACCCGGCGGCGGGCTTTCGTCCGACGCTCTTTCCTCCCAGCGGTTTTGTAGCCGGAACCTATGCCTCGACCGATGCGAACCGCGGCGTGTGGAAGGCGCCGGCCGGCATTCAAGCCACGTTGGGCGGCTCGCTGGGATTGCAGATCGCGCTGAACGACGCGCAGAACGGCAATCTGAATCCCTATGCCGTGAACTGCCTGCGCCAGTTTCCCGTCTACGGCAACGTGGTGTGGGGCGCGCGCACCATGGATGGCGCCGATGCGGTTGGTTCGGAGTACAAGTACGTGAACCTGCGGCGGCTGGCGATGTTCATCGAGTCGAGCCTCTACCAGGGCACGCAGTGGGTGGTCTTCGAGCCGAATGCCGAGCCGCTGTGGGGCCAGGTGCGGCTGAGCATTGGAACCTTCCTGCAGCAGTTGTTCCTGCAAGGCGCCTTCGCGGGCACCTCGCCGCAGACGGCTTACTTCGTTAAGTGCGACGCGGACAACAATCCGGACGCAACCGTTGCGCAGGGAATCGTGAATATCACGGTGGGCTTTGCGCCGCTGTATCCGGCCGAGTTCGTCATAATCCAGATTACGCAGATGCTCAACAGCTAACCAGCGAAGCGCCGGTGGAGCAAGGCCGGCGTCAAGGAGAGATGTCATGGCTATGTTTCCGGCCAGCCCGACGCGGCTGGACCCTTACAAGAACTTCAAGTTCCGGCTGAAGTGGGACGGGCAGTATGTGGCCGCGGTGAGCAAGATGAGCAAGCTGGGCCGCACCACCGAAGTGGTCGAGCACCGCAGCGGCGGCGATCCATCCACTTCGCATAAATCGCCGGGGCGTCAGAAGTACGACGCGATCACACTGGAGCGCGGTCTGACCTGCGATCCAAACTTCCACGACTGGGCCGGGCTGGTGTGGAACTACGGCGCGGGGCTGGGAAGCGAGGTGTCGCTGGCGAACTTCCGCAAGGACATCTATCTGGAGTTCTACAACGAGGCGGGGCAGCTGGTGATGGCCTACAAGATCTACCGCTGCTGGGTCTCGGAGTACCAGGCGATGCCGGACCTGGATGCCAATGCCAATGCCGTCGCAATCGAGCACATCAAGATCGAGAACGAGGGCTGGGAGCGCGATACCAGCGTGCAGGCGCCGGCCGAGCCTACGCTGAGCGTCTTTGCGACTTAAAACGATGCGAAGCCTGACCCAAACCGATCTTCTCGCACTGTGGGAGACCGGGCGGTCGCTGCACCCTTTGGACCAGGGAGTTCTGGCTGTGGGGGCGGTATCTCCCGAGGAGCGGGAGAGCGTCGCCGACTGGCCCCTGGGGCGGCGCAACCGCGCGCTGGTCGAATTGCATGGCCGTGTCTTTGGCCGCTCGTTGCGCGGCTGGGTGGCCTGCCCTCGGTGCGCCGAGAAGCTGGAGTTCGAACTCGATGGCCGGACGCTGGCGGAGCAGTTCGATGCGGAGCAGGATGTGACTGTCGAGGTGGATGGGAAGCGTTTCCGCTTGCCCACCAGTCGCGATCTGGCTGCTCTGATCGGCGAGACGGATGCAATACAGGCGGCGCGAAGCCTGCTGGACAGGCTGCATACGGCCGGCTCAGCGGTGTGGAGCGAAACGGAGATAGAGGCGGCCGGCGAGCGGCTGGCCGAGGCCGATCCGTTGGCCGAGATCCGGATCGGCCTCGCCTGTCCGAGCTGCGGCGAGGCCTTTGCCGAGAGCCTGGACCTGCCGTCGTTTGTATGGTCGGAGATGGAGGCGCGCGCACGGCGAATGTTGACTGAAGTGCATGAGCTGGCCATGGCGTACGGCTGGAGCGAGAACGAGATTCTGCGGCTCACTCCGGCGCGGCGGGAGTATTACCTGGAGATGGTGCGCGGATGAGCGGATATCTGCAACGCATGGCGGCCAGCGCCGCACGGCCATCCCGTGCGGTTCATCCGCTGGTTGGCGGAGTCTTTGCCAAGGAGCAGCGTAATGCGTTGCGGCCCGAGCCCGGCGTGGCGGAGCTGCTTGTCGAGAGGCCGGAAGAGACTTTGTCGGCCGCCCATGCACTGCCATCAGCCGAGCCACGTCAGCAGCCGATGGCCGTGGAGCAAGCTGAGGCCACATGGCAGCAGGATGCTTCCACGCATGCCGGGGAGCAAAGCGCGCGAGCGCCGGGAGAGCCACAGGCTCAGCCATCGACACAGGCACGGCCGCCCATCCAGAAGCCCGAAGCCCCGATCACGCCGCGCGTTGCGTTTGAACCGCTGGTCGCCGGATGGAGGCAGTCTGCATCGCCCGCGCAGGGCGTGGAGGAGAGCGCAGTCAAGAGCAGCGCAGCGCGTCGTGTGTACTTGGAAGGCGGCGAGGTTTCGGCAGAGTCCGCACAAGCCGGAGAGCAGAGCTCCGGACTCCAAATGGTTCTGTCCGCGCCGAGCATGAGGGCGGCAGAGGTCTCCGCGCGTGAAGAGGCTGCGGCGAATCGGGAGGTTCGGCTCCAGCCGGTCGCGGCGATGCTGCCTGCCGCCGTCGCGCGCCGCGAGACGACGCAGCAGCAACGCCCGCAGAGCGACGCAGCAAGTCGCGGCTCCGAGGAGATTCAGATTCACATCGGGCGCATCGAGGTCATCGCCATTCCGCAGCAGGCACAGCGCGCGGCTCCCGCCAAGACGCAGCGCGGCGAGTCGCTGGAAGCGTATCTGAAGCGGCATGAGAGGCGGTCACGATGAGCAATGCGCTGGCCATCTCGGCGGTGACTGCGACGCTGCAGTACTACCTGACCAATATGTACGCCACGGCGGTGGGACTGCCACAACCGGTTAAGGTTTCGTGCGTGGCGCCGGACCAGGCGCTGAACGCGCTGAGCGGACCGAGCGATCCCGAGAATCAGGTAAATCTCTTTCTTCACCAAGTGACACAAAATGCGGCGTGGCGCAACTCGGACTTCGCCTCGGTCAGCGCCGATGGCTCGCGCTGGTTGACGAATCCGCCGCTGGCGCTGAACCTGCATTATCTGCTGACCGCCTATGGCACGAACGACTGGCAGGCTGAGGCGCTGCTCGGCTATGCGGTGATGCTGCTGCATGAGTGCCCGGTGCTGACGCGTGCCGATGTGACCGCAACGCTGGCCGCCGCGAACATGACCTCACTGTATCCCCACAACCCCCTCTCGCCCTTCCTGTCGGACTCCGGCCTGGCCGACCAGATCGAGATGATCAAGATCACGCCGGAGCCGCTGGGCCGAGAGGAGATGGCGTGGCTGTGGACGGCGCTGAAGGCCGACTACAGGCTGACCTTTCCCTTTCAAGTTTCGGTGCTGCTGATGCAGCCGCGGAAATCGGCGAGCCTGGCGCTGCCGGCGCTGCGCGCCGCGTTTACGGCGCAGCCGATGGTGGCGGCGCAGATCGATAGTCTGCAATATCTGAATCAACAGACGGCTGCGCTGCCCGGCGATACGGTGACCGTGACCGGCAGCAACCTGACCGGCGCATCCCAGGTGATGGTCAGCAACCAGCGCTATGGCGTGCAGATGCCTTTGCCGGCAAGCCCGGCTCCGGGCGGCGGGCTCTCGTTTACGCTGCCGCTGGAGACGGTTCAGGTCTACCCGGCCGGCGTCTATGACCTTGCCGTGCAGTTTCTCGACCCGACCGGCAAGTACTCGATGCAGACAACGAACACGCTGCCGCTGGCGATCGCTCCCACGCTGCCGTCCCAGATGATTACGGTCAGCGGCACGAATCTGATCGCGGTGACGGTGACCGGCATTGCGCCGGTGGTCTACGAGGGGCAGAGCGTTTCGCTGGCGTTGAGCACGCAAACCGCGCCGCTGGTGAGCAAGAACGCGCTGGCGCAGCCCTTCACCGGCCAGGTCAGTGAGCTCACCTTCCAGTTCGATCCGGGGCTGCCGATCGGCACCCTGCCGCCCACCAACCTGCTTGGGCGGCTGGTGGTGGATGGCGTAACCAGCCAGGTGCAGGTGAACTGGACTCCCTTCCCGCCCATTTTCTCTGGGCCATGGGTGGTGCTGCAATGACCAGCGCGAGCACAAGCCGGAGAAGCTGGGCAGAGCAGAATCGCTCTGCGCTGCTGCGCGAGTTCACCGCGCTGCGCCGGCGGCTGGGCGATGAACGCGTGGATGAGCGCGACGAATTGTTTGAGGATGAGGAGTGGGAGCAGCCGCCGGCGATCGACTTGCTGGAGTCAGCCTTCGGGCTGAATCTCTTTGAGCGCGAGCTGCTGCTGCTGTGCGCGGGCGTGGAGATGGAGCCGGCACTGGCGGAGCGCTGTGCGGAGCTCTCCGGACGCCCGCCGCGCAGCCCGGTGACCTTCGGGCTGGCGATGGCCGTGCTGGCGGATGCGCACTGGGCGGCGCTGGCGCCCTCGGCCCCGCTGCGCAGGCACCGGCTGATCGAGGTGGAGACCGCCGAAGGGCTGATGGCTGCGCCGCTGCGCATCGATGAGCGCGTGCTGCACTATCTGGCCGGAGTCAATGAACTCGACCGGCGGCTGGAAGGAATCGTAGAGCGCCGGGAGAACCCCGCCTGGCTCTCCGAAGAGCAGTGGCGGAGGGCGGCGGAGATCGTCGAGGCGGAACGCGAGACCAGCGCTGCCGGCTTTGCGGTGCATCTTTTCGGCGACGATGCGCAGGGCCAGGAGGCGATTGCCTCGCTGCTGGCGCGCCAGGTGGGGCGCACGCTGTATGTGCTGCGCAGCGAAGATACGCCGGCCGCCGGCGCGGAGATGGAGCAGTTCTTCACGCTGTGGAGGCGCGAGTCGATTCTGCTGCCGGCGATGCTGCTGCTGCAATGGGAGGATGAGACGCCATCGGCGATGGCGCGCCGCATAGCCGAGCGGCTGGACGGTCCGCTGGTAATCGCCAGCCGCGCGCCGCTGCGGATGCACCGCGCGGTGCGCCAGTTGGAGATCAACAAAGCCGAGCCGCAGGAGCAATTGCAGATGTGGAAGGTGATGCTGGGCGAGACGGGCGAGGCTCCAGACGCTGAACTCAACCAGGTTGCCACGCAGTTCCGGCTGAGCGCGGATACGATTGCGCGGCTGGCGAAGAGTGAGCCGAAAGAGGCTCTGTGGGCGGCCTGCAAGATGGTGGCGCGGCCGCGTCTGGAGTCGCTGGCACAGCGGATTGTGCCGCGGGCTGGATGGCAGGATCTGGTGCTCCCTGAGTTGCAGATGCAGATGCTTCAGCAACTGGCATCGCAGTCGCGGCACAGGATGCAGGTGTACGAGCAGTGGGGCTTTGCGGAGCGCGGGCGGCGCGGGCTGGGCTTGAGCGCGCTCTTTGCAGGTCCCAGCGGCACGGGCAAGACGCTGGCGGCCGAGGTGCTGGCGCACGAGTTGGGGCTGGATCTGTATCGCATCGATCTCTCGGCGGTGGTGAGCAAGTACATTGGCGAGACGGAGAAGAATCTGCGCCAGGTCTTCGACGCCGCTGAGACCGGTGGCGCGCTGCTGCTTTTCGACGAGGCCGATGCGCTCTTCGGAAAGCGCGCCGAGGTCAAGGACAGCCACGACCGCTACGCGAATATCGAGGTGAGCTATCTGCTGCAGCGCATGGAGAGCTTCGAGGGGCTAGCCGTGCTGACCACCAACATGAAGTCCGTACTGGACAAGGCCTTTCAGCGGCGGCTGCGCTTCATTGTGGACTTTCCCTTTCCCGATGCCGCGCAGCGCGAGGCGATCTGGAAGCGAGTCTTCCCGGCCGATACGCCGACCGAGGCGCTCGATGCGAAGCGCCTGTCGAGCCTGAATATGGCCGGCGGCAGCATCCGCAACATCGCGCTGAATGCGGCGTTTCTTGCCGCCAGGCGCGGCGCCGCGGTGCGCATGTCCGATGTGCTGGAGGCAACCCGCGGCGAGGCGGTCAAGACCGAGCGGCCGCTGGTCGAGTCCGAGATTCGGGGGTGGGTATGAGCGGCCCTGTGAGTCTGCATATCGACCGGCTGGTGCTGCGCGGGATCGACCCGGCGGACAAGCACGCACTGGCCGATGGATTGAAGACCGGGCTGGCGCATGTGCTGGCCGACCCGTCGATGCGCGCGGCGATGCTGCGCTCGCGCCGGACACCGGTATTGCGGTTGGGCAGAATGGTGATGGAGCCGGGCATGGCCGGAGCGCGCGCGCTGGGCAAAGGCGTGGCCAAGGCCATTGGAAAGGGGATGCGGCCATGAGCTTTGCCATGCTGGCGAGAAAACACGATGCTCGGGAAGCGAAGCCCGCCGCAACAACCGCTCCAGGTTTGCGCATCGGCTCGCCCTCTGGCACATTGGAGCGCGAAGCGGATCGCGCAGCCGACGCCGTTGTCTCTGGCGGCAGCGCCAGAGGCTATTCCTTTGAGAAGATCCAGATCGGCCACGTGCAGCGCCAACCCGCGGCAGATGCATCTGCCGCCACGCCCGCACCAGCCAATCAGCCCGCTCCGCAGCCGAACAACTACGGCGAGGCGGCTGGGAAGTTTGCCGAGGCAATGCTCAAGACCGACGTGGGCAAGAAATTGCTCGACGCAGCCAAGAACGATCCGCTGGCAAAAGACGCCGAGGCTTTCTGGAATACATTGGCCGGCAAGGTGGTCACTGGTGCGGCCGCAGCCGGCGCCGTAAGCGCGCTTGCCGCCACGCATACGCCGCTGCCCGCGCAGATTCCCGAGATTCCACTCGACATCGTCCGGCCTGGCCTGAAAGTCAAACTCACATACGAAGGCCCCGTCAATCGTCCGACCAAGGCCATGATTACCTTTAGTTACACACCTCAGGGCGACAAGAAATCCTCTCCGCAGGTAGAGGCTAAAAACTATCGCGCCGAGACCGCGCGCATCGCCGCCGATCTGGACAAGTTCCGCGCCGGAATGACGTACAAACCGGGCTCGGCGGAGGCCAAGCAACAAGAAGCCGACAAGAAGATGTGGGACTCTTACATGACGCGCAAGCTCGGCGCGATCGCGGGACTCGGCGACCGGTCGTGGGCGCCTGCCTCTGCCACTACGCCCGCACCCAAGAGCGGTGGGGCGGGCCAGAGCAGCGACAGCGATCGCGAACAGAAACCGGCGGTTATGCAGCGGAAGGCTGCGGGCGCAGTCGATGCTGGCCCCGCTCCTGCCATCGTCGATCAGGTGCTCCGTTCCTCCGGCCGGCCGCTCGAAAAGGCAACCCGCGATTACTTCGAGCCCCGCTTCGGCTGCGACTTCAGCAAAGTCCGCGTGCATACCGGCGCGCAAGCCGCCGAATCGGCCCGCGCCGTCCACGCGCATGCTTACACGGTAGGCAACAATATCGCCTTTGCATCCGGCCTCTATGCTCCCGAGAGTAGCCAAGGTCGCCGCCTGCTGGCGCACGAGTTGGCGCACACCGTACAACAAGCTTCCATAAACACCAGTTCACATGAACGGCCCGCTCTGGGAGCGCTCGGTGACACACATGAACAAGCTGCGGAGAGGATCGGGAACGAAGTCCACGGCGGACGATTCGTTACTGTTCCATCGAGACTGGGAAGGCTGAGTCGCGCACGCCTGCAGCGTAATCCTGTGCCCATTTCCGCTGATCAGGATCTGTCCGCCATCACAGCCAGACTCGAAGAAATCATCCGCTCGGGAGGCGAAGTCCCGACAGAGACCCGCGTGATCTGTGCGGTGATCGTAGATGTCGAAGGTTACAAAGGCGCAAAGGAGATTCGGACCATCAGCGGCTCGGCCACCGACGTGATCGGACAGGGCGCTCCGGTCGAACATGCGCACTCTCCAGCACCAGGCACACGAACACTGACGGCAACGCGCACTATTTCCGGTGCAGGATCGCGTCGCGAATTTCCGTTTTCACATATCAACGATGCTGAGATCAAGGCTTTCGAAAGCATCGCGAAGAACATACCCAAAGACGCCAAGGGATCGGTTCATTTCCTCACCCTGCGTGTGCGGCAAGTCAAAGGACAGACGGTTTTCGAGCCGATACCTGCGTGCTCTGGATGTACCGAAGCAACCTTCGAGATGGGCAACTTCAAGAACGTTACCATGATTAGCCATGCCGCGACTCACCCGACCGGCAGTTTGGATTTGGGCGGCGGCGGATCCGGTAGCGGCCCCGGATCTGGAGGTCCAACAAGCACCCCCGGCAATGAAGAAGGAGGAACTGGCGGGGCAACGAAATCCGGCGGAGGGAGTAAAGGGGCGAGTCCAAGCTTTTCGTTTACTCTGGCCGAAGGCATGGAAGTCAAACCTGCGACTCCGGCGGAGTTGTTGGCCCGGCAAAAAGTGATCACCCAGTTTGAATCTGAAGCCATGGAATCGGTCAAGTTGTCAACTCGCCTGCAAGCCTATGGTGCGGTTTTCGGCGGACTGATGCAGATTCTCAGCGCAGTTTCCACCGTGCAAGACGCGCTTCAATTTGCAGCGCATCAAACCAAGTTTCCCGCCGAACAGGCTGCCGTCGACAAACTTGCGAGACAGAGCGAGTCCGACCTGAATTCCGCTACCGCGATCACCGATAAGATCTCGCTACTAAGCGCCATCGCAGCTGTAGGCGATGCCTGCATGCGTGGCGATAGCGACGCGCTGTTTGAACTCAGTGATTCCCTGGACACGGTTGGAAACCCGCTCAGAGAAGCAGCAGACTCGACAGCGGAGAAAGCCGACCAACTGGATAAGCGCGCCCAGGCGATCGCCGTCCTTATCGACTATTTCGAGAAGATGATGAAGTTGCCCGTAGATCCGCTCGCAGGCACATTACCGCAGTCTCAAGCATTCATGATTTACCAGTCGCTGCAAATGTTCCATGGGCCGCTGATGCGAAGCGCGCAAAACTATCGTGATGCCGCAAACCTTCTCGATTACTATGCCAGTTACATTTTGGGTTTGTCTCACGCGGCGAACACGTCGGCCTGGAAATTGAGTCTGGGGCGCGCAATTCGAGCGGCGGAAGCCGAACGGCAGAAGAAGAAACCAAAGCCGCGGGCTACGCCGCCTCCGGCCCAACAACAAAGGCCTGCTACACCGCAGACCCTGCTACCGGGACCGGGTCCAGTCGAGGATTCCAAACCTGTCGAATTGCTGCCTGGAGCGCCAGGACCTTCTCCGATTCGGGAAGCTGAAACGGTAGTGGGCAATCTCAAAGCGATGGCGCAAAAGCTGGTGAAACAAGGAGAGCAGTTGGCGTCAAAAACTCCCACTGCCAGCCAGGAAGAGGTCGA
This sequence comes from uncultured Acidobacteriaceae bacterium, assembly GCA_963845345.1. Classification (GTDB taxonomy): domain Bacteria; phylum Acidobacteriota; class Terriglobia; order Terriglobales; family Acidobacteriaceae; genus Telmatobacter. Next base: position 987,838 of record CAWJRQ010000007.1, read on the forward strand.
TGCTTTTGCCCGCGATGTAGCGGAATGGCGGAATGCAGCAAATATCGCGTTCAAGCACTATTCCGAGCACGGCCCCGGTGTCGGCCGATCGGGAATGGACGAGGCACTCAACAGTGATGCGTACGGAGGACGATTGAAACAGCTTCTGCAAACCTTCGGCAAATGAACCACAAGCACCTTGTCGAGGCCAGATTGTCTCGGATGGAAATAGGCAATGGCCTCTTTCATCGAGGTGGACAAAGTATCCTGAGCCACAGCGCCAAGCCGGGTTTCATCAAAAGTGGCGTGCAGTTGACGGGACGTTTTTAAGCGGGTTTGACAAGAGGAAAGATGACAGTCACGAAGGAAAGAGAATTCGCAGATGGAGGGGACACGAGATGAGCAGTTCCGGTTCTTCACTTTCCCCGCGTCTGGTACGCAGCGGCATCGTCACGATGGACCCGGATACCTCCGTGGTCTTGAGCGTGATCGCGCTGCAATATAATCCGGACTCGCTGACGCGCAGCTTGCAAATTCAGGCTACCGCCGGGGGCAGCAACGGGGTGCGCGTGGATGCGCTGCGGCTGCGGGGGCCGGCCATCGAAACCATCAAAGTCGAGGCGGAGATGGATGCCACCGATCAGCTCGAGTTTCCCAGCCAGTATCCGCTGGCCGTGCAATACGGGCTTCATCCGCAACTGGCGCAACTGGAGATGCTGGTAAACCCGTCCGTCGAGTCGCTGCTAGCCGACGATCAAATGGCCAGCGCCGGAACGCTGGAGATCATTCCGCTGGAACAGCCGCTGACGCTCTTTGTGTGGAGCGCGAGCCGTGTGATTCCCGTGCGTCTGACGGAGTTCAGCATCACCGAAGAGGCCTTCGATCCGAACCTGAATCCGATCCGCGCCAAGATCAGCCTGGGCATGCGCGTGCTCAGCGTGGACGATCTCGGCTTTGATCATCCGGGCGGACGGATGTTCCTGACCTATCTCACCAACAAAGAGACGCTCGCCGGCAAGGCAACGTCAGCGGCGCTGACCACGCTGGGACTGGGGAGCTGAAATGCTGCGTTATCCGTTGAACGCGATGTTGAATCTGGGCGTGGTGCCAGCGGTGACTTATCCGGCCGACAGCCGCTACCACGGCTATTCGGTGCAGCAGTTCACGGCGCCTGACGGCGAGGTGATTCCTTATCTGGCGCGGCGCATCGTGCCACAACCGGGCGCGCCGAACTACGCCACCATCAACCAGTACACGGTGATGCAGGGTGACCGGCTGGACCAGATCGCCGCCAAGTACTTGGGCGACCCGCTGATGGCGTGGTTGATCTGCGACGCCAACGGCGCGATCACGCCGTGCAGCCTGGTGGCGACGCTGGGAGCGACGCTGAACATTACCACGCCGCAGGGCGTGCCGGGAGGCTCGATTGCTCAGTAGCGTCCAACTCACGCTGATGATGGGACCGGTGATTGCCACGCCGGTGCCGTCGTCTGTGTTGGAATCGCTGGAGTCGGTCGAGGCGCATGTCGTCGATGGCGGCGAGAGCGGCTTCGAACTCACCTTCTCGATCGACAAGCAATCGCCGCTGCAAATTCTCTTTCTGCTCAGTGGAGGACTGCCGCTATTGTTCATGCGCTGCATTCTGGTGGCGACGGTCAACGGCTCGGCCAACGTGCTGATTGACGGAGTGATCACCAATAACCAGATCACGCCGGGTGATAAGGGCTCGAACTGGACACTGAAACTGACCGGCCGCGACCTCACCGTGCTGATGGATCAGTCATTGTGGAGCGGCTTTCCGTATCCGGCCTGCCCGCGCGAGGCGCGCATTGCGCTGATTCTGGCCAAGTACGCGCTCTTCGGCATCATTCCCATCATCATTCCCAGCATCGTCTTCGATATTTCGCTACCCATTCTCTCGATTCCCGCGCAGCAGGGCACGGACCTGCAATACATCCGGCAACTGGCCGACGAGGTGGGTTACGTCTTCTTCATTGCGGCTGGCCCCGAGCCGGGCACTAACACCGCGTATTGGGGGCCGCAGATCAAGATCGGCCCGGTGCAGCCGGCGTTGAGCGGCGACATGGACGCGTACACCAACGTCGATAGCCTGCACTTCTCCTACGAGCAGGACAAGTGCAAGATCCCGCTGGTCTACACCTATGTGCAGCAGATCGGACTGAGCATTCCGATTCCGATTCCTCCCATCGATCCGCTGATGCCGCCGCTGGGCGCGATTCCGCCCATCCCCACCAATCTGCTGCCGCCGGATCTGGTTTCCTTCCGCGACGATCTTTCCAAGGTGACGATCCCGCAGGCCATCATGATGGGGCTGGCCGCGGGCGCGGAGAGCTCCGAGGTGGTGACCTGCGACGGTTCGCTGAATGTGGAGCGCTACGGCAACGTGCTGAAGGCGCGGCAACTGGTGGGTCTGCGCGGCTCCGGGCCGGCATTCGACGGCCTCTATTACGTGAAGAAGGTATCGCACAAGATCAAGCGGGGCGAGTACAAGCAGGATTTTACGCTCACGCGCAACGGGCTGGTATCGACAGTGAATACGGTGAATCTATGAGCGACGCGGGAAGTGCAGGACCGAAGAAATTTTACGGCAAGTATCGCGGTCTGGTGATCAACAACATCGATCCAATGCAGATGGGACGGATCATGGCGCAGGTGCCGGATGTGCTGGGGTTGATTCCCTCCAGTTGGGCGATGCCCTGCATTCCCTTTGCGGGCATTCAATCGGGCGTCTTTGCGGTGCCGCCGATCGGCGGTCAGGTGTGGATGGAGTTCGAGCAGGGCAACCCGGATTATCCGATCTGGACGGGCGGCTTCTGGGGTACGGTGGCCTCCGTGCCGGTGCTGGCGACGGTGCCTCCGGCGATTCCGCCGGGCACCAACATCGTGCTGCAGACGCCGCTACAGAGCACGATTGTGCTGAGCGACTCGGTGCCGACGCCGCTGACGGGCGGCATCGTACTCAAGTCCGGCGCGTCGATCATGGTGATCAATGCAACGGGAATTTACATCAACGCGCCAATTGTGGCCATCAATGAGACCGCGCTGGTGGTGGTGGGGCCATAACTGACAGTGCGGTTGTGCGTGAAGTTTGTTGAGCAGGTTTGAGAAAGCAGGAGGACGCTAATGCCAGGACCGATTCTACATATGGGCGCTGTGCTGACCTGCGCACACGGCGGCATGGCGACGCTTACCGTACCGAGCCCGACGGTGATGGTCTCCGGCATGCCGATTGCGACCATCGCCGGGCCGTGGGCGATCGCCGGCTGTGCGTTTGTGCCGCCGGCGGGCAACGGGCCGTGCGTCACCGGAATGTTCACGGTCGGCGCGGTGCAGGTCACCTCCAACGGCCAGCCGGTGGCGCTGTTGAGCGGCGTCTCCACCTGCGTGCCGACGGGCACGCCGATGATTCCCGTTTCCGCGCAGACGTTTGTGATTGCGACCTAGCAGAGAGGGCAGGACGATGAACGTCAACTTTCCGTATCAGTTCGATGGCCGCGGCCGCACCCTGGACCCGCTTGCCGACTCGGTGCGTCAACTTGTCGAGCAGGTGCTGTTCACCTCGCCGGGCGAGCGCGTCAATCTGCCCGACTTCGGCAGCGGCCTGCTGCAACTGACCTTCGCACCTAACAGCATGGAGATGGCCGCGGCAACGCAATTCACCGTGCAGGGAGCGCTGCAGAAGTGGCTGAGCGCTTATATCAAGGTGCAGTCGGTGGTGGCCACTGCGGAGGAGTCGACGCTGACGGTGAGCGTGACCTACGCGCCTCTCAACACCGGCGTCACGCAGGTACAGACCTTTGTCTACGGAGGCAACGGATGATCTACTCCTGCTGCCACGAGAATCGCAAGGCCGCGGTGCTGGCCAATACCACAGCCACCGGCGTGAACGGGATCGACTACCTCGAAGTGCTCGATCACCAGTCGCCGGTCGCCAGCCTGCGCCAGCTTACGCTGCTGGTGCATTGCCTCAAGGATGTTCCAGTCAACCTGACGGCGGACAACGTGCTGATCACCGGAGGCGAGAGCATCACCGGCATCACCGCGCAGTGGATCGCGCCGGCCACGCCGGTTCCCGCCGGGATCACCACAGCGGAGCTGCCGTTCTTCAGCCCGCTGGCGAGCCAGCCCGATGCGGCGCAGATTCTTGTCGTGCGCCTGAACAAGTACGGCGACTTCTCTCCCTACACTTTTCGGCTGGTCAACGACGCGGCCACCGCGCCGCAGGACACCTTCGTTCTCACCGAGGTGCTGGCCGGCTTCGATCCCATCCTCGCGGAGGTTTGCTTCTCCTTCAAAGTCGAATGCGGGCCGGATTTCGACTGCGCGCCGCCCACGCTCGATTGCAATCCGGCCCCGCCTGAACCGCCGCCGATCAACTATCTGGCCAAGGATTACAGCACCTTCCGCCAGGTGATGCTGGACCGCATGAATCAGCTGCTGCCCGCGTGGAATACCAGCACCGAGGCGGATATCGGAGTGATGCTGGCGGAGGTGGTCTCCTATGCCTGCGATCAGCTCAGTTATCGGCAGGACGCGGTGACCACCGAGGCCTACCTGATGACCGCGCGCAGCCGCATCTCGTTGCGCCGCCACGCGCTGTTGGTGGACTATCGCATCCATGAAGGCTGCAACGCGCGCGCGTGGATGCAGCTCAGCGTCAACACGCCCAAGGGCCAGGCGGTCTATCTCGATCGCACTCTCACACGCTTCTACACCACGGCGCCAGGCATGCCGGCGAATCTTGAGGTCACATCGAAGAATGAGAGCGCGGCGCTGATCGCCGGCGTGGTGGCCTTCGAGCCGATGCAGGATGCGAACCTGTTCAGCGAGCACAACACCATGCATTTCTATACCTGGGGCAACAGCAACTGCTGCCTGCCGCAGGGCGCCACCGAGGCGACGCTGCGCCATTCGCTGCCCAACCTGCTGGTGGGCGATGTGCTGATCTTCCAGGAAGTGATGGGGCCGCAGACGGGCTTCCGTGCCGATGCGGATATTCGCCATCGCTGCGCGGTGAGGCTGACCGCAGTCACCACGCACGATGCGCTGGGCAATCCGCTCGTCGATCCGCTCTTCGATCACAAGGGCAAGTCGATCAAGTCCGCCACGCAGAAACCGCAGAAGGTGACCGAGATCCAGTGGTCGAGCGACGACGCGCTGCCGTTTCCGGTGTGCATCTCCTCGCAGTACATGGACACATTGACGAACAAGATTGTGTCGCTGAGCAACGTGAGCGTGGTGCTGGGCAATGTGGTGCTGGCCGACCAGGGCCTGTCGATGCCGCAGATTTCTCTCGGTACTATGCCTAGGCCATCGCTCTTCGTTCCGCCCAATGCGACGAACAACCGCTGCAATCCCACCGCGCCCCAGGGACTGCCGGTGCGCTTCCGCCCGTCCATTCCTGACAGCCCGGTGACGCAGGCTGTGCCGCTGCAACTGGCCGGCGCTCCCGCCACCGTAGAGCCGGTCTCACTCGCCACCAACAGCGCGGTGAGCCTGCGCGACAGTAGCGGCTCGACAGCGATGATGGTCTCGGCCAACAATCCTCTCGGTTGGCCGCAGTACTTCAGCGTCATCGCGACAATGAACCTGACGAACGCAACCGAGGTCGATCTGCAAGTTGTCTTCGCGCCGCCGGGCGGCGCACCGGGGGTGGGCGCAACGGTTATCGTTGAGCAGTTTACCGGTCTCTCCTACAACACGACGGATACAAATTACATCGCGACAGTGCTGAAGACCTCGAATTTCCTGACCGTGCCTGCGTTGTATGCGCCGCCCTCCACGCCTCCGTCGGGCTACACGGGTAGCCCAGTCAAACTGCCGCTTAGCGGAACGATCACGCTCGAAGACGCAAGCAACCAGCCCTTCCTCGAACTGGCAACCACCAATCCGCTCACTTGGCCGCCGTTCTTCGCGGTGCTCGCGCAGGCGCAGATCCTCACGCCCGATCTATTCAATCTGCTGCTGCTGTACTCGCCCCAGCCGCCCGGCAACGGCGTCACACTGCCGGTGATCGTGGAGCAGTTCAACAGCGTCTCGCTGGCCAATGTCACGGCGCAGACCTCGGCGGCATCCACTCTCATCACCGTCGAGAGCTTCGACGACGAGCCCAGCCCGAGTCTCTCCGCCTATGATCTGATGAACTTCGACGCCAGCAACGCGGTACCGGTGATCTCGCTCTCTGGAACGATCGACGGCAAGTCGCTCGCTTGGAGCGCGGCGCCTGATCTGCTCGCCGACGGGCCCGACGACCGGCAGTTTGTGGCGGAGATCGACACCGACGGCACGGCCTACCTGCGCTTTGGCGATGGCACCAACGGCAAGATGCCGGTCGAGGGCACGGTCTTCACCGCCAAATATCGCATCGGCAATGGAACGGCAGGCAACGTCGGCGCCAACAGCTTACTGAATATCTCGGCCGGCCCGCTGGCCGATTCGATGATCGTCAACTGCACCAATCCGCTGCCGGCCGCAGGCGGCATCGATCCGGAGACCAGCGCGCAGATTCAACGGCGCGCGCCGCAGGCTTTCATGACGCAGGAGCGCGCCATCACCATGCAGGATTACGTGAATATGGCCGAGATGAATCCGCAGATCGAGGATGCGGCGGCCATGGCGCGCTGGACGGGAAGCTGGTACACGGTCTTCATCACTGCGGAGCCATTGAACAATGGCCCGCTGACCAAGCCGGTGCTGCGCAGCCTCTACAAGCGAGCGAACGCATACCGGCTCGCGGGCCAGGATGTTTATATCAAGCCGCCGCAGTACGTCTCGCTGGATATCCAACTGGTGGTATGCGTCGATCCAGAATTCTTCCAGAGCGACGTCGAGACGGCGCTGCTGCAAGCGCTGGGAAGCGGCACGATGCCCGACGGCACGCCCGCCTTCTTTGCGCCGCAGAACTTCGAGCTGGGAGCAGCGGTGTATCTGAGCCCCATCTATGCGGCGGCGCGAGCCGTGGCCGGTGTGCAGACGGTGCAGGCCAAGGTCTTTGAGCCGCAGGGACAGAATACCAAGCTCTATCTGCGCCAGGGTTACATCCCCATGGGCGCATTCCAGGTGGGGCGCATGGACAACGATCCAAGCATGCCGGATCACGGCCAGTTGACACTGCATATGCAGGGAGGGAGGTGAGCGTATGAGCTGTGAATGCGACGGCAACACAACATGCGGCTGCTGCGCCGGCACCAGTGTGCAAACGCCCCAGGGCGAAAGCAACGCCGCCGGACTATCGGCGATCGCGTATCGCACCGGCACGTGGGCAACCTTCAAGGAGTCGATGCTGGCGCGCCTGTCGAGCTCGGATTATCCCGCGCTGGCCGGCCTCAAGACGCGCGACGACGACGACTACAGCATTGCCCTGCTGGACGCCAGCGCCGTGGTGCTCGACATTCTCACCTTCTATCAGGAGCGGCTAGCCAACGAGAGCTATCTGCGCACTGCGACGCAACTCTACTCGCTCACGCAACTAAGCCGCCTGATCGGTTATCAACCCTCGCCCGGCGTTTCCGCATCGACCTATCTGGCGTTCACTCTTTCCACCGCGCCAGGACTGCCGGCAAATCCGAACACTACCGCGATCACCATCCCGCAGGGCACGACGGTACAGAGCGTACCCGCGCAGGGACAGACGGCGCAGTACTTCGAGACCTCCGCGGCGATCCTTGCCAAGCCGGACTGGAACGCGCTGCCCGTGCAGACCGGCGTGCCGTGGGTGCCGGACGAGGAGCGCACCAGCGTCTATCTGGCCGGAACATCGACGCAGTTGAATCCGGGCGATGCGTTCCTCATCGTCGGATACGAGCGGCTGAACAAGCCCGGCAATCAGCAATGGGATGTGCGCATTGTGACCACGGTGACGCCCGACACGGTGAACCAGCGCACGCTGATTACCTGGCAGGAACCGCTCGGCTCAAGCTGGAGCAATCCGGCCAAGAAGAATCCGGTCTTCTATGCGCTGCGGCAGAAGGCCGCGCTCTTCGGCTACAACGCGATGAATCCGTCGATGCTGAGCACCAGCGCGATCTCCGCCCTGACCTCGCAACTGACGAGTTCGACGCCTTACGAGTGGCAGTTCGAGCAGATCAGCCAGACGCAGACCTCCGATTGCCTGATTGATCTCGACGCGGTCTACACCAAGGTCGTGACGGGCGGCTGGATCGTGTTGATCTCGCAGGACAGCAACGTATCGCGCACCCCGGCTGGCGAGGTGGCGCTCTTCCAGATTCAGTCGGTCACCACAATCTCGCGGTCGGATTACGGCATGAGCGGAAAGATCACACGCGCCCAGGCCGCATACACCAGCACCAGCCAGGCAGCGGTGAGCGCCAGCCTGAGCAGCTACTACGGGAACATGCGCATTACCTCGGCGCTGGCGCAGAGCGAGGCCCTGCCCGCCGCCGAGCAGCCTCTCGATCATCCGCTCTATGGTACCTTTCTCGATCTTGAAGTGGTGCGTCAGGATCTGGCCGGCGTTACCGCCGTCGCCATCACCGGCAAGAGTCAGAAGATCGTGGTCAACACGGGAGTGATCGGGCTGGTCTTCATTCCCGACGACAACACGGCGCATATCCCCCTCAAGCAGGGCGACACGCTCACGCTGTTGCAGCCGCCGGATGCGCTGGCCAAGAACGGAACGATCCCTTCGTGGTCGCATCACACGGCGGTACTGACACTCTACGTCGCTGATTCGAGCGGGCGCTCGGGCACGGTCTCGGCGCAACTGGCGCAGTTCACGCTGACCACCGCGGCCAACAGCGATCCCGTCGTGCAGGAGTACGCGCTGGTGGCCAATCTGCAACTGATTCCCACGCCTTTTGCGCACACGCGCATCGTGCTGACGCAGCCGCTGGTCAACTGTTACGACCGCACCGTGACCACCGTGAATGCAAATGTCGGCCCCGCAACGGGCGGCGGCTCGGTGACCGAGCTGCTGGGCAATGGCGCGGCGGCCACGCCCAATCAGGCCTTCACGCTGAAGCAATCGCCGTTAACTTACACCCAGGCCGCCACGCCGAGCGGCAGCGCCAGCACGCTGGAAGTCACCGTGAATGGCGCAGCCTGGGAGCTTGTGCCGACGCTCTATCAGCAGGCCCCCAACGCGCAGGTCTTCACCGCCATCAATGCATCGAACGGCAGCGCCGTGGTGCAATTTGGCGATGGAATCGAGGGAGCGACCGTGCCGACCGGGCAGAACAATATCCTGGCTAACTATCGCGTTGGCATCGGCTCGGCGGGCAACGTAGCCGCAGGCACGATCACTACGCTGGTGGATCGACCGGTAGGTGTCAGCGGCGTCACCAATCCGATGCCTGCCACCGGCGGACAAGATCCGCAGACCGTCGCAGGCATCCAAACCTATGCGCCGCTGAGCGTGCAGACGCTGCGCCGCGCCGTCTCTATCACCGACTACCAGAACTTCGCGGCTACCTTCGCAGGCGTCTCGAAGGCCTCTGCATTATGGATTCCGAATGGCGTTTATCGCGGCGTCTTCATTACGGCGGCGGGCGTGAACGGCGCTTCGATCGCGAACACACAAACACAGATCAACCTCACCAATGCGCTGCTTGCCTACGGCAATCCGCAGATCGCGGTCTATGTGCAGAGCTTCTACGAGACTATCTTCAGCGTGCACGCTGCCATCGCCTACGATCCGGCATATCAAATCACCGCGGTCAACAACGCCGTGATGGCGGCGCTGCTGAGCGCCTACAGCTTCGCAGCGCGCGACTTTGGCCAGGGCGTCTCCGCCGATGAGGTAGCGACGCTGATCCAGGGCGTGGCGGGCGTCATTGCCGTGAACGTGACGCACCTGAAGCCGGTGGCCACCAGCGCGGCCGGCGACATCGGCAGTACGGCCGTCTCCGTCTCTGCGATGAACAACTGGTATGCGCAGAAGAAGACGGTGCCGCGGCCCTGGGCAGGCCCGGCGCGCATCTGTCCCTATCTGCCCACGCCCAGCGTTGGCGCGCCGCCGCCGCCGGCGGAGATATTGGTGCTCGACCCCGATCCGTCGGCCGTCGTGCTGGAGGTGATGCAATGAGCTTCAGCCTCTTCAACCTCGTGCCTGCGGTTTATCGCCTGCGCGACGCGCAGATTGCACAGAGCCAACCGCTGCTGACGAACGCGGAATCGTTGCAGCTCGCGCTGCTTCAGTCGCTCGCCTCGCCAAGCGCTGATCAGCAGGCACAACTCGAATCGCTCACAGCCAAGTTGCAGCGTGGGCCGCTCGAATCGCTGCTGATGGTCATCGACGAGCAGCTCGCCGTGATGGCCGAAGATCTCGATCAGCTCTACGACAATCAGTTCATCGAGACCTGCGCGCCATGGGTGATTCCATACATCGGCGATCTGATCGGCTATCAGTCGATCAACGGCATTACGGCTTCGGTGGACAATCCCCGCTCCGAGGTTGCCGAGACCATCTCGCTGCGGCGGCGCAAGGGAACCGTGCTGGTGCTGGAGCAGTTGGCCCGCGACGTAACCGGCTGGGGAGCGCATGCCGTCGAGTACTTCAAGCTGCTCGGCGTCACGCAGTATATGAAGCATCTGCGGCCGCACAGCAACTACGCGCCGAATGTACGCGGTTGGAAGCCGCGTTACTACCAGGACTCGGGCTTCAGCACACTGCCACGCCGCCCGGATGTGCGCACGCCGGCCGAACCCGGTCTGCCGCGACCCAACATTCTGAACATCGGCATCTATCTGTGGTCGCTCGGCGCGCAGACCATCACGCTGGGAACGCCCACGCCCGCGCCCTCCACCGGCGGCGCTGCTTGCTATCGCTTTAACTCGCTCGGCGTGGATATGCAGCTCTATCATCTGGCGATCTCTCAGAGAGAGCAGATTGAAGCCGCCGCCACGCCGGTCAATGTGCCGGACGTGCTTTCGCGGCTGACCCTGTGCGCGGATATGCAGCAGGGCGTGGGCTCCAGCTACTACGGCGAGGGCGCAAGCCTGGCGCTCTACGTTACGCCCTCCGGCAGCACTGCGCCGCCGCAACTGCTGAATCCCTATCAGATCCAGGTGGCGAACCTCTCCGGCGCAGACGGCTCGTGGATCAACGTGCCTGCGCTGGGCAGTCCCTACGCGGCGTTGATCGATCCCCAACTGGGGCGCATCGCCATGCCGCCGCTGCCCGCCGGCTCTACACAGCCAACGCTTGCCGTCTCCTACTGCTACGGCTTCAATGCGGAGATGGGCGGCGGCGAGTATGAGCGCGCGGACGGCTTTCGTGGTGACCGACCAGACGGCGATCTTCTACTACCCGGATTCAGCTTCGCCGGCGCGCTACAACGATATTCCCGCCGCGTTGCAGTTTGTGGCGCTACAGATGGCCACGCTGGGCTCGGCGGTCTTGGAGATCACCGGCAGCGAGACGATTCAAGTGACGGCCAGCGGTCCTCAGCAGATCGATCTGCCCCAGGGCAGCACGCTTGAATTTCGCGCGCAAGATGGCACGCGGCCAACAGTGCTGCTCAACGGCGAGCTGCTCTTTAGCGGCGATGCGTCGAGCACAGTGATCGTCAACGGCATTGTCCTGGCCGCGGGCGCGGGGATGAAGCCCAGCGGTTCGTCGCCGATGGGCTTGCTGCACCTTCCGCTGACCCGGCCCGACACCACCGCCAACCTGATCGGTACGCTGCAACTGACGCACTGCACGCTGACGCCGGGCTGGGCGCTGACGCCGGCCGGCGATGGCGCATACACCGCTGTCGAAGCAAGTCAGCCGGTGCTGATCGCTGAGCCGGCCGGCGCGCAGGTGCTCAGTTCGCTTTCGATCCTCGGCCCGCTCTGGGCCGCGCCGATGGTTACCGTCAAGCTCGCCGACAGCATCGTCGATGCCACCGGAACAACGCTGGTCGCTTACGCCGCGCTCGATGGCCAGAGCGGCGGAGCGCCACTCACCCTGACTGGATGTACGGTGATCGGCAAGGTTCATGCCGAGGTGCTGACGCTGGTCTCGAATAGCATCGTATGGGCCGCGCTGGCGAAGGGCGATACATGGGCCTCGGCGCTGGTTGCCGACCGCCTGCAGACGGGCTGCGTGCGCTTCAGCTTCCTGCCGTACAAAGCTGTTACGCCGCGGCGCTTCAAGTGCGTGGAGCAGGCGCTGGCTTCGGTGCAGCCGGTCTTTGCCGCCACGCAGTACGGCCAGCCGGCATACGCCAAGCTGTGGGCCTGCACCGTCGACAGCATTCGCCGCGGCGCCGACGACGGCGGCGAGATGGGCAGCTTTCACTTTGTGCTCGCGCCGCTGCGCGAGAGCGACCTGAAGATTAGATTGCAGGAGTATCTGCCCGTGGGATTGAGCGCGGGCTTCATCTACAACAGTTGATTTCGCCCCAGAGCAGCACAGAGAACGGGCAAGCAGCAAAGAACAATAACCGTACGATGAGGAGTCTGCCGTGAGCTTCGACAACAGCCGTATTACCTTCAATCCGTTGAACGACTACTCCGGGGTTGTAATGGAGCAGGGACGCGTGCAGAGCGACGCGGACTGGAATGAGTTGCTTTCCGAAGTGGCGCGACGCATCCAGGCCGGCACGCTTGACACCTTAGGCCAGGCCGTCTATCCCGCCACCACGCCCTTCGCCTTTCAGATTACTCCCAGCACCGCCTCCGGCGGCTCGGTCACCATCGGGCGCGGGCGCATGTATGTTGATGGCATTCTGGTGGAGAACCATGGCCTGATCGTGAACGGTGTGCTGCAGAACGCCAGTTGGGATCCCGCGCTGGCGGAGCTCTCCGGCTCTCCGCAGCCGCCTCCGGCCAGCGATGCCGCTCCGCTTCCTTACGAGAGCCAGCCCTATGGGATGGCCGCGCCCTTCCCCAAGTTGAAAGGCGACTATGTCGTCTACCTCGACGTATGGAAGCAGCCCACGACCTTCATCGAAGATCCCTCGCTGGTCGATCCGGCCATCGGTGTCGACACCAGCGGCCGGCTGAAGACCATGTGGCGGGTGAACACCAAGCAGGCCGCCGCCGGCACCACCTGCCAGAGCGCCGCGCCGCAGTGGCAGGTCTCGGCCGGACAGCTCTCCAATATGCCCGCCTCCAGCACGCCTTCGGGGCCCTGCTGCCTCTCCACGGGTAGCGGATACACCGGCGTTGAAAACCAGCTCTACCGCGTGGAGATTCACAATCCAGGCGGCCCCAGCGGCGCGGGCGCAACCTTCAAGTGGTCGCGCGAAAACGCCTCGGTGCAAACCACCATCACAGCGATCAATCCCGGAACCAACTCGGCCGGCAAGCCGGCCAGTGTGCTCACCGTCGCCAGCCTGGGCCGCGATCAGGTGCTGGGCTTCTCGGCCGGCAAATGGGTGGAGATCACCAACCAGACCAACGACGACCTCTGCCAGCCGGGCACGCTCTACAAAATCGACAGCGTCACCCCGGCCAACAACACCATCACGCTAACCACCGACAACACCTCCACGCTGACTACCGAGCTCAACAGCAATGCCTACATGCGGCTCATCCGCTGGGATCAGGCGGGCACAATCCAAACCAGCGCGAACAAGACCTATTACGACCTGGACAGCGTCTATGCGCCGGCGACGAAGGATCAGGGCTTCTACGGAATCCCCGTGCCCACCGACGGCACCGAACTGATTCTCGAAAACGGCATCGCCGTCAGCTTCAACCTTGTTCCCGCGACAGGCAGCTACCTGCCGATGGACTACTGGACCTTCTCCGCGCGCGCGGCGACAGGCACCTTCGATACGCTGACGAGCGCCCCGCCGCAGGGACTGCATCATCACTACGCGCAGCTCGCTATCGCGACCGTCGATTCTACCGGCGCCGTCACCAACGCCTCCAACTGCCGCACGCCGTGGGCCAGCTCCGACACCGGCGAATGCGGCTGCTGCACCACCTGCACCGTCGGCGTGGGCGGAACTTACAGCACCATCGCCGCGGCTCTTCTAGCACTGCCTGCCAGCGGCGGCGAAATCGTCCTGCTGCCCGGTGACCACTACGAGAACGTCCTGATCAGCGGCGTGCGAAACCTCGTCATCCGCGGCTGCGGATGGCAGACGCACGTCTTCTCCACATCGCTCAATCCGCACCCGAGCGCCTCGCCGGCTACCTCGCCAGGCACTACGCCGGCAAGCATGCCCCCCGGCTCCGAGAGCGGACTGCCCGCGGTTTTCACCATCGTCGACTGCGAGAACATCGAACTGCGCTCCTTTTCCGTCACTGCGGCCCACGGTGAGATCGGCATTTTGCTGGACCGCTCCGCTCTGAGCAGGCACGGCGCGCCGCGCGGCTCCGGCGGATTGGGAACGGAGATCGTCTTCGTGGAGAAGGAAAAGGGCGATAGCGATGTCCTGCTTGAGGAGCTGATCCTCGAAGCCTCTACACTGCCGGCGATCGTTGCGGTCAGCGTGGACGGGTTGAAGGCCGCTGAAAACCGCATCTACATGAAGGATGTCGCGAGCCAATGGGCCGCGGTATACCTCAGCGGCGAAGACATGTGTTTCGAGCGCAACTGGGTCGGGCTTGGTTCCGCAACCGAGTTCATCACCAAGCCCGTGACTCCCGTGATGCATCAGCCAATGTCGAGTATGACGGAGGAAGCCCATGCCCAGTTGAATCTCTCGACGCTGCTGAATGAAGCAAAGAAAATCACGGCGAAGACCGGCAAGAAGACCGCGCCAAAAGCTTCCGAAAAGCCGGCCGAGAAGGCGAATACGATCAGCGAGGTTGTTCTCTCGAATCTGAACAAGCTGGCGCAGAAGACGCCCGGCGGCATTCACATTGCAGGTCCGTCAATGAACGTCTGCATCGTCGAGAACGAGATCGTAGGCGGCATTGGCAATGGCATCACGCTGGGCAATTTCATCATCCTCGACGATACCGGCGCGGACACCGGCAAGTTGACGGGCGTAAAGTGGCAGCTGGAACAGCCCTGCTCTAGCGGCGGCTCCACGCGGCTTCCCGGCACAATCAGCACCGGCAACACCACCAGCAAGATCGGCGCCGGCGGACCTATCCTCAACCTGCACATCGACCGCAACTGCATTCAGCAGATGGGCATGGCCGGCATCGGCGTGGTCGGATTCTGGAACCTGCGCGAGACGCTGGAGATCATCCGCATCGAGAACCTGAGCATCACCGCCAACATCATTGCGCGCACCATGCAGCGCAGCCTGATCGAGATCGATGCCAGCGCCTCGGGTTATGCTTATGGCGCCATCAGCCTGGCCAATGTCGAAAACCTGATAATCCGCGACAATATCATCACCGACTTCGGCATTACGCCGGGAGCAAACGTCTGCGGCGTCTTTGTGCTGCACGGCGAGATGGTGGAAATCAGCCGCAACCAGATCCGCGAGACGCGCGACTGGGCGGACGATTCGCTCACCCGCGTCACGCCGGCCAACGACACGCGCGTCGGCATCCTCCTCTACATGGTTACGCCGCCCGCAATGCTCGGCTCGGCATGGGCCACCGCGGGGAGCAATCTCAAAATCGACGAAGTTAGCTTCAAAAACGATTCGCGCTTCCGCGACAATCCGCTCTATGGGCCCGGCTTGCCGGCGCTACGTGTGCAGGAAAACGTGGTGCGCGTCGCCATCGGCTTGGCGCTGAAGGCCTTCGGCTATGGACCATTCTCTATCGTCGGCAATCACTTCAGCAGCGGAGGACCGCTGGGCGACATCACAAAGCGCGCTTACTCCAAGAAGTTCAATGCGCCTAGCAAGGATGCAAGCAGCTATGCCGACCCGCTGCTGATTGCGATTCTCAATCTCGGCCTGGCCATCGAGGACATCAATCAGGGCAACGGCTACACCGCAATGTACGCCGCACAAGGCTCCGATGATGGCTTCTTTGTCGCGCGCAAGCTGGCCAACGCCAGCAGCGGCGCGGTGCTCTTCACCAACAATATCTGCCAACTGGAGGCACTGATGAGCGGCGTGCGCGGCCTGGCCTCGGTAGAGATTCTGAGCCTGGACAATGTGCTCTTCAACAGCAACCAGCTCTGGGTCGATGGGCCGCCCCTCACCGCCGTCGTCGATGGCTTGGTGTTCGGAATGACCGTCACGGCCTGCAACAACCGCTTCCAGGAGAGCCGCTACTATCCAGTGCTTTACTCGGCGGAAACCTTCGGGTTTGCCAACATCACATCGCAGAACATCGCCACCTACTGCATGAAGATCAAACCTTATACGGTCCGTTGCGTGCGCTCGCCCAATGTGATTCTGTGGCCACATCTTTGTCCATCGAAGGATGACCGAAGAGAATAGACATTCCTGCCCATGACCAAAGTAGATTCGCAGAAAGAGTAAGAAGGGAGTATCGAAATCATGAGTACTACAGACAACGTTCTTATCGGCCTCACCGCGGCGCTCGCGGACTCAGAAACGACTAGCGGCCTTACTGCAGGGCTCACGGCTGCCGACACACTCGCGGCCGGCCGCCTCAACAACCTGGGCCTCGTGCACCAGGCGCGCATCACGGCTCTCACGCGCACCGTAAACAGCCTCACCGCACAGTACGGAGCGAAGGCCACGCAGGTGATCGCCGCCCAGGCCAACGTCACGGCAACGCAGGCCGTCGTGGCGCGTCTGCTGGTGGTCAAGCAGCAGACTGCGGAGACCGCGCCGGTCGTCACCAGCACCGGATGGGCCGTCTGGGGCCATGTCTACGACTCCGCCTCCGCGCCGCTCAGCGGTTACTGCGTCTTCCTGACCGATGCGCAGAAGAAATACCAGGACGCCTACGGCTTTCAATTCACCGATAGCGACGGCGCCTTCGTAATCAACTGGGCGGGCCAGGACGCGCAAGGCACGCAAGCCGCTGACACGCCGCCCACCGTCTATCTGGCCATCACCAATGCCAAGGCGCAGTTGGTCTACGAGGGTTCCAAAGCGCTCGCGCTCACCATCGGCTCCGCGCTCTACGTAGATACGACGCTGACCGCTGGAGAGCCGGTGCTCGGAAATCTGCCCGCGAAGATCAAGCGCGTCGCTCAGCCCGTCCAGGATGCGAAGTAGACTCGCCAACTCGATCGTGCCCAAGGCCACCTTGGCCTTGAATACTGCTGGGTGGTCACGGATGAAATGAACACGGCGTGCTTGAGGGTTGCTGAAATTGCATTCCAGAGCAACGGAGCGCGAGCAGAGTGCGAATCTAGCTAAGATGTTGATTTTATGGTGGACGCGGTAGGAATCGAACCTGCACGTCCGAAAACACTCAATCTTAAGTCGAGCGCGGCTTCCGTTTCGCCAATCCCGCACAAATTAAAAGCCCCCCGATTTCTCGGAGGGCTTCGATTCTGACCATTCTAATGGCGTCAGCGCACGAAGCCTCCCGATTCCATCAGATAGCTGAACGATGAGAGGCGATCGGAGTTGACTAAGATGACGCACATTGGTTTCAATCCTTCATTTATTATGTGCCATGCTCTTGTCGATATTGCAAGCCTCAGCTACGACTCTTTTGCGAAAACGTAGCGGAGATTTGGTTTGGATTGGGACGGAATCACTCAACGAGCTGAACTCGTACTTGCGAGCGATAAGCTCAGCTTGCTCCCGGTAACTGGTTTAACAGCCGCAAAAACGTTTGAGACGGCCAAGAAGCGTACCGTCAAGCATCTTAGGGCAGCGGAGGGGTAGTTTCCCCAGCAAAGTTCAGATGTCAGATTGGGGTATGCTTGAAGCATACACTCCCGCTGCACACTATGCGGCGGACTATAATGGGACTATGTAATAAAATCTCATGTATCTACTTATATATCATATATATACAAATGGATAAATCTCCGGCATAGAATCCCCCTCTCTCCGCCATGATTTTGCTATCTGGCTAGGTTTATTGATAAATAAAAGAAAACAAATGGCATAACTTGGATCCGCTTCGTCGCCAAAGTCACTGTTTTTCCCTCAATTCCTCCCTATTCCCCTGTTTTACATGACAACGGGCATTGGCACTTGCCTCCTGTTGAAACAGCAATTTGGGCCCAGGTAACGCAAAATTGGGTGATGGTGATCTATACGGAGGTGTAGACAAATGTGTAGTAGAGCATTTCTGGGCGATGTTTTTCGCTTTACCACCTGTACGGATCTCAGAAGAAGGCGTCTCGTACAAAAACGAGACTATATATTTGCCGATTACAGCGGTTCCACAATTGCTGTACCCTGAAACCACTACCCTCAAATGGCATTTTCCTCAACCGGGGTCCCCAGCGCATGATCTTTGTGCGCTGGGGTGGAAGTAAATGCCATTTTGCGCAATACTAGAAAGGGCACGTGAATTGTGGAACCGCTCTAGCGGCTAATCAAAACAGTTCAATGTCAGGCCGGCTGTGGTCCTGCTCGCTGGCGCCGCCGCCGCCGGACACCACATTGGTGTGCGTCACGTGCTGGCTGGCCATGCGGTACTGGCTGCGATGAGCGGCCAGCAGATCCTTGAAGGTATGCTCGAACTTCCCTTCCCAATGGAATTCCGCCAGCCTGCTCGACAAATATTGCATATGTTCGCGCATCTCGGTCAGCGCTTCCTGCACGTGCTCCATTCTCTGCCGCATCACGTCCTGGAACTGAATATGCCCCAGGGCCTCGGAGAGCCGTTGCACGTTCTCCGCGTAGTTTTCATCCACCTCGGTGATGACATCCAGAAGCAATTGGCCGTTTTTCTTGTTGAACTCCATCTGCATTCCGGTCAAATCGGCAACCAGATGACTCATCGCTTCGTTGGACTCGTGCCGCTTCAGCGAGGCCTGGGCCTCGGCCATCTCCCGGTCCACTCGTGCGCAGGTGGCATGGATCTTGGCGGCAATGTCGGCGGCGGCCTTGGTGGAGGAGACCGACAGCTTTCTCACCTCGAAGGCCACCACCGCA
Source organism: uncultured Acidobacteriaceae bacterium (assembly GCA_963845345.1). Taxonomy (GTDB): domain Bacteria; phylum Acidobacteriota; class Terriglobia; order Terriglobales; family Acidobacteriaceae; genus Telmatobacter. Next base: position 1,006,683 of record CAWJRQ010000007.1, read on the forward strand.
AAGCCGCGTCCGGCGTTGCCTGCCCGCGCTGCCTCGATCTCCGCATTCAGGGCCAGCAGGCTGGTCTGCTGGGCGATGGTGCTGTCCACCGCGGCGGGGCGAGATGCGATTCGCGATGTGTTTATCTTTGTCGAGGACAGTTGCGAGTTGAGCATTGAGCCGGTTGATCCGCCAGTTCAGGAAACGACTATCCAACAGGCCGCCGGATCTGCTCAAAGCGTATCGGCAGTACAGAAGAGCGCTACGACAGCTGCACTTTGCGCGGCTGACCTGACCGCCAAGGCGTTGCTGGACAAGCGCGCGCAAAGCGGTGGACGCCGCAATTATGACGCGCCCGACAACGCCTCCAGCCTGCGCGTGCCCGCCGCCAAGCTGGACCAGTTTGTCGATCTGGTGGGCGAGCTGGTGACGGTGCAGGCCCGGCTGAGCGAGATTGCCGCGCGCTGCGACGATCCGGAGATCGCGGCGGTCTCCGAGGAGGTCGAGCGGCTGACCGCGTCCTTGCGCGATAACTCGATGAACATCCGCATGATGCCCATTCGCGCCACCTTCGAGAAGTTCCGCCGCCTGGTGCACGATCTGGCGCGCGATCTGGGCAAGAATGTCGAGCTGACCATCGAGGGCGCGGATACGGAGCTGGACAAGACGGTCATCGATCAGTTGGGCGATCCGCTGATGCACCTGATCCGCAACAGCATGGACCACGGCATTGAGCCGCCGGCGGTGCGCGCCGAGCGCGGCAAGCGCCCCACGGCGACCATTCATCTCTCCGCGCGGCACTCCGGGGCGAGCGTGCTGATCGCGGTCTCGGACGACGGCGGCGGCATCAATGCCGAGGCGGTGCGCAACAGGGCCATCGAGCGCGGCCTGGTAGCCGCCGGCGACGAGCTCACGGAGAGCGAGATCTTCGCCCTGCTCTTCCAGCCGGGATTTTCCACGGCCAAGCAGGTCACCGATGTCAGCGGGCGCGGCGTGGGCATGGACGTGGTCCGGCAGCGGGTTGACAGCCTGCGGGGCTCGATCGACGTGGCCAGCAATCCGGGCGAGGGAACCAGCGTGACGCTGCGCCTGCCGCTCACCCTGGCCATCATCGACGGCATCCTGGTGAGCATTGCGCGAGGCCTGCTTTGTGCTGCCGCTGGCCAACATCCTGGAGTGCATCGAGCTGACCAGCGCGGATATTCAGCGCGCCAACGGCAAGCATATCGCCGACGTGCGCGGGGAGATCGTTCCTTACATCCGCCTGCGGGAGCACTTCAACATCCGCACGCCGCGCCCGGAGATCGAGCAGATCATGATCGTCTCCACCGAGGGCGGGCGCTACGGCTTTGTCGTGGACCGGGTGCTGGGCAACTGCCAGACGGTGATCAAGAACCTGGGCCGCTTCTACCGGCACGTAAAGGTGGTCAGCGGGGCAACGATTCTGGGCGACGGAACGGTAGCGCTGATTCTGGATCCGGAGCGGGTGGCGCAGGACGCGGTGCGCGCCATCGCGCACGGAACGCGCGCGGGGCCTTCCGTGGCCGCGATTGCGGCGGCTGTCAAGCAGAGCCTCCGGGGAAGGAGCGCCGCTCCGCAAAGAGCTAATTAAAGCATCGTCGGTGCTGGATCGAGCGCCAGCGCCCATCAAGTAACGATTCAAACTGCTGAGTTTTGTGTTTTTCCGGTTCCCGGCCCAGGGGCGAACGCATGAACGGGCAAAAGGCCACGGATTCCGGAGAGTACGAATTCCAGCGAAAGGGAGGGGCGAAATTCATGCCAACATTGGTCAATGAAGAGGTAAGAGAATCCCGGAAGCCGCGTGGCGCCGGGAACGGCGGAAACGGACATGGAGTCCGCGAACGCGTGAGTTCCAATGTGCGTCAGGTCGAAGAAGACGACGACTCGATGCTTGTGTTGCAGGAGATTATGCGCCTGGTGGACATCCGGAGGGTTTGATGGCGGCGAACAAGAAACTCGGCCTGGAGGAGTTCGCCCGCCGCGTGGAGTCGGCGCTGGGCGAGAACCTCCATTCCCTGTCGCTCTTCGGCTCGGCGGCGCGCGGCACGCACGTCGAGGGCCGGTCGGACATCAATCTCCTGCTGATCGTGAGGGACGCGTCGGTCGCGGCGCTCCACGCGGCGACGCCGGTGGTGGCGGAGTGGACCAAGGGCAGGGCAGCCGCCGCCGCTGATCTTCTCGGAGGCGGAGTGGCGCGCATCGACCGACGTCTTCCCGATCGAGATCGAGGACATGCGGGATGCGCACCGAGTGCTGGCGGGGCGCGATCCGTTCGACCGGGTCGCCACCAGGCGCGGCGCGCTGAGGACCGAGCTGGAGCACGAGGTGCGCGGGAAGGTGCTGCGCCTGCGGACCGAATACGCCGCCGCCGCGGCCGACGGGAAATCCCTGGGCCGCCTGCTGGTGCATTCCGCTGGCACCTTCTTCGTGCTGTTTCGCGCCTTCCTGCGGCTCACCGGCGGCGTCCCGCCGGCCTTCGCAGCGATATCTGGAGCACCTGGTGGCGGCCTGGCAGCAGGCCGCATCCGGATGCGCCGGCCGCCGAGCAGAACGTGGTGCTGACGGTGCCCGCCTCGTTCGACGCCGCGGCGCGGGAGCTGACCCGCGAGGCGGCGCTGGCGCGGGCCTGCCGCGACCTGTGCTGCTGGAAGAGCCGCAGGCGGCCGTCTACGCCTGGCTGGCCGATCGCGGCGACCGCTGGCGGCGAGCCCTGAAGCTGGGCGATACGCTGCTGGTCTGCGACGTCGGCGGCGGCACAACCGACCTGACGCTGGTCAACGTGGCCGAGGAAGAGGGTGAGCTGGTGCTGCGGCGGATGGCCGTGGGCAATCACCTGCTGGTCGGCGGCGACAACATGGACCTCGCGCTGGCCCATTTCGTGGCCGGCCGCTTCGCCGAAAAGGGCGTGAAGCTCGACCCCTGGCAATCGGTCGCGCTGTGGCACTCCTGCCGCAACGGCCAAGGAGATCGCTGCTGGCCGGCCGAGCGGCCGGCGACAGCTACCCATCGCCGTGCTCGGCCGCGGCAGCCGGTTGATCGGCGGCACGGTGACGACCGAGGTCGATCGCGCAGAAGTCGAGCCGGCTACTGGTGGATGGCTTCTTTCCGCACTGCGAGGTGAGCGACCGTCCGGCGCGGCGGCGGCGCCGGCTTCCGCGAGCTGGGCCTGCCGTACGAGACCGACACGGCCATCACGCGGCACCTGGCCGCGTTTCTTGCAGGCCCACGGCCCGGCGGCGGGCGAGCCGGTGCGGCCGACGCACGTGCTGTTCAACGGCGGCGTCTTCAAGGCGGAAGCTCCTTCGCGACGGCTGCTGGAGGTGCTCGGCGAGTCGGTTTCCCGGCGAGCGAGGGCGCCGCGAATGCTCGAAGGCCGGCACGACCTCGACCACGCGGTGGCCCGCGGCGCAGCCTACTACGGCTGGGCCAAGCACCGCGGCGGCGTGCGGATCCGCGGCGGCACGGCCCGGGCGTATTACGTCGGCATCGAGACGGCCGGGCTGGCCGTGCCCGGCGGCCCCGCGGCCGTTGCGGGCGTTGTGCGTGGTGCCGATCGGCATGGAGGAAGGCACCGAGGCCGACGTCCCGTCCGACGAGATCGGCCTGGTGGTCGGCGAGCCGGCCCTGTTTCGCTTCTTCAGTTCTTCGGTCCGCAAATCGGACCGGCCCGGCGACGTGCTTTCCCCTGGCCGGCCGATGAATTGGAGGAGACCGATTCCCTTGAGGCCACGCTCCCGGCCGCCGAGGGCATCGACGAGGACTACGTGCCAGTCCGATTCCATTCGCGGATGACCGAGCTGGGCGTGCTGGAGTTGTGGTGTGTGAGCACGAGCAACACCGGCCGCTGGAAGCTGGAGTTCAGCGTGCGGGAAGAGCCGTAGAGTTGGTCAGGACCATGCCTTGTCCGCCGGGGTCGTACGTGACCGAAGGGCGAGCTCGAACATCTCAATCCCTACACGCTGCTGGTCGCGGTGGTGCTGTCGGCGCAGGCCACCGATGCCGGCGTCAACAAGGCGACGCGCGCGCTGTTTGCGGTCGCCGACACGCCGCAGAAGATGCTCGCGCTCGGCGAGGAGCAAGGTGCGCGACTACATCAAGACCATCGGGCTCTACCGCAACAAGGCCAAGAACGTCATCGCGCTGTCGGAAAAGCTGATCGCCGAATTCGGCGGCGAGGTGCCGCGCACCCGCGCCGAGATCGAGTCGCTGCCCGGCGCCGGCCGCAAGACCGCCAATGTCGTGCTCAACATGGCGTTCGGCGAGCACACCATGGCGGTGGACACCCACGTGTTCCGCGTCGGCAATCGCACCGGGCTGGCGCCCGGCAAGACGCCGCTCGAGGTCGAGCTCGGTCTCGAGCGCGTGATTCCCGGCCGAATTCATGCTGCACGCGCATCACTGGCTGATCCTGCACGGCCGCTACACGTGCCTGGCCCGCAAGCCGCGCTGCGAGATGTGCCTGATCAACGATCTCTGCCGCTGGCCGGAAAAGACGGTGTAAGTTTCCAACGCGCGTCTCGCCTGAGACGCAGGGAAGACGCGAGTCTACACCAGCGGGAACGACCGATTCCTGCGTTCGCCGGCTCGATCAACTCCGGCCGCGGGCCCGCTCAGGCGCTTGTGCATGTGGACCATGAAGGCCATGCCGAACAGCGGCGTCGCCAGGTTGACGATCGGGATCGAGACGAAGGCCGCGATGATCAGGCCGGCGGTGAAGATCGATGGCGGCATTGTCCTTGCGCATCGCCTTGGCTTCCGCCGGCGGACCGGAACCGCATCGCCGCCAGTTCGAAATATTCCCGGCCCAACAGCCACGCGGTGGCGATGAAGAACGCGATGAAGCCGACGCCTGCGAAGAACACGAACGGCAGCGCGATCAGATAGACCAGGATCGTCAGCAGCTGCGGTCTTGACGCCTTCGGTCATGGCAAGGCCGAGCGGCAGCGCGCGTGCCGGGACGTTCGGCCGGATAATGTTCGCAGCTCGACATGGTCGGCGACCTCGTCGACGAACACGCTCGCCACCAGCGAAGTGATCGCCGGCATCAGGAACACCGCGCCGAACACGACGCCGAGACCGGCGGCGATCGAGACGATCCAGGCCAGCACGTTCAGCGGCGTGTGGAAGCCAGGGCCGAGCATCGCCTCGGCCCAGCCTTCGCCCGAGGTCGCAAACCAGCTCAACAGCCGCTGCAGGCCGATCGCCAGCACCACGATCAGCACCAGCGCCAGCCCGATCGATCGCCACAGGATCGAGCGCATCGGCGGCGACAGGATTTGCGAAAGCGCCTTGACGGCGGCGTCCAACATGGTGGCTTATCCTCGAAAGCGAAAACCCTCGCGAGAGGTAGACATCCGGGGCGCTTCGGCAAGAGCCCGCCGCGCTCCGACCTGCGCCAGGCGTCAGGCGTCCAGCGGCTTGCCGCGCACATTCGGGCCGAACGCCGCGATCGCGATGATCACGATGATCATCGCCGCCGTGATCAGGCCGAACACGCCGTCAACGCCGCCGATCGCGCAGCATGTAGGCGACGATGAAGCCGGAAAACATCGCGCTGACCCGGCTCATCGAATAGACCAGGCCCGAGGCGCGGGCGCGGATCGCGGTCGGAAACACCTCGGTCTGATAGGCGTGATAGGCGTAGGACATGGTCATGTTGGCCGCCGTCAGCAGAACGCCGCTCAGGATCAGCAGTGCCGGCTGCGTGAACTGCGAGAACGCCATCCCGAACGCGATGATCGCCGCGCAGGCGCCGCAGATGATCCATTTGCGCTCGAACCGGTCGGCAAAGCTCGCGGCCAATAGCGGCGCGATCGGATAGGCAAAGGCAACGATGAAGGAATATTGCAGGCTCTTGGTGACGGTGATGCCCTTTTCGACCAACAGCGTCGGCACCCAATTGGCAAAGCCATAGAAGCCGAACGCCTGGCAGAAATTGAACACCATGAACAGCACGACGAGCGACAGATAGGGCGGCTTGAACAGTTCGGCAAAACCCGCTTTTGTCGGCCGCGCGCGCCGGCGCCGGCGGTGCGCTGTCGCCCTGACGCGCCGGTGCCGCGCCGGCCTTGGCTTCGAGCAGCGCGAGGATCCTTGCCGGCCTCTCCGGTGCGGCCATGGCGCGCCAGCCAGAGCGGGCTTTCCGGCACCATACAGCCGCAGGATCCAGATGATCATGCTGGCGGCGGCGCCGATCAGCACCACCCAGCGCCAGCCATCGATGCCCGTAGGGCGACAGCGGCACCAGCCACCAGGCGAGAAACGCCACGATCGGGACCGCGATGAACATCACCGCCTGATTGACCGCGAAGGCGCGGCCCCGCATCCAGCTCGGCACCAGCTCGGTGATATAGGCGTCGATGGTGATGATCTCGACGCCGATGCCGATCCCGGCGATGAACCGCCACAGCAGCACGCCGCCGGACGTGGTCTGGCACGCCATCGCCACCGAGGCCGCGGAATAGCCGAGCAGCGCATAGGTGAAGATCGCGCGCCGTCCGAACCGGTCGGCGAGAAAGCCCAGGAAGAAGGTGCCGGCGAACAATCCGGCAAAGGTCGCCGCGACGAAGGCGCCGATGCCGGAAAAGCCGAAAAAGGCCTGCGTGGTGGTGGTCAGCAGGCCGCTGCGGTTGAGGCCCGGCGCGATATAGCCGGTAAAGAACAGGTCGTAGATTTCGAAGCAGCCGCCGAGCGACAGCAGGATCACCAGCCGCCACACATAGGAGGAGGCGGGCAGGCTCTCGAGCCGCCGCGCATATCTCGTCCGGCCCGCCGCGCGTGGCCGCCAGATCAAGCCCGGTGTCGATGCCGATGGCGCTCATGATGTCCCTCCCCGTGAATTCCTGCGCCGGCCGTCTTTCTTGTGAAGAACGTGCCGGGTGGGGCATGTTTGGCGGTTATGACCCAGAAATCCAGACGAACATATCGATGGTTGCGTTCGAATTATTCGATGGCGTGGGTTCTCCGTTCGAAGACCCCTCAGAACAGCAGCGTCGCTTCCCAGGCGCCGCGCCCGACCTGGTCGGCGATCAGGCTCAGCATCAACCGGCGCATTTCCTCCATCGCATAGGTCATCGGCCGGTTGCGCAGCCGGCACAGATACAGCGTCCGCGTCAGGGTCGGCTCGACCACTTCGCGGGCGATCAGGCTTGCCGCCTCGAGCTGCTCGCGGGCGAACAATTTGGTCGCGATCGCGCAGCCGAGTCCCGCCAGCAACGCGCCGGTGGTGCCGCTGATCGAATTGAGATGCAGGATGGCGTTGGCCTCCAGCCGCTTCAGCAGCACGGGATCGTCGAGCAGCGCGCGCGACGACAGCCCGTGCCGCAGCAGGATCAGCGGCAGACGGGTCAGTTCCTCGAAGGTGATCGGCGCCTTGCTCTTGCCGATCACCTTGGCGGTGCCGACGCAGAACATCTGTTCTTCCAGCACCGGCTCGGCGATCAGATCCTTTTCCGAGGGCGGATTGTAGACCAGCGCCAGATCGACCTCGGAGGCCATCAGATGGAGAAGCGTCGCGCCCGACAGGCTCTCGGTCAGCGACAGTTTCAGATTGGGATATTTGGCGAGCACGGCGCTCATCAAGGGAACGCCGATCGCCTTGACGCCGGAATTGGCCATCCCGATCGAGATGTCGCCGCCGATGACGCCGCCGCCCTCTTTGATCTCGCGCTCGGCCGCCGCCATCGCCCGCAGGATGATGCGGGCATGCTCGTAGAGCCGCTCGCCCGCGGCGGTCGGCTCCATGCCGCGCGGCTTGCGTTCGAACAAGGGCGTTGCGAACTCGGCTTCGAGGTTGGAAATGTGATGGCTGAGCGCCGATTGGGCCACGCTGGCCTGATCCGCCGCCCGCGACAGGTTGCGCTGCTCGTAAACCGCGATGAAATAGCGAAGCTGGCGTGAATCCATGGAATAGCGTTCTAGAACCGAGAAGACACTATTCGACAGATTATATTTTTCAGATGGCGGGTGGAAGCCAAGTTTGCGACAGCCTAGTCTAATCACGGCCGGTGGCCCAAGGAACACGGGGAGACAGAGATGACCGGGACGGGACTGCCGCTCGAAGGCGTGAGGGTCGTCGAAATGACCCACATGGTGATGGGGCCGACCTGCGGCATGATCCTGGCGCAGCTGGGCGCCGAGGTCATCAAGGTCGAGCCGCCCGCCGGCGACAAGACCCGCAGCCTCGGCGGCATGGGAACCGCGTTCTTCCCGCTGTTCAACCGCGGCAAGCGCAGCGTCGTGCTCGATTTCGCAAAGCCGGAAGACCGCGACGACCATGCACCGGCTGCTCGCCAGCGCCGACGTGTTCCTGGAAAATTTCCGCGACGGGCAGCTGGAAAAGCAGGGCCTGGGCGCCGGAGGAGTTGCGCCGCCGGCATCCGCATCTGATCGTCTGCGGGCACAAGGGCTTTCTGTCCGGTCCCTACGAGCATCGCCCGGCGCTCGACGAGGTGGTGCAGATGATGTCGGGGCTGGCCGCCATGACCGGCACCAGCGAGAAGCCGCAGCGCGTCGGCTCGTCCGCCAACGACATCATGGGCGGCATGTTCGGCGCGATCTCGATTCTGGCCGCGCTCTACCAGAAGCGCGGCGGCGGCAAGGCAGCGGATACGGGCGCCGACATCCGCATCGGCCTGTTCGAAAACTGCCTGTTCCTGGTGGCCCAGCACATGGTCGAGTATGAGATGACCGGCAACAAGCCGCGCTCGATGCCGGAGCGCGAGCACGCGTGGCCGATCTACGATATTTTCGAGACCGCAGGCGGCGAACGCATTTTCATCGGCGTCGTCACCGAGGGCCACTGGCAGAGCTTTTGCCGCGAGTTCGGCATGACAGGAGTTTCTGGAAGATCCCGCCTTGCGCACCACGACCGACCGCATCCTGGCGCGCTCGCGGATCATTCCGCGCGCCGCCGAAGTGATCAAAAGCTGGAACGCGGCCGAGCTGTCGGCGACGCTCGACCGGCTCAACATCTGCTTCTCGCCGATCAACCGCCCCGAGGATCTGTTCAGCGATCCGCATGTGCTGCGCCCGGGCGGGCTCGTCAACAATATCAATGCCAATGGCGAGCCGTTCCGCGTTCCCGCGCTTCCGATCGAGTGGAACGGCGCCAACATCGGCGAAGGCCTGAAGGTGCCGGTGCTCGGCGCCGATACCGAGGCCGTTCGCGCCGAACTCGAGACCAGAACATCTAATCCTTCAACCGGCAAAACCGCTGCGAGGCTCGCATGACCCGAGTTCAAGACGTTTATCCCGACGATCGCGTCAGCCTGCGCGAGGTCGGCCTGCGCGACGGCCTGCAACTGGTGAAGAACTTTCCCTCGACCGCGGCGAAGCAGCGCTGGATGCGCGAGGAATACGGCGCGGGCGTGCGGCATTTCGAGGTCGGCTCGTTCCTGCCGGCGATCGACATTTCCGCAATTCGCCGATGTCCGCGAGATCGTCAGGACGGTGGCCTCGCTTCCCGGCGCGCACGGCATTGCGCTGGCGCTCAACGAGCGCGGCGTCAACGAGGCGCTGGCCTCGGGCGTCGCCGAAATCGCCACGGTGGTCTCGGCCACCGAAGAGCACAGCCAGGCCAATGCGAGACGGTCGCGCGAGCAGGCCATCGCCAACGTCAAGCGGCTGTGCGAGTCTGCGCGACGCCAGTCCGCACAAGCCGATCGTCAACGCCGCGATCTCGATGGCGCTGGGCTGTTCGATCACGGGCCCGGTCGATCCGAGGGAAGTGATCAAGCTGGTCGAGAAATGCCTCGAGGCCGGCGTCGACTTCGTCGCCATCGCCGATACCGTCGGCTATGCCGGCCCGAAGCAGGTCGGTGAACTGACCAAGGCGACCGTGAAACTGTCCGGCACCAAGCCGGTCTGCGTTCATCTGCACGATACCAGGGGCATGGGGATTGCCAATGCGTCGGCCGCGCTCGATGCCGGCGCGCGGATCCTCGACGGCTCGCTCGGCGGCCTCGGCGGCTGCCCGTTCGCGCCGGGCGCCACCGGCAACGTCGTGTTCGAGGATCTGGTGTTCCTGTGCGAGAGCAAGGGATTTGCAACCGGCATCGATATCGAGAAACTGGTCGCGGTGCGCTGCGATCCTGCGTTCGGAAATGCCGGGCGAGACGCTCTATGGCGGGCTCGCCCGCGCCGGCCTGCCGGACCGGAAATCGGGCGTGGCGGCCTGACATGTGAGATCCGCGCTCGCTTGGACCGGTAAACCTTCACGGAGCATGCGATGGGATTTTACAGCGACATCATCCTGCCGCGGCTCTGCGATTTCGCCATGCGCAACAAGGAGCTGGTGCCGATACGCCGGCGGGTGATCGGGGCTGCCGAGGGCCGGGTGCTGGAGATCGGCGTTGGCTCGGGACTGAACCTGCCGTTCTATCGGGCTGAGGTCGCTGAAGTGCTGGCGCTCGAACCGGCGCCGCGGCTGGTGAGCATGGCCCGCGGCGTTTCGCGTCGGGCCAGCACGCCTGTCCGTTTCCTCGAGGCGTCCGCCGAGGCCATTCCGCTCGACGATCACAGCGTCGATACCGTGGTCACGACCTGGACCCTGTGCTCGATCCCGCATGCCGCCACAGCACTCGCCGAGATGCGGCGGGTGTTGCGGCCGGGCGGCAGGCTGTTGTTCGTCGAGCACGGCCTCTCGCCGGACGCGGGCGTGCACCGCTGGCAGGACCGGCTGACGCCGGCCTGGAAATGTATCGCCGGGGGTTGCCACCTCAATCGTCCGATCCGCGTCATGATCGAAAGCGCGGGTTTCGGCATCGACCGAATCGAGACCGGCTATATCCCCGGCCCGCGGCCGATGACCTTCATGTATGAGGGCAGCGCGCGGCCGAACTGACGAGGCTGCGGAACTGGAAGATGCCCTACGCCGCGAGCTCCGGAATCCGGATGCGGCGCGCCGGCACAAGCTCGACGAGCATGAAGTGCCCGGCCACGGTGATGCGCTCGGCCAGCGTCGCGCTGCCGGCGATCCACGTCACTTCCTGAGCTGGAAACGGCGTCGCTTCGTCAATCTCTTCAGGAACAAGCGGCGGCGACTGGATCGTCTCTGGAAACGGTCCGAATTCGCCCGCTACCTCCCGGAGCGGCTTTTGCTTGTCGGCCCAGTGCAGGGCGGTGTAGTCGAAGCCGTGCACGATGGTGGGTTTGACGATTTCGAAATAGGGCGAGATGTCGAAATCGCGCGGCATGTAGAGCGAGGAATCGCGGATGTGCAGGATTTCGCGCCGGGCCTGCCTGGAGCCGGCGCGCGTGATCTTGGGCAGGATCGGATAGCGCACGGCGTCGAACGCCTGGGCGATCAGCGCCGAGCAGATGATCTTGGTGGGATCGCCGGAGCCGAACGCGATCATCCGCCGCCGCCAGCGCTGCGGGATCGGCAGCGGGATCAGATAGCGCATCAGATCGAGGATGTTCTTGGTGTCGTAGCCGAAGCCGATCCGGTTGATGGCGTAGCGGCACACCGTGTTGCGGTCCTCGAACGACAGTCCGACCGGGCGGCACAGCCGCGTGTGATAGGGAAAATATTTCGACAGCGGCGCCGAGGTCACGCCCTCGCCGATATTGGCCTCGATCAGGACATGCGGCTCGCCGTCGGGCTCCTCCGCGCCGTCGATCGGGCCGACATAGAGCGCGGCATGCGACCAGGTGGACTGGGTCAGATATTTGATGATGCCGGAAACCCGGTTGTTGCCCTCGACCAGCAGGACATCGCCCGGCTCGATGACGCCGCGCAAATGCTCGGGGTCGCTCGGCGTGAACGGCTCATAGCCCGGCACCTCCTTCTGAAGGTAGCCCGCGATCAGCTTGCCGACGGTATCGAGCACGACGCCCATGATAGACTTCCCCCAGCGGCCTTTCCGGCCGCTTTTTGTCTTCCCTTATCATGGTCGAAAGCCGTTGCAATTTAGTTCATGCATCGAGCGGATCAATCATGATTGATTCACCATGACGGTTGCCGCGCCGCGCCCGGATGCGGCAAGTTCGCCAGATGTTCCTGCCGTTTTTCAAAGTTCCGGAAACCATGACATGACAATGACGCGCCGCGACTTCCTCTCGGCGTCCGCAGCCCTTGCGGCGGCGCCGGCGTTCGGCGCCCGCGCCTTCGCCGCGCCGTTGCCGCGCGAGGCCGACATTGTCGTGATCGGCGCCGGCGCCGCCGGCATCGCCGCGGCGCGGCGTATCCTGGCTGCCAACCGCAGGGTGATCGTGGTGGAGGCGGCGGGCCAGATCGGCGGCCGCTGCCTCACCGACACCGCGACTTTCGGCGTGCCGTTCGATCGCGGCGCGCGCTGGATGCACAATCCCGACACCAATCCGATGATCAAGCTGGCCCGCAGCGCCGGGCTCGACATCGCCGCGGCGCCGCCGGGCCAGAAGATCCGCATCGGCCGCCGCAACGCGCGGGCCGGAGAAACCGAGGAATTTCTGGCGGCGCTGGTGCGCGCCAACCGCGCCATCGACGAGGCCTCGCGCGGCAGGGCCGACGTCGTCCTGCGCCTCGGTGCTGCCCAAGGATCTCGGCGACTGGGCCGGCACGGCGGAATTCGTGCTCGGCGCCAACGCGACCGGCAAGGACCTGAAGGATCGTCTCGGTGATCGACAAGGCCCGCGCGCAGGACCGCAACGCCGCGCTCGCCTGCCGCCAGGGTCTGGGCACGCTGATCGCGAAGCTCGGCGAGCAGGTCCCGCTGGCGCTGTCGACGCCGGCGAGCCGCGTCAGCTGGAGCGGCCGCGACGTCACGGTGGAGACGCCGGCCGGCAAGATCGCCGCGCGCGCCGCCATCGTCACGGTGTCCAGCAACGTGCTGGCCTCCGGCAATATCAAGTTCACGCCCGACCTGCCCAAGCGCCAGCTCGATGCCGCGGCAAAACTGAGCCTCGGCAGCTACGATCGGATCGCGCTGCAACTGCCGGGCAATCCGCTCGGGCTCGGCCGCGACGATGTCCTCATCGAGCAGAGCAATTCGACGCGGACGGCGCTGCTGCTCGCCAATATCGGGGGATCGTCGCTGTGCGCGATCGATGTCGCGGGCTCGTTCGGCCGCGATCTGTCGGCGCAGGGCGAGACGGCGATGGTCGCCTTCGCGGTCGAATGGCTGGCCAAACTGTTCGGCAGCGAGGCCGCAGCCGCAATCAAGAAATCGAGCGCGACGCGCTGGAATGCCGCGCCGTTCGCGCTGGGCGCGATGTCGGCGGCCGCGCCCGGCGGCGCAGCCGTCGCGAAAGATCCTCGGCCGAGCCGATCGGCAGCCTGTTCCTCGCGGGCGAAGCGACCCACGAAACGCTGTGGGGAACGGTCGACGGCGCCTGGGAAAGCGGCGAGCGCGCGGCGGAAGCCGCGCTGCGCAAGATCGGCGCGCTCAGGGATGCCGAACCGGCAGGCGCGCAGCCGCGCGCGCGCGCCGAAGCGCGCGGCGTCGCGGGAGCGCCCGATCAATTGAAACGGTCGCGGCCGAAGGCGCTGATCTCATGGTCGAGCGGCAAGGACAGCGCGTTTGCGCTGCATGAGATCAGGCGCGCGGGCGAATTCGATATCGTCGGCGCGCTGACGACGGTGACCGAGACCTTCGACCGGGTGTCGATCCACGGCGTGCGGCAGGAAATCTTGCAGGCGCAGCTTGCGGCTGCGGGCTTGCCGCCGCGGATCGTGCCGATTCCCTATCCCTGTCCGAACGCGATCTACGAGGCGCGCATGGGCAGAAGCCGTCGCGCAAGCGGTGCGCGACGGCGTCACCCACATGATCTTCGGCGATCTGTTCCTCGCCGATATCAGGGCCTATCGCGAGCAGAAACTCGCCGGCACCGGCATCACGCCGGTGTTTCCGCTATGGGATCGCCCGACATTGCCGCTGGCGCATGCCATGATCGACAGCGGCATGCAGGCTTACCTCGCCACCGTCGATCTGAAAAAATTGCCGGCCGAATTCGCCGGGCGAAAATTCGACGCGCAATTGCTGGCCGACCTGCCCGCCGGCGTCGATCCCTGCGGCGAGAACGGCGAGTTTCATACCTGCGTGGTGGCGGGGCCGATGTTTGCGCGGCCGCTTGCGGTCGTGACCGGCGAGCGCGTCGAACGCGACGGCTATGCCTATTGCGATCTGGTGATGGCGGGTTGAGATAGATCGTAGGGTGGGCAAAGCGTAGCGTGCCCACCATTCTTTGAGATGGTGGGCACGGCGCAGAGCGCCTTTGCCCACGCTACGTTGCTGCAATCACCGCAGCACGCCGTCCAGCGCCGGCAGGCCGATCGATCACGGCCGCTGCGATCAGGGCGTAGCAGATGGCGCGGAACAGCTTCTCGCTGGCGCGGCCGAACAGCCGGGCGCCGAACCAGACGCCGATGCCATAGACCGGACCGACCAGCAGCGAAAACCGGATCGCATCCGCGGTGATCAGCCCGGTCAGGGAATAGCTGACGACGGAAAAGAAGTCGGAGGCGCCGAAGAACAGCAGGATGTTGGCGCGCGCGATCACCGAGGGAAGCGGCCGGCCGAGCCAATAGCCGACGATCGGCGGCCCGCCGGTCTGCGCCAGCCCGCTGCAAAAGCCGGACAATCCGCCGATGCCGATCGAAAGCGCCGGATGATCCTTGCCGCGATAGCGCCAGCCCGACAACAGCAGCAGCAACAGCGCCGAACACGAAGCCGGAGATGATCCAGCGCGTGGTCACCGGATCGAGCCGGTCAGGAACCAGGTGCCGATCGGCACGCCGACCAGCGCGCCTGCTACCATGACCGCGGTCGCCTTGCGGTCCGCCTGCTTCCAGGCGTTGGGAAGCAGCGGCGCGGCGGCGACGAAATCGATGATCAGCAGCAGCGCGGCGACCAGGCGCGGTGCGGCAAGACTGCTCGCCAGCGGCATGAAGATCAGCGCCGAGCCGAACCCGGAAAATCCGCGCGCCGTTCCCGACACGAAGGCGATCGCGCAGATCGCGATCGCAATGTGTGGTGCTGACATCAGCCGGGATCGAGGCCGGCGAAGGCTCATGCCGCGCAAGCACGCCGCCGGTCTTCCTGTTCACTTCCGCCACGATCCTGGCGCCGACCGCGTCGATCTCCTGGTCGGTCATGGTCTTCTCGCGCGGCTGCATCGTCACCGCGATCGCGATCGACTTCTTGCCGTCGTCGATGCCCTTGCCCTCGTAGACGTCGAACACGCGTGACCTCGGTGATCAGCTTCTTGTCGACGCCCTGCGCGGCGCGCACGATGTCGCCGGCCTTGACGCCGCGGTCGACGATGAAGGCAAAGTCGCGCGACACCGGCTGGAACGGCGACAGCTCCAGCACCGGCTTGGCGCGGGTCGGCCGCTGCTTGGCGGCGGGAATGCGGTCGAGGATCACCTCGAAGGCGATGATCGGGCCGTCGGCGCCCAGGGCTTCCAGCGCGCGCGGATGCAGCTCGCCGAAATAGCCGAGCACGTTTTGCGGGCCGATCTGGATGGTGCCGGAACGTCCGGGATGCAGCCAGTCCGGGCCGCCGGGCACGACCTGCAGCGCCTGCATCGGCGCGCCGGCGGCCGACAGCACCGCGAACGCATCGGCCTTGGCGTCGAGCGCGTCCGCTGTGGCCGAGCCGGACCAGTGCCGTCCCATGCCTTTCGACGACGCATAGCCATGGCGGACGCCGGACGCCGCGATCAATTGATCCTCGGGCTTGTCGCCCTTGAACAGCTGGCCGACTTCGAACATCGCCACGTCGGGAAAGCCGCGATCGGAATTGGTCTGGGCGGCCGCGACCAGCCCCGGCAGCAGGCTCGGCCGCATGTCGGACAGGTCGGAGGCGATCGGATTGGCGAGCGCGAGTTCGGGCTTGCCGCCGCCGAACAGCTCGGCCTGTGGTTTCGAGATGAACGACCACGTCACCGCCTCGACCATGCCGCGCGCCGCGAGCGCGCGCTTGGCGCGGCGGGTGCGCAGCTGGATCGCGGTGAGGATCGGTTTGCGGGCGTCCTCGCCGCGCTCGAACGGCGTCATCGGCACCTTGTCGACGCCGACGATGCGCACGATCTCCTCGACGATATCGGCCTTGCCATGCACGTCGGAGCGCCAGGAGGGCACCGCGACCTTCACCACCGGGCCCGGACCGGCCATCATGAAACCGAGATGGCTCAGGATCATCTTGATCTGCGGCAGCGGCACCTCGATCCCGGCGAGCCGCTTCACTTCGGTGAGCGGAAAATCGATCACGCGGTCATCGGCGAAGGTCTTGCCGACGACGACGGTTTCCGACGGCGTGCCGCCGCACATTTCCAGCACCAGCCTGGTCGCCATCTCCAGCCCCGGCACCATGAAGGCCGGATCGATGCCGCGCTCGAACCGGTAGCGCGCGTCGGAATTGATGCCGAGCTTGCGGCCGGTCTGGGCGATGTTGATCTCGTTCCACAGCGCCAATTCGATCAGCACGTCGGTGGTCGCTTC